>CAVQYE010000008.1:0-57212 GCA_963718065.1 uncultured Actinomycetes bacterium | reverse complement strand
TGACGGCAACGACTCGCTCTACGGCGAGGCCGGCAACGACTACCTCGACGGTGGCGACGGTGTCGACTTCATCGACGGAGGTCCCGACTGGGACGCCTGCCTCAACGGCGAGACGGTCGTCAACTGCGAGGCTTGAGAGGCGACGATGAGGAGGGTCGGCCGCAAGCCGCCCTCCTCGTCTCAATGGGCTTCGGCAGGGTCGCTCCCGGCCGCACGACCGCATCCGTCTGGCGCCGGAGGTCGTGTTGTCTGAACAGACACTGCCACGGCATGCTCGCGTGTACGACGACGTGAGGTATGTACCTGTTTTGCAGGGATTTTCTGTCTGGGTAGCTGACAAACAGTGCTGCCCGTAATAGCGCGATACGAGCCCGCTCAGGCAAACGCAACACTCTTGTTTGCAGGAAAAACGGCAGAGACGGGAGCGACGGGACTCGAACCCGCGACCTCCGGCGTGACAGGCCGGAAGTCGCGGAACGGACTGCGGAGGAATCGCGATGACGATCTCCACCGCGCCGCGTCAGGCCGGCTCGAGCCGCGAACGGCCAATACGTTCCCGGGTTGTGAGGTTACTCACCCGGACTTGTCGCGACCTCCTGGCTGCTCACGAAGGGACCCCCCTCGGGGCTGCGCACCAGGAGATCGGCTATTCGAGCCCGCTTAGCTGCACCTCAAGACCCCTGCACATGCGGGGGTCGCTTTCTGAGGCATTTCGCAAGCGATACCCGTTGTACCGTCGTACCACCAAAGCCGTCGAGAACATCGCGAACGATTGCGCTGGACGCCGGGCTCATGACTCGAGGTCGCGCGGCCCTCTTGAACTGGCGTCCATCCTGTACGACAGTGGCAGGAGACGATGGCCTTGCAGGCAGTCCGTCCGATTCTTCGCTTGGAGGGCAGCAAGCCCACTAGCGTCGTCCAGGACGCATTGCATTCGGACGGCTTCGACGCCGGGCCGACGAACGGCGTGTACGGCCCGAAGACTGCTGAGGCTGTCCGCAACTTTCAGCGGTCGCGCAAGCTGAAACCGACGGGCGTCGTCGATCGCGAGACGTGGGAAACACTCGCCCGCACGACGCCGCAGGGGAAGGCACTGCTGACGATCCCCTTCGAGGACGATCTACGGCCGGTCGAGCCGAGCGAGGACGTCCGGGTCGTGCAGGAAGCACTTGCGGCCGCGGGCTTCGCGCCGGAGGAGATCAACGGCATCTACGGACCGTCGACGCAACGTGCCGTCGCGAAGTTCCAGGAGGCGCACGGGATGCAGCCGGACGGGATGGTCGGTCCGCAGACGTGGGAGGCGCTCCTCGCGCAGCCGCCGCCCGCAGCGAAGGCCGCCACGAAGCGCGCGCCGAGGCGCACGGCGGCGCGGCAGGAGGCGCCGGCGCAAGCCGAGCCGGACGAGAGCGAGGTCGAATCCGAGGCCGACGGACGCTCGTACCTTGCCGGCTTCAGTGCCGATAGCGCCGAAGGAGAGGACCGGCTCGGGATCGAGGAGCGCGTCGACTTCCTCGCGCGGACACTCGCGGCCAAGGTGCTCCAGACCCCGATCGCCGTCGGCCTCTTCGGCAACTGGGGCAGCGGCAAGAGCTTCTTCATGCGGAAGATGCAGGAGCGCGTCGCGCTGCTCGTCGAGGACTCGGCCGCGGCGGAGGGGCGCGACCGGCCGTCGGCCTACTGCTCGGCCGTGCTCCAGGTGTCGTTCAATGCGTGGCTGTACCAGGACAGCGCGATCTGGCCGAGCCTCGCTGCCCGTGTGTTCCGCGCGGTGACAGGTGACGAGCGGATCGCGGCGGCGCAGCACAACGTCGAGCAGCTGAACGACTTCCAGGCGCGCGTCACGGAGCAGCTCGATCGGACGCGCGACGTCCACGACGAGGCCGAGCGCGAGGAGAAGGAATCGGCTGAGCGGATCGCCGCAATCGATGCACGACTGGCGCAGCTGGGGCCTCCGACCGCGGGAGCGGAGCAACTGGCCGGCTCCGCAGGCGCGGCCGGGGGTGCGGTCGCCGCCGCGGACGAGCTTGGACGGCGGCTCGTTCGGATCGGACGAACATGGCGCCGCCTCCCGTCGTGGTCGATCGCCCTGCTCCTTTCCCCGCTCGCGCTTGCAGTCTCGATCGCCGTCGTCGGGTACGGCCGCGCTGCCGCTGCCATCGCGGTGCTCTCGCCCCTCTTGGCGGTCGTCCTCGGCGTCGTGCGCTACGTCGACGAAGCGTCGCAGAGGGAGCTCGAGCGAACGCAGCTCGAGCAGGAGCGGAGCGACCGCGTCGACCGCCAGCGCGTGCAGGCGGAGCGGCGGGCGCAGGCCGCGAAGGAGCTGACCGGCCCGGTCTATATCGCACAAGAGGTCGTTCGTTGGGGCGGGCGTGAGCACCTCGGCGTAGTGACTGAGATCCGCCAGGCGTTCGAGGGCCTGAGCGAGCTCGTCGGCAAGAGCATTCGCGTCAAGGACTCGGTCGAGCCGTGGCCCGGAGACCACCTGCCGATCGACCGCGTGATCGTCTACATCGACGACCTCGACCGCTGCGCGCACGACGTCGTCGTCAGCGTCCTCGAGTCGATCAAGGTGCTCGTCGACCTGCCGCACTTCGCCGTCGTCGTCGGCGTCGACTCACGCTGGCTCTTCCGCTCGATCGAACTGCACTTCGCCGACGTGCTGAAGACGAACGGCAACAATTCGATCGCGGACACCTGGGCGGCGACGCCGCAGAACTACCTCGAGAAGATCTTTCAGTACTCGCTTGTGCTGCCGCCGCTGACGCCGACCGGCTTCGGGAAGCTGATCGACACGCTCGTCCGCGTCGACGACGAGGTCTCTCCGAGGCCGGACGACGGCGGCGGCAGGGAAGGCGACGTCCCGGACCGCCCGCGGTCGTCGTACGTGCCCGTCGACCATGCGCCCGTCTCGCCGGCGCCGGAGTTCGATCTGACGCCATCCGATCTCGTCGTCACGCGCGCCGAGGTCGAGTTCATGAAGAGCCTCGCACCGCTCTTTGACACGCCCCGCGCGACGAAGCGGCTCGCGAACGTCTATCGGCTGCTCCGCGTCTCCGTCGGCGCCGACGAGATCCTTACCGGCAAGAGCTACGAGCCCGTGCTCGTCCTGCTCGGCGTCGCGATGTCGTACCCGGCGGTGGCGGGCGATTTGCTGAGGGCGATCGCGACCGTGCCGACTGCAACGTGGGGCGACCTGGTGGCAGTGCTGACGCAGAAGGCGGCGCGTACTGCAAGGATCCGGCCGCTCCGCGAGACGCTTGCGACGGCGATCGACGGCGAGGCGGCCGCGACGTGGTTGCGGCTCGGGTCGGCGCTCGATGACGCCTCGGGCTCGGAGCTACGCGCGCGGCGCCTCTCCGACTTCCGCGAGTGGCTCGACGACGTCGCGGGCGTGTCGTTCCATCCTTGGCACGACCTGCTGCCCGCTGCCACCCGCGGCTGATTCGACGCGTACGAGTGTGCCGTACGTTGGAGAAAGTGAGCGCGAAGTGGCTTGCACAGGGCCCGAGTGGCTGCGAGGCCCGGCTCGGCTAACGCACGGCTCGCGCCTGAAAGAACATCCAGATCGCTGCTGCGGCGGCGGCCCCGAAGATGACGCCCAGCACCCAATGGCCGCTGATCAGGAATAACAGCGCCAACAGTGCGAGAGCGCCCCCGATCAAGGCCGCGCGTTTCAGGATGCGCTGGCGGGCGCCTGCTCTACCGCCGACGCTCATTGAGTGAACTCCGTTGATCTCACGGACGACATCTCAGCACGACGAAGCGACGGCGTCCAGCGCGTTCGCGCCGCGTAGGGTTTCGCTCGTGGAGCTGTCTCGCCTTTCGACCTTGCTCGAGCTGCTCCGGATCCCGAGCGTGAGTGCGGATCCGGCTCATGGTGCCGATGTGCAACGGGCGCTCGACTGGGTCGCCTCTTTCGTCGGCGCGGCCGGGGGCGAGGCTCGGATCGTCGACGGCTCGACGGGACGGCTCGTGGTGGGAGAATTCGCAGCGTCCCAGGCTGCAGAGTCGGCGCCGACCGTGCTCTGCTACGGGCACGTCGACGTGCAGCCGCCGGCTCCGCTCGAGCTCTGGGACAGCCCTCCGTTCGAGCCGACCGTCCGCGACGGGTGGCTCTACTGCCGCGGTGTGGCGGACGACAAGGGCCAGTTCTGGCTCCTGCTCGAAGCGGCGCGCAGCCTTGCGAGCGAGGGCGCGTTGCCGGTCAACGTCCGCGTCCTTTGCGACGCCGAGGAAGAGGTCGGCGGCGAGAGCGCGCCTGCGTGGATCGCCGAGGACGAACGCGGCGCCGACGCCTGCGTGATCTTCGACACCGCAATGCTCGCCGACGGGGTGCCTGCCTTCTTCCTCGGCACGCGCGGCACGGCCTACTTCCACCTCACCGTGCGCACCGGGTGCTCGCGACGTTCACTCCGGCGTCTACGGCGGAGCCGGGCTGAACGCGATGCACGCTCTGACGGTCGCGCTGAGCGGCGTCATCGCTCGCGACGGACGTCTGCCCGAGCGGCTCCGCGAAGGCACCATCCCGCCGTCGGTCGAGGAGGTGGCTGCCTGGGCCGGCCTCGCGCCCGGAAGTGAGGTGCTCGCCGACCAGGGCGTCCTGCCGGCCGACGAACGAGCCGGGGCGGAGTTCTACCTGCGCACGTGGGGAGAGCCGTCGCTGGACGTGCACGGGATCGAGGGAGGCTCGCCCCAGCTCATGAAGACCATCCAGGCGGCTCGCGCGGAGGCGAATCTCTCGCTCCGGCTTGCGAACGGGCAGACCGTCGCCGCGATCGCGCCGGTGCTCGAGCGCTTGCTCAACGAGGCGGCGCCGGCGGGCGCCACCATCGAGCTGAAGCTGCTGTCCGCCTGCGACCCCTCGCTCGTCGCACCGGGCTCGAGCGCCGTCACGCTCGGACTCGACGCCTTCGAGCGGGCGCTCGGCGTCCGGCCGGTGCTCGCACGCACGGGCGGCTCGCTGCCGCTTGCGCCCGCGCTCGCCGCCCGCGGCATCCCGACTGTGATCACCGGCTTCGACGTCCCCGGCGGGAACATCCACGCGCCGAACGAGCGGTTTCGTCTCGACAACTTCGACCGCGGCCTCGCGGCGGCGCGCGAGCTCTTCCAGGCCTACGCCGGTCTGCGGTAGTCCTCGAAGATGTCGAGCGGGAGCAGCGCCGAGACCAGCGCATTCGGCAGGTCGACGACCTGCGAGATGCGAAGCTCGGCGGCGACGCTCGTCAGCACGTACGCGGCTTCGCGCGTGAACCCGTAGGTCGCGGCGAGGTAATCGACGAGCTCGACGAGCGCGCGCCGGGCTGCGAGGCCGATGTCGAGGAGCTCGTTGCGCCCGTCGTCGGCGAGCGAGATGCCGGTTGTCCCGAAGTAGCGCCGCTCCGGCTGCAGCGCCGTCTCGAAGGCCGGGAAGCGCGGCGTCCAGTCCGGCGAGGAGCTGATGCCGACGCGGAACGTCACGCGGGCGCCGATCTCGATCGCGGAGCCGCAGACCTCGCCCTCGCCCTGGGCGAAGTGCACGTCCCCGAGGGAGAGCAGCGCACCGGGCACATGCACCGGCAACAGCAGACGCGATCCGCGGGAGAGGTGCCGGATGTCCAGATTGCCCCCGATCTCGCGGGGCGGGAGCGTCCCCAGTCCGTCGGCGGCCAGCGCCGGGACGGCGGGCGGCGAGAAGTCCGACAGGTCGAGCCCGGCTCGGCCCGCCAGCTCGGACTCGCGCCGGTGGACGCGCTCCAGGAGTTCTCGCGACGGGGCGACGCCGATCGTCCCCGGAAACGGGTCGGCCGGAATTGCGATCCCGGGCAGCTCCGTCGAGCGGGCATGGCTACCGTCCAGCTCCCACTTGACGAGATAGGGGCCAGGAAAGAGGTCGGCGAGGAAGCCGAAGCCCGGCAGGATCGCGCTGAACCCGAAGTCGGCCGGCTCCACTTCGAGCAGCTCCACCGTCAACACGTCGCCGGGTTCCGCGCCCTCGACGTAAACGGGGCCGGCGAGCACGTCGTGCGAGAAGTCGAGCGTCAGAAGGTCTTCGTGGACGCTCTCGCGTCCGATCTGGTCGCCGGTGCCGAGCGGCGCCTCCAGCGAGACGACGTCGCCGGGCTGGACGATCGCAACCGGCTCGACGTCCGGGTGCCAGCGATTGTGGCCCTCCACGGCGCACTTGTATCAGCCGTCGGCGCAGTGTTAGGTTCGAGCGGCAATTTCGGGGGCCCATCGCCTGTGGAGGTAGGGAAACAATGCTTCGTTTGCCGTTCCGTCGAATCCGTCGTCCTGGGTTCCGCGGAACCTTCGCGCTCGCCCTCGTGGTCATCTGTGCGGCGCTCGGAACGGTTGGCGCATCGGCCCGCGTCGACGCGCACTCGGCTGACGTCCAGCACCTGACCTGGGCGCTCGGCGCTCCGATCCGCGGCCTCGAGTACACGCACTCGGCCGACTCGGGCACCGCGACGGTGGTCTCGCTCGGCTGCGAGACGCTCGTCAAGTACGACCGCCTCGGACGCCTGCGGCCGGGCCTCGCGCAAGCGTTCTCGACGCCGAACCCGCTGACCTACATCTACCGGATCCGCAAGAACGTGAAGTTCTGGGACGGCACCACGCTCACACCGGATGACGTCGTCTACTCGCTCCAGCGCGCCGCGAGCGAGAAGGCCGGCTCGCAGATCGCGGCCTTCTACACCGCGGTCAAGTCGATCACCGCCGCCGGCGACCGCGTCGTCATCCGCATGAAGCAACCCGACCCGTACTTCCGCTACGCGCCCGCAGTGACGTACATCCTCCAGAAGAAGTACTGGCAGGCGAACCTCAAGGACATCGGAACACCCGAGAAGCTGACGATGTGCACCGGGCCGCACCGCTTCACGAAGTTCCAGGGCGACGGCACGAGCGAACTGGTCGCCTTCGACGGGTACTGGGGTGGCCGGCCGGCCGTGCGGGCGATCACGCTGAAGGTGATCGTGAACGAGGCGACGCGCCTCCTCGCGATGCGCCAGGGGGAGATCGACGGCTCGTTCCGCATCTCGCAGGACGTGATCGACCAGTGGAAGCGCCTCTCGAACACGAAGATCCAGCTCGCCCCTGAGTTGCGGACCGCGTACCTGTCGCTCGACACGGCGATCGAGCCGTGGAACGACGTCCATGTGCGCCGAGCGATCGCGTACTCGATCGACAAGGCGGGTCTCGTGAAGGCGGTGCTGCGGGGCTACGGCCAGCCCGCCCCGGCGCTGCCGCCACCGGAGCAGTGGGGCGACGTTCTACCCCAGGCCCAGGTCAAGGCCTTCTACAAGACGCTGCCGAAGTACACCTACAGCCTCGCGAAGGCGAAGGCCGAGCTCGCCCAGTCGGCCTTCCCGGACGGGTTCAAGGCGACGCTCCCGTTCCCGGACTCCGCCCAGACGGATGGGAAGGCGGCGCTCGTGCTGGCCCAGGCCCTGAAGAAGATCGGCATCGAGCTCACCGTCAAAGAAGTGACCACCGACAAGTGGTTCGCGACGCTCTACAACCACCCGTCGCCGATGGGCCCGCAGATCGTCGAGTGGGGCGTGGACTACCCGGATCCGGCCGACGCGCTCCACTTCATCTACGACAGCAAGGGCGCGACGAAGAACGCGTTCAACACGGCGAACTACAAGAACGCCTCGATGGACCACTACCTCGCCCAGCAGCAGAAGTCGGCGAACCAGAAGGTGCGGGCGGCGGCGATCAAGAAGGCGCTCAAGCTTGCCGCGGTCGACCTCCCGTACGTGCCGATCTGGTACCAGGACATCGCGATGGCGGTCAACACGAAGTTGAACTACCGGGGCTTCGGCACGTGGTACCTGTACACGCCGTGGGCCCTGGACATCTCGGCCCGCTAGGCGGTCTTGCGGTCGTGCCCGGTCCCTCTCGGGGCCGGGCACGCGCACCGTTCCCACGATGACACGCGGCAGCCTCGTCTTCTACGTCGCACGGCGCCTTGTCGCGCTGGTGGTGCTGGTCGTCGTGATCTCGTTCGTCGTCTTCAGCCTCCTCTACCTCGCCCCGGGGAGCCCTGAGCAGGTCCTGCTCGGCGCCCGGCCGGCGACTCCGGAGACGATCGAGGCGATCCGCGAGGAGTACCACCTGAACGATCCGTTTCTCGTCCAGTACGCCAAGTGGGCGAAGGGCGCGCTGCAGCTTCGACTTCGGCCGTTCGATCAGGACGAACGAGCCCGTTGTGTCGGCCATCTCGGACCGCTTTGCGCTCACGCTCCAGCTGGGCGGTCTCGCGTTCGCTGATCACGATGGCCCTCGGCGTCCCGCTCGGCGTGCTGGCGGCGGTCCGAAGCCGGACGTCGATCGACCGGGGAATCGTCTCGCTCAGCATCGTCGGCGTGAGCGCCCCCGCCTTCGCGACGGGAATCCTGCTCCTCTACGTCTTCGCCGTCGAGCTGGGCTGGTTTCCCGTCTTCGGCGAGGGCACGGGCGTCGTCAGCCGCCTTCAGCACCTTGCGCTTGCCCGCGCTGGCCCTGGCGCTGACCGGCATGGCGTCTTGTCCTGAAGCTGACTCGCACGGCGGTGATCGGGTCGCTCGAGCAGGACTACGTGACGTTCGCGCGTGCGCGCGGGATCGCGAGACAGGCGTGTGCTCACCCGGTACGCGCTGCGGAACGCGCTGGTGCCGATCATCACCGCGGCCGGCCTCCTGCTCGCCTACATGCTTGCCGGCACCGTTCTCGTCGAGGTGACCTTCGCGATCCCGGGCCTCGGATCGCTGCTCGTCGACTCCGTGCGCACGCTCGACGTGCCGATGGTGCAGGCGCTCGCGATCCTGATCGCGACGCTCGTCGTCGTCGTCAACCTCGCCGCCGACCTCGTCTACGTCGCGGTCGATCCGCGGATCAGCTTCGAACGGGCGAAAGCGTGAGCGACACCATCGCATCGACACCGGCGGCGGAGCTCGCTGCCCCGCGGGCGCGCCGCGGCTTCTCGCTTGCGGTCGGCGTCGCCGTCGTCATCCTCACCGCTGTCGTCATCTGCGCCGCCTTCGGGTACTGGATCGCGCCGCACGATCCCAACGAGCAGGACCTGCTGTACAGCCTCTCGGGGCCGAGCCGCGAGCACCTGCTCGGCACGGACGACCTCGGCCGCGACATCCTCTCGCGCACGATCGTGGGTGCGCGGACCGCCGTCGTCGGGCCGGTGCTGATCGCGCTCGGCGCGATGGTGATCGGCAACGTGCTCGGCCTCCTCGCCGGGCTACTTCGGCGGCGGCACCGACTCGGTGATCTCTGCGCTGGATCGATCTCGTCTACGCGATGCCCGCCTTGCTCGTCGCCATCGTGGTCGTGGGCGTTCTCGGCGGCGGCTACTTCCTCGCGGTCGGCTTGCTCGTGGTTCTCTTCTCGCCGATCGACACTCGCATCGTGCGCGGGGCGACGCTCGACCAGCGGTCGCGCCCGTACGTCGAGGCGGCGCGGATGCTCGGCCTTTCGAATCGCCGGATCATGGTCCGCCACATCTGGCCGAACGTGCTTCCGCTCGCCTTCGCGAACGCGTTCCTCACCTTCGCGTTCAGCATCGTCTCGCTCGCGTCGCTGTCGTTCCTCGGGCTCGGTGTCGGCCCGGGCACCCCCGACTGGGGCCGCATGCTCTCCGAGAGCCGCACGCTGCTCTTCGACGATCCCGGCGGCCGCGCTCGCGCCCGGGGATCGCGATCGTCGCCACCGCGGCAAGCGTGAACGTCATCGGCGACTGGCTGTACGAGCGGCTCTCCGACCGCGGGCGCGCGCGGTGAGCGACGCAACCGGCAGCCGCTGCCTCGCACGTCGACAGTGCGGATCTCGCATCGAGGCGCGGCTCGGCGGCACCACGCGCACGATCGTCCGGGCGCTCGAGCTCGAGGTCGCGGCCGGAGAGACGATCGGGATCGTCGGCGAGTCCGGCAGCGGCAAGTCGCTGACGCGCCCGCGCGCTGATCGGCCTCCTGCCGTCACGGAGTGCACGCGCGCGGCCAGCGTCGCGATCGACGGGCGGCAACTTGCTCGAGCTTGAGCCGAGCGCGTCGCTGCGGCGCATCCGCGGGCGCGAGATCGCGCTCCTGATCTCCAGGACCCGTTCACGATGCTGAACCCGGTGCTGCGCGATCGGGAAGCAGATCATGCGAGACGGCCGCCCAGCAGGGCGTCGGCGCGCGACGAGGCGGTCCGCCGCCTCGCCGAGGTCGGGATCCACGACCCGCGAGTTGTCGAGCGCTACCCGTTCCAGCTCTCGGGCGGCATGCGCAGCGGGTCGGCGATCGCCGCCGCGCTCGCGCGCGATCCCGAGCTCCTGATCGCCGACGAGCCTTCGACCGCGCTCGACGTGACGACGCAGAAGGAGATCCTCGCCCTCTTGCGCCGGGTTCAGGAGGCGCGCGGGATGGGCCTGGTCCTGATCACGCACGACCTGCGCGTCGCCTTCTCGATCTGCGATCGCATCTACGTCCTCTACGCCGGCTCGGTGCTCGAGGTCGCCCCGGGCGCCGATCTCGAGCGGGAGCCGCTCCACCCCTACACGCTCGGGCTCCTGCTCTCGGAGCCGTCCGGTGGACCGGCGGCTCTCGCGAGCTCGTCGCGATCGGGGAGCCGTTCCCTCGCCGGACGAGGTCGCCGGCCGCTGTCCGTTCGCGCCAGCGGTGCCGGTGGGAAGCGCCGCAGTGCCGCGCAGGCGATCCGCCGCTCCGAGAGGTGGAGCCCGGGCGCTGGACCGCCTGCGTGCGCATCGAAGAGATCCGGGAGGAGATGCGCGCAGGCTCGGCAAGAGCCAAGACGACCGCGCACACGCTCACGTCGAGGCGGTCGCGAGGACGGCTGAGCCGATCATCCGCGTCGAAGAGCTCAGAAAGCGCTTCCACGGCGGCCGGGGCGGAGCGTGAGGTCGCGGCGCTCGCGGGCGTCTCGATCGAGGTCGGCGAGGGCGAGAGCGTCGGGCTCGTCGGCGAGTCGGGCTCGGGAAAGACGACGCTCGCGCGCTGCCTCGTCGGTCTCGAGACGCCGACCGTCGGGCGCATCGTCATCGACGGCATCGATGCGATCCGACTATCGGCAGCTCGACTGGAGCACGCGCGCGGCAACTCCGCCGCAGCGTGCAGATGATCTTCCAGGATCCGTACTCGTCGCTGAACCCCGTGCGCACGGTCGGTGCGACGCTGCGCGAGGCGCTCGCCCTGCGGCCCTGACGCGCGCCGCAACGGTCCGCGGACCTGCTGGGGCTCGTCGGACTGCCCGCCGTCTACGCGGCGCGCAAGCCGGTCGCGCTCTCCGGCGGCGAGCGCCAGCGCGTCGCGATCGCGCGCGCGCTCGCGCTGCAGCCCGCGGGTGATCGTCTGCGACGAGCCGGTCTCGGCGCTCGACGTCTCCGTGCAGGCGCAGATCCTCAACCTCTTCACGACGCTCCGGGAGGAGCTCGGCCTCGGCTACCTCTTCATCACGCACGACCTGGCGGTCGTGCGCCAGGTCGTCGAGCGCGTCTACGTCCTCTACCGCGGCGAGATCGTCGAGTCCGGCCCCGTCGACACGGTGCTCGACGCTCCGAGCCATCCGTACACGGCTCGCCTCGTCGCGTCGGTGCCGCGCACCGATCCCGGCTGGCTGGCCGGGTCAGAGGCTTGATGTGAAACTCCGGCACGCACGGCTGGCTCATCCCTTCACGCACCCGAATTCCACATCAAGCCTCAGGCTAGCTCTCGGCGGCCGCTTCGCTCTTCGGGTTCTGGAAGGCGTACATCAGCTCGGCGTACTTGCGCCCCGCCGAGCCTCCGACCGTGCACTCGTCCATCACCGCAGCGTGCTGGTGGTCGATCTCGAACGGCGACGAGTAGAACGCCTCGTTCGCGGCGTCCATGTCGTCGACCTCGATGAAGACGGCGAGGAGATCGCCATGCTCGGTGTTGAGAATGTGGGCGACCTCCTGCCGGACACCCTCGTTGTCGAGCGTCTGAAATGCCTCGTCGCGACGCTCCTCGAGCTCGGCGTACCAGTCGCGAAGCCGTTGCGTCTTCCCGGGCAGGATCCAGGCGGTGGACAGGACGTACGGCATTTGCGTCTCCTCTCGGTCGGGGCGACCAGTCTAATCCGGAGCCGCCGCCGCGGTCGCTCAGCAGCTCGCCAGCACGATCGCCATCTCGTCGTGCTCGGCCCGCGTGAGCCAGAGGGTGTACTTCGTCTTGATGGCGATCTGGCGGGCGACGTAGCGGCAGTCGTACGAGAGCTTCGGCGGCAGCCACTCGGCGGCGTCGTCGTCGCTCTTCTGGCTGTTGGCCGGGCCGTCGACGGCGAGCAGGACGACTGGGTCGTTCGCGTAGGCGAGCCGCCGATCGGCCGTCCAGCGTTGCGGCGCCGGTGCGCCAGGCGGCGGCCAGTGCGACGACGTGGTCGATCTGTACCGCCGACGAGGTCTTGACGCCGCGGACGAAGTGGATCGTCTTGCCGGTGTAGACGTCGCGCAGCGTTCCCTTGGCGACGATGCAGTCGTCGCCGCTTCTCAGCGTGTACGGCTTGAGGTCGCGGTGGAGGATGTCGTTGCGGGTGTCGCAGCCGTTGTTGTCGACGTCTTTCCAGGCGGGGCCGAACCGGTCTCGCGCGTAGCCGGTCATCGCCGCTGCCGGCTTGACGTGAAGCTGCGGCAGGCGCTTGGACGCGAGCGTCAGCCAGGCCGGTGGGCCGGAGGCGGCAGCCGCCGTGACAAGAAGAGACGCGGCGAGGACGGCTGCGATCAGCAGCGCGAGCAGACGGAAACGGCGCACTGTCCGGTCCGTCCCCGTCTGGAACGGACGGCAACCGCGCGCGTGCCTGCGGTCGGTTACGCCTCTGCGATCTCGACGATCATCAGCGTGTTCTTGTCGTGGTCGCGGAAGAAGAACATCAGCGGCACGGTGCCGTCGCCGCCCATGAGCTCCTCGTCGACGTCGACCGCCTTCGCCTTCAGTCCTTCCTGCGCGGCGCGTGCGTCCTTTGTGTCGAGCGCGATGCCGGTCATGCCGCCGGCCTTGAAGTGCTCGTTCGACGGCACGAGTGCGAGAGTCGTTCCACCGGTGGGCGGTCCGACCTCCACCCAGCGGTCGCCGTCGCCGAAGGGAATGTCTGCGGTCACTTCGAAGTCGAGCGCGTTGGTGTAGAACGCGATCGCCGTGTCCTGGTCGGCGACCGGGACCATCACCCTGCCGACCTGCGTGATGTGCGACATGCTTTGTCTCCTTTCGAGGGTTCAGAGACTACGATCCCGCCGCACGCGGAAACTCATCGGTCGCCCGACCGCGTCGCCTGTGACTACTTCCGGGCTCAGCGGCGTATAAACAAGAATGGTGAGCTTTCGGAAGCGCCTCGGATTCCTCGCCGCACTGGCACTCCTTGCCGTCGCCGCACTCGGAGGCACGGCCGGCAGCTCGGGTGCTGAGAGCGCACGCACCGGGTCGGCGGCGAAGGCGGGTCACCTCGTCGCGTTCCGCTCGTGCGGCGACCTGCTCGGTTACGCGAAAGCACAGGCGAGCCGCTTCGTGGGGCCGTGGGGGCTCGGCGGGGCGGTGGGTATCGGCGGCCTGCCTCCCGTTGCCGCAGCGTCGGGAAAGGAAGCGTCGCCGCAGCAAGGTGTCGACTTTTCCGGCACGAACGTCCAGGAGGAGGGCGTCGACGAGCCCGACCTCGTGAAGACGAACGGCACGACGCTCTTCGCGGTCGCGAACGGCAAGCTGAACGCGGTCGACGTCAGCGGAGGCGAAGCCGCGCCTCCTGGATACGCTCAAGCTCGACGCGGGCTGGAGCCACGAGCTGCTCCTGCACGGCGACCGCCTGCTCGTCCTCTCGCGCGGGGGCTACTGGGCGGAGCCGTTGCCGGCCGTCGCGGCACGCATGATGCCGTACGCGCCGACTCAGTCGGTCCTTGCGGAGATCGACGTCTCCAACCCGAAGGCGCTGCGCCTGGTTCGCACGTTGACGCTCGACGGTGCGTACGTGGCCGCGCGGCTCGTCGGCCGAAGTGCCCGGGTCGTCGTCACCTCGCCGATGCCCGGCAAGCTCCCGTTCGAGTCGCCCGCGGGCACCTCGAAGGACGAGCTCGCCGCCGCGGGGAAGCACAATCGCACCGTCGTCGCCTCCTCCGGCGTGACGAGCTGGCTGCCGTCGTACCGGATCGCACGGCCACATGCCGCAGCGGCCAAGAAGCGCCCGCTCGTGCAGTGCCGCAACGTCAGCCGTCCCGCAGCGTTCTCCGGCCTGGGGATGATGACCGTGCTCACGGTCGACCTGGAGCAAGGGTTGCAGCCGGTGGACTCGGTCGCGGTGATGACCGATGCGCGGATCGTCTATGCATCGCCGGAGAGCCTCTACGTGGCGACCGAGCGCTGGTCCGACCGGCCGGACCCGGCCAAGCCGACGGTGGAGCAGACCGGCGTCGTGACCGCGATCCACAAGTTCGACATCTCGAGCCCGTCCCGCACGCAGTACCGCGGCAGCGGCCAGGTCACCGGCTTCCTGCTCAGCCAATGGTCGCTGTCGGAGTACCGCGGCGTGCTCCGCGTCGTCAGCACCGAGACG
Source organism: uncultured Actinomycetes bacterium (assembly GCA_963718065.1). Classification (GTDB taxonomy): domain Bacteria; phylum Actinomycetota; class Thermoleophilia; order Gaiellales; family Gaiellaceae; genus CAVPGP01. The sequence goes on along the minus strand of CAVQYE010000008.1, from coordinate 42,686 downwards.
CCCGCATGGTGGGGCAGAGGCCAGGAGAGCGAGTCGTTCCTGACGACGCTGCGCCCGAAGGACGGCGCGCTTGTCCAGGCCGGCCGGATCGGCGGGCTCGGCAAGGGGGAGCGCGTCTACGCGGTGCGCTTCGTCGGCGACGTGGGCTACGTGGTCACCTTCAAGCAGATCGATCCCGTCTACACGGTCGACCTCGCCGATCCGGAGCAGCCCCGCGTGCTCGGCGAGCTGAAGATCCCCGGCTATTCGGCGTACCTGCACCCAATCGGCGACAACCTCCTGCTCGGCATCGGTCAGGATGCGAACGAGCAAGGCCGCCCGGTGGGGACGCAGGTGTCGCTCTTCGACGTCTCGGATCTCCGGCACCCGGCGCGGCTGCATCGGGTCTCGCTCGGCCAGGGCTGGTCCGAGGCGGAGTTCGACCATCATGCGTTCCTCTTCTGGCCGCGCACGAGCCTGGTCGTGATCCCGTTCAATCAGAAGGCGATCGGCTTCCGGGTCGGCCGGCGCGGTATCGACGAGGTCGGACGCGTCGAGCACGGCGCCGGCAACGTTCAGGATGCGGCGGGGATCCGGCGGTCGCTCGTCGTCCGAGACGGGGTTCTCACGGTCTCCGACGCCGGCGTCAAGTCGAGCAGCCTCGCGTCGCTGACCGAGCGCGGCTGGGCCGCATTCCCGCCTGCGGCGATCGCGGGTCCGAAGACGCCCGGCTGAAGGCCCGGCCGGCCGCTTGACGGGGCGCGGGTGATCGACTAGACCCCGGGGACAGCTGTTCGCACATCGGGGGATGGTGGAGCGTTTCGACGAAGAGAAGCTCGAGTTGCTCGGCCGTTGGGGGGACGGGCTCGTTGCCGACCCTCGCGAGGAGGTACGAGCCGCAGGGCGCGCGATTCTGATGCTGATCGAGGAGCTCCAGCGGCTCCAGGTCGAGCTTGGGAACGAGCGCCCTCTGCAGACGGCGGTTTCCGCCGGCGACGACGCAGGGACCGGCGAGCCCGACCTTCAGTCCAGCCTCGGTGCACGGCTTGCCCACCTCGGCCGCCGGCGCAAGAGCGGGGTCTCGGGCGAGTCCGTTTAACCCGGGGATCGCGGCGCGTGGGTAGATAGCGTCTCGTCCAGGATGAGGCCTCCGCCGCTGAGCTGAGGCCTCCGGGCGCCATTCCGGAACCGGGAATTCACTGACCGCATTTGCGTCGATTCCCCGAAGTAGCGCCGTGAGCGCGCTTCTAGTGTGGCTAGCAGGACCTCGGAGGAGGCGCTGTGTTGACGGAACGATTCGGCCTGGAGTCCCAGTCCGTCGAGCCGGACGTGCTCGAACGCACGATCGGACGATTCCGCGAGGCGCGCATCGCGCTGCCGACCTTCGCCCAGCTGGCCGATCCGACGCTCATCCGCGGCGACGTCAGAGCCGCACTCGCCGACATCGGGCCCGACGAACCTCATCCGCTCAACCTCTTCCGTGTGCACTGGCACAACGGCGAGAGCCGCGCCGACTTCGTCGACATCCCCGAGCACCTCGTGCTGCCGCAGGAGCTGACCGGCGTCCCGGCGACGATCGTGGTCGCGCTCGGCGACCGCTTCCCGCTGATCGCTGCGCACAAGGTCCTGGCGGCCTACGGGTGCCTTGCGCCCAGGCTCGTCACCGGTCAGTTCGATCCGACCCGCGACCGCGCCGTCTGGCCGTCGACCGGCAACTACTGCAGAGGCGGCGTCGCGATCTCACGCCTGATGGGCTGCCGTGGCGTGGCCGTGCTCCCCGAGGGGATGAGCCGCGAGCGCTTCGCCTGGCTCGAGCAGTGGGTCGTCGACCCGGGCGACATCATCCGCACGCCGGGGACCGAGAGCAACGTCAAGGAGATCTACGACCGGTGCGCCGAGCTCGAGCGCGACCCGCAGAACGTCATCTTCAACCAGTTCGCCGAGTTCGGAAATCACATCGCCCACTACCTGGCGACCGGCGCGGCGCTCGAGCGGGTCTTCGAGTCGCTGCGTGCCGATGAGCCGGAGCTGCGGCTGCGCGCCTTCGTGTCGGCGACCGGCTCGGCCGGGACGATCGCCGCCGGCGACTACCTGAAGGAACGGTACGGGTCGCTGATCGTCGCCTGCGAGGCGCTCGAGTGTCCGACGATGCTCCGCAACGGCTTCGGCGCGCACAACATTCAGGGGATCGGGGACAAGCACATCCCGCTGATCCACAACGTCATGAACACGGACGTCGCGCTGGCGGTGTCCGACCGGGCGACGGATCGACTCGGGCTGCTCTTCGGCACCGACACCGGACGCGCTTTTCTGGCGAACCGGCGCGGCGTGCCCGAGGAGGTCATCCGTCTGCTCCCCGCCCTCGGGCTCTCGAGCATCTGCAATCTGCTCGGCGCGATCAAGGTCGCCAAGCACTACGGGCTGGGTCCACAGGACGTGATCGTCACGGTCGCGACCGACGGCGCAGCGATGTACGGCAGCGAGCGCGAGCTCGCGGGCGCCGAGCAGTTCCCGAACGGATTCGACGAGCTCGGCGCAGCCGAGGTCTTCGGCGAGCACCTGCTCGGAGCGGCGACCGACAACCTGCGCGAGCTCACCCACGAGGAGCGCGAGCGGATCTTCAACCTCGGCTACTTCACCTGGGTCGAGCAACAGGGCGTGTCGATCGACGAGTTCGAGGCGCGCCGGGCTCCGGCCTTCTGGACCGAGATGCGTCAAATCGCCGGGGCGTGGGACGCCCTGATCGACGACTTCAACGCGCGCACGGGCGTGCTGGAGACGCTGTGAGCAGGCTCGTCTGTGCCGGCTGCGGGACGGTCGCGTCCTGGACGGAGCCGTATCCGTTCCGCTGTCCGAACGCACGGAGGCGCCGACGACGTCGACCACGTGCTCCGGCGGCAGCTCGATTCAACTCACGACCGGTTCCCGGTGGACGACCAGGAGTCGAACCCCTTTGTCCGCTACCGGGAGCTCCTGTACGCCCATCAGCTCGGGTTGCGGGACTGGGTGTTCTGCTCGCTCGTCCGGTCGCTGGACGACGAGGTGGCCGCCGTCGACGGCGTCGGTTTCGTGGCAACGCCGTTCGAGCGCAGCGCCGAGCTCAGCGACCGGCTCGGCTTCTCGTCGGCCGGTGGGGTGTGGGTCAAGGACGAGACCGGCAACGTCGCGGGCTCCCACAAGGCCCGCCACCTGTTCGGCGTCCTTCTCTACCTGGAGGTCGCCGAGCGCGTCGGCCTCGCGGATCACTCGCGGCGCCCCGAGCTCGCGATCGCCAGCTGCGGCAACGCGGCTCTGGCGGCTGCAGTCGTCGCAGCGGCCGGCAAGCGCGTGCTGCGCGTCTTTGTTCCCGTCGACGCCGACACGGTCGTGCTCGACCGGCTCGAGCAGCTCGGCGCCCGCGTGGTCGTCTGTCCCCGGGACCGGGGCACCGTCGGCGACCCCACGTATCGCCGCCTGCTGGAAGCGCTCGACCAGGGCGCGCTCCCGTTCACGTGTCAGGGCAATCTCAACGGTCTGGCCGTCGAGGGCGGACAGACGCTCGGCTGGGAGATCGCATCGACCGGAGTCGAGCTCGACCGGATGATCGTGCAGGTCGGCGGCGGTGCGCTGGCCAGCGCCTGCATGGCCGCCTTCCGCGAAGCGGCGGCGCTCGGAGCACTCCAGGCTTCGCCGCGGATCGACACCGTCCAGACCGAGGGCGCCTGGCCGCTGAAGCGCGCGTTCGACGTGCTCACCGCTCGTGGCGGCGACCTCGGCTACGCCGCTTCACACCGGTCGGAGTTCATGTGGCCCTGGGAGAGCGAGCCGCACAGCGTCGCCCACGGAATCCTCGACGACGAGACCTACGACTGGCTGGCCGTCGTCGAGGGCATGCTCGCGACGGGCGGCGCTCCCGTGGTCGTCGGCGAAACGGCTGCTCACCGAGGCGAACGCCGTCGGGCGCAAGGCGACCGGAATCAACGTCGATCCCACCGGCTCGGCGGGGCTCGCGGGCCTCCTCGCGCTGCGCGCAGCAGGCGAGGTCGCCGACGACGAGCGAGTCGCCGTGCTGTTCACCGGCGTCGACCGCACAACCCCACTGACTGAGAGGAACGGAGATGAGGAGCTTTCTCGGGCGCGACATCCTGTCGCTCAAGGACTTTGAGCGCAGCGAGTTCGAGCGGATCTTCGAGGTCTGCGACGAGCTGGCGCCGATCGCGAAGAACCGGCGGAACACCGACCTGCTTGCAAGCAAGACGCTGCTGACCGCCTTCTACCAGCCCAGCACCCGCACGCGGATGTCGACGGAGGCGGCCATGCACCGGCTCGGCGGCCATGTCCTGGGCTTCGCGGACGCCAAGATGACCCGCGCCGGCGACTTCTACCAGGAGTCGATGAAGGACACGATCCACATGCTCGAGTTCTACGCCGACGTGATCGCGATGCGGCACTACCAGGAAGGAGCGCCGGCGGAGGCCGCCCACTGGGCCTCGGTGCCGGTGATCAACTGCGGCGACGGCTGGGGCCAGCATCCGACGCAGGTCCTCACCGACCTCTACACGATCAAGAAGGAGCTCGGCACGCTCGATGGGCTCAACTTCCTGCTCGTCGGCGACATGCGCATGCGGACGATGCACTCGATCCTGCACGCGTCGTCCCAGTTCGACATCGAGTCGTTCGTCGTCGGGCCTCCCGAGATGTCGCTCCTGCCCGAGTTCAAGGCCGAGCTCGACGAGCTCAACGTCCGCTACACCGAGTTCGCGTCCGTCGCGGACTGCATCGCCGAAGCGGATGTGATCTACATGGAGCCGGTCGTCCAGGCGGACTACGAGCAGTCGCGCGTGGAGCGCGGCGACGACGTCGGCCGGACGGCGCAGGAGTTCCAGGTCACGCGGCAGCTCCTGCACGAGAAGGCGAAGCGGGGCGCGATCATCCTGCACAGCCTGCCGCGGATGGACGAGCTCCTTCCTGACGTCGACGCGACGCGGCACGCGCGCTACTGGCAGGAGGCGTTCTACGGCGTCGTCCTGCGGATGGCGCTCCTGTCCCTCGTCCTCGGTGCGATGGAGTAGCGATGGACTTCGTCCTCAACGGACTCCCGGTCTCGGCCGACCCGCGCGAGGACGAGAGCGTCCTCGAGCTGCTGCGCGAGCGATTCGGGTTGCGCTCGGTCAAGGACGGCTGCGCGCCGGAGGGCTCCTGCGGCGCGTGCACCGTGCTCGTGGACGGGCATGCCTCCGTCTCGTGCGCGCAGAACGCGAGGCGGCTCACGGGCAAGAACGTCGTCACGCACGAAGGCCTGACCGACGAGGAGCGGCGCGAGTGGTCGGAGTGCTTCGTCGCCGCAGGCGCCTCGCAATGCGGCTTCTGCTCGCCGGGGATCGTGATGAAGGGCGAGTCGCTGCTGCACAAGCATCCCGACCCGACCCGCGACGAGATTGCGCACGCGCTGCTCGGGAACCTCTGCCGCTGCACCGGCTACGTGAAGATCGTCGACGCGATCGAGCTGCTCGCGGCCGCTCGGCGCGGCGAGCCGCTGCCGGTGCCCGACCGCAGCGGCCGCGTCGGCTCGCGGGCCGCGCGCTACCAGGGGCCGGAGCTGGCGCTCGGCGACAAGCCGTTCGTCGGCGACATGGTTGTCCCGGGGATGCTGCACGGGGCGCTGCGCTTCTCCGACCATCCACGGGCGCGGGTGCTGCGGATCGACACTTCGAAGGCGGCGGCGCAGCCGGGCGTCGTCGCAGTTCTCACGGCGGACGACGTGCCGGGCGAGCGCAAGCAGGGCGCGCTCACCCGCGACTGGCGGCAGTTGGTCGCTCAGGGGGAGACGACGTCCTACGTCGGCGACGTGCTCGTCGCGGTCGCGGCCGAGTCGCGCCACGCAGCGCGCGAGGCCGCGGCGCTCGTCGAGGTCGAGTACGAGGTGCTCGAGCCGGTGGTCGACCCGTTCGACGCGCTCGTGGCCGGTGCCGCGCAGCTGCACGAGGGTGGCAACGTCCTTTCCGTCTCGAAGGTACAGCGCGGCGACGTCGACGCCGCGCTCGAGCAGGCGGCGCACCGCGTCACCGAGACCTTCCGCACGCAGGTGATCGAGCACGCCTTCCTCGAGCCCGAGTCGGCGCTGGCCGTGCCCGACGGCGACGAACCGCTGCAGGTCTATTCGCAGGGCCAGGGCGTCTGGGACGACCGCCGGCAGATCGCCTCCTTCCTCGCCCTGCCGGAAGAACGCATCCGGGTCACGCACGTGTCGACGGGCGGCGCGTTCGGCGCGAAGGAAGACCTGAACGTGCAGGGGCATGCGGCGCTGCTGGCGACGGTCGCGCGGCGCCCGGTGCTGCTCACGCTGAGCCGCAAGGAGAGCCTCCGCTTCCACTCCAAGCGCCACCCGATGTGGCTCACCTACACGGCCGGCTGCGACGAGCAGGGACGCCTCGTCGCGGTGCGCGCGCGGATCGTCGGCGACACCGGCGCCTACGCGAGCGTCGGCGACAAGGTGCTCGAACGCGCCGCGGGGCACGCGTGCGGCGCCTACGCGGTCCCGAACGTCGACGTCGAGGCGACGGCCGTCTACACCAACAACCCACCCTGCGGGGCGATGCGCGGCTTCGGCGTCAACCAGTCCAACTTCGCGGTCGAGGGCGTCCTCGACCGGCTGGCCGAGCTCGTCGGGATCGACGGCTGGGAGATCCGCTGGCGCAACGCTCTCGACGTCGGCGACCGCTTCGGGACCGGCCAGCGGCTCGGCCCCGGCGTGGGCCTGAAGCAGACGCTGCTGGCCGTCCGCGACGCCTACCGCGAGGCGCCGTTCGCGGGTATCGGCTGCGGTGTGAAGAACACCGGCATCGGCAACGGCGTCGTCGAGCACGGCCGGGCCGTCCTCCGCGTCGAGCCCGACGCCTCGGTCACGCTCTACCACTCGTGGACCGAGATGGGCCAGGGCGTCCACACGGTGCTGCAGCAGATCGCGTGCGAGGAGCTCGGCCTCCCTCCAGAGCGCGTCCACGTCGCCGTCGACACGGATCGCGAGCTCGACACGGGCCAGACCACGGCGTCCCGCTCGACTGTGCTCGGCGGCAACGCGGTGATCGACGCGGCGCGCCGGCTGAAGGCGGCGGGCCCGCTCGAGGTGCTCGCCGGGCAGGAGTTCCACGGCGAGCACACGGTCGACTGGACGACGACCCTCGACGCGCCCGAGCCCGTGACGCACCTCGCGTACGCCTGGGCGACGCAGGTCGCGATCCTCGACGAGGAGGGGCGGCTCGCGAAAGTGATAGCGGCGCACGACGTCGGCAGGGCGCTCAACCCGACCCTCGTCGAGGGGCAGATCGAGGGCGGCGTGCACATGGGGCTCGGTCAGGCGCTGTCGGAGGAGTTCGTGCTCGAGGGCGGTGTGCCGGTGACCGAGACACTCAAGTCGCTCCACATCGTTCCGCCGACCGGCATGCCCGCGGTCGAGTGCATCCTCGTCGAGGAGCCTCAGCCGGAGGGCCCCTACGGCGCCAAGGGTGTCGGCGAGGCCGCGCTCGTCCCGACCGCCGCCGCGGTCGCCGGCGCGCTGTACGCGTTCGACGGCATTCGCCGGACCCGTCTGCCGATGAAGGACTCGCCCGCCGCGCTCGCGGCGGTGCCGCACCTCGCCAGACACGGAGGCGAGCGCCGGTGATCCTGACGGGCGGAGAGGTCGTCGCCTCGCTCGACCCGGTGCGGATCGAGCGGCGTGACCTGCACGTCGACGCCGGGCGCGTCGTGACGGCGGCGAACGGGGGCTCGCGTGACTGCTCCGGTTGCATCGTCCTGCCGGGCAACGTCTGCGCGCACACGCACCTCTACTCGGCGCTGGCCCGCGGGATGCCGTATGCGCTCGAGCCGCCGCAGAACTTCGTCCAGATCCTCCAGCGCGTCTGGTGGCGGCTCGACCGCGCGCTCGACGGGGATTCGATACGCGCGTCCGCGCTCGTCGGCGGGATGGAGGCGCTCCTCTCAGGGACGACGACGCTCGTCGACCATCACGCCTCCCCGAACGCCGTCGACGGGTCACTGAACGTGGTCGCCGATGCGCTGCAGCAGCTCGGCATCCGCTCTGTCCTCTGCTACGAGACGACGGACCGCGACGGCCCCGAGCGCGCGCTCGCCGGCGTGGAGGAGAACCGGCGCTTCCTCCGCGACCACCGTCACTCCCTCGCGCGCGGCCTCGTCGGTGCGCATGCCTCGTTCACGCTCTCCGACGAGACGCTCGCCTCGTGCGTCGAGGTCGCGCACGAGTCCGGCGCCGGTCTCCACATCCATGCCGCCGAGGACCGAGCGGACGAGGAGGACGCAGAGAGCCGCTTCGGGCGCCGCGTCGTGGCCCGGCTGGCCGCGGCCGGCGCGCTCGACGAGCGCACCCTTCTGGCCCACGGCGTTCACTTCGACGACGAGGAGATCGGGCTGGTCCGGGATGCAGGTTCGGCGATCGCGCACAACGCGCGCTCGAACATGAACAACTCGATCGGGCGCGCGCGGGTGCTCGCCGCCGGCGAGCGGCTCGCACTCGGGACCGACGGGATCGGCTCGGACATGTTCGAGGAGTCGCGTGCCGCATACCTGCGCGTGCGCGAGGACGACGGGGCGATCGGCGCCGACTGGCCCCTGTCGCGCTTGCAGGAGAGCGCTCACCTTGCGGGCCGGATCTTCGACGAGCCGCTGCTGGGAACGCTCGAGGCCGGCGCGCCCGCCGATCTGGTCGTCCTCGACTACGCGGCGCCCACACCGGTCGGCGACTCCACGTTTGCCGGGCACTGGGTGTTCGGGCTGTCCTCCCGCGCGGTACGCGACGTGATGGTCGCCGGCGAGTGGGTCGTGCTCGACCGGCAGCTGGCGAAGCTCGACCAGCGGCAGCTTGCCGCAGAGGCGCGTGTCGAGGCGGAGCGGCTCTGGCGGCGCCTCGACGAGATCGGCCCCCATCCATTCGAGCCGAAAGGAGGCCGGCCATGGCCGTCACCAGCGCGGGCCGGGTAGGGCTCTACCTCCAGGACAAGCACCCGATCCGCGACGGGATGCGCTACGCACAGCTCGCGGAGAGCAACGGCTTCGAGGCGGTGTGGCAGGCGGAGAGCAGGCTGGTGCGAGAGGCGACCGTGCCGATGGCCGCCTACGCCGCCGTCACCGAGCGCATCGCGGTCGGCTCCGGCGTCGTCAACAACTGGACCCGCAACGTCGGCCTACTCGCCGCGACCTTCTCGACGCTCGACGACCTCGCCCCCGGCCGGATCAGGCTCGGGATCGGCGCCTGGTGGGAGCCGCTCGCCTCGAAGGTCGGCGTGCAGCGGCGGCACACCCTCACGGCGATGCGCGAGACCGTCGAGGTCGTCCGCCGCCTGCTCGCCATGGAGCGCGTCACCTTCCACGGCGAGTTCGTCGACGTCGACGAGATCGAGATCGACATCGTCCACGGCGACCGCTCGCCGAAGCACGTCCCGATCTACATCGGCGCGACTGCGATGAAGATGATGGCCCTGGCGGGCGAGATCGCCGACGGAGTCGTCCTCAACTACCTCGTCGGCCCAGGCTACAACCGCGGCGCGATGGAGGCGCTCGCCGAGGGAGCCGCGCGCGCTGGCCGCTCCGTCGACGACGTCGACCGGCCGCAGCTCGTCGTCTGCTCGCTCGACCCCGACCGCGCCGTCGCGCTCGACCGTTCCCGCGAGCTCGTGGCGCAGTACCTCGGCCAGCAGCCGCACATCATGAAGGCGAGCGGCGTCGACGAGTCGCTGCTCGAGGAGATCGGCAAGGTGCTCACCTGGCCGGCCACGCCCGAGCAGATCGAGCGCGCGACGGCGCTCGTCCCCGACGAGGTCGTGCAGCTGATCACCGCGTCCGGCACCGCCGACGAATGCCGGGCGAAGGTCCGGGAGTACGTCGACAGCGGCTGCACGTGCCCGGTGCTCTATCCGCTCGGCGACGACGTGCCCGCGATGATCGAGGCCTTCGCGGGAGGTAGGTTCTGATGGAGGTCTTCTCGCCCCGCGGCCTCGACGAGGCGCTGCGGTTCAAGGCCGACCACCCGGAAGCCGTGCCCGTCGCCGGCGGGACCGACCTGATGGTCGAGCTGAACGCCGGGCGCGCCCACCCGGCCGCGCTGCTCGATCTCTCGCAGGTCGACGAGCTCAAGGTGTCGCGGCAGAACGGCAGCGTCTTCCTCGGCGCCGGCGTCACGTTCGCACGCATCACGCGCGAGCTCCCCGGCTTCGCGCCGCTCGTGGAGGCGGCGCGCTCGGTGGGATCGGTGCAGATCCGCAACCGCGCGACGATCGGTGGGAACCTCGCAACCGCATCCCCCGCCGGCGACAGCCTGCCCGTGCTGGCTGCGTACGGCGCCGACGTTCTCGCCGGATCGGCCCACGGCACGAGGCGGATCCCGCTCGAGGCGTTCCTCGTCGGCCCCAAGCGGACCGCACTCGCGCCGGACGAGTTGATCCTCGGAGTCGAGTGGCTGCCGGTCACCGGGGCGGGGTCGTTCACGAAGATCGGACGCCGGAACGCGTTGGTGATCGCAATCGCCAGCGCCTGCGTCCAGCTCGATGGGGCAGGCCGGCGGATCAGGCTCGCGCTCGGGTCCGTCGCCCCGACGGTCCTGCGTGCGCATGGAGCCGAGGCCTTCGCCGCAGACGCGATCGACTGGGACGACCCGGATCCCGCCGCGCTCGACGAGTTCGGTTGCCTCGCTGCAGCAGCGTGCAGCCCGATCGACGACCGCCGCGGCTCGGCCGCCTACCGCCGTTACGCCGTCGGTGTGCTCGCCCGGCGCGCTCTCATCACCGCACTGGAGGAGCCGTGCTGATCCGGATGATCGTCGACGGCGCGCCCCGCGAGGCCGACGCGCGGCCGCAGGCGAGCCTGCTCGAGGTGCTGCGGGACGAGCTCGGCGTCGTTGCGCCCAAGAGCGCCTGTGACGAGGGCGAGTGCGGCGCCTGCTCCGTCTGGCTCGACGGCGAGGTCGTGTGCGCCTGCCTCATTCCCGCCTTCCAGGCTCAGGGCGCGACAGTTCGCACAGTGCGGTCGCTGTCCCCGAACGGGCAGCTGCACCCCGTCCAGGACGCGTTCCTCGCCGCGGGCGCCGTGCAGTGCGGCTTCTGCACACCGGGGATGATCGTCGCCGCCGTCGATTTGCTCGAGCGCGATCCCGATCCGAGCGACGAGGCGATTCGGACGGCGCTCGAGGGAAACCTCTGCCGCTGCACCGGCTACGCGAAGATCGTCGACGCGGTGCAGCACGCAGCGGAGGCGCTTCGATGAGCGCGACGACGGTGCGTGGGGTCGTGGGAGAGAGCGCCGTCTCGATCGACGGCGTGCCGAAGGTGAGCGGTGAGTTTGCATACGGGAGCGATCTCCGGGCCGACGGGATGCTGTGGGGTGCAACGCTGCGCAGCACGGAGGCGTCGGCCCGGATCCGCTCGGTCGATGTCTCGCGGGCGAGGACGGCGCCGGGCGTCGTCTGCGTCCTGCTCGCGGAGGACGTCCCGGGGAAGCGGACATTCGGGCTCGAGATCTCCGACCAGCCCGTCCTCGCGGCCGACGTCGTCCGCTACGAGGGAGAGCCGATCGCCCTTGTCGCGGCGGAGCGTCCGGAGCAGGCTCGCGACGCAGCCAACTTGATCGCGGTCGACTACGAGCCGCTGCCGGTCGTCTCCGACATGGAGCAGGCGCTGCAGCCCGACGCGCCCAGCGTGCACGACTTCGGCAACGTGCTGCGACACGTCCACATCGTCCACGGCGACCCGGCCGGCGCGGCGGCAGACGTGTGGGTCGAGGGCTACTACGAGACGGCGATTCAGGATCAGGCAGCCCTGGGCCCGGAAGGTGGGCTCGCCGTGTCGGCGGCCGACGGCGGGGTCGACCTGTTCGTCGTCACGCAATGGCTGCACATGGACCGCAGCCAGATCGCCCCCTGCCTCGACCTCCCCGAGGAGCTCGTCCGGATCACGCTCGCCGGCGTCGGCGGAGCGTTCGGCTCCCGCGAGGACATCCACCTTCAGATCCACGCCTGCCTGCTCGCGCTGCGCACCGGCCGTCCGGTGAAGATGACCTACGGGCGGCGCGAGTCCTTCCACGGTCACGTGCACCGGCATCCGTCGCGCATCTGGATCCGCTACGGCGCCGACCGGAACGGCAGCCTCGTCGCCGCCGACGTTCGGCTGCTCCTCGACGGCGGCGCCTACGCCTCGTCGTCCCCCGCGGTGCTCGCAAACGCGTCGACGTTCGCCGCCGGGCCGTACGAGGTGCCGCACGTGCGGATCGAAGGAACCGTGGTCTACACGAACAATCCCCCGTGCGGGGCGATGCGGGGCTTCGGTGCGCCGCAGGTGTGCTTCGCCTACGAGTCCGCGCTGGACGCGCTCGCGGCGAAGCTCGGGCTCGACCCGGTCGAGCTGCGGCTGCGGAACGTCGTGCAGACGGGGTCGGTCCTGCCGACGGGTCAGGTGCTGGCCGGCAGCGCGCCGGTGCGCGAGGTGATCGAGCGCTGCGCGGCGATCGCTCTGCCCGAGTGTGACCCGACTCCGGCCTGGATCACGCGCGGCGTCGGTTTCGCAGTTGGCTTCAAGAACGTCGCGTACAGCGAGGGCTTCGACGACGCCGCCGAGGCGACGGTGACCATCAGCGACGGCCCGGACGGCCCGGTGGCCGGCGTGCACACGGCTGCGGTCGACTCCGGCCAGGGCCTGCGCACCGTCCTCGCCCAGATCGTCCGCACCGAGCTGGAAGTCGACCGCGTCGTCGTGCACGCTGCGGACACGCGGACGGGGTCGGCCGGATCGTCATCGGCGTCCAGGCAGACCACGATGACCGGTGGTGCCGTGCAGGCAGCCTGCCGCGCCGTTCGCGAGGAGCTCGATCGCGGCGCGCCGCTGCCGATCAGCTGCACGCGCGTCTACCACCACCGGCCGACCGAGCCGTTCGACGAGGAGGGTCAGGGGGACATCCACGCATCGTTCTCGTTCGTCGCCGAGCGGGCCGTCGTCGACGTGGACACCGAGCTTGGGCTCGCCCGCGTCGTCCAGATCGCCGCAGTACAGGACAGCGGTTGCGTCGTCAACCCGCAGAGTGCTCAGGGACAAGTGGAGGGCGCGACTGCGATGGGTCTCGGTCTTGCGCTGATGGAAGAGCTCCAGGTCGAGCGCGGGATCGTGCGCAACCCCACCTTCAGCGACTACCTGATTCCGACCATTCTCGACGTGCCGCCGATCGTGACCGAGTTCGTGGAGGAGCCGGAGCCGGGCGCTCCCTACGGCGTCAAGGGCATCGGCGAGCTGGCGACCATCGCGGCCACTCCAGCGATCGTCTCGGCGCTTCGAGCCGCCACGGGCCGGACGCTGAACCGCGTCCCCGTCGCGCCCGACGACCTCGTCGGCCTGCGTCCCCCAGCGGCTACCGGGGGGCCTGCACCGATCCCGGACGTCCAGACGCAGCAACCCATTCCCGAGCTCGTCGGACTGGAGCTCGGGCAGCAGACCCTCATGAAAGGAAGCTCGTGATGCAAGTGGCATTCGACAGACGAACGCTCGTCGGCAAGGACTTCATCGAGACGATCGACTGGACGCTCGAAGAGATCGAGGAGGCGCTGGCCGTCGCAGCCGAGTTGAAGGAGGCGCGCAGGGTGGGGGAGCCGCAACGCCTGCTCGCCGACAAGACCCTGTACATGCTGTTCCTCGACAAGTCGACCAGGACGCGCAACGCCTTCGAGACCGGAATGACGCAGCTCGGCGGGCACGCGATCTTCCTGGATGCGGACAAGACTCAGGTCGCGCACGGCGAGAGCCCGAAGGACACCGGGATCATCCTCTCGCGCTACGGAGAGGGCATCGCGATCCGGCACGACCTCGCCCCCTACGAGGGCAATGCCTGGATGCGGGAGATCGCCCGCTGGGCCGAGATCCCGCTGATCAACCTGCAGTGCGACGTCGACCACCCGACGCAGACGCTCGCCGACCTGATGACGATCCGCGAGAAGCGCGGCGCCGACACCCGGGGCCTGCGGGTCGCGATGACGTGGGCGTACGCCCCGTCGTACGCGCGGCCGCTCTCGGTTCCACAGGGTGTTGCCACGCTCTTCCCACGTTTCGGGATGGACGTCGTGATCGCGCACCCGCCGGGCTTCGAGCTGATGCCGGAAGTGCTGGCGAAGGCAGAGGCTGCCGCCGCGGAAGCCGGCGCCTCGATCACCTACTCGAACGACATGGACGAGGCCTTCGAGGGCGCGGACATCGTCTACCCCAAGTCGTGGGGCAGGCTCGACGCGTTCACGGAGGGCAGCACGGCGCTCGCGGATTCCCTCGAGCACAAAGACTGGATCTGCGACGCGCGTCGCATGGCGCTTGCCGCGCCGGACGCGCTCTACATGCACTGCCTGCCGGCGGACCGCGGCCGCGAGGTCACCGACGAGGTGATCGACGGCCCCCAGTCGGTCGTCTTCGACGAGGCCGAGAACCGGATGCACACCGGCAAGGCGCTGCTGGCCCTGACGATGGGCGGGTACGGGCGATGACACCGTCAGCCACGGACGGAGCGCGGCGGCCGCTACTCGTCGTTGCGCTCGGAGGCAATGCATTGCTCCGGCGAGGGGAATCGCCGACCGCGGACATCCAGCGGACGCACGCCGGGGAGGCGATGGTGGCGATCGCACAGCTCGCGGCGTCGCACGATCTCGTGCTGACGCACGGGAACGGCCCGCAGGTGGGGCATCTGGCGCTGCTCTCCAACGCCTACCCGGACGTTGCTCCGTACCCACTGGACGTCCTCGGAGCCGAGACCGAGGGGATGATCGGCTACGTCCTCGAGCAGGAGCTCGCGAACCGTCTCCCGGGCCGTTCTGTCGTCACCGTGCTGACCCAGGTGCTCGTCGATCCCGCCGATCCCGCGTTCAAGTCGCCGACGAAGCCGATCGGCCCGGTTTACACCGAGGAGAAGGCGCGTGTGGTCGAGCGCGAGCTCGGCTGGCGCATCGCCCGCGACGGCGTGCACTTCCGCCGCGTGGTCGCCTCTCCCGAGCCGCTCGGGATCGTCGAGCTCCCCGCGATCCGCATGCTCGTCGAAAGCGGAGCGCTCGTGATCTGCGCAGGGGGAGGCGGAATCCCGGTCGCCGTCGACGAGCACGGCGCCGTGCACGGGATCGAGGCGGTGATCGACAAGGACCTCGCCGCGGAGCTCCTGGCGCGCAGCCTCGGCGCCGACCTCCTGCTGATGCTCACCGACGTCAGCGCCGTGATGCGCGACTGGGGCACCGAGACGGCGTGCCCGATCAGCCGGGCGACACCGGCCGAGCTTCGGGACTTCGACTTCGCATCGGGCTCGATGAGGCCGAAGGTGGAAGCGGCCTGCCGGTTCGTCGAAGCCACCGGCGGTCGAGCCGCGATCGGCGCGCTTGAGGACGCGCCGCAGATTCTGGCGGGACAGGCGGGCACACTCGTCGTCCCGGAGCCCGCGACGGCGGAGGTTGCCGGTCAGTCAGCCTGAATGCTCCCACCGGCCATGAGTAGGCCGATCTCCTCGACGCTGCTGCGGTCCTCGACCTCCTCGAGCCGGCCTTCGTACATGACGACGATGCGATCGTTGAGCGCCATGATCTCGTCGAGGTCCTCGCTGATCAACAGGACGGCGACACCGTGCGCGGTCGCTTCGATCAGGTAGAGGTGCACGGCTTCGATTGCGGCGACGTCGAGCCCGCGGGTCGGCGAGGCCGCCACCAGGACCTTCGGCTCGCCGGAGAACTCGCGGGCGAGCACGCTCTTCTGCAAGTTGCCGCCGGACAGATTTCCTGCCGCGCCGCCGGGGCCGCCGGGCGCCTTGATGTCGTATTCGCGGATCAGGCGGACGGCGCGCTCGTTCATCCACCGTCGCCGCAGCAGTGGGCCTCTGGAGTCCTTGCGATACGACTTGAGGGCGAGATTCATCGCGATCGAGAGCTCGGGCGCCACACCGGTCCCGAGCCGGTCCTCGGGCACGTAGGCGACGCCCGCCGCGAAGGCGTCGCGCGGGTCGCCGCCCTTGAGCGCCCGCCCGGTGACGCGGACTGAGCCACCGGTCGGCTTGCGGAGGCCGGCGATCGCATCCGCGAGCTCGCGCTGACCGTTACCCGACACGCCTGCGACCGCGAGGAGCTCTCCGCCGCGCAGCGCAAGATTGACGCCCCTGACCGCCGGCGCGCCGCGATCCCCGTCCACCCAGAGCTCTTCGAGCTCGAGGATCGGCGGCAGCTCGGAGGCGACGTGACCTGCTCTCGTCACAGCCGCGACCTCGCGGCCGACCAGCAGCGCGGCGAGCGAGCGCGGTGTCGACTCGGCCGCCGAGACCGTCGCGATCGA
Organism: uncultured Actinomycetes bacterium; assembly: GCA_963718065.1. Taxonomy (GTDB): domain Bacteria; phylum Actinomycetota; class Thermoleophilia; order Gaiellales; family Gaiellaceae; genus CAVPGP01. Next base: position 26,391 of record CAVQYE010000008.1, on the reverse strand, counting down.
CCTGCCACCGCGCAACACCGTGACGCGGTCGGCGACCGCCTTCACCTCGTGCAGCTTGTGGGAGATGAAGACCACGGTTCGCCCTTCGGCGGCCATCGCGCGCAGCGTCTCGAAGAGTGCCTTGGCCTCCTGCGGCGTCAGGACCGAGGTCGGCTCGTCGAGGATCAGGATCCGCGCCTGCTGGTAGAGCGCTTTCAGGATCTCGACGCGTTGCTGCTCGCCGATCGAGAGCTGCCAGATCGCCGCGTGCGGGTCGACGGGCAGGCCGTAACGCGCTCCGAGCTCGCGCACCTGCTCTTCGACGGCACGCGGCTCGATGTGGAACTTGCGACCCTCGCCGAGCCTGTCCCCGAGGAGCAGATTCTCGGCGACGGTGAACCGGTCGACGAGCCGGAAGTGCTGGTGGACCATGCAGATCCCCGCCGCCAGCGAGTCGCGCGGCGAGGCGAACTGGACGGCTTGTCCGTCGAGCCTGATCTCGCCCGCGTCCGGCCGGTAGAGCCCGGTGAGGACGTGTGACAGGGTCGTCTTGCCGGCGCCGTTCTCGCCCAGAAGAGCGTGCACCTCGCCGGCCGCCGCCTCGAAATCGACGCCGTCGTTGGCGACGACTCCAGGGAAGCGCTTGACAATCCCGCGCATCGAGACGGCAGGCACGACGGAGACGACCGCTTCGGCCGCCGGCCTGCTCACGACGTTCGCAGTCGCCTCGGTCACGGCCACGTCTTCCGACCTTCGATCACTGATCCCCTTCCGTGCGAACCTCACCCCGTGCCGGGGCGGCAGGGGGATGACCCCAGGTCTCCCGTGGGGGTGGCGCACACATCCGGGGTCTCGCTGACGTCTCACGCGTTGTAACTACGGAGACGGCGGGACGCGGGGCGACGGATTTAGAGGCATGGTGGTCGATCTCTCGAGGCGGCTCGCGGTCGCCCGCGGTGACGAGCCGGCGGATCTGGTGATTCGTGGGGGACGCGTGCTCTCCGTCTTCACCCGCGAGTGGCTTCAGACGGGCGTTGCGGTCGTGGACGGCTGGATCGCGGGGCTGGGCGACTACGAGGGCCGTGAGCAGATCGACGCGACCGGGCGCTACGTCGTGCCCGGCTTCGTCGACGCGCACCTGCATCTGGAGTCGACGAAGCTGCTCGTGGACGAGTTCGCGCGCCTGGTGCTCCCGCTTGGGACGACGACGGTCGTCGCCGATCCGCACGAGATCGCGAACGTCCTCGGCACCGACGGCGTCCATTGGCTGATCGACTCCTGCGAAGGGCTGCCGCTCGAGGTGTACTTCATGGCCTCGTCGTGCGTGCCGGCGTCATCGTTCGAGTCGCCGCGGCGGCCCTTGACCATCGGCGATCTGGCGGGCCTGCTCAACCGCTCGCGGGTGCTCGGCCTGGCGGAGATGATGAACTTTCCGGGCGTCGTCGCAGGCAGCGAGGAAGAGCTGGCGAAGCTGCGGCTGGCCCGTCACGTGGACGGCCACGCGCCTGGTGTGCTCGGCCATGACCTGAACGCTTATGCGGCCGCGGGGGTCAGATCGGATCACGAGGCGGTGACAGCGGAGGAGGGGCGCGAGCGGCTGCGCGCCGGGATGTGGCTGCTGATCCGCGAGGCGAGCGCAGCGCGGAACCTGCGGGCGTTGATCCCGCTCGTGCGCGAGTTCGGGCCGCACCGGATCGCCTTCTGCACCGACGACCGCGAGCCGGAGCACATCGCCGACGACGGGCACATCAACTCGATGGTGCGCGATGCCGTCACGCTCGGCACGCCGCCCGAGGACGCGCTCGTACTGGGGACGCTGAACCCGGCGACGTGGCACGGCCTCTCCCACCTGGGCGCGCTCGCGCCGGGTTATCAGGCCGACGTGCTGCTGCTTCCCGACCTCGTGTCGTTCGTGCCGGAGCTCGTACTAAAGGCCGGGAAGCCCGTCGCCGTGATCCCTGAGGCGGTTGTCCCCGACTGGGTCCGCAACACCGTGCATGTCGGCCACGTCGGCGCGGCCGACTTCCAGATCCCGTGGGCCGGCGGACGGGCCCGCGTGATCGGGCTCGTGCCCGACCAGATCGTGACCGCGTCGCTCGTCGAGACGCCCACGGTGGAGAACGGCTTCGCGGTCGCCGACCCGGAACGGGACCTCGCCAAGATCGCCGTCATCGAGCGCCACCACGGCACCGGGCGGATGGGTCTCGGCTTCGTGCAGGGCTTCGGCCTCCAGCGTGGCGCGTTCGGCGCCACGCTCTCCCATGACGCGCACAACCTCGTCGTCGTCGGTGTCGACGACGACGCGATGGTCCGTGTCGTCGGCCGGCTGAGCGAGCTCGGCGGCGGGATCGTCGTCGTCGAGGACCAGGGCGTGCGCGCCGAGCTCCCACTGCCCGTGGCGGGCCTGCTCTCCGACCGGCCGCTCGCCGAGGTGCTCGAGGCGAGCCACGCAATCAACGCCGCGGCACGTGCGCTCGGCACGACCTTCCCGGCGCCGTTCCAGATGCTCGCCTTCCTCGCGCTCTCCGTCGTCCCGTCGCTGAAGATCACCGACCGCGGGCTCGTCGACGTGGACCACTTCGAACTCGTCCCGCTTGCGGTCGACGACCAGGGCTGCGTAGACGTGCCTGTGCTTTCTGCGGAGCGGAGCCTCGTCTCATGACGGCTCAGGATCCAGCTGCGAGAACCGGCAAGCCAATCGTCGTCGGAGTCGACGGATCGCCCGCGTCGGCGCTGGCGTTGCACTGGTCGCTCGCGGAGGCGAAGCTCCGCGGTGCTCCGCTCCGGGTCGTGAATGCCTGGAGCGCTCCGGTCATCGTGACGGCGGCCGGGGCCGTAGCGACCGTCGACGAGGCCTTTCGTACCTCGCTCAGGGAGGGGGCCGCGAAGCTCGTCGCCCGGCTGCTCGACGAGAGCGGAGCCGCGTCCGTCGGAGTCGAGATCGAGCAAGTGATCGTCGAGGGCCGGCCGGCGCCGACACTCGTGCTGGAGGCGCGCGACGCGGCGCTCCTGGTCGTCGGCTCGCGCGGGCACGGCGGCTTCGCCGGCCTTCTCCTCGGCTCCGTGAGCCAGCAGTGCGCACACCACGCCCCCTGCCCGGTCGTGATCGTGCCGCCACCCGACGAAGCGGCCTAGCGCCGTATGCTGCGCCGCCAGATGCGCGCCATGATCTTCGAGGGAGTGGGGAACCCGCTTCGGGAGGCGGAGCTTCCCCGCCCTGAGCCCGGACCTGGACAGGTGCGGATCGATGTTCACGCGTGCGCGGTGTGTCGAACGGATCTGCACATCGTCGACGGCGAGCTCGCCGACCCCAAGCTCCCGCTCGTGCTCGGACATCAGATCGTGGGTCGGGTGAGCGGGGTTGGCACGGGCGGGTCACGGTTCTCGGTCGGCGACCGGGTCGGCGTGCCCTGGCTCGGCTGGACGGACGGCACGTGTCGCTTCTGTCTCACTGGGCGGGAGAACCTCTGCGACCGCGCCCGTTTCACCGGGTACCAGATCGACGGTGGTTTTGCGGAGGCGACGGTGGCCGATGAGCGGTACTGCCTTCGACTCCCGGAGAGCTACTCGGACGCCGAGGTCGCACCGCTCCTCTGCGCGGGCCTGATCGGCTACCGCTCACTGGTGATGACGGGGGACGCCGAGCGGCTCGGCCTCTACGGGTTCGGCGCCTCCGCCCACATCGTCGCCCAGGTGGCGCGGTGGCAGGCGCGCCGCGTCTTTGCCTTCACCCGTGCAGGCGACGACGAGGGCCAGCGCTTCGCGCGCTCGCTCGGAGCGGAGTGGGCGGGGAGCTCGACAGAGAAGGCGCCGGAAGACCTCGACGCGGCGATCATCTTCGCGCCGGTCGGCGAGCTCGTTCCGCGGGCGCTGGCGGCAGTCACGAAGGGCGGCGTCGTCGTCTGCGCGGGAATCCACATGAGCGAGATCCCCTCGTTCTCGTACGACCTGCTCTGGGGCGAGCGGGCAGTGCGGTCGGTTGCGAACCTCACGCGCCGGGACGGCGAGGAGTTCCTGGCTCTCGCTCCCAAGGTGCCGGTTCGCACCGAGGTCTGCGAGTTCGCGCTGGAAGAGGCAAACGAAGCGCTTCAGCACCTGCGCTCGGGCGGACTCCGCGGCGCCGCCGCGCTGAACATCGGCTGACCTGCCGTTGGCTCAGACGCGCTAGCCGCCCTCGAACGCCGCCGCCGCTGACGCCAGCGCCTCCCGCACCGCGTGCGCCCGGTTGACGGCGTTGATCACCGCGCGCAGCGACGCGGTCGCAATGCTCGAGTGGAGGCCCACGCCCCAGAGCGTCTCGTCGTCCACGTCGACCTCGACGTAGGCCGCGGCGGTGGCGTCTGTCTCGGCCGACATGGCGTGCTCGTGGTAGTCGCGGATCCGGATCGTGATCCCGAACGAGCGCTCGAAGGCGTCCACGAGCGCTGCGATCGGGCCGTTGCCGGCGCCTTCGACCTCCTGCTCCTCGCCGTCGACGAGCAGGCGCACGGTCAGCAGATCCTCGGTGCCGCTCGAGTGGACGTACGACACGAGCTCGTACGGCCGCTCGTGGGCGAGGTAGTGCTCGCGGAAGATCTCCATCAGCTCGGGCGCGGTCAGCTCGCCGCCGCGGGCGTCGGTGATCGCCTGCACCTTCTGGGCGAAGTCGATCTGGAGCCCGCGCGGCAGCTGGAGGTGGTTCTCGGTCTCCATCAGGTAGGCGACGCCGCCTTTCCCGGACTGCGAGTTGACGCGGATGATCGCCTCGTAGGTGCGGCCGACGTCCATCGGGTCGATCGCCAGGTACGGCACGTCCCAGGCCTCGGAGCCGCTCCGCTCCTGCGCGACCATGCCCTTGTTGATCGCGTCCTGGTGGGAGCCGGAGAAGGCGGTGTAGACGAGCTCGCCCGCGTACGGGTGGCGTGGGTGGACCGGCAGCCCGTTGCAGGCCTCGACGATCGCCTTCGCCTCGTCGAGCTGCGAGAGGTCGAGACGCGGGTCGACGCCCTGGCTCAGCAGGTTGAGCGCGATCGTGATCAGGTCGACGTTGCCGGTGCGCTCGCCGTTGCCGAAGAGCGTGCCCTCGACCCGCTCGGCGCCGGCCATCAGCCCGAGCTCCGCCGTGGCGACGGCCGTGCCGCGGTCGTTGTGCGGATGGACGCTGAGGATGACCGCCTCGCGCTGCGAGACGTTGCGCCCGAACCACTCCATCCGGTCGGCGTAGACGTTCGGCGGAAACGCCTCGACGGTCGTCGGCAGGTTGACGATCATCGGCTCGTCCGGCGTCGGGCCCCAGACGGCGATCACGGCTTCGCAGATCTCGAGCGCGTAGTCGAGCTCGGTCGCGTGGAAGCTCTCCGGCGAGTACTGGAACACGATCTCGGTCGAGGTCTCTGCGGCGAGCTCCTTGCAGAGCGTCGCACCGCCGACGGCGAGGCTCGTGATCCCGGGCTTGTCGAGCCGGAAGACGACGCGGCGCTGCGTCGTCGAGGTCGAGTTGTAGAGGTGGACGATCGCGCGCTCGGCACCCTCGATCGACTCGAAGGTCCGCTCGATCAGCTCCGGCCTGGCTTGAGTAAGGACGGCGATCGTCGTGTCCGCCGGGATCAGGTCGTTCTCGATCAGGTTGCGGACGAAGTCGAAGTCGGTCTTCGACGCCGACGGGAAGCCGACCTCGATCTCCTTCACACCGAGACGGACGAGCAGGTCGAACATCGCCTGCTTGCGCGGCGAGTCCATCGGCTCGACGAGCGCCTGGTTGCCGTCGCGCAGGTCGGTCGAGCACCAGATCGGCGCGCGGTCGAGGACGACGTCCGGCCAGGTGCGGTCGGGCAGGTCGACGGTCGGGTACAGGCGGTATTTCCAGTGCGGCATCGGCATGGGGGATCTCCTCAACGAAGGCGGACTTCTCCCGGTGTGCGGGAGCGCGGAACGGGTATGTCGCTTCGCTCGATCCCCTTAGCGGGGAAGGAGGAGACCCAGCGCAATGAGGCCCTTCGGGGCCGGGAGGAGCTGCTGCGCGCGGGTCGTCACAAGAAGCAGGATAACCACTCGAGACCCCGTCGTGCTAGAGCTGGTCGTCGAAGTCGGGATGCCGCGTCGCGACGCGGTACGAGCCGGAGTGGAAGACGAGCGGCTCTCCGTCGAACGTGTCGTAGCGCTCGACCTCGCCGATCACGATCACGTGGTCGCCCGCGTCGAGCTGGCGGACGTTCCGGCAGAGGAAGTGGGCGAGGGCACCTTCGAGCAGCGGTATGCCGGCAACGCCGTCCCGCGTCTCGACGCCCGCGAACTTGTCCTCGGCCGGCGTCGAGAACTGCCTCGACAGGTGATGCTGGTTCGCGCGCAGCACGTTGACCCCGAAATGGGTGCAGGCGTGAAACGCGTCACGGCTCGGCGCCGACTTCGCGAGGCACCAGAGCACGAGCGGCGGCTCGAGCGAGAGCGACGTGAACGAGTTGGCGGTGACACCGACCCGGCGGCCGTCCTCGCCCCGCGTCGTGACGACCGTCACCCCGGTCGCGTATTGCCCGAGCGCGCGGCGCAGTCCCCGCGGGTCGAGCGCTCCCGCCGCCTGCTGCGCACGCTTCAGCTCGATCAGCCGTTCGGCCTCGGCCGCGTCGAACCACCACGGGAAGAAGGTGCGCGGGTCGTCGAAGCCGTTCGCGATCGCCGCCGCAAGGCCCGGCAGCTCCTGGGCCGCGTCGAGCAGCCGCAGGACGTGCGGCTGCGGCGGTGCGAGCAGCGCGTTCGTCCAGGAGACGACCCACTGCGCGTAGCCACGCCAGTAGCGGTCGAACGTCTGCTGCATCCACCGCTCGTCGAACGCGCCGGCGCCACGCTCGACGATGCTGCCGAGGTAGAGCTCGGCGCACTTCGCAGCATTGTTCGAGCCCTGCCCGGTGATCGGGTCGTTGAGGACGACGGCGTCCGCCATCCCGAGGACGGGCGCGCCTGACGGAAGGTGCGCCACGGGCCGCCGGACCGTCGGCGCGAGCCTGCCGCGAAGGACGCCGTTCGGGTCGGTGAGGGCGACGTCGCGGCAGCGCGCCGCCTCCCACGGCAGAAAGGTCTCGAGGATCCAGAGCGAGCGCTCGAGGTGCTGCTCCGGTGTGCGCACGTCGTCCCAGCAGTCCATCGGGCCGCCCGGCACGCCCTCGAACACCATGATCTCGCACGCGCCCGTCGTCGTCAGCGCCGGGAACACGAAGTACTCGCCGACACCCGGGACGAGGTTGAAGCAGACCGCGGAGAACTCCGGGCGGGGCGCCATGCCGGTGACGTAGGTCAGTGCGAGCGCGCGCTGAGGCGTCTCGTACGGCGACTTCTCGGAGTCGCGCGGGAACAGCCCGCCCAGCGACCCCTTCCCCGTCGCGATGACGACGAGGTCGTGCGTGCGCGCGTACTCCTCGAGCTCGTCGACGCCCGCCTCGCGGACGACGAGCTCGCCGCCGCGCCGCTCGAACTCGCCCAGCCAGCGAGGGATCTTCAGCCGCTGGTCGACCGACTGCGCCGAGCCGTCGAGGCGAGCAGCCCAGTCGACGGCGCGGCCGCCTTCGCCGTCGGGCACCGCGAGCGCGATGCCGTCCACGGGCGGGCACGTCTCCCGCCAGAAGTCCAGCCCGAGCGCGTGCTCCGCCTCGAGCGCGCTCTCGAACATGCACTGGCTCGAGAGGACGGAGCCGCCGGCCAGCTCGTCGGCCGTCCGGTTGGAGACGAGCGTCACCTCGTGCCCCGCGGCCAGCAGGCCGAGCGCCAGCTGCAGCCCGGCCTGCCCGGCGCCGACGATCGCGATGCGGCGGACGGCGTCCGCGCCCGTTACGCCGCCACCTCCGCCAGGTACGCCTCGGCCTGCTCAGGCGTCATGAACCACTCGAAGAAGTCGCTCGGGTCGTCGAAGCCCTCGACGAAGCGCTTCGCGATCTTCTGGTTTTGCCCGGCGGCGCCGAGCAGGTTGAGCACGTGCTCCGGCGGTGGCCCGAGTAGCGCGTTCGTCCAGCCGGCGACGAACCGCGCGTAATCCCAGTAGCGCTCGAACGTCGCCTGCATCCAGTCGCGGTCGAACGGCTCGGAGCCACGCTCGAGGATCTGCTGCAGGTAGACGGCCGCGCATCTGGACGCGTTGTTCGAGCCCTGCCCGGTGATCGGGTCGTTGAGCACGACGACGTCGGCGAGCCCGAGCGCGAGGGCCCCGTTCGGCAGCTCGCCGACAGGCTTCCGCACCGTCGGCGGGAAGCGTCCCGCGAGGATCCCGTTCGCGTCGGTGAGCTCGACCTCGCGGTTCCGCTCGGCCTCCCACGGGAAGAACTGCCCGAGGATCTCCAGCGAGCGCGCGAGGTGCTGCTCCGGGGTCTCGACGTCGCCCCAGCAGTCCATCGGGCCGCCCGGTATGCCCTCGAAGACCATGATCTCGCACGGGCCCGTGGTCGTCAGTGCAGGGAACACGAAGTACTCGCCGACGCCCGGGACGAGGTTGAAGTTGACGGCCGAGAACTCCGGGCGCGGCGTCATCCCGGTCACATAGGTCAGCGCGAGCGCTCGCATCGGCTTGTCGTAGGTCGACCGCTCGGCGTCGCGCTCGAACAGCCCGGCGATGTCGCCCTTGCCCGCAGCGACGATCACGAGGTCGTTCTCGGCCGCATAGCGCTCGAGGTCTGCCGGCGTCGCCTCGTGCAACTCCACGCGCCCGCCGCGTCGCTCGAGCTCCTCGAGCCAGCGGGGCATCTTCACGCGCTGGTCGACCGACTGGGCCGGCCGGTCGAGCCGCGACTCGAAGTAGATCGCCTTGCCGCTGCCGTCGGGTGCGGGCACCGAGAACGACAGCCCTTCGACGGGCGGGCAGTCGTCGTCCCAGAAGTTCAAGCCGAGGTCGCGCTCGTGCTGGAGCGCGTTGTCGAACATGCACTGGCTCGAGAGCACCTTGCCGTCGCGGATCTGCTCGGCCGTCCGGTTCGAGACGACGGTGACCTCGTACCCGTTCTGCGCGAGGCCGTTTGCGAGCTGGAGGCCCGCCTGGCCCGCACCGACGATCACGATCTTGCGCATGTCTGCCTCCTACTCCATCAGCTTGGGGATCGCGGGCACCGCCTGCTCGGGGCCCATCGCCGAGTAGCCGCCGTCGACGGCCCAGTCCGCGCCGGTCACGAACGACGCCTCGTCGGAGCAGAGGAACGCGACCACGTTCGCGACCTCCTCCGGCTCGCCGACCCGGCCGAGCAGGTGAAACGGGGCGGCGACTCGGTCGGTCTTCGGCGCGGTCGTCGCCGCTGAGCTCGACCATCACCTTCGACCAGGTCCACCCCGGCGAGACGGAGTTGACCCGGATCTTGTCGGCGGCGAGGTCCATCGCCATGTTCCGTGTCAGCTGGACGAGCGCCGCCTTGTGGACGGGGTACAGCCAGCGCCCTGTCTGTGCGACCTTCGCCGAGATCGACGTGAAGTTGACGATTGCGCCGCCGCCGCGCGCGACGAGGTGCGGGTGCACGGCCTTTGCCATCATCACGGCAGAGGCGACGTTCACGTTCGCCGACTCGAGCCAGTCGTCCCGCGTCGAGGCGAAGCCTTCGTCGACGTACGTGGTGGCGAGGTTGACGAGGAAGTCGATGCCGCCGAAGCGGTCGGCAGTCGCGGCGACGAGGCTCTCGATCGCGTCGTCGTCGCGGATGTCCGTCGGCATGAACAGCACGCCGTCGCCCAGCTCGGCGGCCAGGCGCTCGCCGCCCTCGGCGTCGATGTCGGCGACAGCGACCGCGACGTCTCGCTCACGGAAGCCGCGGACGACCGCGTTGCCGATCAGGGTCGCACCGCCCGTGACGACGGCCGTCTTGCCGCTCAGCCCACGCATTGCTCCTCCTGTGCGGTCGGTTGGAACGACTCTACGACGGCCCGGCGCCGAGCGGTCGCGACTTCGTCAGCCGCGAGGGGATGCGCCGCGCTATTTCCATGACCCGGCGAGGCGTAACGGCGTGTCGGCCGGATCTAGTCGAGTAGGGCGTCACACATCTCGGTCACGTGCCGGTGATCGGTGCCGCAGCAACCGCCGAGGACCGTGAGGTTCGGCAGCTGCCGGCTCAATGCGACGTGCCGGGCGGCGAGATCTGCAGGATCGCCGGCATCCAGCTCGTCCGACTCGTCAAGCTCGGCGTGGCTCTTCATCGAGGCGTTGGCGCGCAGCCCGCGGATCCGCTCGAGCCATCCGGCCTGTGCGTCGAGCGCGTCGGCGAAGTGGGTCGGATGCGCGCAGTTGATCATGAAGTACGCGGCTACCTCGCCGGTTTCGACATCCACCTGGTCGATCGCCTCGCCCAGTGGCTGGCCGCTCGGGAGCCGGCCGTCCGTCTCGACCGTGAACGAGATGGCGACCGGGAGACCGACGTTGCGCGCCGCGCGGACGACGCCGGTCGCCTCGTCGGCGTAGGTCATCGTCAGCGCGGTGACCATGTCCGCGGCCGTGTCGGCGAACGTCGCGCACTGGGTCGCGTGGTACGCCTCGGCCTCCGCAGCCGACAGCGTCGTCGCGGGCTCGTAGCCGTCGCCTTGCGGGCCGATGCAGCCGCTGATCACGAACGGCGTCTCGGGTGTCTCGTGCTCGGCCCTGATCTCCTCCAGCAACGCGATCGCCTTCCGGTTCATCGCGTCCAGCTCGGCTTGGTCGTACCCGATCCGCGCCGCCCAGTCGGGGTTGGCGCGCCACGTCGGGCTCTCGAGCACGAAGCCGAGACCGCGCTCGCGGGCGAGTGCCACGTACGGGTCGTAGTAGCGGCGCAGCGCCTCCGTGCCCTCGTCGTCCTGCAAGAGGTCGAAGGCGGCGAACTCGGGCAGCTCGAGCCCTTCGTGGAAGATCAGCGTCGTCTCGATGCCGCCGTCGGTGAGGAAGAGCGGGCCGTCGAGCTGGGGCAGGCGGTCGCGGTACTTCATGCTCGCCTGCGAAGTATTGCGGCCGCGCAGAACGTAGGCTGGGGCGTAGGCTGCCGCCGTGAGCGTCCTGCGACTGGGAGTCCTCGGCGCGGCGAACATCGCGCGCAAGGTCGTGATCCCCTCGATCCTGCGCGCCGACGACGTCGAGCTCGTGGCGATCGGGAGCGAGTCGGCACGCGGCGCCGAGTTCGTCGCCGAGGCCGGGCTAACGAGCGTCCGCGCCTGCTCGTACGAGGATCTGCTGGCGGATCCGGATGTCGATGCGGTCTACATCCCGCTCCCGAACCACCTCCACGCGGAGTGGTCGAAGCGGGCGGCCGACGCCGGCAAGCACGTGCTGTGCGAGAAGCCGGCCGCGCTCGGATGCGGCCGAGACGAGCCGAGATGATCGAGCATTGCGTCGCGGCGCGGCGTCGTCTGGATGGAGGCCTTCATGTACCGCTTCCACCCGCAGTGGGAGCGCGTCGTGCGAGCGGCTGCGCGGCGAGGGCGCGGTCGGCGAGCTGCGAAGCGTGCGCGCCGTCTTCACCTTCACCGTGAGCGACCCCGAGAACATCCGCCGCCGGTCCGAGTACGGCGGCGGGCTCGCTCTACGACGTCGGCTCCTACTGCGTCAACGTCTCGCCCGGTGGATCGTCGGGCGGCCGGCCGCGGCCGTCACCGGGATCTCGCACGTGAGCCCGAGGGCGTCGACGAAGACTTCCTCGGCGTCCTCGACTTCGGCTTCGGGCCAGGCGGCCCAGTTCGTGAGCAGCCTCTGCGCAGCCCTACCGGCACGAAGTGGAACTCCTCGGCACCGAGGGCACGATCATGGTTCCGCAGGCATTCGTGATGCGAAGCGACGACGTCGCAGTGAGTGCGACGACGCCGACGGCAACCCGCTCGGTGCGTCGCAGGGGACGACGAGTACCGGCTCGAGGTCGAGTACTTCGCGCGTGCGTCCTGAGGGTCACAGCCGGAGGTCGTCTCGCACGAGGACACGCTCTGGAACATGAGGACGATCGACGCGCTCTACGCCTCGGCCCGCGAGGGCCGCGCCGTCCGCCTCTAGGCATCGCGGGGGAACCCAGGGTTCCCCCGCGGGCCCCTCCATAACGGGTGGCGACCGTTGCCGCGCGGCGGAGAAGAGCGCGGTCTTCGCCGCCGCCACGACCGCCGCGGGCGATGAAACGGCCATGCCTGATGCCAATGTTTCAGCCTCGCCGTGAAACATTGGCATCAGGCACCGCTGTTGCAGCCGACCCCGTGGTTCGCCGGGTGCTACGCCTCCAGCGGCAGCCCGACCCAGCCGCGGTCGAAGTGCGAGCGCTCGACGGCGTTGATCACCTCCTGCACCCAGGCGGCGTCGGCGAAGTTGCCCTCGTTCTTGTCCCGCCGGCCAGGATCTCGTCGACGAAGTTCGCGGTCAGGTTCGAGTAGTAGAGCGACGGCCAGGGCTCGTGGACGTCGCCGCCCGGTCGGGAACAGGCGCTCGGGGACCTCGAGGTCGACGAACTCGACGGCGTCGGGCTTCGCGCCCTGAGCGTCTCCACACCCCGTACTCCTCCACCAGCCGCGCGATCAGCGCGCCTTCGCTGCCGTAGACGCGCACCTCGATCCCGGGATAGTTGCCGACCGTGACGAAGCTGCTCTGCACCGAGCAGATGGCGCCGCTCGCGAACTCGCCGATGAAGATGTCGCCGTCGTCGATGTTCGCGCGCATCATCGTCCCGGTCTCGCGGATCATCCGCTCGGGCACGAAGTTGCGCAGGACGCCGACGACCGACGTCAGGTCGGCGTCCATGAACCAGTGGCCGAGGTCGATCACCGGTGCGCCGTAGCCCTCGAGCGACGAGACGCGGATCCGGTCGGCGTCGACGTCGGACGGCACCTGCCGCAGCGGCGTCTGCGGGTCGATCCACTGCGAGTTCTGCTCGTAGGCGTTGTAGATGTACGGCGTCCCGACCCAGCCCTCGTCGATCAGCTCCTTCATGTACCGCACCGCCGGGCTGTACCGGAACGTGAAGCCGACCTTCGTGCTTCAGCCCCTTCTCCGCCGCCAGGTCGCGTGCGCGCAGCGTGTCGCGGAAGTCGTGCGCAACCGGCTTCTCGCACGAGCACGTGCTTGCCCGCGTCGAGTGCCGCCATCGTGATCTCGAAGTGATTGTCGTCGCCGGTCATCACGTCGACCACGTCGATGTCGTCGCGCTCGAGCACCGCGCGGTAGTCCGTGCTCACGTTCGCCGACCCGTACCTGTCCGCCGCCTCCTGGCGACTTCCTGCGAGACGTCGCACACGGCGACGAGCTCGCAGCGCTCGTCGCGCTTCCAGCCGGGGAGGTGGGCCATGTTCGCCCACCGCCCGGCGCCGATCACTCCAATTCGTAGCTCTGGCTTGGCCATGCCTCGGGCCTCCTTGCGTCGTCGTGGCGCCGGCAGCGGACGAGGTGCGCGTCTGCGGCGACGAGCAGCTCGGTCTCCCACGTACGGCACTCGGGGGTTGCGAGCGGGCACCGGTTCGCGAAGCGGCACCCGGGTTGGACGTCGACCAGCCGCGGCGGGGTGCCGGGGATCGACTGGAGGTACTTCGTCTTGCGCTCGGCGTCGGGGAGCGAGCGGAGCAGCGAGATCGTGTACGGATGGCGCGGCTCGGTCAGCAGCGTGCGGCGTCCGTCAGCTCGACGATCTGCCCGCCGTACATGACCGCGATCCGGTCGCACATCTCGGCGATCACGCCCAGGTCGTGGCTGACGAGGATCATGCTCATCCCGAAGTCGCGCTGGAGCTCGAGCAAGAGGCTCAGGATCTGGTCCTGGATGATCACGTCGAGCGCCGTCGTCGGCTCGTCGGCGAGCAGGATCCGCGGGCTCGACGGCGATCGCGATCGGCGATCAGGACGCGCTGCCGCATGCCGCCGCTGAACTCGTGCGGGTACTCGCGCAGGCGGCGCGCCGGAGCGGGGATGCCGACGCGGTCCAGGAGCTCGATCGCGCGCGCCGCCGGTCGCGCCCGCTCAGGTCGCGAGTGCGCGCCCACCGCCTCCTCGATCTGGTCGCCGATGCGCAGCACCGGATTGAGCGCGCTCATCGGGTCCTGGAAGATCATCGAGATGTGTGCCCCGCGCAGGCGCTGCTGCTCGGTCGGGCCGAAGCGTCGAGCAGGTTGCGTTCGCGGGTAGCCCGGCGTAGGCGCACGCTGCCCACCGAGCTGGGCCGGCGGCGACGGCATCAGCCCGGCGATCGTCCGGCACGTGACGCTCTTGCCGCAGCCGCTCTCGCCGACGATGCCGAGGATCTCGCCGCTCGCGCGACGAGAACGAGACGCCGTCGACCGCCCGGACGACGCCGTCGTCGGTCGCGATGTACGTGTAGAGGCCGTCGACCTCGAGGATCGCCGGCGCCTCCGTCAGTCCGGCTGGATCGCCATGGCTTCAGTCACCGGCGCGGAGGACATCGGCGAGGCCGTCGCCGATCAGACTGAAGCCGACGCCGACGAGCACGATCGCGATGCCCGGGGATCGTCGAGAGCCACCACGCCGTCAAGATGTAGTTCTGGCCGTCCGAGATCATCACGCCCCACTCGGGCGACGGCGGCTTCGCGCCGAGGCCGAGGAAGCCGAGCGACGACGCCGAGCAGCACGTTGCCGACGGCGTCGACCATCGCGAAGATGATCACGAACGAGAAGACGTTCGGGAGGATGTGGCGGAGCATCACGCGGCTGTTCCTGAAGCCGAGCGCCTTCGGGCGGCGAGCGCGTACTCCTGCCGCTTGGCGACCGAGGGTGTGGCCGCGGGTGATCCGGGCGTAGCTGATCCAGCTCGTCAGCCAGATGGCGACGAACATGTTGAAGACGCTCGGGCCGAGCATGGCCACGATCGCGATCACGAGCACGAAGAACGGGAACGCGAAGAAGAGGTCGACGATCCGCATGATGATCGTGTCGACCCAGCCGCCGAGTAGCCCGAGAAGTCAGGCCGATCGCCGTCCCGACGACGAGCGTCACGGCGGTGGCGCCGAACGCGATCAGCAGGTCGACGCGCCCGCCGTAGAGCATCCGGGAGAGGATGTCGCGCCCGAACGAGTCGGTGCCGAAGAGGTGGCCCGGGGAGAGCGGCGCGGCCAGCGGGTGCAGCGGGTCGATCGCATTCGGGTTGTAGCTCGTGATCAGCGGCGCCGCGACCAGTGAGGACGATCATCGTGCCCAGGAGACGAGGCCGCCGCCGACGAGGAGCGCCGCCGCCGGCGGAAGCCGTTGTTCGGCGGCGGACGCGGCGCTCGAGCAGATCGAGCAGCGTCGACCGACGGGTTCGAAGTCGCGCTCATCCGCCGACACCCGCGGGTCGAGTGCCGCGTGGACGACGTCGGTGAGCAGGTTCACCACGACGACCAGGAAGGCGAAGACAGCGTCGTCCCCTGCACGACCGGGTAGTCGCGCGTCGAGACGGAGTCGACGAGCAGGCTGGCCGAGGCCGGGGATGCGCGAACACGTTCTCGATCGAGACACCGTGCCGCTGATCAGGAACGCGAGGTTGATGCCGAACACGACGACGAGCGAGATGATCGCGTTCCGCACCACGTGACGTGGCGCAGCACGGCGTGCGCGACTGATGCCCTTGATCCGAGCGGTGTCGACGAAGTCGGAGGCGAGCACCGCGAGCATGCTGGCGCGCAGCGTGCGCACGAGGATCGTCGAGAACGCGAGCGCGATCGTGAGCGCCGGCAGGAACAGGTGCACAGGTGGCCGATCAACCCGTTCCCGTAGCCCGTTGACGGGGAAGAGGTGCAGCTTCACCGCGAAGACGAGGATCAGGATGATCCCGAGCCAGAACGGCCGGCATCGCGAACGTGATCAGGAACCAGATGCGAGTCGGCCTGGTCGAAGATGCCGCCCCGGCGCAGCGCCGAGTAGAGGCCGACCGGGATCGCGATCGCCGCCGCCATCACGGCCGCGTAGACGACCAGGAAGATCGTCGGCCGCCAGCCGCTCGGCGATCAGCGATCGCGTCGGCTGCTGGTAGTTGATCGAGTCGCCGAGATCGCCGTGGAAGAGCCGCTTCATGAAGAGCACGTACTGGTCCCAGAGCGGCCGGTCGAGGCCGAGCGCCCTGCGCAGATCTCGGCCGCCGCGTTCGGGCGTGTAGTGCTGGCCGAGGATCTGGCGCGCCGGGTCGCCCGGGATCAGGCGCAGCAGGAAGAACGTGATCACCGTGATCCCGAGCAGGACCGGGATCGATCTGGAGCACCCTGTCGGCCGAGGAAGCTGTAACGCGCTCATGCGCGTCACGTGCCCGGCTCTCGCTGTGCTGGCCGCCCAGCGAGTTCCCCCTATCTCAGTGCGGTCGACCGTGAGCGTCAGCAGCGACAGGTTGTAGTTGCCCGAGCGGCGCTGGCGTGGAACCCGTGCACCCACTTGCCCGTGCGCGTACCGGTAGGGGCTGTAGTCGAGCACGAGGTACGGCGCTCTGGTCGTAGACGATCTGCTGGATCTGCTTGTACATCGCCGCGCGCTTCGTCCGGGTCGAGCGCTCCGCGCGTGCCTGGTGGACGAGCTTGGTCGCCGTCGGGTCGCCCCAGTAGGTGCTGAACGCGTTCGCACCGCCGTTCGGGTCGACGCCGAACGTCGTCACCTCGTCGGGGTCGATGATGTCGTTCGTCCAGTAGCGCTGACCCATCTGCGAGTGCCCGCCGTCCTCCTTGCCGTATGCGGTCAGCAGCTCGTAGGTCTTGATGTCGACGGTGATGCCGATCTTCGCGAGGTCCGACTTGATCACCACCGCCGTCGCGTTGCCGGCAACGTCATTCGCCACCTCGATCAGGAAGCGTCTTGAACCCGTTGGGGTACCCGACTTCGACAGCAGCGCCTTCGCCTTCGCCGAGGTCGTACGGATACGGCTTCAGCGAGTCGTTCCAGTACTGCATCTTGTACGGCATGAACGATGACCCGGCGATCGCATGGCCGGAGTACGCGAGCTTCACGATTGCGTTGCGGTCGATCGCGTAGTTCAACGCCTGGCGCACCTTCGGATCCTTGAACGGCGCGAAGTGCTCGTCGAGCTGGATGAAGTCGACGCGTGTCGACGGGAAGAGATCCGCCTGGAGATCGGGATTCGCGTTGATCTGGTCGATCAGGTTCCCGGGCGGGTTCTCGATCACGTCGGCGTTCTTGTTCTGGAGCAGGAGCACGCGCGAGTTGTCGTTCGGGACGATCATGATCTTGACGTTCTTGACGTTCGGCTTCGTGCCGTACCAGTGCGGGTTCACCTTGAGGTCGACCTCGCTGTCCTTGTTCAGCTGCGTGACCATGAACGGCCCGCTGCTGACCGGGTGGTCGAAGAACTTGGCACCCTGCGCCTTCACGAGCTTCTCCGGCACGATCGCGTACGCGTACATCGCCAGGTCGGCGAGCAGCGGCGCGTGCGGCCTCGACAGCGTGATCACGACGCGTCTGCGGATTCGGGCGCCGTGACGCTCTTGACCGGCGTCGAGCAGGAAGCCCCAGCCGCCCTTGAAGTTCTTCGAGCGCACGATCGAGTAGCGCGACGTCCTCGGCCGTGACCGGGGAGCCGTCCGAGAACTGTGCGTCGCCGCAGGTGGAAGGTGTACGTCAGCGCCGTCCTTCGAGATCGTCCACGACGTGGCGAGGTCGGGCTGCAGCGTCGGTGCCGCTGGCATTCGACTGGACGAGGCGGTTGTAGATGTTCTGGGTCGAGCCAGATGCTCTCGTTCGACCGAGTTGACCGCCGGGTCGAGCGTGTCGACCTTGACCGCGTTCGCGATCACGAGCGTGTCGACGGTCGCCTTGCCCGACGCTCCGCCGCGCGTTGCTGCGACCGCCGCGCTTGCGACGACGAGGGCGGCCAGGCCTCCGATCAGAAGCAGCCGGGCCGTCGAGCCGAACCACCTCACTCGCCGGTCACTGAAGTGCTCTTGGTCACGCATTGGCCAACCTCCCGGTCGAATGAAGCAAACGATGATCGTATGGCGTTGCATCGGAGGGTGTCAACGCGTCTCGGCGGCGTAGGATCGGCGGCTTGAGCGGACGATTCGAAGAGCGCGTTGCACTCGTGACCGGCGGCGCGAACGGGCTGGGGCGGGCGATTGCCGGCGCCTTCCTCGACGAGGGAGCCCGCGTCGGGATCCTCGACCTCGCCGAGGTATCGTTCTTCGCGGGTCGCGACGACGTGGCGGCGATCGTCGGAGACGTGGCAGATCCCGCGGTCGTCGACGGCGCATTCGAGACCGTCGTCGCGCGTTTCGGGAAGGTCGACGTGCTGGTCAACGACGCCGCTGCCTATCCCGATGCGCCGGTGCTCGAGATGCCGGTCGAGGATTGGCGCCGCGTCTTCGACGTCAACGTCACCGGCGCCTTCGCGACCTGCCAGGCGTTCGGGCGCCACTGGATCGCGCGCGGGCGGAGGGCGCGTCGATCGTCAACATCACGACGGGCTCGGTGCGCAGCCCGCGGCCGGACGGCGCCGCGTACTCGGCGTCGAAGGCTGCGCTCGAGACGCTGACGAAGGTGCTCGCGATGGAGCTCGGCCCGCACGGGATCCGCGTGAACGTCGTCTCTCCCGGCTACATCGACGTCCGCGGCTGGAGCGACGCGTTCCCCGACCGCGCATCGGACGAGCTGCGCGCCGGGCTCGTGCGCTCGATCCCACTCGGGCGGGCCGGGCAGCCGGAGGACATCGCACAGGCGGTGCTCTTCCTCTGCTCCGACGCAGCGAGTCACATCTCCGGCGCGGTGCTGGACGTCGACGGCGGCTCGCTCGCAGGTCGCTTCACGCTTCCCTCCGATCCAGGCGCGACGCGGGGGTGAGCGTTCGCCTCGTGATCACGAGCCCGCTCTCCGACGAGCACGTGGCCGCGATCCGCGCCACCGACAAGCGGCTCGACGTCGTCCACGAGCCGGAGCTCCTCGCGCCGACGCACTTCGCGTCGGATCATCCTTTGCCGTCGCTCGACGGCGCCGGCGCGCGGGAGCGCTGGGACGCGCTGCTCGACGAGGCAGAGGTGCTCTTCGACTTCGGGCCGCTGGAGCTCGCGCCGGCGCTCGCGTCGCGGCCGCGCCTCCGCTGGATCCAGGCGACGAGTGCAGGCGTCGGCAAGCTTGCCGAGCGCGTCGGGCTGACGGAGAGCTCGGTCGCGGTGACGACGGCGAGCGGCGTGCATGCCCGGCCGCTCGCGGAGTTCGCCCTGCTCGGGATGCTGATGTTCGGCAAGGACGCCCTGCGGCTCGGCCGCGACCAGCGCGAGCATCGCTGGGAGCGCTACGCCGGCGAGGAGGTCGCGGGCAAGACCGTGTGCGTCGTCGGGCTCGGCGAGATCGGGCGCGAGGTGGCTCGCCTCGCGCGGGCGCTCGACGCCAGGGTGGTCGGCACCGTCCGCGAGCTCGGCGACCGCGATGCCGGGGATCTCGGCGTCGAGCGGCTCGAGCCGACCGAGCGGCTCGACGAGCTGTTGCCGGAGACAGACGTGCTCGTGCTGGCGGTGCCGCACACCGCGCTCACGCACCGGCTGCTCGATGCCCGCCGGCTCGCGCTCCTGAAACCCGGCGCGATCCTCGTCAACGTCGCGCGCGGCGACGTCGTCGACGAGGCGGCGCTGATCGAGGCGCTGCAGTCGGGACAGCTTCGCGGGGCCGCGCTCGACGTCTTCGAGCGCGAGCCGCTGCCACCGGAGAGCCCGCTCTGGGATCTGCCGAACGTCTTCGTCAGCCCGCACTCGGCGAGCACCGTCGCGGCCGAGAACGGGCGCATCGTCGAGCTCTTCCAGGAGAACATCCGCCGCTACCTCGACGGGCGGCCGCTGCTGAATTTGCTGGACAAGGAGCTTCTCTACTGAGCGCGCTCCGCACGAACGAGGAGCAGCTCGTCGAGCTCGGGGTCGAGGCAGCCGTCAGCCATCCGACCTCCACCGGCTCGTACGCGGTCGACGACTACGGCCGGCCGATGCTGCTGCCTGGGATGTCCGGCGTCGTCGCGAACGTCCGCGTCGGCGATCTCGTCTTCCCCTGGGCCGCCGACCACCTCGAGCCGGGCGTCTCGGCGGGCTGCGCCGATCGCGGCCGCCATCAGGCGCTCCAGTTCCTCGCCTGCCTCGGCAACGTCGTCCGCGTTCTCGACGGGCCTGCTGCGGGCGCCGAGGGAACCGTCGTCGGCAAGCACGCGTTCGTCCTCGTCGACTTCCCGCAGACCGCACTCGATGTGCTCGCGCCGGGCGACCGGCTCCTCGTCCGGGCGCACGGCCAGGGCCTGCGGCTGAGCGACTTCCCGGAGGTCGTGACGCGCAGCCTCAGCCCGGCGCTGCTGCATGCCCTGCCGTTGCGGCGCACCGACGACGGGCGCCTGCAGATCGAGGTCGCGCTCGAGATCCCGGCTTACCTGATGGGGGCCGGGCTCGGCATGAGCTCGGAGTGGGCCAACTGCGACGTCATGTTCACCCACCGCGACACGATCGAGCGGCACGGCGCGGAGAACCTGCGCCTCGGCGACGTCGTCGTCATGCACGACCAGGATCACCGCTTTGGCCGCGGGTACCGGAAGGGGATGAGCGCGATCGGCGTCGTCGCGCACGGCGGCTACGGTGGCCTTCCTGGGCACGGCACCGGCGTCGTCACGATCATGTCCGGCCCGAGGGAGCAGCTCGAAACGGTTCCGGCCGAGCGGGCGAACGTGCGCGATTATCTGAACCTTCCCGACTGAAAGAGGCGAGTGTGAGCGAGGCTGCACGGATCAACGAGAGCGAGCTCCTCGTGACGGCGGTCGTCGGCGACGTGACGAGCCCGTCGATGGCGGCGAACCCCTACGAGGTCGACGCCGACGGCACTCCGGTCGTCCCGGTCGGGATCGGAGGCGTCTGTTACAACGTCAAGGTCGGGATGAGCGCGCTCGGCTGGGCGGGCGACCAGGTCGAACCGGGGGTCAGCATCGCGAACGCCGCCGCGCCGGCCAACGAGGCGCTGAGTCTCTTCGCGTGCATCGGCAACCGGGCCGTCGTCCGCAGCGGCGAGGCGGCGGGTGTCGAAGGCATCGTCGTCGGCAAGCACGAGGTCTTCATGGGCGCCAAGCACGTGCTCGTGCACCTCGACGACGGCGCGCTCGAGCGCGTCGTTCCCGGCGACACCTTTCTCGTGCACGCGAACGGCCGCGGCATGCGCGTCGAGGACTTGCCCGAGGTCGCGTGCCACAGCCTGAGCCCGGCGCTCTGGCGCGCGTGGGCGCCGGCGCGGCGCGACGGAGCCCTGGCCGTTCGCGTGACGCGCGTGCTCCCGCCGGAGGTGATGGGGATGGGCAGCGGCCGGGTCAGCGCGATCACGTCGGTCGCTCTCCAGAACGGCACCGACGGCGACCTCGCAGGCCTGCGCCTCGGCGATCTCGTTGCGGTGCGCGACTGGGACGCGACCTACTACACGGGCTACCGCGAGGGCGCGCTGACGGTCGGCGTCGTCGCGTGTGGCGACAGCCCGATCCTCGGCAACGGGCCGGGTGTGACGCTGCTCCTCTCGGCGCCGGGCGGCGTCATCGAGCCCGAGGTGGATTCGGGTGCGAACATCGCCGGCCTGCTCGGGCTCGCGTAGAGGCTCGTTGTGGCTGACGCGACCCAGACACCGACGACTGAGACGCCGCTCCTCGAGACACGGCTCCTCACGAAGCACTTTCCGCAGTCCGGCGGCGTCGTGCGGCGCATGCGCGGGCAGGAGCAAGTGCTCGTCGCCGTCGAGGACGTGTCGCTCGCGATCCAGCGGGGCGAGACGCTGGGTCTCGTCGGCGAGAGCGGCTCGGGCAAGAGCACCTTCGGGCGCCTGTTGCTCCAGCTCGAGAAGCCGACGTCCGGCGACATCCTCTTCGAGGGCCACAGCGTGCTCGGGCAGCATCGAGCGATTCGCCCGCCAGCTCCGCAAGCGGATCCAGGTCATCTTCCAGGATCCGTACTCGTCGCTGAACCCGACGATGACCGTGCGCCAGATGCTCGACGAGGTGCTCGCCGTGCACCGGATCGTGCCGAAGGAGCACCGCAAGGCGCGGATCCTCGACCTGCTCGAGCGCGTCGGCCTGGCGCCCGAGTTCGCCGGCCGGCGCCCGCACCAGTTCAGCGGCGGCCAGCGGCAGCGGATCGGCATCGCGCGCGCCCTCGCGGTCGAGCCCGAGTTCATCGTCGCCGACGAGGCGGTGTCGGCACTCGACGTCTCCGTGCAGGCCCAGGTGCTCAACCTGATGATGCGGCTCCAGGAGGAGCTCGGGCTCACCTACCTGTTCATCTCGCACAACCTGACGGTGATGCGCCACATCAGCGAGCACGTCGCCGTCATGTACCTGGGCCGGATCGTCGAGCA
Organism: uncultured Actinomycetes bacterium; assembly: GCA_963718065.1. Taxonomy (GTDB): domain Bacteria; phylum Actinomycetota; class Thermoleophilia; order Gaiellales; family Gaiellaceae; genus CAVPGP01. The sequence goes on along the minus strand of CAVQYE010000008.1, from coordinate 4,203 downwards.
GTCGCCGACGGAGACGCTCTTCGCGCAGCCGCTCCACCCGTACACGCAGGCGCTGCTGAAGGCTGCGCCGAAGCCGACGCCTCGGCGGCGCGCAATCACGCCGGCCGTCTCAGGCGACATCCCCAGCCCGATCGAGCGGCCGACCGGCTGCCACTTCCATCCCCGCTGCCGGTTCGCGATGGACGTCTGCCGCACCGTGTACCCGTCCGCTCGGCGGGTCGGCGCCGCGGTGGTCGCGTGCCATCTCTACGAGGACGACGCCGCCGGCGCGAGCGATGAGGTACGCGATGGCTGATCTGAGATTCCGGATCCTCGCGGGGGCTCACAAGGGCATCTACTCGCTGACCGGCGGCCGGCTGGGCGGGACGATCGGCGGGCTGCCGGTGCTGTTCTTGACGACGAGCGGACGCCGGAGCGGGCGGCCGCGACGGCAGCCGCTCCTCTACACGCCCGCCGGCGAGGGCTACGCCGTGATCGCGTCGAAGGGCGGCGCGGACCGGCACCCGCTCTGGTACCTGAACCTGCAGGCGAACCCGCTCGCCGAGGTGATCGTCGGCGGCGAGACGATGCGGGTGCGCGCCCATGACGCGGTGGGGGATGACCGCGAGCGCCTCTGGCGCGCACTAGCGGACCGGTATCGGGGCTATGACAAGTACGCGCAGAAGACGAGCCGGCGGATCCCGGTCGTCGTGCTCGACCCGATCGAACGCTGACGGCGCCGCGCCCGGCTCGCCGCGATGACTTTCGTGCCGCTCGGCCGTCTGAGAATCGAGGCACGACACGGCGCTGCTGATAGCCGCCCTGCTCGTGCCGCGATCATGCGCCTGCTCGGCGATGCCAACTGGTGGATACCGCAGCGGGCGAAGTCTGCTCCTGATCCGCGAGCCGCCGCCGGTTCCCGCCTCCGACGCCGCCTGGCGGCGCCACACCTCAGATCCCGCGTCCGCGGGCGGGCCCGGCTGCAGGACCGCCCGCTTCCGCATGCATGAATCGCGGCCGGAGTGGTAGGACAAGCGCTGAAACGACGAGAAGAGCCAACAGGGGAGGAGAAAATGTCGCAGCATCTCCGGATCAAACCGCGGCCGAGCACTGCACGCAGCTTGCTGGTCGCAGCCGTCGCGGCGGCCGCACTCATGATGATCGCCGGCGCCTCGGCCGCCTCGGCCGATCATGGCAAGAAGCCTGGGCACAGCGGGCTTCGCGGCATCGAGCACATCGTCGTCATCTACGAGGAGAACCACAGCTTCGACAACCTGTACGGCGGCTGGGAAGGGGTCAACGGCCTCAAGAACGCCGACGCGGCGCACACGACGCAGGTCGACCAGGCCGGCGTCCCGTACGGGTGCCTGGCGCAGAACGACGTCAATCTCACGTCGCCGCCGCTCGCCGTCACGTGCACCGACGCGGCGCACACGCTCATACATTCGACGTCACGCCATCCCCAAAATCCCAGAGCCAACTCGTAACATTGCTACTTGAACTGTCAGCAAATTGCACGGTTAAGGGACTAGGACCAAATCGGGGCGTCGCTGTGAAATCAGTGCAAGTGCTTTTCCTTACAATAATGGGGCGACCAGAGACTACGGAATCGCAGCCATATGAATTACAGACCTTCAGCTGGGGGTAATATAAGCCATTCGCCTGGTAATCATGGGTTGGATGCTGTAACGATGACTGCCCTCCGTCACCAAATGTCCACTCCCAGGAAGTTGGCTCGTTAGTGGACAAGTCGCCAAATTGCGCCACTAGCGAACCACAACCTGAATCAGGAGAAACGGTGAATCTTGCTGTGGGAGTGCCATCTTTCGCCACGATCGGCTGTGTAGAAATGACCGAGTCACAACCAGTGGAATTGCAGACCTTCAGACTAGGGAAGTAATTGCCCACGGTAGAAAAAGTATGAGATGGATTCTGAACCGAGGAACTGTCACCGTCCCCAAACAACCATTGCCATGATGTGGGAGAATTCGAGGACAAATCCGAAAAGTTTGCGGCCACCGGTATGAAACCGGAATCAGGCGTGAACGTGAAGTTCGCTACGGGAGTGACTTCCATGGCCACGATCTGACGAGTTGACACGAACGTGTCACAACCGTACGAGTTACAAACTTTCAGCTGGGGGTAATAATTGCCCTTGGTAGCATAGTTATGTGATGGATTCTGGGCAGAGGAACTGTCACCGTCCCCAAACAACCATCGCCAGGATGTGGAAGAATCGAGGACAAATCCGAGAAGTTAACGGTCAATGGTATAAGGCCGGAGTCAGGCGCAAATGTGAAATCCGAAATCGGAATACCATCTGTCACCACTATCGGACGAGCAGACACGATGGTGGCGCAGCCATAGGCATTACAAACTGTCAACTGGGGGAAGTAATTGCCCACGGCAGAATAAGTATGTGACGGATTTTGAACCGAGGAACTGTCGCCGTCTCCAAACGACCATTTCCAAGATATGGGTGAATACAAGGATGATTCGGTGAACTGAACGGCCAGAGGAATGACGCCGGTATCCGGCGAGAAACCGAACGCGGGGACCGGGGGACATCCGGCACCGTTTGCACCAATCAAGACAGCGCAACTGTTACCTGATGGTAAACATGGGGAGCCTGCTGTCAGCTGTAGATGCCTTCGTAAGGTGTCACAGAAGAGCGGATCGGCAGCGAAATTGCCGTTCAAAGAATCTTGTCCTGCCAGATTTCCAACCCAATCTCCACCGGAGTTACCAAAAATGTCACTACAGGTAACGTTTAGGAGATTAGTACCACCAGCTTGTTCAAAGAATACTGAATACCCATCATTGAAGGCGAAGATGCAGCGCTGCAAATCAAGCGTCGCACTACTTCCTTCCCCGGCTCCTGCAACGATCACAGTACCCGCAAAGTTGCCGTAGAAGGTGCAGTTTTCAAACGATAATGCCGCGTTCCAGTTGGTCGCGACACAACCATAGGCTTCAGACTTGTTGGCAATGAACACAGAATTCCTTACTCTCAGAGTAGCATTCCTTTCACAGTAAATCGCACCGCCATAACCACCCGTCACTGCAAAGGCAGAGTCGTTCTCGAACGAGCAGTGTATCACAAGTGGGCTGGAGGAGTTAACGGCAGCGTAGAGCACCCCCACAAGAAGCCTTATCATCAATGAAACGGCATTTGCTGATTACCGGGCTCGAACTATCGCACAGAATTGCTCCACCACTTCCAGATATGTACGGCCAATAGCTACCCAACGAAAGCCTGCCATGCATGACTGTAAAGCCTTCAACTCTCGATAAAGAGTCTTCGTTTGTGTGGAAGTAGAAACCACGGTGCCCATCTCCTTGGCAGTCGATCACGCTAGAATCCGAACCAGCAGTTGACTTAAGGACAATTCTCCTCCCGCCAAAATCCATGTCACGGTTCCCATCCCCTACATAAACGCCGGGAGCGACAAGCACAGTGTCACCATCGACCGAGCCGTTGATTCCAGACTGAATGTTTGCGGAATCGCCAGGGACGTGAATTGTTCTGGAAATGGCTAACTGAGAGAGTAACAGAACCGACAAAGTCAGCCATAATAGAATAACATCTTTCTTCATTTGTCCCCCCCACATCGGTTGAAGTATGAAGCGCAAATAAGATAACCGAACCTACCAGATTGTCAAGATGGGTTCTGTAATCCCCACTAAACGGTCGCCCTCAAATCCCCATATTCGTTATCCATTAACCCCTTGCCAATCCCTAAGCGCCAGCTCAGGAAACCATCTGATATCAATCTTCCCAAGTGACCTCTTTAAATGCTCATCTGTTTGATGAGTGTAGATCATCGTCGTTTCAATGTCCTTATGCCCAAGAATCTTACCCATAGTTGCAGGATCAACTCCATTCATCTGCATCAAGGAATTGAACACTTGCCTTAGGTCGTGCAACCGTTCACACGAAAGGGATGGGGGAGAATCTCCACAAAACAGAGCCGGAAGCCAGTTTCCTGACTCCCGGTGCCTGCGTGCGAGCAGTTGACTGATACGCAAATGGGGGAATTCAAAACCTACGAGTCCATGCTTACTTACACCCAGCACATGGTGCTGGAGCACAAGAGACAAAGATGTAGATGATCAGGTACACTACATCTGAGATGTTGACAATAGTATTGCAGTCACAATCCCCAGCCATCAATGGACACGGTGCCGGACCACCAGAAACGATGTAATTGACCAAGTAGACGG
>CAVQYE010000007.1:0-357841 GCA_963718065.1 uncultured Actinomycetes bacterium | reverse complement strand
GCGGAGGACGGCTACCAGGCGGAGCGCTCGTACTCGATCGGCTCGGCGCCGGAGGAGGGACGGCTCGTCTTGACCGTCGAGCGGCTCGACGACGGCGAGGTGTCGCCGTATCTCGCGGGCGACCTCGAGCTCGGCGAGCAGTTCGAGTTGCGGGGGCCGGTCGGCGGCTACTTCGTCTGGGAGGTCTCGCTGGGCGGGCCGCTCATGCTCGTCGGCGGCGGCGCGGGGATCGTGCCGCTGATGTCGATGGCGCGTCACCGCGCTGCGGCCGGCTCCGACGTGCCGGCGACGCTGCTCGCGTCGTGGCGGACGATTGATGACGTGATCTACCGCGACGAGCTGGGGCTGCTCGACGCTGGCGGGCTGACGGTCGTCCACACGCTGACCCGCCAGCAGCCGGAGGGCTGGCAGGGCTACGCGAGACGCGTCGACGCGGAGTTGCTGGGTGAGGTCGCCCCGCCGCCGGCCGAGCGGCCGCAGGTGTTCGTGTGCGGGCCGACGCCGTTCGTCGAGGCGGTCGCCGTCGCGCTGACGAACCTCGGACACGACCGCATGCTGATCAAGACAGAGAGATTCGGACCAACCGGAGGCTGAGATGGAGGCACTGGACGGAAATGCTGCAGCGGGGATCCTGAGCACGGTGTTCGCGCTGGAGCCGACCACCGCCGCGAGCGTGTGCGACGGGTGCGGCGCCTCGCGTCCGATCGCCGAGCTCGTCGCGTATCTCGGTGGGCCGGGCGCGACGATCCGCTGTCGCGACTGCGAGCAGGTGCTGATTCGCGTCGCGGAGACCGGCGGGCGGATCGTGCTCGACCTCCGCGGCTGCCGCACGATTACGTTCGGCTAGAGCCGGGGGCACGTTCGGCTAGCTCCGCGAGCCCTGGATGGGTCAGTACGATCCGGCCGTGCTCTCGGTCGACGACGTTCGCTCCGCCCGCGAGACGATCGGCGACCGTCTGCACCGGACGCCGCTCCTCACCTCGCGCACGCTCTCGCAGCGCCTCGGCGCGACGGTCAGGCTGAAGGCGGAGCTCTTCCAGGTCACGGGCTCGTTCAAGCCGCGCGGCGTGCTCAACAAGCTCGCCTCGCTGACGCCGGACGAGAAGGCCGCAGGCGTGATTGCCATCTCGGCGGGCAACCACGCGCAGGCTGTCGCCTGGGCCGCCGCGACGGAGGGGATCGACGCGCTCGTCGTCATGTGGCAAGGCGCGAGCGAGCAGAAGATCGCCGCCGCGCGCGAGTACGGCGCGTCGGTCGACACAGAATCGTCGGGCTCGCCGGAGGCGTTTGCCCGGCTCGCGGAGCTGCAGGCCGAGACAGGAAGGACGCTCGTCCATCCCTTCGACGACCCGCTGGTGCAGGCGGGACAAGGAACCGTGGGGCTCGAGATCCTCGAGGACGCACCGGAGACGACGACGATCGTCGTCCCAGTCGGTGGCGGCGGGCTCATCTCCGGCATCGCGGCTGCGGCGGCGGGCCGGGCACGGGTGATCGCAGTCGAGCCGGAGCGCTCGCCGGCGATGCACGATGCCCTCGCGGCCGGCGAGTCGGTCCCGGTCGAGCCGACGTCGATCGCCGACGGCCTGGGGGCGCCGTTCGCAGGGCCGAACGCTCTCGCGGTCTGCCAGGCGTACGGCGTCGAATCGGTGCTCGTCACCGAGGAGGAGATCGAGGAGGCGTTCCGCTTCCTCTACAGCCGCGCCAAGCTCGCCTGCGAGCCGGCCGGCGCCGCCGCGACGGCCGCGCTTCTGACCGGGAAAGTGCACGTCGAAGCCGGTTCCACCGTCGCGGCAGTCGTCTCGGGCGGCAACGTGGCCGCGGCGACGGCAGTTGCTATTCTGGCCGGGCGATGAAGGCCGACATCCATCCCGAGTACGTCATGGCACACGTTCACTGCTCCTGCGGGAACGAGTTCCATACGCGCTCGACCAAGGCTGAGCTCCACGTGGAGATCTGCTCCAACTGCCACCCGTTCTACACGGGCAAGCAGAAGCTGATGGACACGGGCGGTCGCGTTGAGCGCTTCCAGCGTCGCCTCGAGCGCGCCCAGAAGGCCAACGCCTAACCTCCTATGAGCGCACCGATCGGGGGCCAGGCGGTCCTGGAGGGCGTGATGATGCGCGGCCCTTCGAACTGGTCCGTCGCCGTCCGCCGTCCCGACGGTGGCATCACCGAGGTCAACGCCACCATTCACTCGCCGATGGCGCGGAACTTCGTGTTCCGCTTGCCGGTGATTCGCGGTGTGATTGCCCTCGGCGAGTCGCTCGCGATCGGCTTCCGCGCCCTGGCGATCTCCGCGAACGTCGCCGCCCAGGAGGAGGATTCCGAGACGGGTGAGATCCAGACCGAGCTCAGTCGCACTCAGCTCTTCTTTGCCTTTGCGATCGCGATCGGCTTCGCGGTCGCCCTCTTCAAGGTCACGCCGGCGCTGATCACCGCCTGGCTCCCGATCGACACGACGGGTTGGTTCGTGATCGTCGAGGGCCTGATCCGGGTGACGATCTTCGTCCTCTATCTGTCGCTGATCTCGCTGCTGCCCGATCTCCGGCGCGTCTTCCAGTACCACGGCGCCGAGCACAAGGCGATCAATGCGTACGAAGCCGGCTCGGATCTCTCGCCCGAGCGCGTGCAGAAGTTCTCGCTCATCCACCCCCGCTGCGGAACGGCGTTCCTGCTCTGGGTGATGGTGATCGCGATCTTCGTCTTCGCCTTCTTCGGCCGTCCGACCTGGTACTGGCTGATCGTCTCGCGGATCCTGCTCCTGCCGGTCATCGCCGGGCTCGCCTACGAGCTGATCCGCTTCGCCGGGCGGCACACGGACAACCGGGCGCTGATGGCATTGCTCGCGCCTGGCCTCTGGCTGCAGCGGCTGACGACGCGGGAGCCGACGCTCGACCAGCTCGAGGTCTCGATTCGCGCACTCCGGGAAGTCCTCGACCGTGAGGGTCGTTTGGACAGCGCGGAGCGCAAAGTCGAAATCATGGCCTAGAAAGAGGCCCGAGGAAAGGAGCACCGATGGCGACCGACCGTCGTGCAGATGTGGTGTGGCATGGAGATTTGATGAGCGGGAGCGGGCAGATCAGCTCGGTCACGAGCGGCGCGCTTCCTCCGCTCGATGTCAGCTGGCCCGCCCGCTCGGAAGAGCCCGGGGGCAAGACCTCGCCGGAGGAGCTGATCGCCGCCGCGCATGCGTCGTGCTACTCGATGGCTCTCGCGCACGGTCTCGCACAGGCCGGAAATCCGCCGGAGCAGCTCGAGACGTCCGCCACGGTCACCTTTCAGCCGGGTGAGGGAATCAAGCGCTCGGCGCTCAGCGTCAAGGCGACTGTGCCGGGTCTGACGCCGGAAGCGTTCAAGGCAGCAGCCGAGGAAGCGAAGGCCAACTGCCCGGTGTCGAAGGCGCTCGCCGGCACCGAGGTCGTGCTCGAGTCGGCCGAGCTCGTCTAGCGCGCGGCTCCTGACGGCGCCTGCGCAGGCAGGCCGCATTCGTTCCAGTTCGGGCGCACAATCGTTGCGATCGCCCCGGTGATGGTGATGTACACCTTCGTCATGGGCCGCAGGACGCAGATCACGCTGACGGATCGCCAGCACGCGTTCCTCCGCGATGAGTCGACCCGCACGGGGCTCTCACTCGCCGAGCTCGTCCGACGCGCGGTCGACTCGACCTACCGGCCGTATGCCCGGCCGCGCATCGGCGGGTACGAGCTCAGCGTCGGTTTCTGGCGCCGCCCGGACGAGGCGATCGTCGGCCGTCGGCCCTGATGGGTCGCCGCAAAGCCGCTGGTCACGGCTGATGCGGCGATACCCTTTGTGCTGATGGCATCGACGACCGAGAACCTGATCGACGAGTTGGAGCGCTCCTACAAGGAAGTGCAGGAGCGTCTCTCGGACCCTGCCGTCTACAACGATCACAGAGAGGCGGCCGACGTCGGCCGGCGCCTGAAGGAGCTCGAAGGTCCGTGGAAGCTCGCCCAGACATGGCGTGCCACGCGGGAAGACCTCGACGCTGCAGGAGACGATTCCGACCTGAAGGAAATGGTGCCGGAGCTCGAGGAGCGTCTCGCGCAGGTCGAGGAGGAGCTGAAGCTGGCGCTTGTCCCGGCCGACCCGGCGGACTCCAAGGACGTGATCGTCGAGGTACGCCAGGGGGTCGGTGGCGACGAGGCGGCGCTCTGGGCCGGCGACATCGTCCGCATGCTGACCCGCTACGCCGAGCGGCGAGGCTTCAAATGGGAGCCGCTCACGACCAGCGAGAGCGACGCGGGCGGTGTCAAGGAAGCCGTGTTCGCGATCAAGGGCGACGGTGCGTACTCGATCTTCAAGTGGGAAGGCGGCACACATCGCGTGCAGCGGGTTCCGGAGACCGAATCGCAGGGCCGCATCCACACATCGACCGCCACGGTCGCAGTGATGCCCGAGGTCGAGGAAGTCGAGGTCGACATGAAGGACGAGGATCTGAAGATCGACGTCTACCGGTCAACCGGCCCGGGCGGGCAAAGCGTCAACACGACCGACTCCGCAGTGCGGATCACGCATGTCCCGACGGGCATCGTTGTCGCGATGCAGGACGAGAAATCGCAGCTCCAGAACAAGCAGAAGGCGATGCGTGTGCTCCGGGCGCGCCTCTTCGAGGCCGAGCGCGAGAAGCAGCAGGCGGAGCTTTCTGCGCAACGCCGCTCCCAGATCGGCGGCGGCGAGCGGGCCGAGAAGATCCGCACCTACAACTTCCCGGAGAACCGGCTCACCGATCACCGGATCAAGCTGACGGTGCACCGGCTCGACCAGATTCTCGACGGCGACCTCAACGACTTCACCGAGGCGATCACTTCCGAGGATCGCCGGCGCGCGCTCGAAGACGGCGCGTGATCCTCCAGGAAGTGCTGCAGGCCGCGACGGAGTACCTCGAGCGCAAAGGCGTCGAACGTCCCCGCCTCGACGCGGAGCTGATCCTCGCAGAGGCGCTTGGGCTGACCAGGCTCGAGCTGTACACGCAACACGACCGGCCGTTGACCGAGCAGGAGCGTGCGGCAGCGCGAGCCCTCGTGGAGCGACGCGGGAAGCGCGAGCCACTGGCGTACGTCCTCGGCACCTGGGGGTTCAGGCACCTGACGCTGAAGACCGACTCGCGCGCACTCGTGCCCCGGCCCGAGACGGAGATCGTGGTCGAGGCGGCGCTCGCGCTCATCGCGGGAAAGGACGCGCCGGCCGTGCTCGATGTCGGGGCGGGCAGCGGTGCGATCGCGCTCGCGATCGCGGGCGAGCACCCCGGCGCTCGCGTGACCGCGCTCGACAACTCGCCGGATGCGCTCGCGCTCGCGCGTGAGAACGCGACGCTGACGGGCATCGAGATCGAGCTCGTCGGAGGCGACCTGCACGACCCGCTTCCGGGCGGACCCTACGATCTCGTCGTCTCGAACCCGCCGTACGTCTCGGCGACGAGCTCGAGTCGCTCGAGCCGGAGGTGCGCGACTGGGAGCCGCAAGCCGCGCTCCTCGACGACGGTCAGACCGAGGCGCTCGCCTCACGCGCCCGCGAGGCGCTGAAGCCGGGCGGGTGGCTCGTTCTCGAGACGCACGGTGAAGGCGCGGGCGCCGTCGCCACCATGGTCGAAGCGCTCGGCTACGAGGCGATCACGATTCGCCGCGACCTCGCCGGCCTGGAGCGAGTCGTGGAGGCGCAGTGGACGCAGCCGACGCGATAGCGCTAGGGCCTGCCGGTCGTCCTGCCGACGGACACGGTGTACGGGCTCTGCACGACGCCGGACCGCGAGGAGGCGGTGCGCAGGCTCTACCGGCTGAAGGGCCGCACAGAAACCCAGCCGACGGCGCTGCTCGCGGCCGATCTCGACGCGTTGTTCGAGCGGATCCCGGAGCTGACCGGGCGCGCTGCCACGATCGCACGCGCGCTTCTGCCCGGCGGCTACACGCTCGTCCTCCCGAACCCGGCTCGCCGCTATCCGTGGCTGGCCGGGACGACGCCCGACGCGATCGGCGTTCGCGTGCCGGAGCTGCCGGCCGTCGCGGCGCTAGTGCTCGCCGCGGTCGGCGCCGTCGCCGCGACGAGCGCGAACGTCGCGGGCGGCCCCGATCCGCGCCGGCTCGCCGACGTGCCGCCGGAGATCCGCGACGGCGCCGCTGCTCTCGTCGACGGCGGCGAGCTGCCCGGCACCGCGTCGACGGTGATCGACTTCACCGGCGAGGAACCGCGCGTGCTCCGCGAAGGCGCCGCGCCGTCCGCCGAGGCGATCGCACGCGCCGCCGCCGCGCTCGCGTGACGCCGCCAACCGCGGGCTCTCCGGCGGCGCGAGTACGATGGCCTTCGAACCGGGAAGGAGCGCCGATGGCTGTCGCACAGGAAACCCTCGACCGGCTCCGCACGGCGGGGCTCACCGACGTCGATCCGGAGATCGCGGAGCTCCTCGGCCGCGAGCTCGAGCGTCAGCGCGGGCAGATCGAGCTGATCGCGTCCGAGAACTTCACGTGGCCGAGCATTCTCGAGGCCGTCGGCTCCGTGCCGACGAACAAGTACGCCGAGGGCTATCCCGGCAAGCGGTACTACGGCGGCTGCGAGGTCGTCGACGAGATCGAGACGATTGCCATCGATCGCGCCAAGTCGCTCTTCGGCGCCGACCACGCGAACGTGCAGCCACACGCGGGCGCGCAGACGAACATGGCGGTCTACATGGCGGCGCTGCAGCCGGGCGACCTGATCCTCTCGCTCGAGCTCTCGCACGGCGGCCACCTGACGCACGGCCTGAAGGTCAACTTCTCGGGCCGCCAGTACACGATCGCCCACTACGGCGTCAGCCGTGAGACCGACATGGTCGACTACGACGAGGTGCTCGACCTCGCAAAGCAGCACCGGCCGAAGCTGATCATCTGCGGCGGCTCGGCCTACCCGCGCACCATCGAGGCCGACCGCTTCCGCGAGATCGCCGACGAGGTCGGCGCGATGCTGCTCTGCGACATGGCCCACTTCGCGGGGCTCGTCGCCGCCGGGCTGCATCCGAACCCGGTTCCCCATTGCGACTTCGTCACCTCGACGACCCACAAGACGCTTTCCGGCCCTCGCGCGGGGTTCATCCTCTGCCGCGAGGAGCACGCTCAGGCGATCGACCGCGCCGTCTTCCCCGGCATGCAGGGCGGACCGCTGATGCACACGATCGCCGCCAAGGCGACGTGCTTCAAGCTGGCGATGACCGAGGCGTTCCGGGACTACCAGGGCCAGGTGCGCGCGAACGCCGACGCGCTGGCCGAGGAGCTGCAGGCCGGCGGGCTCGACGTCCTCACCGGCGGCACCGACACGCACCTGCTGCAGCTCGACCTGCGCCGCACCGAGTGGACGGGCAAGGACGCCGAAGAGCGGCTGCACGACGTGAAGATGACCGTCAACCGCAACACCGTGCCGTTCGACGAGCGCCCCCCGACCGTCGCCTCCGGGGTGCGGATCGGGACGCCTGCCGCGACGATGCGCGGCTTCGACGACGACGACTTCCGCGAGGTCGGACGCGTGATCGTCGCTGCCCTCGCCGACGACGCGGACATCGACGCCCTCGCGGCGCGGTCGCTCGCCCTCTGCGACCGGCGGCCGCTCTATCCGGGCTTCCGCGGCTTCACGACCTACGCGTGACGATCGCCGAGAGCGCAGCCGTCCCCGGGAGCATGGTCACCGAGGTCGACCATCCGCTCGTCCAGCACAAGCTGGGCCTGTTGCGCGACAAGGAGACCGACACGCAGCTCTTCCGCCAGCTCGTCAACGAGCTGACGCTGCTCCTCACCTACGAGGCGACGAAGGACCTCGCGGTCGAGGAGGTCGAGGTCGAGACGCCGCTCGAGCGGACCCGCGCGAAGTGCATCCCCGGCAAGAAGGTCGCGGTCTGCCCGATCCTGCGTGCGGGCATGGGGATGCTGGACGGCGTCCTCTCCCTGATCCCGGTCGCCCGCGTCGGCTTCATCGGGCTCTACCGGAACGAGGAGACGCTCGAGCCGGTCGAGTACTACGTCAAGCTCCCGGCCGACATCGCCGAGCGCGACGTGATCCTGCTCGACCCGATGCTCGCGACGGGCAACTCCACCGCCGCCGCGGTGAAGATCGTCAAGGACGCGGGCGCCTCGTCGGTGCGGCTGATCGCGCTGATCGCGGCTCCCGAGGGCATCGCCCACATCACCGCGGATCATCCGGACGTGCACATCGTCGTCGCCTCGATCGACAGCCACCTGAACGAGAAGGGGTACATCGTTCCCGGCCTCGGCGACGCGGGAGACCGCCTCTACGGGACGAAGTAGCGCGCGATGTGGCACGAGCTTCGCAACCATCTCGAGGTTCTCTGGGGCGCCGGGGTCGCGTGCGTGATCGTCATCCTCCTGACGCCTGCCGTCGGCGGCATGGCACGCGTGCTCGGCGTCGTCGACCGGCCGGAGGCGCGGCGCGCCAACAAGCGCACGGTGCCGCGGCTCGGCGGGCTGGCGCTCTTCTTCGGGATCTTCGTCCCGGCGCTCGCCTTCCTCGACCTCGGGACCGAGACGCGCGGGCTCCTGCTCGGCATGGCCGTGGCGACGACCGTCGGCGCGATCGACGACTTTCGCGGCCTCCACTGGTGGGAGAAGCTCGCGGGTCAGGGAATCGCCGCCGCGATCCCCGTGTGGGCGGGGATCTGGGTCGACCGCTTCACCTTCCCGTTCATCGGTGTCCACGAGCTGCCGGCGTGGCTCGGGATGCCCGCGTCGTGGCTCTGGATCATCGCGATCATGAACATGTTCAACTTCCTCGACGGCCTGGACGGGCTCGCCGCGGGCGTCGCCGCGATCTCCGGCTTCACCTTCTCGGTGCTCGCGCTCTCGCTCGGGAAGCCGGCGCCTGCTGTCCTCGCCGCGATCGTCTTCGGCGCCTCGCTCGGGTTCCTGCGCCACAACTTCTATCCGGCGCGGATCTTCATGGGTGACTCCGGCGCGCTGTTGCTGGGCTTCACGCTCGCTGCGGTGTCGATCCAGGGCCTCTTGAAAACGGCAGCCTTCGTGACGCTTCTGCTGCCGCTGCTCGTGCTGGCGATCCCGATTCTCGACACGTCGTTCGTCGTCGCGAAGCGCCTGAAGCACAAGCAGCCAATCTGGACCGCAGACGCCTCGCACCTGCATCACCGCTTCCTCAACATCGGCTTCTCGCACCGCCGCGCGGTCCTGACGATGTACGCGTGGTGCGTCGCGCTCGCCGGCGCGGCACTGGCGACGAAGTTCGTGCATCCGCGCCCCCACGGCGATTGGCGCCTCGGGCCGACGCTCATCGACGGCCTGATCGGGCTCGGCGCGCTCGCTGTTTCGATCTACATCGTCTACCTGCTGGAGATCGTCAAGCTCGGCAACCCGGTGATCCGCCGGCGCGAGGAACAGGCGCGCGAGCGCCGGTCGGCGTAGCCCCGGCTGTTTCCTCAGCGGTGTCTTCGGGTAGACATACGTCATGGCGCGCAAAGAGGTCTTGGTCGACGCACCCCCCGAGCGCGTCTGGAGTGTCCTCGCGGACCCGGACCTCTACGGGGAGTGGGTCTTCGGCGCGTTCGAGGTGCAGGAAAGCACCGGTGAGTGGCCCTGCCCCGGGTCCACGCTCGAGTACGACGTGGGCATCGGTCCGCTGAGGATCGGCGACGAGACCCGGGTGCTCGAGGCCGACGAGCCGAACCGGCTTCTCGTCCGTGCGCGCGCCGGCCGTTCCGCGACGGTCCGGATCGAGATCAAGCTGACGCCACAGGACGGCGGCACGCTGGTTCAGACCGAAGAGGACGTCTCCGGTGGGGCCGCGGGGATCCTGCCCCGGATGATCACCGATCTCCTGATCGGCGCCCGGCGCGCGTGGTCGCCTGAGCGGCTGCGCGACCTCGTCGAGCGCGAGGTCAATCGTCCGCCCGTCGTAGAAACGAGCTCAGCAGCTCCCTGAACCCCGGCGCCCGCGCGATCGCGTGGCCCGCGCCCGGGCAGCAAGCTCGCTCCGCAGCGAGGCGCTCTGCAAGCACGTCGCAGATCGTCTCGAAGGCGTCGATGTGCCCGCCCGAGACGACGAGCTTCGGGAAGTGCGTTCCGGCCAGCGCGTCGAGAGGGGGGTCGGCCTCCCAGGGCCCTCGCTCGACCATCAGCGTCCGGGCTCCCTGCTCGAGATCGGGCGGCAGCGGGTCAGGCAGCTCTCCGCGTCCCGAGCCGACACGGGCCAGGAACGCGGCGAGAAAGGCACGAGGCTCGTCCGGCCCGTTTGCCCAGAGGAATGCGCCTCCCTCGGCGAACTCTGCGACCGCCGGATGCTCGAGCGCGATTCGCGTCGCCGGCGGCTCGAGCAGCGTCAGCGAGCGGAGGTCGCCCGCGCGCGCGGCCGCTGCGTAGAGCGCGATCACGCCGCCGTAGGAATGGCCGACGAGGTGGTCGCCCGGCTCGACGACCTCGGCGACGAGCCCGGCCTGCTCCTCGAAATCGAGGCGATCGACGGGTGGGTTCGGCGGAAAGCCCGGCCGGTTCAGGACGAGCAGGGTGTACCGCTCCGCCAGCGGCCGAAGCGTCGCCCAGGACGACGTGCCGTTGCCGACGCTGCCGTGCACGAGCACCACGCGAGGGCCCGATCCCCACCGCTCGATGTCCATTCGCGGAGCTTACAAGCGTCGCCCGTTTCCGCTTTCCAAGCGGATTTGGCCTGTTACAAGCGCGCCGTCTCGTTCGATATGCTGGCCGCGAAATGCAGGAGACGCGCCCAACGCTCCCCCTGGCCGGCGCGGGCATGGTGCTGGTCGGCTACACGGCGGCGGTCGCGATCGTCGGCATGTTGATCGGCTGGGCGGCCGGCTCGCTCGGGATCGGCCTCCTGATCGGCTTCGTCGTCGGCATTCCGGCGGGCGTCTTCGGCGTCTACCGCCGCTACCGGAGCGCGCTGTCGTGAGCGGCGCTCGCGGCGGAGAAACAGTATGAGAGAAGCGTTGCTCCAGCCGCGTCCTGCGCCGCCGAAGCTCATGCCGGTGGCGGCCGCAGGGTTCGTCGTCGCGCTTGCGCTCCCCGTCTTCCTGCTCGCCGGCTGGCCGGTCACCGGCTGGGCGCTCGGCGCCGTCCTCTGGGCCGGCAGCCAGGCGTTCGGTCTGTTGTTGGCGCGCCTCCGCACCGGGGCGGGTAATCTCGCCGCCTCGGGAGTGGTGGCCTTCGGAATGATGTTCAGGGCGATCGCCGTCATGGTGGTCGTGTTCGCGGTCGCGGTGTCCGACGCTTCTCTGGGCGTTGCCGCGGCACTCGTCTACGCGCTCGCGTACACGGTCGAGCTTTCGCTCTCGCTGCTCACGTACTTCGGAAATCGCGCCGCATGAAGAAGCTGATCCCGCTCATCACCACGCTCGCCGTCCTCGCGGCGCCTGCGCCTGCGCTCGCGAAGGGCGACTTCCATCCGGAGGACGAGTTCGAGCTCGACCCGTGGATCTCGATCCACATCGGCCCGCTCGACATGTCGATCAACAAGGCGGTCGTCTACCTGCTGCTCGGAGCGCTCCTGACGTGCATCCTCGGCATCGTCCTGATGCGTATGCGCTTCGGCGAGAAGCAGACCCGGCGGCATACGGTCGGCGAGATGATCTACGACATCGCGCAGACCCAGGTCGCCGAGCAGGGGCTCCCAGCGAAGGCGATCGGCATGTGGTTCCCCTACGTGGCGAGCCTGATGCTCTTCATCTGGACGATCAACATGCTGGGGTTCATCCCGTTGCCGATCTCGAACGAGAAGTGGCACGGCCTGCCGACATTCGGCATCTACGCGGCGACCGCGTCGATCTCCGTCACGCTCGCGCTCGCGCTCATGACCTTCGTCTTCACGCACGTCGAGGGCATCCGCTACAACGGCCCGTTCCGCTACTTCAAGAGCTGGATCCCCGACGTGCCGAAGGTGATGCTGCCGCTGCTCATTCCGCTCGAGATCCTCGGCCAGTTCATGCGGCTGATCAGCCTCTCCGTCCGTCTCTTTGCCAACATGCTCGCTGGACATATGCTGATCCTGGTGTTCATCGGGCTGATCTTCGTGCTCGAGAACGTCTTCCTCGCGATCGTGGCCATCCCGGCGGCGACGATCTTCTATCTGTTCGAGGTCACGATCGTCGTCTCGATCCAGGCCTTCATCTTTGCTGCCCTATCGGCCATCTACATCGGCTCGGCAATCGAGCCGGAACACTAAGGAGGAGACACGTGGTAGGCACTCTTGTCGCAGCTGCGGCTGACGGCGTCGACGCCGGCAAGGCGATCGCCCTCGCCCTCGGCATCGGCCTCGGCTCGCTCGGAGCCGGCGTCGGCATCGGCAACATCTTCGGCTCCATGATCCAGTCGGTCGCCCGCCAGCCCGAGCTGCGCGGCGAGCTGCAGGGGATCATGTGGCTGGGTTTCGCCCTCACCGAGGCGGTCGTGTTCTACGGCCTCATCGGTGGCCTTCTCGCCTACGTGCTCATCTGATCCGATGATCCTCGGCGCCTCATCTGGACTGATCAAGGTCATCCCCGGCCTGATGATCTGGACGCTGATTGCGTTCGGGATCACGTTCTTCGTCCTGCGCAGGTACGCGTTCGGCCCGATCCAGCTGGCGATCGACGAGCGGCGCGAACGGATCCGCAAGCTGCTGGAGGACGCGGACAACGCCCGTATCGAGGCACGCGAGCTCGTCAAGAAGCACGAGGCGCTCATCAGCTCGGCCCGCAAGGACGCCGAGGAGATCCTCTCCGAGGCGCGCCGTGTCGCCGATGCCCAGCGCGAACGTGTCCGTGAGGAGACCGACGCGGACCGGGCCCGCCGGATCGAGGAGACGAAGCGCCAGATCGAGGCCGAGACGCAGAAGGCGCTCGGCGCGATCCGCGAGGAGGTCGCCCAGCTCTCGCTGGCGGCCGCCGAGAAGGTGACGCGGAAGGTCCTGACGGATGCCGACCAGAAGCGCCTGATCGACGAGGCGATCGCCGAGCTCGACTTCAGCGTCCTGGAGAAGCAGCGCTAGGTATGTCGGTCGCGCATCGCATGTACGCCCGGGCGCTCTTCGAGACGGCCCGGGACGAGAGCCGGCTGGAGCCTGTGCGCGACGACCTGTCCGACCTCGCCGCAGCCGTCCAGTCGGTGGCGGAGCTTCGCGCCGTGCTCGAGAACCCCGAGCTCGACCCACTCGTGAAGGCGTCGGTCCTCGTCGACATGCTCGGCGGCGACGCCGACAAGCTCGTCAGCAACTTCGTCCGCCTGCTGGCCGAGAAGGGCCGCGCAATCGACCTGCCGGAGATCGCACGCGAGTACGAGGCGCTCGTGGCCGCCGAGCAGCGCGTGCTCGCAGTCGAGCTCACCACCGCCTACACGCTTTCCGACCCCGAGGCAGCCGACATCGTCCAGAAGATCGAGCAGGCATCAGGCCGCCCGGTCGAGGCGACCCGCAAGGTCGACCCGGAGCTGATCGGCGGCATCGTCCTCCAGGCCGGATCGATGCGCCTGGACGCATCCGTCCGCGGACGACTCCAGAGACTTCGCCAGGAACTCACAACCGCCAGGCATTGAACAACGTGAAGGAGACCCCGTAGTGAAAAAGGAGACCCCGTGAAGCTGCGCCCCGAAGAGATCACGTCGATCCTCAAACAGCGGATCGCCGACTTCGACGTGGAGACGGACCTCGCCGAGGTCGGAACCGTCCTCCAGGTCGGCGACGGCATCGCGCGCATCCACGGGCTCGAGAACGCCGTCGCCCTGGAGCTGCTCGAGCTCGAGCACGGCGTCGTCGGCCTCGCGATGAACCTCGAGGAGGACAACGTCGGCTCCGCCCTCTTCGGCGACTGGGAGCAGGTGAAGGAGGGCGAGCCGGTGAAGCGCACCGGCAGCGTCGTCTCCGTCCCCGTCGGCGAAGCGCTGCTCGGACGGGTCGTCGACCCGCTCGGCCGGCCGCTGGACGGGCAGGGCGAGATCTCGACGACGGAGCGGCGTCCGCTCGAGTTCAAGGCGCCCGGCGTCGTCGACCGCCAGCCGGTGAAGGAGCCGCTGCAAACCGGGATCAAGGCGATCGACTCCATGACGAACGTCGGCCGCGGGCAGCGCGAGCTGATCATCGGCGACCGCCAGACAGGCAAGACGGCGATCGCGGTCGACACGATCCTGAACCAGAAGGGCCAGGACGTGAAGTGCATCTACGTGGCGATCGGCCAGAAAGGCTCGACCGTCGCGCAGGTGTACGAGAAGCTGAAGGACGAGGGCGCGATGGAGTACACGATCATCGTCTCGGCGCCCGCCGCCGAGGCCGCGCCGATCAAGTGGATGGCCCCGTTTGCCGGCGCCGCGATGGGCGAGTACTTCATGTACGCGGGCCAGCATGCGCTCGTCATCTACGACGACCTCTCGAAGCACGCCGACTCGTACCGGCAGCTGTCGCTCCTGCTGCGCCGCCCGCCGGGCCGCGAGGCGTTCCCGGGCGACGTCTTCTATCTGCACTCGCGGCTGCTCGAACGGGCCGCGAAGCTCTCCGACGAGAAGGGCGGCGGCTCGATGACCGCCCTGCCGATCATCGAGACGCAGGCCGGCGACATCGCCGCCTACATCCCGACGAACGTGATCTCGATCACGGACGGGCAGATCTTCCTCCAGTCCGACCTCTTCTTCTCGGGCATCCGCCCGGCCGTCAACGTCGGCACCTCGGTGTCGCGCGTCGGCTCGTCGGCGCAGACGAAGGCGATGAAGAAGGTCGCCGGCCGCCTGCGCCTCGACCTCGCGCAGTACCGCGAGCTGGAGGCGTTCGCGCAGTTCGGCTCGGAGCTGGACCAGGCGACACAGCAGACCCTGGCCCGCGGCGAGCGGATGGTCGCGACGCTGAACCAGCCGCAGTACTCGCCGTGGCCGATGGAGGAGCAGGTGGTCGCCCTCTACGCCGGCATCAACGGCCACCTCGACGACATCCCCGTCGAGGACGTGCCGCGGTTCCAGGAAGAGCTCCGCGAGCACATGCGCGCCGACAAGACCGTCTACGAGGCGATCCGGGGAAGTGGCGACCTCGCCGACGACACCGCCGGCAAGCTCGACGCAGAGCTCGAGCAGTTCAAGAAGGCGTTCTCGCCGAGCACGGAGCTGGAGCCGGCCGCGGCCTGATGGCGTCCGTCCAGGACATCAGCCGGCGGATCCGCTCGATCCGCAACACCCGCAAGATCACGCGGGCGATGGAGCTCGTCGCCGGCGCGAAGCTGCGCAAGGCCCAGAACCGCATCGAGGCCATGCGCCCGTACGCGGACCGCATGACCGAGCTGATGGTCGGTACCGCGCGTGCCGCTTCGTCGTTCCGCAACCTGCCGCTCTTGCAGCGACGGGAGAATGTCGAGCGCGTCGCCGTCGTGCCGATCACCGGCGACCGTGGCCTCGCCGGCGCGTTCAACGCGCAGGTCGTCCGCCGGGCGCTTGCGCTCGAGCGGGAGCTGCGTGGCCAGGGCCAGGAGGTGAGCTGGTTCGTTGCGGGCAAGAAGGGCGCCTCGACACTCCGCTTCCGGCGCTACGAGGTCGGCCAGGCGTGGACGGGCTTCTCCGACGACCCGCGCTACGCCGATGCGCAGGCGATCGCGCACCGGCTCGCCGAGCTCTACTCCGAGGGCGAAGTCGACCGCGTGGTGGTCGTCTACAACGCGTTCGTCTCGCCGCTCGTCCAGCGCGTGACCGTCATGGACGTGCTCCCGATCCCGGAGCAGGTGCTCGAGGCCGGGGAGGACGACGCCGCGTCCGAGCAGGCGCTGCGCGGCGACTTCATCTACGAGCCCGAGCCGGAGGAGATCCTGGCGCGGCTGCTGCCGGTGTACCTCGAGACGCAGCTCTACCGGGCGCTCCTCGAGTCGGCCGCGTCCGAGCAGGGAGCGCGGATGACGGCGATGCGGAACGCGACGAAGTCGGCCGGCGAGCTGATCGACTCGCTGACCCTGGCGATGAACCGCGCCCGCCAGGCGGCGATCACCCAGGAGATCCTGGAAGTCGTCGCCGGCGCCGAGGGCATCACCGGCTAGCCGCAGGCCGCCTGGCCGGCGAATGCGCCGCGCGGGGCCTTAACGACAACACAACAATCGTTCCTGCGCCCGGGGCGTCTCTAGCTGCATCGGCGCGAAGAGCGCGTCGGTATGCTCCCGATTCCAGTGGCCGACATCAAAGACAAAGGCGGAACAATCGGCGCAGCCGCAGGGCTGGCCGGGGCGATCGCCACGGAGACGGGCCCTGAGCTTGGCGAGATCGAAGCGGTCAAGGCGCGCGGCTACTGGGAGCAGGTCTGGATCCGTCTCAAGCGCGACCGGATCGCGATCGTCGGCGGCGTCTTCATCATCGTCCTCGTCCTCACTGCGTTCATCGGCGCGCCGATCGCCGCGGCGATCCTCGGGCACGGGCCGAACGACCTCTACTTCAGCGCCGTCGACCCCGGCACGCTGCTGCCCGTCGGCCCGATGACGCGCGTGGACGACGTTCTCCACCCGGGCAATACGACCCTCTTCATCCTCGGTGCAGACGGGACGCTCGGCCGCGACGAGTTCCTGCGCATGCTCTACGGCGCGCAGGTCTCGCTCGAGGTCGCCGTGCTCGCGACCACCGGCGCGATGTCGATCGGCATCCTGCTCGGCTCGATGGCCGGCTACTACCGCGGCTGGGTCGACACCGTGATCTCGCGCGTGACCGAGATCACGATGGCTTTCCCATATCTCCTCTTCATCATCGCGCTGGCGTCCACGGTCGGCCCCAGGCTCGACTCGATCACGTTCGGGATCTTCGGCAAGGGCGTGATGACGCTCGTCGTCATCTTCTCGCTCTTCGGCTGGTTCTATCCCGCGCGCATCATCCGCGCCGTCGTCTTGAGCCTGCGGGAGAAGGAGTTCGTCGAGGCCGCGCGCATGGTGGGTGCGAGCGACTGGAAGATCATCCGCTCGCACATCCTGCCGCACCTCGTGGCGCCGATCATCGTCTACTCGACGCTGGCAGTCGCCGGCTACGTCCTCGCCGAGGCAGGGCTCTCGTTCCTCGGGCTCGGAATCAAGCTGCCGACGCCGAGCTGGGGCAACCTCCTTGCCGGCGCGCCGGACTTCTACACGACGCAGCCGTGGCTGATGGTCTGGCCGGGCCTCGCCGTGCTCGCGACGACGCTGGCGTTCAACCTGCTCGGCGACGGCCTCCGCGACGCGTTTGACCCGCGCGCGGCGCACTAGCCCTCAGGCGCAGCGAGCCCAGCAGCCTGGCGTCTTGGCCGTTTTGCGGCCGGGCACGCTTAACGCTTCTCAACACAACTTCACGAGCCGCTAACTAATATGCGCGCGCCTCGTCTGAGGCCACTGAGGATGCGTTAGCGCCTGAGTCGTCGGCACGGCCGGCGACTCGACCACATGAAAGGAGCAGCAGTTGAGCAAAAAGCTCAGCTTGTCGATCGCGTTCGTCGTGATCGGTACGAGCCTTCTGTTCGCTGCCGGTTTTGCCGGTAAGGCGAACTCCGCGGCACCCGCCAAGGTCAGCAAGGGCCTGGCACAGGGTGGCACGCTCAACGTCGATCTCTTCACTGACGTTGATTACACCGATCCAGCGCTCGACTATCTCTCGACTGGTTGGGAGCTCGAGTACAGCACCTGCTTGAAGCTGATGAACTATCCGGATGCGAACGGGTCCAAGGGCGCGCAGCTCACCCCGGAAGCAGCGACCGGCTTCCCGAAGGTGTCCAACAACGGCAAGACGTACGACTTCAACGTCAACGTCACGTTCACCAAGTTCTCGAACGGTGCGAAGGTCACGGCGGCGAACTTCGCCTACGCGATCAACCGCAATGCCAACCCGAAGATGCAGTCCCCGTCGACGCCGTTCATCTCGGACATCGTCGGCGCCCAGGCTGCCATCGACGGTAAGGCCAGCTCGGTCTCCGGCGTCAAGGTCAAAGGCACGCACCTGATCATCAACCTGACTCAGGCCGCCCCGGACTTCCTTGCCCGGATCGCGATGCCGTTCTTCTGCGCGATTCCGACCAACCTGCCCATCGACGCGAACGGCGTCGAGGTGCTCCCCGCTGCCGGTCCGTACTACATCTCGGCCCGCACGGCGAACAAGTCGATCGTGCTCAAGCGCAACCCGAACTACAAGGGCAAGCGCCCGCACAACGTCAACCAGATCGTCTACACCGTCGGTAACTCGCAGGAGGCCATCCGCCTGCGCACCGAGTCCGGCGCCTCTGACTACGCCGCCGGCGGCATCCCCGCTGCAGCGTACGCTGAGGTCGCCGCGAAGTACGGCGTCAACAAGGGCCAGTTCTGGGTCCAGCCGCAGCTCGGCGTCAACTACCTGGCGATGAACAACGATCGGCCGCTCTTCAAGGGCAACGCGCAACTGCGTCGGGCCGTGAACTTCGCGATCGACCGCAAGGCGATGCTCAACCAGGGTGGTTACCTCGCAGGCAAGCGGACCGACCAGATCCTGCCCCCGGGCATGGCCGGCTTCCGTGACGCCGACATCTACCCGCTCAAGGCGCCGAACTTCACCTTCGCCAAGAAGCTGGCGTCCGGTCACACCAAGGACGGGAAGGTCGTCTACTACACCTCGAGCACGGCCGTGTCTGGGGCAGTTGCCCAGATCGTCCAGTTCGACCTGAAGCAGATCGGCCTCGATGTTGAGATCAAGCAGTTCGCCCGCGCGGTGCAGATCGCGAAGGAAGGCACCCGTGGCGAGCCGTTCGACATCACGTCCGAAGGTTGGATCGCCGATTACGCCGACCCGTTCGACTTCATCGACATCTTGCTCAACGGCAAGAACCTGCATGACTCGAACAACAACAACGTCGCGTACTTCAACGACCCGGCCTACAACAAGAAGATGGACGCGGCCGCAAAGCTGTCCGGCGCGCAACGCTATAACACGTATGGCGCGCTCGACATCGACATCTCGAAGAACGCGGCACCGTGGGCTGCCCGCAACAACTTCAACGACCGCATCCTGGTCTCGAAGCGCGTGGGTTGCTTCACGTTCAACGCCATCTACTCGGTCGACCTGGCTGCTCTCTGTCTCAAGTAGCGAGGACTGACTAACGGAACCTGTGACGGGGCGTCGAATCTCTTTGATTCGGCGCCCCGTTCGCATTTCCGGGTGTCGCTTCTCAACCTCCTCTCAACAACCGAATAGGTAATCTCCGGCGCGATGTTCAGGTACCTGATCAGGCGACTTCTTTGGGCGGCCGTCCTCTTCGTAGCCGTCACGATGGTCACCTACATCATCTTCTTCATCATTCCGGCGAACCCGGCCCGCCAGGCGTGCGGCCAGCGCGCGACGCAGGACTGCATCGACCGCGCCGCCAAGTTCCTCGGCACCAACCGGCCGGTCTACATCCAGTACGGGAAGTTCATGAAGCGGCTGGTGATCGATCGCAGCCTCGGCCGCTCGTTCACGAACCGGCAGAGCGTCAACCACGTGATCGCGGAGGCGGCGCCGGTGACCGCGTCGCTCCTCTTCGGCGGAGTCATCTTCTGGATGGCGCTGGCGGTGCCGATCGGCATCCTCTCGGCGCTGCGGCCGCGCTCGCTGCTCGACCGATTAGCGATGGTCTTCGTGCTGATCGGGATCAGTGCGCACCCGGTCTGGATCGGGCTGATCTTCGCCTACTTCATCGGCTACAAGGCCGGCCTGACTCCCATCACCGGCTACTGCGACTTCTTCAGTCCATCCGGTGACTGCGGCGGGCCCGTGCAGTGGGCGTACCACCTGATCCTGCCCTGGACGACGTTCGCGATCCTCTTCGCGGCCGTCTACGTCCGCATGATCCGCGCCAACGTCATGGAGGCGCTCACCGAGGACTACGTCCGCACCGCGCGGGCGAAGGGCGCGCCGGAGTGGCTGGTCATGCGCTCCCACGTGCTGCGCAACGCCATGCTGCCGGTCGTGACGATGCTCGGGATGGACATCGGCCTCGGCCTCGGCGGCGCCGTCTTCACGGAGACCGTCTACGGTCTGCCCGGGCTCGGCAAGACCGCGATCACGGCGATCAACGGCGTCGATCTGCCGGTCCTGCAGGGCATCGTCGTCTTCTCGACGATGATGATCATCTTGTTCAACCTGTTCGTCGACCTCTTCTACGCCTGGATCGACCCGAGGATCAGGCTGACGTAGTGGTTCTCAGCTGATGGCTCTTCTTGAGGTAACGGACCTGAAGACTCACTTCAGGACGGATGACGGCGTGGTCAAGGCCGTCGACGGAGTCACGTTCTCCGTCGAGCGCGGCCAGACGCTCGGGATCGTGGGGGAGTCTGGCTCCGGCAAGAGCGTCACGTGCCTGACGATCATGGGCCTGAACCCGAAGCGGAACACGATCACCTCCGGCTCGGCCCTCTGGAAGGGCGATGACCTACTGACCATGTCGGCGAACAAGCTGCGCCAGATTCGCGGCAACGACATCGCGATGATCTTCCAGGACCCGATGACGAGCCTCAATCCGGTGCACAAGATCGGCAGGCAGCTCACCGAGGCGGTCAAGCTCCACGAAGACGTGACGCAGAGGCAGGCGCGCCAGACCGCCATCGACCTGCTGAAGGCGGTCGGCATCCCGCGCGCCGAGCGGCGCGTCGACGACTATCCGCATCAATTCTCCGGCGGGATGCGCCAGCGCGTGATGATCGCGATGGCGCTGATCAACAGTCCGGATCTCCTGATCGCCGACGAGCCGACGACCGCCCTCGACGTGACCACGCAGGCGCAGATCCTGAACTTGCTCGAGAAGCTGCAGGCCGACTTCGGCAGCGCGATCGTGATGATCACCCACGATCTAGGCGTGATCGCCGAGATCGCGGACGACGTCGTCGTCATGTACGCGGCGGAGGTTGCCGAGGAGGGCTCGGTCCACGAGATCTTCAAGCGGCCTCATCACCCGTACACGTGGGGGCTCCTGGGCTCGCTGCCGCGGATCGACGCCGACGTCGAGCGCCTCGTGCAGATCCAGGGGCAGCCGCCGTCGCTTCTGAACCCACCGAGGGGCTGCCGCTTCCATCCGCGCTGTCCGTACGTGATGGACATCTGCAAGACCGTCGACCCGCCGCTCACTTCGGTGAGCGGCTCGGAGAACCACCGCCAGGCGTGTCACCTCGACGAGGAGACGAAGGACCGCGAGGCCGCCAAGCTCCTGGCCGGGATGATGGCGGAGGCCAGCTAGGTGAGCGAGAGGTCGCCCGAACCGCAGCGCTACGACGGCGACGAGCTGCTCGTCGTCGAGGACATGAAGAAGTACTTCCCGATCACGCGCGGGATCATCTTCCAGAAGGAGGTCGCCTCGGTGAAGGCGGTCGACGGCGTCACCTTCACCGTGCGCGAGGGCGAGACGCTCGGCGTCGTCGGCGAGTCCGGGTGCGGCAAGTCGACGATGGCGCGCTGCATCATGCGCCTCCTCGATCCGACCGGCGGCCGGGTCGTCTTCCGAGGCAAGGACATCACGAAGCTGTCGCGCTCGGACATGCGTCCGTTCCGCCGCGAGATGATGATGATCTTCCAGGACCCGTACGCGTCGCTGAACCCGCGCAAGCGCGTCGGCTTCATCGTCGCGGAGGCGCTGGAGGTGCACAAGCTCGGCACCGACGCTGAGATCAAGCGCCGCGTCCAGGAGCTGCTCGAGGTCGTCGGCCTCAACCCTGAGCACTACAACCGGTTTCCGCACGAGTTCTCCGGCGGCCAGCGGCAGCGCATCGGCGTCGCTCGCGCGCTCGCCGTCAATCCGAAGCTGATCGTCTGCGACGAGCCCGTCTCGGCGCTGGACGTCTCCGTGCAGGCGCAGATCCTCAACCTCCTGAAGGACCTGCAGCGGGACTTCGGGCTCACGTACATCTTCATCGCGCACGACCTGAACGTGGTCCGCCACATCTCCGACCGCGTGCTCGTGATGTACCTCGGGCAGATCGTCGAGGAGGCGGGGCGGAACGAGCTCTACAAGGAGCCGAAGCATCCGTACACGGGCGCGTTGCTCTCGGCCGTGCCGGTTCCGAATCCGGACGTCGGACGCCACAAGAAGCGGATCGTGCTCGAGGGCGATGTTCCGAACCCGATCAACCCACCGAACGGCTGCCGCTTCCATCCGCGCTGCCCCCGCTTCGTCGAGGGGCACTGCGACGTCGAGATGCCGGCGCTCTTCCGCGCAGGCCCGAACCACGAGCACCGCTGCTTCTATCCGCTTGAACGCTGGCCGATGACGGAGGAAGAGGTTCGGCAGCACGGCACACCCGTTTCGCCGCCGCCTCAACCGGTCGAGCTCGAAGCAGCGCAACAGGCCCGCGCGTGATCACGGCGGCCGCGCGCCGCTTCGGGGTGCTTCTGGTCGGCCTCGTGCTGACCACAGGGCTCGTCTCGCTCTTGATCGGCGTGTTGGCGGGAGCCTCCGTGGGCCGGTCGATCTCGATCGGCTACTACCTGGTCGGCTCGGCGATCTTGATCCTGGGCTTCTTCGCCGGCAACCGCGGTCCGGTGCGCCAACGCGGCGAGCACGGCGGCGGCGGTTTCATCATCCCGCTCCCGGGCCGGATGCTGCGCTGGGCGAGCCCGGCCGAGCAGCACGAGTCGATCAGCCTTTCGGCGATCTTCATCAGCCTCGGTTTCGCGCTCATCGTCCTCGGCGTCGTTGCCGATACGCGCTACAGACTGTTTTAGGAGGGCTTGGCGGAATATCGCTCGTTGCCGGGGTGCGATGCTCGTTCCGAGGCAAGGACGCAGGGAGCGTTCGTAGCGGAGCCCTACGGGCGCGACCGAGGACGCTGCATCGGGGCGAGCAGCGCGGCCCGGCGGCACAGCCGTTATTTCGCCAAGCCCTCCCAACTTCCGAGATTCGCTAACTCCGAGGCGATTGCGCCGTCAAAGGTTGTGCGATGACTGAACCGAGAAACAACAGCACGAGTGGACAGCTCTGTGACCGCTCACGGGAATGGGCGTCGCTTCGCCTCGACGGCGAGCTCTCCGAGCTGGAGCAGGCACTGCTCGACGCGCACATCGCGCGTTGCGCCGAGTGCCGGACGTACGCGATCGAGGTTGCCGCCCTCACGGAGCGGCTCCGCCTGGTCGAGCCCGAGCTGCTGACGACGCCGGTGACCCTCCCGCGTCGCGCCACGGGTGCGCTGCGCAGCCTCCAGACGGGCGTCGCGGCCGCGATGGTCATCGCCGCCGCCGCGCTCGGCAGCGGGCTCGGCGTGCTCGAGCGCTCGCACTCCACACCCTCGCGCTCCTCGCTCCCCACGCGGGTCTCGTCGATCGCCTTCGACGACAACGCCGACACATTGCGCGCCCTTCGCCGCAGCGTGCTGATCCAGGAGGGGCACGGGCCGATCCCGCGCAACCTCCAGATCCCCGGCGAGTCGGTCTAGCTCCCTTCGCGCGTAACGCCGTGGGTGGCCGGCGACACTAAGCTGTCGCCATGATCGGCACGCCCACCCTGATCAGCTCGCACGTCTGAAGCCTCGATCACGCCGAGCGTGTCTCGGTTGCGTTGGCTGAGCTGGACGCCGGAAAAGGGCGCCGTAGAAGGCGCGGGCGGTCAAAGGGCTCCGGTAGACTCGCGTCGCTGAGAAAGCGCTTCCCGCGCGACTCGTCCCTCGGAACCGAAAACCCGCCTGCACAGGAGTCTCATGGCTGACCAGAGCACGTCGAAGGGCCGCAATGTCGGCAAGGTGATCGAGATCAGAGGCGTCGTCGTCGACGCCGTCTTCCCGGACAGTCTGCCGTCGATCTACACGGCGCTCGAGATTCCCATGGACGGAGGCGAGCGAACGCTCGTCGCCGAGGTGCAGCAGCTGATCGGTGACGATCGCGTGCGCGCGGTCGCGATGGACTCGACCGACGGCTTGGCGCGAGGCGTCGACGTCATCGACACCGGCAAGCCGATCTCGGTGCCCGTCGGCCCCGCGACTCTCGGACGCGTCTGGAATGTGATCGGCGACCCGGTGGACAACAAGGAAGCGCCGCCTGCCGACACCGAGCGCTGGTCGATTCACCGCGACCCGCCGCCCTTCGACCAGCTCTCGCCGAAGATCGAGATCTTCGAGACCGGCCTGAAGGTCGTCGACCTGATCGCTCCGTTCATCCGCGGCGGCAAGGTCGGCCTCTTCGGCGGCGCCGGCCTCGGCAAGACCGTCCTCATCCAGGAGCTGATCCACAACGTCGCGCGCGAGCACGGCGGCGTCTCGGTGTTCGCAGGAGTGGGCGAGCGGACCCGCGAGGGCAACGACCTCCTGCTCGAGATGACCGAGTCCGAGGTGCTCGACAAGGTCGCGCTCGTCTACGGCCAGATGAACGAGCCGCCGGGCGCCCGTCTGCGCGTCGGCCTCTCGGCCCTGACGATGGCGGAGTTCTTCCGCGACGAGGGCCAGGACGTGCTGCTCTTCATCGACAACATCTTCCGCTTCACGCAGGCGGGCTCCGAGGTCTCCGCGCTGCTCGGCCGGATGCCGAGCGCCGTCGGCTACCAGCCGACGCTGGCGACGGAGATGGGACAGCTGCAGGAGCGCATCACCTCGACCCAGACCGGCTCGGTGACGTCGGTGCAGGCGATCTACGTGCCCGCTGACGACCTCACCGACCCGGCGCCCGCGAACACGTTCGCCCACCTCGACTCCAGTGTCGTTCTCACCCGCACGCTGGTCGAGCAGGGCATCTACCCGGCGATCGACCCGCTCGACTCGTTCTCGCGCGCGCTCCAGCCGGGCATCGTCTCGGACGATCACTACCGGACGGCGCAGGAGGTGCAGTCGGTGCTGCAGCGCTACAAGGACCTGCAGGACATCATCGCCATCCTCGGGATCGAGGAGCTTTCGGACGAGGACCGGCTGACCGTGTCCCGCGCCCGGAAGATCCAGCGCTTCCTCTCGCAGCCGAACTTCGTCGCCGAGCAGTTCACCGGCACGCCGGGCCAGTACGTCAAGCTCGAGGACACGGTCGCGGGCTTCCGCGAGATCCTCGACGGCAAGCACGACGAGCTGCCCGAGCAGGCGTTCTACATGGTCGGCTCGATCGACCAGGCCGTGGCGAAGAACGAGCAGCTCGCAGGCGCTGCGGCGTAGATGGCCGACGGGCGCAAGACATACGACCTCTCGCTCGTCACGCCTGACGGGGACGTCTTCGACGGAGAGGTCGAGATGGTGATCGTGCCGGGTGCGGCCGGGGAGATCGGCGTGCTTGCGCGGCACGCGCCGCTGATCGCGATGCTGAAGGCGGGCTCGACGCGGATCCACGTGACCGCAGGCGAGGTGCGCGAGTACGCGACCGGGCCCGGCTTCTTCAAGGTGGAGCAGGACCGGGCGATCGCGCTCGTCGACGACGCGGTCGACGCGAAGGAGATCGACGTCGAGCGGGCGCGCAAGCAGCTCGACGACGCGCGCGAGGAGCTCGAGCGCATCGAGGCGGGCGACAGTACGGCCGATCGCTGGCAGGTGGAGCAGCGGATCCGACACGCCGAGAACCAGCTCGGCGTCATCGGGGCGGAGTAGCTCGTGCGGGCCCTCGTCGCCGAGAAGCGAGAGGTGGCGCTGGGCACGCTCTTCGTCACCTTCGACCTGCAGGGCGAGCAGTTCGACTTCACGGCGGGGCAGTACTTCTGGGTCGAGCTGCTCGATCCGCCGTATCAAGACGAGCGCGGAGCCAGGCGCCACATCTCGGTCGCGACGTCTCCGACCGAGCGCGGCATCCTCGGTCTCGCGACCCGGCTGCGCGGCACCGCCTTCAAGCGGTCGCTCGCCGAGCTCGAGGTCGGCGACGAGGTGGAGGTCGAGGAGCCGAAGGGGAGCTTCGCCCTGCCCGAGGACACCGACCGCCCGTATGTCTTCCTCGCCGGCGGGATCGGGATCACGGTCTTTCGCTCGATCCTGCGCTACATCGCAGACGAGGGACTGCCGTACCGCATCACGCTCCTCTACTCGAATCGCGATCGCGCGTCGACGGCTTTCCTCGACGAGCTCCAGGAGCTCGAAGCCAGGATCCCCGGCCTGAAGGTCGTGGCGACGATGACCGCCGATCCGGAATGGGACGGCGAGCGGCGGCGGATCGACGAGCGGTTCCTGCGCGACCACCTGGGCGACGAGCTCGCCGGCTCGACCTACCTCGTCGCCGGCCCACCGCCGATGGTCGAGGCGATGGAGAAGCTCCTCGCCGAGGTCGGCGTGCCGGACGAGCAGGTCCTGCCGGACGGCTTCAGCGGCTACTAGCAGTGGCTGCGCGGATCGCGGTTGTCGCCGACGTGCACGGCAACGCGCCCGCGCTCGCGGCGGTGCTGGCCGAGGCGGAGCGCGAAGGCGCCGAGCTGCTCGTCTCGTGCGGCGACCTGACCTGGGGACCGCTGCCCCGCGAGACGCTCGAGCTCGTCGAGCCGTGGCGCCCGCGGGCGCGGTTCGTGCGCGGCAACGCCGATCGTGCGCTCGGCGAGGACGAGGGCGACCGCGGCGAGTGGCTGAGGGCTCAGCACGGGGCGGAGGGCGTCGCGTTCGTGACGGGGTTCGAGCCGGCCGTGGTCGTCGAGCACGACGTGCTCGGGGCGATCCGGTTCAGCCACGGCTCGCCGCGGAGCGACGAGGAGTGCGTCACGGTGCAGACCCCGGAGGAGCGGGTGCGGGAGTTCCTGGACGGCGTGGACGAGCGGGTCGTCTTCACGGCGCACACGCACGTCCAGTACGACCGCGTCGTCGCCGGCACGAGACTCGTCAACGCGGGCAGCGTCGGCCTGCCGTACGAGGGCCGGCCGGGTGCCTACTGGGCGCTCCTGGCCGACGACGTCGAGCTGCGCCGCACCGAGTACGACATCGAGGAGACCGTCGAGCTCTACCGTGAGAGCGGCGATCCGCGCACCGTGCAGATGATCGAGATGCTGCTCGCCCCGCCGGAGCCGGCCGAGGTGATCGAGCACGCGGAGCGCGTCGTCTTCTCCGGCTAGAGAGCCGTGCCCCGCACGCGGGGAAATATCCTTTTGGACGCGGTTGCTTGCTAGCCTTTGCGCTACCCGGAGAGCTTTGAAGGCAGCTTGGCGACCGGGTCACCAAACGCCTAAAGAGCCCGGAGCCCGACGGCTCCCCGACCTTTAGGCGGGAGCAAACCGAGACGGTGGAGTTGGGCGTGGCGGATACCGAGACCAGACTGAGGGCGATCCTCGACGAGCGGATCGGCGTCCTCGACGGCGCGTGGGGCGTGCTGCTCCAGAACCGCGGCCTGACCGAGGACGACTTCCGTGGCGAGCGCTTCCGCGACCACCCGCGCGACCTGCGCGGCGACCCCGACCTGCTCAACCTGACGCGCCCCGACATCGTCGAGTCGATCCACCGCGACTACTTCGAGGCCGGCTGCGACATCACGACGACGAACACGTTCACGGCGACCTCGATCGGCCAGGCGGACTACGGCCTCGAGGCGGCGGTCTACGAGATGAACGTCGAGGGAGCGCGGCTCGCGCGGCGGGCGGCGGACGAGTATGACGGCTTCGTCGCCGGCTCGATCGGGCCGCTGAACGTGGCGCTGTCGCTCAGCCCCAAGGTCGACGATCCGGCTTTCCGCTCAGCCACCTTCGACCAGGTCGTCGAGTCGTACTCCGAGCAGATCCGCGGCCTGCGTCGAGGGCGGCGTCGACCTGCTGCTGATCGAGACGATCTTCGACACGCTGAACGCGAAGGCAGCCGATCGTCGCGGCGCAGGACGTCGCGCCCGAGTTGCCGCTCTGGATCTCGTTCACCGCCATCGACCGCTCGGGCCGCAACCTCTCAGGGCAGACGCTCGGACGCGTTCTGGCTCTCGATCGAGCACGCGAAGCCGCTGATCGTCGGCGTCAACTGCTCGCTCGGCGCCACGGAGATGCGGCCCTTCCTCGAGTCGCTCGCCCGCGTGGCGACGACCGACGTCGCGTGCCATCCGAACGCGGGACTGCCGAACGCGTTCGGCGGCTACGACGAGGCGCGCGCACGACACGAGCCGCCTCCTGAAGGAGTTCGCCGAGGGCGGGCTCGTCAACCTCGTCGGCGGCTGCTGCGGCACGACCCCGGAGCACACGAAGGCGATCGCCGGCGCCGTCCACGGGCTCGCGCCGCGCGTGCTCCCGGCGCGTCCGCGGCGCCCGCGCTTCTAGCGGCCTCGAGCCCTTCGAGATCGGGCCGGACACCGGTTTCGTGATGGTCGGCGAGCGGACGAACGTCACCGGCTCTGCGCGCTTCCGCCGCCTCATCGAGGCGAACGACTACCAGGGAGCCGTCGAGGTGGCGCTCGAGCAGGTGCGCGGCGGCGCGAACCTCCTCGACGTCAACATGGACGCCGACCTGCTCGACGCGCCCCAGGCGATGACGACCTTCCTGAACGTGGTCGCCACCGAGCCGGAGGTCGCGCGCCTCCCGATCATGATCGACTGCTCCCGCTGGACGGCGATCGAGGCCGGCCTGCGCTGCATCCAGGGGAAGGGCGTCGTCAACTCGATCTCGCTCAAGGAGGGCGAGGAGCCGTTTCTCGCACAGGCGCGGACGATCCGCCGCTACGGAGCCGGCGGCGGTCGTGATGGCGTTCGACGAGCAGGGCCAGGCGGACACGGTCCAGCGGAAGGTCGACGATCTGCGGCCGTGCGTACGACCTGCTCGTCGCCGAGGGCTTCCCGCCCGAGGACCTCATCTTCGACCCGAACATCCTCGCGGTCGCAACCGGGATCGAGGAGCACAACGACTACGCGCGCGCGTTCATCGACAGCCTGCCGCTCTTGAAGGAGCGCTGCCCGGGCGCGCTCACCTCCGGCGGCATCTCGAATCTCTGCTTCTCGTTCCGCGGCAACGACGCACGTCCGCGAGGCGATGCACTCGGCGTTCCTCTACCACGCGATCAAGGCGGGCCTCGACATGGGCATCGTCAACGCCGGCCAGCTCGTCGTCTACGAGGACATCGGCCCCGAGCTCCTGGAGCACGTCGAGGACGTCATCTTCAACCGGCGGCCCGACGCGACCGAGCGGCTCGTCGAGCTCGCGACCCGAGTCCAGGGAGAGGGAACGAAGCGCGAGCGCGACCTCAGCTGGCGCGAGGCGCCGGTCGAGGAGCGCCTCTCGTACGCGCTCGTGCACGGCGTCGTCGACTTCATCGAGGACGACACCGAGGAGGCCAGGCAGCGGGCGGAGCGGCCGCTGGACGTGATCGAAGGCCCGCTGATGGACGGGATGAAGATCGTGGGCGACCTCTTCGGCGACGGGAAGATGTTCCTGCCGCAGGTCGTGAAGACGGCCCGCGCGATGAAGCGCGCCGTCGCCTACCTCGAGCCGTACATGGAGGCCGAGAAGGCCGCCGGCGGGGACGACGGCCGGTCCAGGGCAAGATCGTGCTCGCGACGGTCAAGGGCGACGTGCACGACATCGGCAAGAACATCGTCGGCGTCGTGCTCGGCTGCAACGACTACGAGGTGATCGACCTCGGCGTGATGGTCGCCGGCGACGTGATCCTCGAGACGGCGGCCCGGGAGGGCGCGAACGTGATCGGCCTCTCGGGGCTGATCACGCCGTCGCTCGACGAGATGGTGTCGGTCGCGACCGAGATGGAACGACGTGGGCTCGACGTGCCGCTCCTGATCGGCGGCGCGACGACGTCCCGGCAGCACACCGCGGTGCGGATCGCTCCCGCCTACTCGAGCGAGACGGTGCACGTGCTCGACGCCTCACGCGTCGTCGGCGTCGTCTCGAACCTGCTCGATCCGGGCCGGCGGCGCGACCTCGACGACGAGAACCGGGTCGTGCAGCAGCGCCTGCGCGACCAGCACGACGAGAAGGAGCAGCGGCCGCTCCTGCCGCTCGCCGAGGCCCGGGCGAACCGCGAGCGCCTCGCATGCGACGACCTGCCCGAACCGCCGTTCACCGGCACGAAGCTCGTGGAGCCCGAGCTCGACCACGCTGCGCGACTACATCGACTGGCAGTTCTTCTTCCACGCCTGGGAGATGAACGGCAAGTTCCCGGCGATCCTCGACCAGCCGGCGCGCACGCGAGCTCTACGACGAGGCGCTGGAGCTGCTCGACGGAGATCGTCCGCGACGGGTCACTGCAGGCGCGCGGCGTCTACGGCCTGCTGGCCCGCGCTTGCGGAGGGGGACGACATCGTCCTCGGCGAGGCGCGCTTCCCGATGCTGCGCCAGCAGTCGGCCTACGGCGACTCCCGTCCGAACCGCTGACTCGCCGACTACGTCGCTCCCGCGGACGACTCACGCCGGCGCCTTCGCGGTCGCCGTCCACGGGGCGGACGAGCTCGCCGGCGCGGTACGAGGCCGAGCACGACGACTACACGGTCGATCATGGTCAAGGCGCTCGCAGACCGCCTCGCCGAAGCATTCGCCGAGTGGCTCCACCTGCAGGCGCGCCGCGGCTGGTACGCGCCGGACGGAGAGCCTCGGCAGCGAGGAGCTGATCGCCGAGCGCTTCCGCGGCATCCGGCCGGCGTTCGGCTACCCGGCGTGCCCCGACCACTCCGAGAAGGGCAAGCTCTTCGACCTCCTCGACGCCGGCCGCGCGGGGTTGGCGCTGACGGAGAGCTTCGCGATGACGCCCGCCGGCGGCGGTGAGCGGCATCTACATCCACCATCCGCACGCGAAGTACTTCGCGGTCGGACGGATCGACCAGCGAGCAGCTCGCCGACTACGCCGAGCGGAAGGGCGTCGCCTTCGAGGAAGTCGAGCGCTGGCTACGCCCGAACCTCGCAGATGCTGCAAACGGGGGATAGAGCCGGCGCATTCTCCGGCCTACGCTGGACCTGTGATCGGCAAGCTCCTGCTCATGTCGCTCGTCGTCGAGATTCTCGGCGCCGCGCTCCTCCGCTAGCTCGGTTCAGCCTCCTTCGAGGCGCTCCGGAGCGTCGGCTATCCTTGCGCATGGCAGGCGCCTCTCTTGAGAGGCGCCTCCGCTTTGCCATATGAGGACGACACTCAAGAGAGGCATGGGCCGCGGGGCGGCTCTGACCGGGAATGGCAATGGCCGTGCGGTTTTCCCGCCGGACGTTCTCACCCCCGTCCGTACGTATCGCCAGCCACCGCCGGCGCGGCGTTCGGGCCTCCAGATCCTCTGGCGGTTCATGTTCTGGGCCTTCGCAACTGTCGTTTCGCTGGCAGCCGCAGGCGCCGGCGGCGCGTTCCTCTACTTCCATCAGAGCGTCGCCGACGTGCGGGCGCACACGCCGGCAGTCAAGGCCGCCGCGAAGCGCCTCGACGTGACGCTGCCCGGCCATGCGGCCGTCGCGCTGATCGTCGGCTACGACCGGCGGCGCGGCGCCGACGCGACGAGCTCGAGCGAGTCCCGCTCGGACACGATCATGCTCGTCCGCGCCGACCCGCAGACGAACTCGATCTCGATGCTCTCGTTCCCGCGCGACCTCTGGGTGCAGGTCCACTGCCCGGGGTCGAAGTCCACGGCCGACAGGTACTTCCACTCCAGGATCAACGGCGCCTGGCCGGCGTGCGGCCCGCAGGGGACCCTGCAGACGGTCAAGGACCTGACCGGCCTGCCGATCAACTACCTGATCACCGTCGACTTCCACGGCTTCAAGTCGATCGTGAACAAGATGCACGGCGTCTGGATGGACGTCGACCGCAAGTACTTCAACAACGTCAGCGGCCCGGCCGGCTTCGCGACGATCAACCTGCAGCCGGGCTACCAGAAGCTGGACGGCCAGCAGGCTCTCGACTTCGTCCGCTTCCGCCACACCGACTCGGATCTCACCCGGCTGGCGCGCCAGCAGGCGTTCGTCAAGGCGTTCAAGCAGGGCGCCGCGCAATCGGTCTCGCCGCTGAAGCTCCCCAGCCTGATCGCCGCCGTGACGAAGAACGTCGAGGTCGGCGCCGGCGGCGGCAAGGTGCTCGACGACAAGACCGTGCTGCGGTACGCGCTCTTCGCGTACGACCTGCCGCCCGGCCATTTCTTTCAGGCGAAGCTCCAGAACATCGGTCAGAACTCGTCGTTCGACCTGCTCGCGAGCGAGAGCGACGTGCAGGCGGCGGTCCAGGACTTCGTCGACCCGGACATCGACGCTCCGCGCAAGGCCCAGGCCGCAGCGCAGGGCATCAAGCTGCGGACGAAGGCGCCGAAGCCGTCCGAGACGACGGTGACCGTGCTCAACGGGAACGGCGTCGCGGGCTCTGCGTCGAACGCTTCGTACCAGCTCGCGCACGACCGGAGCTACGTGATCGTGCCGCCGCCGAACCAGCTTCCGGCCGACGCCCCGACCCAGGACTACTTCCACTCGAAGGTGTTCTTCGATCCGAAGGCGAAGGGGGCAAAGGCGGCCGCCGTCGCGATGCAGAACCTCCTGCAGCCGGCTGACATCGCGCCGATCCCGCCGGCCGCCGTTCGCATGCGAGCCCTGGCGCCGAACTCGATGCTGGTCGTGATCGTCGGCCAGACGTTCCACGGCGAGATCCCGAAGCCCCGCCATGACGCTCCGCCGGTGCGGCAGAAGGCGAACGTGCGCTTCGACGCCTCGTCGGCCGATTCGCTGCGCCAGGTGCGCTCGAAGGTGCCGTTCCGGTTGATGGTGCCGACCGTGATCGAGCGCAGCTCGTCGCCCGACTACGAGCAGTTCGTTCGCCGCTACAAGATCCAGAAGCAGAACGTCGGCGTGCGGATGGTCTTCCGCACCGGAGCGAGCGAGTACTGGGGCGTCGAGCAGACCAACTGGGAGGATGCGCCGGTGCTCTCCGACCGCAGCTTCTCGCGCAGGATGAAGGGCCGTTCGTACGACCTCTACTACTCGGGCTCGCACCTGCACATGGTCGTGCTGCACAAGGGCAAAGCGAGCTACTGGGTCGTGAACACGTTGCTCGACTCGCTGTCGAACGAGACCATGCTTGCGATCGCCAAGGGTCTAAAACCCCTAACAAGCGGAAAGTAGAGTCCACGTCATGACTGGCAGGAAAATCGCTGTCTTCGGCGCCGGCTATGTGGGGCTCGTCACCGGAGCCTGCTTCGCCGAGCTCGGCCACGACGTCGTGCTACGCGACGTGCTGCCCGAGAAGATCGACGCCCTCCTCGCCGGCGAGATCCCGATCTACGAGCCGGGTCTCGACGAGCTTGTCGCGAGCAACCGCGACCGGATGCGCTTCACGACCGACGTCGCCGAAGCGATCGAGGGCGCCGAGCTCGTCTTCGTCGCGGTCGGCACGCCGCCCACGTACTCCGGCGACGCCGACCTCTCGGCGGTCTGGACCGTGATCGACGAGCTGCCGCAGATCGACGACCGCATCGTGCTCGTGATGAAGTCGACGGTGCCGGTGGGAACCGGCATCAAGGTCCGCGCGGCGCTCGATGCGCGCGGTCTCGACAACGTCGGCTACGCGTCAAACCCGGAGTTTCTCGCCGAAGGGACGGCGCTCAAGGACTTCATGAACCCGGACCGGATCGTCATCGGCGCCTTCGACGGCGACGACGGGGACGTGGTCGTGGACCTGCACGCGAAGATCGACGCGCCGATCGTGCGCACCGACGTGTCGTCGGCGGAGATGATCAAGATGGCCTCGAACGCGTTCCTCTCGACGCGCATCAGCTTCATCAACGAGATCGCGAACGTCTGCGAGCTCGTCGGAGCCGACGTCAAGGACGTCGCCACCGGCATGGGTCTCGACCACCGTCTCGGCAAGCACTTCCTGCGCCCCGGGATCGGCTTCGGCGGCTCGTGCTTCCCGAAGGACGTCTCGGCGCTGAAGCAGCTCGCCGGCAACTCCGGGTACCACTTCCAGCTGCTGTCGGCGGTGATCGAGGTCAACGAGCTCCAGAAGCGGCGCGTGATCGGCAAGCTCCAGAAGCATCTCGGCCGGCTGCGCGGCAAGAAGATCGCCCTGCTCGGACTGGCCTTCAAGCCCGGCACCGACGACATGCGCGAGGCGCCGAGCCTGGTGCTCGCATCACGGCTGCTCGCCGAAGGCGCGGACGTGCGCACGTGGGACCCGGTGGCCTCGGCGCGCGATCTAGTGCCCGCCGCCGTCCAGGAGGACACGATCGAGGAGGCGGTCGAGGGAGCCGACGCAGCCGTGATCGTGACCGAGTGGCCGCAGCTGCAGGCGCTCGCGAGCGCGGAGATCCGCGCCCTGATGGCCCGGCCGCTGATCATCGACGGACGCAACCTCCTCGACCCGGCCGCCGTGCGCGCGGCGGGTTTCGCGTACGAGGGAATCGGCCGGCCGACGTCGCCCGGCGACGTCATCGCGGTCACGCCCGAGCCCGACGAAGTCCAAGCCTAGGCTCCTCATGGAGGCGATCATCCTCGCCGGCGGTAAGGCCGAGCGGCTCGGAGACGCGGCCGGAGGCCTGCCGAAGTCGCTCGTCGAGGTCGCGGGCAAGCCACTCGTCGCGTACCAGATCGGGCGCCTTGAACGGGCAGGCGTCGAGCGGGTGATCCTCGCGGTGGCCGCCGGCCAGGGAGAGCTCTTCCAGCGCGCGCTTGCCGGCTCGGGCCCGGAGATCGTCTGCGCCGAGGAGCCCGAGCGGCTCGGCCGCGGCGGCGGGATCAAGTTCGCGGCCCGGGAGCGCCGGGACGGGGGAGACGTCTTCGCGATGAACGGCGACGAGCTCGTCGACGTCGACTTCGCGGCGCTTCTCGAACGGCACCGCGAGACCGGCGCCCTGGCCACCGTGTCGGTCGCGCGGCCGCAGTCCCCGTTCGGCGTCGTCGACGTCGACGACGCAGACGTCGTTACCGGCTTCCGCGAGGGCGGCCGCATCCCGTACTGGGTCAACTGCGGCGTGTACGTCCTTGCCGAGGCTGCGCTCGAGCGCTTCCCCGAGCGGGGCGACCACGAGTCGACGACGTTCCCGGAGCTCGCCGGCGAGGGATCGCTGTGCGCGTTCCGCCACGAGGGGCTGTGGCTGACCGTCAACACGCCGAAGGAGCTGCGCGTCGCGAACGAGCACGTCGCCGCTCATCCCGAATGGCTGGAGGCTTAGGATCGTGAACGAGGTGGAGTCGCCGAACCTGAACCAGCTCGACAGCTGGGCGTTCGAGCCCCGGAAGGTCGAGAAACCGTGGGGCCACGAGTTGATCTGGGCCTACACGGACAATTTTTGCGGCAAGCTCCTGTTCGTGAAGGCGGGCCACTCGCTCAGCCTCCAGTTCCATCGCGAGAAGGACGAGGCGTGGCTGATCCAGTCCGGCCGAGTGAAGCTCGAGCTCGGCGCTGTGGGCGAGACGGTCCTGAAGGAAGAGGTCGTCGGCGCCGGCGCCGCGTTCCACTACCCGCCCGGCACGGTGCACCGCGTCACCGCGATCGACGACACGACGATCCTCGAAGTCTCGACGCCCCAGCTGGACGACGTCGTGCGGCTCGAGGACGCCTACGGCCGCGCCGGCACGACCGCCCCGTAGGTCGTGTCACCTGGCGCGCCTGGCCCACGGCGCGGTCAGAGCGTCGAATCCGAGCGCTGTGAATCGTTGCGAAGCTGTGACCCACGCGTCACGAAATCCTCGTTAGCGTTCCAGATGGGGACTCGCTGCCCCCAATGGGGGCGTAGCCGCTGAACCTTGACACGCTTGTGATAAGGTTCGCCGCGATGGAGCCGCTGACCGTATCGGCCGCCGCCGCTCGCACCGGCTGGTCGGCCCGCATGCTGCGCTATCTGGAGCAGCACGCCCTCGTCGTGCCGGGGCGGACCGCGGCGGGCTACCGGCTGTACGGGCTCCTCGAGCTCAACCAGCTCCGCGCCCTGAAGGAGCTGCGCAGCCGCTTCGGCGTCGAGCTCGACGAGCTCGCATTCGCCGCGAGGCTGCGCCGCGAGCCCGAGCTCCGTGCCACGGTCGACACGTGGCTCGCGGGGGCGGACGAGGCGTCCTGGATGGACTGGGAGCAGCGCAAGCACGAGCGCCTGCTCGCCGCATGATCGCCACTAGACTGGCCGACGACCAAAAACGAGAAGAGGACTGATGGCAACCACCAAGAGATACGACGTGAAAGATCTGGCGCTCTCGGCTGAGGGCAAGCGCCGCATCGAGTGGGCCGACCGGCAGATGCCGGTGCTGGCCGCGATCCGCGAGCGCTTCCAGGCCGAGCAGCCGCTGGCGGGGATGCGCGTCGCCGCGTGCCTCCACGTGACGACCGAGACCGCGAACCTGATGCGCACGCTCAAGGCGGGCGGCGCCGACGCGGTCATCTGCGCGTCCAACCCCCTTTCGACACAGGACGACGTCGCTGCGGCGCTCGTCGACGAGTACGACATCGGTGTCTTTGCGATCAAGGGCGAGGACAACGACACGTACTACTCGCACATCGAGGCGGCCGTCGACCACAAGCCGCACATTACGATGGACGACGGGGCCGACGTGATCGGCGTCCTGCACTCCGAGAAGCGCGAGCAGCTCGGCGACATCATCGCCGGCACCGAAGAGACGACGACGGGCGTCATCCGCCTCAAGGCACTCGAGGCCGACGGGAAGCTCGGCTTCCCGATCATCGCCGTCAACGAGGCGAAGACGAAGCACCTCTTCGACAATCGCTATGGCACGGGCCAGTCGACGCTGGACGGGATCATCCGGGCGACGAATGTCCTGATCGCCGGCAAGCGCTTCGTGGTCGCCGGTTACGGCTGGGTCGGCCGCGGCGTCGCGATGCGCGCAAAGGGTCACGGCGCCCACGTGATCATCACCGAGATCGACCCGATGCGGGCGCTGGAAGCCCTGATGGACGGCTTCGAGCTGATGCCGATGGCGCAGGCCGCGGCGATCGGCGACATCTTCTGCACGGCGACCGGTGACAAGCACGTGATCGCCCGGGAGCATCTCGAGGTCATGAAGGACGGCACGATCATCTGCAACACGGGCCACTTCAACGTCGAGATCGACATCCCGGCGCTGCGGTCGCTCGCCGTCGAAACGCGCGAGGCCCGGAACTTCGTCGAGGAGTTCACGCTCGCCGACGGACGCC
This sequence comes from uncultured Actinomycetes bacterium, assembly GCA_963718065.1. GTDB lineage: Bacteria > Actinomycetota > Thermoleophilia > Gaiellales > Gaiellaceae > CAVPGP01. The sequence continues at coordinate 320,993 of CAVQYE010000007.1, read as the reverse complement.
GGCTCTACCTGCTCGCAGAAGGCCGGCTCGTCAACATCTCGGCGGCCGAGGGTCATCCGGCGATCGTGATGGACATGTCCTTCGCCAACCAGGCGCTGTCCGCCGAGTACGCGGTGCAGAACGCCGCGCAGCTCGAGAAGAAGGTCTACGTCGTGCCGGAGGAGATCGACAAGGAGATCGCCCGGCTCAAGCTCGAGACGATGGGCGTCACGATCGACAAGCTCACGGACGAGCAGGCGAAGTACCTGGCCAGTTGGAACGAGGGGACTTAGACCTCGAGCCGGAGCGCATCCTCCGCCTGGAGCCGGATCGCGTGGTCTTTCTCGACCAGCGCCGGCTTCCGGCCGAGGAGGTCGAGCTCGAGTGCCGGACGGCGGCCGAGGTCGCCGACGCGATCCGCACGCTGGCCGTGCGCGGCGCGCCGGCGATCGGGATCGCGGCCGCGTACGGCTACGCACTCGCAGCCGCGCAGGGCGAAGATCTCGTCGCGGCCGAACGGGTGCTGCGCGGATCGCGGCCGACGGCGGTCAACCTCGGCTGGGCGCTCGACGTCGTGCGCGACGCCGACGATCCCGCCGAGACGGCGAGACGCATTCATCGCGACGAGGTCGAGCGCTGCCGCAGGATGGCGGCGCACGCGGCGGATCTGCTCGAGCCCGGCACGCGGGCACTGACCCATTGCAACGCGGGCGGGCTCGCCACGGGCGGCTACGGCTCCGCGGTCGGTGCGCTCCGTACGGCCTGGGAGCGAAAGCTGCTCGAGCATGTGTTCGTCGACGAGACGCGCCCGCTCCTGCAAGGGGCGCGCCTGACCGCCTGGGAGCTCGAGGCCGCCGGCATCCCGCATGAGGTGATCGCCGACGCAGCCGCCGCGTCGCTGATGGCCGCGGGAGAGATCGACTGCGTCTTCACGGGCGCCGACCGCATCGCGGCGAACGGCGACACGGCGAACAAGATCGGCACGTACGCTCTCGCCGTGCTTGCGGCCCACCACGGCATCCCGCTCTACGTCGTCGCACCGAGCTCGACCGTCGACCTCGCCACGGAGACGGGCGCAGGGATCCCGATCGAGCTGCGCGACCCGGCAGAGATCACGACGCGGTTTGCGGCGCGGAACCCGGCCTTCGACGTCACGCCGGCGGACCTGATCACCGCGATCGTGACGGAGGAGGGCGTCCACCGGGCTCCGTACGCCGGCTCGCTCGCCGGGGTCGTCGCAGCGTGAAGGCGATCGTCCTCGGCGCGGGGTACGCGACGCGGCTGTACCCGCTGACGGAGTCGATGCCGAAGCAGCTTCTGCCCGTCGGCGGCCGGCCGATTCTCGACTGGATCGTCGACAAGCTCGACGAGGTGGACGAGCTGGACGAGGTGCACGTCGTCACCAACTCACGTTACGCCGAACAGTTCCGCCGCTGGGCGGGTGCGCGCGGCGGGATCCGCGTCCACGACGACGGGACCTCCTCGAACGAGGATCGCCGGGGCGCGATCGGGGACATTGCCTTCACGATCGCCGAGGCCGAGCTCGACGACGACCTGCTCGTGATCGCCGGCGACAACCTGTTCGACTTCTCGCTCGCCGACTACGCGGCCTTCCGTCGCTCCAAGGGCACCGCAAGCGCCGTCGCCGTGCTCGATGTCGGCGACCTTCGCCTGGCCTCGCAATACGGCGTCGTCGACGTCGACGCCGACGACCGGATCGTCGGCTTCGTCGAGAAGCCCGCCGACCCGCCGAGCACCCTGGCCGCGACCGCGCTGTACCTCTACGACCGCGAGCATGCGCGGCTCGTGCCGGAGTATCTCGCGGCTGGAAACCCGGTCGACCAGCCGGGCAACCTCATCGCCTGGCTGCACCAGCGCGAGCCGGTCTACGCGTATCGGTTCGACGGCGACTGGTTCGACATCGGCGACCAGGCGCAGCTGCTCGCCGCGGACAACCGCATGCGCGAGCGGGCCGGCCTGCCGCAGCGCTCCGAGTACTCGGTTTCGTTACAGAATTGAGTCAGACACGTGCGCTTCTGCCGCGTACCGTGGCGGTATGGACGTGCACGCGCTGCTCGATCTGATCCTGCCGCGGCGTTGCGCCTGCTGTGGGGAGCCCGGCAACGCGGTCTGCGCGCGCTGCCGGCGCCTGTTGCCGCGCCTCGAGGGACCGCTCTGCGCGCGTTGCGGCGCGCCGACGGCGTGGCCGGTCGAGCGTTGTCGCGAATGCGCGGGTCGAAGGCTGGCATTCGGCCGCGCGCGGGCGGCCGTCGCCTACGACGATGCGGTCCGGCGCCTCGTCGCGGCCTGGAAGGAGCGCGGCCTACGGCGAACCGCAGAGGTCGCCGCCGAGGAGATCGTGTCCGTGCTCGTCCCGCCGGAGGTCGATGCGATCACGTTCGTGCCCCCGGATCGGGATCGCACGCTCGCTCGTGGCTATCACCCGGCGTTTCGGCTGGCCCGGTCGCTGGCGGAATCGTGGCAGTTGCCCGTGCTCGACCTGCTGTCGCGAACGAGACCGGCGGTACGCCAGCGAGGGCTCGGGCTCGCGGAGCGCCGACAGAACGTGGCGGGCGCGTTCGCGGCGCGGGGCCGTGGGCCGCCCCGGATCCTGCTCGTCGACGACGTCTACACGAGCGGCGCCACGGTCAACGCTGCGGCCTCCGCGCTCCGCAAGGGCGGCGCCAGGAGAGTCGAGGTGGTGACCTTCGCGCGGGCTGTTCGCCGCTAGGCGCCGCCAGACGCCCTCGGAGCGAAAAACCACCCGGTCGAGGTAACCCGGTTCACCCGTTTCAGGGAGTTTTCCCGACGGCGTGCAGGGAATTTCAGTAGCCGGCTAGGGAGTTCATGCCCTAGCGGAGCAGGTACCGGGCGACTAGCGACGCTCTCGAACCGTTCAGTCGCCTCATCATGAAGAGGGGGTTTCCCATGCTTACTTCGCACTGGGCGCAGTCGCGTCCCCGTTTCCGAGGCATCGTCGTGTTGGCGCTCCTGGCGGTCGGCTGTGGCGCAGTCGTCGGCGCGCAGGCGGCGACGTCCAAGATCGACGTCAGCCCGCTCACCATCGTCAACGGCACGGCCAACGGATCGATCTCTGGCCTGACGGCGAACGGCCAGGTCAGCGTAGACGGCCACACGCAGCAGGCCGACCAGAACGGCACCGTCACGCTCAACGCCGCACCGCTCGATGGCGACGGCGTGCTCACGATCGGCTTTACCGACGCCAACGGCAACCCGCAGACCGTCAAGGTCGACCTCACCGACGCGGTCACCGGATTGCCGCTCACGCCCGGTCAGATCACCGGGCCGATCACGAGCACGACGAAGGGCGTCAGCGTCACCACCGAAGACACGTCCTCCGGCGCCGGCTCGAGTGGCGGCAGCGCCTCCAACAGCTCGGGCGGAACGCCTGCCGGCGCGACCCAGACCTCGGCGGGCGTCTCCATCCCGGCGAGCAGCGTCGTCGCCGGCCAGGCGTTGCTGGAGATCGCGAACGTCAAGTTCACCCCGAACATCGTTCGCTCGCACATCACGCCGATTCGGGTTCAGCTCACCGTGAAGGACACGCGTGGGTACCTCGTCCGCGACGCCATCGTCTACGTCCGCGGCGTGCCCGAACGGCGCCTGCGCCCGGCCGCCGAGGTCCGTTCGAACGCGGAGGGCGTGGCAGTCGTCACGCTCAAGCCGACGAAGCTGCTGCCCTTGCGCCCGGGCGGCCGGCTGACGATCTTCACGCGCGCCCGCAAGGCTGGAGAGCCGATCAACGGCGGCGTCTCGACTCGGCGGCTCGTGTCGCTGCGCCTTGCCGCCCCAGCCCGTTAGGCACCTACCTCGAACCGATGACGGAAACCGCAGCAGTCGCTGCGGCTTCCGTCATCTTGGCGCCCCCGCGGGGTGGTGCCCTTGCCCGGCTGTTCGTTGCTAGATTCAAATCGACGACGACAGAGGAGGCTCGATGCGACTCCAGGTCAAGGGCAAGAACCTCGAGGTCAGCGACTCGCTCCGAACGTACGCCGAGCAGAAGTTGCGAAAGCTCGATCGGATAGTCCCCGACCAGGCGCAGATCGAGCTCGAGCTCAGCGTCGAGAAGAATCCTTCGATCGCGGAGAACCAGGTCGCGGAGGCCACGGTCTGGGTCAAAGGCCACACGCTGCGGGCCAGCGAGGCAAGCCGCGACATGAAGGCATCGATCGACGCGCTGGTCGACAATCTCGAGCGGCAGGTCAAGCGCTACCGGGAGAAGCGGCGCCGGCGGCCGCACGAGGAGCATCCGCTCGCCAACGTGCCGGCGGCCCCGGAGTCGCAGCCCTAGTGCTGTTCCGACGGCGCAAGCCGCTGCACGAGCGACTTGCGAAGGAAGGCGGTCTCGTCGACGCACCCGTCGTCCTGGACCCGTTCGCGCGGCCCGCGTTGCTCGAGGCCGGGATCCACGGCGTCTCGCGTGCGCGCCAGTGGGACACCGTGGCCACGGCGGAGGCCTCGGGCCTCCGCGGTGACACCGTGCACTTCGTGGCGCTCCCGGACGGCACGCTCGTCGTCGACGAGGACGAGCCTGACGGGTCGCTCGCGCCGCTGGCCGACGCCGTCGAGGCGACGGTCGAGCCTCCGTACCGCGCCGAGGCCGTCCGCCGCGGCGATCAGGTCTGGGCCGTCGCGGCAAGGCGGGTCCGCATCGTCGAGTTGCCGGACGTCGAAGGGGAGGAGTTGGAGCTGACCGTTCACGGGGGCAATCGCTCGCTTTCGATCGACGGGCAGCGCACCTTCGGCGGTCTGCCGGCCCTCGAAGCGCTCTTCACGGGCGATGCCGTCGCCCGCGGCCAGCGGATCGACGGCGCGCTCTGGGAGGTCAGGCTGGACCCGCTCTAGTCGGTACCCTGTCCCCGACGATGTCGCCTCAGATGGGCAATTTCGAGAAGGTCCTTCGCATCGGCGAGGGCCGCCGCATGAAGCGCCTGCAGGAGCAGGCGGCCTACATTGCGACACTCGAGCCGGACTTCCAGAAGCTCTCGGACGCCGAGCTGCAAGCCAAGACTGCCGAGTTCCGCCAGCGCCTCGACAACGGCGAGCCGCTCGACGACCTGCTCTTCGAGGCGTACGCCGCGGTCCGGGAGGCGCGCCTGCGTGAGTCGGACCAGCGCATGTTCGACGTCCAGATGATGGGCGGCATCGTCCTGCACGAGGGCGACGTCGCCGAGATGAAGACCGGCGAGGGCAAGACCTTCGTGGCCAGCCTGGCGCTCTATCTGAACTCGCTCCCCACGGTGCCCGGCCCCGATGGAGACCCGGTCGGGCAAGGCGTGCACCTGGTGACGGTCAACGACTACCTGGCCCAGCGCGACGCCGAATGGAACCGTGGCGTCTTCGAGCGCGTCGGCGTCAGGGTCGCCTACATCGAGAACATGATGCCGTTCGACGAGCGCCGCGACTCCTACCTGGCCGACATCACATACGGCACGAACTCCGAGTTCGGCTTCGACTACCTGCGCGACAACATGGCCGTCTCGATCGAGGGCGTCGTTCAGCGCGGGCACGCATTCGGGATCGTGGACGAGGTCGACTCGATCCTCGTCGACGAAGCGAGGACGCCGCTGATCATCTCGGGCGAGCCCGAGGTCGCGCCCCAGATCTACTACGAGTTCGCCCGCCTCGTGAAGCAGCTCGACGGCGCCCACATCAAGGGCACGAAGGCCGAGGACGAGGAGCTCTCACACAAGCACGACTATCTCTACGACGAGAAGCACAAGACTGTCGCCCCGAGCGAGACCGCGATCGAGAAGATCGAGCGCGCGCTGAAGATCGAGAACCTCTACGACCCGCGGAACGTGCAGCTGGTCAACCACCTGATCCAGGCGCTGAAGGCCGAGAGCCTCTACAAGCGCGACGTCGACTATCTCGTCCAGGAGGGCGAGGTGAAGATCGTCGACGAGTTCACCGGGCGGATCATGGAGGGCCGGCGCTGGTCCGAGGGCCTGCATCAGGCGATCGAGGCGAAGGAAGGCGTCCAGATCCAGGAGGAGCACCAGACGCTCGCGACGATCACGCTCCAGAACTACTTCCGTCTCTACGAGAAGCTCGCCGGCATGACGGGCACCGCGAAGACCGAGGAGAAGGAGTTCGTCGAGATCTACAACCTGAACGTCGTCCCGATCCCGACGAACGTCCCGGTTGCACGCGCCGACAAGAACGACCTCATCTTCAAGACCAAGGAAGCCAAGTTCAACGCCGTCGTCGGCGACATCAAGGAGCGCTACGAGAAGGGGCAGCCGGTGCTCGTCGGCACGATCGCCGTCGAGACGTCCGAGTACCTCTCGGAGCTCCTGACGCGCCAGGGTGTCCCGCACAACGTCCTGAACGCGAAGGAGCACGCGCGCGAGGCGGAGATCATCAAGGACGCAGGTGCGGTCAGCGCCGTGACGATCGCGACGAACATGGCCGGCCGCGGCGTCGACATCAAGATCGACGACCACGTGCGTGAGGTCGGAGGCCTGTACGTCCTCGGCACCGAGCGCCACGAGTCACGGCGCATCGACAACCAGCTTCGCGGCCGCTCCGGCCGCCAGGGCGACCCTGGCGAGACGCGCTTCTACCTCTCGGGCCAGGACGACCTCGTCCGCCTCTTCGCGGGCAACCGAATCTTCTCGATCATGGACCGGTTCAAGCTGCCCGAGGACCAGCCCATGGAGGCGAAGCTCCTCTCAAAGCAGATCGAGACGGCGCAGAAGAAGGTCGAGGAGCAGAACTTCGTCGCGCGCAAGAACGTCCTCAAGTACGACGACGTGATGAACGTGCAGCGGCAGACGATCTACGAGCAGCGCCGCCGCGTGCTCGAGGGGCAGGACATCTCGGAGGAGATCAAGAGCTGGATCGAGGCGGTCGTCGAGGGCGTCGTCGTCGAGCACACGCAGGGCGACTACCAGGAGGAGTGGGACCTCGAGGAGCTCGTGCTCGCGATGAAGACCCTGTACGACACGGAGGTCACCGTCGAGGAGCTCGTCGAGGATCTCGGTGAGATCTCCCGCGAGGCGCTGATCGAGGAGTTCACGTCCGACGCGCTCGACGAGTACAACGCGAAGGAGGAGTCACTCGAGCAGATGTCGCCCGGGATCATGCGCGACCTCGAGCGGTACATCGTCCTCCAGGTCGTCGACCAGCGCTGGCGCGAGCACCTCGAGAACATGGACTACCTGCGCGAGGGCGTGCACCTACGCGCGATGGCCCAGAAGGATCCGCTGGTCGAGTACCGCCACGAGGGCCACATCATGTTCGAGGAGCTCGGCGGGCACATCCGCCGCGAGGTCCTGTCGATCCTCTTCCACGCCGAGCTCGAGCCGGCCGACGCCGAGGGCCTGCAGCTCGAGACCGATGCCAGGCAGGGGAACGGCCGGCTCTCCTACGAGCACGAGCAGCTCGCGGGCGCCGACGCGATCGTCGCCGCCGGCGGCGCGGGGGCGACGCTGGCGACCGGTGGCGCGACCACGGCCGGCGGCCTCTCAGCCTCGGGCGGCACCGTCGCGACGACGGTCAAGAAGTCCGAGCACGAGAACATCGGCCGGAACGATCCGTGCTGGTGCGGCTCCGGCAAGAAGTACAAGAAGTGCCACGGCGCCTAGCCGCGCGCTTGGCTCAGCCGACGATCAGCCGCCGCCGACCTTCTCGATGATCTGCCGCAACGGCTCGGGCGCGGCCTCGTCCTCGCCGGTGTACGCGACTGTGTGGCTGCGCCCCTCGTCGACGACGCTCACCTCGTAGCGGTACAGGTCGGCCCCGGCCTCGCCCGGGAGCTCCGGAGGCAGCTCGAAGAACTTCGACCCGCTGACGAGCCGCTCCAGCTCCCGTCCCTCGTCGCCGAGCGTCTCGGTGGTCACCGCGCCGAGCTCCTCCGTCGCGCCGGCAAAACCGCCGCTCCTCGTGACTTTGATCTCCATGGGGGTCTCCTCCTGGTTCGACATCGTGGCCCGGGCGGCGCCCGCCGCCCGGGCCATCTGGTTCGATCCTAGTCCCGCGCCTTCGACTTGCCCTTCGAGGCAGGGCTCTTCGAGCCGGACTGTGAGACGAGCTCCTTGCGGAACGCCTCGATCTCCGTCTCGAGCGAGTCCTCGTCGCCGAAGTACTCGTCGAGCTGCATCGTCCCGCAGCAGCCGCTGCGGTCCTGGAGTGCATCGGACTCGTCGACCACGCCGGGTGCGAACTCGACACCCTCGTGCGCCGCGAGCTCGGTCGCCGTCGGTGCGAGCACCTCGCGAAGCGTGAAGCGGTTGACGATCGAGTTCTTGTACGCCGCCGGCTTCCCGTCGGCCGTCACGATCTGGATCATCTTCGTGACGACGTCGTGGTAGGTCGCGTTCGTGTTGGGCGCCGCCACGAGCGACCGCAGAACGAGGCCCGCCATGTACTGCCCGACGTCGAGGAGCACTCTCGCGTCGTCCTTCCTCGCGGTGTTCCGCTCGAACGCGAAGGCGTCCGCGAGCACGTCGTAGACGCCACCCGTGAAGACCTGCGAGATCGCATGCACCTCGGTGCCGACCTCGCTCAGCTTCAGGTCGTTGTCGGCGTTCCGGAGGCCGTTCGGCCGCCCGAGCGCCAGCCCGAACTGCTCCGCCAGATCCGAGAGGAAGTTCTTCGCGTGCAGGTTCGCCTTCGTGACCGCGATGATCGCCTCCACCTGGTCGAGCTGGGAAAGAGCGAGGAAGATCGCGGTCAGGTCGCCGAACGACTCATGCAGGCCGCCGGTCTGGGGCGGTGCGCCGGCGTTCAGCCACCCGGGCTTCAGCCCGTCGAGGATTGCGTGCCCTGTCTCGTGCGCGACGATGTCGAACGACCGGCACGTGAACACGCGGTGCGCGGGCGGCGGCGTCGTGGTGTCGAAGAAGAAGAACTTCAGCGACTTGGTGCCGCGGCTGTAGAACGCGTTCTGCGTCAGCCCCGCGTGCGGGAAGACCTGCAGCGCGTCGGTGTTCGACGGGGAGTTCCACTGCCAGGGGATCACGACCCCACCGCGCTGGCGCTGGTACATCGTCAGCACCATGCGGACGACCGCGAACGTGTGGGCGGAGTCGAAGCCGTCCGGGTTCGCAGCCTGGTCGATGATCAGGTCGCCGAACACGTTCGGCGTCAGCACCGGCATTCCCTGGATCGCGATCCGGGCATCCTTCGGGCCGGCGAAGACGCGACCCGGCAGGAAGACCATCCGGACGCCGATGTCCTTGACGACGGGGTCCTGCTTGAGGATCAGGACCCGCGCACCGTTGGGGATGAGGATCGGCGGGATCGGAATTGGGATCGGGCCGGCTCCGGCCGTCGCCGTCGTCCTGCGGAGCACGTTCTTGTTCTTCGCGCGCTCTTCGAGCAGGTGGCCGAAGTAGCCCTCGGTCGGGGTGAGGACGGGGACGTTCGTCTCCGTCGCCACGCCGTTGGACTCGTACTCGTTCAGCACCAGGCACCTCCTTGGGGTGTCTGAGGGTGGGTGCCGCAGCGACATCACTCCACCGGCCGTACCACCTCCTCTCCCAATGCCTAGGCGGCCGACGGCGGGCGCGGCGGGCGCGGGCCGGGCTGGCCTCGCCGAGCGCACCGCCACCGCTGTCGGATGATCCCACGATGACGAACAAGAGTCAACGTGCGTATCCGCACGAGTGGCTCGGCCGTTCTACCTGCGTCATGTGCATTCGTTGCCACCTGCGTGAGGCGCCCCAGGCGCTCGACTACTGCGCCTCGTGCGGGCGCGAAGTGCGCCTGGAGGTCGCCCGCGGTCTCCGCGAGCTCGACGACTATCTCCGCCGGTGGTCGTCGTTGGACGACTGGCTGAGCGACGAGCAAGCCGCCTAGGAGCACTGGGCGCGACGCCGCTCGGTACCATCGCAGCATGTCTGAGCACGAGTCGCTGAAGGACCAGCTCGAGGAGATCGGGACCCGGCTTGCCTGGGTCCGTGATTACCTTTGACCCGGATCGCCTGAAGACGCGTCTCGGCGAGCTCGAGCAGGCAATGAACGAGCCGGGCTTCTGGGACGACCAGAGCCGTGCCGCCCAGATCTCCGCGGAGCACGCACGCGTTGCGAGACGGATCGACCGCTACGACCGGCTCAACGGCGACTACGAGGACGCGCTCGAGCTCGCCGCCATGGACGGAGACATGGAGGAAGAGATCGCCGAGTCGATCGCACCGCTCCGCCGCGAGCTCGACCGCCTGCAGGAGGACGCCCTGTTCACCGGCGACTACGACGCGGGTGACGCGGTCGTCACGATCCACGCTGGCACCGGCGGCACCGACGCGCAGGACTGGACCGAGATCCTGCTTCGCATGTACCTGCGCTGGGCGGCAGACCGCGGCTTCCAGACCGACCTGATCGAGGCGAGCCCCGGCGAAGAGGCGGGGCTCAAGTCGGCCACCTTCACCGTCAAGGGCGAGAACGCGTACGGGATCCTGAAGGCCGAGCGGGGCGTGCACCGGCTCGTCCGCCTGAGCCCGTTCGACTCGGCGCACCGGCGGCACACGAGCTTCGCGGAGGTGATCGTCGCGCCGCTGCTGCCGCCCGACGCCGACATCGAGATCGACGAGGCGGATCTGCGGATCGACACCTACCGGGCCTCCGGGGCCGGCGGCCAGCACGTGAACAAGACCGACTCTGCCGTCCGGATCACGCATCTGCCGACCGGGATCGTCGTCCAGTGTCAGAACGAGCGGTCACAGTCGTCCAACAAGGCAACCGCGATGCGCATGCTCACATCGCGGCTTGTGGAGAAGGCCGAGGAGGAGCGCGAGGCCGAGCTCGCCCGCGAGCGGGGCGCCGCGCAGGACATCGGCTTCGGCTCGCAAATCAGGTCCTATGTCCTGCATCCGTACCAGCTCGTCAAGGATCACCGCACCGAGCACGAGATGGGAAATGCCCAAGGTGTCCTCGACGGCAACCTGGACGGTTTCATTCACGCCTACCTGCTTGCAAAGGCCGCCGGGAAGACGGTCTAGCGGCTTGGTTCGGTAGACTGGTGCACCCTTCCCCGAACTGGCGCGGCCAAGCAGCCGCCTCCTCAGAACCGGTGCAGGAACTCGACCTTCAAGCAGACTTCCCCACGTCGATGATCGACGTCCCCGAACCCGAGCAGAACGGAGGCCCCCCCGAACCCGGGCCGGGGTCGATGATCGTGTTCCAGTCGGTGACGAAGGTCTACGAACCGGATGTCGTCGCCCTGCGTGACGTCCAGTTCCACATCGACAAGGGCGAGTTCGTCTTCGTCGTCGGCGCTTCCGGCTCGGGCAAGTCGACGTTGATCCGCCTGCTGCTGAAGGAGCTCGAGCCGACGGAGGGTCGGATCATGGTCGGGGGTCGCGACCTCACCCGGCTCAAGCGCTCGAAGGTGCCGCAGCTCCGCCGCAACATCGGCTGCGTCTTCCAGGACTACAAGCTCCTCCCGAACCGGACGGCCTCCGAGAACGTCGCGTACGCCCTGAAGGTCCAGGGCGAGAGCAAGTCGTCGATCCGGCGCAAGGTGCCGGAGGTGCTCGGCCTCGTCGGCCTCTCGCACAAGATGAACTCGCTTCCCGACGAGCTCTCCGGCGGCGAGCAGCAGCGCGTCTCGATCGCGCGCGCGTTCGTCAACCACCCGCCGCTTCTCGTCTGCGACGAGCCGACCGGGAACCTCGATCCCGACACGTCCGTCGGGATCATGCAGCTTCTCTACCGGATCAACCGCGCAGGGACGACGATCCTCATGGTCACCCACGACCGCGAGATGGTCGACAAGATGCGCAAGCGCGTGATCGCGCTCGAGGGCGGGCGCCTGATTCGCGACGAGCGCCGCGGCGGGTACGGCACCGAGTGAACGTCCGTCTCGTCGCAGCCGAAGCGTTCCGCTCGCTCCGCGCGAGCAGCTCGACGACCTTCGCAGCCACGCTGACCGTGCTGATCGGGATGTTCCTGCTCGGCCTCTCGATCAGCTTCGGCAGCTGGGTGCTCTCGTGGTCGAACCATGTCAAGCACGAGGTGCTGGTCAAGGTCTACTTCACCACCGACGCCTCCCCGCGGCAGATCAACGCGGTCGCCGCGAAGCTCGAGGCCAACCCGCTCGTCAAGCCCGGCGGCGTCAAGTTCGTCTCGCGCCAAGAAGCGCTTCGACCGGATGAAGAAGAAGTACCCCGAGATGGTGCGCAACCTGCCGAGCAACCCGCTGCCGGCCTCCGAGGAAGTGACGCCGTTCCGGGCCGAGGACGTGCAGAAGATCGACGACAGCCTCAAGCCGCGTCCGCCGGGCGTCGACAAGGTGAGCACCGGCGGCGAGACCTCGAAGCGGATCATCCAGATCTCGAAGGTGATTGAGATCGTCTTCATCATCGCCGTCCTGCTGCTGCTGACCGCGTCGACGCTGCTGATCGCCAACACGATCCGGCTGTCGATCTTCTCGCGACGCCGAGAGATCGAGGTGATGAAGCTCGTCGGCGCCTCGAACTGGTTCGTTCGGGGCCCGTTCATGCTCGAGGGCATCCTCTGCGGCTTCGTCGGCGCCCTCGCGGCGATCGTGATGCTGCTGATCGGCAAGACGGTCGCGCTGCCGCAGATCATTCCGCATCTGACGTCGGAACCGGATGTCCACGCGTTGCCGTTCGCGCTGAACGCGCTCGTCGTCCTGTCCGTCGGCCTGGCGCTCGGCGCCGCCGGCTCGGGGCTGACCATCCGGCGTTTCCTTCAGGTCTGATCCCGCGTTAGACTCGGAGGCGCGTGCGGCGCGCGTGCTGGATCCTGGGCCTGGCGTTGGCTGTCGTGGGTGCTTTTGCGCTCGGGCTTGCCGCGGTCGGAGGCCGGACGACGGCCCCGGCGCGCTCCACGAGCGTCGTCGCGCAGGTGCGGGCGCAACTCGCCGCCCACTACTACCGCGAGGTGCCTGAGCGGATCCTGCGCATGCGCGACGTTCACTCGATGATCGACGCCCTCGACGACCCGTACACGGAGTTCCTCGACCCGGCGAAGTACCGGCTCCTGCGGCGCGAGACGACCGGCTCCTACTCGGGCGTCGGGATGACGCTCTTGCCCGGTCCGCAAGGCCTGCTCGTGACGCGGACGCAGCCGGGCCCTGCCCGGGTCGCGGGGATCAGGGCCGGCGACACAGTGCTCTCGATCGACGGGAAAGCGTCGACGCAGCTGAGCTACGAGCAGGCGCTCGGCCGAATCCTCGGCGAGCCCGGCAGCATCATCACGCTGCGTGTCCGGCGCGACGCCCACACGCTTGTGTTCAAGCTCATGCGCGCCCATTTCACGACCCGCGTCGTGCACTCGCGCCTGCTCGCATCGGGAGGCCGGAAGGTCGGGTTGGTGCGCATCGACAGCTTCGCCGCGGGCACCGCCTCGGCGCTGACCCAGGCGGTGCACCGGCTTGAGCATGAGCATGCCGGGGCTCTCGTGCTCGACCTACGGGGCAACCCCGGAGGTCTCCTCGACCAGGCTGTCGCTTCCTCCTCGGTGTTCCTGGACAGCGGTGTCGTCACGTCGATCTCGGGCGCGCACCAGCCGGACCGTGTCTATCGCGCGCGCAGCAAGACGGCGACGCGGCTGCCGCTCGTCGTGCTCGTCGACCACGCGAGCGCCAGCGCCGCGGAGGTCATGGCGGCTGCGCTGCACGACAACGGACGAGCGACGCTCGTCGGTGAGCGGACGTTCGGCAAAGGGCTCGTCCAGTCGGTGCAGCCGCTCGCGGCCGGCGCGGCGCTGAAGCTGACCGTTGCGCGCTACCTGACGCCCGGTGGGGCCGATCTGTCCCACCGCGGCATCCGGCCCGACCTCTGGGCTCCCGACGACCCGTCGACGGTGCAGGACGAGGGTCTCGCCATCGCGCTGCTCGGGTTCGTCATCCAGGCGTAGGCACTTGAGCACTTGATCGAGCCCGTTCGCGCGCGGGCGGGTACGTTGGCCGCCGTGACCCGTCTCGTCGTCGAGATCGGCCGCCGCGGCAAGCTCGTGGTGGGCGAGCCGTTCTTCACCCCCGGTGTGCCGCTCGTCCTCGACAAGAAGGGCGTGGGGGAGGTCCGCGCCGGCGACCTCGCCGTCGTCTCGGTGCCGCAGCGGGGCCGGGCGCGCCTCGAGGAGGTGATCGGGCCGGCCGACCGCATCGAGAGCGTGCTCCGCGGGTTGCTCGTCGAGCGGGGCGCCACGACGCGCTTCGAGCCGCATGTCCCGCCCGAGCCGTCGACCGAGGGCAGGGTCGATCTGCGCGACCTGGTCACGTTCACGGTCGATCCCGAGACGGCGAAGGACTTCGACGACGCGCTGTCGCTTCGGCGCGAAGCCGACGGCATCCGTGCCTGGGTGCACATCGCCGACGTCTCGTATTTCGTGGCGGCGGGAACGCCGCTCGACCACGGTGCCTCCGAGCGCTCGTTCTCGACCTATGTTCCCGGCCTCGTCGCACCGATGCTGCCGCACGAGCTGGCCGACGACCTGTGCTCGCTCCGGCCGCATGTCGATCGACTTTGCGTAACCGTCGAGATCGCCCCGAACGGAAGCGCCGAGTTCTACCGGTCCGTGATCCGCAGCGATGCGCGGCTGACATACGGCGAGGCCCAGCGGCGCGAAGTGCCGGATGTCGTGCGAGAGGCCGTCCAGCTCGCGGACGAGTACACGGCCGAGCTGCGCCGCCGGCGGTTCGCGCGCGGCGCGCTGCGGATCGAGACGCCCGAGATCGCGTTCGAGTTCGATGGGCACGGCGGCGTGGCGCGCGCATGGAAGGAGTCCGAGCCGGAGGCACACCGCCTCGTCGAGGAGCTGATGATCCGGGCGAACGAGCTCGTCGCCGAGCTCCTCGCCGGGCGGCGCCGCGAGGCGCTCTATCGCGTGCACGAGCGTCCCGATCCGCAGGCGGTCTCGCTGCTCCTCGCGAAGCTGGCTGACCTCGGCGTGCCGACGCCGCCGGTGCCGGAGACCGTCGGCCCCGGCGACGCCGCAGCGCTCGCGGGTGCGATCTCGGAGCGGGTCTCGGAGTACGTCCGACAATCGGGGCGCGGCGTGGAGGCGTTTCCGTCGCTTGTGCTGCGTTCGCTCAAGCAGGCGCGCTACGACCCGGAGAACCTCGGCCACTCCGGTCTCGCGAGCGGCGCGTATTGCCACTTCACCTCGCCGATT
The DNA here is from genome assembly GCA_963718065.1 of uncultured Actinomycetes bacterium. Lineage (GTDB taxonomy): Bacteria > Actinomycetota > Thermoleophilia > Gaiellales > Gaiellaceae > CAVPGP01. The sequence goes on along the minus strand of CAVQYE010000007.1, from coordinate 305,909 downwards.
CGCCGCTATCCGGATCTCGTGGTGCACCGTGCGCTGCTGCGGGAGCTCGGCGTCTCGGACGAGCCGTCGCCGGAAGATCTCGCCGGGCTCGCCGAGCACACATCGGCGCGCGAGCGCGAAGCGTCCCAGATCGAATACGCCGCCGACGCCATCTGTCTGGCCTGGCTGCTCGACGCCACGCTGTTCGAGCGCGGCTGGGAGGAGCCGTTCGAAGGCGAGATCGTCGGGCTGATCGGCTCGGGCCTCTTCGTTCGCTTCGGGGACGTCTTCGAGGGCTATCTCCCGGCGCGGCGCCTTCGCGACGACTACTTCGAGCTGAACCCCCTCGGCACGGCGCTCCAGGGCCGGCGCGGCGGCGGGACGTTCCGCCTCGGCAACGCGATCGCCGTCCGCGTAGAGAAGATCGAGCGAAGCGACGGCAAGGTCGAGCTCTCGCTTGCCCGCTAGCGGGCGCCGGCGACCCGAGCCAACCTCTCGGAAACGCCTCGCTGTGGATTCCTCGTCACACTTCTGTTGCACTTGGTCTGACCACCGAGCGTCGCGCTAGAGCGCATGGTGTGGCAAATGTGGACAAAGCGTTACACTTCCTTGAGCGTTGGTCTGACCACTTTGCGTTGTCTCGCGAGTAGACGCTGTCTGCCCGTGGCGCTGGTGAAACGCGCCTAGGCCCGCAGCGCGGAGACCGCGGCGACGCCGGCGGCCAGCAGCACGATTCCGACCAGCTGCAGCCGCCGTGGGCGTTCGTGGAAGACCACGAATGCACCGACCGCGGCGAGCGCGGCGAACTGCGAGGCGAGGACACCCGCGACGGCGATGCTGTCCCGCGCTCCCGCTGCGAAGGAGGCGAACCCGGCGACCTCGCAGGCGCCGGCGATGGCGACGAACCGCCATGACTGCCTGGTCAACGCAAGGCGCCCGAGCACGAGCAACGGCAACGCGACGAACAGGACGCCGACGACCCGCGGCGGCAGCAGCGCCCACGCGACCGGCAGTTCGTTGCTCGCCCGCCCCGTCGCGTACAGCCCGATCCCGAACGAGACGGCTGCGATGACCGCAAGCAAGGCAGCCCTGCGGTCGTCGCGCGAGTCGTCCCCGCGCGCGGCGCCCGCCAGGCCGACGCCGACCGCCACCGCTGCGAGCGCGACGACTTGCCCGCCCGAGAGGTGCTCACCGAACGCGAGCGCGAGGACGGCAGCGACTGCGCCTTCGGCCGAGACGAGCGGCGCAACGATCGAGACCTTTCCGAGCCGCAGTGCCGTGTAGGCGAGCAGGAGGCCGAGTCCGTTCCCGAACCCGCTGAGCGCGAGCCACGTGCCCGTGTGAGCGTCGAGCCCGTCCGGGATGCCGGCAGCGAGCACGAACGGGGTTGCCAGCACGAGCCCCGTGAGCATCACCCACGCGAGCACGGACGCCGAGTCGATCAGTCGCGACGCCCTGGCCGAGCAGAGCGTGCCGATCGCCCACGCGCACGCGGCGCCGAACCCACCGAGGATGGCAACCACTCGGCTAGCGCTCGAAGCGTTCCATGCCGGCGACGATCTCGTCCGGATCCATCCCGAACGAGACGACCGCGCCCTCGGCGCCGGCCTCCCGGAGCGCCGCGACCTCCTCCGCCCGCGTACGCGGCACGATTCGCAGCTCCGGATGACGCTGCTTCACCTCGCGCAGCTCGTCAGCCGTGATGCGCGTCGGATGCCAGACATCGCCGAGCTCCGTCGCCCGCCGGAGCGAGCGCCCGCCGATCCAGATCTCGGGCGCCGGATCCGCGAGCGGGCGTGCCGTTGCGTTCTCGAAGCTCCAGAACTCACCGGCGAACGACGGCTCGCCCGCCCAGAGCGCCCGCAGCAGGCGGATCTCCTCGTCCGCCCGCCGGCCGCGGTCGCCGAACGGCACGCCGAAGTAGCCGAACTCTTCCTCGTGCCAGCCGACACCGACGCCGAGCTTCACACGCCCGTGCGAGAGAGTCTGCAGCGTCGCAACCTCCTTGGCGAGCCGGATCGGATGATGTAGCGGCAGGATGAGGATCGACGTGCCAAGGCCGACTCGCTCAGTCTGACCGGCGAGCCACGCCAGGGTCGTGAGCGAGTCGAGCACGGTCCCGTACGGGTCGACAGCCTCGGGGCCGACGAGAAAATGCTCCGTCGTCCAGACCGAGTCGTAACCGAGACGCTCCGCCTCGTCGGCGACCTGGAGTACGCCCTCAGCCCTTGCATCGGAGCCGTAATTCGGCACCAGCACACCGATCGGGAAGCTCATCGAGGCATCTTTTCACCGTCGGCCATCCCCCGTCGGGGCGAGTTGTTCACCCCTTCCAGGGATTGCACCCCGAGAGCCCTGCGACTTCGATCCGCATAGGTAAACGAATCGATTGCGTTGGGCGGACGCAGCATTAGCGGAGGAGCCTCCATGTCGGATCGGCGTTCTCTGCGGCAAGAGAAAGGTCAAGTCGTCATCATCTTCGTGCTCCTGCTCGCGGGACTCCTCGCGATCGCAGGGCTCGTCGTCGACGTCGGCAACGCATACCGCGTGCACCGAGCTCTGCAGGCGTCGGCGGACGCCGCTGCGCTCGCAGGCGGGCAATCACTCCCAGATGCAACAGCGGCGGTCTCGGTCGCACGGCTCTACGGTGCGTCCCCCACCGGTCGCAACAAGCTGAAGAACGTCAACGCGATCGAGTCGATCAACGCCAAGTGTCTGACGTCGATCCCCGGCTGCTCGCCGGTGAACGCCATCGCCGTCGAGGAGTCGGCCGATGTGAAGAACGTGTTTCTCAGGCTGGTCGGCTACAACAGCTTCCACATGAAGGCGCGCGCCACGGCGTGCTCCCCGTGCGGCGTCCGGCCTGTCGACATCGTCATGGTGCTCGACCGCACCGGCTCGATGTGCCAGAACAGCGCCGGCCAGACCGACCCGGCATGCACCGACCTCAACAACGCCAAGAGCGGCATCCGTTCGTTCCTGGCGATGATGGATCCGTCGTCCCAGTGGGTCGGCTTGACCGTGTTCCCGCCCGCGACCGGAACGGGCTCAACAGCACGATGTGCAACTCCGGCGAGCGGAAACTACGACACCGCGTCCAACCCGTACACGATCGTCCCGCTGTCGAAGGACTACAAGACGTCGACGGGCGCACCCAACTCCGGTTCGACCCTGGTCACGACGCTCGCGTGTGTACAGGGCGGAGGCACGACGGCATACGGGAACGCCATCGACGCCGCCCAGGCCGAGCTCAACTTGCACGGTCGCGCCGGAGTCCAGGACGTGATCGTCTTCATGTCGGACGGCGCGGCGAACACGGGCCCGACCTACTACTCGTCCACGAGTGACTACCGGATCCGCCCCTGCAAGCAGGGCGTGACCTCGGCAGGCGTCGCAAAGACGGGCGCATCGAAGACCATTGTCTACTCGATCGCGTACGCCCTCGAGGACGACACCGGCGGCTGCATGAACTCCGTCCCCAATCCGGACAAGCCGGAGTCGCCGGCGATCACCTCCGCCACGGCTCTGCAGAACATCGCCTCGCCGGGCAACTTCTACAACAAGCCGTCCCCGGGGCAGCTGAACACGATCTATACCCAGATCGCCGTCGACATCGGCAGCGGTACCGCCGGGCTCATCGACGACGCCACTCCGTAGGAACGTTGCAGTTCGCCACGCGCCTAGACTGGGCGCGTGGCGAACCCAACCGGTGAGAAGACGATTGCGGAGAACCGCAAGGCGCGGCACGAGTACCAGCTGCTCGACCGCTACGAAGCGGGCATCGTGCTGACGGGGACCGAGGTGAAGTCGCTGCGCGAGGGCCGCGCAACGCTTGCACAGGCTTACGCAGACGTGCGGGACGGCGAGCTCTGGCTGCACGGCGCGTCGATCGCCACCTACGACAAGGGCGGCACCTCGAATCACGATCCCGACCGGGCGCGTAAGCTCCTGCTGCACCGTCGGCAGATCGACGCCCTCTTCGGCAGCATCCGCGAGAAGGGGCTGACGATCGTCCCGACCCGGATGTACTGGAAGAACGGGCGCGCGAAGGTCGAGCTCGCGGTCGCGCGTGGCAAGGACGTCCGCGACAAGCGGCGCGACATCACCAACCGGGACGCGCAGCGCCAGATCGAGCGGGCTCTCAAGAACCGGCGATGAGCGACCCGCGCGACCTGAACGAGTCCGAGCGGCTCGGTCCGGTTCCGCCTGTCCCCGAGTCGGGCGTTCGCAGCCTCGTCCGGCTCGCCACGATCGACATCGGCCCGCTGCGCCGCCACCGCGACTTCCGGCTGCTCTTCGTCGGCCAGGCGACGACGTTCTTCGGCGCGATGATCACGTACGTCGCGATCCCGTACCAGCTCTATCGCCTGACCGGGTCGTCGCTCCTCGTCGGGCTGCTGGGGATCGTCGAGCTCGCACCGTTGCTCGTGACCGCGTTCGTCGGCGGTGCGCTTGCAGACGCGCTCGACCGGCGGCGGATGGTGTTGCTCACCGAGCTCTCGTTCATGGCCTGCTCGGGACTCCTGCTCGTGAACGCGCTCCTGCCGCACCCGCACGCCTGGGCGCTCTTCGCGCTGGCCGGGCTGATGGCCGCGCTCGACGGGCTGCAGCGGCCGTCGCTCGACGCGCTCATGCCGCGGCTCGTCGAACGACACGAACTGCCGGCAGCGTCCGCGCTCAGCTCCCTTCGAGGCACTTTCGGGATGATCCTCGGCCCCGCGGTCGGCGGACTCCTGATCGCCACCGTCGGCCTGCCGGCGACCTTCGGCGTCGATCTCGTGACGTACGGCGTCTCGCTCGCCTGCCTGCGGCTGATGCGCGCGGTGCCGCCGCCGCCGGACGCGGAGCCGCCGAGCCTGCGCGGCGTGGTGGAGGGGTTCCGCTTCGCAATGAGCCGGCCGGAGCTCGTCGGCACCTACGGCGTCGACATCATCGCCATGTTCTTCGGGATGCCGAACGCGCTCTTTCCCGCGTTCGCCGCGAAGCTCGGCGGCCCCGGCGTGCTCGGGCTTCTGTACGCGGCGCCGTCGTTCGGAGCCATGCTCGCGACCCTGACGAGCGGCTGGACGGGCCGCGTGCACCGGCACGGCGTGGCGGTGATGGTCGCGGCCGCCGGGTGGGGCGTCGGCATCATCGTCCTCGGCTTCGCCCCCGGGATCACGCTCGCCTGCATCGGGCTCGTCGTCGCCGGCTTCGCCGACATGCTGAGCGGCGTCTTCCGCAGCACGATCTGGAACCAGACGATCCCCGACCGCCTCCGCGGCCGCCTGGCCGGCATCGAGCAGCTGTCGTACTCCACAGGCCCGTTGCTCGGCAACGTCGAGTCTGGTGTCGTCGCCGCGGTCGCCGGCGTGCGGGCCTCGATCGTCTCCGGCGGCGTGCTCTGCGTCGTCGGCGTGGCAATCGCGGCGCTCGCCCTGCCCACGTTCCGCCGCTACGACGACCGCGTGCACGCGCCGGAGCCTGCGCCCGCGCCAGCCTAGCCGAGGACGGAGGACGTCATGCCGGGAAGCCGCGGCTACAATGCATCCACACACATACGGGGGCGCCCTGGTTTCGACGTGGGCGATACATCCGGTCGAGCTGCAAGCCGAGGTCTCCGGTCGGCCTCGTTAAACAACCGGAACCAATGCAAGTGCGGATAATCAACTCGCACTCGCCGCTTAGTCTGTAAAGACTGAGTGACGTGTCGCCCCGAGCTGGGTCCCGTGGCTCGGACGCGGCATCAACTAACGGGCTGGCGCCAAAGGAGAGCCAATCGCCGGCGGCGCGAGACTTCAGGATGGCTGGGCTGTCGGTAGGTGGGTCTGGAACCGGCCGGCAGCCGAGATTCAATCCAGGCCTATGCTTGTAGACGCCCGTCCGGTGCGTCCGCGGACGCGGGTTCGATTCCCGCCGCCTCCATCTTTGGCCAGTAGAGCCGTTTCTCGAGCCGGTCGATTGAAGCTTTTCAGTCGGCCGGCTCTTCGTGTTCGCGCCGCTCGGCCGTGATCGTCACGGTGGAGTTCCATCTCCGTTGCCTCTGCCAGCCGCCCGTGCTCGTGAGTGGCAGCGTCAGCACGAAGGTCGTCGCGTGGTCGTGGCCGTTCTCGGCCCAGATCCTGCCGCTCGTGGGCTTCGACGATGCCGCGGCAGATGGCGAGCCCGAGGCCGGCGCCCCGGATGCCGCGCTGCTTTGCGTTGTGGCCCCGGTAGAACGGCTCGAAGATCTGCTCGAGCTCGGCCGCCGGCGATGCCGTCGCCGCGGTCGGTGACGCTGACGAGCGCGTGTCCCTCCTCGGCAAGCGAGGCTGATCTCGACCGCCGAGCTCGGGTCGGAGTAGCGGGCGGCGTTCTCGAGCAGGTTGTCGAGCACCTGCTCGATCCTGAGCGCATCCGCGAAGACGGGGACGTCCCCGTCGGGGAGCCGTAACGTGACGGTGTGGCCGCTTGCTTCGAGCATCGGTCGGGCCCTGTCGACCGCGCGGGCGACGAGTGCATCCAGCGCCATCGGGGCACGGTCGATCGGCAGGCGACCCGCCTGCAGCCGGCTCACGTCGAGCAACTCGTCGATCATGTGGTCGAGCTTGTCCGTCTCCTCGTCGATGATCTCGAGGAAGTGCCGTCGCGTCGCCGGCTCGATCGGCGTGTCCTCGCGCAGGAGCGTGGTCGCATAGCTCTTGATGAACCCGAGCGGCGTGCGGAGCTCGTGCGAGACGGCGGAGATGAGCTCGCTGCGCATCCGCTGCACCTCGTGCTGGGCTTCCAGCCGCCGAAGCTCGGCGGCGAGGCGGGTGTTCTCGACCGCGACGGCGATCTGGTCGCAGATCGCGGTCAGGATCGGGCGTTCCTCCGGCGTCGGGAGCAGGGCCGTGCCGGCGGCCGAGCGTGAGGACACCGAGGACGCCGCTCGGGCCGCGGAGCGGGAGGACCGCAAGCGCCTCGGCGTCGACCGCGCAGCCGGGATGCAGCCGCTCCCGCTCACGCGGATCGAGGTAGATCGGCTGGGCCGTCGGACGCCGCCGCGAGGCAGAAGCGGTCGGTGCAGACCCGGCAAGGGAAGTCGCTCCAGGTCCCACGCGACGACCGTCTCCGTCGGCTGGCCGCGGCCGTCGTCGAGCAGCCGCACCGCGGCGGCGTCCATCGCCGTCTGCTCGAGCACGACGTCGAGGCAGCGGCTGCAGCATTCCCTCGAGGTCGTGTGTCTCGTTGGCGGCTGTCATGATCGCGCTGACCGCGGCGAGCTGACGGTTGCGGGCGTTCAGCTCGGCCGTGCGCTCGCCGACCTTGAGCTCGAGCTCCTCGCCCCAGCGGCGTACCGTCTCGAGCGAGTCCCTGAGCTGCGCGCGCATCGTCTCGAGGCTCTCGGCGAGCACGCCGATCTCACCGCCCTCCGAGACGCTCACCGTTCGTTCGAGGTTCCCGGAGGCCATCTCCTCGGCGGCGCGGGTGAGGTCCGCGGACCGGGCGCACGAGCAAGCGGGCGCCGAGCAGGGTGAGCAGCCAGAGGACGGCGAGCGAGCCTCCGCCGGCGAACATGAGCGTCCGCCGGAGGTGGCGCGCCGGAGCGTATGTCTCGCTCGTCGGTGCCGCCGAGCGCCACTGCCCACGGTGCGGCGGAGAGCCGGACGAACGCCATTGCGTGCCGCGTGCTGCCCAGGCCGGCCGGCTCGTGGTGCGTCGGCGTCACGGGACGCTCGCGATGCCCAGGTTGCGCCGCCTTCAGCATCTCGCGGTAGAAGGCCAGGTGCTCCCCCGGTGCGAGCGTCGGGCCGGGCTCGGTCGAGGCGAGAGCGATCCCGTTCGGGCCGACGAGCTCGGCGTGCCCGGTGCTGCCGAGGCGCCTTGCGGCGTCGAGCCGCTCCGTCACGTCGGGGCCCGCGAGCGTCGAGCGTGCCGAAGAGGACCCCGCGCACGGTGCCGTGGGCGCGGATCGGGACGCTCGAGCGCGACGACCGGCCTGCCACGCGAGTCGCGGAACGGCCGCCGAGATCGACCTGCCGCCCGCTCGCGAGGACGCGCGCGACGTACCCCCTTCGCGGCGAGCTGCGTGCCGGTCGCCGGCGCACCCTGCCCGAGCGAGTCGACCACGGTGCCGCTCCCGTCGAGGAGGGTGAGCGTCGTGAACGCGCCGCCGCTCGCGTGGAAGATCTCCGCGAGGAGCCGACGCTTCACGCTCGGTGGTCGACGGGCGTGCGTCGAAGGCGGTGAGATCGGAGAACCGGTGCTGGAGCAGGCCGTCGAAGTCCTGCGCCAGCTCCTCGGTGATCGCGAGCCGCTCGTGGAGGATCCGGTTCGTGCTCGCGTCGACCGCCCGGATTCCGAGCACGCTGAAGCCGGCGAAGAGCACGAAGAAGCCGATCGTGACCCCGATCGCGAGCCGCGGCCAGAGCGTGAGCCGCCGCCAGACGGCCGAGCAGGTCCCGAATCGGTACGGTTCACGGCACAGTGTCGCGACAGATGGTCGGAGCCGCCACCGCCGAGGACGCGAGCGCACGCTTCCGCGAGGAGAGCCGTGCCGATGGCCGCTGAGCGGATACTCGCCGTCGACGACGAGCCTCGCTACCTGGAGATCATCCGCTTCAACCTCGAGACCGCCGGCTACCGCGTCACGTGCGCGGCCAGCGGCGAGGAGGCGCTGGAGCGCTTCGCGGCAGACGAGCCCGATCTGATCGTGCTCGACGTGATGCTCCCGGGCCTCGACGGCTTCGAGGTCTGCAGGCTCGTTCGCGAGCGGTCGAGCTGCCCGATCATCATGCTGACAGCGAAGGGCGCCGAGGAGGACAAGGTGCGAGGCCTGCGCCTGGGCGCCGACGACTACGTCACGAAGCCCTTCTCCGCGCAGGAGCTGCTCGCCCGCGTCGAGGCGGTGCTGCGTCGGGCGCGGGCGCCGGAGAGCGACGAGCCGCCGGCGACGATCATCGCTCGGCGACCTCAGCATCGACCAGCAGCGAAAGCAGGTGACGCTCGCCGGGCACGACGTGCGGCTCTCGCCGACCGAGTACCGTCTCCTCTGGTGCCTCGCGGTCAATGCGGGCGTCGTGCTCAGCCGCGACGAGCTGCTCAGCCAGGTCTGGGGCAAGGCGTACAAGGGCGAGGACGAGATCCTGCGCGTGACGCTCTGGCGGCTGCGCCAGAAGCTCGGCGACGACCCGCCGCGCTACATCGTCACCCGGCCCGGGCCTCGGGTACATGCTCGCCACGCCCGCTGCTGTAGCCGGCTGCGGCTGTAACGAACCTGTGACGTGCCTGTGATGGCGCTGTACGGCGCTTGCGGCGACGCTGTTCATGGAGAAGACCAGCAACGGCGCCCTCAGGCGGGCCGCCACGAACAAGGAGTCGCAATGAGCAAGCGGATCACCATCTACCTCGTCACGATCGCCGCAGCGGCTGCCACCGTGGCGTTCACCTCCGGCGTCGCAGGCGCCTCGTCGGCTCCTTCAGCCACCGCCGGGACGGCGCAGCTGCGGGTCGTCAAGATCGTGATGAACGATCCGGGCTGCCACTGGTTCAGCGTCGCCGGCAAGAACAAGGCCCGGCTCGTCGTGACCGGCAAGACCGCGTTCCGGAACCTGGACGAGGCTGCGCTCGTCTTCACGGGCAAGAACTTCGTCCGCCGCGTTGCGGTCGGCAGGAATCTCACCATCGCCACGCCCGGCACCTACCACATCAAGATGGTCGGGCAGCACCCGGACGACAACAACCTCTTGCTTATCGTCAAGTAGAAGCAATTCGATCTCGACGCAGCAGGGGCCCCACGGGGCCCCTGCTGCGTCTTCGAGGCAAATGAAGGCCGCCTCGGCCCGCCGGACCGTCTGTGCCTCACTGACCGGCGGGCCGCCTTGACAGTGGAACTCCAGAGTTTGATTCTTGGCCTGCGGCAGCCGTGCAGAAGGAGAAGCGATGCTGTCTCGTACGCAACGGATTGCAGCGGCCCACGACGGGCGGAGCGGTGGGTGGGATTGCCGGTGCCACGCTTCTCGGGCCTAGGTGCGAGGCCGGGTGCTCGGCGGAGCTGCCTGGTCTCCGGGGCAATCCTGACGCTCGTTGCAACCGCGATGCTTGCCGCCTGCGGCTCCGGTACGGGGGAGGCGGGCTCGACCACGAGCACGACCGGCGCGGGCAAGACGACCAGTACGGGCAAGACGACCAGCACGGGCAAGACGACAAAGGGCGGCGAGACGACGAGCACGACGACGACCGAGACGGTGACGACGCTCGCCGGTGGCGACGAGGGCAGCGGCGTCAAAGACTGCACCGAGTCGGGTGGCTGCGTGATGTACGTCTACAAATCTCCGGGCGGCCAGGTGTTCGTCTGCAACGAGCTCCTCATCGTCCGCGTCAGGCTCGTCGTCAAGGTTCCGCCACTCTTGTCGACCTCGACCGGAAGCGGCGGAACGACGACGGACACCAGCACCGCCACGACGGAGCCGACGACGACAAGTGAAGAGCGGAGCGTGCTTCGGCCCGGGTGCGCGTCCGGAGCGGCGGCCACCCCGGCGGTCGGAGTCGACGTCGGCGATCTGGACGGGCTTCAGACCTCGGAGGACGGAGAGAGCGCATGGACGAAGACAAGAGTCCGCCTGTTCGGGCACGTCGAGGGCGGGACGTTCGTCGCAAGCGGCTAGATCGGCGAGGCCGGTCCTCCGACGGCGAGTCGCAGCCGGAGGGCCACCTTGCGGCGGTCCTGCGCCATCCACTCGCGATCACGGCGGCCAGCGCCTTGGTTGCCGGCTGGCTGCTCCCTCCCTTCGCTCACCAGTGGCAAGACCGGCAAAAGGAGCGAGAGCTCAAGCGCGAGCTCGCCACGCAGCTCGACGGCGACGCCACGAAGACCGTGATCGCCGGGCGGATCCTAATCGACCGGCGGTTCCCGGAGGCACAGACCACCGAGGCGCGACTTTTGGATCTCCGGACGGCCGTGCCGGCCGACCGCGCCGCAGCCCGCTCAGCGCTCGCAGCCGCCCGTGAGCGGGAGCGCGACGCCGGTGCCACGACGTACATCGACACGCTGTCGAGTTGGCTCATCACCCGCTCGGTCACACGCTCGGCACTCACGGCCTATTTCCCACATGCCGGCTTGGCTGCAGCGTGGGAGACATACGCGAATCACGTCACCGAGTATCTGCGGCTCGCCGCGGCACGAGACGGCGGTCAGCGACGTGACTTCGTGGCGGACCTCTCCGAGTACCTACTCGGAAACAGGAATGACGCGACCTGGCAACGGCTTGTCGCTCCTCCCCGCGACGTCCCGGCCGGCCAGCTGGAGAGCTACGCGGCAGCGGACGGCTCGCTCTCGGACCGGCTGCTGCGGAAGAAGAACGAGATCGTCCGCGGCGTGCTCGCTTCGCACGCGGAGGGGTTCAGCACTCGCCGGCGCGACCTGCTGGACGAGGTACTGCCTTTCCGTTAGCGCGACGGCCTCACACGTGAGCAAGCACCCGCTCGAGCGGACGCGGCACGCGCTGGCGATGTCAGCCGTGGCTCGGACGACGAAGATCACCCGGTTCGCCGAGGAGCACCAGGCGCCCCTGAAGCTTCTGGCCCCGTTCGATGGGCTGTCCGCGGGCGAGCTGGTACTGCGCGCTCTCGAGTCGTTCGTACATGGCCGCTTCCTCGCGTACCGCAGGCGCAGCAGCTTTAACGGAGCTTCCAGCTCAGCGTGCTGGCGGTCGGGTTCTTGCGTTTGCGCCTTCGCGCCGTCGCGAACATGAGTACCGCGGCCGCTACGAGGCCACCGACGACGAAGGGTACACCTGAGAGAAGCTCACCTTCGAGTGCCGTGAGATTATCGTCGAGGCGCAGTCGCTCCGCGGCGATTTCCTGGCGGATGTCAGCGACAGTGCGTTCAGACATGGCTTTTCACCGTCGCGATCGTGCGCTCGCCCTCTTCGATCGCCTGCGAGGGACGCGGAGGCAAAGCCTTGCGCGCCGAGCTCCTCGCTAGGAGTCCAAGGATCGCTGCTGCGAGCAGCATCAATCCGATGACGATCAGCACGGACGCCCAAAGCGGGAGCCACAGATCGAGCACTATGGCCACCAACGCGAAGATCAGCCCGATCGCGTAGAGGACGATGACGAAAGCGGCAACCGCCAGGCCGCCAGCGACTCCGATCGCCGTGGCCTTCTGCTGCGCTTCGCGCTTCGCCAGCTCGAGATTCAGCCTCGCCAGCGACCGCATCCGCCGCTGAACGGCCCTTGCCTCTGCTACCGCTCGAAGCATGTTGCAGACCTTATGCGAGTGCGAGCGTCGCATCCATCTATGTGGGGAGGAGTCCCGTTGCCCGTCGCGAACCTCACACCGCAAAAGTCACTCTTGCGAAGACGGATAGAGGAGGAACCATGCGCCCGGACCTCGAGCGGAAGCTGGCTGTGGAGTTCATAGGCATGTTCCTCTTCGTGTTCACGGTCGGCATGGCCACGAACAAAGCGGGTGCCGGAGCTTTGGCCCCTCTCGCGATCGGGTCGATCCTGATGGTGATGGTCTTCGCGGGTGGTCACGTGTCGGGCGGTCACTTCAATCCGGCAGTGAGCACTGCCGTACGCCTCCGCGGGCGGATGGCGACTGACGAGTTCATCGCCTATCTCGTCACCCAGTTCGCCGCGGCCGTGCTTGCCGGTCTGCTTGTGCGCTACGTCGGCGGCCGGGAGGCGCATGCGATAGTCGCAGGCTCCGGCAAGATGCTGATTGTCGAATTTCTGTTCACGTTCGCGCTGGCCTGGGTGGTTCTTCATGTCGCGACGGCCCGTGGCACCGAGGACAACTCGTTCTACGGGCTAGCGATCGGGTTCACCGTCGTCGCGGGTGCGCTTGCTGTCGGGGGAATCTCGGGCGGCGCGTTCAATCCCGCGATCGCGGTTGGTGGAATGGTGACGGGGCTCTTCGAGTGGAGCAACATCTGGATCTACTTGCTCGCTGAGTTCCTCGGAGCCGCCGTCGCCGCATGGATGTTCCTCTTCGTGCTCCCGGCTGAGAAGGAGGCCGGAGACATAGAGGCCGCGGCGACCGAGTAAGGCGTCGACTCCCGAGAAGCTTCCACGAACACCCGACGCCCGTCTTCCCACTGGCCGCCGGTTGCAGGGATCGTCGAGCTGATCGCGAGAACATTTTCCAAGGAACAAGGTGCTGCGGTCCAGGTGCACGAATCGACGGTGCCGGATTCGCTGGCTGAGCTGACGTCACGCTGCGACTGGTCGTAGCTGAGGACGTACGGCATCGATCCACCCGGCAGGAACCACGGACTGCTGCTCGGCTCGTTGGGCTGATCGTCCGACCAGGCTCACTTGACCCAGAGCTGGTCCAGGAGCACCCGCCACTGTGGGTTGTACTGGAAGTTACCGACCCTCTTCGAGACGAACGAGACGTCCTGCTGGTTGTACGTGGGGACGATCGGTGCCTGGGCGAGAATCGCCCGCTCGGCTCTTGCCCACAGTTCGGACGCCGCGGCCGGGTTCGCGGACTGTGCCGCCAGCGCCTCCGAGAGCAGTCGATCAACCGACCGGTTACAGAACTCGCTCGCATTTGCATTCTCGTGCGGGTTGGCCGGCACGTAGGACGCGCAGCTGAATTGAGGCGGCAGGAACCCTGCGTCTGACGGGAAGTCCGAGGCCCAAGCGAAGAACCCCACCTGCGCACGTGTCCGCGAATCACTGATCCGATCGAAGTACGGAGTTACGTCCGGGATCGGCCGGATCGTCTTCAGGGTTGTCTGGAATCCGAGCGAGTTCAGCACTGCGACCATGAACCGACCGTCGGTCGCTCGTGGGGAGAGGTCCCAGACGGTGACAGCAGTCCCGGTCGTTCCGGAGCTGCGCACCAAGCGCCGCGCTCGGTCCAGTCCGCCGACGCCGCCCGAGCCGTACGGACAGGTTCGGCGGAAGCCCGGGAAGTCGGGCGGCAGCATCTGACACGTCGGGGCGAAGCTGGGGCCGAGCAGGCGAACCAGCGCTTGCCGGTCGAAGGCGTAGTTCACGGCGCGGCGCACGCGTACGTCGTCGAACGGCGGCACCCGCGTGTTGAGGAAGAAATAGGCGGTCGTTGCAGTAGGGCTGAGATGGAGCCGGCTCGGATAGCGCGTGGCCAGCAGGTTGAGTTGCTGCTTCGTCAACGGAGGTGCGATGAGGCTGGGGGCGACATCCGCGTCGCCGCGCTCGACGGAGCGAGCCTCCGGCAGCGAGTCGGTTGTCGTCCTGAACTTCCAGCTGATCGTGTCGGGGTATCCATCCGGCTGGGCATCTGCGGACCACTGGCGGAACATCGGGTTTCGAGCGAGCTTGAGAGAACGGTTCTGCCGGTAGGCCGAGATCACGTATGGGCCGGTGGCCGGTACTCCGCGAACTCCCACACGGGCGGGCGTCCCGGACGGCACTGCGCTGGCGAAGGGCAGAGCCAGCTCGGCCAGAAAGTCTCCGTCAGGTGCTCGGAGGTGGAAGGTGATCGTCCGTGCAGCTGAGTCGATGACGATGCCGCGCGAGAGGTCACACGGCGTGGCGGGGCGACAGCGCTCTGTGCCGGCGATGCTCGAGTAGTACTGGCGACCGACCGCGGGGGAAGCCTCGAAGGTGCGTTCGAGCCCCGTCCGGAAGTCGCCGGGCTCGACGAGTCTTCCCGTCGAGTACCGCACACCTCGCCGGACCCGGAAGGTCCACGTCTTGCCGCCGTCGGTCGGCGTGGCCAGCGCGACCGCAAGGTCGGGCACGAGTTGGGCTCCCTCGATCCCGCCCACCCGGCGAAAGCCGACCAGCCCGTCATTGGTCATCGACAGGATTCCCCATCCCTGCGGCGAGTACGACCGGTCGGGGTCGATGGAGCCGGGCGACTCATCGCTGATTCGCAGGTTGCCACCTCGGTGTTCGAGGCCGCTCGAGCGCACCGCGACGTAGACGCCGCTCGGCGAGACGGCGAGCCCGTGTGGCGGGTTCGCGAGAACAACGGTCTTCACCACCCGGTTCCTCGAGGAGTCAATTCGGACGAGGGTCCTATCGGCGCTGTTCGCCACCCACACATCACGCGCCGCCACCGTGACAGCGTCAGGTGCGCGACCGACCGGAATCGCGGTGGTGACGTGTGCGGGTGGTTGTGGGTCGATTCTGGAGACGGTGCCGTCGGCCCGGTTGGCAACCCAAATCGCCCCTGCGCCGGCCGCGATCGCGCTGGGATCACCGCCGACCGGGACGTGATCCTCAACAGTGCCGGAGGTCGGGTCGAGGGTGACGACGAGACCCGCGGACGGTGACGCTACCCACACTCGTCCGAAACCGACCGCAACGGCCGACGCGCCGATGACGGCGGGGAACGTCGTCACGTGGCCGCTGACGGGGTCGATCCGCGAGACGGTGCCGTCGACGGAGTTGGCGACCCAGACCGCGCCTTCGCCGTACGCGATTCCGATCGGGCCGTTGCCGACCGGGATCGGATCCCCGACAGTCCGGTTGACGGTCGGGTCGACGCGGGACACCGTGCCGTCGAGCCCGTTCGTGATCCAGACAGCGCCCCCGCCTGTGGCGACCGCCGCCGGACCGCCTCCGACAGGGATCGTCTGCCGCAGGTTGTTCGTTTGCTGATCGATGCGCGAGAGACTGTTGTCGTCGGTGTTCGCGACCCAGACCGCGCCCTCACCGATCGCCACCCCGCCGGGGGACGAGCCGACAGGAATCGCGGAGGCGATCTTGCCGCTCGACGAGTCGATTAGCCCGACGGAGTTCGCGTTGATCGACGCTTCGCCGGTCGATCCGCCGCCGACCGTCAGCAGCACGCCGACGGAGACTCCTATGACGGCCGCGCCGAACGTCGCAGCGAGGAGGGTGCGGCGCCCTGGCCGCCTCCAACCGAGCGCCAGCTTCTCGGTCGCGGCTTCGGCAAGCTCGCCTTCGCGTCCGGCGAACGGAGTGGGGCCGGCAGCCGTGAGCGCCGGAAACTGCTCCTCCAGACCAGGCGCAACGAGTTGGAAGAGCCGCTCCGGGTCGTCCATGTCCTTGAGCCGGTGCTCGCCCAGGTCGCGGAGCGACACGTCCTGGAGCGGGTCGTCCCGCAGCAACTCTCTCGTTGTCTGCGAGACGAGCACCTGTCCGCCGTGACCGGCGGCGCAGATGCGCGCAGCGCGGTGGACGCCAAGGCCGACGTATCGCTCGCCGGCAGCCGCGGGCTCTGCCGTGTGGATGCCCATGCGCACGGTCAGCTGGGCGCCGTCCGGCCACGCGTGCTGCGCCAACCGAAGCTGACACTCCACGGCGGCTGCGACCGCATCCTTCGAACGTCTGAACGCGACGAAGAACGAGTCGCCCTGCGTGTCGATCTCGTGGCCGCCGTGCTCGGCGAAAGCATCGCGGAGGATTCGCTGGTGGTCGGCGAGAGCCCCCACGTACTGGTCGCGCCACTGTTTCAGCAGCCGGGTAGATCCCTCGATGTCCGTGAACAGAAAGGTGACCGTTCCGACAGGGAGCTCATCCACCGACAAGGAGGGTACCCCCGTCACCTGAAGAGCACGCCCGAGGGACGATCGATCCGCGTGTGAGGAAGCATCGGCGCAGCGTCACACGTGCGCAAGCACGCGCTCGAGCGGGCGCGGCACCTGAGCGAGGTCGAGTGCCTCGACGAGCAGGCGCGCGTAGCGGATCTTGCGGCTGCCGCCGCTGCCCATGAAGCGGCGCAGTTGCTGCTCGGGCGGACGGCCGAGCCACTCCGGCTGCTTCTGCAGCGTGCGAAACGCCCGCAGCTCGCCCTGGGCCTCGACCACCTTCTCGACGGTCGCAGGGCCGAGGGCGCGGATCAGCTCGTCCTCCAGGTCTGCGACGCAGACGTAGAAGCCGAGTCGCTCCATCTCGGTGCGCGTGGCGGGGGAGCCGAGGCCGGCGCGCTCGAGGCCGCGCCGGAAGTCGCGCTCCTCGCCCGCGTCGCAGAGGCCCGGCCAGCCCCAGGTTGCGCCCTCGAGGGCCGAGATCGGTCAGGACCCGTCCGGCGGCCTGCGCGCCGCCGATCGGCAGGACGGAAACGCCCTCGGCCGCGAGGTCCCGGCCGCGCCGCTCGGCGAGCGTCTCCAGCGCCACGCGGTCGCTGAGCCCTTCGACGAGCACGACGGTACGCGTCTGCTTGTCCACGGGTCCCGTCTATCACGCGTGCGGTTCGCGACCGCGCGGACTGCCCTGCCGCTAGCCGGAATCCGTCAGGACGCGCCCGCGTCCTCGAGGTTCTGCGAGAAGTAGTCGAGTGCCGCCCGGGTCTTCGTCTGCTGCTCGCCGTCGGTGTTGACACCGACCGAGGTGAGGAACGCGCGGGTCTCGGCGGCCACCTGGAACGCCTCCGCCGGCTCGCACTTCGTCGAGAGCTCGAGGATCCGTGAGCCGTCCGGGTAGAGCCACATCTCCACCACAAGCCTGCGGTCGAAGCCCTCGGGGGAGTACTTCAGCTTCAGGACGAAGAGTGGGCCGAGAACCGTGAGGTCGTCGAGCGCGATCCCCTCGGGCGCGTGAGCAGCGAAGAGCGCCTGCTGCTCCTTCGAGAAGAGCTTGCGCAGAGGCCGCTTGCCCGTCACGGCCTCCTGCACGGTGCCGGGCGCGGGCGTTCCCTTCATCGACCCGGAGCAGACGAACCCTCCGGGCGACGCGTCGACCTCGACCCCGAAGCTCGAGGAGCGTCGAACGTCCTTCGGGAGCTCGGACGGGACAACGGGTCGCAGCTTCACGACCGAGTCGTCGCCCTTCTTCTGCGAACGCCTGGCGCGGGCGACCAGACCGTGCTTGTCGAGCGCCAAGTCCGGCGTGTCGAAGAAGAACACCTGCCGGATCTCCGCCTGGAGCGGGTCGAGGCCAAGGGCGCGCACGGTCGAGCGCTGGTGCAGCTCGGGCACCGTCAGCTTCAACTCGACGCTGTCGGCTCCCTTGATCAACTCGAGGAGCTTCTGCAGCTCCTCGTCGCCGAGCGCTGCGCGCGGTGTGGTGTCTGTGGCCATCGCTTGTCCTTTCGCGAAAGGGTCGCTCTAGGATGCCGTCGGAGCCGCCGCGGACGCATCGTCCGATGCGGGTGATTCCCGCTCACGGCGCCGAGGTGGCTAGGCCCTGTCGTGGATCTTCTTGAGGCCGTCGAGGATCAGGTCGAGGCCGAACTCGAACGCGCTCACCTCGTGGTGCGGGCCCTTCGTCGAAGTGCTGCCGGGCGTGCTCGTGGAGGTACGGGTACTCCTCGGTGGTGATCATCCGCTCAAACGTCTCCGCCATGTCCGAGACCTCCTCCGGGCTGTAGGAGTGACTCGTCTGCCAGAACGAGAAGCCGAAGATATGTCCGTCGAGGACGTGGTAGGCGTGGTAGGTCGTCTCGGCCGAGAAGCCCGCCTCGCGCAGCCGTCCGAGAAGTGAGTCCATGTAGCGGAGGCGCGCGGGCCGGACGCGGTCGGGCGACATCACGAGGGTGCACGCCCAGGGGTGACGCCGCAGAGCCTGGTGGACCGAGACGGCGCTGCTCCTGATCGCCTTGTCCCACTCGCCTGCCGGCGACGGCAGCTCGCTCTCCGCGAGCACGAGGTCGATGATCCCATCGAGGAGCTCGTCCTTGCTGGCGACGTGGTTGTAGAGCGACATGGCCTCGAAACCCAGCGTCTGGCCGAGCTTTCGCATCGTCAGAGACTTGATCCCGTCGTTGTCGGCGAGCTCGAGGGCTGTCTGCAAGATCCGCTCCCGGCTGAGCGGGAGGCGACGTTCCGGTTCTACGGCCATTTGACAAAGCTTACGTCGTACGTAAGACTTACGCCATAAACTTACAACGTACGGGAGAGAGGCGACATGGCAGTGATGGCGGTCGAGCGGGCGACAACGATGGAAGCGATCGTCCACGACAAGTACGGCTCTCCCGATCTCCTGGAGCGCCGGGAGGTGGAGCAGCTGGAGCCGGCGGACGACGGCGTCCTGGTGCGGGTGCGCGCCGCTTCCGTCAACCGGCTGGACTGGTACGTCGTGGCGGGGACGCCCTGGATCGCACGCCCGTTGACGGGCCTGCGGAGGCCGAAGACCCATCTGATCGGCGTCGATTTCGCCGGGACGGTGGAAGCGGTCGGCAAGGACGTCACGGACCTGCAACCGGGTGACGACGTCTTCGGCGCCAGGAGCGGGAGCACCGGTTCGTTCGCCGAGTTCGTGTGCGCGCAGAACGGCATCGCGCGCAAGCCTGCGAATCTCACGTTCGAAGAGGCGGCGGCCGTCCCTCTGGCGGCAATCACCGCGCTGCAAGGGTTGCGCGACCACGGGCAGGTTCAGCCGGGACAGAAGGTTCTCGTCAACGGCGCCTCCGGAGGTGTCGGCACCTTCGCGGTGCAGATCGCGAAGGCGCTCGGAGCCGAGGTGACCGCTGTCTGCAGCACGAGGAATGTCGAGCAGTCGCGAGCGCTCGGCGCCGATCACGTGATCGACTACACGAGCGAGGACTTCACCCGAAGCGGCCGGCGTTACGACGTGATCCTGGATGTCGCGGGCAGCCGGTCATGGAGGCAGTACAGGCGCGTGCTGAACCCGCACGCGACGCTCGTGATCGTCGGGGGGCCGAACGGTCGGCTGCTCGGGCCTCTCGGCCACATCGTCAAGGTGAAGCTGGCCGCATTGCGCGGCAGCCAGAAGGCCGTCTTCTTCGTGGGGAAGTGGAACAAGCCGGACATGGAAGTGCTCCGCGAGCTCGTCGAGTCCGAAAAGGTGAAACCCGTCGTCGAGAGGCGCTACGAGCTGAGCGAGATCGCCGACGCTCTTCGCTATATGGGCGAAGGACACGTGCAGGGCAAGCTCGTCATCACCGTCTGAGGACCGGCTGCGGCGCTCTGCCGAAGCAGAGCACCGCAGCACGAGTCTCCCTACTTGTCGGTGGCGGCGACGATCATTGGCTGGAACGTGAAGAGGTTCCGGCTGTGCGGGTCGATCGTCGCCTCGACCCAGTCGGTCGTCGCGGCGCCGAACGTCTCGACGCGCGTGAAGTTCGCGAGCACGCCGCCGCTGTCCCGCGTCAGGGGCTTGTCGACCTTGAAGTAGTGGCTGTCGCCGTGGACGAGTGCGACCTGGCCGGGGAAAGCCAGCGTCTCGGTGCGAAGCGCGTCGACGTAATCCGCATACGCGTCGTATGAGCGCGTGTCCGTGAGCTTCTGCTCGTTGTGAAGTTCGGGTCCGCCTGCCAGACGATCAGCACGCCCTTGGCGCCGGTCCGCTTCGCGAAGTCGAAGCCCTCGCTCAGCCAGTGGAGGTTCGCCGCCTTGCGCGCGATCTCCTCGTTCCGCTGGCGCTGGATCTCCTGGTCGGAGCGCGTTTCGCCGTCGACGCCCGCGTACGGGTAGTTGTCGTTCGAGCCCTGCACGTTCAGCCCGAGGTAGACGACCGGGCCGCTCGTCCAGCGCACGTTCTCGGAGTACAGCGCGTAGCGGCCGCCCTCGCTCGACTCACGGGTGAGCTTGAGCGTGCTCCGGCCGAGGCTGCGCGAGCGTGGACGTGAAGAGCTGCCGCTCGTGGGCGAGCCGCTCGAGCGGGTCGGAATACGGCTGGGTCGCGGGTCCGTAGCGTCCCCAGCAGTCGGTCCAGTCGTTGTCGCCGGGCACCCAGACGAGCGGCCGCCGCAGCGAGTTGAAGTTCGCGATCGCGGTCGTGTACAGGCTGTCGCTGCACGGCCCGTCGCCGCCCGCCTTGAGGTCGCCGTCGAAGATCGAGAACGCGACGTCGGCGTCGTTGATGTCCCGGAGCAGCGATGGATAGTCGGCCTTGCCCAGCGCGTTGTAGGGCATGTCGCCGAAGAGGCCGATCGTGTAGGCGCCGTGCCCGTGATCGTCGCCCTTCGACGGGTCATCGCCGCCCGATCCCTGTGCGATTCCGGCATAGACGCCGACCGCAGCAGCACAGACTGCGGCAAGCGCGAGCATGCGACGGCCGAGCCGAAGCTGGCTCATTCGTGTACCTCCCTCTGGTCTTCTTCCGAGTGTCCGGTCGCCGGAGACGATTGCTCGCCGGCGCGGTCGCGTGGGTTACGACTCAGGGACGCACTCGTACAAGCCTGGTGAACATCCTCGTCGCGGTCCGGGTGACCGCGCCGGGGATCCGCTACGAGCCGGGCTGGAGCGTCTGCAGGTAGCCCGCGAAGTCCTTGTTGCAGAGGACGCGCGGGTCGCGGCGCTCGCGGAGCTGGGCGATCGCCGCGGCGGGCTCGGCGCCGGCGAGGATCAGGCATCGCGCGGCGATCAGGGCGGAGCGGTTGAGCCCGAAGCGGCAGTGGAGGTAGACCGGGCCGCCCGCCCGCAGCCGGTTGACGAGTTGCGCCGCCGCCTTCAGCAGCGTCGGCTGGGGGATCGTCTCGGAATCGTCGAAGCGCAGGTGCAGGAAGACGGCGTCCTTCGGCTCCTCGTAGAAGCGCACCTGGTCGCAGTCGACGACCGCGACGACGTCTCCGGGCAGTCCGTGCACCGGCTGGCCGCCGAGGTAGAGGTTGTCGGCGACGAGGCTCCAGGTCGGGAAGACGCCGGTGTCGCTCGTCGGGGTCCAGCGCCCGCGGATCCGGCCGTCGTCGCCGAAAGCGTGCGCGTAGCCGTCCTGCTGCAGCATCTCAGGCGGCTTCCGCGATCGTCGCCGGCGAACGCAGGTAGGCGTTGAAGGCACGGTTGCCCAGCACCTTCTCGTGCCGGCAGGCGCGCAGGTGCTCGATGACGGCAGCCGGCTCGCCTCCCTCCTTGACCAGCGCGAGCGCTACGACGAGCGCGGACCGATTGAGGCCGAAGCGGCAGTGCACATAGACCGGCCCCAGCTCACGCAGCGAGTTGACGAGCTCGGCGGCGCCGTGCAGGAGCTCCAGCTCGGGCAGCTCCTCGCCGTCCACGAAGGGCAGGTGCAGATAGCTGCAGACCGGCTCGGCGTAGAAGCGGGCGATGTCGCAATTGAGGACGAAGACGACCTCCTCGGGAAGCCCGTGCACCGGATGAACCCCGAGATAGAGGTTCGGGGCGACCAGCGTGCGCGCGTCCAGGTCGCCCTCGCTGCCGTCGTCGTTCCAGTACCCGGTGACGACGCCGGTCTCGCAGAAGCTGTAGCCGTGCAGAGCGCCCATACAGTGGTCATCGGCAGCCGCGCGAAGTTCTGGATGCCGCGTCGCGATAAGCCAGGACGCTGGCCCGTGGGGAGCCCAATCCCGGCGGTCGGGTCCCGCTCACGAGCGCTCCCAGGCGGTCGACTGAGCGGCTAGATCTCAGTAAATTCCCCGATTTCTCGCCCTGCAAAGGAGGAGATGTCGCCGGTGGTTTGCGCATGGGCGCGCATCTTCACCGTCGAAGCATTGCCTCAGCCGGAACCGATCGGCTGGTCGGACGCCCAATCGCGCCGGCGATTCGATTGAAGCTCGCTGTGGTTGCCGCGATTGCGCTGGCCCCGGCCGTCGGCGTGACCGTGGCGGCGTCACTCGGCGCTCCGGCGCCTGGGCAACCGACCACCGTCTTCAGCGTGCGCACTCCGTCCCGGGCAGACGTCGGCGTGATTCTTGGCGTCGCACAGGACGGGAACACGATCTCATGGGCAGAGCTGGGAGGAGCTGGTCAATGCGTGGTAGTCCGCATGCGGGATCTGTCGAGCGGACGCGAGTCGATCATCTGGAAGGTCAAGGCCGAGGGCCCGTGCCCGGAGTGGGGTTGGATGATGAGCGTGGGCGGCACCCGCGTGCTCTGGGGCGGCTGGGAGCCGGCAAATCATCCGTACGGTGAAGTCTTCAGCGGCGGCTTCGGCCGCCAGGCGCGGGGTGTAGAGGATCTGTCGAGCGACTACGGTCAAGTGGGCGACCTTCTCGTCGCGATCGTCGGTGACGGGCCGACGCTCGCGTTCGCGAAGCTCGTCGTGGCCCCGAATGACTGGGAGTCGTGCTTTCCCGCCGATCTGCCACGGGCGAAAAGCTGCCAATTCCGCGTGACCAGCGGCGCCGTAAAGCGCATAGAGGGGAACAAGCCCGTACGTGTACCCGGCGTCCCGGCGAGCGTCACACTTGCGGCGAGCGCTGGGCGACTCGCCGTCGTTCCCGCCGATCTCCAGTGGGGGCGTGCAGGGCACGCGCGTCTCAACGGGCCGGTCGAGATTCGCGATGCGCGCACGGGTGGGGTTGCGCTCCGGATACACCCGCGAGGCGAGGTCGAGGCGGTTGCGCTCTCCGAGCGTGTTGTCGCGGCTCTCGTTCGCGAAGCCGGCGCCGTGCGCCTGGACGTTTATGACATCCGCACGGGAGGCTTGCGCTCGACGGTGAAGCTGACAGGGAACGTGAGCCCGAACCTAGGCGCCGCCGGCCCGATCGTCGTCTACCAGGTCGGAAAGGCGATCCGCATGCTGAGAGCCGGTGAGCGGACGACTGCGCTGGTCGCCATGGCCCGGACCGAGCCCGAGGGCTTGTCGATCGAGGGAAAGCGCGTCATCTGGGTGGAGAACCGGACGCCGGTCAGTAGCGTGCAGGCGCTGACGCTACGCCGATAAAGCCTCCGCTTCGGGCGACGCGCGACTGTTGACGACGTGCACGAGTGGCGTAACCTCGTCCACGGGAGCAAATGCGGCTCCCATCCCGGAAGGAGTCGGATGCACGTCGACGTGAAAGGGACACGGCTGTGGTTCGACGTCGACGGCCCCGCGCTCGTGCCCGACGGGTCTGAGATGCGGGAGCGGCCGACGGTCGTGCTCCTGCACGGTGGGCCCGGGAGCTTCGACCACTCCTACTTCATGCCTGAGTTCGCTCGGCTCGCGGAGACGGCGCAGGTCGTCTATCTCGACCTGCCAGGGCATGGGCGCTCCGAGCGGGGCGACCCGGCGGACTGGAGCTTCGAGCTGTGCGCGGACGCCGTTCGGGATTTCTGCGACGCGCTGGGGATCGCCGGGCCGGTCGTCTTCGGGCACTCCCTCGGGGGCTTCGTGGCCATGGCCTACGCGGCCCGTCACCCCGACCATGCTCGGGCGCTCGTCCTCCAGTCCACCTTCGGCCGGTTCGACCTGGGCCGGATCGTCGAGGAGTTCCGCCGGGCGGGCGGTGACGAGGTGGCCGAGATCGCGGAGCGCAGCTACGGCGACGACGATCCGCCGGTGACACCGGAAGAGTGGGCTCGCTGCTGGGACGTCTTCGGCCCTCACGTGCCTCGCGAGCAGGAGCGAGCCCGCACGGTTGCCAACGAGGAGCTGAACCCGGCCGGCATGGAGTTGATGAAAGCGTTCGACGTTCTCGACCAGCTCTCTCGCATCGACTGCCCGACTCTTGTCTGCGTGGGCGATCTCGACCCGATCACGCCGGTGGCTGCCGCGCGTGAGATCTGCGATGCCCTGTCCGACGGGATCGCGCAGCTCGAGGTGCTCGAGGGCGCGGGCCACTTCCCGTGGCTCGACGCTCCGGATCGCTACTGGCCGGTCCTCGCCGACTTCGTCGGCTCGGCGCCCGCGAAAGCAGCGGTCGCCGTCCGGGCTACCCGAGCAGGGGCTGCCAGCGGTCGCGATTCTTGACGTAGTACGCGAGGGCGTCGTAGGCCCACACAGAGTCCTTGTCCTCGCGATGCGGTGAGCGCAGCACGTTCGTGAACGCCGCGATGTCGTCGAGGTCCCACCTGAGGCGGAAGTAGCTCAAGGCAACCGGGTCGAGCCGATGCCCCGTCGCATCGGCATATTCGGTCGCCTTGTCCGCGTCGTCGTCGACGAGCATCCAGAGGTCCCGCTCGGGCGGAGCGAGCGCCACGGTGTCCCAGTCGACGAGCAGATGGCCCTCGGCGGCCCGCAGGACGTTCGCCGCGTGTGGCTCGCCGTGGGTGATCACCCAGCCGGCGCGGCGCGTCGCCACCTCGGCGGCGAGACGGTCGCCCACGGCGAGCAACCTGGCCAGGTCGGCGGCGTGCGGGGCGAGCAGGCGTCGCGCCGGCTCGGAGAGCGGCCCGCCGACCCAGGCCTGGTCCATCGCGGCGAGTGCTGCATCGAGCCCGCGGCGCCCGGGCAGCTCGAGCTCGATGCTCCGCGCCGTGGAACGCACAGCGGGCGTCGTTTCGTGAAGCTTGGCGAGCATCGGGACGAGCGCGGCGCGTTCGGCGTCGTCGTACTCGCCGAACCGGCCCGCCTGTCCGTCCACGAACGGAAGCAGCGCAATCGTGTGGCGTGGCCCGATTCGCCGAAGCGTCTCGCCCTGCCGCGACATGATCGGTGCGACCACGAAGTCGAGACCGCTGTTGCGGAGAGCGGCGGCGGTGTCGAACGCGCACTCGAGGCCGTCGAACGCCGTGTCGCGCGTGTTCCCGAGCCACGGCTTCGAGTCGAGGTCGTCGACCGTGACAAAGCGGCGCTCGCCCTCGCGGTCCTCGGCGGTCCAGTGGTAGCTGCCGCCTCCGACAGGCGCGTAGTCCAGCTTCTCGACCTCGAACCCCCAGCCGTCGGCAAGGGACGCATCCAGCGCGTTCACGTCGAACTCGTGCGGCAGGGATTTCACGCCGGCAAGCGTAGTCCCGGCCGTTCCCTAGGAATCCCCGTGCGCCGCGCGTATGCTCGGCGCACGGCGGCGGTCGCGCTGCCACGGGTCCGAAAGGAGGCGGCTGTGAGGCACGTTTCCCTCACGGTCAACGACGTCCCGTACGAGCTCGAGCTCGAACCGCGCGAGCTGCTCGTCTACGTCCTGCGCGAGCGGCTGGGGCTGACCGGGACCGTTGTCGGTTGTGACACCTCGTCGTGCGGCTCCTGCACGGTGCTGCTCGACGGCGAATCAGTGAAGTCTTGCACCGTCCTCGGCGTCCAGGCGGACGGCGTGGCGATCACGACGATCGAAGGGCTGGCTCAGAACGGCGCGCTGCATCCGCTGCAGGAGTCGTTCCACGAGCACCATGCGCTCCAGTGCGGCTACTGCACGAGTGGAATGGTGCTCGCCGCCGTCGGCCTGCTTGCGGACAACCCGAGCCCGACGGCCGAGGAGATCCGGCACGCGCTCGAGGGGAACATCTGCCGCTGCACCGGCTACCAGAACATCGTCGAAGCGATCGAGGCGGTGGCCCGATGAGCGCGCCGGCCGAGGTCGAGACCGGGCGCATCATCGGCGCGTCCGTCGAGCGAAAAGAAGACAAGAAGCTCCTCCAGGGGCAGGCGCAATGGGTGGACAACATGAGCCAGCCGGGGATGGTCTTCATCAACATCGTGCGCAGCCCGTACGCGCACGCGCGGATCAAGTCCGTGAACGTCGACCCGGCTCTCGCGCACGCGGATGTCGTCGCGGCGTGGTCGGGCGACGACATCGCAGACGAATGGGAGGGCTCGCTTCCCTGCGCATGGCTGCCGACAGAAGACACGAAGGCGCCGGAGCACAAGCCGGTCGCGGTCGACAAGGCTCGCTACGTCGGTGATGCGGTTGCGGTGATCGCGGCCACGAGCCGCGGCGCCGCCGAGGATGCGGCGGAGCTGGTCGAGGTCGACTACGAGCCGCTGCCGGTCGTCGTCGATCCCGAGGCGGCGCTCGCCGAGGATGCACCGCTCGTCCACGAGGAGTTCGAAACGAACCGGTGCTTCACGTGGACGCTCGAAGCAGGCGAGGTCGAGCGGCTCTTCGCCGAGGCCGCCGTGACGGTGACGGAGCGGTATCGGCACAACCGGCTGATCCCGAACGCGATCGAGCCGCGGGCCGTCTTCGTCGCGCCGATCCCGGCGACCGGCGAGTACACGCTGTGGTCGACGACTCAGGTGCCGCACATCGCACGCGTCACGCTCAGCGGCGTCACCGGCATCCCCGAGTCGAAGCTGCGCGTCGTGGCGCCAGACGTCGGCGGCGGGTTCGGCTCGAAGCTGAACGTCTACGCCGAGGAAGCGCTCGCGCTGGCGGTTGCACGGCGGCTCGGCCGCGCGGTGAAGTGGACGGAGACGCGCAGCGAGGGCTACGTCTCGACGATCCACGGCCGCGACCAGAACCAGGTGATCGAGCTCGCCGCGACGGCGGAGGGGAAGATCACCGCGGTCAGGGCGAAGCTGACGGTCGGCATGGGCGCCTACCTGCAGCTCGTGACGCCCGGCATCCCACTGCTCGGCGCCTGGCTGTACGGGGGCGCGTACGACGTCGAGGGCTACAGCTTCGAGTGCACCGGCGTCTTCACGAACACCGTGCCGACCGACGCGTATCGCGGCGCCGGACGGCCGGAGGCGACGTACGCGATCGAAAGAGCGGTCGACGCGCTGGCCCGCAAGCTCGGCAAGGACCCGGTCGAGGTGCGGCGGCTCAACTTCATCCGCGAGTTCCCGGCCCCGATCGCCTCGGGGCTGACGATCGACTCCGGCGACTACGACGCGTGCCTCGATCTCGCGCTCGAGAAGTCCGGCTACGACGACATACGGGCGGAGCAGCAGTCTCGCCGAGCGGCCGGCGATCCGAAGCGGCTCGGGATCGGGCTCTCGACCTACGTCGAGATGTGCGGGCTTGCGCCGTCGGCGATCCTCGGAGCGATCCGCTACGGCGCGGGTGGCTGGGAGGCGGCGACGATTCGCTGCCTGCCGGCGGGAACCGTGCAGGTGCTCTCCGGTGCGACGCCTCATGGGCAGGGGCACAAGACGACGTGGTCGCAGATCGTCGCCGACCGGCTCGGCTACGAGTTCGACGAAGTCGAGGTGCTCCAGGGCGACACCTCCGTCGTCCCGCTCGGCATGGACACGTACGGCAGCCGCTCGCTCGCGGTGGGCGGCGTCGCGCTGTACCACGCGGCCGAGCGCATCGTCGAGAAGGCGAAGAAGATCGCCGCTCACGTGATGGAGGTCGACGAGTCGGCGATCGAGCACTCGCACGGTGTGTTCCGCGGCCCGGAGACGTCGATGACGCTGAAGGAGATCGCGTTCGCGGCCTGGACGGCGCACAACCTGCCGGAGGGTCTCGAACCCGGGCTCGAAGCGACGTTCGTCTACGACCCGCCGAACTTCTCCTGGCCGGCGGGCGCGCATGTCGCGATCGTGGAGGTCGACACCGAGACCGGCGCCGTCGAGCTGCGCCGGTACATCGCCGTCGACGACGTCGGCACGGTGATCAACCCGATGATCGTCGACGGGCAGATCCAGGGCGGCCTCGCACAGGGCGTCGCCCAGGCGCTGTACGAGGAGGCGCTCTACGACGACGACGGCAACCTCCTGAACTCGAACATGGTCACCTATCTCGTCCCGTCGGCGGCTGAATTCCCGAACTGGGAGCTCTACCGGACGGAGACGCCGAGCCCGACGAATCCGCTCGGCGTCAAGGGCGTGGGGGAGACCGGTGCGATCGCCTCGCCGCCGGCGGTGATGAACGCCGTCATGGACGCGCTCGCCGAGGACGGCGTCACCGACATCACGATGCCCGCGACGCCGGAGCGAGTGTGGCGGGCGCTCGAGGAGGTACGGCCATGATCCCGGCGCCGTTCGACTACGAGGTCGCCGAGTCCACCGACCACGCGATCGCGCTGCTCGGCGACCGCGACGACGCGAAGCTGCTGGCAGGCGGGCACTCGCTGCTCCCGCTCCTGCGGCTGCGGTTCACCCGTCCGTCCCTGCTCATCGATGTGGCGCGGATCGAGGAGCTGTCCTACGTGCGTGACGCCGGTGAGTCGATCGCGATCGGCGCGCTGACACGCCATCACGACGTGGCGACGGCGCCGCTGATCCAGGAGCACAACCCGCTGCTCTCGCACGTCGCCGGGCTGATCGGCGATCCGGCGGTGCGGCACCGGGGCACGATCGGTGGCTCGCTCGCCCACGGCGACCCCGCCTCGGATCTGCCGGCGATCATGCTCGTCCTCGACGGCGAGGTCGACATCGCGGGACCCGGCGGCGTCCGCACTGTCGCGGCGGCCGACTTCTTCCACGGCGTCTTCGAGACGGCGGTCGGGCCGCAGGAGATCCTCACCGAGGTGCGCGTGCCGAAGCTGAGCGGCGACCACGGCTGGAGCTATCTCAAGTTCCGGCGGCGCTCGCAGGACTGGGCGACGGTCGGCGTCGCCGCGGTCGCACGCCGCTCGAACGGCGGCGTCTCGGAGCCGGCGATCGGGCTCGTCAGCATGGGGGAGACGCCGCTCCGCGCGCGGTCGTCGGAGCAGGCGTGGGCCGCGGGTGCGGACCCGGGCGCCGTTGCCGACGAAGGCACCGACCCGCCGGGAGACACCAACGGCAGCGCGGAGTACCGCCGCCACCTCGTCAAGGTGCTCGTCCGGCGCGCGGTCGAGGAGGCGAGCAGCAGCTAGAGGACCGCTACGAGACGAGTCAGCGCGAATCGAGCGTGCGCCAGGACAGTGGGGCCGTTCCCTCCGGCGGCCCTCCTGCGCGCACGAGCTCGTCCGCGAACTGCTCGTTGATGCTCGAGCCGAGCACGGAGATGTCGGCTCCGTAGATGTGGAGCGAGATCGCGAGGCTTGTGCCGCTGTTCTCGACGCGGTGGATGTCCTCTGCCGGCGGGACGAGCACAGACACGTCACCGGGCGCCGCGACGACTGACCCGCGCTGCGTGAGGTGCGTCGAGCCGCCGTCTGCGTGGAGGTCGTAGGTCGTCTCGCGCTCGAGCCCGCGCCAGATGCCGACCACGCACCAGCAGCGGTGATCGTGAATCGGTGTCGCCTGCCCGGGCTTCCAGACGAGCGCGACGATCGAGTAGCGCCCCGCAGGATGAACGTGGACGAGATGCTGGCGATAGCGGTCTTCCGCCGGCTCGCAGTGCCGCGGCTCCAGCAGCCACGGGTCGGCGAGCGCCGGCCCCAGCAACATGCCGGCGCGATGCGCGATCGCGTGCGGGTCGGTGTTGGCCGCGACGAGCGCGTCCAGCGACCGCGTCAGGCGGCGAAGCGTGCGCGTCCGGGCGACCGGGCGCTCTTCGAAAAGCTCAGGGGCGCGATCTGCCATGAATCGAGTCTGCCCGGTGACCCCGCGCGGGCGCATCGGTCGCAGGGTCGAACCGCATCCTCCGGACGGACGAACCTGGCGCCGTCCCTCAGGACGACGGCGGCGCAGAACCGCGTCGGCGACAGCGTCGCCCGGAGCTCGAGGGATGACAGCG
Source organism: uncultured Actinomycetes bacterium (assembly GCA_963718065.1). GTDB lineage: Bacteria > Actinomycetota > Thermoleophilia > Gaiellales > Gaiellaceae > CAVPGP01. The sequence continues at coordinate 275,971 of CAVQYE010000007.1, read as the reverse complement.
GCGGACGAGCCGTGATTTGATCGCCGGGTTCACTCCCGGAGGTCGCAGACGCTGTTCGACTTTGATTCGCCTCGGCTCGACGACGACCGCACGACACGCGCCGACTTCCTGAGGCGCGCCTCCGGCGGCGGGCTCGGGCTTGTCTTGCTCGGCGGCGTTGGGCTCGACGGACTGGGGTGGCTCGCGTCGGAGGTCGCCGACGCCGCGACGCGTCGCTCGCCGCACGACGTCAGGCACTACCACACGCGTCCGGACCTGCGGCCGCCGAGGCTCACCGTCCTGCACACGGCGGGCGAGTCGGACGACTACCTCTTCCTGTCGCCCTCGTCCGGGGCGGGGCAGCGGGGCGTGCTGATCCTCGACGCGCGCGGTGACGTCGTGTGGTTCCGGCCGACGACGCCGAACACGGCAATGAACTTCCGGACCGCCATGTACAAGGGCGCGCCGGTGCTGACGTGGTGGGAGGGGAAGGCCGATCGCGGGCTCGGCCGCGGCACTCACGTCGTCCTCGACTCGACGTATCGCCAGATCGCGCGGCTTCCGGCCGGGGGCGGACGCCAGTCCGATCTGCACGAGTTCAAGCTCACGCAGCGCGGCACGGCGATCGTCACGAGCTACGAGGTGCGGGACGCGAACCTCTCCGGAGTCGGCGGCCCGTCGAGCGGGAAGGTGATCGGCGGCATCGTCCAGGAGATCGCGATCCCGAGCGCCCGCGTCCTCTTCGAGTGGCGTAGCCTCGATCACGTCGCGGTCGAGGAGTCGCACGCTGCCTACGACGGGCACTCGTATGACTACTTCCACGTCAACTCCGTCGACATCGACGGCGACGGGCACCTGATCGTCTCGGCCCGCAACACCTGGACGGTCTACAAGGTGCACCGGAAGACCGGCAAGGTGATCTGGCGCCTCGGCGGCAAGAAGAGCGACTTCCAGATGGGGCCGGGTACGTCGTTCGCCTGGCAGCACGATGCGCGGCACCACGCTGAAGGCCGTCTGATCAGCATCTTCGACAACGGCGCCGCGCCGCCGGTCGAGCCGCAGTCGCGCGTCCTCGTGATCGAGCTCGACCGGCTCGGACGCCGCGCGAAGCTCGTGCGCGAGTACACCCATCCCCGGAAGCTGCTGGCGCCGTTCATGGGCAACGCACAGCTGCTTCCGAACGGCGACATCGTCGTCGGCTGGGGCGGCCTGCCGTACGTGACGGAGTTTCGCCGCGACGGCTCGTTGCGCTTCGACGCGCGCCTGCCGGGTGGCGGGATGAACTACCGCGCGTTCCGGCTCCCCTGGGTCGGGCGTCCGCGCGACGCGCCGCGGCTGGTCTCTCACCGGGCTGCGGGCCGGCGGCTGCTGTACGCGAGCTGGAACGGCGCCACCGAGGCGGTGGCCTGGCGCCTGGACGCCGGCCCGACGCGCGACGCTCTGCAGCCCGTGTTGACAAAACCGAAGCGGGGCTTCGAGACCTCGCTGTCCGTGCCCAAGGCCGGCGGCTTCGCCGCAGCCGTCGCGCTCGACGCTCAAGGCCGCGTCCTGGGCCGCTCGCAGATGCTCCGGCTCTAGACCCGCCGGCACCTCGGAGGACTCTGGGTGCGTTGACTCCTGGAGACGCGGCTGTTATACGTCGCGTGAGCCTCGGACTGGGAGTGCCGCTGTGACGAGAGACCCAGGTTCGTCGCTGCGGCTACGGCGCGTGCAAACGGGTGCCCCGGTTCACGTGCTCTGGGTGTCCGACAGTCCGGACACGCCGTCGGGGTTCGGCAACGTGACGCGGTTCGTCTGCAGTGGCCTGGCCCGCGCCGGCCACCGGGTCTCGATCCTCGGCTGGCAGACGCTCGAGTCGCACGACTGGGAGGGCTGCCGCGTCCACGCGACCGGACCGGGCGCGCTCGGCAGCGACATGCTCTACGCGTATCTCGTGCGCCACCGGCCGGACGTCGTGGTCGCGCTCGCGGATCCCTGGTGGCTCCCGTTCTTCACGGCGCCGCACGTGAAGCAGCAGCTGGAGCTGACCCAGACGCCGTGGGTCCTGTACTACCCGGTCGACGGCAACAACCAGGACGGGCTGCTGCCGCCGAGCTGGGTCGAGCTACTGAGCGAGGTAGACGTGCCGGTGGCGATGAGCCGGTACGGCCAGGAGGTGACCACCCGCTGCGGGATCGAGTGCAACCTGATCCCGCACGGCGTCGACATCGAGACGTTCAGGCCGCCCGAGGACCGCGAGGCGGCAAAGGCCGAGCTCGGTCTCGACGGCCGCTTCGTCGTCCTCTCCGACAGCCGCAACCAGCCGCGCAAGCTGCTGCCGCGCCTCCTCGATGTGTTTGCCCGCTTCGCCGCCGAGCGGCCTGACGCGGTGCTGCATCTGCACACCGACGCCGACGACGAGTTCGCTTCGTCGCCCTCCTACGCCTACGACGTGCGTGCAGACGTGCGAGGGCTCGGCCTGCAGTCGCAGGTTCGCTTTACGCCGGGATTCGAGATGCGGAAGGGCGCCGGGCTGCCGCTCGCAGAGCTGGCGCGCTACTACCGGGCGGCCGACGTGCACCTGCTGGCGTCGAGCGGGGAGGGGTTCGGCCTGCCGACGCTCCAGGCCGCCGCGGCGGGCGCAGTGCCGATGGCGGGCGCGTACTCGGCCAGCCTCGAGCTCGTCGAGGGTCACGGCGAGCCGGTCCGGATCGAGGACTGGGGTGAGACGGAGTTCGGCGTCCGGCGGGGCTTCATCGATGTGGACGACGCGGTCCAGCGCCTGATCCGGCTGCACGACGATCCGGACGAGCTTCGGCGCCGCTCGGAGGCTTCACGCCGCTTTGCGCTCGGCTACGCGTGGGAGGACATCGTCGGCGAGTGGGACGAACTGCTCCGCTCGACGGTTGCGCAGCGTGGACGAGGCGCACCGGCTTGGAGGCGGCCGGCCGAAGCGGTCGAGGAGCTGAAGGGGGGCTCCTCGACCGGGATTTCCGTGTCGGTGCGTAGGGTAAAGCGTGACTTCGGCCGGCTGGAGATGGCGATCGCCGAAGACGCGCGCGCTGCCTCGGACGTCCGCCTGCCGACGGTGCCGCGAGCCTGGGAGACGGACGGCCTGCGGGTGGAGCGCCGAGCTGGGCTCGTGTGCGTCATGCCGGCCGACGAGCTCGTGTTCATGGCATTGCAGTGCATCTTCCCGAAGCTCACCGGCTGGCAGCCCGCGGACTGCGAGACCCCGGACGAGGTGCGGCTCGAGCTGGCTCGCTCGGTGCTCGTGCTGAACCTCGCCGGCGAGTTGTCCGAGGGCGTGCTCGCCGACGCCGGGCTCTTTGGCCTCCCCTCCATCGGCACGGGGAAGGCCGCGGTGCAACGCGAGCTCTGGCCCGACCTCGCCGTCGACGATCCGTGGGAAGCGGTGTGCCTCGCCCGCGCGCTGCTGACCGACGCGGCCCGCACCCGCCGGATCGTCGAGCAGGCACGCGAGGCATTCGGGCGGCGGTACGACCCGGACGAAGCGGAGACGGCGGCGGCGCTCAGGCGTGCGAGCGAGTCAACCGCCCTCGCGCGGAGCGGGAGCTGACGCGATGCGCATGTGGATGATCGCTCAGCGGGGGGCAGTGACCGACGACACGTCACGCGAGCTCCAGCGCTGGGTGAGGGAGTGCGGCGGCCTGATCCTGATGATGACCCGAACCGGACCGCTCGTCGCGCTCGACGACGAGGACGCCCCGGTCGTGGAGCGGCACCAGCTCGTCGAGCACATGGGCCCGGTCCAGCTCAACCCGCACGGCATCGCTGCGAAGCGGCTCGAGCAGGTCTTTGCCCAGAACCTGAGCCTGCAAGTCGACCTTGCCGGCCTGACGGAGGGAGACGGAGCAGGAGCTCCGTAGAAAGGAGTAAGGATGGGACTTGGAGCAACGGTCGGAGCGGATCTGCTCGCCGTGCCGTTCCCGAAGATGGTGCTGAGCCTGGCCGAGGCGATCGCGAAAGGCCAGACAGCGCTCGACAAGGCTTCGCTCAACACGCTCAAGGTGTTGGCGAAGACGAACTTCGACTACATCCCGGAGATCACGGAGGTCCTGACCCCGACGACGATCTCCGCGGGCGGGACGACGGTTACCGGTGTCGACGTCGAGCTGGTTGCGCCGCGCGCCCTGCGGATGTCGATGCTGCAGGCCGGGATCGTGCCGAGCTTCTACCAGTTCACCGAGTCGGTGATCGAGGTGAAGATGGCGATCTCGAGCAAGGTCGAGTCGCAGAGCGAGTTCGAGTTCGGCATCGAGACGGAGGCGTCGGCAGGCTTCCTGTTCGCGTCGGGCTCGGTGAGCTCGCACGTGAACTTCCGGACGCAGAACACGTTCTCGTACTCCGTGGAAGGATCGAGTCTGTTGCGCACGACGCTGAAGCCGACACCGCCGCCACAGCGGATGATGCCGCGCTTCATCACCGTCAACGCACTCGTGCAGCCGCCGACCGTCACCTTCAGCGAGTAGGGAGCGGACGTGCCCGCGATCACGAAGATCAACCACGAGATCCCCGAGCTGCCGTTCGGCAGCGTCATCGCCGACGTGGCTCGGGGCATCGCGGAAGGCCAGCGAGCCCTCGACCTGACGTCCGTCAAGACGCTCGTCGAGCTCGCAAAGGCGCAGGTCGAGCTGATCCCCGAGATCACGGAGGTGATCACGCCCGAACCGTTCGACGTCGAGGTGTCGGGAAAGAAGATCGAGGTGACCGGGGCGCGAGTGGCGGCGAAGCCGTCCGACCCGGTGACGCTCAGCGCGCTCCAGGCCGGAATCGTGCCGAGCTTCTACCAGTTCGCCGAGGCGACGATCCAGCTGAGGATGTCGCTACAGGTGCGGGAGGTCGAAGAGCAAGAGGAGGACGGCACGAAGTCCACCGGCTTCCTCCTCTTCGGCTCGCACGTCAACTTCCGTACCCAGAACACGTTCGAGTACAAGGCGGAGGCGTCGAGCACCGTGACGGCGATCATCCGGCCGGTCCCGGCGCCGCCGAGGCTGGTGCCGTCGACGATCATGGTCAACGCGCTGACGCAGCCGCCGAGCGTTACGGTGGGGCCGTAGACGATGGCTACGCAACAGGCAGTCGAGGTCTTCGCGGCGCCGATCGAAGGCGTGCTGGTCGCGCTCGGCCGCGGCATCGCGGAGGCGCAACGCGAGCTCGACAAGAGCTCGCTCGCGGCGCAGGCGGAGATCGATGCGGATCCTGTCCTCTCGCAGATCGGGGCGCAGGCGACGTGGTTCCAGTTGCCGCGCGTCGAGCTCGAGCTCAAGCTCGCGCTCTCGATGTCCCAGGGGCCGGCGACGCCCAGCCTCGCGGCGGGTCCCGCCGGTCCGTTGCAGCGGTTCAAGCTCGTCGCCCAGCCGGTGAACGCGGCGTACCAGAACCACTTCAACTACGACCTGACAGGCTCCAGCACCGTCCGCGTGACCGTCGTGCCGGTGCCTGCGCCAACCGCCGGGGACACGGTGACGGCACCGCCCAAGCTGGCCCCGGCGGATGTTCAGCGTGCGGCGTTGAAGAGCTCGGCCGGGTTCGCAACCGTCACGCGCGGCGGCGAGACCGTGCCGAACCCGAAGCTCCGCTTCGACGTCAACTTCAACGCGGCGACGCGGGCGTGGTCGGTGCTCCAGTACGACCCGGCGCAACCTGAGCGCCCGACCGCTGCGGCCGTGGTCGACGACGAGACCGGCGCGGTGCGCGCCGTGGGCGGGTAGGCGTCGATGGCAGAGATCGACGAGATCCTGAAGCTGGTCGCGGCGATTCGCGGGCGGACGAAGGACGACGCGACGCTCAAGCAGCTGGACGAGCTCGACAAGCGGCTGCGCGCCCTGCCTGCGGTGGTTCCGGCCGAGCAGGTGACGCGGGTCGAGCCGCTCGACCTCGCCCGCTCGTTCCGCGGCGTGATCGACGAGATCCAGGCCGAGGCGCGCCAGTCCGCGGTCGCCGGCGTGACGATCAAGGCGATGGACATCGAAGTGAAGGGCCTCGTCGAGGCCGCTCCGGGTGCCACTCGGCTCGTGCTTCCGTCCTCGGCGACGCAGGTCGATCCGAACGCGCTCTCGACGCTGCGCGTCTCGTTCGGCGTCGTGCCGGTGCTACCGGCCGAGGCTCAGCCGGAGCCGACCCCGAAGGTTGCGCCCGCGCAGCCGAGTCGCGCGCAGCCGAGCCGGGCAAAGCCCAAGCCGAAGCCGAAGCCGCGACAGAGACCGCGGTGATGGCCACCGGCGAGATCGACCCCAAGCAGGTGCAGCTGCTCCAGCGCCGCGTCATCGACCTCGAGTCGGAGAACATCGAGCTACGCCAGCAGCTCGAGTCGGTGCAGCGCTCACGGTCGGAGCTGTCGCTCGCGAACCTCGTCGACTCGGTCGGGGTCGCGGTCGCGCTCGGCGAGGCGACGATGCCCCAGCACGCGATCTCGTCGGTGTCGGTGAGCGCGCAGATGTACCTCGTCCCGGCGGGCGGCGGCGTGGGGGTTCGCTTCCAGCCGCCGGAGCTGGCCGAGCGTGCGGTCGGCCAGAGCACGGCGACCTTCGAGCTCGCCAAGGTGCCCGGCGAAGGGCCCGCGGTGCCGAGCCTCTACGCCGTGCTCGTGGAGAAGCAGCGGCTCTATTCGGCGGAGCCGTGGGCGTCACGCAAGGGCGCCCAGCAGCTCGTCGCGGAGCTGGGGGAGACGCTCGCCGCCGCCGACTCGTGGACGGTCGACTTCCTCACGGAGCGGGCCGCGGTGATCGCCAAGCTCGAGCGCCAACTCGCCGGTGCCGCGCGCACGAGCCTCGCCGCGGACGCCCGCGACGCAACGTCCGAGCTGGCGGCGGTCGCCGGGCGACTGGGTGAGCGGCGCCCCGTGGCGGGCGACGTGCACGCCCTCGCCGCGGCGCTCCGCTCAACCACCGCCACGGCCGCCGCACTCGCCACCGGCTAGGCGCGATACCCCCTTCCGTACCTCGTCGCGTACCAGGTACAAAATAGTACTTCAAACAAGGAAATCCCTGCAAGCGAGGCATATTGCCTCGCTCTCGTACCTGGTCGTGTACCAGGTACGAATTCATGGTTGCAACGAGGAAACGTCCCCGCCTGAGGCCGGCGCCTAACCGGCTCGGGCGCCAGTCGTCCGGGCTAGGTCTTCGCGGTCGAAGCCGGTGCCGTAGGGCGTCTCGCGCTCCTCCGGTGCGATTCGCAAGCCGAACGACGGAGCCCCGAAAGGCGTCGCGAATCGCTCCTCGCCGGCCGGGCCGCCCCATTTGCGCGCGTAGTAGGCCAGGTTCAGCGCCTGCGTCCGGGCGTTCTCACGGCGCAACTCCTCGGACGCGAAGATGGCGCTGCTGCCGCCGTGGACGACGTTCGTGTCGGCGCAGTTTTCCTCGGTGAGGCCGGCGAGCGAGGCGCGTCGCGCGTAGTCCTGGTCCTCGCAATAGGCCGGCGAGAAGTTCTCGTCGAAGCACCCCAGCACCTCGAGTGCGACCGGGTTGACGGCGAAGCACGAGTAGCCGTGACTGGGCAGCCGGCGCTCGTAGCGCTCGTGGTGGCCCGCGCACGAGACGATGTAGCGATCGCGGTAGGCCACGGCCTTCCCGGCGAGCCGGTCGAGGTCGCCGGGCGAGAAGGCGACGTCGTCGTTGACGATCACCACGACATCGGCGCCGTCGTCGTAAGCGGCGAGGAGACCCTCGTTCCAGGTCCGGCTGAGGCCCCTGTTCTCGCCGTACGCGAGGTAATGGACCCGGGGGAGCGCCGAAAGCCGCTCGCACGCCAGCCGCGTCTCCTCGTGCGTTGAATGGAGGAAGAGGCGGAACGTCACCTCGTGCGCGTCGCTCGCCGCCGACGCGACCAGCCGCTCGATCCAGGCCGGCTGGTTGTACGCCGGGACGACGACATCGACGCGCACGGGTCAGCGCCGTTCGAGCTGGGGGCCGTCGCCCGTGTAGAGGACGACGACGCCGCTCCGGCTGACGCGGATCAGCTCCTGCTCGGTCGCATCGACCGGATCGGTGCCGCCCGCAACGAGCTCGAGCACGCGCTTCCGATAAGCGGCCGGCAGCTTCGCCGAGCCGCCGAGCAGCGTGAAGGTCACGGGCCGAACGAGCATGAAGATGCGCGATCCGCCGTCCCGCGTCTGTGCGATCACGGCTGACATGTGGTGTTGAGCGAGGATCAGGTTCCGGAGGTCCTGGTCGCTGTGGCCGCCGCCTGCCCAGCGCAGCCCAGGCTCGCCGACGTCGATCAGCTCCCAGAGGTGGGTGTGGTACGTCCCGGCCTCCTTCAGCGCCGGCCACGCCCGGCGGGCTCCGTCGTACTCGATCTGGTGTACGTCGCCCTCGGCGTAGACGAGCGAGACGTACTGCCGAGGACCCCCGGTGGCCCCGAAGACGGCACCGTGCTCGCGGCCGTCCGCGAGCGCGGCAGCGAGGCTGCGCTGCATGGCGTTGAAGACGAGGTCGGGCAGGCGGACGGACGACGGCGCGTCGGAGGCGGACTGCGGCCCGGTGAGGCCGAGCGCGAGAAACTCTTCGGGCGACGGCGGCTGAGGCTTCGACTCCTCGCGTTCGGGACGTACGGCCTTCGCGCGCTCTTCCTCGCGTGGCCGTTCGTCTCGCCGGCGCTGACCGAGTCGCTCTCGCCGCTCCTGGCCGCGGCGCTCCTCGCGCCGTTCGGTGCGCGCCCGCTCGAGTGCCTGACCCTTGCGCTCCTCCTCGCGCCGGCGAGCTTCGGCCTCGGCGCGCTGCCGGACACGGCGCTCCTCGGCGAGCCGACGCGCGCGCTCGTCTGCCCGCTCCCGCTCGCGGCGCTCCTCGACCGCGCGCGGGGTCTTCGGCTCTGTCTCGCGCGGTCGCTGCTCCGTCTCGACCTTCGGCGGCTCGCGCGTTGGCTTGCCGACGGGCTTCGGCTTCGCTGCCGCCTTCGCGGCCCGGCGTTCGGCCCTCGCCGCCAGGCTGCGCTCCTCACGAATGCGTGCCAGCGCCGGGCTCTCGCCTTTTGGCTTCTCCTTGGCGCGGGGCGGCGGCTTCGGCCGCTCGGGCGGAACCGTCTCCTTGACCTTCACCTTCTCGCGGCTGGGCTCGGGCGGCTTGCGCTTCGCTTCGGGCTTGGCTTCCGGCTTCGGCTTCGGCCTCGGCGGCGGCACGCGCCGCCCGCGGCGCTCCGCTGCCTTCTCCGTCACGCGGCGCTGCGTCCGGGCCTCGTCCGCCCGGGCGGCGGCACGGGTGTCGGCGCGCTCGGCTGCCTGAGCCTCCTCGCGCCGAACGACACGCCGCTTCGCCGCTCGCTGCCGGCTCCGCTCCGCCTCGGCCGCCGCGCGCCGTCGAGCCTCGACCGCTGCCGCCCGCCTTGCCGCGCGGAGCTCCTCGAGCCGCGCCAGCCGGCGTTCCTCTGCCTGCTCCGCCTCCCGGTCGAGCTCCGCGGCGCGGGCCTTCGCCTCCGCGCGGCGGATCTCCTCACGCTGCCGCTCGCGCTCTTCCTGGCGGCGCTCCTCGGCCTTCCGCTCCGCCTTCTCCTCGCGGCGGCGCTCCTCGCGACGTTCCTCCCAGGTCGGCACGCTGGACCTCCAGCCGATGGCACGCCGCAGCCGTCGAACCGAACGCTCGCATCGCACCCGTGACGTGTCAAGGGCGCCCGCTCCTCCCTAGATCAGCCGCCGCTCCTGAGCCCAGCGCGTCAGCTCGTGACGTGACGAGAGCTGGAGCTTCCGCAGCACGCTCGACACGTGCGCCTCGACGGTCTTCACCGAGAGATGCAGACGCGCGGCGATCTCCTTGTAGCGGTAGCCGCGGGCGATCAGCTGCAGCACCTCGCGCTCGCGTGCGGTCAACACGTCCAGCTCCGCGTCCCCGCCGACGCGATCGCCCGCTGCGAACGCGTCGAGGACGAAGCCGGCGAGTCGCGGCGAGAAGACCGCGTCACCCTCGGCGACTCGCTCGACCGCATCGGCGAGCTCCGCGCTCGAGATCGTCTTCGTGACGTACCCGCGCGCACCCGCCCGGATGACGCCGATCACGTCCTCCGCGGCGTCGGAGACCGAGAGCGCCAGGAACTTCACGCCCGGACGCTCCTGCGCCACACCTGCGATCACGCCTTCGCCGCCGCCGTCCGAGAGATGCACGTCGAGCAGGACGACGTCCGGGTCGAGCTCACGGATCAGCGGCACCGCCTCGGCGATGCTGCCGGCCTCGCCCACGATCTCCACGAGATCGCCGAGCTCGCCGCGGACGCCCGCCCGAAAGAGCTCGTGGTCGTCGACGAGCACCACGCGGCGCTTCATGAGGCAGCCCTCGGCATGGTCAGCTCCACTTCGGTTCCGTCTCCCGGTGCCGTGACAATGCCCGCAGAGCCGCCGGCGCGCTGCATCCGGCCCTCGATCGACTCGACGATGCCGCGCCGGTCGGCGGCGACAGCCGAGCGTTCGAACCCCGTTCCGCGGTCGCGCACGAACACCGCCACTCCGTCCGAGCGGCTCTCGACATAGACGGACACCTCGTCGGCGCCCGAGAACTTCGCGGCATTTGCCATTGCCTCGCGGGCTGCGAGCACGAGCTGCTCGAGCGCGTCGTCGAGCGGAGCGTCGCCGGCGCTGGCGATCTCGATCCGCACGCCGTGCAGTTCCTCGATGTCAGCCGCGGCGTCGCTCAGCGCGTCGACGAGCGAAGAAGCCTCCGCGACACCGGTCCCGTACAGCCAGCGGCGAAGCTCGCGTTCCTGCCGGCGTGCCAGCGCCGCGACGCGGTTCGGGTCGTTCGCGTGGCGCTGGACCAGCGCCAGCGTCTGCAGGACCGAGTCGTGCACGCGTGCCGCCACCTCCGCACGCTCCTCGAGGCGGATCCGCTCGGTGCGCTCGGTCGTCAGCTGCCAGATCCAGGGCCCGACGACGAGCGTCAGCGCACCGACGACGGCACCGGGCGCGATGAACGGGCCGGACGCGCCGTGCTGGCCCAGGAACGTCACTGCTCCGGCCATCATCAGCGCGACGCCGAAGACCGGCAGCGAGCCGCCCGGCCGCAGGGACCCGCCGCGCGCCAGGACCGCCGCGAGCCCGGCGACGAGGAGCGTGGCGCCGAGAACCGCGGTCGGCGACAGCCCGAGTGAGAGGAGCAGCATCGCCGCGGCGGCCGCAACGAGCACGGCTGCCAGCCAGGCCCGGTGCCCCCCGCCGTACAGCCAGAGCGCGAAGTAGAGGAGGATGCCAGCGCCGCCCGCGATTGCGAGCAGCGCGAAGACGAGCCGCACGAGATTCGCGTCGACGCCGAGGCGCGCGGCGACCCCGCCACACACCCCGGCGATGACGCGGTCGCCGCTGCGTTCGAAGAGCAGCGCCGGCGCCTGGCTCATCTTGCCGCGCGGACGACGTCGATCCGGCCGGCGCCCACGTTGGCGTCGAGGACGAGCAGCCCGCCGGATCCGGTCTGGACGTTGGCGTTCCGGCCGTCGTCGTGGCGGCGCAGGACGTAGACGTCGCCGGCCTTTGCGTGGGCGTTGACGGCAACGGAGGTGCCGGCGGGGACGATGATCTTCAGCTCCCCGATCCCGAGCTTCGCCTGCACGTGCGTCTCGCGCGTGACGGGGCCGATGTCCGAGAGGTCGATCCGGAGGCTGCCGACACCGAGCTCGTACGAGGGCTTCACCTGCGAGATGCTCGCGGGCGTCTCGACCTTTTCGCCGACGCCGTCGCCGAGGCTGACGTCGAACCAGGCGAAGGTGATGACGACCGCCGTGATCGCAGCGACCAGCATCGCCATCATCAGGGCGACGAGGCTTCGCACGAGAATGCGGGACCGGCGGTCGCCGCGACTCGCATCGTAGGACCAGAGGATCGCAAGTCCGGCGAGCAGGACGAGCACCCAGCCCACGCCTGCAGCGGGCCAGACCGTCGAGCTGGAGAGCAGGACGGCGAGTGCGACGCCGGCGAGCCCGAGCCCGATCAGCGGCCATGGCCGCTCACGGCGCCCGGCGAGCGCCTCTTCGGCGATCGACCGCTCTTTGCCCTCGTCCGGCATGACGAGCAGCGCGGCGAGGTAGATCAGGATCCCGGCGCCGCCGAGCAGCGTCAGGACGACGAATCCGAGCCGGAAGAAGGCGGGATTCAGGTCGAAGTACCGCCCGAGGCCGCCGCTGACGCCGGCGATCAGACGACCGGATGTGGTGCGCTCGAGGCGCTTCGTTGCTTCTGTGTGTGTGATGTGGTTGCTCATGCTCCGAGAGTGCCGCAGCGAGGTCGGCGCGGCAATCCGGATTTCCCCTGGTCCGACCCTAATGAGACGGGGAGGGTTTCGCCGCTGCGGGGGCAGTCTGCGAGGCCCGGATCGACCCTAAATTCCCACCGCATCTCAGCCGATAATCGTTTCGTGGAGGCGGCACACATCCCCTGGCGTCCACTCGGCCATCTGCTTGTCGAACGAGGCCTGCTCAGCGACGAGGAGCTCGAGCGTGCCCTCGCGCACCAGGCGACGACGGGCCGGCGGCTCGGCGAAGTGATCGTCGAGCTCGGGTTCATCTCGCGTCCGGCATTGTCGCGGGCGCTGGCCGCCCAGTACGGCCTCGAGCTGAAGGCGGAGACGGGCTTCGGAACCGGCCTGCGTGCCGAGATCGAGCGGCGCCACGACGACGACCGCGTCCGCGAGCTCGAGCTGCGCGCGCAGCTCGAGACGTTGACGGAGGTGCTCGGCATGCGAGAGGCCGAAGTGGAGCGCCTCGAGCGCCTCGCCGAGCGCAGGACGAGCCAGGTCGAGCGGCTCCTCGCTCGCGTGCGCAGCGGGCACGCACCGGCCGAGGCGTCGACTCGCGCCGAGCCCGCCGCCCGCACCCACCTCGTCTTCGCGCAGCTGCCGGAGCGGTACGCGCTCGCCGAGCGAGACGGTGCGCCGCCGCAGCCCGGGAGCGAGCTCGAGCTCCCGGAGCTCTCGGAGCGGAGATTGATCGTCGCGACGATCGGCGGCTCGCCGTTTCCCGCCGACACGCGCAGGTGCGCGTTCGCACACGAGCTTCACACCGGACAGCTCGGCAACGAGCCCGAATCGGCTCGCTAGATGGTTGGTGCCGCGGCGGGGTGCGTCTGGGGATGGCTCAGGCGCCGCGCCGGAGCCACCATCCAGCGTGCCCTGTCGTGGCATCAACCATCTACACTCGGAGCGCGACTCAATGCCTGTTTCCCACAGGCCGAGACGTGGTTCGATCGGCGGCCCGCGCTCGCTACGCGGGTCGTCGTCTTCTCAAGTCGGCCGACGCCGGCTCAGGGCCAGCGGGGCTGCTGCGCCGGGCTCGGGTCGATCGCCTGCCAGTCTGCGCGGCCGGGCGCGAAGACGTCGAGCACGACAGCGCCCTCGGGACCGACGTGGACGTCGTGCGGAACGTTTGGCGGGATGCTCCACGTGCCGCCCGGTCCGAGCTCGCGCGACTCGTCGCCTACGCGGAAGACGACCGAGCCGCTCAGCACCATCCCGAGCTGCTCGTTCTCGTGCTGATGCTCGGGCACATGGCTCCCTGCTTCGAGCTCGATGATGCCGAGCGTGAGGCGCTCGCCGTGCACCGCTCGGGCGACGACGCTGTCCCAGATCTGCTGCGGTGGGATGGACCCGAGCTCGTCGAAGGCGCTCATGTCGCGACCTTACCGCGCCGCCGGTCGGCACCGGGAGAGAACGCTACGATTCGGCCCGAGAGGGTTTTCCAACCCTTCCCTCTCGATTCAAGAACGCCGCCTGGTAGGGCGGCGTTCTGCGTTCCAGGAGGGTTTGGTGGAATGTCGCTCGTCGTTAATTCGCCAAGCCCTCCTACGCGGTCTTGACGCGGGCCAGCAGCTTGCCGAGGCGGTCCTGCTCGGGCGCGGGCCAGAGAGTGCCGAGCGCACGCTCGGCGGCGTCTTCGGCGGTCTGCTCGGCCTCCTCGACGATGCGCCGGCCGGAGTCGGTGAGGGCGACGAGCGCGAGGCGCGCGTCCCGCTCGTGCGACTCCCTTCCCACGAGGCCGATGCGCTCGAGCGGCCCGAGCTGGCGGGCGACGCCGGACGGAGTGACGCCGAGGCGCTGGGCGAGGTCGACGCGCCGCATGCGACCGTCGGGCGCGGCGTTCAGCTCGCGCAGGAGGGCGAAGTCGCCGAGGCCGACGCCGTGGAAGGTACCGAGGGCGGCATCGACGTCGCGGACGACCAATGTGCGGGCGAGGGAAAGGTTCAAAACGGTGCTCAGTGAATTAGACATGTCATCAATATATCATCAACCAGTCAACTAACGTCGGGATCGCTAGCCTACGCCGGATGCGTCGCCCCGCAGCCCGGTGGGCCGTTCTCGGCCTGCTGATCGCTCTCTCGACCGCGCTCCGCGCCTGGGGAGCCGTCCTCGTTCCGATGCCGTGGATCCAGGTCGACGAGACGCTCTATTCGAAGCTCGGCCAGAGCCTCTACCGCCACGGGTCGCTCGAGCTGCTCGGTGTCGCGACGCCGCTCTACACGTTTGTCTACCCGGCACTCGTCGGTCTGCCGCTGACGATCGGCGGCCTCGAGCACGGTTACGTCGCGCTGAAGGTCGTCCAGGCCGCGGTGATGTCGCTGGCCGCCGTGCCCGCGTATCTCTGGACTCGGTCGCTCGCGTCGGATCGGGCGGCGATCGTCGCGGCGGTCCTGACTCTGGCCGTTCCCAGCCTCGCCTACTCGGGGCTCGTGATGACCGAGGTCGCCTTCTATCCGCTGCTCGTGCTCGCGGCCTGGGTGTCGGCCAGGGCGCTGGCCGAGCCGACCATGCAACGACAGGGGGTCGCTGTCGGCGTGATCCTGCTCGTGTGCGCGACACGGCTACAGGCGATCGTGCTGCCGCCCGCGCTCTTCCTCGCCGTGGCGCTGCTCGCCTATGTCGAGCGCAGCCGCCGCCCGCTGCGGGCCTTCGTGCCGACCTGGGTCGCGTTCGCGATCCTCGGCGTCGCCTGGGCCCTCTGGCGCGCCGTTCAAGGGGTGACGCTCCTGGGCGGCTACCAGGACGTCGCCGAGACGTCGTACAGCGTCGTCGACACGCTGCTCGGCATCGTTCAGCATGCCGGTGACCTCGTCCTGGTGACGGCTCTCGTGCCCGCGGCCGGCGCGGCGCTCCTCGTTGCGGGCGTTCTGCGCCGCCGCGAGAGCTCGCCGGAGGTGCGCGCGTCCGTCGCGGTCGTAACGGCGTTCACCGCCGCGATCGTGCTCCAGGTCGGTGTGATCGCGCCGCGCTACGTCGGCTACATCGCGGAGCGGAACGTGTTCAGCGTGGCGCCGCTGCTCTTCGTCGGGTTCGCCGTCTGGCTCGACCGCGGGGCGCCCCGAACATGGCTCTCGGGCGCGGTGGGAGCGCTGGTCTCGTTGGGGCTCGTGCTGACGATCCCGATCGGCGATTTCCTCACCGACCGGTCGCTCCCGTTCTCCTTCACGGCGTCGGCGCTTCGGCGACTGCTCGACACGCGGTCGCTGGAGCTGCAGGAGCTCGTCATCTTCGGAGGCGCCGCTGCTCTCGCCGCGCTCTTCGCGCTGCTGCCGCGTCGGCTCGTCTGGCTCCTGCCGGTGGCCGCCGTCGGCGTGCTCGTGGCGCTTTCCGTCCTGGCGGCACGGGCGCTCGTGGATGTGTCGCGGACGCAGCAGACGTTCTTCCTCGGCCCGGTGAAGAACTGGGTCGATCGTGCCGACGCCGGTCATGCCTTCTATCTCTACGACGGCGACCGGGACGCCGACGCCGTCTGGGCCAACATCTTCTGGAACGACGACATCCGGGCGGTCGTCGACCTGCCCGGCACCTCGGTGCTCGGGCCGTTGCCACAGCGCGTCGTGACCGTCTGGCCGGACGGGACGCTTCGCCCGCCGCCGGTGCAGCGGTCCGTCGTCGCATCCTCGCGTTTTGCCTTCGCCGGCACGGAGGTCGCGAACGCGCCGCAGCTGTTGCCCGGCCAGGCCGGCCTGAAGCTCTGGCGGCTCGACGGCGTTCCGCGCATTACGTTGCGCACAGACGGCTTCAAGCAGAACGGTGACCTGTACGGCGGCTCCACAGGTCGCATCACCGTTTACGGCTGCGGCGGTGGGTCGCTGCGCGCGATCCTGTTGATCAAGCAGCCGCAGCAGGTCGAGATCCGCCGCAACGGGACGACCTGGAGGATCCTCGACTTCAAGCGGGAGCAGGTGTGGGATGGGCGGATTCCGGCACCGCCGGGCTCGGCGGACCGGGAGTGCGCGTTCGACTCTTCTCCCGAAAGGGCTGATCGGGACGACGCTGTTCGACTTCGAGCGCTAGCCCGTAATTAAGCTCGCGTCCGTGGATCACCTCGCGCTCGCCGTGCGCGACCAGGAGCGCTCTGCCCGCTTCTACGCCACCTATTTCGGCTTCGACCGGGGCCGGCGCTGGTACGACGACGGCAAGGTGCTGTTCGTCTACGACGCCCGCGACTTCGCGCTCGCGCTCGGGCCGTGGAACGACCCGGTGCACTTGCCGGAGTTCCTGCACTTCGGCATCGGCCTCCCCGATCCGGCGGCGGTCCGGGCGTTGCGCGCGCGCTTCGAGGCCGACGGCGTAGAGATCCACGAATGGTGGGACGAGCCGGAGTACGTGAGCATCAAATGCCGCGATCCCGACGGCTACGTCGTCGAAGCATCGTGGGAGCCGGCGGCGCCCCTTTCTTCGTCAGGCTAGGGCGCAACATCGTTGCCCAGGCCGGCAACCCAAAGTGGTCAGACCAACGCTCAAGGAAGTGGAACGAACTATCCCCAGGTTCAGGAACCGTGCGGCCTGGCGGGACAATCTCTGGTCAGACCAAGTGCGACAGAAGGGTAACGAACCATCCACAGCGAGGCGGTTCTAGGGCTCGCCTCGCTGGTCGCTGGGCGCCGGCCCCGTGAGGCTGGGACGCCGGCCCCGTGAGGCTGGGACGCCGGCCCCGTCAGGCTGGGTCGCCGGCCCCGTGAGGCTGGGGCGCCGGCCGTCGTCAGGCTGGGCGTCGGCCGTCGTCAGGCTGGGTCGCCGGCCCCGACAGGCTGGGACGTCGGGCCGGAAGCAGGCTACTGCGTCCGCCTCTGCCCCGAGCGTTCCACGGCTGCGGCCGAACGACCGCCGCCGCGGGTCGCTCTCCTAGGGCTTCGAGACCGTGAGCGAGAACGTGCCTGCGCCGGCGACCCGCCCGACGACGACGCGGTAGGAGCGGGTGCCGCAGACCTTCGCGGTCACCGTCTTCGTGCGGCTCGTCAGTGTCGTCTGGGAGTGACCGACACGCGCAGCGCCGGTGTACAGATCAAGCGAGAGCTTGGACTTCGCCGGCGCGCGGAGCGTCACCTTCAGGTTGCCGTCGAGCCCGGTATCAACGGTGTAGGACCGTTTCCGGACGCTCGCTCCGATTGGCGCCGTGATGTGCGTCAGCGCGGCCCCCTGCCAGGGCGAGACGATGTCCTGCTCGAGGAACTGGAGGGACGTGTCGTCCGGGTAGAGGCTCTGCGCTACGACGTCCCAGGCCGTCTCCGGCAGCCCCGCGCGACGCTCGTTCAGGACGCGGTACTGCTCCGCGAAGCCCTCGCCCGGGTTGAGCTGGTAGTGGCTGAAGTCCTCGGCGCCGGGGAAAAGCGTGCCCGTGTCCGCCTTGGCGCAGACCTGAAGGTACGACGCCCAGCGCTTCGTCCCGGTCTCGATCGCCGTCCACGGCGCGTTCGACCGGTGCGCGGCGATGTGGTGCCCGTACTCGTGGGTGACGACTGCCTCAGGCGTGACGCCTTTCTCGACCTCCTCACCCGGAGCGATGAGCAGTGACTGCGAGTCGCTGTAGCAGGCGAGCGCCTGCGGCCCGCACTGCACCTCCACTTCCGCGATCGGGGCGAGGTACATCGTCAGCTCGGCGAGCTCGTTGCCGTGGACGAGCGTGTCGAGGAAGTCGGCCCACTTCTGCGGCAGCGCTGGATCCTCCGGATAGGCGGCCGAGACGAGGATCTGGACCGAGACGCCGCTCGGAGTGGTGTACATCCCGCCCCAGGAAGGCCCGGTCGCAATCGCGCGCGCTGCCCGCGTCGAGAGCTTCGAGTCCTGGATCAGCAGCGGGCCGGTGCCGATCCGGGCGGACCTGGGCGCGGCGAGGCGCGGCGACGCAAGCGAAAGGCGAAGCGGAGCGGCCGTCGCCGCGGCCGGTCCGAGGACGACCGCGGCGACGACCACGGGGAGGGTTCGCTTCAACAGGAGACGCACGCTCCAGCACGGTGCCACCACTGGCTAAGCACTCCTTAAGAAAGGCATGTGCAGGCGGTTACGGCCGAGCAGTGCGCTCGGATGTGTCCGGTGCGTCAGCGCCGCTTCTTGCGGCCGCTGCTCTTGCCACCGCTGTTCTTGCCTGCCCGGCCGCCGCCGGTCGGCCTGCTGCCGCCCTGAACCTGCTGGCCGAGGCGCTCCATCTGGCGACGTTGCTGGCGGTTTGCAGGCTCGGCGCTCGCACCCTGCTGCTCGCCGGCGGCGGCGAGGTAGGCACGGCGCTCCTCGGCGGTCAGGCGGCTCATGAACTTCTGCGCCTGTTGCGGCGTCGTCGGCGTGCCGTAGAGCTCCGCCTTCTTCATCGCGCTCGCGAGTGGGGGGTTCTCCCGCTCCAGCGCTGCGACTGACGCCTTCATGATCCAGCGCCTGATGAAGCCCACCTTCGACAGGACCTTGATCAGCGGACGCAGGTACTTGCCGCCGCGGAACCGCGACAAGAGGATGAAGACCGCGAGGAGGAGGAGGATCGTCCCGAGGACGATCAGCGGCACGAGGATGTACGTCACGCGGCTGATCGTACCGGGGCTGCAGCGCTATTGCGCCGCCGCGCACGTGACGGGAGCCGGCCCCTGAGCGGGTAGCCAACTGTCTCTCCGAGTGCGGGCTGCGCGAAGAAGCGATCGGGTGGAACGCAGCCAGGCTGCGCTCCACCCGCTCGAATCCGTTGCCTAGCCCAGACGGTGGACCGTCTCGCAATCGACCGCGACCACGTCGTTGCCGCGAGCCCAGACGGTGTCTGCGCCGAGGCCGCACGTGATGTTGTCGACCTTGAGATCCGGAGACGTGGCATAGACCGTGTCGTCGCCGTCGCCAGCGTTGATGGTGCCGCCGCCGGCGCCCGAGTTGACGAAGTCGTTGCCGGTACCGGCGGTGACGACGTCGAAGCCGCCGCCCCCGTAGACCTTGTCGTCGCCGGTGCCGGCGTCGATCGTGTCCTTATCGGCACCGCCGTGGACGATGTCGTTGCCGTCGCCGGCATTCAACGTGTTCACACCGGAGAGGTCATTGAGGTGGTCGTTGCCCGCGAGGGCCGTGAGCGTGTCATCGCCCGCGCCGCCCGAGAGCCACTCGTTGCCTGCTCCGCCGGTCAGCTTGTCGTTGCCTGCGCCGCCGTCGAGCCAGTTGAGGCCCGAGCCTCCGTTGAGGGTGTCGTCGTCGAAACCGCCGTAGAGGCGGTCGTCGCCGTTGCCACCGTTCAGCGTGTCGTTGCCGAGGTTGCCGTACAGCTTGTCGTTGTCGTCGTCGCCGTTCACGACGTCGGCGTCGTCGCCGCCGTAGAGGCGGTCGAGGCCGTTGCCGCCGCTCACCGTGTCGGTCCCGGCGTCGCCCTTGAGGACGTCGTTGTCGTCGCCGCCAGTGAGCGTGTCGTTGCCGTCGCCTCCATAGAGGTAGTCCTTGCCCGCGAGGCTCGACAGAATGTCGTTACCCGCGAACCCGGAGAGGACGTCACCGGTAGTCGTGCCCGTGAGCGTGTCCGCTCCGGGTGTTCCCTTCATTGTCTTCGCGGCCGCCGTCGAGGCGAGCGCGAGGGCACAGACTGCGAGAATCGCTGTCCAAGTTGTGCGGTTCATTCGTCGAACCCCTGCTTTCTGCCGCATCTCGGTAAATTGAGTTGCGAGACAAGAGGTCGCTCGTCAGGCGCAAAACTTGCTCAGAAACCCTCGTACGAGTGATGCTCGAACGAGTGATGGCGACCAGGGTGCGTAGGTGTCCACTGCGGCGCAACGGCGGCAGCTGCTCGCGCTCGGGGCCCTTCTCGGCTACGGCGCGGTCTTCTCGGCGTTCGCGCTCTTCGAGCGCCCTGGGCTCGGGATCGGGCACTTCTACTACCTGCCGATCACGCTGCTCGCCCTTGCTGCCGGCCCGATCGTCGGCGCGGCGGGCGGTGTGGCCGCGGCGCTCCTGTATGCCGCCGGCCTCATGCTCAACCCACACGTCGTCTCGACCGACGCGGTCGAGCCGACACTCCTCCGTCTCGCGGTCTTCGTCGCCATGGGAGCGCTCGTCGGCTGGTTCGCCTCGTCGAAGCGCAGCCTCGTGGAGGATCTTCGGATCCTCGCGGAGCGCGACATGCTGACGGGGCTCCCGAATACGCGAGCCTTCGAGGCCGCAATCGGCCGGCGGCTCGACTCCAAGCACGCATTCACCCTCCTCGTCGGCGACCTCGACGCTCTGACCCGGATCAACGACGAGCAAGGCGTCCGCGAAGGAGACGAGACGCTGCGGCGGCTTGCAGAGCGTCTCGGCAGCACGCTCGGTGCCGGCGACGACGTGGCGCGGGTCGGCAGCGACGAGTTCGCCGTCGTGACGGCGTCGACGGACGACCCGGCGAGGATCGCGGGCCGCCTCGAGGGACTGCTCGGCGACGAGGGCTGCGCGATCACGTTCGGGTGGGCGTGCTTCCCGCGGGAAGGCGAGAACGCGCTGTCTCTCTACCGCGCTGCAAACGAGCGGCTGTACGTCCGCAAGCTCGCGCGGGGCAGGCGCCCCGGTGAGGACCAGGAGCACCGCTCGCTGCGCCTCGTCGACGGCGACCGGCGTCCCTGAGCGCCCGCTGCACGTCTTTACACTTCCTTTCAACCTGACCGCAGCACCCTTTGCTAGCTTGCAGACTTCGCACTGCGCTAGTCATCTGCTGGCACTCTGGCTGAGCGCTCGCCCGGAAGGGCTGTTCTGCAAGCGGCAAAGGGGAATCGTTGAGAAAGAAGCCGATCACGACGGTCGTCGTCCTGTTCGCGCTGGTGCTGGGCCTCACCGCCGGCGCGAAGGCGCCACACGCGGCACAGCGCAGCGGCAAGGCCGAGCAAGCACTCGCACGGCGGGTCATCGCAGACACGCGCGAGTTCCGCCTGGAAACGTGGAAGTGGCAGAAGCTGATGGGCGTCCGCAAGACCCTGGCGCGACAGACGGCGGCCTCGTCGACCGAGCTCGCGTACCGGCTGTGGGTGCGCAACCTCTGGCGCAAGCGGGCGCTGAAGCTGCGCCGGCTCGCGTCCAACCCGCCGCACAAGCAGCAGTGGCTGTGCATCCACCGCTACGAGGGCCACTGGCGCTCGAACACGGGGAACGGGTACTACGGGGGCCTGCAGATGGACATCTCGTTCCAGCGCCACTACGGCGGCTGGCTCCTGCGCAGGAAAGGGACGGCTGACCGCTGGTCGCCGATCGAGCAGATGTGGATCGCGGAGCGCGCGCACCGCGCGGGCAACGGTTTCTACCCCTGGCCCAACACCGCGCGCTTCTGTGGTTTGATCTGACGGTTGAGTTCGGCGGCGCCCGGGAAGGAGGGCGTTAGATGAGCCAGGATCAAATCGCACGCCTGCTGGAGCTCGGCGAAGAGCACGGCTGCATTCACCTCACCGAGCTGAACGAGGTCGTGCAGGCCCTCGAGATGGATGACGAGGACATCGAGGCGCTGTTCGAGCGCATCGAGTCCGCGGGCATCGACCTGTCGGACGACTGTGCCCGGCGCCTGCCGGAAGGCATGAAGGGCGACACCGTCTACGTCAACGGCGACCTCGCCGTGGCGACGACCGACGCGCTGCAGCTCTTTCTGAACGAGGCCGGCCGCTATCCGCTGCTGACCGCCGCGGAGGAGGTCGAGCTCGCGAAGCTGATCGAGCGTGGCGAGAAGGCTGCGAAGGACAGGATGATCAACTCGAACCTGCGCCTGGTCGTCTCGATCGCCAAGAAGTACCAGGGCCACGGGCTGTCGCTGCTCGACCTGATCCAGGAAGGGATCATCGGGCTGATCCGCGCCGTCGAGAAGTTCGACCACCGCAAAGGCTTCAAGTTCTCGACCTACGCCACGTGGTGGATCCGCCAGGCGGTGCAGCGCGGCGTCGCGAACAAGTCGCGGACGATTCGCATCCCGGTGCACATCGTCGAGCGTGAGCAGAAGATCAACCGCGCAGAGCGCGAGCTCGCGGCGACGCTCGAGCGGCCGCCGACGGTCGAGGAGATCGCCAAGCGCGCGAAGCTGCCCCTGAAGCAGGTGCGCGAGGTGCGGGAAGCGGCGCGCGCGGTAACGAGCCTCGACAAGCCGCTGACGAACCAGGAGGACTCGGCGACCCACGGGGAGCTGATCGCGTCCGACCAGGCGTCGGTGGAGGAAGAGGTCCACGTCGGCCTGACGCAGGCAGCGCTCCACCGGGCACTCGAGGAGCTGCCCGAGCGGCAGGCGACGATCCTCCGGCTCCGCTACGGGCTGACGGGCGAGGAGGAGCCGAAGTCGCTGGAGCAGATCGGGCTCCGGCTCGGGATCACGCGCGAGCGCGTGCGCCAGCTCGAGATGGACGCGCTGAAGCGGCTCGCCGAAAAGCGTGAGCTCGCCGGCCTCGGCGCCGCAGTCGTCTAGCTCTGAGCGATTCTAGTTGCCGACGACCTGGACGAGCCAGCGGCGGTCGCGCTCGCGGTCGAGCTCGATGAAGAGCACCCGCTGCCACTGGCCCATGGAGAGCTCGCCGTCGCGCACCGGAATCGACTCGCCGGCGGAGCCGAGGAGCATCGACATGCAGTGGGAGTGGCCGTTCCCGAACGCCATGTCCTCTTCGCAGATGTTCTCCGTGCGCTTGTCCCAGTCGTCGTGGGCGTAGTAGCCGTCACTCGGGACGAGACGCTTCAGCATCGTTGCGAAGTCCTCGAGGAAACCCGACTCGAATTCGTTCACGCGCACGCAGCACGTCGTGTGCGGCGAGTAGACGCAGGCGATCCCGTTCTTGACGCCGCTCTCGCGAACGACGGCATTCACCTCGTCCGTGATGTCGGTGATCTCGAGACCACGGGACGTGCGGAAATGCTTCTCGTGCTGGAAGACCTTCACGCGCCGGGGATTGTATCCAGGGCCGTGCATCGGGCCGCGCAGGTACCCGTCGGGGCGCTGCGGTACCGTGCGTCGAGCGGGCCTGTAGCTCAGCTGGTTAGAGCAGCGGACTCATAATCCGTCGGTCCCTGGTTCGAGTCCAGGCGGGCCCACAAACGAAAGCCCCGCACGCCGGGGCTTTCGCTCTCCGGAGCCTCTTCAGGCCAAGGCGTTCGCGGCGTAGACTCTCGGCGAATCGTGCGAGTGAGCGGGATCGTTTCGGAGGGGAATCACGCGGCACCCTCGCCCGCCGGGCCGTCGGATCTCGGCTGGGCGGACTCGACGGCATGGCGTGTTAACCGGCCGTGATCTCCTGGGGCACGATCTCGTACGGCGCAGTGCTGTCCGCAATCGCAGCGGCGCTGCTGGTGTACGCCGTACGCCGCGACCGTCGGCGCGACCTCGTGGCTGTTGCAGCATTGAGCGGTGCGCTCGGGCCGCTCCTGTGGAACGCGATCCTCCACGACGTGGGTGGAAGCGAGTTCTTCGTCGACGCTCCTGTCGCGGTGATGCCGGCCAGCTGGCAGGACACCGGCTCAGGCGTTTTCACCGTCGCCGTCGCAACGATCCTCTTCGGCTTTGGGCCCGGACGCGGTGAGACGGGGCGTCGCGTGGCCTGGCTGGCGCTGTTGTGCGGCGTCGCCGCGTTCCTGGTTGACGTCTACCTCTATTAGCGGCGCGTTGCGGCCATGATCCGCAGTTCGGGTCGGCCGGAGGAGCCACTCTGGAGTGGGAAGTAGACGAGGTGCGTGCCGGAGTCGACGGCGACGGTATGTGCAAACGGGGCGAGCACAGCTTGTCCGAGCTTGACCAAGCTGCGTCCTCGTTCGGCAAAGACGGCGACGTCCCCGACCTCTGACGAGACGTAGAGGCGCCTGAGCGTCGCGTCGAACGCCAGCACGTCCGGGCCTGCGCCGACGTCGGCTCGGCCGGTGACTTTCATGTTCCTGAGGTCGAGTGTCAGCAGGCGGGCGTTACCGTCGCAGGCGACGAAGGCGAGACGTCTCGGCCCGTCGACGAGCAGCCCGTGATCGTGGCTGCAGCCGGCGAGTGCGACGCGCCGAACGACGCGGTTCGATTTCGGATCGATGACCGCGACCTCGTTCTTGCTCTGCACGTCGACGAGGATGCGGCGGGCAACGGGGTCGTACTGAACGTTGCCCGCACCGCCGCCGAGCGGAATCGTCACAATCCGGCGCCCAGCCGCGTCGAAGACCGCTTCGATCCCGCCGGATTCGTCGGACACGAACACGTGACGCTCGACCGGGTCGTAGACGAGCCCGTCCGGATAGGAGCCCGCCGGAGCGTGCCGCATCACTCGGCCCGTCCGCGCGTCGATGGTCAACAGCTCTCTCGCGTCGGTGGCAGACGCGTAGACGCGGTGGAGCTCTGGCACGGCGATGACGCCGTGGACGCCCGGAGCTGCGATCTTCTTGATCACTCGACGCTTGCGCATGTCGAAGACGAGAAGCTGGCCCGCGTCCATGTGGGCGATATAGAGCCTCTCTGTGGTTGGGTCGATGCTCGTGTAGTCGAAGCGGTTGCTCGGCCCCGGCAACGAGACGTTGGCGACGAGCCTCAGCGGCAGCGACTGAGCAGGAGCGGACGCGGCCGATCCACACAGTGCGATTGCCACGGCGAGCGGAGCGAGTGGGCTCAGTCTCCTCACGTTCGACGCCCGCCTCAGAAGGCGAACACCGCGGCGCTGATCCTCGTTTTCGCGGGCGGAGTCGCGTTGACCGAGACGTAGCACGTGGTCGCCGCCTCGAGTACCGGCGGATACACCGTGACCGACCCGGCGCGACTCACCTTCCCCTGGTGCTCCTCGAACACGTCGTCGTCACTCATGAATTCGCAGTAGGTCCACCAGAACACACGAATCGGACGTGAGGACTTCGACGTGACGACGAACGCGAGCGCCTCGGGATTCAGGGACGTCCGGACAAAGTGGAGCGCCTTACCCGGAGGAGAGACGGCAGCCGGCCCAACTTGATGCCATGCACCTGGGCGCGCGGGCGGCGCGACCGGCGGAGCGGGTGCGAGGGCAAGCCCTGCCAGGCCAGCAATGCCGAGGAGCCAATGCACGCCCGGCATGGTATCCCCGCGAGCTCTTTCCGGTGGCCTAGGATTCAGGCGCAATGATCGTTGCTCCGTCGGATCGCTAGCCCGAGTTCCTTGCGGAGCAGCCTGAGCACTACGACCGACCATCGCCATGCCCGCGACGATCATGAGCAGGTTCACGACCACGGCGAAGGGCCGCATCGCCACGCCGCAGCTCATGCGGGTCGTCGCTCCCGAGACGATCACGAAGACGACCACGCGCATGCTGCGGGAAGTCATGGGCACTCGCACGGTCTTGTAGATCGCTCGATCGTCCGTTCGCGAGACGGTGTGCGCACAGTTGCGATCAGCCTCGGCGTCCTTGGTGCAACTGCGATCGTTCAGGTAATCGTCTTCGCCGCGACCAACAGCGTGGCGCTCCTTGCAGACGTGATCCACAATTTTGGAGACGCGCTCACGGCGGTTCCCCTGGGGATCGCCTTCTACCTGCGAAGCGCGCGAGGCGAGAGAGTGGCCGGGCTCTTCGTCGTGTTGGTGATCTTCGTGTCGGCTTGTGTGGCTCTCTACGAGACGCTCGTGCGGCTGATCCACCCGCAGGACTTGACGCACTTGTGGGCGTTGGCCGCCGCCGGGGTAGTCGGCTACATGGGGAACGAGATCGCGGCACAGGTCCGTCTCCGCGGCGGCAAGCGACTCGATAGCCCGGCGCTCGTCGCAGATGGCAACCATGCACGAGTCGACGCGTTCGTCTCACTCGGAGTCGTGGCCAGTGCCGCGGTTGTCGCGCTCGGGTTGCGGATTGCGGATCCGATCATCGGTCTTGTCATCACGCTTGTGATCCTCAAGATCACGTGGGACTCATGGCGGACGATCCGGGCAGGCAGCGTGCACCACGCGGCTTGATGGGAGAAGCGAGGGCTCCAAGCGTCAGGGTCGGTCTGCTGTGGAGAGTGGAGTGGGATCCCGTGGGTCCGGAAGGGCCGGTCGTCGACACGTGCAAGCTGCACGGCGTCTTCGCTGCATTCGCGGCCCTCGGTGTGATGGCCGAGCCCATCGTCTACTCGGACGAGACGATCGAGGCGGTGCGCGCTCAGTTGCTTCGGCTGCAAGGTGTGCTGGTTTGGGTGAATCCCATCGAGCAAGGGCGCGACCGCTCGGAGCTCGACCAATTGCTGCGCGAGGTCGCCGAGGCCGGCGTGTGGGTCAGCGCGCACCCGGACGTCATTCTGAAGATGGGTACGAAGGAAGTGCTCGTGGACACGAGGCATCTGACCTGGGGTACTGAAACCTACCTCTATCGCACCGCCGCCCAGCTCCGGGAACGGCTCCCAGCTCGTCTTGCGGCGGGCGCACCGCTCGTGCTGAAGCAGCATCGTGGCATGGGCGGAAACGGCGTCTGGAAGGTGGAGCCCATCCCGCAGGGCTCGTCGCCTCACGAGCCCACGCAGGTTCTCGTACAGCACGCGGCAGGGCAGGGCCAGCCCGAGTCGTTGCTGCTCGACGAGTTCCTCATCCGCTGCGACTCATACTTCTCGGGGACGGGGTTGATGGTCGAGCAGCCGTACGAGCCGCGCCTCGCGGAGGGGATGATCCGGGCCTATCTCACACACGACCAGGTCGTCGGCTTCACGCACCAGTATCCGCGTGGGTTGATGCCACCGGGCGCCGATGAACGCCCAACGACGAAGCGGTTCGAAGATGCGTCCGAGCCAAGGTACCGCGATCTCCGCGAACGGCTGGAGTCGGAGTGGGTGCCGGCGCTGCAGGAGACTGTCGGTATCGAGACGTCGTCGCTGCCGGTGATCTGGGACGCGGACTTCCTCTACGGACCGAAGACGCAGTCAGGCGATAACACGTACGTCCTCTGCGAGATCAACGTCAGCTCGACTTTCGCGTTTCCTGAGTTTGCCATGCCCACCGTCGCGCAGGCCTCGATCAGTCGGATACAGGAGTCGGCGCTCGCGTAGGCCGGTGCGACACAGGGTCCCGGCTACGCGGATCCCGTAGCCGTTGGCACTGGAAACTCGGGGCGCGAAAGCGCAAGATCGTAGTGCTTACGTTCCCCTCTCCCCCCGGAGCTGGGCTGCGTGAGCTCGGCGACGTCTACCGTCGCCACGGGCGGATCCCTCCCCCGGCGTGATGGTCGGCTCGCCGAAGGGCGGGCTCCTGCGGCGAACAGGAGCCCGCCCGCTTGGTTGCTTGCCTTGTGTCCTCCGACCGGTACCTCACGGCCTCGACGTCGGACGCTCGAACGGGACCAGCGAACGGGCGCCTGCGGCCAGACGCCCGTTGCCTAACGCTTCTAGCGTTGTCTTATGTATCCGGCGCTCGAATATCTAACCCTCCAAACCGCCGGACTTTTGAGGGGCTGGGGGAGGTCAGTCCTCGGTCAGGTGACGGAGACGCTCCTCGGCCTGCTCGAGGGCTCGCTCGGCGCGCTCCGCGTCGCGTTCCGCGCTGTCCGCTTCGACTTGGGCTTCGGCGGCGGCCCGGCTCGCCTCGCCTGCAGCGCGCCTCGCCGCGAGCGCGTCCGCGCGCAGCTTCTTCACCTTGGCGCGAGCCTCGTCGAGCTTGCGGTGATCGCGCTTCGGCGCGGCTTTCCTGGCTGCTCCCTTCGCGCTCGATCGCTTCTCCGCGGGCGCCGCGATCGAGAGGCCCGCGAGCGCGCCGAAGCCGGCCGGCTCGACCTCGGTCGCCAGGCGTCCTCGCTGGAGCAGCGTTCGCGATTCCGGATCCACGGCGGCGGCCTGGAGTGTCGACCCCACCCGGGCGAGGGTCGCATCCGAGGCACTCGGATCGACGAGACGAGCCTCGGCGACCAGCGAGTCGACCGCGCGACGCTCCTTGTCGGCCGCGTCGCGGAGCGCCGCCCCGCCGCGGCCGTGGGCCTTCCGCAGCGCCTCGCCGGCCGCGAGGAGCGCCTTGACCTCCTTCGAACGCTCGCGGGCAACGCGGTTGACGAGTGCGGCCGGCGCCGACGGCTTGCGGAGCGCCTTCACCTCGTCAGATTCCTCAGCGAGCCCGGCCGCGCCCAGGCGCTTTGCCAGCTCGTTTCGCGCCGCGGTGAACTCGTCCCCGGGCAGGCCGTAGAGCTCGTCGAGCTCCCGCTCGAAGTCGGGCACCGCCGCGAGGCGGCGAGGCCTAGGCAGCCTTCTTCGCCGGCTTGCGCTTCACCGGCGTCTTTCGCCTCGAGGTCCCGGCAGTTCCGAGTCGGCCATGGCCTTCACGAGCAATGCATACACCTTCTCGGCGCCGTCCTGCTCGTGGACGAGCGGAAAACGTAGAATCCCGCGCGGTGGTAGACCGGGCAAGCGCGAACGCCGACAAGCGCCGGACGATCCTCGAGGCCGCGGTGCGAGCGTTCGCCGCGAAGGGCTATCACGCGTGCCGCGTCGGTGACATCGCCGAGGAAGCCGGTGTCGCCTACGGGCTCGTCTATCACTACTTCACCTCCAAGGAGGCGGTGCTCGAGGCCGTCTTCCGTGAGACCTGGGGAGCGTTGCTCGCGGCCGTCAGCGAGGTGGAGCAGTCGAACGACCCGGCGGACGTCAAGGTGCGCAAGGTCTCGGCGATCGTCCTGCGCACCTGGCGCGACGACCCGGACCTCGTGCGGGTGCTCGTCCGCGAGGTGACCAGGAGCCCGCAGCTCCAGCAGGAGGTGGACGAGATCGCGCAGGCGTTCGCGGCGCTCGAGCGGATCGTCGCGGCCGGCGTCTCGGAAGGCACGTTCCGCGCGGATCTCGACTCGCGCCTCGCTGCGTGGATGCTCTACGGGGCGCTCGAGGAGATCCTCACCGGCTGGGTGCTCGGCCAACTGCCGGACGCCGAAGAGGACGTCGCGGCGGCCGAGCGGACGGTGACCGACGTGATGTGCCGCGGTCTCCTCGCCTAGCTCGCGGCGCCTGGCTCGCGCGTCAAAGCGCTTCGCGCCAGCACCTCGGCGAGCAGGTCGCGCGCCTCGTCGTCCGCGATCTCGAGCGTCGCGGGGCCGACCGGGACCTCGAAGACGTGCCACGACGGTGACGTGGACGGCGAAAGCCCGCCGAAGAGGTAGACGCCGCGCTCCTCGGCGACGTCGAGCGCCGCGTCGATGAGGCGCTCCGGGTCGCCGCGCAGCAGGATGTGCAGCATCGCCGACTGCGGCGGGTCCGGGACGACCTCGAGTCGCTCGAGCCCGGCGATCGCGGCGGCCAGCGAGCGGGCCTTCGCGAGGTACTCCGGCATTCGCGGCAGCTGCTCGTCCAGTGCCTGCTCGGCCGAGACGACGTACGGCATCAGCGTCACGAGATTGCCGCCGTGGCGGCGCTGCCACACGCGCGCTTCGTCGATCAGGTCGCTCGGCCCGGCGAGGGCGGCGCCGCCCAGGCCGCCGAGCCCCTTGTAGAAGGAGACGTAGACGGTGTCGAAGAGGCCGGCGATCTCCGCATACGAGCGCTCGTAGTAGGGGCCGGACTCCCAGAGCCGCGCGCCGTCCATGTGCACGGCGGCGCCGCGATCGCGAGCCCATGCGGTCTGCGCGACGAGGTCGTCCCATTCCGGCAGCCGCCCGCCGATCTCCCGCTGGGGTAGCTCGAGCAGGAGCGCCGCGACCGGCTCGTGGATCCCCTGCAGGTCGTCGAGCGTGATCAGCGCGTCGCGGTTGCCGACGAGCCTGCCGTGGAGGCCGTGCAGGAGGTGGGCGCCCTTCTCCTCGTGGATCTCGATGTGGCAGGTCGGGTGGTAGGCGACGGTGCGCGTGCCCTTGCGCTCGGCCCAGAGCCGGAGTGCGATCGGCTGCGCCATCGTCCCGCTCGGCATGAAGACCGCCGCGTCTTTGCCGAGGAGCTCCGCGACACGGGCCTCCAGGCGCTGGATGCGCTCGCCCTCGCCGTAGATATCGACGCGCTCGTCGTCCGGCACAGCCTCGACAAGGCGCTCGAGCATGCCGCGTGCGAGGCGCTGGCCGCGCCAGACGAGGATCCGCTCCGATGCGGCTTGCACCCGCCGGCGGCGTTCTTCGTCAGCCATCGCGCTCGGTCTCGAGGCTTGCGGGGACGTCGAAGTCGTCGGGGACAAGAGCCACCAGTCGATCGTACGTCGTTGCATGCGAACATATGTTCGATTAGCCTCAAGCCGTGCAACTGAGCCTGGATGCCGCCGATCGCCTCGTCGAGCTCGTCGAAGAGCGGCGCGGGCCGGTGGCGGCCGACGAGGCAGCGCGGCATCTCTTTGCGCTGGCGTCGGCGCCGGTCGGGATGGCACGCGAGCTGCTGGACGACACCGTCACCGGCGATGCGAGGCTCTCCTGGCGGGGCGACCGCGTCGGGCTTGCGGCGCCGCCCGGGGCCGACGTGCGGCTGGAGGACGCGACGTTCGTCGTCGTCGACCTGGAGACGACAGGTCTGCGGCCCGGCACCGCGCAGATCTGCGAGATCGGGGCGGTGAAGATCCACTCCCTCGAAGTCGCCGGCGAGTTTCAGACGCTGTGCAATCCCCGGCAGCCACTCGGGCCGGGCGTCGAGGCGTTGACCGGCATTCGCGACCGCGACCTGCACCGCGCGCCGGATGTCCCGACGGCGCTGCGCGCCTTCCTCGCCTTCAGCGGCGACGCGGCGCTCTGCGCGCACAACGCGCGCTTCGACCTGGCGTTTCTCGATCGCGAGACCCGTCGCCTCCGCGGTGAGCGGATCGCCGCGCCGGTGATCGACACCGTCGGCCTCGCACGGAGACTCCTCGCGGGCAAGACGTCGCGCTTCTCGCTCGCGAACCTCGCGCGGTTCATCGGCGCCGACGTCGAGCCGTGCCACCGTGCCCTGCCCGACGCGCAGGCGACCGCCGAGCTGCTCGTAGCGCTGATCGGGCTCGCCCAGGAGCGCGGCGCCGAGACGGTCGCCGACCTCGTCGATCTCGCAGCGACCCGCACGCGACGCGTCTACGACAAGCGCAGGCTCGCGTTCGGCGCTCCGACGCGGCCGGGTGTCTACTTCTTCCGCGACGCGCACGACCAGGTGCTCTACGTCGGTCGAGCGCGCGACCTGCGCGCCCGGCTCCGCTCGTACTTCCGCTCCGACCGGCAACGGCCGGCCGTCGAGGCGGCGCTCGGTGCGCTCGACCGGATCGAATGGCGCGTGCTCGGATCGGAGCTGGAGGCAGCACTCGAAGAGCTGCGGCTGATCCGGGAGCTCCGTCCGCCGGCGAATTCCCGCAATGCACGGCCCGACCGCTACGCCTATCTCTGCCGCCGCGGCGACGCCTGGGTCGCCTCGTCGCAGTCGGGACCGCTGGGCCCGATCCGCAGCCGCAAGCGCGCTCAGCTGGCGGCCCGCGCGCTGCGGAACGCCACGGAGTTCGAGGGCGCGGTGCCTGAGCTCCGCGCCCGCCTGGCGAAGCTGTCGCGCGACCTCCGGTTCGAAGATGCCGGGCGACTGCGTGACCGGCTCGCCGCGCTCGAGAGCGTCCAGTCCGAGCTGGCGCGCCTGGATCGCCTCCGCGGCGTCGAGCTCTGCATGCTGGCACCGGCGCTGGAGGAAGGCTGGAAGCGCGCGTTCTTCGTCGCCGGCGGACGCGTCGTCGACACGCGCACGTTGCCGCCCGGCGACGGCGCGAAGCTCGAATGGCAGGCCGGCCTGCGAGCCGTCGAGCGGGCAGAAGTGACGTATGCCCCCGAGGCGGCCGACGAGCTCTTGCTCGTCTACTCCTTCCTGCGACGCCCGCCGCCGGAGCTGGAGGTCGTCCCGCTGCGACAATTGCGGGAATGGAGGAGCTCCGCAACGAGGCCGGCCGCCTAGGCAGCTGGCGCAAGCTGGTCGTCGGCTCGGTCACCGCGACCCCGGTCGACCTGAAGCGAGGCCCGGCGGTCAAGCTCGTGGACGGCCCGCGCACCGAGACGATCGCAGCGGCTGAGTGGCCGGCGCGGCTCGACTCGCTTCTCCACGCGGCCGACCGCGTGCACCTGCTCTCGCCCGACGGCGACGTCCACGCGAGACGAACGAAGAAGGGCCGCTGGCTGATCAGCCGCGGGCGCCCGTCCACCACGGCCGCCGTCGAGCTGGCGCACGACCACGAGCGGCAGTACCCGCTGAACCAGGACGACCCGCTCTTCGTCGCCACGGGTCTCGTCTCGCCCGAGGGCCGCCTGCGCAAGCAGCACGCCGACAAGTACCGCCAGGTGCAGCACTACGTCGAGCTCCTGCGCCCACTGTCGGTGTGGCAGCGGGACGAGGTGCACGTCGTCGACGCCGGCGCGGGCAAGGCGTACATGTCGCTCGCGCTCCTCGCCTGGGCGCGCGCGCAGGGGAAGCGGGCCCGCCTGACCGCGGTCGACGTCAACCCGCACGTGCTCGAGTCGGTGGCCCGCGTCGCTTCACAGCTCGACTACGCGGTCGAGACCGTCGCCGCCCCGATCGTCGACTACGACGGCTCCGGCGACCTGCTCGTTAGCCTCCACGCCTGCGACACGGCAACCGACGAGGCGATCGCCGCGGGGGTGCGGCTCGAAGCGGAGGCGATCGTCGTCGCACCATGCTGTCACCGCGAGCTCGCCGGCCAGATCGCCGGCCGGCGCAAGGACGCGGTGCTGCGTCACGGTCTGCTGCTCGGGCGCCAGGCCGATCTGCTCACCGACGCGCTCCGAGCAGCAGCGCTGGAGGCGCATGGCTACCGGGCCGAGGCGATCGAGTTCGTGGCGGCCGAGCACACGGCGAAGAACCTGATGATCCGCGCCGAGCGCCGCGACGACCCAGAGGCGCGCGAGCGCGGTGCCCGGGAGTTCCGCCAGCTGGCGGACGCCTGGGGCGTCGAGCCCGCCGTGGAGCGCTTGCTCGCCGCAAGCTGGCCGCTGTAGGGTCGCGCCCGACAGTGGAAGCTCGACAGGGGAGGAAACTCGTGAAGCGACTGCTGATCGCCGTCGTCGCCATGCTGGCGGCGCTGACCGCAGTGTCCGCCGCCACGGCCGCGACGACGCGCACCGACCGCGTCATCCGCTCGCAGACGGGCACCCATCTCTGGACGTACACCTACGTGAACGGGAAGGCGACCGCGTACGTGCTCCGCAACTTCGACCGGGTCGGCCGCCCGCTCGGGACGCATCGCGGCGCGCTCCGTGAGGCCGGCGCGAAGTACGCAAACGGCACCGGGCGGGTCTTCGACCCGAACCCGGTCGCCGCGCTCCAGAACCAGACGCTCACCGACCAGAAGGACGCCGACTACCCGGCCCTGCAAGGGGCGTATGTGGTGCGGACGCTGACGAACCTGGACGGCACCGGGTATCTCCGCGGCGACTACGCCGACATCCAGGGCACGACGAGCACGGCGTTCTCGGCCACGAATCAGTTCCTCTTCAACCGGCACGACGACGAGTTCGAGCAGGTCACCGCCTACTTCGCGATCACGTCGGCGCAGACCTACCTCCAGAGCCTCGGATTCAGGAACGTGAACAACGAGCCGCAGCACGTGAAGGTGAACCAGTACGGCGTCGACAACTCGTACTACTCGCCGAAGCAGGACGTGATCAAGTTCGGCAAAGGGGACGTCGACGACGCCGAGGACAGCGAGGTCGTCTGGCACGAGCTCGGCCACGCGATCCAGGACGCCCAGGTGAAGAACTTCGGCACGACGCTCGAGGCCGGCTCGATCGGCGAGGGCTTCGGCGACTACTGGGCGTTCACGATGAGCCTGCCGAATGCCGGACCTGATCCGTCGTGCATCGCCGACTGGGACTCCACCGGCTACACGCCGGGCCCCGTCCACTGCCTGCGCCGGGTCGACCTCGACCTCCACTGGCCCGCGGATGACCGCGGCGAGGTGCACGCAAACGGACGCATCTGGTCGCGCGCGTTGCACGACATCAACGTTGCGCTCGGCCGCACCGTGGCCGACCGGATCATCATCGAAGGGCAGTTCTCGTACACGCCGGACGTCACGTTCGCGGGAGCGTCGAACGCGACGATCGCCGCTGCGCAGCGGCTCTTCGGCGCGTCCGCGGCCAATGCGTGCCGCGCTGCCTTCCAGGCTCGCGGCTTCATCTCCTAGTCGCGTCGTAACAGCGTGCGGAGGCTCCGTAACCAATCGGAGCCTCCGCTCGTTTCTTCTCAGTAAGCGAACCAGGAGGAACCGAACGTGAGCATTCTCTGGATCATCCTGATCGTCGTTCTCGTCCTCGCGCTGCTCGGCTTTTTCTCCCGCGGCGCCTGGTAACTAGGCCGAATGTGATGCGCGGATAGGCCGTCCGGCGGGTAGCCGGGCGGCCTTCCCGCGGCTACCGTGAGTGGGTGGGCCAGTCCGACCAGCCGCCCCTCGAGCCACCTGCCCTCGCCGCCGCCGACCGGGCATTTGCCCTGCCGCGGCTCGGTGGCATGGCCCGTCCTGACGGCGTCGTCATCGTCTCGGAGAACCACTGGGCCTTCGCCGGCCTCGACGGCAGCCTCAAGGAGGGAACGATGCCGCGCGCTCCTGCCTGGGCGCAGGCGATCCCGCTCCTGCGCGGGCTGACGCGGCTCGGCATGTCGCTCTCGCCGCTCTTCTCACGCTCCGGGGCGACCCGCCGCCGCGAGCGGTCGCTGCTCACCCTGGCCGTCGTCGCTCCGTTCGGGTTCGTCTTCCTCCCGGATCACGTCGGCTTCGTCGCCGGAATCGCGATCACGATCGGGCTGCTGGCGATGCTCCTCCGCGGCCGTGCCCTTGCGCTGCACGGCGCCGAGCACCGCGCGATCGCCGCCGTTGAAGAGCGGCGCCTCGCCGCCACCTGGCGCGGGGAGGCCAGGCCGACGAGATTCTCGCCTCGTTGCGGAACCAACTTCGCGGCGATTGCACTGCCGGTGACGTTCGTCGCCGACCGGTTCTGGCCGCTGGCGCCGGCGCTCTGGACGCCGGCCGTCGTCACGGCCGCCTCGCTCGCGCTCTCGATGGAGCTCTGGCGCTTCGTCCAGGCTTCGGCGCGGCGTCCCGTCAAGGCGTTGCTCCTGCCGGGCCTCTGCCTGCAGCGGCTGACGACCCGCGAGCCCCGTCTCGTCGAGACGCGGGTCGCGCTCGCGGCGGTCGAGTCGGTCCTCAGCCGCGAGCTGGCCTAGCGCCTCGCACCGCATCGGGCACCGGCGTAGGCTCCGCACGTGGAGTCGTTCGTCACCGCCGACTGGCGCACGCTGACGTACCGCCGCGAGGGCTCCGGGCCGATGCTCTTCTGCCATCCCGGCGGCCCAGGCTTCGACTCCGGATACTTCCACGGTCTCGCCGGCCTCACGGACTCGCGCACGCTTGTGCTGCTGAACCCCCGCGGGACGGGCGAGTCCGACGCTCCTGCCGACGCGCGCGCCTACGCCACCGAGGACTACGTCGCCGACCTCGAGGAGCTGCGCGCACACATCGGCATCGAGCGCCTCGACCTGCTCGGGCACTCGCACGGCGGCGTCGTGGCGATGGCGTACGCGGCGGCGCACCCTTCGTGCGTATCGAAGCTGATCCTGGCCAGCACGCTGCCGCGCTTCGCCGAGCCTCAGCAGCAGGCGATGGAGGAGCTGATGGCGTCGCGCTCCGACGAGCCGTGGTACGACGACGCGCGCGCCGCGCTGGAAGCCGAGCAGGCGGGCGACTTCGCCGACGCGGACGAGCTGCACGCGCTCGTTCAGCGCGAGATGCCCTTCTACGTCGCCAAGCTGGGGGAGGTCGAGCAGGCGTACCTCGGGGCGATCGCAAGCGAGCGGCCGAACCCGGACGCGCTGAAGCTCTTCAACGACGAGATCTTCGAGACGTTCGACCTGCGGCCCGATCTCGCGCGGATCGACGCGCCGACGCTGATCATCACCGGCGAGCTCGACTTCATCTGCGGTCCTGTCAGTGCGCACGAGATTGCCGCGGCGATGCCGGCAGCCGAGCTCGTGATCCTGCCCGGCTGCGGGCACTTCATCTTCGTCGAGCAGCCGGAGGCGTTCCGGAGCGCCGTTCTGGACTTCCTCGCGGGCTAGCGCCACACTCGAAGCGTGGAGCGCACCGAGGTCGCGATCGTCGGCGCCGGGCCTGCGGGCCTCGCCACGGGCGCCCGGCTTCGCCGCGCTGGGATCGAGCCGGTCGTCCTGGAGCGTGGGCAGGTCGGCGACGCCTGGCGCACGCGTTACGACCGCCTGCACCTGCACACGGTTCGCTGGCTCTCGGGCCTGCCGGGGATGGGGATCCCGCGCACCGCGGGGCGCTGGGTGCCGCGCGACGCGCTCGTCGAATACTTCGAGCGCTACGCGGTGGCCAACCGGCTCGACGTCCGCACGGGCGTCTCGGTGGAGCGGATCGACCCGGGCTTTCTGCTCCGCACCTCGACGGGCGAGCTCGAGGCGCGCGCCGTCGTCGTCGCGACCGGCAACTCGAATCAGGCTTTCGTCCCGGACTGGCCCGGGCGCGACCGCTACCGCGGCGAGCTCGTCCACTCGAGCCGCTACGCGAACCCGGCGCCCTACGCGGGGAAGGACGTGCTCGTCGTCGGCTCGGGGAACTCCGGGGCCGAGATCGCTGTCGACGTTGCCGAAGGCGGAGCCACCCGGGTGCGGCTCGCCGTGCGGACGCCGCCCGCGATCGTCCGCCGCGCCCGCTTTGGGGTGCCCGCCCAGCTGATCGGCCTTGCGATCCGCCCGCTGCCGCTGCCGGTGGTCGACCGCCTCGGCAGGTTCCTGCGCAGGGCGACGATCCCGGACCTGGCCCCGTACGGGCTGCCGGTGCCGGAGGGCGGGCCGTACAGCCGCTTCCTCGAATCGCACGTCGTGCCGATCGTCGACGTCGGCATCGTCGACGCCGTGCAGCAAGGAACGGTCGAGGTCGTCGCCGGCGTCACCGAGCTCGACGAGACCGGCGTCGTGCTGGCGGACGGGACGCGGATCCAGCCGGACGCCGTGATCGCCGCGACGGGCTTCCGCCCGGCGCTCGAGCCGCTCGTCGGCCACCTCGGCGTGCTCGACTCGCGCGGCGATCCGCACGGCCCGGCGGTCGAGGGTCTGTACTTCACCGGCTTCGAGCCGCAACTCGGTGGGCTGCTGCGGGAGCTTCGCCGCGAGTCGCGCGTGATCGCGAAGGCGATCGCCGCCGGCCGTCCGATGGAAGCCGGAGCCCCGGTGCTCTCAGGCTAGACTCCAGGCATGGCCGAGATCGGAACGCTGAGAGTGAAGACGGGCCTCGCCGAGATGCTCAAGGGCGGGGTGATCATGGACGTCGTGAACGCCGACCAGGCGCGGATCGCCGAGGACGCGGGCGCGGTCGCTGTGATGGCGCTCGAGCGCGTTCCCGCCGACATCCGCCGTGACGGCGGCGTCGCCCGCATGTCCGACCCGGGCATGGTCAAGGAGATTCAGGAGGGCGTCTCGATCCCGGTGATGGCCAAGTGCCGCATCGGCCACTTCGTCGAGGCGCAGATCCTCGAGTCGCTCGAGATCGACTACATCGACGAGTCGGAGGTGCTGACGCCTGCCGACCTTGCACACCACGTCGACAAGTGGCAGTTCACCGTTCCGTTCGTCTGCGGCTGTACGAATCTCGGCGAGGCGCTTCGGCGCATCTCCGAAGGCGCGGCGATGATCCGGACGAAGGGCGAGGCCGGCACCGGCGACATCGTCAACGCGGTCACGCACATGCGCGCCGTCTTCGGCGGCATCCGGCGGCTCGGGTCGCTGCGCGAGGAGGAGCTCTACGCCGAGGCGAAGGAGCTGCGCGCCCCGCTCGAGCTCGTGCGCTGGGTCGCGGAGAACGGCCGCCTGCCGGTCGTCACCTTCACCGCGGGCGGGATCGCCACTCCGGCCGACGCGGCGCTCTGCATGCAGCTCGGCGCCGACGGCGTCTTCGTCGGCTCAGGCATCTTCAAATCCGGCGATCCGGAGCGGCGCGCGAAGGCGATCGTCGAGGCGACGACGCATTTCCGCGACGCCGAGGTTCTCGCACGCGTCTCGGCCGGGCTCGGCGAGCCGATGGTGGGCATCTCCACCGCGGATCTCGCCCCCGAGCAGCTGCTCGAGACCCGCGGCTGGTAGCGGCCCGAGTGGTCGCGGGCGGCGTCGCCCTGCTCACCTCGCGGCGCACAGCCAGGCAGATGGGGTAGCGGCCTAACCCGAAACGGGGATGCCGCGACCGCCGAACCGTCCGCAGACGTGGGAACGGTATGAAACGAGTATGTGACCATGAGGACGACCGCTACGCACAGCATCTCCCTGCCGGTCGTGGCGGTCCTCATTGCAATCGTGGCCGCCGCAGGGCTCCTCGCCGTTTCGATGTCCCAAACGGCGAGGAGTCATGCACTTGCAAGGCAGGCGGAGGTTCCGCGGCTCAGCCCTGAGGCGACCGTCTCGGCGGGGAACTCGGCGGACGTCACTGCAATCGCAGCCGGCTCCTACGCTCTCGTCGCGCAGGCCACCGGCGCCTCGCGCGTCACGGTCATCCGCTCGTCGGACGGCGCCATCGTCTTCACCGGCTCGCCCGGCCAGCTCCGTCACCTGAACCTCGGCCTGCTCAAGGCCGGCGAGACGTACTCGCTGCAGGTCCAGCGCGGCGCACCGGTGCACGCCACGCTCGTCACCGCCACTTAGCCCGCTTCGCGCGCGGAGGCCGGCCACGAGGCCGCCGATACACTTTTCGATCGCGATGGACGCGCGCCCGCTGATCGGAATCCTCGCCCTGCAGGGCAATTTCCGCGAGCACGCGGCCATGCTCCGCCGCCTCGGCGCCGAGGTCGTCGAGGTGCGCAAGCCGGAGCAGCTCGCCGCGCTCGACGGGCTCGTGATCCCCGGCGGCGAGTCGACCGCGATCATGCGCCTGGCTCGGCTCTACGGGATCGACGAGGCGCTGCGCACCTTTGCGAAGCCGATCTTCGGAACGTGTGCGGGCATGATCCTGCTCGGGCGGGGCCACCTCGGGCTGATCGACATCGGCATCGAGCGGAACGCGTACGGCCGGCAGGTGGCGAGCTTCGAGGCGTCGCTGGCGCTCGACGGTGACGATGAACCGCTCACCGGTGTCTTCATCCGCGCGCCGCGGATCGCCGACCTCGGCCCCCGGGTCGAGGTGCTGGCCGAGCTCGACGGGGCGCCGGTCCTCGTACGCTCGGGGCGTATCCTTGTCGCCGCGTTCCACCCTGAGCTGACCGACGACACACGAGTGCACGAGCGCTTCCTGCAGCTCGTCGACGAGGAGAGGTATGTCCGGACATAGCAAGTGGTCTTCGATCAAGCACAAGAAGGGCGCCGCCGACGCCAAGCGCGGCAAGCTCTTCTCGAAGCTCTCGCGCGCGATCATCGTCGCGGCGAAAGAGGGCGGGGGAGACCCGGACAACAACCTCGGCCTGGCGAATGCGATCGAGAAGGCGCGCTCCTACTCGATGCCGAAGGACAACATCGACCGTGCGATCGCCAAGGGCACGGGCGAGGGCGCCGACTCGGCCATGTTCGAGACCGTCGTCTACGAGGGCTACGGCCCCGACGGCGTGGCCGTGATCGTCGAGGCGCTCACCGACAACCGCAATCGCACGGCCGCCGATGTTCGTCACCTCTTCTCCAAGCACGGCGGCAATCTCGGCGCCACCGGTGCCGTCGCCTGGCAGTTCGAGCGGTGCGGCGTCGTGCTCGTGAACGCGGACGGGGTCGACGAGGACGAGCTGACGCTGGCGGCCGCCGAGGGTGGGGCCGAGGACGTCGAGCTCGACGGCACGACCTTCCAGGTGACCGCTCCGCCGGAGCAGCTGCAGTCGACTCGCGCGGCGATCGAGGCCGCCGGCATCGCGGTCGAGTCGGCGGAGCTCTCGATGATCCCGAAGCAGACCGTCGAGGTTGCCGACGAGTCGGCAGCCAAGCGCGTCATGCACCTGATCGACGCGCTCGAGGACAACGACGACGTCCAGGACGTCTACGCGAACTTCGACATCCCCGAGCAGGTGCTCGAGGCGGTGGCCGGCTAGCCGAGCGCCGCGGCTAGGCGAGGGCCTACGGCGCCGCGCCGGCGCGTGCGTCCGCGACGAACTTGTCGAGCACGCCCGCGGCGACGACGACGGGAGTGCCGCGGGAGGAGTAGGAGCGCGCCGTCCGCTCGAGCAGAACGAGCGCCGCCTCGTCCTTCGCAACCTGCGCGACCCGACCGCCGCGGCGCGCTGCGAGCAGGTCGAGCGCGGTCAGCGCCGTCCTCGCCCACGCCTCGGTCGCGTCGAGCCAGGGTGCCGCCTCCACGGTGAACGCGGGGACGACGCCGCGGCGGCGCAGGACATCGGGGGCGTCGCGGAGCTCGGTCAGGACCCCGGCGAGGCGTGTTGTGGCGCCATCCTTGCGCGCCTTCCACGCTTGCCAGAAGGTGCCGATCGCGACGGCGAGCGCCGGGGACTGCAAGGGATTGAGCAACGGCGAGTAGTTCGCGTCGGCGACCGCGCGCAGCGCCGCCACCGCGGCCGGATCGGCATCCGCGAACTCCGTCAGACTCGCGCTCCACGAGCGCCGCGGGTCGTACGCGGCCGGGTTCCAGCTCCAGTCGGCGACCGTGAAGAGCCCGATCTTCGCCGACTCGGCCTGTTGAAGCGGGTCGGCCGTCAGGCCCAGGACGTGCTGTGCGACCGCCGGCTCGTGCCGGTCGAACGGCCCGAGCGCCAGGAAGCCGGGGCAGTAGTCGTTGACGAAGAAGTTGTCCCAGATCAGGAGCGGCTGTGGGAAGATCGAGTCGGCGCGAGCCGCGTCGTCGGCTCTGATGTCGATCGAGATCCCGTAGCGACCCGTCCACTGGACGACGACGTCGCGGGCCAGCGCGCCGGCGAGGGCCCCCTTGTACGGCGTCGCGTCGAGGCCCTTGTACTCGGTGGGCACCGTGATCAGCGGTGCCGCTCCGGCGTGAGGCTCGATGAACTCGCTCCGCACGCGGTTCAAGAGATCCGCCTGCGCGTGCCCGAGGGCGGCACGCCCGGTTCCGAATTGCGTGCGATCGGAGTCGCAGGGGGCGCGGTCGGGATCGACGTCGTCGAAGGCGACCGCGAACGAGCGGGCGCCGGCCTTCCACCCCGCGTCGAGCTTCGCCAGGAGAGCCTGCTGGTCCCCGGGGGACGAGTAGCAGATCGACAAGCCCGGCGAGACCGCGAACGTCAGGACGACGTGGTTCGCCGTCGCGCGGCCGGTGAGTGTCGTCAGCGCAGCCAGGTTGGCGCGGGGATAGGGCTGCCGCCACTCCGCACGGTGGTACGGATCGTCCTTCGGCGCGTACATGTAGGCGTTGAGCTTGTGGGCGCCGAGGAAGTCGATCATCGAAAGGCGCTCCGACTGCGACCAGGGAGGCCCGTAGAAGCCCTCGACGACCCCGCGGACAGGAAGTGTGGGCCAGTCCCGGACGACGAGGCTCGGCAGGTCGCCGCGCTGGGCCAGCAACTGCCGGAGCGTCTGTGCGGCGTAGAACTCTCCCGTGCTGTCGACGCCGTCGAGCACGATGAATGTGGCGTCCCCGGGGCCGCCTCCTGCGGCAAGGACGTAGCCGCCCTTCGCGAGGGCGGCCGAGCCGTTCACTCGCAGCGACTCCTCGGCCTCGCGGTTGCGGCCGACGAAGACGGTGAGGCCCTCTGCGGCCGGCCGAGGGGCGCGGCGAACGATCTGGATCGACGTGGCGCCGGCCGTCCGGAGCGCCCGGCTGACGGTGGCGACGGCGACCGGATCGGCGGCGGCGGTCGCGACGAGGGTCACGCGTGACGGAATCGGCACTCTGCCCTCGCGCAGCAGCACGGATTGTGGTGTCGGCGAGACGCCGGGCAGGCTTTGCTTGCGAGCCAGCCTTGCGCGAGGCGCGGCCGACGGACGGGTCGTCGAGCCTGTGGGCGGCCGGAAGCCCCCGTTCGTGTCGTTCCCACCCTCTGGACCGGCGTCGGCATCCGCGTTCGTTGCGAGGCAGAGCGTCGTCAGCAGCGCCACGAGGGCAAGGGAGGTCGGGGGCATACGGTGCATCGGCACCAGCTCTTTTCCAGAGGAAACTGCGTCGCGCCCGCCGCGCACCTGGCCAGGCTCGCGTCGGCGCCGGTATCCGCCACGAGTACCCGGCCCCGGCGATTCGCATGCCTACGGGCAACACTCGATGCCAGGTTGAGGCTCGCCCGGCTCAGGTGGCGCGGCTGATCTGCAGGCCGCCACGGCGCCGGTGGGCCGTCAGGTAGCGAATGCCTCGCGGCCCGGCGGAGATCGCGCGCCGGGAGCCCTTCGGCACGATCTCGGCCACTCCGGCGCGCAACGGGCGCTCGGTCCGGTCGACGCTGAGCGTCCCCTCGCCGTCCAGGCAGACGACGAGCACGTCGCGAGTCTCGTTCACGTGCTCCGGCGGCCCCTGTCCGGGCGGCCACTCGAGGATCGTCGCGTTCAAATCGTCGGACTCCGCGCCCCAGGTCGGCCCGGTTGCCCTTCTCGGCGCGAGCGCCTCGGCGGCAACCTGCTCTACGAGCTCGAACAGGACCCGCTCCTCGAGTCGGACGTGCGCCTCCAGCAACGCTCCGAGCTCAGCGTCCGGGTCGTCGAGCCGCGCCCGGATCTGGGCGTGCTGCACGCACGCCTCGGCGAGCGACGGCGGCGGCGGATCGAGCCGTCCGAGCAGCGGGAAGATCAGCTCCTCCTCCTCGCGGAAGTGACGCTCCAGCTCCGGGCGCAGCTCGAGGAGCCGCGACGGATCGCCTCGTTTCAGCGCGCGCGCCGCGACGAGCGTGTGGTGGTGGTCGTGCGAGAGCGGGACGAGCGCGGGGTGTCGCTGCACGCGGCAACTGTATGCAGGAACGACCGCCGGCCCGAGAAGCGGCGCCGGGCGGGCCGAAGCCCGCCCGGCCGGCGAAGTGCTGCTAGGGCGCCGCGACGGCGGCGGCGGCATCGACGATGCCGTAGCCGTAGAGCGGCGTATAGACGCCGCGCGAGCCCGTGCCGGGCGTGCGCGCCGTCGACTTCAGGATGCGATAGACGTCGTCCACGTGACGGCCCTGGGCGGTCAGGAGGGCGGCGATGCCCGCGACGTGCGGGGTCGCCATCGACGTCCCGGCGTAGAAGTCGTAGCCGGGGCGACCCGCGCCGCACGTGCCTTCGCTGCCTGCCGGGACTGACGAGATGATGTCGTCCTGGCAGGAGACGAGCCCGGCGCCGCCGGGTGCGGCGACGACGTTCAGGTCCGGCTTGACGCCGAAGTTGGAGAACGACGAACGCAGCTCGTTGCGGTCGGTGGACGTGACGCAGAGCGCACCCGGATCGAACGCCGGCTCGGCGCAGATCGAGGCGAACTCGTTGCCCGCCGCGACGGTGACCGGGACGTCGTGCGCCACGGCGTACGCGATCGCGTCCTTCACGTCTGCGATCAGCCCGGTGATCACGAGCGCCTGGACGCCGGGCTGGGCGCCGAGGCTCATGGTCACGACGTCGGCATTGTGGTCGACGGCCCAGCGGATGCCGGCCGCGATCTCCTCGAACGATCCACCGGCTTCGGTGAG
The DNA here is from genome assembly GCA_963718065.1 of uncultured Actinomycetes bacterium. Classification (GTDB taxonomy): domain Bacteria; phylum Actinomycetota; class Thermoleophilia; order Gaiellales; family Gaiellaceae; genus CAVPGP01. The sequence goes on along the minus strand of CAVQYE010000007.1, from coordinate 232,443 downwards.
GGACTTGACCGGCATCACCTTCGCGTCGGGCGCGACACCGGCGATGCCGACGCCGTTCCCGGTCGCGGCGGCCGCGATCCCGGCGACGTGCGTGCCGTGCGGCGAGGGCGGGTCGGTCGTGTTGCCGCTCTGCCAGTCGCCGTTGCCGCAGCCGTTCACCGCGGTCGCGCAGCCGGAGAACGTCGCGCCGGGGACGAGCTTCCCTTGCAGGTCGGGATGGCTCAGGTCGACACCCGAGTCGACGACGGCGATCACCTGTCCGGCGCCCGTCGAGGTCGCCCAGGCCTGAGGCGCGTGAATCTGGTCGAGGCTCCACTGGAGCCCCACGTACGGGTCGTTCGTGCTCCCTGGTGCTGCGCCCGCCGTCGCGACAAGGCCCAGCATGACGAGGCCTAGCGTGCCGAGTAACGCGGCGAGGACGAGGGAGGTCAGCGGCAAGCGGTGCATGGGCACCAACTCCTTCCGGAGACTGCGGTTAGCGCCCTGTGCTGCTCCCGCCTGCCCTGTTGTGCCCGTGTCTGGGCCTGGCCGGCAGTGGGGTACCGGGCGTGATTTCTCAGTGCTAACGGACAAGGGGCGGAAACGGTCACGCGGGGTCGATCCGCCGGGCAGGAACGTCCGAAGGGGCGCCTAACCTCTCCTCGTGAAGGTCATCGGCATCGATCCAGGGACGGCTGCTTGCGGGTACGGGATCGTCCAAGGAAGCGCAAACCGCCTCAGGGCGCTGGACCACGGGTGGTGGCAGACTTCCGCGCGGGAGCGGCCGGAAATCCGGCTGCGGACGATCTTCGACGGAGTGGCGGGTCTCATCGAGGAGCACTCGCCGGATGCCGTCGTGCTCGAGGAGTCGTTCGTCGGCGCAGACGCCCGCATCGCGCTCTCTGTCGGACAGGCGCGAGGCGCCATCCTCGTGGCGTGCGCGCTCGCCGGCGTCGCCTGCGCTGAGTATGCGCCTGCCCGCGTGAAGAGCGCCGTCTGCGGCTACGGCCGCGCCGACAAGGCGCAGGTGCAGCGCATGGTGAAGGCGATCCTCTCGATGCAGGAGTTGCCGAAGCCGGATCACGCCGCCGACGCCCTCGCCGTGGCGATCTGTCATGCCATGGCGCCGCCGCTCCTGCGGGCAGTCTCGTGATCGCCCGCCTGCGCGGCCGCAACGGCGGACTGACGCCCGCCGGCCTCGTGCTCGACGTCAACGGCGTCGGCTACCTCGTGCACGCGACGCCATCCGTGCTGAGGCAGAGCGGGGAGGAGCTCACCGTCGAGACGTATCTGCACGTTCGCGAGGACGCCTTGCAGCTGTACGGCTTCGGCAGCGTCGATGAGCGCGAGATCTTCGTGCACCTGCTTTCGGTGAATGGCGTCGGCCCCAAGGTGGCGCTGGCGATCGTCTCCGGCTCCACACCGGCCGAGCTGCGCCGTGCGATCGCGCTCGAGGACACCGCCCGCTTCGAGGCGATCCCCGGCATCGGCACGAAGACGGCGCAGCGGGTCGTCCTCGAGCTGAAGGAGAAACTCGGCTCCGTCGAGGGCGTCGGCGGCGCCCCGTCGGTCGAGCTCGTCGCCCGCGATGCTCTCGTCGAGCTCGGCTGGTCGGTCACCGACGCCGAGCGCGCGCTCGCCGACGTCGATCCCGACCTGCCGGCGCAGGAGCGCGTGCGCCTCGCGTTGCGGCAGGCCGCATGAGCACCCAGTTCCTCGCGCCCGACCTGACGCCCGACGACGACGAGATCGAGCGCTCGCTCCGTCCGCGCCGCCTCGACGACTTCGTCGGCCAGGAGAAGATCAAGGAACAGCTGGACATCGCCCTGCAGGCGGCGAAGGCCCGCGGCGAGGCGCTCGACCACGTGCTGCTCGCCGGCCCGCCGGGGCTCGGCAAGACGAGCCTCGCGTACATCATCGGCGAGGAGCTCGGCGTCAACATCCGTACGACGGCCGGCCCCGCCCTCGAGAAGAAGGACATCGCCGCGATCCTCACGTCGCTCGAGGAGCGCGACGTCCTCTTCGTGGACGAGATCCACCGGCTGACGCGCACCGCCGAGGAGATCCTCTACCCGGCGCTCGAGGATTACCGGATCGACATCGTCATGGGCCAGGGCGTCGCGGCCCGCACGCTCTCGCTCGACCTGCCGCCGTTCACGCTCGTCGGCGCGACGACCCGCACCGGCCTGCTGACGACGCCGCTCCGCGATCGCTTCGGGATGACGTTCCGTCTCGACTACTACGAGCAGGAGGAGCTCGCCACGATCGTGCGGCGCTCCGCGGTGATTCTCGGCGTCGAGATCGAGACGGATGCCGCGGACGAGATCGCCCGCCGCTCGCGTGGCACGCCGCGGATCGCGAACCGCATCCTGCGCCGCGTCCGCGACGTCGCCGAGGTCCGTCACCAGGGTCGGGTCACCGAGGCGATCGCTGCCGAGGCCCTCGAGCTGCTCGAGGTCGACGCACACGGCCTGGAGAAGATGGACCGCGAGCTGCTGGGTGCGATCGCGCACAAGTTCGGCGGCGGCCCCGTCGGCCTCTCGACGCTCGCGGTCGCGCTCGGCGAGGAGACCGAGACGATCGAGGACGTCTACGAGCCGTACCTGCTCCAGCTGGGCTTCATCCAGCGGACGCCGCGTGGCCGGACGATCACGGAGCTCGGCCGCGCCCATGTCCGGGCCGCGGCCGATTCCGACGCCAAACTGTTCTAACTGGGCCGCGCTTAGCGCTGCATCATCGGGTCGAGGTAGACGTCGTCGACCTGCCAGTTGCCCGAGAGTGACGTGAAGCGGAACGAGATCGTCCAGGTGAGCGGGGACGTCAGGTTGCAGAGGAAGTGCTGCACGTCGCTGAGGCTCCAGTCCCCGTCGCCCGAGATGACGGTGCTGCCCAGGGGGAGTGAGATGCCGAGCGGCAGGTTGGCCATCGCCTCGACCTGAAGCTTGCCGCCGGCGCTGCCGTTGACGAAGTAGCGCGCCGTGGGGTCGAAGAGCGTGATGCAGGTCGACGGGCTCTCGGCGCGGCCGCCGGGCGAGATCGCGATCGAGCGCGACTCGGAGCGCGAGTGGACGTACCACGGCTCGTTGCCGGAAACGACCGAGGCGCCGCGCAGCGACCAGCCGGCGGAGCTCTCCGCGGAGCTGATGAGCGTGTAGTCGTGCGAGTCGCCCCACTGCGCAAAGGGTTGCTCGACCGGGCGGTTGCCGCAGAGGAGCCCGAGGACGGCATCCGCACGAGGCGCAGACGCCATCGACGCGACCGCTGCCGCCGTTGCCAGAACCGCCAAGACCAAAAGCCGCTTCACCACAGTGCCCTCTCCTTCTGATGCCGCCGATCAGTGCCGTACCCGCAACCGCCGTAAGGCCTCAATGTCATCTCCGGAAGGGGGATGGTCGATCCCCCAACAGAGGTATGAGCCGATTCCTTGAGCGAAATCACTCCTTCGAGGGAGCATCAAGACAGGGGCGAGATCGGCCGATATCGCTCGTTGTGACGACTGCGGTCGCATCGGTCTCAGCGGACGTCGAGCAGCTGGTCGAGGACTCCCGGGAGCGGATCGCGCGCCAGCTGGCGGGGCGCGACCGCTGGGTGACGGCCGTGCTCGCGATCGCCTTCGCCTGCGTCGCCTTCCCGCTCGCGTTCCTGTCCTCCGGCGAGACGGACGTGCTCGTGGCGGCGCTGCTCGTCGGTGCCTACGCGCTCGCCTGCCGGGTCGAGTTCGAGATCGGCATCGGCGCCGCAGTCCCGACCCAACTCGTCTTCGTGCCGATGCTCTTCGTGCTGCCGCCGGGAATCGTCCCGCTCTGCGTCGCGCTCGGCTTCGTGCTGCCGGGGCTGCCCGATGTCTGGCGGGGCCGCGTGCACGTCGAGCGGCTGCTCGTCCGGGCGATCAGCGCCTGGTATGCGATCGGGTCGGCTGCGGTGCTCGTCGCGGCCGGAAGCCCAGGCCCGTCGTGGTCGCACGCTCCGATCTTCCTCGCCGCGCTCATGGCGCAGTTCGTGCTGGACTTCCTGGTCAGCAGCATCCGCGGCCTGCTCGTGTTCGACATCGACCCGCTCGCGACGCTCCGCTTCATGCTCTGGATCTACGCGGTCGACTGCGCGCTGACGCCGGTCGCCTTCGTCGTCGCGCGCGAGACGGCCACGACGCCGTTGGCGGTGGCGGTCGTGCTCCCGCTCGTCGGCCTGCTCGCCCGGCTCGCGCAGGAGCGGCAGGGGCGGATCAGCCACGCGCTGGAGCTCTCGCACGCCTACCGCGGCACCGCCTTCCTGCTCGGAGACGTCGTCGAGGCGGACGACGCCTACACCGGCAGCCACAGCCGCGACGTCGTCGAGCTGACGCTGGCCGTCGCGGATGAGCTGGGCCTGTCGCCCCGTGAGCGCCGGGACGCCGAGTTCGTGGCGCTGCTGCACGACGTCGGCAAGATCCGGATTCCGCCGGAGATCATCAACAAGCCGGGCGCGCTCACCGCCGAGGAGCGCGAGCTGGTCGAGACGCACACGATCGAAGGCGAGCGGCTGCTCGCACGGGTCGGTGGACTCCTCGGCGAGGTGGGCGCGCTCGTCCGCTCGTGCCACGAGCGCTGGGACGGCGCCGGCTATCCGGACGGCCTCGCGGGCGAGGCGATTCCACGGGTCGCGAGGATCGTCATGTGCTGCGACGCGTTCAACGCGATGACGACCGACCGCAGCTATCGCGCCGCCCTGCCCGTCGCGGAGGCGGTGGCCGAGCTCGAGCGCAACGCCGGCAGCCAGTTCGATCCGACCGTCGTCGAGGTGCTGCTCCGCTGTGTCGAGTCAAGAGCTGCAGCCCGCGTGCCGATGGTGGTGGCGTGACCTCCGCCGCACAGCGCATTCCGGGCGAGATCGAGGCGGCCCGCGCCAAAGCGAGCCGTCGGCTCCGCCTGCGCGAGCGCGCAGCGACCTGGGCGCTCGGGCTCGGCTTCGTGGCCGTCGCCTTCCCGCTGGCGCAGGGCGCCGTGTCTGACCGGGCGCCCTCACTCTGGCTCGTTGCCTTCCTGATTGCCGCCTACGCCGCCGCCTCGCGGATCGAGCTCGAGATCGGCGGTGCGCTGGCGCTGCCGACGCAGCTCGTACTCGTGCCGATGCTCTTCCTCTTGCCGGTCGCCAAGGTCCCGCTGTGCGTCGCCCTCGCGCTCGTGCTCGGCGCGCTCCCCGACGTCAGGCGCGGCACCGTGCCACCGGAGCGTCTCGCCACCGCGTTCACGCGTTCCTGGCATTCGCTCGGGCCTGCGTTCGTGCTGCTTGCTGCCGGTCAGCCCGGCACCAGCCTCTCGCACTGGGCCGTCTTCGTCGCGGCCCTCGGTGCCCAGTTCGGCATCGACATCGCAGTCCGGTCGCTGCGCGGGTGGCTCGGCTACGGGATCTCCCCGCTCGAGCAGCTCTGGTGGCTCCCCGCGCTCTACGGCTTCGACCTCCTGCTCGCTCCGGTCGGCCTCGTCATCGCCTGGCAGGCGTCCTCCGAGCCCTGGGCGGCACTCGCACTCGTGCCGCTTCTCGCCGCGTTCGCCCTCGTGTCATGGCGACGCCCCGCGACGGCCTCGGCACTCGTCAGCGGCGCCAAGCCGGGGGAGGCCGTCTGGCTCTCGCTGGCGGTCGCCGAAGAGCTCGGGCTCCACGGTCGCGACCGTCGTGACGTCGAGCTGACCGCATTGCTGCAGGGCGTCGGCAAGACACGGCTGCCCCGCGAGATCCTCGACAAGCCCGGCACGCTGACCCACGAGGAATGGACCGTCGTCCAGCAGCACACCGTCGAGGCGGAGAAGATGCTGGCGCGCCTTGGTGGTCGTCTCGGCGAGGTCGGTGTGCTCGTCCGCTCCTGTCACGAGCGCTGGGACGGCACCGGCTACCCGGATCGCCTCCGCGGGCGCGACATCCCGCTCGCCGCCCGCATCGTCGCGGTCTGCGGCGCCTACGAGGCGATGACGAGCGACCGCAGCTACCGGCGGGCGCTCACACCCGGTCAGGCCTACGAGGAGCTGCGCCGGAACGCCGGCACCCAGTTCGACCCGAAGGTCGTCCAGGCGATCCTGCACCGCGTCGGCGCCTCGGCGCTGTAGCTAGCTACTCGGCGAGCGCGGGCTCAGGCTTCGCCGTCGCCGTGCGGCCCCGCCGGGACCTGACAGCGCGAAGCGCAAGCGGCGCCGTGAGCAGCGCCATCACGTCGAACCAGACGTAGCCGCTGGCGACGCCCGAGGGCGGGTTCCCGTCGGGAATGCCGAGCCCGGGGAGCTCCGCGGCCCAGCGCCAGGTGCCGATCGCCGTCCCGTAGAGCTCGAGCGCGCCGACGACGAGGAAGACGCCGGCGTACACGGCGCGCGACCGCGAACGCCAGAGGAAGAAGAGCAGGAGCGGCACGCAGAGCGCACCGGCGACGTCCTGGTGCGCGAGCACAGTGAGGCCGAGCACGGCCCACGTGACCGACGCGACCGCTGCGAGAAGCACGAGCGCCCGGCTGTGGCGGGCGAGCGCCGCCGAGAGGCCGAGCCCGGCGAGAAAGACGAGCCCGTGCGCGGGCGGGATGAAGAGCGGCAGGTTGTGGAGCCGGTAGGAGTAGACGCCCCAGACGAGCGACCCGACGACCTCCCCGATCGTCGCGAAGCAGACGACGCCGAGCGCCTGCGCGCGCCGTTCCGGCGTCAGCGGCAGGAGCGCCAGGCCGAGGACGACCGCGGTCACGACGCCGAGCGCGAGCTGCTGCGGATACGACGCCCCGCGGTCGACCCAGAGCAGGATCGCGATGTACGCGGCGAGCGCCGCGGAACCGAACGCCATCCAGCCGGCCGCGTATCTCCCCGCCGAAAGGGCGGTCAACGGCGGAACTGCAGCTCGTGCCACGACGGCACCGGTGCCAGCTCGAGCAGCGTCGGGCCGCCGTGCGGGTCACGGTAGGCGAACTCGGAGTCGCTCTCGTCCCAGGCCACCTCGAGCAGCCCCTGCTTGACGCGGTGGTCGAGCCAGGCGCCGCGGAAGATCAGCTTGCGCAGCCAGTAGACGAGCGACTCGCCGTCGACGAGCGAGATCCGCTCCCAGTGCCGGACGAGATACTGGCCGAGGCCACTCGCGGGCGCCTCGATGTGGCCCTGCGCGGCGAGCTCGACCAGGTCGGCCGTCTCGTCCTCGTCGAGCTCGTTGACGCCCAGCAATCCAAGCTTCACAGCGGCGGCAGTGACGCGCTGCTCGAAGTCCCGGCCGTTGAAGCTGAAGCGGTAGCCGAGGAACTCGACGATGAAGTCGTTCCCGGAGCTGTAGTTCGCCTCCACCGGCTCAGGATAGCCTTCGTCGGAATGAACGCCCGTCTCGTCGCCTTCTCACTCGCCGCCGCCATCGCGCTCTCGCTCGCCACCGCGTGGCTCTTCGAGATGCCTCTCGAGCGCGCGATCCTCCTGGCGCCGGCGATCGTCTTCGGGCTCGGCCTCTCCGCCGCCGTCTTCGTGCTGCTCGGCCGCGCCGCCGCCGAGTCGATCCGCGAGGCGAAGCACCCTCGTCTGGTCGTCGGCCTGATCCTCGGGCTCGTGGCGCTGATCACCGTGCTGACGTTCCTCGGCGTCGAGCTGCCGCGCGAAGGCGCCTAGCCTCTCGCTGCCGGCTCAGTCGTGGCCGATCAGCAGTTCGGCGAGCACGAAGACGACGACGTTCACGAATGGCACGAGCGCGGCGAAGACGGTGACCGCCCGCTCGCCATCCCGGACGATCGCTACCAGGGCGACGATGCCGCCTGCAAGCCCGCAGGCAAGGCCGGGGAACCCACCCAGCGGCCCCATGAGCCGCCAGCTCATGACGAGCACGATGCTCGCCACCGCCAGCCACACGGCGGAACTTCCGAGCCGGGTCGTCGGCAGGATCGCGCAGCGGCTGCGCGTCTTGACCGGCAGTGGCTGAGGCCGATCTCGGCTCGTCATGCGCGAATCGCCTTCTCACCGATGCAAATCCCCCTCCAGGCGCCCCGGGGCATCGGGGAGTTCTGCGAGCTTCCATACGGCTTCCCCGCAGCGTTCCGACGTGAGAGCCCGGCCCGGCCGGCTAGGCGATCGCGACAGGCGTGCCGACGCGGACGTGCGAGAAGAGCCACTCCGCGTCGGGAATCTGCATCCGGATGCAGCCGTGCGAGGCCGAGTAGCCGATCGAGGCGGCGTCAGGCGTGCCGTGGATGCCGACGCCTGGCGCGGTCAGCCCCATCCAGCGGGTGCCGAGCGGGTTGCCCGGCCCGGGCGGCACCGGCTTCAGCCCACGGGCCCAGTCCGAGGTCGGCGGCGTCCACCAGGGGTTCTGCTGCATGGTGACGATCGCGTACGTCCCGGAAGGCGTCGGATACTGCGACCGTCCCGTCGCGACGCGGAACTGACGCACCTTGCGGGTGCCGTCCCACAGCGTCAGCGTGTTGGCGCCGCGGACGATCGAGATCACCGGGCCGAAATGCTGCTTCGTGACAGCGGCCTTCACCGGCTCGACGAGCACGGGCAGCCGTGCCCGGACGCCGACCTCGAGCGCGCGTGTCAGGAGCTTCGACATCGCCTCTTCCCTCACCTCGACGCCGGGCTTCGCGTCGGCGATCACCGGGCGCTTCGGTCCCATCGAGACGAACTGCGCGTTCACCGGCTGCCGTGAGTAGCGGCGCGCGAGCCACGAGACGACGCTGGCGACGTCGCTTTGCCGGACGCTGACGTCGAGCGGGATCTTCTGGCCGGGGTGCGCCTGCAAGGCGCGGACGACGGCTGCGTCGACACGGGCGCCAGCTCCGAGGCGCGTCGGGCTGATACGGACCACATCCTTGCCCCGCGCGAGCGTGATCGACCGGTCGAAGGACCGCGAGAGGAGCGCGCGTGCCGGCTCCGAGGCGAGCCCGCCCACGGGCACGCCGGCGACGACGACACCCGGCTCGATCAGCGCCATCCGCTGCGCGGACGGCGCCGTGGCGCAGGCTAGTGCGCCCACGAGGACTGCGGCGACTGCGGCTTTCTTCACTTCTGGGCGGATTGAAGCATGGGATCCCTGTGGTTTCCAGCGGTTTCCCGTTGGCGGCGAAGCCGAAGCATTGCAGCTATCCCGAGCGCCGGCCCAGGGGCGAGGAACGCAAACGCCCAGCGCCAGCCGACATCGTCGTGCAGCAGCGGGCACGAGCCAGATCGTCGCCACGGTGAGCGTGAAGCCGACGGCGAGCTGCATCGTCAGCGCGGTACCCACGTAGGCCTGCTCGGCGTACTCGGTGACGAGCGCCGAGAACTGTGCCGAATCGGCCACCACGGCAAAGCCCCAGACGAGCCCGACCGCCAGGACGAGCCACGTCGGACCGCCGTAGAGCAGCCCGATCAGGAGGGCGCAGCTGCCGGAGATCGCCATCGAGAGAACGGTCACCTCCGCGCGCCCCCAGCGGTCGGCGAGGTAGCCCGCGAGCCAGCAGCCGAGCCCGCCGATGCCGACTACGGCGAAAGTCGCGTACGCGGCGGCTGCGCGGTGGCCGTCGATCTGGTCCCGAAAGAAGACGAGGAACCAGGCCCACATCGCGTAGAGCTCCCACATGTGGCCGAAGTAGCCTGCCGAGGCGAGGCGGACGCCGCGGTTGCCGAAGACGAGTCGTGCCTGGTGCGGGTCGAACGGCGCGCGCGGAAAGGGATCGGGACCGTCGTGGACCGCGAAGCGGGCAACGAGGCCGCCGGCGAGCGTCAACGCGGAGGTCACGTAGACGACGGTCCGCCAGTCGACGCCGCCGAGTCCGTTGACGAGGTGGGGGAGCGCCGAGCCGACGGTCAGAGCCCCGACGCAGACTCCGAGCGCGACGCCGCGGCCGCGGCGGAACCACGTCGCGATCAGCTTCAGCGCCGGCGGGTAGACACCGGCCAGAAACGCCCCGGTCAGGAAGCGAAGCGGGATCGCAAGGACGGGCCCGTCGGCCATGACGAGGGCGAGGTTCACGGCCGCCGCTCCGACGGCGCCGCCGAGGATCACGCTCCGCGGCGAGATGACGTCAGGCAGGTTCGTCGCGGCCGAGACGAGCGCGCCGACCACGAAGCCGAGCTGGACGGCGATCGTCAGCCACGCGCCCGCGGAATCCGAGAGCCCCCAGTCCTCCTTCAGCTGCGGCAGCACCGCCGAGGCGGAGAACCACGTCGACATCGAGAGCACGAGGGCGAGCGCGACGAGCGCGAGCGCCCGGCGAGGCGTCACGCAAGCGCCTCTGCGGCGATCCTCACGGCCTCTGCGAGCGCGGCCGTCGCGAGACCGGAGCCGAACGTGACGCGGGCGACGCCGATCGCCGACAGCTCCGCGACCGGCGGCGTGTGCACCGAGAGGAGCACGTTCACCGGGCCCGGGATGCCGGCGACGAGCGCCTCGATGTCCCCGCGGGCGGACGCTCCGATCGGATAGACGCAGTCGGCGCCGGCCTCGAGGTAGGCGTTGCCGCGCTCGATCGCCTCGGCTGTGTCGCCGGCTCCGTGCAGGAAGACATCCACGCGCGCGTTGAGGACGATCGCCGGCGCGGCCGCCCGCACGCCGCGGATCAGCGCCGCCTGCTCCTCGACCGGCTTCAGCGCTCCGCCGGACGAGTCCTCGAGGTTCATTCCGACCGCGCCCGCCTCGAGCGCGAGCGCCGCGGTGCCGGCTGGGTCGCCGTAGCCGGCCTCGAGGTCCGCCGTCACGGGCAGATCGACCGCCGCCGCGATCCGCCGCACCGCCTCGAGCATCTCGGCCCGGGGTGTCTGCTCGCCGTCCTCGTAGCCCAGCGAGCGGGCGACGGCCGCGCTCGACGTCGCGAGCCCGCGGCACCCCGGCAAGCCGGCGAGCGCGACGGCGCTCGCGACGTCCCACGCGTTCGGCAGCACGAGCAGCGGTCCTCGATGGAGCTGGCGGAACGCCTCGGCCTTCTCGGACACGTTCATCGACAGCGCGACCCTAACGACGGCGGGCGTCGTCCGGTGCCGTGCCTACCGTGAACGGCCATGCTCGATGGCCGCTGGACGATCCGCGAATGCAACCCCGACGACCGGGAGGCCGACGGCTGGGACCTCGACAACGTCGCACAACTCGCCGCAGCGGTGGGCGTCAGCGAGACGACCGCCGCGGTTCTCGTCCGCCGCGGGCTCGGCGATCCCGACGAGGCGCGGGCGTTCCTCGAAGGCGCCCTGCCCGGCCACGACCCGTTTCAGCTCGGCCAGATGCGCGAGGCCGTCGATGCGATCCAGGCCGCGATCACGGCCGGCAAGAAGATCTGCGTCCACGGTGACTACGACGTCGACGGCATCTGCTCGACCGCGCTCGCCGTGCTGATCCTCCAGGAGCTGATCGCGCGCGAAGGATCGGCAGCCGAGGTGACGTGGCACCTGCCGAGCCGGTTCGAGGAGGGCTACGGGCTGAACGCGCTGACGCTGGCCAAACTGGCCGAGGACGGCTGCGAGCTCGTGCTCACGGTCGACTGCGGCATCACCGGCGTCGAGGAGGTCGCCGAGGCGAAGCGGCTCGGCCTCGAGGTCGTCGTCACGGATCACCACCGGCCCGGCGACGAGCTGCCCGATTGCCCCGTCGTTGCGACGCTCGTCGGCGACTATCCGTTTCAAGGGCTCTGCGGGACCGGCGTCGTCTGGAAGCTCGGCACGGCGCTCGGCTCGCAGACGCTCGACCGGCACATGGATCTCGTCGCGCTCGCCACGATCGCCGACGTCGTCCCGCTGGTCGACGAGAATCGCGCACTCGCGCTGACGGGCCTGCGCGCGCTCGCACGGACCCAGAAGCCCGGGCTGCGGGCGCTGATGCGCTCCGCGTCGGTCGACCCGGCGGCGGTCGACGAAGGCGCCGTCGGCTTCCGGCTCGCTCCGCGCATCAACGCGGCCGGGCGGCTCGGCCGTCCCGAGGCGGCCCTCGAGCTGCTGCTGACCGGGAGCGAGGACGAGGCCGGGCGCCTCGCCCACGAGCTCGAGACGCTGAACGGCGAGCGCCAGGCCGTCGAGCAGCGCATCCTGCGCGAGGCGATCGCCGAGGTCGAGTCGTGGCCGCCCGAGAAGCAGCGCCGGCGTGGCTACGTGGTCGCGGGCGAAGGCTGGCACGAGGGCGTGATCGGGATCGTCGCCTCGCGGCTCGTCGAGCGCTACAACCGGCCGGTCGTCCTGATCGCCGGCGCCGAGCCGCTCTGGAAGGGCTCCGGCCGGTCCGTGACGTCGTTCGACCTGCACGGGGCGCTCAGCGCCTGCTCCGAGCACCTGACCCGCTTTGGCGGCCACCGCGCCGCCGCCGGCCTTTCGATCGCGCCCGAGTGCGTGGAGGACTTCGCGGCCGCCTTTGCCGCCCACGCCGACGCGCTGCTCGAAGACGACGACCTGCGTCCGCAGACGATGGTCGACGCGGCGGTGCCGGGCGCCTCGCTCACGCTCGAGCTGTGCTCGGAGCTCGCCCGTCTCGCCCCATTCGGGCTCGGCAATCCCGGCATCGTGCTTCTGCTCGGCGGCTGCCAGCTCGCGGATCTCGACACCGTCGGCGACGGCAAGCACCTGCGGTTCCGCGTCCGCGACGCGGGCCGCGACGCCGGCAGCGCGATCGCGTTCGGCATGGGCGGCCAGCTCGATCGCTTCCGCCGGATCGGCGACTACGACGTCGCGTTCCGGCTGCAGGAGAATCGCTGGAACGGCACCGTGTCGCCACAGCTCGTCGTGCGGCGGATCTTCGACGCTCCCGACCGCTTCGCGGAGCTCAGAAGCCGGCTCGCGGCGGAGTACAAGGCAGGCCCGGATGCGTGGAGCCCGGAGGCGCGGCAGGTCTTCGCGGAGCTCGGTCTCGACCATCCCGAAGGCGGTCCCGCGCCGTCACGGCGCAGCCTGCTGGAGTCGGCTGCGTTCCGAGCGCTGCTTGCCGAGACGCCGCCTCTCGCGGCGGCTGCCTAGCTCTCTAGATCCGCGAGAAGGACACCGTCGCGGCTTTGCGACGGGCCTGCGGAGACTGGAGCCGGGCCTCGGCGTCGAGCTCTGAGAGCACGCGCGCGAGCTTCTGCGCCTTACGGGCGGTGGAGTTCCGTCTGAGGAAGGTCTTGTGAAGCACGGAGCGCATGAGTTCTCTCTCGTAACGGCATTTCCTGTCGCGACGTTACGCCCCCAACCGAGGGATTCGTACCCAAAGGGCGGGAGTACACTGAAGCGCATGACCACGCTCGAGACGTCAAGCGAGCATCAGGAGCTGATCGACGAGCTGATCGCCGACGTCTCGCGCTACAAGCCCGACGTCGACCGCGAGCTCATCACACGTGCGTTCGTCTTCGCGGCCAAGGCCCACGCGGGCCAGCAGCGCCGCAGCGGCGAGGAGTTCGTCATCCACCCGTGGGGCGCGGCGAAGATCCTGGCGGAGTTCCAGCTGGACGAGGCGACCCTGGCCGCTGCGCTCCTGCACGACGTCGTCGAGGACACCGAGGTCGAGGCGGAGGAGATCCGCGCCGAGTTCGGCGAGGAGATCGCGAAGCTCGTCGAGGGCGTGACGAAGCTGACGCGGATCCAGTTCCAGTCGCGCGAGCACGCCGAGGCCGAGAACTACCGAAAGATGATCGTCGCGATGGCCGAGGACGTGCGCGTGATCCTGATCAAGCTCGCCGACCGCATGCACAACATGCGCACGATCGAGTACCTCGGCAAGCAGAAGCAGGTGCAGAAGGCGAAGGAAGTGCTCGAGGTGTACGCGCCGCTGGCGCACCGGCTTGGCATCCACGCCCTGAAGTGGGAGCTCGAAGATCTCGCTTTCCAGACGCTGCATCCGCGCAAGTACGAGGAGATCAAGGCGATGGTCGCCGAGCGTCGCACGGACCGCGAGGAGCACGTGCGCGAGGCGTCAATGGTGCTGCAGAAGGAGCTGGACAAGGTCGACATCCCCGCGGACATCTCGGGCCGCGCGAAGCACTTCTATTCGATCTACGACAAGATGGCCCGCAAGGGTCGCGAGTTCAACGAGATCTACGACCTGACCGCGATGCGCGTGATCGTCGAACGCTCCGGTGACGAGGGGACGCGCGACTGCTACGGCGCACTCGGCCTGATCCACTCGCTCTGGAAGCCGATGCCGGGGCGGTTCAAGGACTTCGTCGCGATGCCCAAGCTGAACCACTACCGGGCACTGCACACGACCGTGATCGGGCCGCAGGGACGCCCGCTCGAGATCCAGGTGCGGACGCGCGACATGCACGAGACGGCCGAGTTCGGCGTCGCGGCGCACTGGATCTACAAGCGCACCGGCACGAGCCCGCAGTCGGAGGAATGGTCGGCCTGGGTGAAGCAGCTGATGGACTGGCAGGCCGACGAGGCCGACCCGCGCGAGTTCATGAAGACGTTCCGCACCGACCTCTTCGACGACGAGGTGCACGTCTTCACGCCGAAGGGCCAGGTGAAGACGCTGCCGCAGGGCTCGACGCCGATCGACTTCGCCTACGCGGTGCACACCGACGTCGGCCACCGGACCGTGGGCGCGAAGATCAACGGCCGCATCGTCCCGCTCCACTACAAGCTCGCCAATGGAGACTTCGTCGAGATCCTGACCGCGAAGTCGGGCCGCGGGCCGTCGCGTGACTGGATGAACCTCGCCAAGTCGTCGCGCGCCCGCAACAAGATCCGCCAGTGGTTCTCGCGTGAGACGCGTGAGGACTACGAGCAGAAGGGCCGCGACTCGCTCGAGCAGGCGCTCAAGCAGCAGAACCTGCCGTACCGCAAGCTGCAGGGCTCGGCCGTGCTCGCGCAGGTGATCCGCGAGACGGGCTTCAAGAAGGCCGAGGACTTCTACATCGCGCTCGGCGGCGGCAAGCTCCAGCCGGGCCAGATCGTCAACAAGGTCCTGCAGCGCCTGAAGACCGAGGAGGCCGTCCCGGAGGAGCCGGTCGTCAAGGTCCAGAAGGCGCGCGACACCGTCTCCGGGGGCAGCGCCGGCATCGTCGTCAAGGGCGTCGAGGACGTTCTCGTCCGCCTCGCGAAGTGCTGCACGCCGGTGCCGGGCGACGAGATCGAGGGCTACATCTCGCTCGGCAAGGGGATCACGATTCACCGCAGCGATTGTCCGAACGTGAGGGCGCTGAAGCGGAACCCCGAGCGGTTCACGCCGGTCGAGTGGGACATGTCGACGCGCTCGAAGTCGTTCCGTGTCCAGATCGCGGTCGACTCGTGGGACCGCCCGCGCCTGCTCGAGGACGTCGCGCGGACGTTCGCCGAGCACGGCGCGAACATCGTCAGCTACGGCGGCATGGTCGAGGACCAGCTGGCGAAGAACTGGTACACGGCCGAGATCGGCGACGTGAACAGCCTGCGCACGCTGCTGAACGCGCTCCGGAACATCGAGGCCGTGTTCGACGCGTATCGCGTCACGCCGAGCTGATCGGCGCCGCACTCGAGCGTCTCCGGGGTCGACCCCCGGCCGAATCACTCGATCGAGGGATACAGGCCTACCTCGATCGAGGGATTTCCGATTTCCCCGGGTCCGTCTACAACGAGATCAGGGGGGAGAGGTGAACCAACGGGCGCGCGTCCCGGCCCGGGCAGGCCGGGATGCAGCACCCGCTACGAGAGGGCCGACGACCGCGTGAGGGGAGCGGCGGAAGCCCTCAGCGCTCGCCCTCGAACGCGTCGATCTGCTGTCGCAGCGCGTCCGGGACGGCCACGGGTCGGCGCACCGCGCGCGAGACGAGCACGATCACCTGCTTCGCGGTCACCATCAGCAGGTCGTCCTCGAGCCGGTAGGCGGCGTGGTCGTAGGTGACGCTCGACGTGCCGATCCGCTCCACGCGGACGAAGACCTCCAGCAGGTCGTCGAACCGCGCCGGCGCGTGGTACTCGATGTTCGCGGCCCGCATCACGAACTCCGCCTCGCCGGTGTCGATCCGCCCGAGGTGGCGGTGGTACTCGTTGCGAGCGTGGTCGAAGTACGGGAGGTAGCGGCCGTAGTAGACGACCCCTTGCGCGTCGGTGTCCGAGAACCACACGCGCGTCAGCGCCGAGTAGCGAAACGGCGGCTTCCGGTCGGTCGTGCGCCCGAGCTCCATGGTCACGCCGCGATGCTATTCCGGCGCGCCCCGCGCCGTGGCGGTTTCCTCCACTGTCCTTTCCGGCCGCGGCACACCTGGCCGTGTCCCTGCCTCTGAGGCAGGGCCATGGCCGGAACGGCCATGGCCGGCGCCCCGAGAGGCACCGTTCAGCCCGCGAGGCGTCCGTGACGCGCCATGACCTCGCGCAACGCGTCGTGGTCGAGTGCGTGCGCCGTGGCGCCGCCGCGGCCCGTTGTCGTCTCGGCGGCGACCAGGGCGTTGACGATCGCCTCCTCGGTGGCCTCGATCGTGGCGTAGAAGAGCGGATCGATCGACTCGTTCGGGACCATCAGCAGCGCGTGCGGCGAGGTCGCGTCGTCGGCGATCCGATTGCCCGTCGCGAATGCGAGCACGATGTCACCGCTCGAGTTCTCGCCGGCACCGCCCGTCCGCCCGACGCCGAGCCCGGCGCGAACGGCGAGCCGGTCGCACTGGTGCGCGAGCAGCGGGGCATCGGTCGCGACGACGACGATGATCGAGCCGCCGCCGTCGTCCGGCTGCGCCGGCAGCGGGATCCGGTCCGGCCCGAGCTCCCGCCCGACAGGCACCCCGTCGATCGCGAGCCGTGCTCGCCGCCCGTGATTCGCCTGCACGAGGACGCCGACGACGCCGTGCTCGGTGACGCGCGACGACGTACCGATCCCGCCCTTGAAGCCGTGGCAGATCATCCCGGTGCCACCGCCGACGACGCCCTCGGCGACCGGCCCGCCCGACGCCGAGTCGATCGCGGCCCAGACGTGCTCCGCCTTGACGTGCATCCCCTCGATGTCGTTGAGCTACGCCGTCGTAGGTCTCGCCGACGACGGGCAGATGCCAGCGTCCGCGCCCCGCCTCGTTCTGGGACGAGACGATCGCGTCACGGACGACACCGACCGAGAACGTGTTCGTGATCCCGACAGGCGTCGTCAGGAACCCCGACTCGCGCACCCACTCGAGGCCCGTCAGCTCGCCGTTCCCGTTCAGCCGGTGCGAGCCCGCAAAGCACGACGAGCCGTCGGTGGTCGGCAGGATCATCGTCACGCCGGTGCGCACCGAGTCGCCCTCGATCAGGGTCGTCTGCCCGACGCGCACGCCCGGCACGTCGGTGATCGCGTTCAACGGCCCCGGCTCGAGCTCGCCGAGGACGATGCCGAGGTCGCGCGCCCGCGGCCGGCTCATGCGTCGGAGCGGATCACGGACAGCACCTCATCGCGCTTGGCTTCCATGTCCTGCTGCGACCGCGCTTCCAGATTGAGTCGCAACAGCGGCTCCGTGTTCGAGCCCCGCACGTTGAAGTGCCAGTCGTCTGCGTCGAACGAGACCCCGTCGAGGTGGGAGATCGTCCCCTCGGGCGCGAAACGGTCCTCCAGCTCCTGCAGCTTCAGCGCGACGTCGGGCACCGGCGTGTTGATCTCGCCGGTCAGGAAGTACCGGTCGCGAAACGGGCGCAGGATCTCCGACACCTTCTGGCCCTTCTTGGAGATGACCTCGAGGAAGAGCAGGAACGGGACGACACCCGAGTCGGCCTGGAAGAAGTCGCGGAAGTAGTAGTGCGCCGAGACCTCGCCGCCGAACACCGCGCCCTCCTTGCGCATCCGGTGCTTGATGAACGCGTGCCCGACGCGGTTCATCAGCGGCACGCCGCCCGCGCGCTCGATCGTCTCGGGCACCGCCCACGAGGCGCGGACGTCGTAGATCACCTTGCCGCCGGGCTCAGGCTCGCGGGCCAGCATCGCCTCGGCCAGCAGGGCGGTGACGAAGTCGCCGGGGATGAACTCGCCCTCGTCGTCGACGAAGAAGCACCGGTCCGCGTCGCCGTCGTACGCGACACCGAGATCCGCCTTCTCGCCGAGGGTCTTGGCGACGATGAACTCGCGGTTCTCGGGCAGCAGCGGGTTCGGCTCGTGGTTCGGAAACGTGCCGTCGGGCTCGAAGTAGCAGCGCACCGCGTCGATGGGGAGCCGGTCGAGCACCGGCGGCAGCATCGCGCCCGCCATCCCGTTCGCCGCGTCGATCACCACGCGCAGCGGCTTGATCGCCGGCACGTCGACGAGCGAGAGCACGTGCTCGAGGAACCCCGGCCAGATGTCCTCGTCGTGAACCTCGCCGCGCCGCGTGACCTCGCCGAAGCCCGCCAGCGCCTTGTCGCGCACGTCGAAGAGGCCCGACTCGCCGCCGACCGGAAGCGCGCCGGCCCGGACGATCTTTGCGCCCGTGTACTCCTTCGGGTTGTGCGAGGCGGTGACCATGATCCCGCCGTCCAGACCGAGCTTGCCGACCGCGTAATAGACCATCTCGGTGCCGACGAGGCCGACGTCGAGCACGTCTGCGCCGCCGTCGGCGACGCCTTCGATCATCGCTTTCTGCATCGCCGGCGACGAGATCCGCATGTCCCGTCCGACCGCGACCCGAGCGGGCTCGAAGTGCTCCGCGTAGGCACGCCCGATCGCGTACGCGCCCTCTTCGTCGAGCTCGCTTCCGTGCAGGCCCCGGACGTCGTAGGCTTTGAAGACCTTCGGGTCGAGCATCGCCTCGATGCTACGGGAACCGGCTCGGCGCCAGCGGGGTAGAAGCGGCGACCCGATGAGGAGGCTTCATGAAGAAGTTGCTGCTCCCGCTCCTCGCCCTCGCGGCCCTCGCCGTCGCCGCGCCGGCTGTTGCGAAGGAGCCCAAACAGGCGACCCTGTGCGGCGCCGGCGGCTGCGCGACCACTGACGACGGCCGCACGCTGACGACGCTGCTCACCGACGAGGGGTCGGCGCCGCCGCCTCCGCCGGCCGCGTACTACCGCATGACCGTGACGATCGACGTCCCGCCCGACGCGGGCGTCGCGCCCAGGTTCGACTGGTGGTACGTCCCGTCGAAGAACCTCGTCCTGCGCACCGGCGTCTTCGGTGAAGGACAGGAGACGTGGATCACACCGGGCGCAGAGGCGAAGGCACTGCTCTTGCGCACGGTGCAGAACGTGGAGCCGTACACCGCGCCGACGCCGACCAAGGTGACGATCGGCGGCCGTGAGGTGGAGAACCCGGCCTCGTACGTCCAGCTGCTGACCCAGCAGAGTGTCGGCAAGCGGATCCCGAACGCGGGTGACTGGCAGCAGATCCAGTTCTACGGGCCGAAATCGCCCTGGACGGACGGCACGACGCTGCAGCTCTCGTTCTCCGCGAAGGACGGCCTGCTGCTCCGCGGCGGCGAGGTCGTGACGCTGCCGACCTCGATGGTGACGAAGATCGCCGCCGGCTCGAGCCTCGGCGGCGGCGGCAAGACCCTGCCGTGGCTGCTGATCGGTGCGATCGCCGTCGCTCTGGCGCTCGCTGCCGCGGTCGTGCTCGCGTCTGCGCCGGCTCGGCGGCCGTCTCCCTCGGCCGGCGAGGTTCCAGCCGGAGGCATGAGACACGCAGCGGCCCTTGTGGCGGCATTCACCCTCGCTCTCCCGGCCGCCCAGGCCGGGAGAGCCGGGGGCGCTGCGCCGGTGCTGGGCCGCGACTGGAAGACGAAGACGATCCGGCTCTTCGATCCGCTGACGATGAAGCCCGTCGCCGGACGGGCGATCGCCGGGGGCTTCTTCACCGGGCCCTGGGCGTGGAGCCCGGACCGGACGAAGCTTGCGCTGGCCCGCTACGACTGGCCGCGGCTCCGGATCATCGACGCAACGAAGCTGCGCGTGGTCGGCGACGTCACGCTCGGCCGAGTGGGAGTCGCCGGCGGAGTCGACGCCGTCACCTGGGTGGCACCCGACCGGCTGCTCGCGGTCGTCCGCGGCGAGAACCGCGTCTCGTTCGTGCTCGTCGACGCGCAGAAGCTCAGCGTGCTGCGAACGGTGTCCGTGAGCGGTGCGCAGTACGACGTCGAGCTCACGACCGGCGGTCTCGCCGTGCTGCTCGGCCCGCGCGCCGGCATCGGTCCCGCGCGAATCGCCGTCGCCGCGGCGAACGGGTCGGTCCGCACCGCGGCTACTGCCCGGCGTCTCGGTCGGCAGCCGCCGGATCGGGACGGGAGCCGATCCGCGGGTTCGCTCCGTGATCCCGGGCTTCGCGGCCGATCCGGCGGGCACGCTCGCGGTCGCCGTCACCGCCGGGAACCGGGCGGTCGCGGTCGACCTCCGCACGCTCGAGGTCACGAGTCACGACCTCGCCGAGCGTCGCGTGCAACAGGCGCAGAAGTCGATCGAGGGGCCGCAGCGCTACGCACGCTGGGTGGGCGACGGCTCCATCGCGATCTCCGGCATCGACTGGAGCAGAGGGCCGGGCGACAACGTGTCGGCGAAGGCCGCCGGCGTGCGTCTCCTCGACACGCGGACCTGGACGACGCAGATGCTGGATGCCGAGGCGTCGTCGTTCTCCTTCGGCTCGGGCGTCGTGATCGCCTACGGCGGGAGCTGGAGCGGCACGAAGTCCACGTACGCGGGCGTCCATGCCTACGGCCTCGACGGCGCGCTCCGCTGGTCGATGTTCGATCGCCAGGACGCCTACGCGCCGGTGCTCGGGCAGTGGGCGTACGTGGAGCGCCACGTGGGCGCGAATCGGCCGCTCGTGATCGACGTCGTCGATCCTTCCTCGGGCACCGTCGTCAGTACCCGCCGGTGGCCGAACGGCCAGGCGGCGCCAACGCTCTACGCGGGCGACTCGGGCACGTACTAGGCGATCCCTACAATTGAGGGGTGGTCGAGCGGAAACTTGCAACGGTTCTTTTCGTCGACCTGGTCGATTCAACCGGGCTGGTCTCGAGCGCCGATCCGGAGGTCGTCCGCAGGCGGGTGAGCGAGTACTTCGCCCGAGCGGCGCACTGCATCGAGCAGCACGGCGGCACGGTCGAGAAGTTCGCAGGCGACGCGGTGATGGCCGCATTCGGCGTTCCGCGCGCGCACGAGGACGACGCGGAGCGCGCGGTGCGCGCGGCGTTTGCCGTCATGGACGCGGTGCGCGAGCTCGGGCTCGAGGCGCGCATCGGCGTCGAGGCGGGGGAGGTCGTGGTCGACGAGACAGGCGACTCGACCTTCGCCACCGGCGAGGCGGTCAACCTCGCGGCGCGCCTGCAGCAGGCCGCCCGGCCGGGCGAGATCCTGCTCGGCCCTGCCGCCCGCCGGCTCGCCGCGGGCGCGGTCGAGGTCGAGGACGCCGGCCCGGTGGAGCTGAAGGGACACGAGAGCGGGACGTGGACGTGGCGCGCGATCGGCGTGCTCGACCGGCGCCGCCGTCTCGCCGCCGCGCCGTTCGTCGGCCGCGAGTCGGAGCTGGAGCTGCTCGAGAACACGCTCGCCCGCACGGTCCGCGACCGGCGCCCGCACCTCCTGACCGTCTACGGCGACCCCGGCGTCGGCAAGTCGCGGCTCGTCGAGGAGTTCACCGCCGGAACCGAGCGAGTCGTCGTCCTCGAAGGGCGCGCGCTCCCGTACGGCGAGAGCGTCACCTATTGGCCGCTCGCCTCGATGATCAAGGCCTCCGCCGGGATCAGCGACGACGACCCGGCCGCGGACGCCTTCGAGAAGCTGCGCGTCTCCTGCGAGAGCGACGCCGTCGCCGACCTGCTCGCGGCCGCACTCGGCGTGCTCGGAGCCGCCGACGAGCCGCACAGCGGCCGGGAGCTGCAGTGGGCGGCGATGCGCTGGGCCGAGCAGCTCTCCGATGCGCAGCCGCTCGTGCTCGTCTTCGAAGACGTCCACTGGGCCGAGGAGCCGCTGCTGAACGTGATTGAGCGCCTGGCCCGCGAGCTGGAGAACGCCTCGGTATTGATCGTCTGCATTGCCCGCCCAGAGCTGCTCGACCTGCGCCCGTCGTGGAGCGGCGGCAACCCGCGCGCGAGCTCGATCGACCTCTGCGCGCTCGCGTCCGAGGAGAGCGAGGAGCTCGTCGAGGCGCTGCTTTCGAAGAGCCCTGTGCCGCCGGCACAGCGTGCGCTGCTGCTCGATCGCGCGGAGGGCAATCCGCTCTTCCTGGAGGAGATCGCCCGCATGCTCGTCGACGCCGAGGGAGCGGACTCGGCGCGCGAGCGGATCCCGGACACGGTGCAGGCGCTGATCGCGGCTCGCATCGACCGTCTCGACGGCGAGCAGAAGCGGCTGCTGCAGCGCGCCGCGCTCGTCGGCCGGGTCTTCTGGCGCGGCGCTCTCGACCGCCTCGCCGGCGGCGATGTCGGCGCGCTGCTCGACGTCCTGCTGGATTGCGAGCTCGTCGTCCCCGAGGAGCGATCGACGATCTCCGGCGACCGCGCGTTCCGCTTCAAGCATGTGCTGATCCGCGATGTCGCCTACTCGGGCATGAGCAAGGCGGATCGCGCCGACGGGCATCAGGACTTCGCGGCCTGGGTCGCCGAGCGGGCGCCCGACGAGCTGGCCGAGATCCGTGCATACCACCTGGAGCGGGCGGCGCGGCTGATCGCCGAGCTGGAGGGCGCGCCTCCCGAGGAGCTGGCCCGCGAAGCCGCGGCTGCGCTGCAACTGGCGGGGAACCGCGCGCTCAACCGCGAGTCGTTCGCGAGTGCGCGTCGGCTGCTCGTCCGGTCGGTCGAGCTCGAGCCGACGCTCTGGCGCCGTTACCTCGCCGCGCGGGCGGCGTGGCTCGTCTCGGACCCGGCGGCGACGCAGGAGATGCAGGAGCTTGCGCGGATGGCTCACGACGCGGGTGACAGGCGCGTCGAAGGCCGGGCGCTGATCGGGCTCGCGCTAGGGACGCTGTACGGCGACGGCGACGTGTTGCGGGCGGCAGAGCTCGCGAACGAGACGCTGTCGGTGATCGAGCCCGAGGACGAGCGGTCCCGCTACGAGGCGTTGGCCGTGCTCTCGCGGGTCTCCCGCTGGCGTGGCCGTCTGCGCGAGGCCGCAAGGGATTTCGAGCAAATGGCCGACATCGGACGCAGCCTCGGCCGCGCGGACCTCGAGTCGAACGCCGTCGCGAAGCTCGGCTGGATCCACTCCGAGCTCGACGAGCCATCCGTCGCGCGCGAGCTGACCGAGCAGGCGTTGGCGGCCGCAGAGCGGTGCGGCACGCTCGACTCGAAGGCCGGTGCTCTCTCGATCCGAGGCTTCGTCGAGTGCCAGCACGGCGACCCGGCAGATGCGCTGGTGGCGTTGGAGGAGGCCGCAAGCCTCTACGAGCAGATCGGGGCCGCGGGAGACGCCGCCTGGGTCGGGACGCGGCTCGGCCGCGTGCACCTCTTTCTGGGTGACCTGGACGCCGCGGAGCAGGCTGCGCGAAACGCGCTCCGTCTGCTGACCGGGACGCCCGCGGCCGGGCGTCTCGTCGAGGCCCGGCGGCTGCTCGCGGACATCATGCTCGCCCGCGGGCGGATCGACGAAGCGGAGCGCCAGGTGACCGCGGCCCTCGAGAGCGTCGGCCCGGAGGACACGTGGTCGCACGCCGGCTCGCTCGGCACGCTCGCGCTCGTCCGCGGCGCTCAGGGCCGCCCCGCCGAAGCGGAGGAGCTACTCGACGAAGCCGAGGCGATCGCCGCCGGCACGGAGTACGTCTTCCTGCAGCGGGACATCGAAGAGCGGCGAACGCAGCTCAATCCGTCTGCTGCGGCCTCGTAACGCGCTTCGAGCGGCAGCGGGCTGGCCCCGGAACGTTCCATGCGCCTGTCTAGGCTTCAGGTATGACAGCCGGTCAGGTCGTCCTCAAGCTCTACTACTCCTCCAAGACTATGCTCTCGCGGCTGTTGAGGCGTTGCTCGCGAGGTCCTTGTACGCCGAAGTTGTTAGGACGCCTGTCGGCGGTTGGGTTGCAGCGGTTCACGTGCAGGCGGGGAGCGAGGACATCGACCGAGTCCGAGCAGAGATTGACGGCATAGTCCGGCCGCTCTAGGTGACCCGCTCCTCAGGCGATCAATGAGTCGAGCTCCGGGAGCAGCATGATCCCATCCTGGTCGCTGGCTGCGGTGTGGGCGACGAGCGCCGTCGTCGCGGCGCCGGAGCGGTTCATCACGAGGTGCGCGACGTCGGCCGGAATGTAGACGTAGTCGCCTGACCCGCACTCGAGATGCTCTTCGAGCCGTGGCCCGGAGAACATCTCGGCGCGACCGTCGATCACGTAGACAGCCGTCTCGACGCCCTCGTGGAGGTGGCACTTTGCGCGTGCGCCGTCGGGGAGCACGAGCACGGTCATCGAGATGCCCTGCGAACCGACCGTCTCGCGTGTCAGGCCGCGAAGATAGGTCAGCCCCTGCTTGCCCTCGTAGGCAGCGCCCGAACGGACAACCTGGCATTTCATTCTCCGACGCTCCTTCCTCCGTGGAGCACATCACCCGTGAACGCATCTGGGATACCAGAATGCTGACCGTGACAGCCGGCAGGATGCACGCGGACGAGATCGAGACGGACGAGGCGCTCGTGCGGCGACTGCTCGCGGCGCAGTTCCCGCAGTGGGCGGAGCTGCCGATCGAAGCGCTGCCCGCGGGTGGGACCGACAACGCGATCTACCGGCTCGGCGACGAGCTCTCGGTGCGCCTGCCGCGGCGGCGAGGCTGGACCGCTGGGTCGCTGAACCAGGAGTTCGAGTGGCTGCCGAAGCTCGCGCCGCTCCTACCGCTCGCCGGTGCCGGCGCAGGTCGCTCGCGGTGCGCCCGGCGAGGGATACCCGCACGAATGGGCGATCTACGGCTGGCTCGCACGGCGAGGACGCCGCGACCGCGGCCATCGACCTGCTCCGCGCGGCGGTCGACCTTGCGGACTTCCTCGCAGCGTTGCGGCGCATCGATCCGGCCGGCGGCCCGCCCCCGGCCGGGCGCGGTGGGCCGCTTCGCCCGCGTGACGAGACCATGCGTGCCGGGATCGCCGCGCTCGCGGGCTTGATCGACGCCGACGCCGTGACGGCGGCGTGGGAGGCGGCGCTCGCGGCACCGGAGTGGGACGGCCCTCCCGTGTGGATCCACGGCGACCTCGACGCGCGGAACCTGCTCGTCGCGGACGGGCGGATCACCGGGATCCTCGATTGGAGCTGCCTCTGCGTCGGCGACCCGGCCTGCGACGTGAAGGTCGCGTGGGCCGTCCTGGACGCGGACACACGACCGGTCTTCCGCGAGCTGCTCGAGATCGACGACGCGACCTGGGCGCGGGGCCGCGGCTGGGCGCTCTCGCAGGCGATCAGTGCGCTCGGGTACTACCTGCACACGTACCCGGTGATCGTGGAGCAAGCCCGGCGCTGGCTCGCGGAGGCGCTGGCCGACTCCTAAGCCTGGGTGCGCCGCGAGGCGAGTCCAGTAGACGTGCGTCTCCCACGGGCGCCGGTACTCGGCAGCGTCGAGGAGAGACCTCACCTCGTCGAGCAGCGGCAGCCGCTCGGCGTCGGGCAGGTCGGCGATCCAGCCCAGCGAGGCGAAGAACGCCACGAGCTCCTCCCGGTCGACCGTCTGCGGGTTCGGCAGCCGCGTCTCCTGGAGCTCGTCGAAGGGCGACGCCGCCAGCGCATGGCGCCACTCGCCCGACGCATAGTGGGTCGTGTTCAGGTCCAGCGGGTCGACCCCGATCTCCTCGCGACTGGGCCCGCGTTCGGCCAGGAGCCGCTCCACAGCCGCGATCGACGGCTCCGTCGGCCCGGCCGGCAGGTTCCACATCACGACGAGCGCACCCCGCGGCGCCAGGACGCGGGCGATCTCGGCAAGCGCGCGCTCGTCGTCGAACCAGTGGAACGCCTCGGCGGCGAAGACGGCGTCCACCGACCCATCCTGGAGCGGAATGTCTTCGCCGCTGCCGGCGAGCGCCTCTGCTCCGGGACAGGCTGCCGCGAGCAGGCGCCGCATCGCATCGGCCGGCTCGACGGCGATCACCCGCTCGAACACCGGGACGAGCAGACGCGTGAGCTTGCCGGTGCCCGCGCCCAGTTCGAGCACCGTCGCCTCCGTCGGCAAGCCCGCGATCCCGACGACCTCCGGCGGCCAGCCCGGACGACCGCGCTCGTAGTCCTCCGGCCAGCGGTCGGAGCTGCCGGCGGGCATGCTCCAGCTGGTCGGCATCCCTACGAAGCCGGCGCGGACTGGGACAGATCCTGTGCGACCTCCCAGATGTGACCGCCCGGATCCTTGAAGCTGGCGGTCCGCATCCCCCAGGGCCGGTCCACCGGGCCGTTGAGGAGCGTCACGCCGCGCTTCTCCAGCTCGGCGCAGACCGCATCCGTGTCGTCCACCCAGATCGTCAGCTGGAGGCGCGAGCCCGCCTCGGGAGCCGCGACGGCCGCGGGCTCGATCAGGCCGGGAGCGGCATCGACGCTGAGCAGGTTGATGACGGTGTTCTCGAACTTGAAGACGGCCGAGTTCTCGTCTTCGAAGATGAACGGCGCGTCGAAGACATCCTCGTAGAACTGCTTTGAGCGCGGCAGGTCCTCGACGAAGAGCGTGATCGCACCGACACTGCTCAGCGACATTGGGCAACTCCTTCCGTTCGTTCATCGGGCCAGCAGGACCTCGCGGATCGCGACGCTCGACTCGACATCGGGCGACTCGCTGATCACCGTTGCGGGGCGCTCGAAGCGGTCGAGCGCCTCGCGCAGCGGGTCGGCGCGCAGCGTGCCTTCGCCGTACGAGAGGTGCTTCGTCTCGTTGCGGTTCGCGAACTGGATGTCCGAGAAGTGGATGTGGAACGGCGCGCCCGCATCGAGCACCTCGTCCGCCTGCCCGAGCGCCTCGGCGAACGGCTCGACGTCGACGAAAGCCCCATCGGAGGTCGCGTGCATGTGCGCGAAGTCGATCACCGGGCGGACCCAGCCCGTGCGCCGCGAGATCTCGACCACGTCGTCGAGGCTCCCGATCTCGCGGACACGCCCCATCACCTCGATCCCGAACGGGACGGCGCGGTCCTTCTTCTCGAGCCGCTCGCGCAGCTCGCCGAGCTGCTCGACGATCGCGTCGAGCGCCTCCTCGCGGGTTCGTCCCAGCAGGAAGCCGGGATGGAAGACGACGAGCTCGGCTCCGGCGGACTTTGCGACACCGGCCGAGTGGTCGAGCATCCCGAACGCCATGTTCAGCTTCTTGCCGCGCTCGGCGTGGCCCATGAACCCCGCGAGCGGCGCGTGGACGGAGAGCACGATGCCGGCTTCCCGCGCCAGCTCGCCGAAGCGCTCCGCGAAGGGATAGCCCATCCAGAACTTCTGCTCGAAGTCGATCTCACAGGCGCTCCAGCCGGCCTCGACGAGCCGTTCCACGGCCTCCTCGGGCGACGCCTGAGACGGCACGCGGGCCGGGCCGATGCGAATCTCGCTCACGCTGCGCAGGCTACTCCACGCCTTGGCTTCGGCTTCCGGAGGTGTCCGTCCGAACCCCTTTCTACTCTGAATGCATGCCTGAAAGCCCTTCGAGAATCGATCTGCTGGAGCTCGACATCGACCTTCGCCTCGCCGATCTCTGGCGCGAGGCCTCGTCGATCGGGGACTGGAACCTCGACGTCGTCGCGGCGTTCATGCGTGCGGCCTACGGCAAGGGCTACTGCGACGCGCTGACCGAGGACCAGCCCGGCTCGCTCTGCCACGAGCACGGCTACCGCATTCCGGCGCGCAAGCCGACCGCGGCCGACGCCCAGCAGCGCTGATTTCCTGGCCTCGGTCGGGCCTCAGCCTGGGCGCTAGACTTTCCGCATGGCCCGGAAGCGCAGCCCCGCGCGTCTCGTCATCGCGGTCTCGGTCGCGATGCTGCTCGCGGTCTTCCTGCTCTACACCTCGATTGCCGGCGGCGGCACGCTCCAGTTGAAGCCGAGTGAGCTGGCCGGGCACGCGGGTGTCGTCTCGCTCACCGGGAAGCTCGTCGGCAAGCCGACGGGTAACGCCCACGGCAACGGCCTTCACTTCGTCGTCCGCGACGTCTCGGGCGGCGCCGGCCGCGTGCCTGTCGTCTACAAGGGCAGCGTCCCGGACATGCTAAGGTCGACTCCGACGTGACGGTGCAGGGCACGCTTCGGAACGGTGTCTTCGTGGCCAAGCGGGACACGCTGATCACGAAGTGCCCGTCGAAGTACCAGCCGGCCAAGAAGACGAACACACCGGCGTAACGTGGCCGACCTCGGTCGCGCAGCACTCGTCACGAGCCTCGCGCTCGCCCTCTACGCGCTGCTCGCGGGCGCCGTGGCGGCTCACCTGCGCCGTCGCCGGCTCGCAGAATCCGCCCGGAACGCGCTGCTCGCCTCGTTCGGGACGACGGCCGTCGCGGCGATCGTCCTCGTCGTCGCGCTTCTGCGCCACGACTTCACGTTCACGTACGTCGCCGACCACACGAGCCGCGCGCTCCCGTGGGCGTACGCGCTCTCCGCGTTCTGGGGCGGGCAGGAGGGTTCGCTCCTCCTCTGGCTGCTTGATCCTCACCGGGTACGGAACGGCGGCGGTCGTGCTCAACCGCCGGCGCGTCGACCTCGTGACCTGGGTCGTGCCGATCGTCGGCGGCGTCGCCACGTTCTTCGCCTTCCTGCTCGTCTTCGTCGCCAGCCCGTTCGAGACGCAGGTGCGCGCGTTCGACGGCCTCGGCCTGACGCCGAGCCTCCAGAACCCGTACATGGTCGCCCACCCGCCGATGCTCTATCTCGGCTACGTCGGCCTGACGATCCCGTTCGCGTTCGCGATGGGCGCCCTGCTCTCGGGGCGCACCGACGAGCGCTGGATCGTCGTCACGCGGCGCTGGACGCTGACGGCGTGGGCGTTCCTCGGCGTCGGCCAGCTGCTCGGCTCCCACTGGGCCTACGTCGAGGTGGGCTGGGGCGGCTACTACGCCTGGGACCCGGTCGAGAACGCGGCGCTGATGCCCTGGCTCGCGGCGACGGCGTTCCTGCACTCCGTGATGATCCAGGAGAAGAAGGGGATGCTGAAGGTCTGGAACATGGTGCTCGTCGCACTCGCCTTCTGCCTCTCGATCTTCGGCACGTTCCTCACCCGCTCGGGCGTCATCAGCTCGATCCACTCGTTCACCAAGAGCTCGATCGGGCCGTGGTTCCTGTTCTTCATCTGCGTCGTGACGACGTTCTCCGTCGTGCTCATCCTCTGGCGGCTGCCGCTGCTGCGCGCGCGGACGAAGCTCGAGTCGCCGATCTCGCGCGAGGCGACGTTCCTCTACAACAACCTGCTGCTCGTGGCGCTCTGCCTGACGATCCTCTGGGGCGTCACGTTCCCGATCCTGTCGGAGGCCGTGCGCGGCGACACGCTGACGATCGGCCGGCCGTACTACGACTTCTTCCTGCGCATCTTCGGGCTGCCGCTCCTGCTGCTGATGGGCATCGGGCCGCTCGTCGCGTGGCGCCGGCAGTCGTTGCGCGCGCTCGGCCAGGCGGTGCTCTGGCCGGCGGCGTTCGCGCTCGTCACCGGCGCGGTGCTGGTCGCCTTCGGCGCCGGCTCGTCTCGGCCCGGCTTGATCGCCTACACCTTCTCGGCGTTCGTGCTGGCGGCGATCGCGTTCGAGTTCTGGCGCGGCACCGTCGCGCGGCGGGCGCTGGCCCGGGAGGGCTGGGCGCGCGCCTTCTCGTCGCTCGTTGCCCGTAACCGGCGCCGCTACGGCGGCTACATCGTCCATGCTGCGATCGTCCTGCTGGCGATCGGCGTCGCCGGCTCGAGCGCCTACGGGTCGACCGTCGAGCGCAAGCTCAAGCCGGGCGAGACGCTCAGCGTCGCCGGCTACGACGTCACGTATCGCGGCCTGAAGCAGACCGAGACGAGCAACGCGGTCGAGGTACGCGCGCTGATGGATGTCGCCCGCGGCAACGAGCGGCTCGGCACGCTCAGCGTCGGCAAGAACCGGTATCCCATCGAGCAGTCGAGCTCCAACGAGGTGGGGATCCGCACCGACTGGCCGCGGGCGGAGGACCTGTACTTGATCGCGGACCAGATCAACCCGGACGGGAGCGTCTTCTTCAAGGCGCTCGTCAAGCCGCTCGTGAACCTGATCTGGCTCGCAGGCCTCGTCTTCATCTTCGGCTCGCTGATCACGCTGTGGCCCGACGCACGCGAGGCTCGGCGCCTGGCCGCGCGGTACGCCGAATCGGGCGCCGACACGAGGGCGCGCGCGCGGGCATGACGGTCGCGCTCGTCCTCGGCGCCGCGCTGGCGATCGCGTGCGTGCTGCTCGTCGCCGGTCCGTTCCTGCGCGATCCGGAGCCGGCCGACGACCGGTTGGGCCAGCTCGACCCGATCGAGCTCCGCCGGCTCGAGCTGGCCGAGGAGCGCGACCGGGCGCTCGCCGCGCTCAAGGAGCTCGAGTTCGATCACCGCACCGGCAAGATCTCCGACGCGGACTACCGCGCCCAGATCGGCGCGATGCGGCGCAGCGCGGCCGAGGCGCTGCGTGCGCTCGAAGCTCGCGCCGGGGAAACCGAGTCGCGCGTCCATGCCTAGCTGTCGCGCGTGCTCGACGCCGCTGGACGAGTCGGTGCGGTTCTGCCCCCAGTGCGGGGCTCGCGTCGAGCCGGCAGAGGCGCCGACCGAGGAGTCCGCGATTCGGAGTGTGGAGGCGGACGAGGAGCCGCGCCTGTTCGGCGTGCCGCCCTCGCTGCCGCTCTGGCAGTCGTCGCTCGGCGCTGTCCGCAGCCTGCGCGCCCGTGCCGGCGCCGCCGTCGAGACCTACGGAGCTGTGTCCGCGGCCCGGCGCCGGCTCGCGCTCCTGCGCCACGAGCACGAGGAGCTGCTCGGCCGCCGGGATAGCTCCCTGCGAGCCCTCGGCGAGGCGGTGTACCGTGGCGACGACGAGGCAACCGAAGCGGCGCGTGCCGACCTGACCGGGACGGATGAGGCGCTCCGCGCGAAGGAGGCCGAGATGACGAGCATCGCCGATGAGGTGCAGGAGCGCGTGCACGCCGCCCACGACGAGGTCAGGAAGACCGAGTTGCTCGAGCCGGGACCGAGCATCCCGGAGCCGTCGCCGCCGCCCGACGAGGGCACGCCGCCGATGCCGGAGCCCGTGCCCGAGCCGTATCCGCCGCCGGACGAGGCCGACATCCCGAGCCCCGACCCCGGAGAGCCGGGGTCCAAGGCGTAAAACAGCCAGGGCAGGGACGTCCGGGCCTCTGCCGAATCTCTGCACATGAAGCGCCTTGCGTTGCTGCCTCTGCTTGCGCTCGTACTCGCATCTCCTGCTGCGGGCGAGGACATCCACGCCAAGAAGCGCTCGGTCGACGCCCGGATCGCCCATCTCTCGGACAGCATCCACGCCGCCCGCCAGAAGGAGGCGGGGCTCCGCAACCAGATCCAGGACGTCACCTCGCGGATCCGGACGCTCGAGCACGAGGTCGGCGACGTCTCGACCCGCCTCGAGAGCCTCCAGGCGGACCTGGCGCTCCATCAGGAGCGGCTCGACAAGCTGACGCAGCTCTTCCAGCTCCAGACACAGAAGCTCCACTTTCTGCAACGTCAGTACCAGGCGTCGATCGAGCGGCTGAACCGCAGGCTCGTCGACATCTACGAGACCGACGACATCGACATGATCTCGGTCGTCCTCTCCGCAGAGAGCTTCCAGGACATGCTCGACCAGATCGACTACCTGAAGCAGATCGGCTCGCTCGACAAGCGAATCGCGCACGCCGTCGGCGAGGCCAAGCAGCAGATGAAGCAGGCTCAGGTGCGGACGCGGAAGGTGAAGGCGAGCGTCGAGTCGGAGACACGTGTCATCAGCGCCCGCGCCGAGCAGCAGCGATCGGTGCGAAACGAGCTCGTCTCGGCGCAGGGCCGGCTCTCCGACATCCGCCGGCAGAAGAAGGTCTCGCTCGACACGCTCTCGGCGGACGAGCGGGCGGAGGCGAGCGAGATGGACGCCCTCCAGGCCCAGAGCGCGAATCTCGGCGCGCAGATCGTCGCGGCACAGCGCGCGGCATCGCCTTCGTCGTCTCCGGGCGACACGACGCCGTCGCACGCCGGCTTCCTCTGGCCGGTCTCCGGGCCGGTCACGAGCTCCTTCGGCTACCGCTGGGGGCGCATGCACGAAGGGATCGACATCGGCGTCTCCTCGGGCACGCCGATCCACGCCGCCGCCTCGGGAACGGTCATCTACTGCAGCTGGATGGAGGGCTACGGCAACCTCGTCGTCATCGACCACGGCAACGGGCTCGCGACCGCGTACGCGCACCAATCGTCGATCGCCGTCACCTGCGGGCAGGGCGTCACCCAGGGGTCGACGATCGGCTACGTCGGCTCCACCGGGCACTCGACGGGACCGCACCTTCACTTCGAGGTGCGTGTCAACGGCGCGCCGGTCGATCCGCTCGGCTACCTGTAGCGCGTTGAGCGAGACCGTCCTCGACCGGCGGGCGCTGAATCGCGCGACGCTGGCGCGCCAGCTGCTGCTCGAGCGCCGTCCGCTGGGGGCGGTGAAGGCCGTCGAGCAGCTCGTCGGCCTGCAGGCGCAGATCCCGCTCAACCCGTACTACGGCCTCTGGTCGCGCCTGGAGTGACTTCGACCCGGCGGAGCTCGGGGCCGCGATCGAGAAGCGCCGCGCGGTGCGAATCGTCGCAATGCGCTCGACGATCCATCTGCTCAGCGCCCGCGATGCGCTTGCGCTCCGACCACTCTTTGCCGCGTTTCTCGACCGCGGCCTCTTCGGCAGCTCGTGGGGCAAGCTCCTCACAGGGGTGGACGTCGACGCCGTGGCCAAGGCCGGGCGGAAGCTCCTCGACGAGGAGCCGCGGACGCTGGCGCAACTCGGGCGGGCGCTCGCCGAGCGCTGGCCCGACTACGACCCGACGGCGCTCTCGTACCTCGTCCGCAACTTCGTGCCGCTCGTCCAGATTCCGCCGCGCGGCGTCTGGGGGAAGACGGGCGGGACGGCGTGCGCCACGGCCGAGACATGGCTCGGCGCGCCGCTGGAGGCCGACCCGTCGCTCGACGGGCTCGTGATCCGCTACCTGGGCGCGTTCGGCCCGGCGACGAAGCAGGACGTGCGCGCGTGGTGCGGGCTGCCGGGGCTCGGGGAGGTCGTCGAGCGGCTCCGGCCCCGGCTCTCGACGTTCCGCGACGACCGCGGCAAGGAGCTCTTCGACCTCCCCGACGCTCCTCGCCCGGACCCCGAGACGCCCGCGCCGCCGCGGTTCCTGCCCGACTTCGACAACGTGCTGCTCGGTCACGCAGACCGATCGCGGGTCTGGCGAGCGACCTGCACCGGCGGATCGGCATCGGCAAGCCAACCGTGCTCGTCGACGGTTCGGTGGCGGCGATCTGGAGGCTCGTGCGCGAGCGCGGAGCCGTGACGCTGCGGATCGAGCCGTTCGGGCGCCTGCGCAAAACCGACCGGGACGCGGTCGCCGAGGAGGGAGAGCGCCTGCTCGCGTTCGCCGCCCCGGAGGGCGCACGGCCGATCGAGTTCCACTGACCGCGGGTCTAGATCAGGCCGAACGTCTGGCCGAGCAGGAAGACGTTCAGGGCGATGATGCCTGCGGCGACACCGACGCGGCCGCGGTCGTGAGCCGCCTGTTGACGAGCTTCCCCATCAGGTCGCTCCGGGTCGTGAACATCACCAGCGGCACGAGCGCGAACGGGATGCCGAACGAGAGCACGACCTGGCTGAGCACGAGCGTCCGCGACGGGTCGACGCCGATCGCCGATCACGACGAACGCGGGCGACATCGTCACCAGACGCCGGACGAACAACGGGACCTGCCGCCGGACGAAGCCCTGCATCACGACCTGGCCCGAGAGCGTGCCGACCGCCGAGCTCGAGAGCCCCGAGCCGAGCAGCGCGATCGCGAACAGACGGCTCGAGGCGCCGCCGAGGATCGGCTCGAGCGTCTTGTGCGCGCCCTCGAGCGAGTCGACGTCCGTGAGCCCGCTCTCGAAGAACGTCGCGGCGGCCATCACGAGCATCGACATGTTGATCAGCGCCGGCGATCGTCATCGCGATCACGACGTCGATGCGTGTGTAGCGCGGTACAGCGTCTGCGCGTCCTCGTCGTTCTCGGGGACGATCCGGTCCTGCGTCAGCGCCGAGTGCAGGTAGATCACGTGCGGCATCACCGTCGCGCCGAGGATGCCGACCGCGAGCAGCACCGACTCCGAGCCCTCGAACTGCGGCACGAACGCGTGCGTGCCGACCTGCATCAGGTCCGGGTTGGCGAAGAAGAGCTCGATCAGGTAGCAGATCCCGATCACGCCGACGATCGCCGTGATCACCGCCTCGAGCGGGCGGAAGCCGCAGCGCTGCAGGCTGAGGATCAGCGAAGGCGGCGATGCCGGTCACGACGGCCGACGGGAAGAGCGCCCAGTCCCGAAGCAGCAGATGGAAGCCGATCGCGGCGCCGAGGAACTCGGCGAGGTCGGTCGCCATCGCGATCACCTCGGCCTGGACCCAGAGCAGGAACGCGGTGCGGCCGGGAGAACTGGTCGCGGCAGACCTCGGGCAGGTTCCGGCCCGTCGCGATCCCGAGCTTCGCCGACAGCGTCTGGATCAGCATCGCCATCAGGTTCGAGACGACGATCACCCAGACGAGCATGTAGCCGAACTTCGAGCCGCCGGCGATGTTCGTCGCGAAGTTGCCCGGGTCGATGTAGGCGACGCAGGCGATGAACGCCGGCCCGAGGAACGGCAGCATCCGGAAGCGGGTGCGATGGAGCGCCTCGTCGACGGTCCGGAGACCCTCCGGCAGCGCTTCGCTGCGTCCCGCGTGCGCATCACGGGGTAAGTTTAGCCGTGGCTAAACTTCGTGGCGCGAGCGGACTGCACGACGTGCAGATCGGGCAGGTTGCGCCAGCGCTCGTCGAGATCGAAGCCGTAGCCGACGAAGAACTCGTCCGGGATCGTGAAGCCGACGTAGCGGATCGGCAGGTCGTCGACGAGTCGGCGGTACGGGCGGTCGAAGAGCGTCACGGCGGCAGCGAGGCCGGCCCGCGGAGCGCGAAGCGTGCGCGAGAGGAAGTGGAGCGTCAGGCCGGTGTCGACGACCTCCTCGACGATCAGCACGTCGCGTCCCTCGATCTCGTCGTCGAGGTCCTTGAGGAAGCCGGACCTGCGCGTGGCCGCCGATCTCCGCCGCCGCCGTAGCCGGCGAGCTCGACGAAGTCGAGGTGATGGAAGATCGGCATCGCGCGCGAGAGGTCGGTGATGAACGGCACGCTCGCCTTCAGCGAGCCGACGAGCAGCGGCTCGAGCCCGCGTAGTCGCGCGCGATCTCGGCGCCGAGCTCGCGCACGCGCCGGGCGATCTCGGCGGCGTCGAGATACACCTCGCCGATCCGCGGGTCGCCGGGGTATGCCGTCAGCTCGAGCCGCCCGGCGCGCGGCTGTTAGCTCGCACGCAGTTCCTAGCTGGCACGCTGTTCAACTGGCAACGTCGAAGCCGAAGCCGATGCCGGGCGAGCCGCTCGATGTCGCGGTCGTAGAAGAGCTTGACGCGGACCTCCGGATAGAGCTGGCGGAGCTTGCGCAGCTTGCGGTTCTTGCGGGTGACGAGCGACTGCTTCATGACCGTCACCTCGATGTAGAGATCCTGCTCGGGGCAGGTAGAAGTCGGGCGTGAACGCCTCGATCACGCGGCCGCTCTCGTCGCGCTCGAGCACGAACGTCGTCGGCTCGTACATGCCACGGGATGCCGTAGTAGTCGAGGATCTTCGCGTACTCCAACTCGGCCTCGTTGACGAAGCGTGGCGGTTCGTCCCCCGATATGCCTGGAAATCAGGCATTTCCGGCGCCACTTGCTTCACCGTAGCAGCGGTTCGGATGCCGTAGACTTGCCGCCATGCGGGGCCCATGAACGCCCTTCATGATCGCGCACATCTCCGATATCCACTGCGGCGAGCCCTATTTCCTGCCCGACCTGATCGAGCGCGCGATCGCGGAGATCAACGAGATCGAGCCGGACATCGTCGTCTGCTCCGGCGACCTGACGACCTTCGGCTTCAAGGAGGAGTACGCCCAGGCGAAGGGCTACCTCGACCGCATCGACTGCCGAACCTCGTCGTCGTCCCCGGCAACCACGACTCGCGGAACGTCGGCTACGTCCACTTCGAGGATCACTTCGGCGACCGCAACTCGGTGCTGCGCAAGGGCGGCGTCACGGTCGTCGCGGTCGACTCGACCGAGCCCGATCTCGACCACGGGCAGATCGGCCGCGGCCGCTACCGCTGGATCGAGGAGCAGTTCGCGCCCGACGCGCGACCTGCGCATCTTCGTCTGCCACCACCACCTGCTGCCGATCCCGGGCACCGGCCGCGAGCGAAACGTCGTCTACGACGCGGGCGACACGATCGAGTGCCTGCAGCGCGCCGGCGTGAATCTCGTCCTCTCCGGGCACAAGCACGTCCCGTATGCATGGCGGCTCGAGAACCTCTTCGTCGTCAACACCGGCACGGTCTCGTCGCTGCGCCTCCGGGGCACACACGAGCCCTGTTACAACGTGGTCGAGGTCTCCGGCAGCACGTGGACGTCTGGCGCCGCTACCCGTTCCACGGGCAGGAGAAGATCATCCAGTTCGACATGGAGACGCTCGCCTACGAGAAGTACACGGCCCGGATCGAGGGCGAGGTCACGACGCGCTGAAGGCGGTCGCACTCATCGACGGCGAGCACTACGCGCCGGTCGTACGGGATGCGCTCGCAGAGCTGCCGTACGACTTCGTGGGGGCCGTCCTCGTCGGCGGCACCGAGAAGCTGCGTGGCGACGAGGACTACGGCGTGCCGCTCGTCGACTCCCTCGCAACCTCGATCGAGCAGGGCGCCGAGCTCGTGGTCGACCTCTCGGACGAGCCGGTGCTCGGGCCGGACGAGCGCATGCGCTGGGCGAGCGAGGCGCTCGCCGCCGGGCTCTCCTACGTCGGCTCCGACTTCCGCTTCGAGCCGCCCGCGTTCGCGCCGTTTCCGCTGCCGTCGATCGCGGTGATCGGGACCGGGAAGCGCGTCGGCAAGACCGCCGTCACCTGCCACTTGGTCCGCCTGCTCGCCAGGAGCTCGACGGTCGTCGTCGTCGCGATGGGCCGCGGCGGGCCGGCGGGCGCGACCGTCTGTGACGCGCCGCCGACGCCTGAGGCGCTCGTCGAGCTCTCCGCCCGCGGCGAGCACGCGGCCTCCGACTACCTCGAGATCGCCGCGCTCACCGGCGTGCCCACGATCGGCTGCCGCCGCTGCGGCGGGCGGGCTCGCCGGGCGGTGTTCACCTCGAACGTGCCCGACGGCGCCGCCCGGGCGCTCGAGCGCGAGCCCGGACGTCGTCGTCTTCGACGGCAGCGGCGCGGCGATCCCGCCGGTCGCGACGACGGCGCGGATCCTCGTCGCTCGCGGGCCGGCGACTCGACTATCTCAACGCGTATCGCGTCCTGATGTCGGATCTCGTGGTCGTCGCCGGCGGTGATCCCGGGCCGGTGCCGAGCTGAAGGACGTGCCCGTGATCCGCGCGGAGCTGCGGCTGCGGCCCGCGGGCGCGCTCGAAGGGCCGCGTCGCGGTCTTCACGACCGGGGCGCCCGACGGATCACCTCGACGCCGACGTCGTGCACGTCTCGTCGAGCCTCGCGAACCGGGCAGCCCTCGCCGAGGAGCTGCGGCGGGTCGAGGCCGACACGTACCTCGTCGAGATCAAGGCGGCTGCGATCGACGTCGTCGCGGAGCACGCACGCGAGCGCGGCGCCAGGATCGTCTTCGCCGACAACGAGGTCGTCGCCGACGGCCTCGACGAGGCGGTGCTGGCTCTTGTCTGAGCGCCGGCACGGCGAGCCGCTGCCTCTCGGCCAGGACGGGCTGCCGTACTCGAAGGGGCTGATGGCGCGGGCGCTGATCGCCGCCGGCGTCTCGATCGAGCGCGCGTACCAGCTCGCGCGCCGGGTCGAGGTCGACCTGGCCGAGCGCGACGCTCGCGTCGTCGAGCTCGACCGCGTGGCGCGAGCTGGCGCGGCGACGTGCTCGGCGAGTCCGAGGGCGACCAGGCGGTCAGCCGGCTGCGCGCGCGTGCGGAGCTCCAGCAGCTCGACCTGCCGATCGTGCTCCTCGTCGGCGGCGCCACCGGCACCGGCAAGTC
This sequence comes from uncultured Actinomycetes bacterium, assembly GCA_963718065.1. Classification (GTDB taxonomy): domain Bacteria; phylum Actinomycetota; class Thermoleophilia; order Gaiellales; family Gaiellaceae; genus CAVPGP01. The sequence continues at coordinate 194,548 of CAVQYE010000007.1, read as the reverse complement.
GACCGTCGCGACCGAGGTCGCGCACCGGCTCGGCATCACGCGCGTCACGTCGACCGACTTCATCCGCCAGACGATGCGCGCGTTCTTCTCGCAGGAGTTCATGCCGTCGATCCACTACTCGAGCTTCGACGCTGCGGGCGCCGTCGCGGACTCCGAGACGGGCGACCCGCTGCTGCTCGGCTTCCTCGAGCAGACGCGAAACGTGCTCGTCGGCGTCGAGGGCGTCGATCGAGCGCGCGCTGCAGGAGGGCTGGTCGATGGTGCTCGAGGGCGTGCACCTCGTGCCCGGGATGCTCCGCGCCGATCGAGGGCGCGCTCGTCGTCCACTGCGTGCTCGCGATCGAGCAGCGAGGAGGTGCACGCGAGTCACTTCTGCGGTGCGCGACCTGAGCTCCGACGGCGTGCGGCCGGTGGAGAAGTACCTCGGACCAGCTCGACGAGATCCGTCGCATCCAGGACTACATCGTCGGCCGTGCGCGCCGGGCCGGCGTGCCGGTGATCGAGAACGTCAACGTCGAGCTCGCAGTCGGGACGGTGATCGAGCTCGTGCTGGCCGCAGCCGAGCGGGTGGGAGCCGCGGCAGACGTGCCCGCCCGGAAATGATGAGTGCAGCGATGATGGTGCAGACATGACCCAGACGAGGCCGATCGGGCGGAGGCCGGCCAGGCCCGCCGCACACCCTGCACCTGCGAGCTCTATGCGCGCGTGACCGAGCGCGCGGCGCTCGCGGCCGCGCGCTGGCTCGGCCGGGCGGATCAGGACGGTGCGGAGCAGGCCGCGTTCTCCGGTGCGCGGGGCGCGCTCGACAGCCTGCCGATCAGCGGCCGGATCGTGATCGGCGCGCCCGAGGATACGGAGTATCTGCCGGTGAACGCCGTCGTCGGTGCGGGCGGGGAGGAGGTCGACCTCGCGCTCGACCCGCTCGAAGGGCGGGGCGTCGTGGCCCGCGGCGGCAACAACGCGATCTCGATGATCGCCGTCGGCCCGCGCGGCTCGATGCCCTCGTTGCCGGACATGTACATGCGCAAGATGGCCGTCGGCCCGGTCGCCCGTGGCCGCATCTCGCTGGCCGAGCCGGTGGCCGACAACGTCCGCGCGATCGCCGACGCGTTCGGCCGCACGGTCGGCGACGTGACGACGATCGTCCTCGACCGGCCTCGCCACCACGACCTGATCGAGGAGATCCGCCAGTCCGGCGCGCGGATCAAGCTGATCCCGGACGGCGACGTGACGTCCGCGATCTCCGCCGCCGTGCGGGGTACCAACGACCACCTCGCGATCGGCATCGGCGGCACCCGCCAGGCGGTGCTCGCCGCGGCTGCGCTGCGCTGCCTCGGCGGCGAGCTGCAGGCGCAGTTCTGGCCCACGTCGCGCAGCGAGATCGAAGAGGCGAAGCGCCACGGCTTCGACGACATGAACCGGATCTTCACCATCGACGACCTCGCCCCGCAGGAGGTGATCGTCGTCGCGACGGGAGTCTCGAACGGCGACCTGCTTCGCGGCGTCAGCTACCTCGCCGACAGCGCGCGCACGCACACGCTGATCATGTGCACGCGCTGCAACTGGGTGCGCTTCGTCGACGGCACGCACTTCTTCGCGCGCGAGCGGCGCGAGCAGGTGCGCCTCCCGGGCGTCGTAGCACGCACCCCGGCTACACTGCCGCCATGCCGTCGAAGAACGACGTCGTCGAGGCCCTGCGCACCGTCGAGGATCCCGAGCTCGGGATGGACATCGTCGAGCTCGGCCTCTTCTACGACGCCGAGATCGAAGGCACGAAGGTGAAGGTGATCCACTCGCTCACCTCCATGGGGTGCCCCGTCGGCCCGATGATCATGGAGGACATCGATCGCGCCGTGCGCGAGATCCCCGGCGTCGAGGACGTCGAGGTCGAGCTGACGTGGACGCCGCCCTGGACGCCCGACCTGATGTCGGACGACGCCAAGTTCATACTTGGCTTTGGATAACGGTTTGCACCGCAGATAGAACCCGGCGGGTACACCGAACACAAAGAGCCCGACGAGACGCACCAGATAACGATGGCGCCGACAGTGTCGCCGAGGGGTACCAACCGGTCGCCGGTACCGGAGCCGATTGGAGGCCTTTGGTCGGAGTGAGTAGTGTGCCGCCGGTGAGCAAGCACGTCCTGATCCTCGGAGCTGGGTTCGGCGGACTGGAGCTCGCGACCCGGCTCTCGGAGACGATCGCGGACGCGGTCCGCGTCACGCTGATCGATCGCAACGACTCGTTCTTCTTCGGCTTCTCCAAGCTCGAAGTGATGCTCGGCCGCCAGTCGGCCGACGACGTCCGGCTCCACTACCGCGACTTCGCGAAGGACGGCGTCGAGTTCCGCCAGGAGACGGTGACAGGCGTCGACCCGGCCGCGCGCCGGGTCACGCACCGACGCGCGGATCCTACGACGCCGACTTCGTCGTCGTGGCGCTCGGCGCCGACTACGACTTCGCCGCCACGCCGGGCTTCGAGCAGGGCGGGCACGAGTACTACTCGCTCGTCGGCGCGGAGCGGCTGCGCGACGTGCTCGCCGACTTCAAGGGCGGCAGGGTGCTCGTCTCGGTCCTCGGGCAGCCGTTCAAGTGCCCGCCGGCCCCGTTCGAGGGTTCCTTCCTGCTGCACGAGCACTTCACGCAGCAGGGCATCCGGGACTCCGTGGAGATGGCGACGACGTTTCCGATGGCGCGCCCGGTCCCGGTGACCGGTGAGGTCTCGCAGATGTTTCGCGACGGGCTTGCCGCGCGCAACGTCAAGGAACTGCCCGAGCATCTCGTCACCGGCATCGACCCGGCGACCCGCACGGCACAGCTCGCGAGCGGCGAGACGCTGCCCTACGACCTGTTCGTCGGCATCCCGATCCACCGGGCGCCCACTGCGCTCGCGGACTCGGGCCTCGTCGTCAACAACTGGGTGCCCGTCGACCAGTCCAACCTCAGGACCCCCTTCCCCGGCGTCTATGCGCTCGGCGACGTCTGCACCGGCCCGCGGACTGTTCCCAAGGCCGGGATCTTCGCCGAGGCGGCCGCGCGCGTCGTCGCCGACGACATCGCCGCGACGATCGCGGGCGCCGAGCCGCCCGCGCCGTACGAGGGCTCGGGCGTCTGCTACGCCGAGTTCGGCGGCGGGCTCGTCAGCAAGGTCGAGATCAACTTCCTCGGCGGAGACGCGCCAACCGCCCAGCGCTACGACCCGTCGCTTGAGTACGCCGCCGAGAAGGAGGAGTTCGGCGCGGTCCGCCGGGCTCGCTGGTTCGGGCGCTCGTGAAACGCAAGCAGCCACAGAAGAAGGACGGAGTTCCTCGAGGCTCGCGACTTGATCTTCGACCGAATCACGAACACCCCAGGCACGCAAGGCAGCAACCTCAAGTTCTGCAGCCGGGATCTGCCGCTACTGCGGCCACGCCTCTGGAAGCTTGAAGACATCGAACGCGGACGAATAGACTCGCCGAGCCGCTCGGCCCCGGAAAGGAACGCTGATGTCCTTCCGCTTCCTGCTTCACACCGTCGACGGCGACGACGCCGGCCCGTTCGTTACAGGCGCCCCCAACTGGGAGGTCGGCGAGAAGTTCCTCACCGGCGACGGGCGCCACCTGCGCATCGTCAACATCCTCCCGCTGGCCGACGCCTACCCGGAGGGGGTCTACGACTCCGCCTGGATGGTCGAGCCGGCTTGAAACTTCCGATCCGGGGTGAGATCCGAGCGCAGTTCCCTAAGCAGTTCGCAGCATGCGAGGTGCTCGAGGATTTCAGTGAGGTGCACAGGCCGGACGCACCTCCGAGTCGCGACGACGTTGGCGCCACGCTCTTGACGACGTACGCGCGCGCGACGAAGACGTATCGGGCCAGCATCGTCCTGGCTGGTCAGGGGTTCGGCGAACAGGCCGGGATGCTAAATCGCTCGCTCTTCGAAGACATGATCGTGGGCCACTGGCTCCGGCGCACGCCGGCGGCCGTAGAGAAGATGCACCGGCATGCCCGACTACTTGTCGACCGGGGGCGAAAGGACGCACATCGGCTGGGACGACCCGACATCCTCGAAGTTCTCCCGGAGGTCCCGCGGAAAGAGCTCAACGAGCTGAAAGCTGAGTTTGCTGGCAAGAAGCACTGGACCGGGAAGACGATGGACCAACTCTTTGCCTCCGTGAAGGACGAGTGGGAGAGCCCGGTCGACAGGCGGTACCTCGAGCAGCTCTACGCGTTCGAGTACACGACGAACAACATGCTCCTGCATCACGGTGGCCCGGGGCTACGAGCAGGCGTTGACGCAACAAGCGACTCGCTGACGTTCAAGACGGGGCCGTCGGACGTCAACGTCCCGCAGGCCCTTGGCGGAGCCTTCTTCTGCTACGTGAATGTCTGCAGTCTGGTCATGATCGCGCCCGAGGCTGCCTCGGGGTTGAACGAGCTCTACGCGCAGAACCTCCTCGCCTTCGCACGCGCCAGGTCGCCAAGCTAAGCGCGCCAGTTGCGCCGCTTACACCCGAACCGAACGTCCGCACAAGAGGGTCTGGCATGTTGCCTAAGTGGGCGACGGCGGGCACAGAACGGGTACAAACACCTAACGGCAACGTGCTACCGGAGGTTGCAGAACGTCCACCGCGAGCTTGAACCGGTGCCGTTTTTGCAGCTAGTCGCACCTTGCCGCATCCGGTCAGATGGCACCTGATGTCGGACGACGCCAAGTTCATCCTCGGCTTCGGCTAGCGGCTGGCGGCTCAGCAGACGGTGCGGTACGCGGCCGGCTCGAGCGCCCTGTAGCGGGCGACCTGCGCCATCAGCGCGCGCCTCGCGGCGTACGTCTTGAACCCGAAGAACCGTTGCGCCACTCCGGCCATTTCGTACGAAGCGGTGCAGTCGGTCTTGCCTTCGTCGCGTTCTCCCCGCAGATGGATCGCCTCATGCGTGAAGGCGAGGATCGACGCGCCAAGCGAGTAGAGAGGCACAGGCCGGCCACGCTGGCGGCTCAGGAGGAACTGGCAGATGTCGGGGGCGAAGCGCATGACGGTGCCGCCGATGAGTGCCGCTCCACCCGCCTTGCCATGCCCGATCGAATGTGTCCACGTCCGCCAGACGGCGACGCTGTCGGCGCAGAGCACCTGGACTCGTTTGCCTGCGATGGACGAGGCAGCGGTCTCGAGCTTCGAGGGCTCGTAGAAGCCGGCCGGCGCAACTGCGTGCGCGGGCGCTGCGAGGAGGAGCGCGGCGGCGGCGATGAGGGTCGGGCGAAGCATTCCTCCGACCGTAGGCGGCTCTACCCCCGATCGCGTCCTCATTCCTGGTCATTTGACTGCAGCAGGGTCTTTTCGTTCCCGCGTCGTCGTGAGACACTTGCGGCGGGATGTTCGACTTCGCCGCACTCGATGTCGCGCTCGGCGTGATCTTCGTCTATCTCATCCTGGCGCTCGTCTGCTCGGCGCTGAACGAGACGATCTCGAGCATCTTCAGCTGGCGCGCGAAGTTCCTGCGCGAAGGCGTCGCCAACCTGCTCGACCCGGAGAACCAGGACAACGGGCAGAAGCTCGTCAAGGAGCTCTACGCACATCCGATCGTCAACTCGTTGATCCGTCCCGTGTCGCGCAAGGGAAAGCTCCGCTACCCGGCGTACCTGCCGGCGCGGACCTTCGCGTCGGCGCTCCTCGACTTCGACGGCAAGGGGGCGGAGCGGTCGATCGAGGAGGCGATCGCAGCCGTCCCGAGCGCGCAGGCGCGCGCGGCGCTGACCACGCTCTGGACGGACGCGAAGGGCAAGGAGGAGGTCTTTCGGCATTCGGTCGAGTCGTGGTTCGACGACTCCATGGAGCGCGTCTCGGGGTGGTACCGGCGCCGCGTCCAGCTCGTGATGTGGGTGCTCGCGGTCGTGGTTGCGTTCTCGCTGAACGTCGACACGATCCGCGTGGCCGACCATCTGTGGAAGGACAAGACGGTCCGTGCCGCCGTCGTCGCCCGGACGCAGAACCCGCCTGCCGGAGCAAAGCCGATTCCCGTCTCCGACGTCGCGAAGAACGTGGACGACCTGAAGGAGCTGAAGCTTCCGATCGGCTGGGCCGCCGAGCCGCGTCCCGACGGCGCCTGGGATTGGGTGCTGACGGCCTTCCTCAAGCTGCTCGGGCTGACGATGACGGCCGCGGCGCTCACGCTCGGCGCGCCGTTCTGGTTCGACGTGCTCGGCAAGGTCGCACGAGTGCGGTCGGCGGGCGCGCGCCCTGCCAAAGCCGAAGCGCCCACGTAGGAGGGTTTGGCAAGCTCCATCGAGGTGCCGCGCGGCGATTCAGACACGCACGCCTCGACCCCGGTGTCGCACCGGCGGCCGGACCGCGTGCTCGTCCAGGGCGTCAGCGGCAGCGGCAAGACGACGATCGGGCGACGGGTCGCCGAGCTGATCGGTGCGCCCTACGTCGAGCTCGACGCGCTCAACCACGGGCCGAACTGGACCGAGGCCTCGGCGGAGGAGCTGCTGGCCCGCGTCCGTCCGCTCGTGGCCGAGGAGCGCTGGGTGATCGACGGCAGCTACCGGAGCAAGCTCGGCAACCTCGTGATCGAGCGAGCGGACACGGTCGTCTGGCTCGATCTGCCGATCCGGATCTGGCTCCGGAGGCTCGCGCGCCGGACATTCACGCGGCTGTTGACGCGTGAGGAATTGTGGAACGGGAATCGTGAGCGAGTGAGCTTTCTCTTCAGCGAGCGCCCGAACCTCTTCGGCTGGGCCTGGCAGAGTCACTTCAGAAATCGCCGTGAGCTCCCCGAGTGGATCGCAGCGCACCCGCACACGACGCTCGTCCGGCTTCGAACACCCCGGGAGGTTCGGAGTTGGCTGGAGACGCTGTGAGGCGGAGCGGCTTCGGCGACGAGGTCTGGCAACTGGCTCACGCGGGCGACACGGACGGCCTGCGCGCCGCCGCGGACCTGCTCCTGGAGGGACGCGAGCAGGATCTCGCCTACGAGGGGCACCGCGCGCGGGCGTTCGCGATCGCGGTCGAAGGGGACGCGCGGAGACGCGCTCGAGGAGCTGGAGCGCGGGCGCACGCGGCACTGGCCGTTTCCGGGCGCCCATGTGACCGACATCGCGCGGATCCACTTCCTCGCCGGCGACTACGCCGGTGCCGTTACGGCGCTCCAAGCGGCGATTCGCGGCGCCGAGCGGTTGGACGAGTCGGTGCGCGAGCTGCTGCGCGAGTGCGTGCGCCGGGGAAGCGGGCTTCGCGGGCCGGCGCTGCGGGCCGCGATGGCGGGCGGGACGCTCGGCCAGCGCTTCACCACCGCCGCGTCGGTGCTGCGCGCCTAGACGCCTCAGCCAGGGATCGACAGCACGACCTTGCCGAGCTGCTCGCCGGCTTCGAGGCGCTCGTGCGCGGCCCGCGCCTCGGAGAGCGGGAACACCGAATCGACGACCGGCTTGGCCCGGCCGTCGGCGACGAGCGCGTATGCGCCCTCGAAGTCGTCCTTCGTCCCCATCGTCGAGCCGAGAATCGAGAGCTGCTTCCACCAGATGCGGTGCAGCCCGGCCGGCGGATTCGGCCCCGTCGTGGCACCGCAGACGACGACGCGCCCGCCCTGAGCTGCCACGTCGAGGCTCGTCCGCCAGGTCGCCTCGCCGACGTGCTCGACGACGACGTCGGCGCCGCCGGCGGTCAGCTCCTTGACGCGGGCTTTCACGTCTTCCGAGGCGTGGTTGATCGTCTCGTCGGCACCGAGCTCGCGCGCGCGGGCGAGCTTCTCGTCGCTCGACGACGTGACGACGACGCGGGCGCCGAGCGCCTTGGCGATCTGCAACGCCGCGGTCGCGACGCCGCCGCCGATCCCCCAGACGAAGACGGTCTCTCCGGCCTGCAGGCCTGCGCGGGTCACGAGCATCCGATAGGCAGTCTCGAACACGAGCGGGAATGCCGCCGCCTCCTCGAATGAGAGCCCGTCCGGGATCGGATACACCTGGACGCGCGGCAGCGCGATCAGCTCGGCGTGCGTGCCGTCGAAATGCTCGCCGACGACGGAGATCTTCCCGCCGTGCTCCAACCCTGGGTTGATGACGACGCGATCGCCTTCGGCGAAGCCGTCCCCGTGCACCACCACGCCGGCCCCGTCGGCGCCCAGGATGCGGGGCTTCGGCACGGACGGGAGGCCCTTGCGGATCCACAGGTCGAGATGGTTCAACGAGGCGGCGCGGAGCGAGATCAACACCTCGCCGTCCTTCGGCTCGGCGTCCGGCACGTCCTCGTAGCGGAGAACCTCTGGGCCGCCGTCCTCGTGGATCCTGATCGCCTTCATCGCGGGCACAATCCTCGCATGACCGCTGCCGAGCTGATCAGGTTGGCCGAGGAGCTCGGGCTCGATGTCGTCGGCGCCACCGCGGCCGAGCCATACGAGGGAACCGAGCAGCACATTCGCGAGCGCCGGGCCCGCGGGCTCTTTGCCGACATGAAGTTCACGATGGCCCGCCCGGAGGTGTCGTGCCATCCCGAGGCGCTCGTCGACGAGGCGCGCACGGTCGTCTCCGCAGCACTGAGCTACTACGTCGACGAGCCCGAGCGGCCGGACGACCACGGTCGCCTTGCGCGCTACACGTGGTCTGAGGCGTACGAAGAGCTGCGCGCGAAGCTCGACGAGCTCGGGCGCCGCCTCGGCGGCGAGTACCGCGTTTTCGTCGACGCGAACCAGCACGTCGACCGCGAGGCGGCTGCGCGGTCGGGCGTCGGCTTCTACGGCAAGAACACGCTGCTGATCACGCGGCGTCACGGCTCCTGGGTCGTCCTCGGGACGCTGGTGACGACGGCCGCCGTCGAGCCGACCCCGCCGCTCTCGCTCGACTGCGGCTCGTGCCGCCTGTGTATCGACGCCTGCCCGACCGGTGCGCTCGACGAGCCCGGCGTTCTCGACTCGACGAAGTGCCTCTCGTACTGGACGCAGGCGCCGGCTCCCATCCCCGAGGCGTATCGCGCGCCGCTGGGCGCGCAGGTGTACGGCTGTGACATCTGCCAGGACGTCTGTCCCTGGAATCGTGGGACCGAGAAGCGCCGAGCCGGTGACGCGCCGCCGGCCGGGGCGACGCCGCACGTCAGCCTGGTCGAGTGGCTCGAGGCGGACGGCGACGAGCTCGTCGCACGCTACGACCGGCTGTACGTACCGAGAAACGATGCGCGCTGGCTTCGCCGCAATGCCCTCGTGGCCGCGGGCAACGTCGGCTCGGAGGAGCTCCGCCCGGCGCTCGAGCGCCATGCCGCGGGCGACGACGAGCTGCTGCGCGAGCACGCCGAGTGGGCGCTTGCCCGCCTGGACCGCGAGATCGCTTAGGCCTTGGCGCGGGCGCGCGGCCGGACGTGCAGCTCGCGCGCGAGCTCGCGCGCCCGCTGGGCGACGCGCTTGCGGAGATCCGCAGGCTCGACGACGACCGCCTCGCCGCGGTACTGGAGCACCTCGCCCGCGAGCCATTCGAGCCCGCCGGCAGGCCGTTGCTCGACGGCGGCTCCGTCCGCGAGCAGACGGGCGCCCCGCTCGACCGCCCAGCGCGCCACCGCGGGCGAGTACCAGATCGTCACCGTCCTGGCTCCCTGGAACTCCTTGGGCTCGAAGCCCTCGCGCGGCTCGAAGGTCTCGTCGAGGAGCTTCGCGTCGCGCACGCGGTCGAGCCGGAAGCTCCGCTCGCCGCCGCTCGTGCGGCTCCAGGTGTGGACGTACCAGTCCGGCAGCTTGCGCTCGAGCTTGTACGGCTCGACGATGCGCGTGGACGGCGTCGTCTCGCCTTCCTTCAGATAGACGAGCTCGACGAGCCGCCGGTGCTCGATGCCGTCCGAGAGCACGCCGACGAAGTCCGAGCCACCGGCCTCCTGCGGCCGCGCGGTCTGGCGGTCGTCGAACTCGCCGAACGTCTCCTCGAGCTTGTTGCGCACCCGGTCGAGCGGTGAGTGCGCGTCGGCTGCGATCGAAGGCCCGACGTACTCGAGCGCCAGGCGGATCGCCCGCGCCTCGAGCGGCGTCAGCCGCGGCGCCCGGCGGAAGGTCTCGCCGTACAGCTCCTTGTCGACGTGCACGCCGTCGTCCTGCAGCTCGGCATAGACGGCGTAGCAGCCGCCGCCGAAGTTGACGAGGTTCAAGAGCGACAGGTGCTCCTCGAGCTGCTCCGGCGGGATGTGGAACCGCTCAGCCAGCACGTCGGCCTGGATGATCGCCGTCTTGCCCTCGCCGCATTCGGCGAGGAGATACGCCAGGAGCGCCTGCAGCACGGCGAACCGCTCGGGCGCGACCGGGCTCGCCGAACGCTCGAGCTCCTCGACCGGCTCGATCACGGCGTCGTCAGCCGGGATGGGCGGTGGGCCCTCGTGGCGCTCGCGCGCGAGGTAGAGCCCCTCGGCGACGAGCTCGCGGAGGGCCTTCGGCTCGGCCGGGACTGCGCGTCCGTCCTGCTTCAGCACCCACCCGGCGAGCTGCCCGGGGTCGGAGAACTCCGTCGTGAACACACCGTCGGCGACGGTGCCGCCCTTCGGGAAAGTGCGCTCGATCCACCAGGCCGTGTCCGGGCCGACCTCGATCTTCGCCTTGCCCTGCGGCTCGCCGATCTGCCACTTCGGGCGATCGAGGAACCGTGAGACGTCGAACTCGGCCGGCAGCCGGAAGTCGCGCTCGCGGCGCGTCGCAAAGCGGATGTCGCCGCGGATCCGCGAGACCCGGAACGTCCGCTCGTCCTCCCGGCCGAGATCCTGGCCGACGACGTACCAGGCACCCCGGTCGAGGTACAGAGCGAACGGGTTGAGCGTCCGCTCCTCCTCAGAGTCCTTGTAGATCGCCCAGTAGCGGAACTTGATCGTGCGCTGCTTCGAGATCGCCGTCTCGAGCTTGCCGAGCCGGCCCGCGAGCTCCGGTGTGTAGTCACGGTCGACCACCTCGACCCGCTCGGAGGTCGCCGTGGGCACCTCCGCGAAGCCCGGGCGGCCGAGGGCGAGGTTCTGCAGCGCGAGCCGCAGGGGCTCCGCGTACGCGAACTTGCCTTCCAGGAGGTAGAACGCCGTCTGCAGCGCGGCGAGCTCGTCGTCCTTCAACTCGAGCTCCGGCAGGAAGTAGCGCTCGGACCGGAGCGTGTAGAGCTCCTCGCCCGTGAACTCGTCCCGTTGCGAGTCGAGCGGCACGCCGAGTGCCTGCAGCTCTGCGCGGTCCGAGTAGAAGCGGCGCGCGAACGCCTCGTCCGACATTTCCTGGTAGCCCTCGACGTTCGACTTGACGTCGCGCGCGGTGATCGGCCGCCGCTCCGCCATCAGATAGGCGACCAGCGAGAGCTGGCGGATCAGCTTGTCAGTGTCGTGGCTCACGCGAAGGCGAGCCTACCCGACCTTCCCGAGAACTAGGCCGCGACCTTCGAGCGCTCGAGATGCTGGTGCGAGGGGCAGTAGTCGCGCTCGGGCAGCGGCGTGCGCTGGCACGGCTTGCCTTTGCGGGTCGTCGCGCGGCAGCGGGCGACCCCGCCGTCGAACGCCCCGGCCTCGATCTGCTCCTCGATGAAGCGAACGCCGGCGGCGACGCCTTCCCGCACGGTCCAGGCCACCTGGGCCTGCGTCGTGATCGGGAAGTAGCGGCGAATGTCCTGGAAAAGCGCCCGATCGGGCTTCGCGAAGTAGTGCGGATCCTTGGCGAGACGTTCCATCGTCTGCTCGCAGTGCACGAGCACGTCGCGGCAGTACTCGACGCGGGTCTCGGAGTCCACATACGGGTCGATCAGGTCCTTGATCGACCGATAGATCGCTCGCGAGTACTGATACATACATGCCTGGATCTGGAGGATTCTCTCGTCCATACGGTCTCTCGCACTCCCTCTCGGATCACCGGAAAACAGCGGTTAGAAGCGGTAAATACGGCCTCCAGACGCGCCCTCGAGGTCGAGTCTACCGATTGCCCGGCCGTGTTACAAACTCCGAATCTTTGTTTTCAAAATGGTAAACGGGCCGCCTTGCACTTGCAGCGGATGTCCTAGCGGGTTGTCCGCTTTGGCGGTTCTTTACACCTACCGCGTGATGGGGCGCTCATACGCGCCGCCGAAGCCGTTCGACCTGGCCGTGCGCCGGGCCGCCTGCGCCTGCACCACGGAGTCGTAGATGCCGCTGAAGACGACGTAGTAGCCGGGATGGAGGCTCGAGTACCGTGAGGAGACGAGGACGCCCACCTCGGGCAGATGCGCCTTGGCCGCCGCCTGGGCCCTCTGGAGCGCGGCGTCCCGCCCGGTAGCGAGGGGATACGAGACGAGGACGACCGTGTAGCCGTTCTTGCCCTCGGGCCACTCCGTCTTCCCGTTCGGCGGCCCGGCCGGCGTTGTCTGCGTCTTCGTCGAGGTCGTCGGCTCGGGCGCCGTCGGGAGCGTCGTCGTCGAGCCCGTCGACGCGGTCTGCGTCGGCGCGGTCGTGCTCGGTGTCGTCACCGTCACGGTCGGCATCGTCTCCACGAACGTGGTGCCCGTGTTCGACGACCCGCGATCAGGGAGCCAGATCGCTGCGGCGGTACCGACGATCGCGATCACGAGCGCCAGCAGCGGGTTCCAGACCCAGTCGCCGGGATACCAGCGGAGGCGTCGCAGCCAGCTGCGACGGAGCGCCGGCACGGCTCCCGTCGTCGGTGGGAGCCGCAGCCCGCAGTCGACGCAGTACTCCTGGTCCGGCTCGCGGGCGGCGCCGCAGCGCGGGCACGCGTCCGTGTCGGCCCGCTTTTCGTCGCTCACGACTCCACCGCCGGCGGCTCGATCATCGTCTCCTCGCCCACCTGGGAGGTGAGAGGGCGCCCGCAGTTGGGGCAGAAGTGCGCACCCGGCAGCGCCGGAGCGCCACAGACGCAACGCCGTTCCGGCGCGCGCCGTGGGGAAAGCAGCAGCTCGATCGCGGCCAACCGGTCTTCGATCCCGACGAGATCGGCGCAGCTTTCGCTCAAGAGCTCCTCGCGGAAGATGCTGCGCCGGTACATCTCGACCATCAGCCCGCCGAGGTCGCGCAGCCGCCGCTCGCGGAGCCGGGTCAACGCGCGCCGCTCACGGCGCAGGAGCCCTCGGTTGGGGGGACGGCCGGGCGAAGCCGACTGCCCCGAAACGGCCGGCGCGGCGGCCGAGGCCGTATCGGAACGACGGCGCGACAGCAGCGGCAGGCGGGCCATCCGCCCGACTCTAACAGCGCCTCCGGTGGGCTTCGGCCGCCCGGAGCCCGTACCTACAGCTGCAGGACGACGATCCGCTCCTCGGTCATCTCGCGGATCGTGTACGCCGGGCCTTCGCGGGTGTTGCCCGAGTCCTTGACGCCGCCGTACGGCATCTGGTCCGCACGGAACGTCGGCGCCTCGTTCACCGTCACCCCGCCGAACTCGAGTCGCTGCGCGGCGGCGAGTGCGAGCTTGATGTCGCTCGTGAAGACGCCCGCCTGCAGCCCGTACCGGGTCGCGTTCGCGAGCTCGATCGCCTCGTCGAACGAGTCGACGGCGGTCACCGTGCAGACGGGCCCGAAGACCTCCTCGCACGACACCTTCGCGTCGCGGGGCGGGTTCCCGATCACCGTCGGGAGGAGGACGCCGTCAGGGGTCGTCTCGCCGCCCGTGAGCACCTCGCCGCCCGACCCACCGATCCACTCGAGTACGCGGTCGCGGTTCTCCGCGTCGATCAGCGGGCCGACGTCGGTCTCCTCGTCGCCGGGGTCGCCGACCTTGAGCGCCTCGACCCTGGGGACGAACGCCGCCACGAACTCGTCGTACCGCTCGCGGTCGACGTAGATCCGCTGGACCGAGATGCAGCTCTGGCCGGCAAACGAGAACGCATTCGCGGCGAGCTTCTCCGCTGCCTCCTCGAGGTCGGCGCCTGGACCGACGATCACCGGCGTCGCATTCCCGAGCTCGAGCCGGACGCGCTTCTTCGGTGCCCGCTCGGCGAGCTTCCAGCCCACAGGCCCGGAGCCGGTGAACGAGATGAGCTTCACGCGCTCGTCCTCGACGAGGACGTCGCCGATCTCGGCTGCGGGGCCGACGAGCACGTTGAGCCACCCGGGCGGCAAGCCGGCTTCCTGCTCCAGCTCGGCGAGCAGCAACGCGGAGAGCGGTGTCGCGGTGGCGGGCTTCAGCACGACGGGACAGCCCGCGGCGAGCGCGGGCGCGATCTTGTGCGCGACGAGGTTGAGCGGGAAGTTGAACGGGCTGATCGCGCCGACGACCCCGATCGGCAGGCGCATCGTGAACGCGAGCTTGCCGGCGCCCGCCTGCGAGGCGTCCATCGGCACCACGTCGCCGGCGAGCTTCCGCGCCTCGACGGCCGAGAACGTGTACGTCGACATCGCGCGGGCTGCCTCCACCTTGGCCGCCTTCAGGGGCTTGCCGGCCTCCTCGGAGATCGTGCGCGCGACCTCCTCGTGGCGCTTGCCGAGATAGCCCGCGACCCGCACGAGGATCTCCGCGCGCTTGTGCGCGGGCAGTGGCTCGGCGAGGGCCGCCTGGGCCGCGTCGATCGCGCGCCGCGCCTCATCTGCGCCGGCCTTCGGCACGCGGCCGACGACGTCGCCCGAGTACGGCGAGGTGACGTCGATCCACTCGCCGGTCTCGACCCACTCGCCGCCGATCAGGAGCTTTCGCTCGGTCGCCGTAGTCGCCATGGAGCGAGTCTAGAGGCTTGATGTGTATTAGACGTCCGTCGTGGGGGCGTTCCAGGCCAAGCCAGGGCGGCTCGGCGGCCGAAGGTCATGCTGGTGTGCCTGGGCGAGGCCGACGAGACGGCATGGCGCCGCGCCTGGGGCGTCACCACGGCCACGGCTGATGCACGTCAAGCCTCTCGGTGCGAGGATCAGCGCGTGGAGATCCCGGACGTTCACTACGCCCGCGGCAGCGACCTCGCGATCGCCTACCAGGTCGCGGGCGACGGGCCGGTCGACCTTGTCTTCGCGCCCTTTCTGACGACCATGAGTGTCGTCTGGGACTTGCCCCCGCTCAGGAAGTTCCTCTTGAGCCTCGGGAGCGTGTCGCGGCTGATCCTGTTCGACAAGCGGGGTACGGGCCTCTCGGACCGGCCGCGGGAGATCCCGACGCTCGAGGCGAGGATGGACGACATCCGCGCCGTCATGGACGCGGTCGGCTCCGAACGCGCGACGCTGCTCGGCATGTCGGACGGCGGACACGTGGCGTGCATGTTCGCCGCAACGTATCCGGAGCGGGTGGCCGGGCTCGTCCTCTGGGACGTCGTCGCGAAGCCGATACGCACCGACGAGTATTCCGCGGGTCAGACGGTCGACGAATGGCACGAGTGGCTACGCGAGATTCGGGAGCGGTGGGGCGACCGCGACTTCCACCGTGAATTCGGCCGCCTGCTCAATCCCTCGCTCGCCGAGGACGAGGTGTACCTCGACTGGGTCGTGCGGGCGCATCGGCTGGCGGCGAGCCCAGGAGCGGCCCACGCGTCGTTCCGGATGCAGATGGAGACGGATGTGACGGACGTGCTTCCCGCAATCCGCGTTCCCACGCTCGTCCTGCACGGGTCGAATGTGCGGGAGGCGGCGATCTACCTGGCGGATCTCGTCCCCTCCGCGACGAGGATCGAGTTCCCCGGCGTCGACGCCAGCCCCGGTCTTCACCCGGGGGTTGCCGAGGAGATAGAGCGCTTCGTCGCCGGCGAGCGCCCGGTCGAGGTGCCTGAAAGCGTGCTGGCGACCGTGTTGTTCACGGACATCGCCCGCTCGACCGAGACGGCCGGGGCCGTAGGAGACCGCACCTGGCGCGACCTGCTGGCCCGTCACCACGCGCTCGTCCGGCGCGAGCTCGGTCGGTACCGCGGCGTCGAGGTGGATACAGCCGGAGACGGGTTCTTCGCGACGTTCGACGGACCGGCCCGCGCGATCGCGTGCGCACGGGCGATCGTGGCTGGCGCTGCCGAGCTCGGGCTGGGCGTGCGCGCCGGGATCCACACGGGCGAGTGCGAGCTGCACGATGGGAAGGTGGCGGGGATCGCGGTGCATCTCGGCGCTCGAGTCGCGGCGGCGGCCGACCCGGGCCAGGTGCTTGCGACGAGCACCGTCAAGGATCTCGTGGCCGGGTCGGGTCTCGACTTCTCGGAGCGAGGCGAGCACGAGCTGAAGGGCGTGCCGGGCAGGTGGAGGCTCTATGCGGTCGCTTGACGACATCCGTGAGCTGCACCTGCTCGACGTCACCGTCGAGGGCGAGGTGTGGCCCGTCTACGCCTGGGCGATCGAGGGGCCGGAGGGGACGATCCTCGTCGACACCGGGATGATCGACTCGACGCCCGAGCTGGACGAGGAGTGGGGGGTCCAGCTGCGCGAATGGCCGCCGATCGAGCCCGCGATCGTGATCAACACGCATCTGCACTTCGACCACTGCGGCGGCAACCGGCGCTTCGCGGGCACGCCGATCTACGTGCAGCGGGCCGACTACGACGCGGTCGAGGGGCACGAGCTGCTCGAAGGCTATGTGCGGTTCCCGGGCGCGACGTACGAGCTGCTCGAGGGCGAGGCGGAGATCGTTCCGGGCGTGCGGGTCATCCCGACTCCGGGGCACTCGCCCGGCCACCAGATCGTGGTCGTCGACACCGACCAGGGCCTCGTCGTCCTCGGCGGCGACGTCACGTACTCGATGGGCGAGTTGATCCGCGGCGGCGAGCCGAACTTCCAGTTGATCCACGATCTGAAGCCGCGCCGCGTGTACCTCGCGCACAGCCGTCAGCCGTGGGAGCCGAAGTAGCATGGGCCGCGTGATCGACGCCCTGATCATCGACGCCGTTCGCAGCCCGATCGGCAAGCGGAACGGCCAGTTCGCGGGCATCCGCGGCGACGACCTCTCCGCGCAGGTCCTGAACGGGTTGCTGCAGCGGCACGACCTCGACCCGGCGGAGATCGAAGACGTCCAGTTCGGGTGCGTCTCGCAGGTCGACGAGCAGGCCTGGAACATCGGCCGCAATGTCGCGCTCGCCGCCGGGTGGCCCGTCTCCGTCTGCGGCACGACGGTCGACCGGCAGTGCGGCTCGTCGATGCAGACGAACTTCAACGCGGCCGCGGCCGTCGGCTCGGGACAGCTCGACGTCGTCATCTCGGGCGGGGTCGAGATGATGACCCGCGTCCCGATGGGCTCGAACAACGGCTCGATGTCGGACGCGGTGCTCGACCGCTTCCAGATCGTGCCGCAGGGCATCTCCGCCGAGCTGATCGCCGAAAAGTGGCACCTGTCCCGTGAGGACGTCGACGAGTACTCGTACCGCTCACATCGGTGTGCCGCCGAGGCGATCGACGAGGGGCGCTTCGCGAACGAGATCATCCCGATCGAGCTCCAGAACCCGCACGCAGGCGTGCTGTACGACACCGACGAGGCCGTGCGCCGTGACACCTCGCTCGAGAAGCTCGCCTCGCTGCAGCCCGCGTTCATCCCCGACGGGGTGGTCACGGCCGGAAACTCGTCGCAGATCGTCGACGGCGCAGCCGCGGTGCTGATCGCCTCGGAGCCCGCCGCCGGCCGGCTCGGCCTGAAGCCGCGCGGGCCGGTTCGTCTCGTTCGGCCTCGCAGGCGTCGACCCGACCCTGATGCTGCACGGGAACCCCGAGGCGTGCGCGAAGGCGCTGGCGAAGGCGGGGCTGACGTGGGACGACATCGCAGTGATCGAGGTGAACGAGGCTTTCGCGACGGTCGTGCTCCAGTTCCTCGCCGACACGGGTCTCGCCGAGCGGATCGACGACGTCAATCCGAACGGCGGCGGCATCTCACTCGGCCATCCGCTCGGCGCCACGGGCGCCCGGGTGACGGCCACGCTGCTGAACGAGCTCGACCGCCGCGAAGCGCGCTACGGCATCGCCTGCATGTGCATCGGCTTCGGCCAGGCGATCGCCGCCGTCGTCGAGCGCTTCTAGCGTTTGGCGCACTACCTCTTCAACTTTGTAGGTGGGGACGCCACCGAGTTCCTGCGGCTTGGGATGTGGGGGGTCGAAGCAGACGAGCCGCACCGCAGCGCGCTTGCCGCCGGCGACCTCGTCCTCGTCTATCTGGCCGCACCCGAGCGGAAGTTCATCGGCCGCGCCGAGCTCGCCTCGGCGGCTCATGATTGGACGCAGTCCGAGGCGCAGGCGTACCCGGGGGATTCCCCCGGCGGTGTGTTGCTGGCCCAGGTCGAGGCATGGGATCCGCCGGTACCGATGAGTACCGTGCTGGCGCAGATCGACCCGTCAGAGACGGCCAGGGCCGACTTCGAGGCGGGCGTCGTTCGGATCACCGCCGGCGAGTATGAGACCGCCCTTGCCGTGGCGGCGGGCCGCACGTCCTGAGGGGCTTAGCCCGACGTGCTTGCTTCCGGGCTGGGGGTGAGCAGCTTCCATTGGCCCTCGGAGATGACTTCGACGGTGCCGTCGACGACTTTGATGGCGGTCTCGTCGTCAATCGCGTACGCAGGCACCGTCAATCCGGCGGCCCACTTCTCGATGTTGGCGAGGGTCGTGTCCGGCATGTCCTCGCGCTCCAGGTGCGGATACAGCGAGAAATCGACCAGTCCCAGCGCTTGGTCGCTGGCGGTGCGCGGATCGCTGTCGTCGTAGGTCGCTCCGCCGAAGTCGGGAGTCGCGACCATGGCTCCGCCGCTCGTGCCGACGTAGACCGTCTCGGGCCGCAGCGACGGCAAGAGGTCGGCCAGTCCGGACTGCCGCATCCAGTAGCAGAGGTACAAGGGACTGCCGCCCCAAACCAGCAGAGCGTCGACTTCCTGGACCGCCGGAACCCAGTACTCCTCTTTGATGCTGGGCAGCGCGGTGAGCTCCAGCACTCCCAGCGATTTCCAGCCCAAGCCGCACATGGGGCCGCCGCCCGTTCCGCTGATGAACCGGTAGACGTGTTCAGGTCCGCCCTGGAAGGGCTGCACCCCGGTGGGAATGCAGAGCGCGCTGGACTCGGCAATCGGTTTGCCCAGCAGCTGGACCAGCGCGTCTTCGATGCTCGTGTTCCTGACGCCGCTGGACGTGAGAAGAAGCTTCATCGTGCCTCCTGGAGTCATCTACTGGAGCTCCGTACGCCGGTAGAGACTTGCAGACCACCGAAAAGTCATCGGCGCCGGCCAAAAACCTGATTCAGCTGAGGCGCGCTGCCCCAGGCGAGACGGCGAAGACTTGCCTAGTGTCTCGACCTGATGGCGGGCTCAGGGGAATCGCGGCTCAAGGTCACGCGGGGGCAGATCCTGGCGTTTCGGCGACGCGTCGGCTCGCTCGACGAGCGAATGCCGATGGGCTCCGAATCGCTGCGGCGGGCGGCGTGGGCCGGACTGCAGGACAGCATGCCGAGGGCCGCGGTGCTCTCATTGCACGCGCGGATCAAGGGGGTCGAGTCGTCGAGCTGGGAGGACTCGTCGCTCGCCCAACTCTGGGGCCCTCGGTACAACGCCTATGTCGTCCCGAAGCGGGATTTCGCGCTGTTCTCGCTCGGGAGGCTCCCCGACGACGCCAAGGGCCGGCTGCGGGCCGAGCGCACGGCCGAGCGGCTGCACGGCGCGCTCGCCGGAACGCGGATGACGGACCGCGAGGTCGGGCGGGCGCTCGGCAGTCGGCAACTCACTGAGGTACGCCACGACGACGGGCACGGTCGCCATCCGCTGGGAAGGCGCCCGAGCGCCGATCGTCTGGACCGTCCCCGCTCCCGAGATACAGCCGGACGACGCGCGCCGCGAGCTCGCCCGGCGCTACCTCCACGTCTTCGGGCCGAGCACGGCTGCCGGGTTCGCCCGCTGGGCAGGGATCTCGCGGCGCTCGGCGGCCACGACGTTCGCCTCGCTGGAGGAATCGCTGCTCCAGGTCAGGTCGCCGCTCGGCGACGAGTGGCTGCTTGCAGAGGACGAGCCGGCCATGCGCGCTGCTGAGACGGCCGCAGCTCCCGCGCGTCTGCTGCCGAGCGGCGATGCGTACTTCCTCCTCGACGGAGCGGAGCGGGAGCTGCTCGTCCCGCGGGCGGATCAGCGGCAGCGGCTCTGGACGCCCGCGCGTGTGGCCAGGCGCGCTCCTCGTCGAAGGCGAGATCCGCGGAACCTGGAGGCGGGCGCAGCACACCGTGCGGATCGACGCCTGGGTACGCCTCTCGCGTGGGACGCGCGACGCCGTCGAGGCAGAGGCCCGCGCCCTGCCGCTTCCGGGCCTCGACCGGGGCATCGAGGTGGTCTGGGGTGCATGAGTCGCGCCTCCTGGGCTGGCGCGCCTCTTCTAGCGGGAAGCCCGCTCGGCCTCCAGCGGTCCCCTGAAGCCGATCGAGACGGCGCGGAGGACGAAGCCGAGCGCCTCCTGGATGATCGCGTTCGCCTCGTTGCGGCGCCACGAGATGATGCGCGCGAGGCCGAGATCGCGGCCGCGCTTCGCCTGCGCGCACGTCATTGCGACGGCGATCTCGCCGAGGCGGTCGCCCTGCCGCACGATCAGCCGCTGCCTCACTCCCTCGATCGCCGGCAGGTCGACCATCGGCGAGTAGCCGACGACCTCGTCGTCGGCGATCGCGATCGCCGTCAGCTCGAGCCGGAGCGCCGGCTCGCCGAGCTCGTACATCTGCCAGTCCTGCAACGTCTCGGCCTGGCGGGCCGCTCGGTAGCTCAGCCCCGGGTACACCGAGCTCGCGACCTCGTACATCCCGGGCACGAGGTCCGCACGGTCGACGAGCCAGGCGATGGCGATGTCGCCGATTGACTCCGTGTCCGGCAGGGCCGAGAGCTCGAGGGCGTACTGCTCGGTGCGCGTGTCCTCGACGTAGCCGCGCCGCTCCAGGAAGGCGATCGCTGCTGCGTCGCCGGCCCGGGCCTCGCCGACGAACCCTTCCTTGCCGAGCCGCCGGGCATGGGTCGAGAGCTCCGAGAAGAGCGTGGCGCCGACCCCGCGGCCGCGGTGCCTCGGCGAGACGACGATCTCCGCGAACGGATGCGACGAGCCCGCCGAATGCGGATCGCCGGCGAGCATCGCCGTGCCGACGAGCTCGCCGTCGATCGAAGCGAGCAGGTCGACGTGGTCGAGCTCCGTCGCGCGGATCAGCGCCATCATCTGGGCGTTCTCGGGATCGTCGGGCATCGCCTCGTTCCGCAAGGCGACCCACTGCTCGAGCTCCCCGTAGCCCGAGACCTGGTGGACGTCGATCGGCACGCGGCCCATCCTCGCGGACAGGGCCGGACGGCGCTACCGTCGCCGCCGCGGGCGTCGAACCAGGCGGCCCGGTAGCATCGCCCGCCGATGGCACGGGAGATCGAGAAGGTCGGCGTGATCGGGCTCGGGACGATGGGAGCCGGCATCGCCCAGCTCTGCATCGAGGCGGGACTCGAGACCGTGGGCCGCGAGCTGAACGCCGAGCTCGGCGAGCAGGCGAAGCAGCGGATCGGGCACTTCCTTCACCGCAAGGTCGAGAAGGGCCAGCTCGAAACCGGGGCGGACGATGCGGCGCTGGCGCGGCTCTCGCTGACGACGGAGCTCGCTGACCTCGCCGACTGCCAGCTCGTGATCGAAGCGGCATACGAGGACCTGGCCGTCAAGCAGGAGCTCTACCGCGAGCTGGAGGCGGCGGTGCGGCCGGACACGATTCTCGCGACGAACACGTCCGCGCTGTCCGTGACCGAGATCGCATCCGTCTGCGAGCGTCCTGAGCGCATCGTCGGCATGCACTTCTTCAACCCGGCGCCGCTGATGCAGCTGGTCGAGATCGTGCGCGCCGAGCGGACAGGCGACGACGTCTTCGAGACTGCCTTCGCGCTCGGCGAGCGTCTCGGCAAGCAGCCGATCCGGTGTCTCGATACGCCCGGCTTTGCGGTGAACCGGGTCCTGATCCCGCTGCTGAACGACTGCGTGCGGGTGCTGGACGAGGCCGGGTTGACACCCGAGGACCTCGACAAGGCGATGAAGTTCGGCGCCGGCTGGCCGATGGGGCCGTGCACTCTCGTCGACCTCGTCGGCATCGACATCCACGTGCACGCCTCCGAGGCGCTGTACGAGAAGCTCCGCGAGCCGCGCATGGCGCCGCCGCCGCGCCTCGTCCGGATGGCGCAAGCGGGCAAGCTCGGCCGCAAGTCGGGCGAGGGCTTCTACCGGTACGAATAGCGGCACCGTCCGGCCGGTCGCCTAGCGTGCGGCCATGGCGATGTGCAGCATTTGCAGGCGGAATCTCCTCACCGGCGAGCGCTACCGGCTCTGGCACGAGCGGCCCGCACGGCCGCGGACGGTCTGCCTGCTCTGTGAGGACGACGCGCACAAGCTGCACTGGCTCCGCCTCGAGCAGTCGATCGAGCGCGTGAATGCCAACGGGCTCGTTCGGACCGTCCGCAAGGTCGCGTAGCTCGGATTGTTCAGGCGGGCGGGGCGCTCAGGCGGCGGGGCGCCGTTCGCGCGGCGCGGGTCGTACCGCCTCGCGGAGCGCGAGCGACTGCAAGGTCGCGATCGCGGCAAGCTCGAGCAGACGGGCGCTGCCGGCCTCCGGAGCCCCGGCGCGGCGGAGCGCGGCGGCGAGGTCGTCGATCGTGGCACAGAGACGGCGCGGGTGCGGCTCCACCCCGGGAGTCTGACCGGCGGGCGGCCTCGCTGCGTCAGCTCGCGGGCTGGTCTGGCCCGTCGAGGAGCTCGCGCACGCGCTCGCGCAGCGCCACGGGGCTGAACGGCTTCGACATGAACTCGTCGACGCCCGCTTCGGTTGCCCGCTCCCGGTCGACCGCCCGGTCGGAGGCAGTCAGCATGATCACGTACGGCTTCTCGTCGCCGAGCTCCTCGCGGACGATGCGCACCACCTCGTAGCCGTCGCTCACCGGCATGTTCGCGTCGACGATCAGGAGCTCCGGCCGGTGCTCGCGAACCGCCTCGACGGCCTCGCCGCCGTGCCGTGCGGCCGCGGGCTCGTAGCCGGCTTTCCGCAGGGTGATCAGCACCATCTCCAGGATCGTCTCGGAGTCGTCCGCGACGACGATGCGACTTCCCATGCTCAGGATCCTACGGCCGCGAGAACGGCGAGCCGTGCCTTGCAGGCCGCAGTCACGTCGTCCGGCGCGATCTCATGCGTGTCGCGCTCCTGCGTCGCGGCCGGGTTCCCGAGCGCGTGCAGCGCACGCCGGTAGGCGCTCGCCGCAGCCGCCTTGTCGCCGGCCAGGTCGTGCGCCCGGCCGAGCCCGAACGCGGCGAGTCCGAACGAGCCGTCGAGCCACAGCGCCTGCCTGAGCGAGTCGATCGCCGCGGCGGCGTCCCCGCGCTCCAGCGCCGCGATCCCCTCGAGGAAGAACGTGTCCGCGTCGAGGGCGTCCGGGTCAGGCGCTTCGGCGACCGGCGCCCGCTCTGCGGGAACAATGACCGGCATCGGCCTTGCCGGTTGCGCCGAAGGGCCCGGCACCAGCGCCGCAAGCGCCCGGCTCGTCTCGCCGAGGGCGTCCGCGCTGCCGAGCACGAGGGTTCCTCCCGGCTGCAGCGCGCCGCGAAGCATCTCGACGACGCGCTGGGACGTCGCCGAGTCGAAGTAGATGAGCACGTTCCGGCAGACGATCAGGTCGAACGGCTCGCCGGCCCCGGGGAGGGTCGTGTCCTGCACGAGGTTGTGTCGGCTGAACGTGACGAGCCGCCGGATCTCGGCCGCCACCTCCCATTCGTCGCCGACGGCGATCAGCCACCGGTCGCGCAGGTGCTGGTCGAGGTCGCGGATCGAGCGGTTGCGGTAGCGCCCGCCGCGGCCCCGTAGGAGGACCGACGGAGCGATGTCGGTTGCGACGATCTCGACCGGCGGAGCGAACGGGCCGAACGCGTCCCACGCCGCCATCGCGAGCGTGTACGCCTCTTCGCCGGTCGAGCACGCGGCACTCCAGATGCGGATCTTGTCTGCACCGCGGGCCCAGACGCCGGCCCGCAGGGTGTGCCAGGGGATGGCATCGATCTGGCCGCGCTCGCGGAAGAAGTACGTCTCGTTGACCGTCACCTCGTCGACCAGGGCGTCGAGGAGCGCCGGTCCGTCGGCGCCGTGCTCGACGGCGCGCAGGAAGTCCAACGGCGCAACTCCCGGGCGAACGCGGCCGAGCGACGCCGTCAGCGAGTCGAGCCGGTTCGCCGGCAGCCCGATGCCGCATTCCGCGCGGACGAGCTCCGCGATCCGGACGAGCGGGTCGGCGGTCATGCGTTCTCCCGCGCGAGCCTCACGAGCACGGGCGCGATGTCGTCGAGTGCGAGCACGTGCTCTGCTCCGCGCGCGACCGCGGCCCTGGGCATCCCGTAGATCGCGGACGTCGCCTCGTCCTGGGCGATCGTCACACCGCCCACAGCGCGGACCGCGGCGGTGCCTTCGGCTCCGTCGTCGCCCATCCCGGAGAGGACGACGGCGGTGGCGCCCGCGCGTGCATTGACCGCGAGGCTCCGGAAGAGGACGTCAGCGGACGGGCGATGCGCCGCCGGCGTCACGCGGTCGAGTCCCAGCCTGGCGTTGCGCGTGGCTGGCCACGGCGAGCCTGACCGGAATCTCGGCCTGGTAGATGTCGCGCAGCCCGTCGAGCGCACTCGTGACGGGCTCTTCACGGCTGTTCAGGCGTGTCGTTGCGTCGGCTCGGCCTCGCGCATCGTGTCGGCCCTCGGCCCGGATCCGTTCGAACTCGGCGAGGAACAGGCGGTTGCCGGCCTCGGCGTCGCGAACGAGGGCCTGCTCCGCCGGCTCGTCGATCCCGAGTCCGTCGAGGGCGGCCTCGAGCGAGGCTGTTTGATCGCGGACCTCGGTCAGGATCGCGGGATCGTGGATGAGGAGGTATTCGTTCATCGCCTCGCGCTCGCGCCAGAACCCGAGCTGGGCGATCACCGAGCGGCTCCGCTCCATCCGCGCCAGCAGCGCGGAGTGCGTGGCGGAGAGGGCGCGCTCGTAGCGCCAGGCCGAGACGCCTGCAGTTCCTGCGAGCAGTGCGACGATGACGCCCGTTGCGAGCAGGATGCGCCGGCCGGGGCCAGGTGCTGTGACGGCGCGCCAGCGGGAGTGGTCGGTCGACGGGGTGGCAGTGGCCATCGGGAAGCTCCTGACGAGGTCAGAGGTGGTGCGGAGAGGTGGTGCCGCACGGGTTACATCGGTGCGTTGCAGGTTTCGGTGGATCCCCGATGCGCGCGACGGGCGTAACCCCTTTGCGGGAGACATCGGCCGCTGCGGCTCCGCGCGGCGCGCAACAGTCCGCTGTGAGGCGGGCTAGTGTGGACGATGCGCCCGCAACCCGACCCGCTTTCGGAGCGCAGCCACTACAGGCTCAGTGACGAAGAGCTCGAGGCGTGTCCCGACTGCGGAGCACATCGTCTGCTCCCGGCGGAGGGCGAGCTCGAGCGGCGCCAGTGCCTCGACTGCGGCGCGGTGGCCTCTGCCGCCATGTCCCAAAGAGCCATCTAGGCGAGCGCGCCGGGCCGTGATTGGCTAACGCCCTAGGGGCGCGGGCTCGGGCAGCGCTTGCGTTCGGCCCGCAGCTCGCGCCCTAGCTTTCCGTTTCGGCCTGCTGCACGGCACCGGCGCACGCGCCGACAGCAGGTTTCGGAAGCCCCAATACGGTTTGCGGCGGTTACACTGTCTTTACATTTCCTTCAATCGGCGGACAAACGGCCGGTCGATACTGCGGAACAGATGCGCAAGGCATTTCTCATCCTGCTCGCACTCAGCGCCCTCGCGGCTCCGGCGGCCTACGCGTCCAACGTCGCCAAGGGTGACGGCACCGTCTCGGTCAAAGCCGGCAACGGCAAGGTGTCGCTCTCGGGCCGCGTTTCCGCCTTCGGGCGCGTCGACACCGGCCGGATCATCTTCACGAGCCTCGACCCGACCGACGACACGCTGCCGGACCTCTTCGACACGTGCGAGCACACGCAACTGCGCTTCGACGGCTCGATCTTCTGCCAGGGCTCGAAGCTGCGATTCCGCCTGCTCGATGCCAAGTACCGCATCACGATCATCGGCCGCGGCATCGACGTGTCTGCGGTCGGCAAGGGCCAGGCGACGCTCCAGGGCGCCGAGACGACGTTGGACGACGGCGACTTCTCGCTCAACGGCGGTCTCTACAAGGCGATTCCTGCCGACCTCGTGACGGTCTCCTTCGGGCAGGTCACGCCCGCCCCACTAGGCCCGTAGGGCTATGGCGGCAAAGAGCCAGCAGTCGGTTCTGGTCGTCGAGGACGAGAGCTCGATCGCCTCGTTCGTCGCGCTCTACCTGAAGAACGCCGGCTTCACGGTCCGCACCGCCGCGACCGGCGGGGAGGCGCTCGCGCAGGTGAATGCGCAGCTGCCCGACCTGATCGTCCTCGACCTGATGCTGCCGGACATCGACGGCATCGAGATCTGCAAGCGCGTACGCCAGCGCTCGGATGTGCCGGTGCTGATGCTGACCGCGCGCGACGACGACATCGACAAGATCATCGGGCTCGAGGTCGGCGCCGACGACTATCTGACGAAGCCGTTCAACCCGCGCGAGCTCGTCGCGCGCGTGAAGGCGATCCTGCGCCGCGCAACACCCGAGCGCCGCGAGCTCGAGAGCGCAGTCCTGCGTCACGGTGACCTCTCGATCGACGCCGGTCGCCGTGAGGTGAAGGTCGGCGAGCAGGAGATCCAGCTCGCGCCGAAGGAGTTCGACCTCCTCTGGGAGCTGCTCGACCACCGCGGTCTCGTGCTCACGCGCGACCAGCTGCTCGAGCGCGTCTGGGGCTACACGTTCGCCGGCGACACGCGCACCGTCGATGTGCACGTCCGGCAGCTTCGCCGCAAGCTCGAGGACGCTTCGCCGATCGTCACTGTCTGGGGTGTCGGCTACAAGGTCTCGCAGCCGCGGGAGACCGCCGCCACGTCGTAAGGGAGCTTGATGCGCTCGCTCCGCTTTCGGCTGCCGGCGCTCTTCCTCGCCGGCCTCGCACTCGCAGGCCTCGTCTCGATCGCGATCGCCGTCCGTCTCTTCGCGGACTTCGCGCACGACCAGGCGCTGACGGAGCTGAAGCGCGAGTCGCGCGGCATCTCGCAGCTGTACGCACGCCAGGCGAACATCGCGCTCGAGCGCGGTGACAACGCGCCCGCCTTCGCGGCGAAGAACCTCGAGGCGGCGACCGGCGACCGCATCTACTACGTCGGCGCCGACCCGTTCCCGGGTGGAGGGAGCTCCGGGCTGAAGCCGCTGCCGCAGGACACGATCGACTGGAGCTCCGGGACCGAGCTGACGTTCACGTTCAAGCCGCCGGGGGAGAAGCGAACATTCCTGGCCGTCGCGCATCCGTTCTCGCTCGGCAAGTCCGAGCCGATCGGCGCGATCGTCGTCGCAAAGCCTCAGGCGGAGCTCCGCGCGAGCTGGCTGCGCCTCTCGGAGCTTCTGTCGCTCGCGTTCCTGATCGGCATCGTGTTCACGAGCGTGCTCGCCTGGTACCTCGCGGGACGGATCACGCGCCCGGTCCTCGCGCTCTCACGCGCAGCCGACGACGTCGGCGATGGGCCTGTACGACGTGCAGGTGCCCGAGGTGCCCGGCGGCGGCGAGGTCCAGCACCTTGCGGAGCGGTTCGGGGAGATGGCGGTCAAGCTGAAGGAGGCCGAGGAGCTCGAGCGCAACTTCCTGATGAGCGTCTCGCACGAGTTGCGCACGCCTCTGACGGCGATTCGCGGCCACGTCTCGGCGTTGCGCGAAGGCGTCGTCGAGGACGAGGAGCTGCGGGAGGAGTCGCTGGAGATCGTCGAGGCCGAGGCGGGCCGGCTCGAGCGGCTCGTCGGCGACATCCTCGACCTGGCGAAGCTCGGCTCGCGCCGCTTCACCGTGCTCCACGAGGAGGTCGACATGGAGCGGCTGGTCGACCGCGCCTATGCGACGTTCGCGGACGAGGCACGGCGCCGCGAGATCGACTACCGGCGCGACCTCGCCGACGCGCCGACGATCACCTCGGACGGCGACCGCGTCCTGCAGATCATCTCCAACCTGCTCTCGAACGCCTTCCACTGGACGCCCGACGGCGGCCGGATCGGGATCGAGCTCGCGCAGGAGAACGGGACGATCCAAGTCGCGGTCGAGGACACCGGGCCTGGCATCGCGCCGGCCGAGCGGGAGCGGATCTTCCGGCCGTTCTTCTCGAACGACCGGCACCGCGGCACCGGTCTCGGCCTGGCGATCGCGCGCGAGCTGTCGGTTGCGCTCGGCGGACGCCTGCAGGTCGAGAGCGAGCCGGGACACGGCAGCCGCTTCGTGCTCGTGCTGCCTGCGCGGGACTAAGCCGCCCGCAACGTTTACACGGGCTAAACGCACGGCCGACGGCAGACTGGACTGCATGTCTTCCGGCCTCGTTCTGCTCTCGGTCGTGACCGCCCTCGCCGGTGCTCGCGCTCGGCGGTCTCTGGCTGTCCGGTCGCCCGTGAGGGCGAGGCTCAGGCGACGCGGCGGATCAGACCGGTCGAGACCGTCTCTTCGATCCGCTCCAGTCTCACGTCGACGCTCTTCCAGCCCTCGCTGATCAGCTCGACGAGCACCGACAGGTCGTCGACGCGCGCGTTCCGCTCGATCAGCAGGTCGCCCTCGAGCCGCTCGAGCCGGCCGATCACCCGGTTCATCAGGCCGCGGACCTCGGCGAGCTGGCGTGCGACCGGCGCCGCCTCGGCGCGGATGCCTTCGCGAACCGCGAAGCCGACGGACTCGGGGAGCGCGGCCTGCAGCTCGTCCGCGGTCTGGGCGAGCGCCTCGATCTGGATCCGCGCCCGCGTCGAGCGCGGCGTCGATCTCGGGGTCCCGCTTTACGGTGAGCCTCTGGCTGAGCCGCTCGTTTGCGCGTTCGATTGCGTCCATGGAAAGGACGGTAACGTCCCCATCGGATGAACAGACCGGATGAAGTCGGCCGAGCTGGACTACGAGCTGCCCCCGGAGCTGATCGCGCAGCACCCGGCGGCGCGGCGGGACGAGTCGCGCCTGCTCGTGCACGAGCGTGCGAGCGGCGAGACGCGTGCGCCGGACGCTTCGGCGAGCTGCCGGCGGAGCTTGCCGACGGGAACGCTCGTCGTCGTCAACGACACGCGGGTCGTGCCGGCGCGAATCGCGATCGAGCGGCCGCGCGGCGAGGTGCTGCTGCTCGAGCGTCTGCAGGGGGACGAGTGGGTGGGTCTCGCGCGGCCGACGCGGCGGCTGCGGGCGGGTGCGCGCTACGGGCCGGTCGAGCTGCTCGAGCACCTCGGCGAGGGGCGCTGGCGGCTGCGGCTCGACGGCGAGCCGGCCGGCGAGATGCCGCTGCCGCCGTACATCACCGAGCCGCTCGGCGGATCCCGACCGCTACCAGACGGTCTACGCGCGCGAGCGACGGCTCGGCCGCCGCGCCGACCGCGGGGCTGCACTTCACGCAGGAGCTGCTCGCCCGGCTCGACGTCGAGCGCGTGACGCTGCACGTCGGCCTCGACACGTTCCGGCCGCTCACCGTCGAGACGCTCGAGGAGCACGAGCTGCACGGCGAGCGCTACGAGGTGCGGCCCGAGGCGTGGGAGCGGATCCGCGCCGCCGAGAGGGTGCTCGCGGTCGGGACGACGACCGTCCGCGTGCTCGAGACGCTCGCCGCGCGGTGGCGCCGCTCGCGGGGCGCACGACGCTCTTCGTCACGCCCGGCTTCGAGTTCCGGCGCGTCGACCACCTGCTGACGAACTTCCACCTGCCGCGCTCGACGCTGCTCGCCCTCGTGATGGCGTTCGCCGGCGTCGAGCAGACGCGCGAGCTCTACCGCCTCGCCGTCGAGGAGCGCTACCGCTTCTACTCCTTCGGCGACGCGATGCTGATCCTGTGAGCCGCGTGAGCTGCTGGACACCCGAAGGCCAGTCCGACGGCGCCGCCCGCGCCGGCACGCTGCACACCGCCACGGCGACGTGCCGACGCCGCGCGTTCATGCCGGTCGGCACGAAGGCGACCGTCAAGACGCTCCACCCGGACGAGGTCGCGTCGGCTCGGGCGCGCCGATCCTGCTCGGCAACACCTATCACCTGCACTTCCGGCCCGGCGACGACGTGATCGACGAGCTCGGCGGGCTGCACCGGTTCATGGGCTGGGACGGGCCGATCCTCACCGACTCGGGCGGCTTCCAGGTCTTCTCGCTGCGCGACACGCTGCTCGCCGTCGGACGACGACGGCGTGACGTTCCGCACCGTCTACGACGGCGTCGCGGCGCCGCTTCACGCCCGAGCTCGCGGCCGAGATCCAGCGCCGCCTCGGCTCCGACATCGCGATGTGCCTCGACCACGTGCCGCCGGCCGGACGTCACCGCGCGCCGAGCTCGAGGACGCGGTGCGGCGCACGACGCGATGGGCCGAGCGCCAGCGCGACGCGCCGCGCGCGGACGGGCCAGCTCCGCTTCGCGATCAGCCAGGGCGGGGCCGACCCCGAGCTGCGCCGCCGCTCGCGTCGAGGAGCTCGCTCGAGCTCGACTTCGACGGCAACGCGATCGGCGGCCTCGCGATCGGCGAGGACCGCGAGCGCGATGTTCGAGACGACCGACTGGGTCGCGGAGCTCCTCCCGGCCGAGAAGCCCCGCTACTTCATGGGCATCGGCGACCCCGAGGGCATCCTGCGAGGTGATCGAGGCCGGCGTCGACATGTTCGACTGCGTCCTGCCGACCCGCACCGCGCGCACCGGCTGCGCGCTCACCTGGGAGGGGCGGCTCAACCTCCGCAACGCCCGCTTCGCCCGCGACCCGCCGCCGCTCGACGAGGGCTGCGACTGCCCGGCCTGCACGCGCTTCACGCGCGCGTACATCCGCCACCTCGTCAACCAGAACGAGCTGCTCGGGCTGCGCCTGCTCTCGCTCCACAATCTACGCTTCCTCCTCGACCTGACCGCCGGCGCGCGGCGAGGCGATCGAGCGCGCGAGCGTTCGGCTCCTTCAAACGCGACGCCGCTGGAGCGCCTCGCCAGACGGACCGAGTCCACCGCTGGAGATCCTGCATTCCTCTCGTCCTGATCGTGCTCGGCATCCTCTTCTGGTTCTCTCGTCCAGCCGCAGCGGCGCCGGCAGCGGCGCACATGGCGATGCAGGACGCGGTCGCCGACGGCGACGAGATCATCACCGCCGGCGGGACTGCACGGCACGGTCGTCGAGGCGGGCGACGACGATCGTCCAGCTCGAGATCGCGCCGGGCATCGTCGTCCGCTCGACCGGCGCGCGGTCGCCGCGGTCGTCCGCCCGAGGAGGAGGCCGGCGAGGACGGAGGACGTCGACGACGCCGCAGGAGCCCGACTCGCAGGAATCCGGAGCCCGATGAGGAGGCGCCGGCGAGTCGGACGCAGTCGAGAAGCCGGATAACCTGTCCCGTCCTTGGCGACGCGTCGTTCCCATCTCATCCTGATCGGGCTGATCCTCGCGGCCCTCGTCGGCGTGGCGCTGCTCGCGATC
Source organism: uncultured Actinomycetes bacterium (assembly GCA_963718065.1). Taxonomy (GTDB): domain Bacteria; phylum Actinomycetota; class Thermoleophilia; order Gaiellales; family Gaiellaceae; genus CAVPGP01. Next base: position 163,249 of record CAVQYE010000007.1, on the reverse strand, counting down.
CCGGGCTCGCCGATCCACAAGAAGCCGACGCAAGGGCCTCGACCTGCAGGGCGGCCTCGAGGTCGTGCTCGCAGGCGCAGCCGCCGCGCGGCCACAAGCTGACCGCCGACGACCTCGACCGCTCGGTCGACATCATGCGGAACCGCGTCGACAAGCTCGGCGTCTCCGAGCCCGAGATCCGCAAGCAGGCCGCCGGACCAGATCGTGATCCAGCTGCCCGGCGTGCACGACGCGGACGAGGCGCGCTCGAGATCATCGGCAAGACCGCCCAGCTCGAGCTCTACGACCTCGAGACGTCGCTCGCTGCCGCCGTCGATCGACGCCGCCGGCAGCCCGGTCGCCTTCACGAGCCTCTACGACCTGCTGACCCGCGTCCAGTCGGGCCAGCACAGGGCAGCCCGAGTCGTACTACCTCTTCGACGCCAAGCACCGGCTGGTCGCCGGACGCCGAGACGAAGGCGCAGCTCCAGACGCGCGCGAACGCAGGTGCTCTGCAGCGAGCCAGCGCCGCGAAGACGGCCGGGAAGCCGGCGCCGCCGGGCCGACGTCGGTCGACCTGACGAAGCTGCCGAAGGGCTGGCCGCTGCTGGCGATGCCGGCCAAGACGACGGTCGTCATCACCTGCGCGCCGACGACGCTCGGTCGTCTGCCCGGGGCTTCCGACTATCCGGCCGGGACGTCTACTACTACCTCTTCGAGCACGACGCCAGCCGCCGACCCGCCGGCCCGTCCCGCAGATGACGGGCGAGATGCTGAAGCTCTACGGCACGCAGCAGGACTTCGACCCGAACGCGGGCCAGCCGATCGTGACGATGCAGTTCACCGGCAAGGGCAACAAGCGCTTCCACGAGATCACGCGCGACGAGGCGGTGCGCGGCCGCGACGCTCGGCACGCCGCAGCACTTCGCGATCGTGCTCGACAACGAGATCCGCTCGTTCCCGCAGATCGACTACACGCAGTACCCGGACGGGATCGACCCGACCGGCGGCGGCGCCCAGATCACGGGCATCGCGTCGGCTCAGCGAGGCGAAGAACCTCGCGCTCGTGCTCCAGACGGGCGCGCTGCCGGTCAAGTTCGGGCACGGTCGAGCGCACCGACGTCTCGGCGACGCTCGGCAAGGACTCGCTGCGCCAGGCGCTGCAACGCGGCGATCGTCGGGCCTGCTGCTCGTCGCGATCTTCCTGCTCGCTGATCTACCGCTTCCTCGGCCTCGTCGCCGTGATCGGGCTCGGCATCTACGCGGCCTTCATGTACGGCGCGATCCTGCTCCTCGACGTCACGCTGACGCTGCCGGGCTTCGCCGGCCTGATCCTGACGATCGGCGTCGCGGCCGACGCGAACATCGTCATCTTCGAACGCATCAAGGAGGAGTCCCGCGCCGGGAAGTCCGTGCGCGCCGCGATCGCCGCCGGCTACGCGAAGGGCTTCCACACGATCATCGACGCGAACGTCGTCACCGCGATCACCGCGCTCGTCCTCTTCGCGGTCGCGACCGCCGGCGTCAAGGGCTTCGCGCTGATGCTGCTGATCGGCACCGTGATCTCGCTGATCACCGCCGTCGCCGCGACGCGCGCGATGCTCGGCCTGCTCGCCGGCTTCTCCTGGTTCGACAACCCGCGCTTCATGGGCGCGTCGCCGACCCAGCACGGCAAGTGGCTGCAGATCGACTTCATGCGCCAGCGCAACCTCTGGTTCGCGATCTCGGGCGTGATCGTGCTGGTCAGCTGCCTCTCGCTCGGCGTCCAGGGCCTCAACCTCGGCATCGACTTCAAGGGCGGCACGCAGATCACGTTCAAGACGCCGGCGGCGACGTCGCTCTCGGACGTCCGCGACCAGATGGGCAAGATCGGCAAGTCCGACGCCGTCGTCCAGGGCCGCGGCAAGCTCTTCGGCTCGGAGAGCTACAAGCAGTTCCAGGTGCGGACGAAGTCGCTGAGCGCCGCCGAGACGTCGACGATCTCGGACGACCTGCAGACGCAGGTGAAGGCGCAGTCGCTCGGGATCAAGAACGTCTCGTCGAGCTTCGGCCGGCAGATCGCGAGGTCGGCGATCCTCGCGATCATCGTCTCGATCTTCCTGATCATCCTCTACATCGCGTTCCGGTTCGACCGGAAGTACGCGTTGCCGGTGATCGTGGCCATGCTGCACGACGTCCTGATCACCGTCGGGTTCTACTCGCTGGTCGGCCGGGAGGTGACGGCGTCGACGGTCGCGGCGATCCTGACCGTCCTCGGCTACTCGATCTACGACACGATCATCATCTTCGACCGCATCCGCGAGAACACGCCGCTGATGCGCCGCGCGTCGTTCGCGACGATCGCGAACGTCTCGCTCTGGGAGACGATCAGGCGTTCGCTCGCGACGTCGTTCATCACGCTGCTGCCGGTCGGGTCGCTCTTCCTCTTCGGCGGCGCGACCCTGCAGGACTTCGCCTTCGCGCTGCTCGTCGGCATCACCGCAGGCGCGTACTCGTCGATCTTCATCGCCGCGCCGCTGCTGACGATCCTGAAGGAGCGCGAGCCGGAGTACGCGCGCCGGCGTGACGTCCCGATGGAGGGTGCCGCCGGCGACGTGATCCTCCAGCAGGCGGAGGGCGCCGCTGCGGCGTTGCCCGCGCCCGACGCGATCGTCGATCCGATCGGCGCGGCAGAGGATGCGATCTCCGGAAGTCAGACGAAGCGCGAGCGCAGGCGCCAGCGGAGGCGGGCCCGCCCGCACGGACGTGCCCGCTAGCGACGGCGCGGAGCGGCTCCTGCTGGCCGCCTTCGGCGCGCTCTCGCTCTCGGCGGAGCGGATGGACGGTTTTGCCGACCGCCTGGCCGACCTCGGGGGCGTTCGGCGCGACGAGGCGCGCTCGGCGCTCGACGAGTTGCAGTCCCGCTGGCGCGGCGACGCCGTGCGGCTTTCCGAGCGGACCGGGAAGACGCTGGAGCGGGTCTTCGCCGAGCTCGGTCTCGTCTCGCGGCGCGAGTTCGACGACCTCGAGCTCCGCGTTGCCCAGCTTGAGCACCGGCTTCGGCTCGTCGAGGGAACACCCCCGCCGGTCGCGCCTCCACATTGACCGGAGGAGTCCGGTACAGTTGCGCGCGCAGAAGTTAAGGACGAGTACCGGGTTGCCTTTTTGCGCTGCCTGCACCCGTTCGTGAAAGTGGTGAAGGAGGTGTACGCATGGCAACTGGAACCGTGAAGTGGTTCAACGACGCGAAGGGCTACGGCTTCATCGCGCCGGAGGACGGAGGCAAGGATCTCTTCGTCCACCACACCAACATTTCCGGCGAGGGATTCAAGTCTCTCCAGGAAGGGGCGAAGGTCGAGTTCGAGGCCCGCGAGGGTCAGAAGGGCCCCGAGGCGACGAACGTCACCGTCGTCGGCTAGACCTGCCTTGTTTTCGTTGGCTGAGCGGCCCGCCCTTGCGGGCCGCTCGCCTTTTTCCTTAGTCTTTGGGGCCGATGCCCGAGAAGGAAGACAAGATCGAGATGGAGGGCGAGGTGATCGAGGCGTTCCCGAACGGGAACTTCAAGATCGCCCTCGAGAACGGACACGAGACGCTCGGCTACACGGCCGGCAAGATGCGCCGCTACCGGATCCGCATCTTCCCGGGCGACAAGATCAAGGTCGAGCTGTCGCCGTACGACCTCACGCGCGGTCGCATCGTCTACCGCTACCGCTGAGTCTCGGCCGCCGGCGCGGGCGTCAGCGCAGGACGAAGAACGCGATCACGGCGTACTGGCAGCCGACGGCCAGGATCACGAGCACGTGGAAGAGCTCGTGGTACCCGAAGACGTGCGGCACGGGATCGGGGCGCTTGAAGGCGTAGACGATCGCGCCGACCGTGTAGAGCAGGCCGCCCAGCATCAGCAGGAAGAGGGCGGCAAAGTCGAGCTTCAGGAGCTCGGGCAGCGCGACCACGGCCACCCAGCCCAGGCTGATGCCGAGGACCGCGGACAGCCACTTTGGCGCGTCCACCCAGAAGACCTTCAGCAGGATCGCCGCGACCGCGCCGGTCCAGATGATCGTCATCAGCGGGATCGCCCAGCCCTTGGAGAGGACCAGCAGTCCAAACGGCGTGTACGTGCCGGCGATCAGGAGGTAGATCCCCGCATGATCGAGCCGTGCGAGCCAGGAGCGGGCCCGCGGCTGCCACGTCGGCCGGTGGTAAAGGGCGCTCGCCCCGAACATCAGCGCCACGCAGATCGAGAAGATGAGCGCCGCGATCAGCGAGCGCGTACCGTCGGCGGAGAGGATGAGCGCCACGCCGAGCCCGACCGAGACGGCGAATGCAAGCTCGTGCGACACACCGCGGAGGCGCGGCTTCACCCGCTGCGGCGGAACGGTCGCCATACGAGGAACTTAGCGATTTCCGTGCAACACTGAGTCGATATGGCCCGGACGACGACACGGAATCTCGGGCGCCTCTCGGAAATAGCGCAGGTCGCGGTTCGCCACGGCTTCGGCTACTTCTTCCAGGCCAAGGGTCTGCGCGACTTGCTCCCCGGCGGCGTCGACCCGTCTCCGAACGGCTCCCGCTCCGACCGAGGCCGCCATCTGCGCGAGATGCTCGACGAGCTCGGGCCGACATTCGTCAAGTTCGGCCAGCTGCTCTCGACCCGTCCCGACCTCGTCCCGCCGGACATCATCGCCGAGCTCCGAGGGCTCCAGGACGACGTTCGTGGCTTCCCGTACACCGATGTCGAGCGGATGATCCAGGAAGAGCTGGGCCTGCCGATCGAGAAGCTCTTCCTCGAGTTCGACGAGACGCCGATCGCCGCCGCCTCGATCGGGCAGGTGCACACGGCCGTGCTGCCGAACGGGCGCCGGGTCATCGTCAAGGTGCAGCGACCGAACGCCCCGCGCCAGATCGAGGCCGACCTCGCGCTCCTCTACCAGGCGGCGCGCCTCGCCAAGGAACGCGTGCGCGCCCTCGACTTCGTCGACTCGCGGGAGATCGTCGACGAGTTCGCGCGCTCGATCCGCCAGGAGCTCGACTACCGGCAAGAAGGCCGCAACGCCGATCAGTTCCACCGCAACTTCGCCGGCCATCCGCACGTCGCCGTGCCGAAGGTCTACTGGAGCTATTCACGCGCCCGCGTGCTGACCCTCGAGCGGATCGACGGCGTGCAGCTCGCCGACCTGCCGCTCGACGACTGGTCGCTGGAGCAGCGCCGCCGGCTCGCGTACATCGTCGCCGAGGCCTGGATGACGATGATCTTCCGGCACGGGTTCTTCCACGGCGACCCGCATCCGGCGAACGTGATGGTGCTCGAGCCGGAGAGGATCGGCCTGGTCGACTTCGGGCTCACCGGCAAGCTCACCGACGAGGACATGTCGAAGATGACGCGGCTCTTCATCGACGCTGCGTCCGAGAACGTCGACGCGCTGCCGAAGCGGCTCGCGGAGCTCGGCGTCCAGTATCCGCGCGAGCGCGAGGAGGAGCTCGCGGCCGAGCTGCGCGAACTGTATTACAAGTACTACGGGGCGAGCCTCGCCGAGATCGACCCCCTGCAGGTGATCCGCGAGGCGTTCCAGCTCATCTACTCGATGAACCTGCGGTTGCCGACGCGCTTCGTGATGCTCGACAAGGCGATCGCGACGCTCGGTGCGGTCACCGTCGACCTCTATCCGGACTTCAACGTCTTCGAGGTCGCGAAGCCGTTCGCGCGCCGGCTGATGGTCGAGCGCTACACACCGCGGCGAATCGCGAACCGCGCCCGGAAGGACACAATCGAGATCGCCCGTATCACGCGCGAGCTCCCGTTCCAGGTTCACGACATCCTCGAGGAGCTGCGCGACGGCCAGATCGAGGTCGGATTCGTCCACAAGGGTCTCGACGAGTTCATGCTCCGCCTGAACGTGGCCATGAACCGGCTGACGATCGCGCTCGTCGTCACCGGCGGTCTGATCGGCTCGAGCCTGATCGGCATCTTCGCCAAGGACGGCCCTCATGTCTTCGGGCTGCATGTCGTCTCGGTGCTCGGCTTCGTGCTCTCAGGCGTGCTCGGCGGCTGGCTGATGGTCGGGGTCATCCGCTCCGGCCGGCTGTAGCTCCGAGACGCGTTCCGTCCGGACACGCCGGGCTCGGACGGCTGAGGAAGACTCGTCACGCTTTTGTCGCAACGGACATCTGTCGCAGCGATCGACGCCGCGCTAGCGTCGATGTCATGTCGACCGCGCTGCTGATCGAGGAGCCCGAACCGGGGCTTCGCGGCTACCTCGCACGGCACCTGGCGCTGGACGGCTTCGAGATCGTCGACGAGCCGAGCGCCGCTCCCCCCGCGCTCGTGCTCGCCGGCGACCCGGGCGCGGTCGATCGCTGGTCGCCGGAGGTTCCGGTGATCGTGCTCGGCCGGGGAGACGCCGATCCGGTCGACCGGCTGCGGGCGTTCCAGCGGGGCTGCGACGACTGGGTGCAGCGTCCGGTTCCCTACGACGAACTGCTGGCCCGCATCCGCGCGGTGCTCAGGCGCACGCTGCCGTCACCGCCCGAGGTGCTGCGGGCGGGGCCGTTGCGGATCGACCGGCCGACGCGGTGCGTGACCGTCGACGGCGCCCGCGTCCGGCTCGCGCAGAAGGAGTTCGACCTGCTCGTCGCCCTCGCGGCCGACCCGCACCGCGTCTGGACGAAGGAGGAGCTCCTGCGTGACGTCTGGGGGTATCCGTCGCAGGCACGAACGCGAACCCTGGATGCGCATGCGTCCCGCCTGCGGCGGAAGCTGACGACCGTTGCGCCGGGCCTGCAGGCGGTCGTGAACGTGTGGGGCGTCGGGTACTGCCTGCTGGAGCCGCCTCCGGCCTGAACGCCGTCGTCGCTCCCGTGGTATGACCCGCACGATGGCGACCGTGCTCGTCACCGGGGCCTCGTCGGGGATCGGCGAGGCGACCGCGCTCCGTCTCGCGCAGCGGGGGTTGCGCGTGCTCGCAGGTGTCCGGCGCGACGAGGACGCGGCGCGCCTGCGGGCACAGGGTGTCGAGCCCGTGTTCCTCGACGTCACCGACGCGGAGCAGATCGCGCGCCTGGACGTTGGCGACGAGCTTGTCGGGCTCGTCAACAACGCGGGTGTCGCGCTCGCCTCGCCGCTCGAGTTCGTGCCGATCGACGAGCTGCGCCGCCAGCTCGAGATCAACGTCATCGGCCAGGTCGCCGTCACGCAGGCGGTGCTGCCGGCGCTCCGGCGTGGCAAGGGGCGCGTCGTCTTCATCGGCTCGATCGCCGGCAGGAGCGCGCTGCCGTTCCTCGGCCCGTACGCAGCGTCGAAGTTCGGTCTCGAGGCGATCGCCGACTCGCTCCGGGTCGAGCTCCGCCCCTGGGGGATGCACGTCTCGATCGTCGAGCCCGGGTCGATCAAGACGCCGATCTGGACGAAGGGTGCCGAGCGGGCCGACTCGTTGCGGAACCCGGCCGTGAACGAGCTTTACGGCGCCTCGCTGGAGAAGTTCCGCAAGCTCGCCCTGAAGCGAGGACTGAACGGCATCGAGCCTGACGCGGTCGCGCGAATCGTCGAGCACGCCCTCACCGCCACGACGCCGAAGGCGCGCTACATCGTCGGCAAGGACGCAAAGACCCGCGCACGGCTTCAGCGCCTGCCGACCAGAGCGCGCGACCGGGTGATCGCGCGCCTGATGACCGGCGACTAGCGGCTCGGAAGCTCACAGCCGCGAGCCCTCGAGGCGGAGCAGCGCCTCCTTGACGTGCAGCCCGCCGGCGTAGCCGGTCAGCGAGCCGTTCGAGCCGACGATGCGGTGACACGGGAGGATGATCGGGATCGGATTGCGGTTCATGACACCGCCGACGGCGCGCGCGGCACTCGGGCGTCCCACCTTCGCGGCGAGCTCGCCGTAGGTGGCGACCGTTCCGTACGGCACGAGCGCGAGCTCGTGCAGCACCTGGCGCGGGAAGTCGCCGACGCGCACGTCGAGCTCGACGTCGAAGATCTCCCGCCGGTGCTCGAAGTACTCGTCGAGCTGGCGCCGGACCGGGTCGAGCCGGCCGGGGACGCGGAGCACGCGACGCCCGAAGGTGTGGGCGAGCTCGTCGATGTCGGGACGGAACTCGATCGCGCAGAGCCCGCGGTCCGTCGTCGCGAGCAGCAGCTCTCCGATCGGCGTCTCGGTCAGGTCGTAGGCGACGTCGAGGTCGCCGGAGGCGGCCGCGGCGGCGCGGAAGCGGCGGTCGAGATCAGGGGAGACAGTCATGCAGTTCCTTTCCGGAGCCGGCGCACGCCGGACGAGGTGGCCGCGCGGGCCGCCTCGGGGCTCGAGCCGAGCGCTTCGGCGATGGTGTCGTACGGGAGGTCGTAGGCGTAGCGGAGGACGACGGCGGCCCTCTCGGTCGGGGGCAGGGTGGAGGTCAGGTGCTCGATCTGGGCGAAGGCGGGGCGACCGTCCTCGACGCCGGTCTCGCGCAGGAGCGGTGGCTCCTGCTTGCGCCGGACATCGATGACGACGCGGGTGGCGATTGTGAAGACCCACGCGCGGAGGTGATCGGCGTGCCGGAGCTTCGCGTAGCCGCGAAGCGCGCGGAGGAAGGTCTCCTGGAACGCGTCCTCGGCGTCGCGGCCGGCGATGCGGCGGAGATACCCGAAGACCTCGTCCCGGTGGGACTCGTAGAACCGCTCGAAGGGCGGCAGGCTCATCGCTTCCATCATCATTGGAAACGCACGCTGGCGCAGAATTGTGAGATGGAGATCGAGCTGCGCCCCTGGGAGGCGGACGATCGGGCGGCTGTCGCGGAAGCGGCGCTCGATCCATACGTCGCCGAGATCGAGCACATCGTCCACCCCGAGGAATGGCTGGTGCGCAAGCAAACGAACGGGGGCCTCGCAATCGTCGCCGCGGGCGAGGTGGCCGGAGGCATCGACGTGGCGGGGAGGCACCCGCGCGTGGGCGAGCCTCGGCTATTTCGTGCTCGAACGGCTGCGCGGTCGCGGGATCGCGAGCGCCGCGGCGACGCTCGCCGTCCGCCGTGCGCTCGTCGATGAGGACTACGTGCGGGTGCAGGCGACGGTCGAGCCGTGGAACGTCGCCTCGCAACGCGTGCTCGAGCGCGCCGGGTTGCGCCGCGAGGGTCTGCTGCGGAGCTTCATCGTCTACGGCGACCGAGTCGGGGACGCCTATCTGTACGCGGCCGTTCGGGGAGATCTCTGATGCGCTTCGCGGTCATCGGCCACGTCGAGTGGGTGGAGTTCGTCCGCGTCGAGCACGTTCCGGTCCCGGGAGAGATCGTCCACTCGGAAGAGGTCTGGTCGGAAGCGGCCGGTGGCGGCGCCGTCGCCGCTGTGCAGCTTGCGAAGCTCGCCGGCGCCTGCGACTTCTTCACGGCGCTCGGCGACGACGAGCTCGGCCGCGCGTGCGCCACGCAGCTCGAGCGGCAGGGGGTGACGCTGCACGTCCAGCAGCGTGAAGAGGCGACGCGCCGCGCGTACACCTACGTCGATGCCCGCGGCGAGCGGACGATCACCGTCCTCGGCGACAAGCTCCTGCCGAAGGGCCCGCTCGCCGTGAGCACCGACGCGCTCTTCTTCGTCGCCGGCGACCCGGAGTCGCTGCGCTCCGCGCGGCAGAACGCGCTCTTCGTCGCGGCGACCGCCCGCGAGCTTGCGACGATTCGCGCCGCCGGGGTCGAGCTCGACCTGCTCGTCGGCAGCGGCGACGACGACGGCGAGGTGTACAAGCCCGGAGACATCGAGCCCCCGCCGCGGCTCGTCGTCACGACGGCCGGACCGCTCGGCGGCTGGGCACAGCCGGGCGGCCCGTTCAGAGCAGCGCCCGTGCCCGGCCCGGTGGAGGACACCTACGGCTGCGGCGACTCGTTCGCCGCCGCGCTGACGTTCGCACTCGCGCGCGGCGACGCCCAGGACGATGCGCTCGCGTTCGCTTCCGAGTGCGGTGCGGCGGTTCTCACCGGCAAAGGGCCGTACGAGGGCCAGGTTTCGGAATCCGACCGAAAGGGGGAACAGGTGTAGACAAGTGGGGCAATGTGGATTACAGTGGGGCGAAGTGGACCATGCTACTGGGCGAATTCGAACACACCATCGATGAGAAGAACCGCCTCACGCTACCGTCGAAGTTCCGCGAATCCTTCGCGGACGGACTGGTCGTCACGCGGGGGATGGACGGCTGTCTCTACGCCTACACCCGGCCGGACTTCGACCGGCTCGTCGACGATCTGCGCGGGCTCGATCAGCTCAGCCGCGAGGGCCGCGTCATGAATCGTTTCTTCTTCTCCGGCGCCGCCGAGGCGGAGCTCGACAAGCAAGGGCGGATCAACCTCCCCGCCGCGCTGATCGAGAGTGCCGGCCTCGACCGCGAGGTCGTCGTCGCCGGCGTCTACGACCACGTCGAGATCTGGGATCGCCCCACCTGGCGCGAGCACCTGAAGGAGGTCGAAGGGAGTGCCGAGCATGTTGCCGAACGTCTTGCGTCCAAGCGCGACTGATCACATCCCGGTGCTCGCGGACGAGGTGCGCGAGCGCCTCGCCGTGCGCCCCGGCGAGACGGTCGTCGACGCCACGTTCGGCGCCGGCGGCCACGCCGCGATCCTGGCCGCCGACCTGCAGGGGCGCGGCAAGCTCATCGCGATCGACCGCGACCCGACCGTGCGTCCGTACTTCGACCGGTTCAAGAAGCAGACGGGCCTCCAGGCGCGGCTGCTGCGCGGCGACTTCTCGCTCGTCCTGGAGCAGCTCGCCGGCAACGGCGTCAAGGCGGACGCGATCCTGCTCGACCTCGGCATCTCGTCGATGCAGCTCGACCGCCCCGACCGGGGTTTCACCTACGCCGTCGACGCGCCGCTCGACATGCGCATGGACCCGTCCGGCGAGACCTCGGCGAGGGACCTCGTCAACGACCTCGACGAACGCGAGCTGACCGAGATCTTCCACCGCTACGGCGAGGAGCGCTACGCGCGGCAGATCGCGCGGGCGATCGTGCGCCGCCGCAAGCAGCAGCCGTTCGAGCGCTCCGGCGATCTCGTCGAGACGATCAAGGCTGCGATTCCGGCGCCTGCGCGGTTCGGCGAGGGTCATCCGGCCAAGCGGGTCTTCCAGGCGCTGCGGATCGCGGTCAACGACGAGCTCGGCGCGCTCGAGGCCGCGCTGCCGGCAGCGTTCGAGATGCTCCGCCCGGGTGGTCGGCTCGCGGTGATCTCGTTCCACTCGCTCGAGGACCGGATCGTGAAGCGGTTCCTGCGCGACAAGGAGCGCGGTTGCGTCTGCCCGCCCGACTTCCCGGTCTGCACCTGCGGACACGAGCCGGAGCTGCGCGCGCTGCACCGCAAGGCGATCCGGCCGACCTCGCGCGAGACCGACGCCAACCCGCGCGCGCAGTCGGCGCGCCTGCGCACGGCCGTCAAGGTGAGGGAGGTCGACGCGTGACCAGCTGGACGCAAGAAGCGGTCCCCGAGGTCAACCGGTCACCGTCGCGCCGCGTCGCTCCCAGGAGCAAGGCGGCCGCGCGTCCGAAGCGCATGACGAGCGGCGCCCACTGGATCGTGCTCGCCGCGATCCTGCTCGCGGGCATCGTGGCGCTCAACGTCGCGGTGCTGCAGCTGAACCTGCGGGTCGACTCCCTCGGCGAGACGAGGACGAAGCTCCGCGCCGAGAACGCGGCGCTCGCCTCGCAGATCTCCAGCGCCTCCGCCAACGCCCAGATCCAGTCCCAGGCTGCGAAGCAACTCGGTCTCGTCTCGGCCGACCCGGCGGAGACGACGTACATCCAACTCGCCAAGTAGGGGTAGCCGCGCATGAGCCAGAAGCAGGCAAACCGCCGGATCCGCCTGCTGCTGGTGGGATTCCTGCTCGCGTTCGGCATCACCCTTGGCCGCGCGGTCTGGCTCCAGGCCGTCAACGCTCAGACGCTCTCGCAGAAGGCGTCGGCACAGCATCGTGAGGTGCGGACGATTGCTGCGGGCCGCGGAACGATCTTCGACCGGATGGGCGTGCAGCTCGCGATCGGCCAGCAGGCGACGACCGTCTTCGCCGATCCGCGGCAGGTGACGGACGCCCACGCGGTCGCGACCTCGTCGGCTGCCGCGCTCGGCGTCAACTCCAACGACCTCTACGCGCAGCTGCAGGACAAGACGAAGGCGTTCCTCTACGTGGAGCGCAAGGCCGATCCGAAGGCCGCTGCGGCGCTGCAGGGCAAGGGATTGCCGGGCCTCGGCTTCTACCCGGAGGAGCGACGCGCGTATCCGCAGTCGAGCGTCGCCTCCGCCGTCCTCGGCTACGCGGGGCTCGACAACACCGGCATCGCCGGCCTCGAGCTCGAGTACGACAAGTACCTGCGCGGCAAGGCGGGCAAGCAGATCGTCGTCAAGGACCCCTTCGGCCGCGCGATCGACACGATCTCGTCGACCGCCGAGCGCGAGGGCCGAGACGTCTACCTGACGATCGACCACACGATCCAGGCGAACGCGGAGTCGATCCTCCGCAACACCGTGCGCGACTGGCATGCGAAGAGCGCGAGCGCGCTCGTGCTCGACCCACGGACGGGCGCGATCCTCGCGATGGCGTCGGCCCCGGGCTTCAACGCCAACAACTTCAGCCGCACGTCGGTCGAGCGGACGAAGAACCACGCGGTCACCGACGTCTACGAGCCTGGCTCGACGTTCAAGCTCGTCACCGTGGCGGGCGTCCTCTCCGACGGGCTCGTGACGCCGTCGACGCCGTTCCAGCTCAACTACTCGATCCATGTCGCCGACCGCGTCATCCACGACGCGGAGGAGCGCGGTACCGAGACGATGTCCGTTGCTCGGATCCTCGCGCAGTCGTCGAACGTCGGCGCCATCACGCTGGCCGAGAAGCTCGGCCAGGAGCGGCTCAAGCACTGGATCAAGCAGTTCGGCTTCGGCGCACAGACCGGCATCGACTTTCCCGGCGAGAGCGCGGGCATCCTCCCGGCCGAGCCGTGGTCGGGCTCGACGATCGGCAACGTGCCGATCGGCCAGGGCATCGCCGTCACCGCGGTGCAGATGGCAGCCGCGTACGCCTCGATCGCGAACGGCGGCATCTGGCACCAGCCGCACCTCGTCGACCGGATCTCCGGGAAGCCGCGCCCGAAGGTCGCACAGCGTCGTGTCGTCTCGCCGACGGTCGCCGCGCAGCTGAAGGCGATGCTGACGAACGTCGTCCGCGAGGGCACGGGCACGCTGGCCGCGATCCCCGGCTACCGCGTCGCGGGCAAGACCGGCACCGCGGAAAAGCCCGACCCGCGCACGGGCGGCTACGCAACCGGCCGCTACGTCGCCTCGTTCGTCGGCATGGTGCCGGCGTCGAACCCAAGGCTGATCGTCCTGATCGCGGTTGACGAGCCGCACGGCGCCATCTTCGGCGGTGTCGTTGCCGCTCCGGCCTTCCGCGACATCGCGAAGTTCGACCTCCAGTACCTCGAGATCCCGCCCGACGCGCCGCAGACCGCCACCACCGGGTAGCGTTCCCGCGATGAAACTGGAGCGCCTCGCGGCCGCGATTTCCGCGCGTGACCCGGGCGAACCGGTCGAGATCGCCGACCTCGCCTACGACACACGCCGCGTCGGCCCCGGCACCCTCTTCTTCTGCGTGCCCGGGAGCCGTGCCGACGGGCACGACCTGGCCGCACAAGCCGTCGAGCACGGCGCCGTGGCCCTGGTCGTGGAGCGGGAGCTGCCCGTCGCGGTGCCGCAGCTGCAGGTCGCGGATGCACGGCACGCCATGCCGCTCGCAGCGGTCGAGTTCTTCGGCGCGCCGACGCGAGAGCTCGACGTCGCGGCGGTGACGGGCACGGCGGGCAAGACGACGACGACGTACTTGCTGCACGCGATCCTCGAAGCTGCGGGGCGGCGGCCGGGCCTCTTGACGAACCTCGAACGCCGCGTCGGCGGCGAACGGCTTCCGGCTGACCTGAACACACCGGAGGCGATCGACCTGCAGCGGCTCTTCCGCGCGATGCTCGATGCCGGCAACACGACCGTCGCGATGGAGGCGACGTCAATCGCCCAGGTGAAGGGGCGCCTCGACGGCACGCGCTTCGCGGTGCTCGCGTTCACGAACCTGAGCCAGGATCACCTCGATTTCCACGGCACGATGGAGGAGTACTACGCGGCCAAGCGGCGGCTCTTCGACCAGGCGGACGACGCCGTCGTCAGCGTCGGTGACGACTACGGCCGCCGGCTTGCCGCCGAGTTGCCGCACGCGATCCTCGTCGATCCGTCGGCGCCGCTCGACGCGGAGCTGCGGCTGCGCGGCGCCTTCAACCGCGCCAACGCGCACGTCGCCGCCGCGGTCGCCCGCGCGCTCGGGATCGACGACGACGCGATCGTGCGAGGCCTCGAGTCGGTCGACGGCGTTCCGGGTCGCTTCGAGGAGGTCGACGAGGGACAGCCGTTCACGGTGCTCGTCGACTACGCCCACAAGCCCGGCTCGCTCGAGAACGTCCTCCGGGCGGCGCGGGAGCTGGCCCCCGGGCGCCTGATCTGCGTCTTCGGCTGCGGCGGCGACCGCGACCGGGGCAAGCGCCCACTGATGGGGAAGATCGCCATCGAGCTCGCCGATCGCGCGATCCTCACCTCCGACAACCCCCGCTCCGAGGATCCGCGGGCGATTATCGACGAGGTGCTCGCCGGTGCACCGGAACTCGAGGTCGAGCCCGACCGCCGCGCGGCGATCGAGAGCGCGCTCGCCGGAGCCGGCGAGGGCGACGTCGTCGTGATCGCCGGCAAGGGCCACGAGCAGGGCCAGGAGATCGCCGGTGTCGTCCATCCCTTCGACGACAGAGTCGTGGCGCGCGACGTGCTGCGACGGCTGGGAGCGCCGGCGTGATCCCGATCGCGATCGCGGAGCTGGACCCGCTGGGCGAGGTCCGAAGGAGCCCTGGGCCGACGAGGTGACCGGCGTCAAGATCGACTCGCGCCGCGTCGAGGAGGGCGACCTGTTCGTCGCCGTCTCGAGCGGGCGCGACTTCGTCAAGCACGCATTCGCCCGCGGCGCCGTCGCCGTGCTCGTGCCGCGCGATGCGCACGAGGCGCTCGCGTGGCTGGGCCGGACGCGTCCGCTCGCGCTGGGGCGGCCGGGTCGTCGGCATCACCGGCTCGACCGGCAAGACCTCGACGAAGGACATCCTCGCCGCGCTCTGCGCACCGCACGCGCGGACGATCGCGAACGAGGGGAACTTCAACCAGGAGCTCGGCGTGCCCCTGACGCTGTGCCGCATCGAGCACGACACGGAGATCTGCATCAGCGAACTGGCGATGCGCGGGCTCGGCCAGATCGCGTATCTCGCACGAGATCGCGCCGCCCGACATCGCGGTGATCACGAACGTCGGCCCGGTCCACCTGGAGCTCGTCGAGACGATCGAGAACGTCGCCGCGCGCGAAGGCCGAGATCCTCGACGCCTTGCCGCCCGGCGGCATCGCGATCGTGCCGGACGACCCGCTGCTCGATCCCTATCTCGTTCGTGACGACGTGCAGGTGCGCCGCTTCGGCACCGTCGAGGAGCCCGGCGTCTTCCACGTCGGCGGGCGGACGATCCGGCTGCAGACGAATCTCTCGGCGCCGTACCACCAGGAGAACCTCCTCGCCGCGCTCTACGCCGTGGACGCGCTCGGCCTGCGGATCGAGGACGGCGAGCTGCACGTCGACCTCTCGTCACTCCGCGGCGAGGAGCTCGAGCTCCCGGGCGGGGGCGTCCTGATCAACGACTGCTACAACGCGAACCCGGTCTCGATGCGCGCCGCGCTTGCCCACCTCGCCGATCTCTCGGCCCAGCGCGGCAACGGGAGCCGGCGCGTCGCCGTGCTCGGCGACATGGCCGAGCTCGGCCCCGGCGGGCCTGCGTACCACCGGGAGATCGGCGAGACGGCCCGCGAGCTCGGCGTCCACGAGCTCGTTGCGATCGGCGAGCTCGCGCGCGGCTACGTCGAGGGCGCGGCCGGCATCCCGTCCCATTGGGCGCCGACGCTCGACGAGGGAATCGCGGCCGTGCGAGAGGTCCTCCGGCCGGGCGACGTCGTGCTCGTGAAAGGCTCCCGCTCGATGGGACTCGAGGCAATCGCGGCGAACCTAACGCAACAGTGACTGCCCCGGCCCCGCCCTTCGGCCTCCGGCCCGCGATCACGCTGCGCGCTGCCGCGTCCTCGGTCGCACCGATAGGAACCGCTATCGGCACTCCCTGCGTCCTTGCAGCGCTTGGTGCTCGCGACCCGGAGACTCAAAAACGGGACCGGGGCAGCCACTAATGGCGAGAGTCCTGCTAGCCGGGCTGATCGGGATGGTGGTCACGATCGTCATCGGCCCTCGGTTCATCAGCTTCCTGCGCCGCAGGGAGTACGGCCAGCAGATCCGCGCGGAGATGCCGGCGCATCACGCCACCAAGCAGGGCACGCCGACCGCCGGCGGCGTCCTGATCCTGCTGGCGGCGCTGATCGCGTTCCTGCCGCTGACCTTCCGCACGCTGCCCGCGCTGACGGTCGCGTTCACAGCGATCGCGTGCGGGGCGATCGGGTTCATCGACGACTTCATCAAGCTCACGCACCAGCGCTCGCTTGGCCTCTCGGGCCGCTGGAAGCTGCTGCTGCTCGCGCTGACGACCGTCGGCGTCGGGATCGCGACCCACCACCAGGAGCTGCGCCACGACGTCTACATCCCGGTCGTCAACTACTGGCTGCCGCTCTCGTACTTCTGGTACGTGCTGCTCTTCCTGATCATCGCCGGCTGCGCCAACGGCGTGAACCTGACCGACGGCATCGACGGGCTCGCCGCGGGGACGTCGATCATCGCGCTCTTCGCCGTGGCGGCGATGTCGGTCACGTTCTACCTGCGCTCCGCGGTCGACCCGACAAAGCGCATCGAGACGCGCCTCGACATCGCCATCGTCGCGGCGGGTCTGATCGGCGCCGCGATTGGCTTCCTCTGGTTCAACGCCTTCCCGGCCGAGGTCTTCATGGGCGACACCGGTGCCATGGCCCTCGGCGGCGCGATCGCGGGCGCGGCGATCATGATGAAGGTCGAGGTCCTGCTGCTCTTCATCGCGGGCATCTTCGTGATCGAGGCGGTGTCGGTGATCCTGCAGGTCTTCACGTTCAAGTACCTGGGAAGACGCGTGTTTCTGATGGCGCCGATCCACCACCATTTCGAGATGAAGGCCTGGTCGGGGACGAAGATCATGGTTCGCTTCTGGATCATCACTGCGATCCTGTGCACGGCCGGCTTCGCGCTCTTCTACAAGTACTACGCCGTCCCGCATTGAGGTACCTCGTCTACGGCCTGGCGCGTTCGGGCGTCGCCGCAGCCGAGGCGCTGGAGCGCCGCGGCGAGGAGGTCGTCCGCGTCGACCGGACGCTCGGCAACGAGGACGAGCCGGCGCTTCTCGACGGGATCGACGTGCTGGTGAAGAGCCCAGGCGTGCCGGGCGAGCGGCCGCTCGTCGCCGCGGCGCGCGAGCTCGGGATTCCGGTCTGGTCGGAGGTCGAGCTGGGCTGGCGGCTCCATCCGGAGCGGCCGATCGTCGGCGTCACCGGGACGAACGGAAAGACGACGACGACGGAGCTCCTCGGCGCGATGTTCCGCGCCGCCGGTCGGGACGTGGCCGTCGCGGGCAACGTCGGCAACCCGCTGACGGCGGTCGAGCAGGCGGATTGGGTCGTCTGCGAGCTGTCCTCCTTCCAGCTGGAGGACATCCACGAGTTCCGCTGCCGGGTCGCGGTGCTCCTGAACCTCGAGCCGGACCATCTCGACCGGCACGGCAGCTTCGACGCCTATCGCGACGCGAAGCTCCGGATCTACGAGCGGGCGGACGCCGCGGTCGTCCCGCGTGGCTTTGGCCTCCCGGGGCGGGAGTTCGCAGCCGACGACCCGTTGCCGGCGGAGCCGCTGATCCCGGGCGAGCACAACCGCGAGAACGCCGCCGCCGCCACCGCGGCCGCACGCGCCGCCGGGATCAAGGACGACGCGATCGCCGAGGCGCTGCGCACCTTCCCGGGCGTCCCGCACCGCTTGGAGACCGTCGGCGAGGTGAGCGGTGTGCGCTACGTCAACGACTCGAAGGCGACCAACGTGGCCGCCACGCTGCGAGGACTGGCCGCGTACCCGGATGCGCTCGTGATCCTCGGCGGCTCGCTCAAGGGCGAGTCGTTCGCGCCGCTCGCGCCGCACGTCCGTCGTGCCTTCCTCGTCGGCGAGGCGTCGGACCAGCTCGCCGAGGCGCTGGGGGACGTCGCCGTGCGCGCCGGGACGCTCGAGCGGGCCGTCGAGCTCGCCTCGGCGGAGGCGCAGGCGGGCGAGGTCGTCCTGCTTTCGCCGGCCTGCGCGAGCTACGACCAGTACTCGAACTTCGAGGAGCGGGGCGAGGACTTCAGGAGGCTGGTGGCGAACCTCTCCGGGTGAGGAAAACCGGGAAGAAGGGCGAGCTCGAGCAGCGCCTGCTGATCCTCGTCACCCTGGCGCTCGTCGCGTTCGGGCTGGTGATGGTCTACAGCGCCACCTCCGCCGCGGCCGCGGTCGGCGGCAACGACCCGAGCTACTACCTGAAGCGCCAGGGGATCTACGCGCTGATCGGCGTCGGCGCGATGCTGCTCGCCGCCCGATGGGACTTTCGCGCGCTCAAGCACCTCGCGCCGGGCCTCGTGCTCGCGAGCCTGGGGCTCCTCGCCGCGGTGCTCGTGATCGGCACCTCCGTCAACGGCGCCCGCCGCTGGATCTCGTTCGGCCCGGCGGCGTTCCAGCCCTCCGAGCTCGCCAAGTTCGCGCTCTGCGTCTGGGCTGCCGCGTATCTCTCGCGCCGGAAGCCGCCACAGACGCTGAAGGAGCTCGCGCGGCCGATCGGGCTCCTCGCCGGTGTGTTCGCGCTGCTGCTGCTGGCCGAGCCGGACCTCGGGACGACGATCTCGCTGTTCGTGATGCTCGGCGGGATGCTGCTCGTGACGGGGACGCCGGTCAGCGTCCTCGCGGCCGCGTTCACGATCGCGACCTCACTCGGCGTGATGGCGATCTGGTTCGAGCCGTATCGCCGCGCGCGCGTCTTCGCCTTTCTGAACCCGTGGGACGACGCGCAGGGTGCCGGCTTCCAGATCGTGCAGGCGATGATCGGCATGGGCTCAGGCGGGCTCTTCGGCGTCGGCCTCGGCCAGGGCGTCCAGAAGATCTTCTATCTGCCCGAGGTGCACACGGACATGATCTTCGCGATCATCGGCGAGGAGCTCGGCCTCGTCGGCGTCACCGCAGTGATCGCCGCGTTCGCGCTCTTCGCCTACGCCGGCCTGCGCATCGCCATCAAGTGCAAGGACCCGTTCGGCAAGCGGCTCGCGGCCGGGCTGACGGTGCTCGTCTGCGGCCAGGCTGCGATCAACCTCGCCGCGGTGATGGGCCTCGCGCCACTGACCGGGATTCCGCTGCCGTTCGTCTCCTACGGCGGCTCGGCGCTCGTGGTCTCGCTCGCCGCCGTCGGCGTTCTCCTTAACATCGCCACCAACCATGCAGCAGCACGAGAGACTCAGGTGCCTGATCGCAAGCGGGGGAACAGCCGGCCACGTGCTGCCGTCGCTCGCAGTGGCCGAGGCGCTGCAGGAACGCGGCGTGAGCGTGACGTTCGCCGGGTCGCCGGATCGCGTCGAAGCGCAGCTCGTTCCTGAAGCGGGCTACGAGCTCGACACGTTCCGGGTCACCGGCTTCCCGCGGCGGCCGTCGCTGGCACTGCTGAAGGCACTGATCCTCGCGGGCCGGGCACCGTTTGCCTGTCGCCGCATCCTGGCGCGCAGACGGCCAGACGTCGTCCTTGGCGGCGGCGGCTTCGTCGCGGGGCCGATGGTGCTCGCGGCCGCCACGAAGCGCATCCCGGCAGCGCTGACCGAGGCGGATGCCCATCTCGGCTTGGCGAACCGCCTCGCACTTCCGTTCGCGAAGAGCGTCCTGCTGGCCTATCCGCTGCCGGGACGCAGCGACGACGAAGTACCGCGTCGTCGGCCGGCCGATCCCGCGGCGCTCACGGGCGATGGCGAAAGACGAAGCCCGGCGGCTCTTCGAGCTGCCGGAGAGCGGCCCGGTGCTGCTCGTCTACGGAGCGCTCGCGGGCGCGCGCTCGCTGAACGAGCTCGCGGTCGAGACATTCGGCGAGTCCGGCCCGCCGGTGCTGCACCTCTCCGGGGAACGCGACTACGGCTGGGTGCGGGAACGGGTCAAGCGCGACGACTACAAGCTGTTGCCGTACACCGATCACTTCGGCGCCGCGCTCTCGGCCGCCGACCTCGTCGTGGCGCGCAGCGGCGGCACCGTCTGGGAGCTGGCGGCAGCGGGGAAGCCCGCGATCCTCGTTCCGTATCCTCACGCCACCGGCGACCACCAGGCGAGGAACGCCGAGCACTTCCAGCGGTCGGGCGGCGCCGTGCTGGTGCGCGAGACGGAGCTCGCGACCGTCCCCGAGCTCGTCCGCTCGCTGCTCGACGACCCGGCGCGCCTGCGGCCGGATGGGCGAGGCGATGCTGCAGGCGGCGCGGCCGCGCGCTGCCGACGACGTGGCCGAGGAGCTGATCCGGCTTGCAACCGCTCGCCGGTAGACGGCTCTGGTTCGTCGGGATCGGCGGCGCCGGGCTCTCGGCCTACGCGCAGTTGGCGCGTGCCTGGGGCGCCGAGGTCGGCGGCTGGGACCGCGTCGAGACGCCGTACCTCGCAGGGCTCGCCGGGACGGAGATCCGCCTCTCGGCTGAGCCGGAGGCACCGGACGGCTGGGAGGTCGTCGTCTCGTCCGCGTATCGCTTTCCGGGAAAGCCGCGCGGCGAGCTGCTCGCCGAGCTCGTCGCACTCCGCCGCTCGATCGTCGTCGCCGGCACGCACGGCAAGGGAACGACGGCTGCGATGATCGCGTTCGTGCTGCAGGAGACGGGGCGTGATCCGGCGTTCCTGATCGGCGCGCAGGTGCCGCAACTCGGCGGCAACGCGGGCGCGGGGGAGGGCTGGCTCGTCGTCGAGGGCGACGAGTCGGACCGCTCGGCGTTCGGCTTGCGCGGCCAGATCGCCGTCGTCACGAATCTCGAGCTCGACCATCACGCCGAGTACGCGTCCGAGGCGGAGCTCCGCGAGGAGTTCGAGCGCTGGCTCGCCGGGTTCGAGCACGTCGTCCGCGACGCGCCGCCGGCCGACCTCGAGCTCGCGGTGCCGGGCGAGCACAACCGGTCGAACGCGGGTGCGGCGCTGGCGGCGCTCGAGCTCGCCGGAGTGCCGCGTGCCGAGGCCGAGCCCGCCCTGCGCGAGTTCCGCGGCGCGGTGCGACGCTTCGAGGTGCGCGAGCTGGGGGAGGTGACGCTCGTCGACGACTACGGCCATCATCCAACCGAGGTCGCCGCCACGATCGCGGCGATCCGCGAGCGCTGGCCGGACCGGCGCGTGCGCGTGCTCTTCCAGCCACACCTCTACTCGCGCACCCGCCACCTCGCGCAGGAGCTCGGCCAGGCGCTGGCTCAGGCGGACGACGTCGCTGTGACGGAGATCTACGCGGCGCGTGAGCAGCCGGTCGACGGAGTGACCGGCAAGCTCGTCGTCGACGCAACCGCCGAGGCGGGCGCGGTCCCGGGCTGGATGCCGGATCTGGAGGACGCGGTGCGGTACGTCGTGGGTCGCACGCGGCCCGGGGACATCGTGCTGACGATCGGCGCCGGTGACGTCGACCGCGCGCCGAAGCTGATCGAGGCTGCGCTCTCATGACGCGGGCCCGCCTCGAGGAGAACATCGCGCTCTCGCGCTTCACCACGCTCGGCACCGGCGGTCCCGCGCGCTGGTTCGCGCGTCCCGAGTCGCTCGACGAGCTGCAGGAGCTCCTGCGCTGGGCCGCGGCCGACGACGTCGGCGTCGAGACGATCGGGCTCGGCTCTAACCTCCTGCCGGCGGACGCAGGCGTCTACGCTCTCGTGCTGAAGCTCGCCGGCGAGCTTGCAAGCGCGGAGACGAGAGGCGACCTGCTGGTCGCCGGTGGCGGCGCGCCGAACGCCGTCTGCCTCCATCGCGCCCGCGCCGCCGGGCTCGGCGGGTTCGAGTTCGCGTGCGCGATCCCGGGCACCGCCGGCGGCGGCGTGAAGATGAACGCAGGCGCGTACGGCGGCGACTGGGCGCAGATCCTCGAGCGCGCGCTCGTCGTAGACGCGGACGGAGCTGCGTGGCGAACCGCGGCCGAGCTCGAGCTCACGTACCGGCACTCGAGCCTTCGATCCGGCCAGGTCGTCGCTGCGGTCGAGTTCCGGCTCGCACCGCGGCCGGAGCCGGAGATCAAGGCGCTCGTCGCCAAGCTGATCGCCGAGCGGAAGGCGAGCCAGCCGACGAACAAGCGAACCTTCGGCAGTGTGTTCAAGAATCCCGACCATGAGCTCGGCGCCGGGCGCATGCTCGAGGCGTGCGGGTTGAAGCGCTACCAGATCGGAGGCGCGATGATCTCCCCGATGCACGCGAACTTCATCGAGAACGCGGGCGGCGCAACCTCCGCCGACGCGATCGCCCTGATGATCGAGGCGCGCCGCCGCGCTCACGAGCAGTTCGGCGTCGAGCTCGAGCACGAGGTGCAGCTCCTCGGTGACCTTGAGCTGGCGAGTAGATGAAGGCTCCCTGGACGCGCCGCGACGAGGACGACGCACCGCTCGTCTTTGCCGGCTCGGCAAGCCCGAACCTCACCCGGGCGATCTGCGACGAGCTCGGCGTCGCGCTCGGCCGAAACCAGACGCTCCGCTTCTCCGACGGCAACCTCTTCGTCCGCGTGCTCGAGAACGTCCGCGGCCGCAGCGTCTACATCGTCCAGTCGACCGCGTTTCCGGCGAATGCGAACTTCATGGAGCTGCTCTTCTGGCTCGACGCCTTCCGCCGCGCGAGCGCCGACTCGGTGACGGCGGTCGTCCCCTACTTCAGCTACGCGAAGGGCGACAAGAAGGACGAGCCCCGCGTGTCGATCCGCGCCCGTGTGTGCGCCGACGCGATCGAGGCCGCGGGCGCCGACCGCGTCGTGTGCATGGACCTGCACGCTCCGCAGATCCAGGGCTTCTTTCGCGCGCCCGGTCGACGACCTGTACGCGGGAGCGATGCTCTGCGACGCGATCCGCGGCGACGGGCTCGACAACCCGGTCGTCGTCTCGCCGGACGCAGGCTTCGCGAAGAAGGCCAGGAGCATGGCCCGCCGGCTCGACGCGCCGCTCGCGATCGCCGACAAGGAGCGCCCCGAGCACGATGAGCTGCCGCACGTCGTCGAGATCATCGGCGAAGTGTCCGGCCGCGACGCGATCCTCGTCGACGACTTCACGGTCAGCGGCGGCACGCTCGTCGAGGCCGCCGAGCAGCTCGTCGCCCGCGGCGCCCGCTCGGTGGTCGCCGCCGTGACCCATGGCGTGTTCGCCGTCGGTGCGATGGAGGCGCTCGATGCGAGCTCGATCTCCCGTATCTACTGCACGGACTCGATCGAGACCCAGCCCGAGCCGTTCAGCGAGAAGGTGCGGGTCGTCCCGGCCGCGTCGCTCTTCGCCGAGGCGATCCGCCGGATCCACAACCGAGAGAGCATCAGCAGCCTGTTCCTGGACTAGTGCCTCACGCGACGCGGAACGTGCGGTCGCTGAGCTTCTTGTCGATCAGCGATCCGTTCAGCGCGCGGAGCTCGAAGAGGACCCAGTAGAGCCCCGGCCGTGTCGGTGCGGGCACCCAGAAGTCGCTGCCGCCCTTCTTGAGCCCGCCCTCGCGAATCCGCCCCGCCGGCTGGTCGCGGAAGTCGGGCACCTGCTTCTTGCTGGCGTCGTCGATCAGCGTCCAGTTGAGGAGGAGCTCCTTGCCTTCGAGCCCGACTGCGGTCAGCGAGACGGTCGCGACGACACCACCGTGGGCGAGCTGGCCGCGGCTGTAGCCGCTCGTCGGCTTCCCGATCCGCTCCAGGTACTCCCGCAGCGTGACGCCGTTCTCCAGCGCGACGCCGTCGAGGTGCACCTCCTGCTGGACGACGGTCGGCGCCGTCGTCGCGGGCGGCGGCGAGCCGCTGTCGTGGTGGAAGAACGTGTAGAGGCCGAGGATGCCGGCGATCAGGCCGACGACGGCGCCTGCTCCGCTCGCGATCTTCGGGATCTGCGCGATCCGGTCGACGATCTTCGGGCGCGCCGGGCGCCGCTTCGTGGTCAGAACCGGACCTCCACGCCGGAAAGCTTGTCGCGTTTTGGATCGACGTGCGCGCGGTCACGCCCGGGGCCGCCGTTGATCCGGTCACGGACTCCGTCGCGCGCGTAGATCGTGTCGGCCCCGCTGCCGGTCGAGATGGTGTCGCTTCCCGGCCCGCCGATCACGACGTCGTCGCCTGCACCGGTGCTGATCGTGTCCGCTCCGCCGAGCCCGCAGATCACATCTGCGTAGGCGCCGCCTTCAAGCTGGTCCGGGCCCGGCGTGCCGGTTTGCGTGCAGACGCGTCCGCCTGCCTCCGCGACGACCGTCGGCAGGACGACGGTGATGTCGAGCGGCACGCGGCGCTGCCAGTCGGCGGCGCCGGCGGGCGCCGCGGACGCGGTGAGCTGCACCGGCTGCGCGCCTGTCGCGCGCATCACCCAGAGCTCGTCGCCGTTCCCGCTCCGGTCGCTCGTGAACGCGATGCTGCTTCCGTCGGGCGACCAGACCGGCTCGACGTCATTGGAGCGGGTCACGGTCACGCGCCCGAGGCCACGGCTGTCGGGCTTGATGAAGTAGATGTCGCCGGCGCCTCCCGTGGGCGTCCGGTCGAAGGCGATCAGCGAGCCGTCGGGGAACCAGGACGGATGCCTGTCGTCGCCGCCCTTCTTCGTGATCCTCTGCTGGCCCGTGCCGTCCGCGTTCATGAGCCAGATGTCGAAATTGCCGGTGCGGTTGCTCGCGAATGTGATCCGCTTGCCGTCAGGCGACCACGCCGGGTCGGTGTCGATCGCGCCGTCGGTCGTCAGCCGTCGTGGGTCGCTCCCGTCGTCCCGCATGGTGTAGAGCTCGCGGTTCCCGTCCCGGTCGGAGACGAAGACGATCCTGTGGTCGCTCTCGTCGGGCGACCACGCCGGCTGCGTGTCGACCGCTGGGCCGTTCGTCAGCTGCTGCTCGTTGGAGCCGTCGGCGTCGATCACGTAGACGTCGGTGTTGCCGCTCCGCGTGCTCGCGAACGCGATTCGGCCACTGTCGAGGTCGGGCGACCAGGCCGGCTCGGCGTCGTCGGCCGTGGGAGAGCTCGTGAGGCGGCTCACCGTCCCGTTTGCGGAGTCGACGACGAAGAGGTCGCCGCTGCCGTCGCGTGCGCTGGAGTAGACGACAGGCCCGAGCCGCCCCGGAAACGTCGCCCGGGCTCCGCCGGCCGATCCGAGGACGGCCACCATCGCCACCGCGAGCAGCGCACAGGCGCCGCAGGATGAACGCGCACTGGGGGTCATGCGTCCTCCTCGCCTTCTCTTCCCGACGATAGAGCCGCCCCTCCGGCAGGTCAATCGAGCGACGCGGCGAAGAGTCCCGCGTGTCCGCGCGCCACAAGAGTCGCCCGACCGCGCGTGCCGCCGTGCAACGGTTGCCGCAGCGACGCGCCCTCGGCGCCGTCGCACCGTCGGGACGGTCGATCGTCGTCGGGCTCGGGCTCCTGGTCGCCGCCGTCGCGCTCTACGGCGCAGCGCGTGAGACGTCCGTCTTCGCGGTGCAGCGGATCGAGTTGCAGGGGGCGCCGCCCCGGGTGCAGAACGAGATTCGCCGGGCGCTGCGCGACGAGCGCGGGGTCAGCCTGCTCAAGGTCGATCCGGCCGCCCTGGGCGCACTCCTCACCGAGCAGGTGCCGGAGGTCCAATCGGCCTCGATCGACCGCGCCTTCCCGCACACGCTCTCGATCCGCATCCGCACCGAGGAGCCGGCGGCGGTCCTGCGCCGCGGCGCCGAGTCGTGGGTCGTCTCGACGCGAGGTCGGGTGCTCCGGACAGCCGTTCACGGCACGCTCCTCGGCCTGCCCCGGATCTGGCTCGGCCCGGATGCCTCGCCGCGCGTGGGGGACAGGGTGGACGTCCGCAGCGGGTCCCGCGCGGTTGCCGCGCTCGCGCCTCTCGCGGGCGGCGCGTTCGGCCTTCACCCGCGCTACGTGCGCGCCACGCGAGACGAGGTGACGCTCGTGCTGCGGACAGGCCTGGAGCTTCGCCTCGGCGACACCGGCGACCTGCGGCTGAAGCTGTCGATCGCTCGCCGCGTGCTCCACACGGTCGGTGAGGCCGGCCCCGGCTCCTACCTCGACGTCAGCGTCCCCGAGCGGCCGGTTGTCGCTCTCAACTCTCAAGTCGGAGGTTGAGGTTGAGGGTTATGACGGTCGAGAGTGCCAATATCCGCGTTGACACACGCGGCAACTGCCCCTACTCTGCCCTTGGAAGGAGGCGCTCGACAGCCCCAACCTCCATGAAAGCTTGAGGTCGAGCGAACTTCACATGAGAGAACGCAGCGGGAATTACCTCGCAGTCATCAAGGTCGTCGGAGTCGGCGGCGGCGGCACGAACGCCGTCAACCGCATGGTCGATGCCGGCCTTTCCGGCGTCGAGTTCATCGCCGTCAACACCGACGCGCAGGCATTGATGATGTGCGATGCCGACGTGAAGATCCACATCGGTGCGAAGGCGACGCGGGGGCTCGGCGCCGGCGCCGATCCGGTGGTCGGTCAGGCGGCTGCTCAGGAGAGCCGCGATGAGCTGAAGGAGGCGCTGAAGGGCGCCGACATGATCTTCGTCACCGCGGGCGAGGGTGGCGGCACGGGCACGGGCGGCGCGCCGATCGTCGCCGAGCTCGGGCGCGAGCTCGAGGCGCTCACCGTCGGCGTCGTCACGAAGCCGTTCTCGTTCGAGGGCAGGCGCCGTGCGCAACAGGCCGACCAGGGCATCTCCGACCTCTCGGACAAGGTGGACACGCTGATCGTGATCGAGAACGACCGCCTGCTCCAGGTCGTCGAGAAGCGGACGTCGATCGTCGACGCCTTCAAGATGGCCGACGACATCCTCCGCCAGGGCGTGCAGGGCATCACGGACCTGATCACCGTGCCCGGCATCGTCAACCTCGACTTCGCCGACGTCCGGACGATCATGCGCGACGCCGGCTCGGCGCTGATGGGCATCGGCGTCTCGCAGGGCGAGAACCGCGCCACCGAGGCGGCTCGCACCGCCGTCTCCAGCCCGCTGCTCGAGGCGTCCATCGAGGGCGCGACGGGCATCCTGCTGAACATCACCGGCGGCCCCGACCTCGGCCTCTTCGAGGTCAACGAGGCCGCGGAGGTCGTGACGAGCGCGGCCGACCAGAACGCGAACGTCATCTTCGGCGCGGTCATCAACGAGTCACTCACCGACGAGGTGCGCGTGACCGTGATCGCGACGGGCTTCGGCTCCGGCAGACGGCGCCGGACGAGTCGCACGAGCGTCGAGGCGCCGGTCGGGGCACCATCCGACAGCAGCGACTTCGACATGTCCTCGGACGTGCTCGACGTGCCGTCGTTCCTGCGCGACGAGTAGACGTTTGCCGAGGGCTGAGCGCCGGGTAGAAGGCGCCTGCTCTCTCCCCAGTCGGCTCATGTGGCCGGCGAAACGACCCGGTCCGTGGTCCCGTCCACAAGGCGGGGCCGCAGTCCATGACGGGTCGTTAGCATCAGGGCGGTGCAGACCCTCGCGCGCACGCCTCTCTACGATCGCCACGTCGCGGCCGGCGCTCGGATGGTTCCCTTCGCCGGCTGGGAGATGCCCGTCCAGTACGAGGGCGTCATTCCCGAGCACCGGGCGGTGCGCACGGACTCGGGCGTCTTTGACGTCTCGCACATGGGCGAGCTCGAGGTCGAGGGGATGTACGCGCGTGATCTCCTGCAGGCGACGCTCTCGAACGACATCGACAAGCTCGGCGTCGGCGATGCGCAATACACGCTGCTGACGAACGAGCGCGGCGGCATCGTCGACGACCTGATCGTCTATCGCACCGACGACTTTCGGTATCTGTTGATCGTCAACGCCTCGAACCGGGCGGCCGACTTCGAATGGCTCAAGACGCGTGAGCTACCCGGCTCGGACGTGCGTGACTTCTCGGACGAGTACGCACTGCTCGCCGTGCAGGGTCCGCGCGCGCTCGAGCGGCTCGGGCTCGAGCACGGCAAGGCGTTCACGTGGGAGATGGCTGAGCTCGACGGAGTCGAGGTGATGGTGAATCGCACCGGCTACACCGGCGAGGAGGGTGTGGAGCTGATGACGCCCGCCGAGGAGGCGGTTGCGCTCTGGGACGCCGTCATTGCCCGGGGTGTCACGCCCGTCGGGCTCGGCGCGCGCGACACGCTCCGGCTCGAGGTGTGCTTCCCGCTCCACGGCAACGACATCGACCAGGACACCGATGCGATCTCCGCCGGCCTCGGCTGGGTCTGCGCGCTCGAGACGGACTTCACGGGCGCCGACGTGCTCCGCCGCGTCAAGGAGGAGGGGCCGAGCAGAGCGCCTCGCCGCCTTCGTGATGACCGAGAAGGCGATTCCGCGGCAGGGCATGTCGATCGAGGGCGGCGGCCGCGTTACCTCCGGCTCGCATTCGCCGATGCTCGACGTCGGCATCGGCCTCGGTTATGTGCCGGCCGCGCAGGCGCAACCCGACACATCGATCACGATCGACGTCCGCGGCAAGCCGCGCGGTGCCAGGATCGTCAAGAAGCCCATCTACCAGAAGGAGCGCTAGTGGCCGCGGCCGAGAGCTATCCCGAGGATCTCAAGTACCACGCCGAGCACGACTGGGCGCGCATCGACGGTGACGAGGCGACGCTCGGCGTCACCTGGTACGCCCAGGACGCCCTCGGCGAGCTCGTCCATTACGAGGCTCCCGAGACGGGGGCCACGATCGCCAAGGACGCGACCTACGGCGAGGTCGAGTCCGTGAAGGCGGTCTCAGACGTGATCGCACCGCTCTCGGGCGAGATCATCGACGTCAATCAGAAGGCGATCGACGAGCCGGAGACGGTCAACGAGGATCCGTACGGCGAAGGCTGGCTGGTCCGGATCCGGCTCAGCGAACCCGTCCGAGGTCGAGCAGCTCCTGGACGCAGAGGCGTACAAGCAGCTTCTGGCGGACGAGTAGTTGAGCGCGTACCTGTCGCTCACGGACGCCGACCGCGAGGCGATGCTGGCGACGATCGGCGTCGACTCGATCGACGAGCTCTTCCGCAGACATCCCGGCAGGCGTCCGTCTCGGGCGCGAGCTGGACCTCGAGCCGCCGCTTTCCGAGCAGGAGGTCACAGCACACCTCGAGGAGCTTGCGGGGCGGAACTCCCTCGAGCTTTCGTTTCTCGGCGCAGGCATCTACGACCACTACGTGCCGGCGATCGCCGACGCGGTGATCCAGCGCGGCGAGTTCCTGACCGCCTACACGCCGTACCAGCCCGAGATGAGCCAGGGCGTCCTGCAGGCGATCTTCGAGTACCAGACGGCGATCTGCGAGCTGACCGGGATGGACGTCTCGAACGCGTCGGGCTACGACGGGTCGACCGTGGCCGCGGACGCGTGCTACGTGGCCAGGCACGTCACCGGCCGGTCGAAGATCGTCGTCACCGAAGCAACGAACCCGCAGGTGCGGCAGGTCTTGAAGACGTATGCGCCGGGGTTCGGGATGGAGGTCGTCGAGGTTCCGCACGAGCAGGGGTGGACCGACCCTGCGGCCGTGGCGGACGCGGCGGAGGACGCGGCGTGCGTGATCTTCCAGCAGCCGAACTTCTTCGGCGTCCTCGAGGCCGCACCCGAGCTCGCGGCGGCCGCGAACGACGCCGGCGCGATGCCCGTCGCCCACGTCGACCCGTTGTCGCTGGGCGTGCTCGAGGCGCCGGGGGCATACGGCTGCGCGATCGCGATCGGCGAGGGGCAGGGGGCCGGCAACTACCAGAGCTTCGGCGGGCCGCACTACGGCTTCTTCGCTGCGAAGCAGGAGTACGTCCGCCGGATGCCCGGCCGGATCATCGGCGAGACGACCGACCTCGATGGAAAGCGTGCGTACGTGCTGACGCTGCAGACCCGCGAACAGCACATCCGCCGGGAGAAGGCGACGCACAACATGACGACCAATCAGACGCTGCTCAGTCTGCAGGGGCTCGTCTATCTCTCGTGGCTCGGCCCACAGGGCATCCGCGAGCTCGGCACGACGTGCATGAGCCTCGCCGCCTACGCGAAGGAGCGCCTCGGCCTGCCCGTCGTTTCGGGCGACCGGGCGACGTTCAAGGAGTTCGCCGTTCGCCTCGGACCGGCCCGCGCAGGAGGCGATCAAGCAGGCGCGCGCCCAGGGTGTCCATCCCGGGTACGCGCTCGGCCGCGACTATCCCGGCCTGGACGACGCGCTCCTCGTCGCCGTGACGGAGAAGCGCTCGCCGGCGGACATCGATCGCCTCGCGGAGGTTCTGGGGAAATGAAGCTGATCTACGAGAAGAGCGTCCCTGGGCGCACGGCCTACACGCTGCCCCGTCACGATCTGCCGCAGCCCGAGGTTCCGTCGGAGCTCGCGCGCACGACGCTGCCGCGCCTGCCCGAGCTCGCCGAGCCGGAGATCCTCCGCCACTTCACCCAGCTCTCGACGCGGAACTTCGGCGTCGACACGGGCTTCTATCCGCTCGGCTCGTGCACGATGAAGTACAACCCGCGCGTCAACGAGCGAGTCGCGATGCTGCCGGGCTTCGCGCAGCTCCACCCGCTGCAGGAGGACGACGGGGCGCAGGGCGCGCTGGAGCTGATGTGGCGGCTGCAGGAGATCCTCAAGGAGATCACCGGCCTGCACGCCGTCAGCCTGCAGCCCGCCGCGGGGTCCCAGGGCGAGGTGACCGGCCTGATGCTGATCCGCGCTTACTTCGCCGACAGAGGCGAGACGAACCGCCGCAAGATCGTCGTTGCAGACACCGCGCACGGGACGAACCCCGCGTCGGTGACGATGTCGGGGTTCGAGCTGCAGAAGGTCGCCACCGACGCGCGCGGCAACATCGACGTGACGCGCCTGCGCGAGATGGTCGACGGCGACACCGCCGGGCTGATGCTCACCAATCCCTCGACGCTCGGCCTGTTCGACGAGAACGTCGAGGAGATCGCGGCGATCTTCCACGGGGCCGGCGCGCTCATGTACTACGACGGCGCGAACCTGAACGCGGTCTGCGGCATCTCGAGGCCCGGCGACATGGGCTTCGACATCGTCCACATCAACCTCCACAAGACGTTCTCGCAGCCGCACGGCGGCGGCGGCCCCGGCGGCGGCCCGATCGCGGTGCGCGACATTCTGGAGCCGTTCCTGCCGGTGCCCCAGCCGGTCAAGGACGGCGACGCGTTCCGGCTGGACTTCGACCGGCCGAAGTCGATCGGCAAGGTGCGTGCGTTCACCGGGCCGTTCGGCGTCTTCGTCCGCTCGTACGCCTACATCCGTTCGTGGGGGAACCAGCTGCGGGAGATGAGCGAGGTCGCCGTGCTGAACGCGAACTACCTGCTCGCGCGCCTGAAGGACGACTACGAGCTTCCGTACGACCGGCTCTGCATGCACGAGTTCGTGCTGTCGGCGCGGCACCTGAAGCGCGATCACGGGATCACCGCACTCGACGTCGCGAAGGGCCTGATGGACTACGGGTTCCATCCGCCGACGGTGTACTTCCCGCTCGTCGTGCCGGAGGCGCTGATGATCGAGCCGACGGAGAGCGAGGCGAAGGAGACGCTGGACGAGTTCGCCGACGCGATGCACCAGATCGCGCTCGACGCGGCCGAAGATCCGCAGAAGCTGAAGGACGCGCCGCGCTCGCGTCCCGTCCGCCGGGTCGACGAGGTGAAGGCGGTCAGGCAGCCGGTGCTGCGGTATCAGTTCGAGGATCATCCAGAGCAGCTGGCCACCGGGGCGCAGCAGCTGGAAGCACAGAAGGGGGCCTGATGGGATTCGAGCAGTACCACGAGCCGGCCAACGAGCTGCCGGACGAGACACGCACGTTCGCCCGCATGTGCGTGTCGCTGATCGAGGAAGCCGAGGCGATCGGCTGGTACGAGCAGCGGCTGGCGCTCGAGAAGGACGCCGAGGCGAAGGCGATCATGGAGAACGCGCAGCACGAGGAGTTCAAGCACTTCGCCATGGACCTCGAGTTCCTGATGCGGCGCAAGCCCGAGTGGCAGACGGTCTGCAAGCGGGTGCTCTTCCGAAGGGCGACATCGTCGAGCACGGCGAGGAGGCCGAGGAGGCGATCGACTGACCTCGCTTCTCGTACCTCGTCGGGTACCAGGTACGGATTCGTTGTTGCAAGAGCGAAAATCGCCGCTCTGACGGCGAATCGCCTCGTCCCCGTACCTGGTCGTGTACCTGGTACAGATTCAGTGTTGCAAGAGCTAAAACGCCGCTCTGACGGAGAGTCGCCACGCTCGCGCCGTTGGTCTGCGGAAGGTGCGCCGCGGGGAGGGCTCGCGCAGGCAGACTGGCCGCAAGCAAGCGATGAGGGAGGACGGATGGCGACGCGGAAGCTGCGCGACCTCGAGGTCAGCGCGATCGGTCTCGGCTGCATGGGGATGTCCGAGTTCTACGGAACGACGGACGAGGGAGAGGCGATCGCGACGATTCATCGCGCGCTCGAGCTCGGTGCCAACTTCCTCGACACCGCAGACATGTATGGCACCGGCCGCAACGAGCAGCTCGTCGGCAAGGCGATCGCCGGCAAGCGCGACCAGGTCGTGCTGGCGACGAAGTTCGGCAACCAGCGCGCCGACGACGGCAGCTGGATCGGGATCAACGGCACGCCGGAATACGTCAAGAGCGCCTGCGAGGCCTCGCTCCGGCGGCTCGGCGTCGAGACGATCGACCTCTACTACCAGCACCGCGTCGACAAGCAGACGCCGATCGAGGACACCGTCGGCGCGATGGCGGAGCTCGTCGCCGAGGGCAAGGTGCGCCACCTCGGGCTCTCCGAGGCTGCGCCGGCGACGATCCGCCGCGCCGAAGCCGTGCACCCGATCACCGCGCTCCAGTCGGAGTACTCGCTCTGGACACGCGACGTCGAGGCGGAGATCCTGCCGACCTGCCGCGAGCTCGGCATCGGCTTCGTCGCGTACAGCCCGCTCGGCCGGGGCTTCCTCTCGGGGCGGTTCAAGTCGCCGGACGAGCTCGGCGAGGGACGACTTCCGCGCCAACTATCCACGCTTGCAGGGCGAGAACCTCGAGCAGAACCAGCAGCTCGCGGAGCTCGTGGAGCAGTTCGCCGCCGAGAAGCACTGCACGGCCGCGCAGCTCGCGCTCGCCTGGGTGCTGTCACGCGGGGAGGACGTCGTCCCGATCCCGGGCACGAAGCGCCGCGGGTACCTGGAGCAGAACGTCGGAGCGCTTGACGTCGAGCTGACCGAGGACGACCTCGCCCGGCTCGACGCCGCGTTTCCTCCGGGAGCCGCTGCCGGCGACCGTTACGCCAGCATGGCGACGATCGACCGGTAGAAGCGACGACTACCGGGAGACGATCTTTGCGAGCAGGTTCGCCGCAGGAAAGTTCCGGAACTTCGTCTTCATGTGATCCGCAGTCATTTCGACCTCCGCAGTTAAGGCGAGAGGCGGCTCCGCCGCAGGGAACCGCCTCTCACGATCCTCGTCCTTGTCACTCTGTCGAACCTCTTGTCACTCGAGCCCCGCCGCATCGGGCTCGTCGTGACTGTCGCGCTTGGAGCCTTGGAACCTTGGAACCTTGGAACCTTTTGTCACTCGAGCCCCGCCGCATCGGGCTCGCCGTGACTACCCGACTTTGCGCGACGGGATCCGCTTGACTCGTCCCCTTTTGGTTGGTTCACGCCAAAGCTTCACTTACCTCGATTGAGTGATTCGGGTTCGCCGCTTCTGGCCGATACTGGATGTGTCGCGAGGAGTGCCGCAGTCCTCGTGGCCACAAGCAAGAGAAGGCGGGAAGCCGCAGCCTGCCTCTCACCGCTACAAACCAGCGCCGCCCTTCGGGGCGGCGTTGGTCGTTCCGGGACGCAAATCCTCGGCTGCACTGCAGCGCGTAACGTTTCCGAGGGCGCCGAGACTATTCTGCGTCCCCGAAACCAAGGAGAAAGCGATCAAGAACCAGACAGGGCAGAAGGTTCAGAAGACGGAGGAGCAGTGGCGGGCGGAGTTGACCCCCGAGCAGTTCCACGTTCTGCGCCAGAAGGGCACGGAGCATCCGTTCAGCGGCGAGTACGACCACTCTTTCGAGCCGGGCACGTACCACTGTGCCGGCTGCGGCGCCGAGCTCTTCACCTCGGACGCCAAGTACGACTCCGGCTGCGGCTGGCCCGCGTTCCACTCGCCCGCGAGCGAGGACGCGATCGAGGAGGAGACCGACACCGCCTACGGCATGGTGCGCACGGAGGTCATGTGCGCGGCTTGCGGCGGCCACCTCGGGCACCTGTTCCCCGACGGGCCGCACCCGACCGGCATTCGCTACTGCATCAATTCGGCCGCACTGAACCTGGAGGAGGAGTAGTTGGAGACTAGGAAGGCAACATTCGGCGCTGGGTGCTTCTGGGGCGTGGAGGCCGCGTTCCGGCAGCTCAACGGCGTCACCGGCACGCGCGTCGGCTACGCCGGCGGCCACCTCGACAACCCGACCTACGAGGACGTGTGCTCGCACACGACCGGCCACGCCGAGGTCGTCGAGGTCACCTACGACCCCGCAGAGATCTCGTACGACGACCTGCTGCAGGTCTTCTGGCGCAAGCACGACCCGACGCAGGTCAACCGGCAGGGCTGGGACGTCGGCGACAACTACCGCACGGTGATCTTCGTCCACGACGAGGAGCAGCGGGCCGCCGCCGAGGCTTCGAAGCAGGCCGAGCAGGCGAATCACCGCAAGCCGATCGCCACGCAGATCGAGCCGGCCCAGACGTTCTACGAGGCCGAGGACTATCACCAGCAGTACCTCGAGAAGCGCGGGCAGTCCAGCTGCACGCCGCGCCTCGCACAGACGGCGTAGCGCCGGGGTTATAGGGTCGGGCCGTGAGGAGCAAGGAATGGCGCCTCGCGGCCCGGCCGCACGGCCTGCCGCAGGACAGTGACTTCGAGCTCGCCGAGGTGGACGTGCCCGATCCCGCCGACGGAGAGCTCGTCGTTCGCAATGCGTTCATGTCGGTCGACCCGTACATGCGCGGGCGAATGAACGACGTCAAGTCGTACGTGCCTCCGTACGCGATCGGCGAGCCGCTCTACGGCGGCGCGGTGGGGCAGGTCGTCGCCTCGCGCAACGAGCGCCTTCGCCGAGGGCGACTGGGTCGTCCATGGGCTGGGCTGGCGCGAGGTAGCGGTCTCGGACGGGCAGTGGCGCGCTGCAAGGCCGACACGACGTTGGCGCCGCCGGAGGCGTTCCTCGGCGTCCTCGGCATGACTGGGCTGACCGCGTACGTCGGGCTGCTCGACATCGGACAGCCGAAGGAGGGGGAGACCGTCTTCGTCTCCGGAGCCGCCGGAGCCGTCGGCTCGGAAGTGGGGCAGATCGCCCGGATCAAGGGCTGCCGTGTCATCGGCTCCGCAGGATCGGACGAGAAGGTCGCCTGGCTTCGCGAGGAGCTCGGCTTCGACCAGGCGTTCAACTACAAGACGGCATCGCTCCGCGAGGAGCTCGCCGACGGGATCGACGTGTACTTCGACAACGTCGGCGGCGACCACCTCGAGGCCGCGATCCACGCCTTGCGGCGCTACGGCCGCATCGCCGCCTGCGGCTCGATCTCGCGCTACAACGACACCGAGGCGAAGCCCGGGCCGCGGAACATGCACATGATCGTCACCAAGCGCCTGCGGATGCAGGGCTTCATCATCTTCGACCACAACGACCGCTATCCCGACTTCGTCCGCGACGCGGCCGGCTGGATCGCGGACGGCTCCCTGAAGCACCGCGAGACGATCGTCGAGGGGATCGACAACGCCCCAAAGGCGTTCATCGGCCTCCTCGAAGGCGAGAACACAGGCAAGATGCTCGTTCGGCTCGACGGCTCGTAGTTCGCGGCTCACGTGCAGACTTGACCGCTCCTCGTACGCAGAGGACTATCGAGCGATGGAGCATTTCACCGATGCTCCGCCCGAACCGCCCGGGCGCTCGAGAACGCCTCTCCGCTTTCGCGACGTGGGAGTCATCGTGGCGTGCCTCGCCGCGGCCGCGGCCTGTTTCGCCGGGTCATTCGCGACTGGTTTCACCGGGCTCCTGGGTGGGACCGGGATCTTCTTGGCGCTCGCCGGCAATCAGCTTTCGAAGGTGTTCGATTGGCGAAGCACCGGCCTGGAGCCCATCGCGGACTGGTTGAACAACCTTCGGCTGACGCTCTTCGAGACGGGGATCGGGTTTGAAGTATCGGTCGCTCTGCTGATCTGGGCGCTCGTCGGTCCGGCGCCGAACGGAGTCTTCACCTGGCTTGGGATCGTGTCGGTCCTCGTGGCCACGTTCTTTCTCTCCGTCCTCGCGATCAGGCGGATGTGGACAGCGCAAGAGCGAGAGCGCGTGCGTTTGCGACTCGCTCGGTTCGGCGCATTTGCTCCCTTCGTCTATCCGGTTGGCTTGTTCATGCAGGTGCTGGTCTTGTTCACCTTGACGACGTCCATTTTCGTAGCCCACGGTGTCGTCGATTTCGTGCAAGACGACCCGTCCAATGCCACCATCGCCGCGTTCTATTGCTGGCACTTCCTCGAACTCGTGCCGCTCGTTCAGGTGCCCGAGACGCTGCGCTGGGATCCGCCGCTGTCGTACGAGCAATGGCAGGTCGGAATGCTCGTGCTCGGATTCCAACTGGCCGGCGTCGTCCCTGTCATCGCCGTCATCCGCGAGTTCTGGCGCGAACGCGGGACTCGCGAGACGAAGAGCATGTTGTAAGCGCCGTCGAGGCGCTCGCTCGACTGGTGACGCCTAGCGAACAGCCGCGAGCTGCCCGCACGCCGCCGCGATGTCCCGGCCGCGCGTCAGTCGCACGGTGGCTGGGATCCGCGCCGTGTCGAGCACCTGCTTGAACGACTCGATCGTGCCCCGCGACGAGCCGTCATACGGCCCGCCGGTCGGGTTGTACGGGATCAGGTTCACCTTGAAGACCTTCGGATCGAGGACGCCTGCGAGCTCCTTCGCACGCTGCCGCGAGTCGTTGACGCCGGCGAGCATCACGTACTCGATGAACACCTTGCGGTGATGGAGCTCGTGGTAGCGCCGGCATTCGGCCAGCACGTCGTCGAGCGGGTACTTCTCCTCGACTGGCATGATCTTCGCGCGCAGCACTGGGTCCGCGGCATGGAGCGAGAACGCGAGGCGGATCGGCGTGTCGACCTCGTCGACGAAGCGTGTCAGCCCCGGCAGCCAGCCGACGGTGGAGATCGTTGTGCGGCGGGGCGTGATCCCGAGGTCCGGTAGTCGCCGAGCCGCGGCGAGCACGTTGTCGAGGTTCAGCATCGGTTCGCCCATACCCATGAAGACGCAGTGGTCGACGGCGTCCAGTCGCCGGAAATGCAGCGCCTGGTCGACGATCTCCCACGGCTTCAGGTTCCGCCCGAACTGCATCTGGCCCGTGGCGCAGAAGGTGCAGGTGAGGGGGCAGCCGGACTGCGACGAGACGCAGATCGAGCGGCGCCCGTCGCGGTAGCGCATCAGCACGGCCTCCACCGGATGGCCGTCCTCCGTGCGGAAGAGCGTCTTCACGGTCCCGTCCTTCGAGTGCGCTTCGTTCTGGACGGTCAGCGACGAGAACGGGACGTGCTCTTCGAGCTGCGAGCGGAGCTCCGCGG
Organism: uncultured Actinomycetes bacterium; assembly: GCA_963718065.1. Taxonomy (GTDB): domain Bacteria; phylum Actinomycetota; class Thermoleophilia; order Gaiellales; family Gaiellaceae; genus CAVPGP01. Next base: position 125,581 of record CAVQYE010000007.1, on the reverse strand, counting down.
GGAGGCTCGTCATCTCCGCGTAGGACTCGGCGCCGCGCGCTGTCCACTCCCAGACCTGGCGCGCGCGGTACGCCGGCTCGCGGGCGAGCGTTGCTTCGAGGAGCTCCGTGTTCATCGGGACACGGTAGCGCCGCCGCCGCCTTCGCCGACCCACGCGTGGACGAGGTCCGGCACCGGCTTCATCCACCGCGGATGATGCGGCCGTGCCTGCGGCGTGGTTCGGTGCGCCGACTGCGCGAATGAGCTCTCTCTTCGACCTCCTCGTACTCGCGATCGCTGCGGCGTTCTACCCGACGCTCGTCGCAGTCGTGGTGCTCCTGCTCGGCCGACCTCGCCCGGTTCGGCTGTTGCTGTTCTTCCTCGCGGGGGCGGTCACCGTCAGCGTCACGATCGGGCTCGTGGCGGTGTTCGCTCTCGACTCGAGCGATCTGGGCGGGCACCGGCGGACCGTCGGCGCCTGGGTGAACATCGTGGGCGGCGTCCTGGCCCTCGCCGTTGCGGCTCTGCTCCTCCGTGCCCATCGGCGCCGCGACCGGCCGCGTCCTGCCGCCAAGGGCGGACCGTCTCGCTCGCAGCGGGCGCTCGCCCACGGCTCGAGCGGGGTTGCGTTCGGCGCGGGGATCTTCCTCAACCTGCCCTCGGTCTTCTATCTGGTCGGGCTGAAGGACATCGCGCTCGGCGACTACTCGACGGTCGAGTCCGTGCTGCTCGTGCTCGGGTTCAACGCGATCATGTTCGCGCTGGTGGAGGTGCCGCTGATCGCGTACGCGGTCGCGCCTGAGGCGACCCAGCAGCGCGTCGAGCGTGCGAACGGCTGGCTCGGGCGCAACGGGCGCCTCCTCACGGCCACGATCGCATTCGCGGTCGGCGTCCTCCTCGTCGCGCGCGGGCTGGTCGCTCTGGGCTGAGCGCTACGCCGGGATCGCGCCCCACTCCTCGGGGGCGACCTGCTTCAGCTTCTGCGCGAAGAACCAGTGATGGCCCTCGGGGTCCTTCGCCGCGTAGCGGCGGTCGCCGTACTCCTGATCGGCCGGCTCCTCGAGGATCTCGGCGCCTGCGGCCTTCGCCTGCTCGAAGTGGGCGTCGACGTCGCCGTCGAGATAGACGTAGAGCGACATCGTCACGGCGCCGAGTCGCTTGGGGCTCTTGTAGTCGTCGCCGGGGTCGCCCATGTAGATCGTCGCACCGCCGAGACTCGTCTCCGCATGCCAGACGGTCTCGCCGTCCGGGGCGATCGAGCGGAGCTGCTCCTCGAAGCCGAACGCACCCGCCAGCCAGTCGAGCGCAGCCCCGCAGTCCTCGTACAGCACGTATGGCGTAATCGTCGCCATCTCAGCTCCTCTCGGTCGCCATCTCAGCTCTTCTCGGCCGCTAGCCAGTCGAGAACGTCCTGCGCGTTCCGGTCCGGCGGGAAGACGGGATAGAACACCTTCACGATTCGCCCCTGCTCGGCGATCCAGGCGAGCCGCTTGTAGAGCGTCATGCCCTCGATTTCGAACATCGGTAGGCCGAGCGCGTCGCGCAGCTCGAGCGCGGGATCGGCGATCACCGGGAACGGCATCCGGTTGCGCTCGGCGAACTCGAGCTGGTCGTCGAGATCCTGCGCGGAGAGCCCGGCCACCCGGGCGCCGAACGCAGCGAGCTCGGCGGCGTGGTCGCGGAAGGCACACGACTGCGGCGTGCAGCCGCGCGCGCCGGGGACATCGTCCCAGCCATCCGCCATCGGTCGGCCCGGCCGGCCCGCACGGGGGTAGACGTAGAGCACGCCCCGCTCTGCCGAGAGCTCCGCCAGATCCACCGAGCCTCGAGACGACGCGAGCACGAGCGCAGGCACCTCGGCGCCGAGGAGATGATCCGCGCCACCGTCGTCCTCCGGCACGGGCAGGCCCTCCGGCAGCGGGTAGAGGCTGTCGCTCACAGGCGCTCCACGAGCTCACCATAAACCGGCTTCAGCGCGTCGAATCGCTCCTGCCAGCGATCCTCGATCTCGCCGCGTGACGCAAGCACGTCGCCGAGCGCCGCAAGGTGCGCGTGCCAGCCCGCGCCCGTGCCGATCGCCGACGGCCGAGTGAGCCCGCGATGGTCGAGCACGAGCAGCGCGCCGTTGCCGGCAGGGGAGATCTCCACGCGCAGCACCGACTCGACATTCGACTCGTCCCAGCTCGCTTCGAAGACATGCGGCGGCTCCCAGACGAGCACCTCGCCGCGGGCGGCGTCAGCGCCCCAGCGCAGCTCGAAGAGCCCGCCGGCGCGTGGCTCGACGATCGCCTTCGCGAAGAGCCACCGCCTGATCGAGCCCGGATCGGTGAACGCCGCCCAGACCTCGTCGGGCGTTGCGTCGTAGCGCCGCTCGTAGCGGAGGCCCGCGCCGTCACCGTCGGCGCGCACCTCGGCCAGTGCGAGGACGCCGCGCAACCGCTCGAGGTGGCGCTGCCAGCCCTCTCCGTACGCCGTCGCCTGCGCCCGCTCGAGGCCGCGGTGGTCGACCACGAGCCTCGTGGTGCCCGTGTGCTCGGTGAGCTCGAAGCGGACGAGCGATGCCGGCTCGCCGGGATAGTTCCACTCGAGCTCCAGCATCCGCTCCGGCTCGATCGCCCGCACCGTCCCGGTCATCCGAGTGAGCTTCGTGTCCGGAAAATCGAGCTCCAGGACGCCTCCCTCGTGCAGCTCGACCCGCCCGGCAGGGGCGAGCCAGCGACCGAGGCTCGCAGGCTCCGTGAGCGCCGCCCACACCTCCGCGGGCGTCGCGTTGTAGCGCCGTTGGACGCGGATGCCGCCCCTGGTCACCGCTGTGCCTTTCGCCGGCGCTTGATCTCGGTGTCCAGCGCGTCGAGCCGGTTGGCCCAGAAGCCGCGGTACTGCGAGAGCCACTCGTCGAGCTCGGCGAGCGGGGCGGGGTCGAGCGAGTAGAACCGTCGCTGGCCGTCCTCGCGCGCGTTTACGAGCCCATGCTCACGCAGCACCCGCAGGTGCCGCGAGACGCCCGGCCGGCTCGTCTGGAACTGCGCGGCGATCTCGCCGGCGCTGCGTTCGCCCTCGGCGAGCAGCTCGACGATGCGGCGGCGCGTGGGGTCCGCCAATGCCTCGATCGCGCTCACCGCTTTGGTGTAACACAGCGGTTACGTAACTGTCAAGTTACGCTGGTCAGCCGGCCGTTAGAGCTTCTTGACCGACGCGACGACCTGGCCGAGCGCGACGTCGGGCAGGTTCGGCCCCGACGCGCTCAGCTTGACGCCGCGGACGCAGCGCCAGGCGTTCGTCCCGTCCCAGTAGACCTTGTTGCCGTCGAGCTGCATCGTCTTCAATTTCCCCGCGGTGCAGTCGCCGGTGAAGCGCTTCGCCGTGAAGGTGATCCGGTGCCTGGCAGCGCTCGCGTAGCGCGGGTCGACGAGGCGGATCGTCAACACCGGGCTCTTCCAGGCGTACGACTCGTAGCTGGTATCGGAACGGCGCGCGCGTCGGCGCGTACGCGAGCGAGCCCGCCTTGCGCTTGACGAGCTGCTGGATGAACGTCGGCACGAGCGGCTGCTTCGCGGCCGCCGTTGCGGGTGCAGCGAGCACGGCCGCGAGCGCGATCGATGCGAAGGCGATCTTCACGGTTCCCAGTCTCGCCGCCGCGTGTGAAGGCCCGGTCAAGATCCTGTATAGCCTTCCGCCGTGATCGACCTCCGCTCTGACACGAAGTCGCTGCCGTCGCGTGGGATGCGCGACGCAATGGCGAACGCCGAGGTCGGCGACGAGCAGCGGCGCGAGGACCCGACGGTCAACGAGCTCGAGCGCCGCGCGGCGGAGCTGCTCGGCCAGGACGAGGCCGTGTACCTGCCGACGGCGACGATGGCGAACCAGATCGCGCTCGCCATCCTTTCGGAGCGCGGCAGCGAGCTGATCGTCGAGCAGACGGCGCACATCATGATCTCGGAGCTCGGCGGCGCGGCGCGCTTCTCCGGCATCCAGACGCGCGGCGTCACCGGCACGCGCGGCCTGCTGACGCCCGAGCAGGTGCGGGGCGCCTTCAACGAAGGCGACCAGACCCACACTCCGGGCACCGCGGTGCTCTCGGTCGAGAACACGCACAACACCGGCGGCGGCAAGGTGTGGCCGATCGAGCAGCTGCACGCCGTCGTGGCGACCGGCCGCGAGCTCGGCCTCAAGCTTCATCTCGACGGCGCCCGGCTCCTCAACGCCTCGACCGCGACAGGTGTTCCTGCGGCGGAGATGGGGCGTCTCTTCGACACGGTGCAGCTCTGTCTCTCGAAGGGGCTCGGCTGCCCGCTCGGCGCGATCATCGCCGGCTCACCCGAGCTGATGGCGCGCGCCCGCCGCGAGAAGCACGCCTTCGGCGGCGCGATGCGGCAGGCGGGCATCGTCGCCGCGGCGGGCCTCTACGCGCTCGACCACAACGTCGAGCGGCTGGCCGACGACCACGAGCGGGCGAAGCGGCTCGCCGAGAGGCTCCACGAGCGTGGCTTGCCGGTCGACCCGGAGGCGACCGAGACGAACTTCGTCCAGATCGACGTGGCGGCGCTCGACCTGACGTGGGACGTGGCACTGCGGCGCCTCAAGGACGTCGGCGTCGGCCTCTCCGGCACCGTACTCCCGGGTGTCATCCGCGCCGTCACGCATCTCGGCGTCGACGACGACGACATCGACCGCGCCGCAGAGCTCATCCCGCAGGCGCTTGGTGCTCTTGCCCGCGCCTGAGTCGCTCACCAAGGATCTCTCGCGGAAGCTCCGCGAGGCGCAGGCCGAGCGCCTGCCGAGCGTCTCGGCGGCGGTCGTGAAGGACGGCGAGGTGATCTGGGCCGAGGCGGCGGGGCTGGCGGTGCTGGAGGACGAGACGCCGTCGACGCGGGAGCACCAGTACCGGATCGGCTCGCTCACGAAGACCTTCACCGCCGTCGCGATCATGCAGCTGCGCGACGAGGGGAAGCTCGACATCGACGACCGGCTCGAGCAGCACATCCCGGAGGCGCATCACGGCTCGCCGACGCTGCGCCGCATGCTGGCGCATCTCTCCGGCCTGCAGCGCGAGCCCCACGGAGACATCTGGGACTCACCCGGAGACGCGCCGGACACGGCGCAGCTCATCGCCGACCTCGAGCACACCGAGCAGGTGCTGGCGCCGCACGAGCGCCACCATTACTCAAACCTCGCCTACGCGTTGCTCGGCGAGATTGTCACGCGGCGCTCAGGGACTCCCTGGTGGGAATACGTCGAGCAGCGCATCATCGAGCCGGTCGGGCTCTCGCGGACGACCTACGACCCGGTGGAGCCCCACGCGCAGGGCTACCTGGTCGGGCCGTACACCCAGACGGCGCGACGCGAGCACCATGGCGACTCGCGTGGCTTCGCGCCGGCCGGGCAGCTCTGGTCGACGCCGACGGACCTGGTGCGCTGGATCACCGTGCTGGCGAAGGGCAAGGAGGGCGTGCTCGACCCGAAGACCGCGGCGGCGATGTGGTTCCCCCAGACGATCGTCGATCCGGAGGAATGGACGCTCGGCTGGGGCATCGGGCTGATGCTCTACCGGCGGGAGAAGGGGATCTTCGGTGGCCACAACGGCGGCATGCCGGGCCACGTCGCAGGGGCGTACATCCAGCCCAAGCTCGGGATCGGCGCGGCGGTGCTCATGAACGACACCGCGAACGGCAGCCCCGACCCGCTTGCGCTCGAGCTCGCGGAGATCGCCGTCGCAGCGCTGCCGGAGGAGCCGAAGGAGTGGCGCCCGCAGGCGCCGCCGCCGCCCGAGCTCGAGTCGGCGCTCGGCCACTGGTGGTCCGAGGGAACCGAGTTCATCTTCTCGTGGAACGAGGGGAAGCTCGAGGCGCGGATCGCGTCAATGCCCAAGGAGCGGCCGCCGTCGGTCTTCGAGCCAATCGGCGACGACGTCTTCCGCACGCTCTCGGGTCGCGAGCAGGGCGAGCAGCTGCGTCTCGTGCGGGGCGACGACGGAACGGTGACGAAGCTCTACTGGGCGACGTACCCGTTCACGCGGCAGCAAGAGATCTTCGGCCACTGATCGCCGCTCACCGGCGGCTGCCCACCGCTGGGCGACGGCTCCCTTCACGGTAGTGACGATCGGCGCATACTGCGCCCATGAACGCCCCTCGAGCATCGATCGCGGTGCTCACAGCACTGGTTCTTGCGGGTTGCGGTTCAAAGTCCGTGGAGTCGAAGCCGCTCCCTGATCTCGTCGGGATGAACCTGCGGGCCGCGGAGGACACCCTCGATTCGCACGGGCTTGACCATGACGCGGTTGGTGGCGGGACCTTCGGGATCGTGGTGCATTCCAACTGGCAGGTTTGCCGGCAGGCTCCGGTCGCCGGCAGAAAGGCCAAGGCGGTGACGCTGTACGTCGCGCGCGGCTGCACGGCCGGCGTTCCGGACGTGACGCGGCTGAGCCTCGAGGACGCCGACGACGAGCTCGAGCGTGCGGGCGTCGAGTGGACCGCGGAGACGCCGGACGGCGACCCGGTGATCGTCAAGCACCTGTGGCGGGTCTGCGACCAGGAGCGCGAGTCGGCACGGTCGGTCACCCTCTACGTCGATCGCGAGTGCTCCGGGTGGCCCGAATGAAGGAAGGCTCCGCGATGCGCGGTCTCGCGACGGCCTGGCTCCTGATTGCCGGAGCGGTGTGGCTCGTGGTGCTCTTTGCCGCCATCTACGAGATGTTCGGGACCGCGGCCGCCGTGGTCTGGGTGCTCGCAGCCATCGCCCACGGGTGGCGCGAGGTGGAGGAGATGTGGGATGCGTCGAAGCCGCCGCAGCGCGCCTGGTGGGTCTCGTTCCGGTGGTGGCTCGAGTCGTTCATCTCGCCGGTGTTCGCCGTGCTCCGCTGGGTCGACCGCGTCGGTGTGGCGCCGCGGACCGCCGGCCCGGCCGCCGAGCAGCCACCGCTGAGGACACAGGCACCGCCGCCAAGGACACAGGCGCCGCCGAGAGCTCAGGCCGCGGTGAGGACGGAGGCGCAGATCAAGGAGCTCGCAGGCGACGACAGGCTCGCCGTGCTGGAGCGGCGCGTGACCATGCTCGAGGCGGAGATCGTCGAGCTCCGCAGCCACGTGGCGCCGGGCGTCGTGCCGGCCGCCGAGCCCGCACAGCAGCCCGAAGAGCCGGAGGCCGCACCGGTTCCGACGATGCTGGACTTCGTCGTCGAGCCGGTCGTGCGCCCGACGCCTGCCGCTCCGAGCCCGACTCCTGCCGTACCTGTCGCGGCGCCGACTGCGGCCGCGCAGCGCGTCGACCAGCCCAGTGTCATGCAACCGCGTGTCGAGCCGCCCGCCGCGCCTCCGCCCCCGCCGCGCGAGCCGTTCCTCACGCCGTACCTCGCGCGCATCCGCTCGCTGGACATCTCGGATCTGATGGGCGCGCGCATGCTGGCCTGGGCGGGCGGCGTCGTGACGCTGCTCGGGATCGTCTTCTTCTTCGTGCTGGCGGCGAACCGCGGCTGGATCGGTCCGGAGATCCGCGTTGCGTGCGGCGCGGTCGCCTCGGCTCTGTGCTTCGGCGCCGGGATCTACCTTCACCGCAAGTACGGGCAGGTCTACTCGTCGCTGACGGCTGCGGGAGCCGGTATCGCGGGTGGCTACGCGACGCTGCTCGCGGCCGCCGCGCTCTACGACCTGCTGCCCGCGGTCGCGGCATTGGCCTGCGCGGCGGGCATCGCCGCGGTCGGTGCTGCCCTGGCGCTGCGCTGGAACGCGGAGCCGCTTGCGGGGCTCGGCCTGATCGGCGCCATGCTGGTGCCGGCGGTGGTCGTCCTCGAGGGCGGCCTCACCCCGCTCGGCACCGGCTTCGTGGCAGTCGTCTTCGCGGCGACGGCCTACGTGGCCATCGAGCGTCGCTGGCTCGTGCTGCTCGTGCTCGGCATCCTGGCGGGCTTGCCGCAGGTGGCCGCGCTCGTCGCCCAGGACGACGCTCACGGCTCGGCGGCGACCGCTGCGGTCGCGGTCGCGTTCTGGCTCCTCTATCTCGCGACCGCCGTCCGCTGGCACGCGCGGCTGAGCGGCCACGAGCTCGAGCCCGGTCCGGCGAGCCTCGTCGTCACCACCTCGGTGCTCGCGACGAGCGCAGCGGTGACGATCTTCGACGGGACGGCTGAGGGAATCGCGATGCTGGTCGTCGCGGCTGTGGAGGCTGCCCTGGCAGTTGCGCTCTACCTTCGCCCGCGCTTCCGCGAGCTTGCCGCCGTCGTCGGCATCGGCGCCCTGACCGTGCTGGCGATCTCAGGCGCGGTGCTCCTCTCCGGGTCGGCGCTCGCCAGTGTCTGGGCCTTCGAGGCTGCCGCGCTCGCCTGGCTCGCCGCGTTTGTGCGCGAGCGCCGGTTCCAGGTGGCCTCGCTGGCGTACCTCCTGCTCGCCGCCGGTCATGCGGTCGTGATCGACGACAGCCTCCGTGCCCTCTACGTCCGTTCCGCCCACCCCGGCCACGCGGCCGTGAGCGCGATCTCGGTCGCCCTGGCCGCAGCCGCTGTGGCGCTCTTCGCACGCGACTGGGAGGATCGAGCGCGGAGCGGCGGCGTCCTCGCCCCGTTCGATCGCTTCGTGGCCGACCTCGGTGCCCGGCAGCCGCTGCTGCGCCAAGTGGGTATCTGGTTCGCGGGCGGCTTCGCGGTTTGCGCAGCGTCGCTCGTGCTTGTCGGGCTCGACTTCGACTGGGGCCACACGGGCATGACCGCACTCTGGTCGGGGCTCGGCCTGGTGCTCGTCGCCGTGGGGCTCCGGCTGCAAGAGCCCCAGATCCACGTCGCCGGCTTCGTGCTGCTCGGCGCCGCCGTGCTCGAGTTGATGGTCTACGACCTGCCGACGCTGAACACCGATCAGAGGTCGCTGTCCGCGCTCGCCGTCGGCGCTGCGGCGTCGCTCGCGGGAGTGCTCGAGCAGCGTCTCTACCGGCACCCGTGGCAGCTCGACCCGACTGCGGTCTTCGCGCTCGCCGTCGGCGTCGTGGCGACGACCGGTGGCACCCTCGGCCTGGGCGGAGCCGGCTGGCTCTTTGCCCCGGCCGCAGCGTACGCGGCGCTCTGCGCGCTGATGCTCGTGCGCCCCGACTCGCGCGACCTGGCGACAGTGCTCGGCGTGCCGGCTCTGGTGCTCGCCGGAGTCGCCGCTGCCGAGCACCTTGACGGCACGTGGCTGGTGCTCGTCTATGCGGCGGCGGCGGCCGGGCTCGCCGGTGCCGCCTCGGTTCTGCGCGAGCCGCGTTTCCGGCTGGCCGGGATCGGGTTCACGGCTGTCACGGTCGGCCACGTTCTGGCCTTCGACGCGCGGCCCGACGGGCTGTTCGTCGAGCACGACCCGGCCGGGGGGATCGCAGCCGTGGTCCTCTCGGGGCTCGGTGTCCTGCTGCTCGGGCTCGAGCTGCGCCGCCGCTACGCCACGCGCCCCGACGACGCAGTGCGGAACGAGGCCTACACAAGGACGGCGCAGGATCTCGAGGAGCTTGTTGCGCCGGCCACCCTGGCGGCGCTGTGGCTCGCCGGCGTTGCCGCCGTTTACGCCTCGTCGCTCGCACTCCTCTCGATCGACTTCGAAGCGGCGCAGCCGGCGGTGAGTGGTCTGTGGGCCGTGGTCGGGCTCGCGTGCGTCGCCTCGCTCGCGTGGCGCCCCGTCCTGCGGATCGGCGGCTTTGCGTTCCTGCTCGCGGCGGCCGTCAAGGTGCTCGCGTACGACGTCGGGCACCTCGACACGACGGGACGCGCCGTGTCGCTGATCGTCGTCGGCGGCGTCTGGGCGCTCGCGGGCTTCGCGGACCAGCGGCTGGAGCGGCGCGGGGCGCTCGACTGGCCGTCCATGTCGCTCCTCGTCGCCGGCGCCGCCTTCGTGGCCGCCGGGACGGTCGACTGGGGCGGCGAGGGATGGCTCCTCGCTCCGGCCGGTGCGTTCGCCGTGCTCTGGGGCCTTGCGTTCCTCCGGGAGGACGAGCGCGACTTCGCCGGCCTCACCGCTGCGATCTCTCTGCTCTTCGCCGGGGTCGCCGCGGCCGCTCTCCTCGACGGGACGTGGCTGGTGCTCGCATGGACGGGCGCCGCAGCGGCGCTCGCCGGCGTCTCGGCCGCAACCCACGAGCCGCGGTTCCGAGCCGGTGCCATCGCCTTCCTCGCGCTCGGCGTCGGTCACGCAATCGCGTTCGACGCCCGGCTGGACAGGCTCTTTAGCGCCTCCGAGCACCCGGGAAGCGGTGCGCCCGCGCTCCTGGCGGTCGTCGTCGCGGCGGTCGTCGTCGCGCGCGAGCTCGCGCGCACCGAGGGCTATCGCAGTGTGCCGGCGGCCGTCGCCGGCCACGCCTCGCGTGCGAGCAAGGCGGGGATCTACGGGGCGGGGATCCTCGCGGTATACGCCCTGTCGCTGTCGATCCTCGAGCTGGCGGAGCGCGTCGCGCCCGGGACGGTGCACGAGAACTTCCAGGCGGGGCACACGGGTGTTAGCGCCTGCTGGGGCCTTGTCGGGCTCGGGATGCTGTACGTCGGCTTGCGCCGCCGGTCGACCGGCCTGCGGCTCGGGGGATTTGCCGTCCTCGGCGTCAGCCTCGCGAAGATCTTCCTCTACGACCTCGCGAACCTGAGCTCCGTCGCGCGCGCTCTGTCGTTCCTCGCCGTGGGCGCGGTGCTTCTCGCGGGCGGGCTCCTGTACCAGCGGCTCGCAGGCGAGAGCGAGCGCCCCGCCACCTAGCCGGACTGGCCGAAGAGCGCCAGCGCCTCGTCGTGGAAGGCGCCGTTGGACGAGACGCCCGAGCCGCCGTCCGCCCGCGCGGCGCCCGACAGGTCGGTGAAGCGGCCGCCCGCCTCCTCGACAATCGGCAGCACCGCGGCCACGTCCCAGAGCGAGACCGTCAGGTCGATCGCGAGCTCGGCCGCCCCCTCGGCGACGAGCATGTGCATCCAGAAGTCGCCAACGCCGCGCGCGGACCAGGAGCGGTTCGCGAGGTCCAGAAACTCGTCGCCGAAGCCCCTCGCGAAGAACTCGCTTGCGCTCGTGTAGGCCACGATCGCGTCCTCGATCCTGCGCACGCCCGAGACATGGATCGGCTCGCCGTTCAACCAGGCGCCGCCGCCGCGCTCGGCCCACCAGCGCCGGTGCAGCGCCGGCGCCGAGACGACGCCGAGCACGAGCTCGCCCTTGCGCTCGAGCGCGATCAGCGTTGCGAACACGGGAATGCCGCGCGCGAAGTTCCGCGTGCCGTCGATCGGATCGACGATCCAGCGTGGCGCCTTGCTCGTTGCCTTGCGCTTCGCCTCGCCCGCCTCCTCGCCGAGGAAGCCCTCGCCCTTTCGCACTCGGCCGCGCAGGAGCTCCTCGACCTCGCGGTCCGCGGCCGTGACCGGCGTCAGGTCCGGCTTGGTGTCGACCTTCAGATCGGGCGAGCGGAACCAGCGCATGCTGATCTCATCCGCAGCGTCGGCCAGCGAGAACGCGTATTCGAGATCACCGGTCATCGGTCACCGGCGACAGCGTACGCCGTCGCCACGCACACGTAGACGCCGATCAGCATCGCGCCCTCCCAGCGTCGCGACTTGCCGTCGGCCACCACGAACGCGACGAAGAGCGCGGCGCCCGCCATCGAGGCGATCTCGATCGGGCGGAACGTCAGCGGCAGCGGGGGCCGAACGATCCAGGAGATCAACGCGATCGCCGGTGCCACGAACACGGCGACCTGTGCGGACGAGGCGATCGCGATCTCGGACGCGAGCTTGATCTTGCCGCGGTGCGCGATCACGACCGCGCCACCGTGCTCCGCTGCGTTGCCGACGATCGCGACCACGACCGCCGAGATGAAGAACTCCGAGAGGCCGACCTGGTGCGAGAACGATTCGAGCGAGTGCACCATGATCTCGCTCACGAACGCCGTCATGATCGTCGCCACGACGAGCGTGCCGATTGCGACGGGCAGGCTCCACGCGGCTGCCGACGCGTCTTCCCGCTCTGTGGCCTTGTGCACGCGGAGGTTCTTGACGGTCACGGTGAAGTACACGAGCAGCAACACGATCGAGACCGGGATCGTGAGCACCGCCAGCGAGTGGCGCTCCGGATCGCCGCCGGTCCAGCCGGGAACCGCGACCACGAGAAAGGCGAGACAGGCACCGAAGACGAGCGCGAGCTGCCACCAGAGCGACCGCCGGTCGAGTTCGCCGTCGCCGGGGTGCACGAGCAGCGCGAAGCCGAGGACGAGCAGGATGTTCGAGACGACCGAGCCGGTGATCGAGCCACGCACGACGTCCGGGAGGCCGTTGCTGATCGCGAAGATGGCGATGATCAACTCCGGCGCATTGCCGAAGCTCGCATTCAGGAAGCCGCCGACTCCCGCGCCGGTGTGCTCGCCGGCATGCTCGGTCGCCTCGCCGATCAGCCACGCGAGTGGCACGAGTGCCGCCGCCGCGAGGATGAAGAGCAGCGTGTCGTCGGCATCGAAGACGAAGCGGGCGAGGACCGCGATCGGGCCGAGCGCCAGCGACGCCCAGAGGAGGTTCCGCCCCACCCCGGTAGCCTAACCATGGTGCTGAGAGCGGTTCTCTTCGACTGGAACAACACGCTCGCGCGCTTCGACTGGGACGACGAGCTGCTCGCCGCCGGGCACCGTGCCGGGCTCGCCGCGATCGGCCGCGACGGCGCCGACGCGCTGACGGAGCGCTTCGGCGCCCTCGAGCTCGTCGCCGGCTCGGACTATCGAGCGACGCTGCGTGAGCTGCTCGGCACCGCAGACCGACGAGGAGCTGGACCGGTTCGTCGACGCCGAATACGACGCCTGGGAGCCGGCCCGCCGGCTCGATTCGACGACGCACGCGCTGCTCGAGGCGCTTCGCCGCCGCGGGCTCAAGCTCGCCGTCGTCGCGAACGCCTGGCCCGAGCCTGCGCGCTTGCTCCGCCGTGAGCTCGCACGGCTCGGTGTCGCGGAGCGGATCGACGTCGCGGTCTTCTCGGACGAGGCGGGGGCGCGCAAGCCGGAGCCGGCGATCTTCCAGCGCGCGCTCTCCGAGCTCGGCGTCGCCGCCGAGGATGCCGCGTTCGTCGGCGACAAGCTCCGCGACGACGTGGCCGGCGCGGCGGCGCTCGGCATGACCACGGTGCAGGCGCTCTGGTTCGCTGCCGACGACTCGACGGGCGGTCCCGAGCCCGACTTCCGGGCCTTCACGCAGATGGATGTGCTGAACATTGTCACCAGGCTGGGCGCCGCCGCCTAGCGCGCACTCCGGCGTCTGTCAAGTCTTGCGGGAGCTCGCAACCCGCACCACAATTCCGTCATGGAACAACCACAGACGTCGTCGCAGCCGGGCGCTCTACCGCTCAGGCCACAAGACGAAGTCGAGTGCCGCCGTTGTTCCGTCCACTGCGACAAGGTCGTGTATCCGGCCGCCTGCCTCGAGCGTGCGTGCCCGTTCGTGTACGCCTACGAGGAGTTCGGCCGCCAGTACGTCGGGTGCATGCAGAAGGTGTACAGCGTCGAGATCGACGTCCAGCTGCTCCGCGAGGCCGAGCAGCGCCGGCCAGGCTTCGGCGCGATCCGCGCGGTGCGGAAGCCGTTGCCGATGTGCAAGGCGGAGGTCGAGCCGACGTATCCACACCGGCTCGACGCCCTCGGCTGCCGGAACCCGGAGTTCTCCGAGCTCCCGCAGGAGTCACCGACCTTCAAGGTCTTCAGCCGGATTCACTGAGCAGTCGCTCTTCGCGCCGCCGGCGCACAAGCCGCCAGACGAGCCAGCCGAGGACGCCGAGGAGCACGAGCGGTCCGCCGACGATCACGGCGTAGAGCGCGCCGATCCCGATCCAGCCGAGCGCGACCAGCGCCCCGTGGAGCGGGCCTGGCTCGTCCTTCTTCGGCGGCTTGGCGTCCTCGCGGGTCGTCATCGAGAGGTCGATCGTCGCGAGCCGTGCGTCGCGCACCGTGTTCCCGCGGCCGCGCTGCAACCGTTCGACCTGCGTCGTCAGCGAGGCGATGCGGCGCTTGACCTCTGACGTCTGCTCCTGCGCGCGCAATTCCCGGAGCTGCTTCTGCAGGCGGGCGATCTTGCGGTCGAGGGCGTTGACTCCCGCCTGGAGGTCACGGATCTGGACGCTCTCGCCGGTGATCGTGCCGAGGCTCGAGAGCCGTTCGATCGCGCGCTGGACGTTCGGGATCGGGATCCGCAAGCGGATCGTCGCGTCACCTTCTCCGTTGGTGACGTTGACGGAGACCGAGGCTCGCGAAGCCGCCGAGCGACCGTGCGACCGCCAGCGCCTGCTTGCTGGCGTCGGAGAGCGCGTTCGCGTTCTTCAGCCGCAGGCTGAGCGATGCGTCGTAGTCCTGCACGCGCGTTCGGCTGGGCGGCACCGCGGTCGCGGCGTCGAGCGCGGCGCCGTCCGTGACCGTCGGCACCGTCGCCGTTCCGAATGTCTTCGGCGCCGAGCGCGCGTCTGCTCGAGCGCGCCCGACTTTGCGCTGTCTCTGCCGGCGGACACGGTGCCGCCCTGGTCGCCGCGCGAGACGATGACGCCGCCGACGATCACGGCGAGCACGGCGGGCACGAGGACGACGAGGCTGCGCCGCCACGTGAGGCGGCGGCTCGGCGCTTCGCGGCGCGCGACGATCTCACGGACGCGCTCGCGCAGGGCCGGTGGTGCGGTCGGGCGGGAGCGCCGGAGCTCGGCGGTGAATTCAGGCAGCGACGTCGTCACGGAGGGCCTCCTCGAGCTTCTTCAGGGCGCGGGACAATTTCGTGGAGCACGCGGTCGGGCTGATCCCGAGCGTGTGGGCGGCGGCGGGGCCGTCGAGCTCGAGCACGACGCGGAGCGCGATCACTTCGCGCTCGCCGGCGCTCAGGGTTGCGAGCGCGCGGTCGAGCTCGGGGGAGAGGCCCTCGGCGAAACGGGGCTCCTCGCTCTCGCCGTGCTCCATCGCATAGAAGTGCTCGCGCCGGCTGCGGCGCTTCTCGGAGCGAAAGTGGTCGAGTGCCGTCGTGCGTGCGACCTGGCAGAGCCAGGTCCTCGCGCTGCCGCGCTTCTCGTCGAAGCGGTGCCAGAGCCGGAGCGCGCGCTCGAAGGTCTCGCCGGTCAGCTCCTCGGCGGCGCCGCGGTTGCCGGTCATGTAGAGCAGGTAGCCGAAGACATCGTCGAGATGCGCTTCGGCCGCGGACTGAAAAGACGTCACGCTCTCATTACGCCGCAGGCGGCGGCTGTTGTCACACCTTCTGCTTGTTCGGGGGCTGCTTCTTGGCGGCTGCTTCTTCGAGGGCTGCTTCCGCTGCTGTTTCTTCAGATGCTTCGCGCGGAGCTTCTTCGTGAATGCGATCTGAGCCGCGTCGGGGCCATGATTGTCCTGGCCGGGCGTCTCGAGCAGAGCGGGGAGGCCCTGCAGCCGCGGATGGGCCAGGAAGGTGCCGAGCCCGTCGCCCATCAGGCCTTCGCCGATGTTCGCGTGCCGGTCGCGGTTCGAGCCGAGCGGCGTCTGCGAGTCGTTGACGTGCAGCGCGCGCAGCCGGTCGAGGCCGATCAGGCGATCGAGCTCGTCCAGCGTCCGGTCGAGCTCGGTGCGGTCGGTGACGTCGTAGCCCGACGCATAGAGGTGGCACGAGTCGAGGCAGAGGCCGAGGCGCGGGTGCCGGTCGAGCCGGTCGTAGATCGCCGCGAGCTCCTCGAGCGAGCGGCCGATCGTGGCGCCGGTCCCGGCGGTGTTCTCCATCAGCAGCCAGGTCGTGTCGGAGCACCGTTCGAGACAGCTCCGCAGCGCCGGGACGACCCGCTCGAGCCCCGCCTCGAAGCCCGCGCCGAGATGAGAGCCGACGTGGAAGATGACCGCCTCGGCGTCGATCCGGCACGCGACGTCGACCGTGTGGCGAAGAGCGGTGACCGACTTCTCGTAGATCGCGTCGTCCGGCGCCGCGAGGTTGATCAGGTAGAGCGCGTGGCAGACGACCGGCAGGCCCAGCTCGGCACGACGCGCGCGGAAGCGGTCGAGGTTCTCCGTCCGGGTGCGCCGTCGGCCGCCACATGCGCGGGCTCTGCGTGAAGACCTGGACCGCCTCGCCGCCGAGCTCCTCGTTGCGGTCGAGCGCCGTATGGATCCCACCCGCCGACGAGACGTGTGCGCCGATCAGCATCGGATCACCCTAGCGTTCGGAGATTTCAGCGTTCGGAGATTTTCCCGAACCGTCACAGTCGTGTGCGCCTGGCCGGGGTAGCATCGACCGTGAGGGCGGAGGGATGCGTCCCCACCCAGGGTGGGGGTGTGGTCCCTGGTGGGCCAGCGTCGCCGCCCGCCCGCGCGCCCGCACGCCCGCCGCCAGGTCGCTGGTTAGCATGACGCCATGTCCGTCCGCGTGCGCATGGCGCCGAGCCCGACCGGGTTCCTCCACATCGGGAACGTGCGCACGTTCGTCTTCAACTGGCTCTTCGCCCGCCATCAAGGCGGTGAGTGCCGCCTCCGGATCGAGAACACCGACACGGCCCGCGAGGTCTTCGAGGCGACCGACTACATCAAGGAGTCGCTCCGCTGGCTGGGCCTGGACTGGGACGGGGAGGTCACCTTCCAGCTCGACTCGATCGAGCACTGCCAGCAGGTCGCCCGTCAGCTCGTCGACGAGGGCAAGGCCTACGAAGATGATGGTGCGATCCGGTTCCGCATGCCCGACGAGGGTGCGACCGGCTGGGACGACGTCATCCTCGGACGCGTCGAGGTACCCAACAAGGAGCTCGAGGACATGGTCATCCTCCGCTCCGACGGGCGCCCGCTGTACAACTTCGCCTCGCCGCTGGAGGACGTCCAGGACGGGATCACGCACGTGATCCGCGGCCCGGACCACGTCTCGAACACGCCCAAGCAGATCAACCTCCTGCAGGCACTCGGCTCGCCGCTGCCGATCTACGGACACGTTCCGAACGTGCTCGGGCCGGACGGGAAGAAGCTCGGCAAGCGGCACGGCTCGGTCGGCACCGGCGAGTTCCGGGCCGAGGGCTATCTGCCGGAGGCGCTCCTCAACTTCCTGGCTCTGCTCGGCTGGAGCTTCGACGACAAGACGACGATCATGAGCCGCGAGGAGCTCGTCGAGCGCTTCACGCTCGAGCGCGTCGGGGCCAGCCCGGCCGTCTTCGACTACGAGAAGCTCGACTGGCTGAACGGGATGTACATCCGGGCGCTACCGGTGGACGAGTTCGCGAGCCGGCTCGCGGCGTACCTCCGCGAGCAGGGGCACGACTGGGACGAGGAGGTCGTGCGCAAGACCGCGCCGCTCGTGCAGGAGAAGATCGAAAAGCTCGCCGACTACCCTGCGTACGCCGGCTTCTTCTTTCGTGCGCTGGAGCCCAACGGCCAGGTCGGCGATCCGGCCGTCGTGCGTGCCGCCTGCGAGGCACTCGAGCCAGTCGAGCCGTTCGAGGCGGCGCCGATAGAGGAGGCGCTGCGTGCTCTCGCGGAGCGGCTCGAGCTGAAGCCACGCGAGGCGTTCCAGCCGATCCGGATCGCGATCACGGGTTCGAAGGTCTCACCGGGGCTCTTCGAGAGCCTCGAGGTCCTCGGCAAGACGGAGTCGCTTGCGCGGCTCAGCGCCGCGGCGGACGCAGCGGCCTGACCGGGCCGAGCGGGTCGAGCGCCCGTTGGAACTGGCGCCACGACTTGAGCCGGAACTGTGTGCTCGGACGGGGCATCTCTTCACGCTCCGGACGGGGGCGTGTGCCCCGTGAGTCGGGAGTCTTTAATGTCATTTCTAATCAATAAACGACTCGCAGCGGCGAGAAGGTACGGCAAGCTCGAAATGACGCCTGTCTACGGGCGATAGATCGCGAGGCCTGCGACCACGCAGACCATGCCGGCCGCCCAGAGCGGCCAGGCGTCCATCGTCGCGCCGGCCGCGAAGCCGACGGCTCCGACGAGAGCGAGCACGAACGCGGTCACCGGCGCAGCGACGGGCTCCCTCTCCGCCACGACCTCGGCCGGCCGCGGCGGCCGCTGTCCGGCAAGCCGCATGCGTGCGAGCCGGACCCGGAACAGCGCCCCGCGCCATTCGTGAACGACGCCGGCTGCCGCCTCGGGGCCGAACGCCTCGACGCCGGCCAGCACCTCGGCCGTCGCGTCGCGGGCTTCTTCGAGCGCTGCGGCGAGCTCGACGTGCGGGCCTTCGGCGCCCTCCGGTGGCTCGAGCCCGTAGGCGAGCTCGGCCGCGCGATGAAGCGAGTACTGCAGGCCCGGCAGCTCCGCGAGAACGAACTCGTCCTCGAATGAGCGCTCGGGATCGCGGGCCAGCTCGTCGAGGCGCGACAGCGTCCCAGCGAGGCCCCGCCAGAGGCCCGCCACCGCAGTGGCATACCCCTGGAGCTCCCCGGTGCCGGTCTTCGACGTCACCGCCCAGGATCATAGCCCCCGGGAGAGCACCCGTTTCGTTACGTTTTAGCGCGTGGGGGAGGGCCAGACGACCGTTCTCCTCGTGGAGGACGACGCATCGTTGCGGTTGCTCTGCCGGGTGAACCTCGAGCTGGAGGGGTTCCGCGTGTGGGAAGCCTCCACCGTGACGGCTGCGCGAGCCGGGCTCGCCGACGGCCCTGACGTCGTGCTGCTGGATCTGCACGTAGGCGGCGAGCTGGCGCATCCGCTGCTCGAGGAGGCGAAGCTCCAGTCCCCGCCGCCGGCCGTGCTGCTCTTCACAGGCACCGCGGAGGTGGACAGCGAGCTGCGCGCCCGCGCCGACGGCGCCGTCCCGAAGCCGTTCGAGTTCGAAGAGCTCGTCGCCGCGATTCGCCGCGTTGTCCGCACGTGACGGGTATCGTCCGCAGCCGATGAGCGCCACTGCAGTCAGCTCGTACACCGAATTCGAGTCGCGCCTTCAGCGGTACCTCTTCGAGCGCTCCGAGGAGGCGCGCGCCGTCCGGGTCGGCGAGAAGGAGACGTCAGAGCAGGCGAAGATCGTCGAGGCCTACGCCGACCTCTTCTCGCGAGCGCAGCTCGATGCGCTCCACGAGGCCGAGGACGACGCGACCGGCGACGAGCGCGAGCTTCTCTACCGACTTCGCAAGACGTGCGAGTCCGGACTGATCTCCGCCGAGCTGGCCGCGCGCGAGGACGAGCTCGAGAACAAGCTCCTGAACGAGAAGGTGACGTTCAAGGGCGAGGCGATCGACCTGCGCAGCGCGCTTGCGCGGCTGGCGGTGCTCGACTCCTACGCGGACCGCGAGGAGCTCGGCGAGCTTCAGGCCGAGGCGTCGGCGCAGTTCAACGACGAACGGCTCTCGCTGCTCACCGTCGAGCGAGGAGCTCCAGGCCGAGCTCTCCGGCGAGCCCGATCCGGTCGCCCGCAGCGAGGAGGAGAAGGCGATCTCCCTCCGCGAGCTGTCCGCCGTGCTGAAGCGCACCGCAGACGAGGCCGCCGACGCCTACGAGACGTTCCGCGCGCGCTGGTTCGAGCGCCTGCTCGGTCCGGACGCACCGGACGTGCCGACGTCGTTTCACACCTCGTACATGCGCCGCCTCTCGCCGCTCGAGTCGACGTACACGAAGGACCGCGCGACCGAGGTCTGTCTCGAGACACTGAAGACGATCGGCTTCGATCTCGACGCGGAGAAGGGGATCCATGCCGACCTCGACGACCGGCCGCGCAAGAACCCGCGCGCCTGTGTGATCGCGTCAGACCCGCCGACCGTCGTGCACCTGATCACGCGCGCCCAGGGCGGGCTGCACGACTACCAGGCGTTCCTCCACGAGGCCGGCCACGCGCTCCACTACGCGGGCTGCGACCCGGCTCTGCCGTACACCTTCCGCCGCATCTCCCGCGACCACGCGCTGACGGAGATCTACTCGTACATCTGCGAGGCGATCACGCGCGAGCCGGCGTGGCACGCCGAGTACTTCGGCCTCTCCGACGCCCAGGCCGAGGAGAACGCAGAGGCAACGGACTTCCTCGAGGCGCTGCTCTACCGCCGCTACGAGGCGAAGCTCCGCTTCGAGCTCGAGTTCTGGGGCCGCTTTGCCGACGACGGCGGCTCACCCGCGGGCTACGAGGAGTACCTGACCGAGGCCACCGGCGTCCGCTACCGCTCCGACGCTTACATCTCCGACATGGACTCCGGCTTCTACTCGGCCGACTATCTGCGGGCGTGGATCCGCGCCGCCCAGCTCCGGCGCCACCTGGTCTCGGAGATCGGCACCGACTGGTGGCGGCGCACCGAGACGGGCGACCTCCTCCGCGACCTCTTCCGGGAGGGCACCAAGCCGACGAGCGAGGAGATCGCCGGCCGGCTCGGCTTCGACCCGCTCGACACGAAGCCGCTGCTCGTCGAGCTCGGCGTCCACGCCTAGGCGAACACGCCGCTAGCAGGCGGTGATGCCGTTCTTGTCCCAGCTGTGCTCGCGCACGAGCTTCGGCTTCCCGCCGGCGAAGTCCGGCCTGTAGCCGGCGCTCGCCGACTCGGTTGAGACCCGGAACGGCTTTCCTCCGTCGTCGACCGTGACCGTCCCCTCGCCCTCGGGGCCGGAGTAGAACACCTGCGCGCGCCAGTCGACCGTCGATCGCTTGCTCGAGGCGTGCAACTCGATCAGCTCGAGGTCAGACCGCGTCACGGAGACTGCGAGGTCCTTGTGCGGGCCGCTGTCGTCCCAGTACTCGACCTTGGGCACACCGGCGTCGAGGTCGATCGTCGCCAGCCGCACGGGCTCGGGGCCACAGGCCGGATCGGCCACGTACCAGCCTGCGACCGGTGCCGTTCGTCCGACGACCAGCGCCCGGATGCCGCTGACGGTGACCGGCTCGTCGCCACGGCCGCGCAGCTCGAGCCGGACGACCTGCGGATCGCCCGGCACGGCACCGTGCTCCAGCGACCAGGCGTAGTCGAAGAACGTCTCCGAGTGGCCGAGGTCGGCTTTCGGCAAGGCGGTCGGATCGGCGACTCGAGCCGTCGGCACGATGTAGTACGGCGCGTAAACGTGGCCACTCCCGTACGTACCGGGACGGAGGACCCTGACCGTCAGGGGCGCCTTCGTTCCCTGGAGCACCTTCTTCGTCGCATGCTCGGCGCCGCCTATCGTCCAGTTCGCCAGGGCTCCGCCGACCGCGACGA
Organism: uncultured Actinomycetes bacterium; assembly: GCA_963718065.1. Taxonomy (GTDB): domain Bacteria; phylum Actinomycetota; class Thermoleophilia; order Gaiellales; family Gaiellaceae; genus CAVPGP01. The sequence goes on along the minus strand of CAVQYE010000007.1, from coordinate 104,570 downwards.
CGAAGGTGCCGGCGATCGTGCCGGCGATCCACTTCCAGCGTGCGTGCGCACGGGCGCCGAGGCTCGGTTTTTCCTGCCCGGCCGCGGGCGGGTCGTCCTTGGCCGGTGGCGGCGCTGCCGCGGGAGGTTCGGACGACATGAATGGCCCTCCGGACTGGAGAGGCCAAGGATAACGCTGTCATTTCCCCCCGAAACGGATGAGGGGGCGCCGACTGCAGCTCGGCGCCCCCTGACCCCTTCCTCCAGCGAAAGAAGAGTCGATCCGCGCCGGATCCTTTCTCCGCGGGTGCGCGGTCCGGGCACTGATAGGGTTGCGCGGCGCGATGAGGCTCGCGCTTAACCGCCCTTCTGGGCTGATGGCCTCTACGAACGTCATAGGTGACGCAAGTAGGAGGTCGCGTGAGCCCGATTCAACTAGCAGCAGTCCTTTCCCTCGCGGTTCTGCTCGCGTCGATCGTGTCGGTGGAGCTGGGAATCACCGTCGCGCTGATCGAGCTGACCTTCGGGATCGTGTTCGGCAACGTCTTCGATCTTCACTCTCAGGAGTGGCTCGATTTCATTGCGAAGTTCGCATCGATCGTGCTGACCTTCCTGGCGGGGATGGAGGTCGATCCGGTCTACATGCGCGATCGCGCACGAGCCACCGTGAGTATCGGGATCGCGTCGTTTGCCGGGCCGTTCGCCGTGGCGGCGCTTGCGTCCTACCTCTTGCTGGACTGGTCCGGCAAAGCCGCGCTGATCACGGGGACCGCGCTCTCGACGACATCGCTGGCGGTCGTCTACGCGGTGCTCGTCGAGCGCGGCCTCACGGGCTCGAACGTCGGGAAGCTGTTGATGAGCGCCACGTTCGTGACGGACCTCTGCACCGCGGTCGCGCTCTCCGCGATCTTCATCAAGCCGAATATCTGGTTCCCGGTCTTCATCGTCGTCTCCGTGGGGCTGATCGTCGCGTTGCCGAGGATCGCTCCGCCGTTCTTCGCGCGGTACGGCGACCGGGTGATCGAGCCCGAGATCAAGCTCGTCTTCTTCGTCCTCTTCATCCTGATGGTGCTGGCCGACGCTTCGAATGGCCACGCGGTCCTGCCCGCATTCGTACTCGGCCTGGTGATGAGCCGGCACTACGGCGAGCATCGCGAGGAGCAGCAGCGGCTGCGCGTGGTCGCATTTGCATTCCTGACGCCGTTCTTCTTCATCAAGGGCGGCTTGAACGTGTCCCTGGGCGCCGTCCTCTCGAACCTCGGCATCCTCGGGGTGTTGCTCGTCGCGAAGATGGTTCCGAAGATCGCGTTTGTCTATCCACTCGCCCGGAGGGCGGTCCCGCGCCACGCGACGTTCACGACGCTCCTGATGAGCACGGGCCTGACCTTCGGCACGATCTCATCCCTCTACGGGCTGACGGCCGGCATCATCGACGAGACGCAGTTCTCGCTCCTGATAACCGTCGTCGTTCTCTCGGCGATCGTTCCGACGGCGATCGCCGAGCGGCGGTTCCTCCCGGATCGCGAAACCGAAGCGGAGCGCGATCGAGCGCTGGTGCCTGCGGAGGAGTTCGTCTAGCGGGCGGTTGTCCGAGACTCTCCCAAGGGAGACGGTTTCGGACGAATGCAGAGAAGGCGCATACGGGATTCGAACCCGTGCCGCCGCCGTGAGAGGGCGGTGTCCTAGGCCACTAGACGAATGCGCCCTGAAGCGGGTCTCAGTGTAGCGACAAGCTCGACGGTTGACAGACGGTCAGACCGCGACGGCGCGGCCCACCGAGAGCTTGGCCGACTCGGCTGAGCGCTCGGCCCGGCGGACGCGCTCGTCGCCGGGCGGGGCGCCGAGGTTCGCTGCCGCGAGGACGGCCGCGGTTCGCGCCGCGGATTCGGCGAGCGCGGCGGCGCCGGCGAGGTCCGGTTGCAGCTCCTGCGCGCCGCGCTCGGCGACCTGTGCCGCGAGGTCGGCGATGTCCGCGGCCACCTCGGCGAGCGTCAGGAGCGGCTCGATCGCCCGCTCGAGCGCCTGGCCGAGCTGGAAGTTGCGCCGCTCGGGGTCTTCCTCGCTCGGCTCGTCGAGCTCCATCAGCGCTCGCCGGAATGTCTCCTCGAGCGGCGCGCGGAGAGAGAGCGCCCGTGCCCGCAGGGCGTCGGCCTGGGCTTCGGCCGAGGCGGCTTCCGGCCACGAGGCGGCGGAGTAGACGGCGCCCCGTGACACGAGCGCGGCCGCCATCGCTGCCGTCATGACCGCCGCCGTCGCGGCGCCCGGAATCCGCTTGCGCTCCGCCAGCTCGTCGAAGAAAGCCTCCACGGCCCGGATTCTGTCGAATCCGGGCCGTCGAGGCGTTGCATTGCGTGCGAAGACCCTAAGGCCGCAACAAACGGTCTCGCAGCGCATCGAGGAGCGGCGCGACAGGCTGGTAGCCCGCCTCCGCAAGCGCCGATTCGAGGTCAGCGACGAGCCGAGCGCGGAATGCCGCGTCTGCCTCAGCTCGAGCAACGATCTCCTCGAGTTCCCTCCGGGCAGCCGGCAGCTCCTGCGCCGCCTTCACCCAGGCATCCGGCGCGTCAGGGAGCGCACGGAGCAGCTGGGCCAGGCGTTGTGTGTCGTACGCGTTCATCGAATCACCGTTCTCATGACGGGGGGGACGCGTCATTTCTTCCCTCGAGCTCGATCTTCAGCTTTCCGAGGCACCGCGAGATGCGGCTGGCGATCGTCCCGGGCGGGAGCTCGAGCGCCTCGCCGATCGTGCGATAGCTCTCGTCACGGGAGAAGAAGCGGTCGAGGATCTCCCTGCAATCGCCGCCCAAACGGCCGAGCGCCTCGTGCACCATCAGTGCTTCGTCCAGCCGTGTCAGCGTCTCGTCGAACTCGGCCGGCTCGATGTCCTCGTCGGACACCTGCTCGCGCGAGCCGGCGCGGATCCGGTCGATGCACGTGCGCCGCGTCAGCTGGGCGAGCCAGGGCCGGATCGCATCGTCGACCCGCAGGCGCGGCAGATGCTCGTAGACCTTGGTGAAGACCTCCTGGAACACGTCCTCGGCGTCGTGCGGAGGCAGCCTGAACGCCTGCACGCAGATCGCGTAGACGTAGCGGGAAAACCGGTTGACGAGCTCTTCCCAGGCCGAATCGTCACCCTCACGGCAGCGTGCGACCAGTTGTCCGTCGGGGAGGGTGGCGAGCGTCACAGACATAAGTAGTAGTCGGAAATGGTCGGGGGAGGACGATGTCCTCCCCCGACCACGGTTCCGAAGCGGTGCGCTAGGCGGCCGCGACGAGACTGAGCGGCGGCACGATCACCTTGTACTCCGTCGACTTGCCACCCTTCACGAGGTAGATCGTGACCGGGTTCGACGTCGTGTCGCCTCTGGCGTTGATCCTGAACGAGCCGATGATCCCATTGACGGCCCTCGTCTTGAACAGGTTCGCGGTCACCGACGAGCGCGTCCCGTTGGACTTCGCGATCGCGTTGACCATCACCTCGGCCGCCTGCGCGGCGTAGACCGAGTACGGGTCGGCCTGCTTCTTGACAACCGCCCTGAACTGCGCCAGGAACAGCTTGCCGGCGCCCTTCAGCTGCGAGTTCGGGAGGCCTGCGACCGAGATGGTCATCTTCTCGGCAGCGTCACCCGCGCCCGTCACGACGGCCGAGACCGGCGTGAAGCCGTCCGGAGCCATGATCTTGACGCTCGAAGGAACGCCTGCACGCAGGTCCTTCACGAGCTTGCCGCCGTTCTCGCAGATCAGGCCGCCGAGGAAGATGCCGGTGGCACCAGACGACTTGACCTTCGTGGCGAGCGCCTCATAGCTCGACGCCTTGCCGTCCCACGCGTCGAAGCCGGCGATCTTGATGCCGAGCTTCTTTGCGGCATTCCGGTAGTTCGTGGCGACGCCGAGGCCGTAGGCCTCCTTGTCGTTCAAGATGTAGACGCTCTTGATGCCGAGGCTCTTCGTCAGCACTGCGTCGGCAGCGCCCTGGAAGTCGTCGGCAGCCACGATGCGGATGTAGTTCCGCTTGCCGGTCGGGTAGTACTTGTTCGGCTCACCCGCGGCCGTTCCCGGGCCGGAGTGCGTGAGCCCGACGTAGGTGTTGGCCGGGCTGACCATGCCGACCGACCCACCCGGCGCACGGTTGAGGATCGGGATGATGATCTCGGCGCAACCTGAGTTGAACGTGCCGATGACGCCGATGACGGCCTTGTTGCTGGCGTACGCCTGACCGTTCTGGGAGCACTTGCCCGAGTCCCATTTGCCGGCCTGGGCCGTCGAGTCGTCGCACGACTGGTACGCGACGGTGTACTTGCCGGCCTTGTAGTTGTGGCGCTTGAGAATGAAGCCGATCGCCTTCGTCATCTCCACCGTCTGCGTTCGGCCCGCACCCTGAAGCGGGAGATCGGACGCGATCAGGAACTGCGCCGACTTCGAGCCGATGATGGGTCCGCACGAAGACGAAGGCAGCGGGGTCGCGGACTTGCTGCCGACCGCCGCGGTGACCGTGGCGACGATCGCCAGGGTCGCAACGATCCCGGCCAGCATCGCGGCCGCGAACATTCGCTTCTTCACTCGTCCTCCTTGGTTGTCTGGGGGCGCTTCCGTGGTGCTCTCTGTGGCCGGGAGAGTATCGATGATTTGCCCGCAGATTCAACTTTCCGGCCCCTTCCTTACATATCTTGCGCCGCCTCCTCGAGGCGGGCGGGCACGGGCCGTTCGTGGCCCCGGCCCCGCATGAGGACGGCGTTCGCCGGGGACGAGGGTAGGATCGAGAGCAGCGGAATCGCTCAGGAACCGCGTTTCGGGTCGAGATTGCCGCAGGAGGCGCATGACCGTCCAACAGGAGGGCGGCCGATGAGCGACCGACCGGAGGTTGGCCGATCAATACCGAGCCGCTGATCCTGATTGCCGACGACGACGAGGACATCCTCTCGCTCGTTCGCATCCGCCTCGAGAGGGCCGGCTACCGCGTCAATGCCGCCCGGAACGGGGAGGAGGCGCTCGAGCTCGCCCGGCAGGAGCGGCCGAACCTCGCCGTCCTCGACGTGATGATGCCCCGCCTCGACGGTTACGGCGTGCTGAGGGCGTTCCGCGCCGACCCGGATCTGCAGGCGACGCCGATCCTGATGCTCTCGGCGCGCGTGCATGCAGACGACGTCGGCCGAGGGCTCGAAGCAGGCGCCGACGTCTACCTGCCGAAGCCGTTCCGCGCCGACCGCCTGCTCGAGGCGATCGCGCAGCTTCTCGCCAAGCCTTCCTAGTGATCAGCTCTTGCGGTAGCGGTAGCCGAAGCCGCGGAGCGTCTCGATCGGGGTCGCATCCGGCGCGTCGGGGCTGAGCTTCCTGCGCAGATAGCCGACGTAGAGCTTCACCTGGTCGGCCGAGACGCCGTAGGTGTCGCCCCAGACGAGCTCGAGCAGCTGGTCGCGCGAGAGCACCTGGCTCGGGTTTTGCGTGAACGCCGAAAGCAGGCGGAACTCGAGGGGCGTCAGCGAGACGTCGCGTCCCTGCACCGTGACGGTCCGCTGGGCGTAGTCGATCGAGAGATAGTCGTCGGCGTAGGCCTCGAGCGCCTTCGTCTGGCCGCCCGCTCGGCGCAGCAGGGCCTGGACCCGCGCCAGGAGCTCCTGGCGGCCGAACGGCTTGGCGACGTAGTCGTCTGCCCCGGCGGCGAGACCGCGCACCTTCTCGAGCTCTGCCGCCAGCGCGGTCAGCATCAGCACCGGCACGTCCGAGAGGTCGCGGATCCGCTCCAGAGTCCCCCAACCGTCGAGCTCCGGCATCGTCACGTCGAGGATCACGAGGTCGGGCGTCGTCGCGTAGAACTGCCGCAGCGCAGCCTTGCCGTCGTTGGCCGAGTCGACCATGTAGCCGGCCCGTTCCAGCATCGTGCGCAGCAGATCGCGGATGTCCGGATCGTCGTCGACGACCAGGATCCGCCGGGCCTGGGCGCTCATACCTGTTTCATACCATCACGCGGACCCTTTCCCTGCCGACGCGTTCCAATCTGTGCTCGTGGCAACCGTCCTCATTTGCGAATCCGAGCCTGACGTCGGCGCGCTCCTGGCGCTCCAGCTCCACCGGCTCGGGCACGAGGCCGTCCTCTACAACGGCACCTGGAGTACTCCTCTCCAGGCCGTCGACGTGATCCTGATCGAGCCGGGTGGCAACGGCATCGGACTGGCGAAAGAGCTCCGTCTTCGGGCACCCGGACTCCCCATGGTGTGCTCCTCGATCTACCCCCCGAGCCCGGAGACGGACGCTCTCGAGCCTTCTGCGTATCTCGTCAAGCCCTTCGCCGCCGCTGCGCTCGACGTGGCGATCCGCAACGCCCTCGGCGTCGCGTCTGTCTGCGCCGTCGCCTAGCGCCGCCTAGCGTTTCCGGCTTGCAACGCGCACGGCCGCGTCTCGTAGCAGTCCTCATTCAGGACGACTCGGTGCCGCAGAAAGATCCTTCGGTGTGCCGACCGTAGTTCGGTCACGCGGCCGATGTGCCCGCGGACGCCGCGGCGTACCGTGATGAGACGGGTCAGACGTCCGCCCAAAGCGGCCGTTCCCGTCTCCGAAAGGATCGCCCATGAACGTCAAGATCGGATCTCCTGCGCCGACCTTCCAGTGCGATGCGTACGTTCGCGGCGTCGGCGACCCTGTCGAGTTCGACCTCGAAGCGAAGCGCGGCAGCTGGGTCGTGCTCTTCTTCTATCCGCACGACTTCACCTTCATCTGCCCGACCGAACTGCACGCGTTCTCGGAGCTCGAGCCGTCGTTCGAGGCGGAGGAGGCGACGATCGTCGCTGTCAGCACCGACAGCTTCTGGAGCCACAAGACGTGGTTCGAGTCGCACTCGCTGCTCGCGCGGGTCTCCTTCCCGGTGCTCGCCGACACGGCGCACACAGTGGCCGAGGCGTACGGCGTCCTCATGGACGACGGATCGGCGCTGCGCGGCACGTTCGTCATCGATCCCGAAGGTGTCGTCAGGCACGCGAGCATCACGGATCAGAGCGTCGGCCGGAGCCCCGACGAGACGCTGCGGGTTCTCCAGGCGCTGCGCACCGGTGCGCTCTGCCCGGTGGCGTGGAAGCCGGGCGACCCGACCCTGATCGCCGCTTGAGGTAGCGGCGGCGTCTCGCTCGCCCGGCCGCGGGCGAGCGAGACGCCGCCGATGCCTGCACCGGGGGACGTCCTCGATAGGGTCGCCGTGTGGCGGTCCAGACGCCCCTCTGGCTCGATCTCGCCGCTGTCTTCGCCTGTGCGTCGATGGGGGCGCTGGTCGGCGTCCGCCGCGACTTCGACGTCGTCGGCGTGCTCGGGCTCGCTCTCGTCACCGGCCTCGGCGGCGGCGTCATCCGGGACGTGCTCCTGAACCAGGTGCCGGTGTTCCTCGAGAAGCCGTCGTACCCGGCCGCAGCGCTCGGGGCGGGCGGGCTCGCGTTCTTCTTTGCGCCGGTCGTGGGACGCGTCGCCTGGGCGCTCGTCGTGAGCGACGCGATCGGCCTCGGCCTCTACGGGGTCGTCGGCGCCGACAAGGCGCTCGTCAACGGCATCGACGCGTTCCCTGCCGTCCTCGTCGGCCTCGTTGCCGCGGTCGGCGGCGGCGTGCTCTGCGACGTCCTGACGGCACAGCCGCCGGCGATCTTCCGCCGCGGTGAGCTCTACGCCCTGACGGCGCTCGCCGGGATCGTGCTCTACGTCGTTCTCGACCGCGCCGGGTTCCGCATCGCGGTCGGCGCGATCGCCGCGGGCGCATTGACGACGGGGCTGCGCGTGATCGCGGTCTGGCGCGGCTGGCAGGCGCCTGTGCCCGTCGACGCTGCGACTGTCGTGCGGCGGTCCGTCTCCCGGCGGCGCTAATCCTGGACCTTCGTCGCGTCGGATCCGCGCTTTACTTGCAGGAGTGCGGTTTTCCCTCCTTGGCCGCGGTCTTGCCCTCGCCGGCGTCGTCGTCGCGCTGGCATTTGCCTGCGCCGTCGCGGCGCGCGCCGAGGGCGATCCGGCGGCGGAGAGCCTGCAGACGCGGAACATCTTCACGCCGTCCCCGCAGCGCCTCGACACGCTGCCGCAGCGCCGGCTGCTGAAGAAGAACGTGGAGCGCGTCTATGCCGCGCACCAGCGGATCAGGGTGGCGGTGATCGCACGCGCGTCCGATCTCGAGACGTTCCCGCAGTACTTCCGCAAGCCTCAGGCCTACGCGCGCTTCGTCGGCAAGGAGATCGCCCAGTTCTACCGCGGCCCGCTGCTGATCGTGATGCCGAATGGGTTCGGCATCTACGACGGCGGCCGCCCGACCGACGCCGAGGAGCGGGTGCTCGCGAACCTCAAGGTGCGCAACGCGTCGACCGCGGCACTGATCGCCAGCGCCGCGCGGGCCGTCAACGCCCTGTTCCGCGCCGGCGCCCTCGCCTCGAAGGACACTGTCGCCCCGCGCGTCTACGCGATGGTGGCGTTCGGACGGCCCGGCAAGACGGTGACGATCCGATACCACGTGCTGGAAGACAGCCAGGAGTCCTCGGAGGTCGTCACTGTGCTCGACGGCAACCAGCCGCTCGCGACGCTCCTGTCGCCGTTCAAGGCCGCCGTCTACAAGAACGCCCACACGGTCAAGTACCAGCTCCCGAGCCCGGCTCCGAGTGACCTGCGCTACTGCGTCGTCGCGACGGATCGGAGCGGCAACTCGAGCGAGCAGGCCTGCATGCCGATCATGCTGCGCGGCTAGCCTTCTAGCTGCCCAACGACCCAGCCGGTCAGGCGACCCAGGCGACGAGCGGGATCTCCATCTCCTGCGGGCTGAGCCCGCCATGCTGGCCGTGCAGGTGCTGCACGAAGCGGCCGGGCTCGTGCCAGAAGACCGCCTCGCCGTAGTGCGGCAGCACGACGACGTCTCCAAGGCGTGCGCGGAACCGCGCCGACGGCTCCGCGAAGACGCCGTCGGCGATGAGGGTCTCGGTCGAAACCACTTCCGCGGTCCCGGCGAGCCGTTCGGCGAGGCCGTCCCGGACTTCGGCGACGTGTCCGTCACGAACGTGGAGAAAGAGGTCGCGGCATGAGCCCGCCGGTGCGAGCGGCTTCCCGTCGGCACCGACTTCGAGGTGCTCGGCGAGCTCCGGCCAGAGCTCGTTTACGTACACGGTGCTCTCCGGGTCGACCGGCGACATGCCGTGGTCGGCGCTCAGGAGGACGAGTGTCCCGGATGGAAACGGCGTCTGCTCGATCGCGTCCAGCGCCTCGGTGAACGCGGCGTCGGCCGCCGGATCGTCGGGGCCGAGGATGTGCATGAGCGTGTCGACCCCCTCGAGGTAGACGTGCGCGTGGGCCGTGTCGGCGGCTGCGAGCGCGGCGGCCGCCGCGGCGAGCCGCTCCTCCGGCGAAGAGGCATGGAGTACCTCCGCGCTCCTCTGCAACACGCGGTTCGGCGAGCTGCCGGCGAGCAGGGAGGGCATGACGACGGTGCTGTGGACGCCTGCGGCGACGAGCTCCGTGTGGAGCGACTCGACGGGGTACACGTCCATGGGATCGAGCAGCCCGGCGAGTGTCTCGGGCTCGCTGTCACCGGAGAACGAGAAGGGAAGAGGCATGATCAGCCGGTTCAAGCTCGGCTCGAGCACGTGCCACTCGTAGACCCCGTGCTCCGCGACCGGAAGGCCGCTGTGGATCGTCGTCACGTGCGCGCTCGTCGTCGACGGAAACTGACTCGTCAGCTGGGTGACGAGCCCGTCCGAGCGGGCGCGGCGGAGCAGCGGGTGGTCGCCCTGCCGCTCGAGAAACGTCCAGCCGAAGGCGTCGAGGTAGACGAAGGCCACCCGGTCGAAGCGCTCCCGCAGCAACGGCTCGTCGAGCGCCGGCCCGGCCGTCGCGCCGGTCAGCAGGCGCTCGATCGTCGCCGGCAGCTGGTCGAAGCAGCGGCGTCCCTGCTCGGGCGGGCGCGTCGTCGTCATCGGCTCAAGCTACACGCGGCGCCTAGGGTCATCGGAAGTGAGGGCTATCGTGCGGCCGTGACTGAGTACCGGTTTCTCTCGACGTGGTGCCTCGACGCGCCGATCGACGCTGTCTTCTCGGCAATCGACGATTGCGGCTCCTGGCCGGAGTGGTGGCAGGGCATGCGCCGGGCGGACCTCCTGGAAGACGCCGGCCAGGGCGGTGCTGGGAACCTGTGGCGGTACTCGTGGCGCAGTCGCCTGCCGTACGATCTGACGTTCGACGCGCGGGTGACCCGGGTCGAGCGTCCCTTCTTGCTCGAGGCGCGGACGGAGGGCGAGCTGGCCGGCGTGGGGCGCTGGCGCTTCTACGAGGGACAGGGGACGGCGGTCGTGTACGAGTGGAACGTGCGCACGACGAAAGCGTGGATGAACAGCCTGGCGCCCTTGGCGCGCCCGCTCTTCGCCTGGAACCACGACGTGGTGATGCGCCGGGGCGCGAAGGGCCTCTCGCGTCTCTTGCAGGCGCCGCTCATCGTCTCGGGCTGATGGAGTCGCGCGTGACGATCGCGAGGCGCCGCGACGTATGCGTGTGATGAAGCGAAGCCTGATGTGCTCGTTCGCTGTGGCGCTCCTCGCCGTGTCCATCGGCTGCTCAGGTGCAGCGTCGGCGCCGGCCGCTGCGCCGAAGCCGATCGTCACAGTGACCCGGCACGGCGGGCTCTGCGTCACCGGAACGGAGTGCAAATCGACGCTCCGGATCACCGACACGACGATCTCCGGCGACGGCTACGTGTCCCGCCGCCTGAAGCCGGCCGAGCGGCTTGCATTGCTGCGGGCGATCCGGCTGCTCGCTCCGGCCTACCTCCGATCGCATCCGTTCAAGGGCACATGCCCGACCGCCTACGACGGCAGCGAGTCGATCTACCGCTTCCGCGGCTTCGCGCAAACACTTCGCGGGTGCAAGTACGACCTGCGAGGCATCAAGGCCGTGCAGCTCGCCGCGCGGCTCGTGGAATCGCTGAAGCCGAAGAGCTCGTGATCGGCGTTCAGCGGGCCGAGGTGCGCACGCCGGCCGCGAGCGTTGTTGCACGCGGCAACCGGTGCTAGCGTCGGGGCTCGAACTGCGGCGTGTCGTCCGATGCCACCAGAACAAGACAAGAGCCCGGAGAAGAAGAGCCTGTGGGATCTCGCGGGAGCGCGAATCGGTGTCGTCGCGGGGGCGGTCGGCCTGCTGGTCGCCGTCATCGGCCTGCCGCACACGATTCGTGACGCGATCGGCCAGTCGAGCTCGTCGTCTTCCGACCTCGCGGCCAAGCGCGATCAGGCACGGGCGACCGGACCTCGGCTCGAGGTTCGCTATCTCCTGCTCGCCAGCGACCTGATCCCGCAGCGCCTGGGCGGATTCAGGCAGGAGGACACCCAGCCGGGGGCGACGCTCGCGACAGCGTTCCCGATCGTCGCCAACGACGTGAGCAGCCGGCTCGAGGCGATCCAGAGTGACCAGCTGAGCTGCAAGTACCAGGACTATCCGCACGTTTCGGTGACGTTCCTCGAGCTGACGAACCGCGGCCGGCGCGACGCGACCAACGTCGTCGTCGAGGCAGACCGGTTGACGCTCCCGAAGCGTGTCAGGGTGCAGGAGACGGCTACCGGCGGTGACGACTATGTCGCGAAGCTGCGCGCGGGGGCGAGCGCCTCGACGCCCGTGAAGGTGGAGATCCCGCGCACGCTCGGCCCGGGCGAGGGGGTCCGGATCCCGCTCTTCGTGAGCGACGCCCCGGTCGACGGTTACGACCGCTGGTGCGCGCTGCCCGGTGTCGCCTACCTGCCGCGAACGGTTCGCTTCGACGACCCGGCGCTTGCGGTTACGACCACGAGCCAGGTGAGGCGCATGAAGACGCCGCTCGTGCTCGGTCGCGGAGCGGTCGACCGCGGATGAGCACGCGCCGGCGCAGCCTGCTCGCGCTCGGCGCCGGCCTCGTCCTGCTCGCCGCCGGGGTCGCGGTCGGAATCGCGGCTCACGACGACGGCTCTGCTCGTGCCACGCCCGCCGACACCGGCCAGCTGGCGCGGTACGAGCGCCTGATCCGGCAGGCCGAGAGCCGGCCGCCCCGCTTCGACGCCTCGATCGTCGAGATCCCGCTCGCCGACCTGCCGGTGCTGACCAAGGAGCGGGACGGGCGCGCGGGGTACCAGCTCGTCGAGACAGACGTCACGAAGCGGATCAGGACCGACAACCCGCCGCTGCGGCCAGACTTCGGGACACTGCCGCACTCCCGCTACCTCGACACGTGGGCGCGCTGGGTGCGGGAGGGGAAGCTGGAGCAGAAGGACATCCGAGTCGTCGCCCTGCTGGTCAGTCAGCGATCGCCGGGCACGGTGTCCACCTTCCGGATGCGCGGCAAGGCGTTCAACGTGCACGGATACGCGCCGATCTCCGACCCGACCGACATCTTTGGGATCTACGACTCCGACACGCGCCGGACGCCGGGACGCCGGCCGATCGAGGTCGACTGGTCGCCTCGCCCGGGGACCCAGGGAGCGATCGTGCCGCTCTTCCTGATGCACTACCTGGGCATCGTTCCCGGCAAAGAGACCCACGAGCTCGAGAGCGCGCACTTCGACGTCGGCGTGTTCGTGACCGGGCAGGTTGACTCGCCCACCAGGCTGGCGTTCGAGACGCCCCGCGGCAAGACCACGATCGTCCCGATCAGAGGCGCCCTCGTCGAGCCCCTGCTGCTGAACGCGCGCACCGGCTCGTAGCCGCCGCGGCTAACGCGATCTCGGGTCGAGCGCCTCGACGTACTCGCCGGCATCGCCGGTCTTCGTCACGACCCAGTAGCGCTCGTTCTCGGCGACGACTGCCTCGACCTCGGGGGTGAAGTGATCCGGCAGGACGGCGAACTGCTTCGGATCGCGCCGCACGGCTTCGTATTCGGCGCGCGTGAGAGGGACCAGGAACGTGCAGTCCGAGTTCGCGCACTCGCACATGTACTCGTGCACCCGCTGGCCTCCGCCTCCCTGATCCGCGAGGTCGCTGATCCGCTCGTTGACCTCGCGAAAGAGCGCCTCGTTCTGCGCCAGCCGCTTCTCCCGCTCGTCCATCGGCGCAGGGTAGCCCGTGGCGCGGCGTTTGACGGAGGCGGCCGAAGCGGAGGAGCGATCACGCCCGTCGCGCGAGGTGCATCAGGTACTCCTCGCGGTTCAGCGGGTTCAGGTCCGACCGCGGCCGGGCCGGGACCGTTCCGCTGACCGGCCGGTAGTGATCGAAGGCGAACTCGAGCACGCCTTCGCCGTGGGTCAGGGCTTGCAGTTGCTGATGCAGCAGATGTGTACGAGCCGCCGCAATGTCCCCTTCCAGCGCGAACGAAGAGCCCGACATCGTCAGCGTCTGAGGCTCTGCACAAAGCTGCGCCAGCACGCGCATCGTCGGCCGGAGCGAGTCCGCCGGCCCGTCGAGCTGGAATCGGTGGATGGGCTCGCAGACCTCGGTGCCCGCCTTCTGGAGGGCCGTCATCAGCACCAGCGGCATGAGCTTGCGGAAGTCTCCGGCCGTGCTGAGAGGCGATGCGTAGCCCGAGTCCGTCAACGTCACGATGCAGTCGGTGACCTGCCAGCCGTGAAGTCCCTGCTGCAACGTCGTGCGCACGGTCTCCTCGAGGGCGTGACTGAAAGCCTCGACGGTCTTGTAGACGTACAGCGGCACGGAGCGGATGCCGACCTGAAGCCGAAACTCCAGGCCCGTGTCGATCGGAGCCGGATCGATCCGCAGCCCGATCGTGGCCAGGAAGGGATTGTCTGCGCCGATCGACTCGACCGCCTCCCCGGAGCCGACCACACGCTCGATGCAGATCAGCGTCGTCTCCCGGAACTCGACGTCAACGCCGAAGTCCGTCGCCAGGGTCTCCTGGATCACCTCCTTCTGGACCTCGCCGTAGAGGGAGACGAACAGCTCCTGCCGGATGTCGTCCTGGCGGAGGTTGATCAGCGGATCCTGCGCCGCGAGCTGGACGAGGGCTGTGTGCAACGCACCCTTGTCGGCGCGGCTTCGGGGAACGACGACCGTCTCCATCGTCGGGGGAGCGAACGAGGGCTGTGTGGAGCGCCTCGCACTCGGCCGGCCGATCACGTCGCCGATCCGGACGTCGCCGAGGCCCCAGAGCTTGCAGATCTGACCCGCGCCGGCCGAGGTGTTGCGGACCGCAAGCCCGCGGTCGAAGACGCTGATCGCGGTCACTTTCGCTTCTTCATCCTCTTCGAGCTCATCCCGTTCGAACTGGAGCCGGTCGCGGACGCGGATCGTTCCCGAGAACAGCCGGGCGTACGCGATCTTCTCGCCGGCCGCGCCCCGCTCGACCTTGAAGACACTTCCCGAAACGGGCCCGTCGACGTCGCCTTCGGCGGCAGGCAGCAACTCTGTGATGCCGGCGATGAGCGAATCCACGCCCGCTCCCGTGATCGCCGAGCCGGCGAACACCGGATGCACGAGCGCCCGTCCTGTTTGCGCGGCGAGCTCCTCGCGCAGCTCCGCGGGCGAGACGCTCGTCTCGTCGTCCACGTATCTGGCAAGTAGCGCGTCGTCGTGCTCGGCAAGAAGGTCGACGAGCCGGGAAGCGAACGATGCGTCGTCGTCGGCGTGCGCCGCACCGGCCGCGGTGCGCGTGCCTTCGCCGCTGACCGAGCCCATCGCGATCGCCGCCGGGGTCAGACGCTCGGCAATGTCCTCCAGCACGCGGTCGCAACGCGAGCCACGGCGATCGATCTTGTTCACGAAGAGGAGCGTCGGAATGCGCAGGCGTTGCAGCGCTCGCATCAGCACACGCGTCTGCGCCTGCAGGCCCTCGACGGCTGAGATCACCAGCACGGCGCCGTCGAGCACGCTCAACACGCGTTCCACTTCGGCGATGAAATCCGGATGTCCGGGAGTGTCGATCAGGTTGACGGTGACGTCGCCGATCGCAAACGACACGACCGCAGACTTGATCGTGATCCCGCGCTGCTGCTCAAGGGCGAGCGAGTCGGTCTGCGTCGTGCCGGCGTCGACGCTGCCGAGCTCGTCGATGACGCCGGCGGCGTAGAGAAGCCGCTCCGTGAGTGTTGTCTTACCGGCGTCTACATGCGCCAGGATCCCCAAGTTCAACGTTCGTTGCACCACGCGTCATACCCTCCGAATAGGTCATGAAGCCCTTCTCGATGGACATGAACGCTTGGCGCATTCCCGTTCTCCTTGGGTGATCGGCGCGCGTTACCCGGCGCCCGTTACTCGACGAAGTAAAGCAGACGGTTTGTGGAAAGACGGAAGCCCGGCGACTCGCGGGTCGAAAGGATCTCCAGCCGCCGGCCTCTTCTTTCTCGGGGAGAGGGCGGGGGCGCCGGGTGCGCGCCGGCGCCCCGTTTTGCTGCGCTGCCCAGAGCGGAGCGCTCTTCCCGCGGCATCGAGCACGTCGCGCGCGCGGCCAAGCGCCGACGCTGAACTGCCCATGCGGCTAGTTGCCCTACTTGTCAACAGCGACGTACATTTGTCGTCCGCTCTTCCCGACTCTCCCCCCGAGGGAGGAGCGAGGCGTCAGGAGATGGGCTGAGGAGGAAGACGAAGGGCGCCCCGACCCCCCCGGGGCGCCCTTCCGTATCGCCAGGCTGTGCTTGGCGTTCGCCAGGCGCGGCAAGCGGCGCTTCGCGGATGTTGGAGAGGATGACACCTTGCGCAGATCGGCACAAAGGTTCAAGCTAGCCGCGCGGAGAAGCAGACCGGAGGACTCACGAGCCGAATGGCGGCGTGGCACATCGGAGGCATCGTCGGGGCGTTCGCCGGCGCAGGTGCAGAGTACGCCTACTACTGCACGGGCCCATTCGACACGAAGGCAGCGGGCGCCGATTCGTGTTCGACGCTCATGGTCGATCCACACAGCGCACTCTGGGGCGGGGTCGGCGCTTTCGTCGGCGCGTGTGCCTTTCAGCTTTACGAGATCTACGAGTCGAACCAGCCGAAGTAGCCAAATGGGGCACCGCGATATAGGTGGTTGTGGTTGTAAGTTCAGTCGAGTCCGAACCCGGGAAACAACAAGGGGCCCCTCGGGGCCCTTCGTTTTTGGCTTGTATAAAGGCTGCGGGACTAGGATTCGAACCTAGACTACCTGATCCAGAGTCAGGCGTCCTACCATTAGACGATCCCGCACCGGGTCGGTCAGAGCCGAATTGTAGCGGTCAGATTTCCAGCCTGTAGAGCGGGACTAGGCGCTTTTCGGCCTCGGTGTCGATGTGCGCTTCGACCTCGACGTACGGCTCCAGACCCGAGCCTTGGAGCTTCGCTTTCAGCAGGCCGTCGACCTGGTAGATGCCCGACGAGTTGTTCATCAGGATCTCGATCTTGATCGGACGGGTGTCGCCGTCGGTGATCGAGACCTCCTCGATTGCAGCGGCCGAGAGCGAGTGGATGCCGATCTTGCCGTGCTCGAACGGGATGCGCGAGCGGCCCTTCGCCATGTCGAGCGCGTCGGCGACGCGGAGGATGCCCGCCTCGAGCGCGAGCGGCTGCGCCGTCGGCGCGGTGGCTGTTGATCCCCTGCAGCACCTCCGAGACGATCACCGTCCGGTCGGGCTCGTCGTAGATGCCGTCCAGGAGCTCGCGCAGCTTCGGCTCGGCGAGGAAGAGCGAGAAGTCCTCATGCCCGGTCCGATGCACCGACATGCCGATGCAGTGCGTCAGCGACGTGAGCACGACGACGACCTCGGCGTCGTCCTGCGTGTAGCCGAAGTCGCGCACGACGGACGGCTCGACGCCGTGCTTGGTGAGCTGGCGGAGGAGCTTCAGCGCGATGTTCGTGACGATCTGGATGTGGACCCACGAGTGGTCGTTGATCCCCATGCGCGCGACGGCGTTGACGTTCGAGACGTGCCACCAGCCCTTCAGCTGGTTGTCGGCGTTGACTCGCTCGACGATCTGGCGGAGCTTCCGGTTTCCGCGCTCGGGCACGCGGATGCGCATCGACTCGACGGCCTGCGCCGGCGTCAGCCGTGTCTCCCGCTCGGCTTCCGCGGAGACCGGATCGTCGATGCGATCCTGCGTCTCCGGGTCGACCTCGCTCACGGTGCGAGCGGCTCGGGTGCCGGCGCATGCCCGACGGTCTCGGGCTGCGCGAGGCGGAAGTACATGACCGTCCACGCCAAGGCGAGGAACGGAACGGCGAGGCAGTGCACGATCAGATTCCCGATCCACGCCCCTCAGGAAGTCGGGCAGGAGCGCCTGCAGGATCCCGCCGACGATGGAGCCGCCGATCGCGTAGATCAGCAGCGTCACGATGATGACGCCGAACACCTTCCAGCGGTGCCCTGCCGTGAGCTCGCTCGAGCGGGTGAACGACTCGCCGGCGCTGCGTCCCTCCAGCACGATCGGCCGGCGTGATCAGCGACCAGCGGGTCAGCAGGTAGAGGCCAGGCACGATCAGCAGGATGAAGCCGATCCCGATCCCGATTGCGGCGAGGATGCCGGCGACGATCAGGGCGGGGAGGCGCGGGCGGGTTCGCGCGTAAAGCTCGCCGATCGTCGTGTCGATGCGGCCGTCGCGCACGTCGTTGACGGCTTCGGTGAGCGCGCCCTGCACCCAGAACGTGCCGACGATCGAGAGCACGATGCCGATCAGCGTCCAGAGGACCCGGCCGGAGTCGGACCCAGCGGTCGCCCCGAGAGCGCCGATCAGGTCGAGGCCGACGAACACGACGGCGGCCGTCGCCACGAAGCGCCAGAAGAACCGCTGGTAGAGGTCGAGCGCCTCGTTGAGGATTTCGCCGATCTGCACGCGCGGAGCGTATTCGATTGTCGAAGCCGAAGTCGAGTGGGCCTGCTTGCGCAGGCCCACTCGCAGCTCTCGGGTTATTCGTACTGCAGAGCGTTCAGCACGTTCAGCCGTGCTGCGCGCCGCGCGGGGAGGATCGCGGCGAGCATCCCTGCGACGATCGCAACGCCCACGAAGATCACGAGCGACTTGTACGGCACCGCGAACACGATGCCCTGGTCGGAGAGCGCGTGCGTGACCATGCCGGCGAGGAACATGCCGACCGCGATCCCGAACGTCGCTCCGATCAGCGCGGTGACGATGCTCTCGTGGCGGATCATCCGCCGCACCTGACGGCGCGTCATGCCGATCGCCCGCAGCATCCCGAGCTCACGTGTGCGCTCGAAGACGGAGAGAACGAGGGTGTTGACGATGCCGAAGAGGCTGACGATGACCGAGAGCCCGAGCAGCGCGTAGACGATGTTGAGCGCCGTGTTCAGCTCGGCGATCTGGCCGTCCTTGAACTGCTGCGCCGTCTCGACCTGCGCGTCGGGGTACGCCGCAAGAGCGTTCTCGACCTTCGTCGTCGCGGCCTCGGACGGATCACCCTTGACGTTGAAGAGCGTGAAGACGTTCTCGTGGGTCGCGAACGACTTGTCGAACGTCCGCTTGGACATTGCGACCTCTCCGAACGGCGAGCCGCCCTTGGGCTCGTCGAAGATCCCGACCACGTGGAGGCGCAGGTTCGCGCCGGTCGGGGTCTTGACGCTCAGCGGCGAGCCGACGGTGAGGTTGTGGTCCTCGGCGTACCGCTTCTTGATGAACGCGCCGGTCGCACCGAGCTTCGCCGGGACGTTTCCGGAGCCGGCCGACCACTTCATCGCGACGACCTTCGTCAGGTTGCTGTCGACACCGTTCACCTGCGCGGACTTTCCGTTCAGGAGGCCCGAGCCGGCACGGATCTCGGAGAGATCCTCGACACCGGGAGCCTTGGCGGTGGCTTCGGCCGCCTTGCTCGGCAGCGGGTTATCGCCGGCCAAGACCGAGTAGTCGGCGACGAAGAGCTCGTCGACGGCTCCGCCGAACGACGTCTTGACGCCCTGGCCGAGAACGGCGACGAAGGTGATCAGCGACAGGCCGATCATCAAGGCGCCCGCGGTGGAGGCGGTGCGGGACGGATTCCGCATCGCGTTCTGCCGGGCGAGCGATCCGGCTGACCCGCCGAGGCGCGCACCCGGAGCTCCCAGGAAGGACGCGAGCGGGCGAACCACCTTCGGAGCGAGCTGCGAGACGCCGCGGAAGAACAGCAGCACGCCGACTCCGAGCGAGCCGATCAGCGCAGCCTTCGAGAGGTCGCTCGCGGTCGTCCCGTAGAAGAGCAGCCCGAAGCCGAGCAGGAGCGTGAGCACGCCTCTGAGCGTCGCCGAGCGGTGGAAGCGCGACGGCGGCAGCTCTGCACCTTCACGGACCGCTGCGATCGGCTGGATGCGGGTCGCCCGGATTGCGGGCCTGAGGCTCGCGAACAGAGCGATCAGCGTGCCGGTCGCGATGCTGACGATCACGGTCCGGGCCTCGAACACCAGCGCCTGCTGCGGCAGCTCGACGCCGCTCGCGCCGAGGATCACGAAGAGGCCCTTGGCCAGGCCGAGCCCGGCGAAGAGACCGACGATCGAGCCGAAGAGGCCGACGACGATCGCCTCGAGCACGACCGACCTGAGCACCTGACGGCGCGAGGCGCCGAGGGTGCGCAGGGTCGCCAGCTCGCGGATCCGCTGGGCAACCGTGATCGAGAGCGTGTTCGCGATCACCGAGCTGCCGACGATGAGCGCGATGCCGCCGAACGCGAGCAGGAACCACTTGAACGACGAGATGTCGCTCTGGGTCTCGTCGCTGTCGGCCGCGGCCTGCGCCTTCGCCGTCTTCACCTGGGCGGTCTCCGGCAGCAGCGGCTGGATCGTGCCGACGAGCTGCTCGGGCGAGACGCCCGGCTTCGCGGCCAGGCGGATCAGGTCGAGCTTGCCCTGCTTGTCGAAGAGCCGCTGGGCGGTGGCGAGGTCGAAGACGGTGATCGTGGTGCCGGCGACCGAGTCGAGGTCGCCGAACTTGACGATGCCCGAGACGGTGTACTTCTTCACCGGGCCGTCCGCGAACGCGCCGACCTTGTCGCCGACCGCGAAGTGATGGTCTGCCGCGACCGTCTTGTCGATCGCGATCTGACCGTCACCGTGGGGCCAGCTGCCGCTGTCGAGCTTGAGCGGGTTGAGGCTCTGGCTCGCCGAGCCGTCGACGCCGATGGCGATGCCGTCGCCGGGAGCGCCGATCGCCCTGCCGTTCGGCTTCACGAGACGCGCCTCGTCTTCGATCGACCCCTCGGCTGCCTTGACGCCCGGGACAGCCGTCGCCTTGGTGAGCACGTCGGCGGAGAAGGCCGGGGCCTGCTTGTCGCCGTCGCCCGTGGAGATGGCCTCCTTCGAGCTGACGACTGCGTCGGAAGCCTTGTACGACTGGCTGTAAACGCCGTCGAAGGTCTTACCGATCGTGTCGGTCAGGACGAGGCTGCCGCTGATCATGGCCACGCCGAGCACGATCGCGAAGGCTGTGAGGGCGGCCCGGAGCTTGCGCCCGAGCACGCCTTTGAGCGCGACGCGAATCACCGCTGGGTCACCTCCTCGAGGGCCTTGAGGATCTCGTTGGGGCTCGACGGGCCGAGGTCCTTGACGATTGCGCCGTCGGCGAGGAACAGGATGCGGTCGGCGATCGCGGCCGCGTGCGCGTCGTGGGTGACCATGACGGTGGTCTGGCCGTAGCTCGAGACGGAGTCGCGCAGGAGATCGAGGATCTCCGAGCTCGTCCGCGAGTCGAGGTTGCCGGTCGGCTCGTCGGCGAACATCACCGTCGGCTTCGAGACGAGCGCACGGGCGATTGCGACCCGCTGCTGCTGCCCGCCGGAGAGCTCGGACGGGCGATGCGTGAGCCGGTCCGCAAGACCGACCTTGTCGCTCAGCTCCTCGATCCACCCGGCGTCGGGCTTCTCACCGGAGAGCGAGAGCGGCAGGACGATGTTCTCCCTGGCCGAGAGCATCGGCAGCAGGTTGAAGAACTGGAAGATGAAGCCGATGTGCTCGCGCCGCAGCTTCGTCAGCTGCGTGTCGTTCAGATCGCCGATCGCGGTGCCCGCGATCCAGACCTCGCCCGAGGTGGGGCGGTCGAGGCCGGCGAGGATGTGCATGAGCGTCGACTTGCCGGAGCCCGACGGCCCCATGACGGCCGTGAGCTGGCCGGACGGGACGTCGACGGAGACACCGCGGAGTGCATCGACTGCGGTCTCACCGTCGCCGTAGCGCCGACTCAGGTCGGTAGCGCTGACGACCGACGCGCGCGGGGCTTCCTCGTACGTGTCGTCTTGAAGTGCCACTGCTTGCATTCCGCAACTCCTTTTGCCTGGGGGAATCAGACGTGCTTGGGGGACTTGGCGCAGCGTCACAGCAAGCGGGACGCACTGACAGGGAGCCAGTCGGCGTCTGGAGGTTCGGAATCTCGAACGCGAAAGGTGGTGCTAGCACCCGCCGCTCTCGGAGCGCGTGCGGCGCGCGGCCCCGGCTGTCAGTGGCCCGGCGGAGGTTGCCAGAGCTCGAACCGGGTGCCTTCAGGATCGACCGCCCAGCCGAAGCGTCCGTACTCCGACTCCTCCAGCGCATCGATCACCTCGACTCCGGCCGAGCGCAACTGGGCCAGCATCGCGTCCAGATCGGCGACGCGGAAGTTCACCATGAACGCCTGCTCCGGCCGTCCGAAGTACTCGGTGTCCTGGTCGAAGACAGCCCAGATCGTGGAACCGCTCGGCGTCCACTCAAATGGCTTGGCGCCCCAGTCGGAGAGCTCGATGCCGAGATGCTCGGCGTACCAGGCCAAAAGGCTCGCAGCCTGTCCGGCGCGCTGAAACACGCCGCCGATTCCGGTGACTCGCTCCACGATCGCGATGCTACGCCATGCTCGCGGGCCGGTCGCTTAGGCGACGTCGGCGGCCCAGTCGCCGTAGAGCGACGTGTAGAGGCCGCGCTTTGCGAGCAGCTCGTCGTGGGTGCCCTGCTCGACGATCTGGCCGTGCTCGAGCACGACGATCAGGTCGGCGTCGCGGATCGTCGAGAGGCGGTGGGCGATGATGAACGCCGTCCGGCCGTGCGAGCAGGCGCCGCAGCGCAGCCTCGATCTTCCGCTCCGTGCCGATGTCGACCGACGAGGTGGCCTCGTCGAGGATCAGGATCCGCGGGTCGGCCAGGAGGGCGCGCGCGAACGCGACGAGCTGGCGCTGGCCGAGCGAGAGGCGCGTGCCGCGCTCCTGCAGATTCGTGTCGTAGCCGTCCTCGAGCCGCGTGATGAAGTCGTGCGCACCGACGGTCTGCGCGGCGGCGACGATCTCCTCCTGTGTCGCGTCGGGCCGGCCGAACGCGATGTTCTCGCTCACCGTGCCGGCGAAGAGGAAGCCCTCCTGCGGCACGATGCCGAGCTGGCGGCGCAGGGACTCCTGGCGGATGTCGCGGAGGTCGAGCCCGTCGATCGTGATCCGGCCGTCGCGCGGGTCGTAGAAGCGGGCGATGAGCTTGGCGATCGTCGACTTGCCGGCGCCGGTGTGGCCGACGAGCGCGACCGTTCCGGTGGGTACGTCGAGCGAGATGCCGTGCAGCACCTCGGGCCCCTTGCCGTACCCGAAGTGGACGTCCTCGAAGACGACGTGACCGTCGACGCGTCCGAGGTCGATGGCGTCGTCGCGGTCCGTCACCTGGGGCTCCTCGTCGAGGACGTCCTGGATCTTGTCGAGTGCGGCGACCGCCGAGAGGAAGGTGT
Source organism: uncultured Actinomycetes bacterium (assembly GCA_963718065.1). Lineage (GTDB taxonomy): Bacteria > Actinomycetota > Thermoleophilia > Gaiellales > Gaiellaceae > CAVPGP01. The sequence continues at coordinate 82,072 of CAVQYE010000007.1, read as the reverse complement.
TGTAGAGCTGCGAGAGCTGCTGCACCGGGTCGAAGAAGTTCGCCAGGTAACCGAGGAACGCGACCAGGACTCCGGTCGTCATGTCGCCCTGGAAGACGAGCCACCCGCCGTAGCCGAGCACGACGGCGGAGGCGACGCCGGAGAGGAGATCGACGAACGGGAAATAGAGCCCGTTCAGGACGACCGTCGTGTGGTTGGCCTGCCGGTACTTGTCGCTCACCTCGCGGAAGTGGCGCTCTGCGGCCTTCTCGCGCGTGAACGCCTGCACGACGCGCATGCCCGCGATGTCCTCGGCGAGCGTCGCGGTGACCGCGCCCAGCGTTTCGCGGACCGACCGGTAGGCGCGGCCCGAGCGCTTGCGGAAGATTGCCGTCGCCGCGGTCATCAGCGGCATCACCGTCAGGGTCGCGAGCGCGAGTCGCCAGTCGAGGATGAAGAGAACGACCGCCGTGCCGATGAGCGTCAGGGAGTTCTGGACGAGGCTCGTGACGCCGTCGGTGACGAGCTGATCGAGGGCCTCGACGTCGTTCGTCAGCCGGCTGATGATCACGCCCGCGCGGTTGCGCTCGAAAAAGCCGAGCGACAGCCGCTGCAGGTGCCGGAAGAGGTGGTTGCGGAGGTCGGCCAGCATGCGCTCGCCCGTCCAGCCGGTGAAGTACGTCTGCGCGTAGGAGAAGACGATGCCGAGGAGGCCCGACGCGACGAGGGCGACGACGATCCACCCGAGCGTCGAGGTGCTGCCGTGGCGGATCTCGTCGACTGCGCGCCCGAGCAGGTAGGGCGGTGCGAGCGCGACGATCGTGGCGCCGAGCAGCGAGACGATCGCCAGGGCGACACGCGCTCGGTAGGGGCGGGCAAGCCGGTAGAGCGTGCGGAGGCGGCGCTTCGTCTGCGCCCAGGACCAGTCCTTGATGTCCGCGCCGCGCACCTGGCTCAGGTGGGTTCCGGGCTGCCAGACCCTCATGCGACTTCCTTCTCGGCGATGACGCGCTCCAGGAGCCCGTGCTCGTAGATCTCGCGGTAGACGTCGTTGGTGTCGATCAGGTCGTCGTGCGTGCCGCGAGCGGCGACGTGGCCGTCCTTCAGCACGACGATCTCGTCGGCGAGGGCGATCGTCGAGAGGCGGTGGGCGATGATGATCGTCGTCCGGCCCTTCATCGCCTCGCGGAGGCCTTCGCGGATCTTCGCCTCGGTGGTCGCGTCGACCGAGGCGGTCGCGTCGTCGAGGATCAGGATCCGCGGGTCGACGACGAGGGCGCGGGCGATCGCGACGCGCTGGCGCTGGCCGCCCGAGAGCGTGATGCCCCGCTCGCCGATCACGGTCTCGTAACCGTCGGGCAGCATCGCGATGAACTCGTCCGCCTGGGCGTGGCGGGCCGCGTTCTCGACCTCCTCGTCGGTCGCGTCCGGGCGGCCGAAGGCGATGTTCTCGCGCACGGTGGCGGAGAAGAGGAACGGATCCTGGGTGATGATCCCGATCTCCGAGCGGAGCGAGAGGAGCGTGACGTCGCGGACGTCGGCACCGTCGATCGTCACCCGTCCGCTCTGCGCGTCGTAGAAGCGGGGCACGAGCGAGGCGAGAGACGTCTTGCCGGAGCCGGTGTGCCCGATGAGCGCGACGACCCGGCCGGCGTCGAGCTGGAGGTCGACGTCTTGCAGCACCGGGCGTGCGGCGTCGTAGCCGAAGGTGACCGCCTCGAAGCGCACGAGCCCCGGTCCTGCCGGGAGCGGGCGAGCGTCCGGCGTGTCCTTGATCTCCTCGTGCTCGTCCATCACCTGGAAGATCCGCTCGCCGGAGGCGGTCGCGCGCTGCGCCTGGCCGATCCACATGCCGAGGCTTCGCAGCGGCATCACGAGCATGCCGAGATAGAGGTTGAAGCGGACGAAGTCGTCGAGCGGCAGCGTCCCGTTCGCGACCATGTGGCCGCCGATCAGGAGCACGGCGGCCTGGGCGAGCAGCGGCAGGAACGAGAGCGCCGGGACGTAGAACGCGCGCTGCCGGTTCGCCTTGACGCTCTGCGAGAACACCGCTTCGGAGCGCCGCTCGAACTTGTCCTGCTCCGCCTGCTCCTGGGCGAACGACTTGACGACGTGGACGCCGACGATGTTCTCCTCGGCGACGGTCGCGACGTCCGCCATCTTCTGCTGCACGTCGCGGAGCAGCGGGTGCGACACGTGGCTGTAGCGGTACGCAACGGCGATCAGCGCCGGCGCGATCGCGATCGAGATCAGGGCCAGCTGCCACGAGACGACGAAAATGAGGATGCCGACGCCGACGATCGTGAAGATGTGCTGGAAGAAGAAGATGAGCCCGTAGCCGAGGAAGAAGCGCACGCCTTGGAGGTCGACGGTCGCGCGCGACATCACCTGGCCCGTCTGATGGCGGTCGTAGTAGCCGAAGGAGAGACGGACGAGCTTCGAGTAGAGGGCGGTGCGCATGTCCATCTCGACGGCGAGCGCCTGCTTGCCGGCGATCAGCCGGCGGCCGGACATCATCAGTGCGCGTGCAACCCCGACGGCGAGGACGATGCCGACGAGCCACGGCAGGCGCTCCTCCTCGTCCTTGGTGATCGCGTCGATCACGTTGCCCGGCAGCCAGGCGAGGACGAGCGCCGCCGCCTGCGAGCCGATCGCCAGCACGATCGAGACGATCATCGACCAGCGGTACGGCCTGAGAAAGCCGAGCAACCGGGTGAACGTGCGGCGGTACGGGACGCTCGTATCCATCCGGGCAATCTAGCCGCGCGACCTCCCGTCGCCGTCGGGCGCGCCGGGACGCGGCAGCCGCGTGGCGTGACGCCCGCGCGCTGGCAATCGGTGCAGAAATGTCACAGACACGTGCCGGCGGGACACGTAGCCTTTTCGTCGTTCCCCGGGTGGGTGGGGGTTAGGGACGGTTCGTCGCGCGCGCGCGTGCCTGCGCGCAATGAGTAAGGCGTCACGCCCGGAGGCCGGTGCGGACGAGCTCCTCGCGCACGAGCGCCAGCGCACCGTCGAGGAGCCGCCGGTTCGCGGGGCTGTTCAGCCAGCCGCTCGCACCCGAGGGGTGGGGGAGCGGGATCGCCGTCACGCCGTCCAGCTCGTAGCGTCGCCCGACGAACTCGCTGACGCTCGTCAGCCCGAGCAGCCGGCGCGCCGCCATGCCGCCGACGACGAGGATCAGCTCGGGCCGCAAGAGGCGGAGCTCCCATTCCCGCCAGAACGAGCAGAGCTCCTGCTCCGTCCTCGTCGGCGTACGGTCGCCTCGCCCCGACGGCGGCCGGCCCGGGTAGCACCTCGTCACGGACGCGCAGTAGAACGTCGCGTAGAACTGCTCCTCGTCCAGCTCGAGCCAGCGGCGCAGCGTCTGGCCCGCGCGGCCACGCCACGGGCGGCGTTGCTCTCCCTCGAGGACGCCCGGCGCCTGGCCGAGGATGTACGCGCGCTGGCCGTCGTGCCCTTCGAAGACGGGCAGCGACTCGATTGGGAATCCCGCCTCGGCGCACGCACGGCAGCCTGCGTTGTCCCGCTGCAGCGAGCTGAGCGAGCGGTACGACGAGCGGCGCCGGCTCAGAGCGTCACCTGGTGCTTGCTGACGCAGAGGAAGCCACGCGGATCGGGACCGGCGTGCCGAAAACGGCCGAAGACGAGGCGGAGCGGAATCCCCGGCGGTAGGCGGCCGGGCCCCGAGTAGGTGCCGTGCCAGCGTGCCCCGTGAGCCAGACGGCGGGGCAACGGCGGCGCGAATCGATCGGCGAGCAACGAGGCGTGCAGCGCGTCGGCCGTCCGGCGGTCGCCCCGCGCGATGCCGAAGTACGTCCCGCCGGTCTGGTGCGGCCGGTCGACCAGGAGCGGCCCGTCGTCGTTCGTCACGGTCGCCTCGATTCGCCAGCGCGACGCCTCCACGGTCAGCCGGGCGATCTCGAACCCCAAGCCGGCGCAGGCGGGCTCGCTCCAGTCGAGGCGAACCGTCTGCGGCGGCGCCCACGTTGGCCTGGACGTCGATCCGCAGCCGGAGAGCACGACCGCGGCCACGAGTACCGCTCGTCTCACGCGCGGACGACGACGAACCAGCGGCCGGCGTGGAGCGTCTCGCCACCGCCGAGCTCGGCGAGCAGCGCGTCGGGGGTGAAGCACCGCTTCAGGACCGACCAGCGCGACCCGTCGTTCAGCACCCGGGTCTGGATCTCCTCGGCCAGGTTGTCGTCGCGGAGCGCCGAGTCGGCGACCACAAGCTCGGGCGCGACGCGACGTGCCTCGCTCAGGAATCGCACTCGCTGCCGCGGATCGAGGTGGCCGTAGAAGTGACCGGTGAAGACGCGGTCGAATGAACTGTCCGCGAACGGGAGCTCGAGAGCGTCGCCCTGGACGAGCTGCGCGTCAGGCGCGTTGCGTCCGGCCTCCTCGAGCATGCTCGCGCTCTGATCGAGCCCGACGACCTCGCCGCGGAGATGTCTCGTGAGGAAGCCGGTGCCGCATGCGACGTCGAGCGTTCGTCCCGCATGCAAGTACGCCAACACCTCGCAGAGCCGTGCGACCTCGTCGTCCCAGCCGGGACGTTCGCGATCCTCGAAGAGCCCGGTGCCGTGCCACCAATCGTCGTACTCGGGCGCGCGGGCGTCGTAATAGGCCTCCACCGGCTCGTAGAGTACGCGCGTGGAATTGCCGCTCGAGTCGGTGCCGAACTTCTCGGAGGGACGTGACGGGGAGACGATCGAGCGGCTGGGCGAGGCGCTCGGAGCGCACGCGAGGCTGCTCGATGTCCACGCCGACCCCGACCACAACCGCTCGGTCTTCACGCTCGTCGGCTCGGCGGACGAGCTCGAGGCTGCGCTCCTCGCCGGCATTGCGGTCGCGCGCGAACGGATCGACCTGCGCCGGCACGAGGGCGCTCATCCCCGCACCGGTGCGGCCGACGTCGTTCCACTCGTGCCCCTCCGCCCGGGCGACATGGATCGCGCCGTGGCGGCCGCGCGGAAGCTCGCGGAGAGGATCGGTCGCGAGCTCGCACTGCCCGTCTTTCTCTACGGGGAGCTCGCGCCGGGTCGAGGCCCGGCGTTCTTCCGGCGCGGCGGCCCGGACGAGCTGCAGCGGCGGATCGACGACGGCGAGCTCGCGCCCGACTACGGGCCGCCGTTGCTCGACCCGTCGGCAGGCGGTGTGATCGTCGGAGCCCGGCGGCCGCTGATCGCGTTCAACGTCAATCTGCGGTCGACGCTCGAGGTCGCCCGTGAGATCGCCTCGGTCGTGCGTGAGCGCGACGGAGGCTTCCCCGGTGTGCGCGCACTCGGGCTCGAGCTTCCGCGCGCCGGGCTCGTCCAGGTGAGCATGAACGTCGAGGACTGGGAGGCGTCTGCGCTGCACGAGATCGTGTCCCGCATCGAGTTGGAGGCGACCGGGCGGGACGCCGAGGTCGTCGGCTCGGAGCTCGTCGGCTTGATGCCGGCCGGCGCTGCCGCGGCGGCCGCCGGTGCGCAGCTGCACATCGCGGGCTTCGACGCCTCGCGCGTGCTCGAGCTACGCCTGTTCGACGAGCCGCTCGTATAGCGACAGCGTCCGTTCGGCGACCGAGCGCCACGTGAAATGCTCCAGCACGCGCCGGCGGCCGGCGAGTCCCATCTCCTGCGACCGCTCGGGATCGGCGAGCAACTCGTTGACCGCCGCGGCGAGCGCAGGCGAATCGGCCGGCGGCACGAGCAGTCCCGTCTCGCCTTCGGCGACGACCTCGGGGATGCCACCCACGCGTGACGCGACGACGGCGGTCTCGCACGCCATCGCCTCGAGGTTGACGATCCCCATCGGTTCGTAGACCGAGGGCACTACGAACACGTCGGCGTGCGTCATCAACTGGATCACCTGCGGCTTGGTGAGCATCTTCTGGATCCAGATGACGCCGTCGCGCTCGGCGCTCAGCCGCGCGACGCCTTCGGTCACCTCCCGTTCGACCTCCGGCTCGTCGGGCGCGCCGGCGGCCAGCACGAGTTGCGCCTTCGGATCGAAGTCGTGCGCCGCTGCGACCAGGTGCACGATTCCCTTCTGGCGCGTGATCCGGCCGACGAAGAGCACGTACGGACGGTCCGGGTCCACGCCGTACGTGGTCAGGACGTCGGTGGCCGGGTCCGGCTGGTACTCCTCGGGATCGATCCCGTTGTGTATGACGTCGATGCGACCCGGATCGACTGCGGGGTAGGCGGCCATGATGTCCTGGCGCATGCCGGCCGACACGGCGACGACCGCATCGGCGGCCTCGATTGCAGTGCGTTCGCAGAAAGACGAGAGGGCGTAGCCGCCGGCGCCGAGCTGCTCCGCCTTCCACGGCCGGCCCGGCTCGAGGCTGTGCGTGGTCACGACGTGGGGCACCTGGTGGCGGAGCTTGGCGATGTGGCCGCCGAAGTTGGCGTACCACGTGTGGCTGTGCACTAGCTGGGCGCCGTCGAGGTCTGCCGCCATCGCGAGGTCGACCGACATCGTCTGCAATGCCGGGCCACCGGCGGCCGTCGCGTCCCACGGCTTGAACGCGCGCGCATCCGGACGCTCGTCGCCGAAGCAGCGAACGTCGACATCGGCCAGAGCGCGCAGCTCCTTGGCGAGATACTCGACGTGGACGCCGGCGCCGCCGTAGACGTCGGGCGGGTACTCCCGGGTCATGATCGCGATCTTCATCGCGACATCATTGCCCGCGATGCCCAAACCACGCCCGCGAGACCGACGAGAGGCACCGCGATCGCCGCGTCGGCACGCTGTCGGCGAGGCGCACCGCGACGACGCCGAGCGGCTCGCCCGCGTCGAGCGCGAACCACATCAGGCGCGATGTGGTGCAGCGAGTCGCCGACCTCGCTCGCGCAGACCGCTTCGAAGAGCCGGCGGAAATCGGGGCGCCGGAGCAAAGCGGTTGCTCCGGGAGGCGGGACGGGGCTCTCGCGGAGCTCCTCCGGGATGTTCGTGACCGGATCGGCCATGAGTGGGCAGTCTGCACGTGAGCCGGACGAAATCGCCCGCGCTCCGCAGCAGTCGCGAGATGGTTGATGCCACGACCGGGCACGCCTGGATGGTGGCTCAGGCGCGGCGCCGTGCGGCCGGCTCAGCCTCGACCAGGCAAACCAGCCTGCTCGTCAGCTGACCCGACCACACGGCTTGGCCTGAGCCATCCCCAGACGCACTCTGCCGCGGCATCAACCATCTAGAGTCTCGTCGTGCTCGACACGCGCGGGCTCACAGGCGAGGACCTCACCGTCGAAGACGTCTGGCGCGTCGCGGTCGAAGGGGGTCACGCATCTCTCACCGACGACGCCCGCGCGAAGATGCGCCGCGCGCGCGAGCTCGTGGAGCAGGTCGCGCACGGGTCGCAGGAGCACACCTACGGGGTCAATACGGGCTTCGGCCGCTTCGTCTCGGAGTCGATTCCGGAGGAGCTCTCGGAGGAGCTGCAGCTCCGACTGCTCCGCTCGCACGCGTGCGGCGTCGGCGATCCCTATCCCGACGAGGTCGTTCGCGCGGCGATGCTCCTGCGCGCCAATGCTCTCGCGAAGGGCTATTCGGGCGCCCGCGTGGAGACCGTCGAGCTGCTGCTCGAGTGCCTGAACCGGGGAGTCCTGCCGTACGTACCGAGCCGTGGTTCCGTCGGCGCGTCCGGCGATCTCGCGCCGCTCGCACACCTGGCGCTGCCGCTCGTCGGCGAGGGCGAGGCGTGGCTCGACGGCACGTGCGTCCCGTCGGCCGAGGCCCTCGCGGCGGCGGGGCTCGAGCCCGTGCGTCTCGTGTCGAAGGAGGGCCTGTCGCTGATCAACGGCACGCAGTTCATGGCCTCGATGTGCGCGCTCGGTCTGGTGCGGGCGCGGCGCCTGACGAAGACGGCCGACCTCGCGTGCGCCGTCTCGGTCGAGGCGCTGCAGGGGTCACGCAACTCCTACCTGCCGCAGATCCAGGCGCTGCGCCCGTTGCGCGGCCAGGCAGCGTCGGCGGCGAACGTGATCCGGCTGCTCGAGGGCTCGGCGATCAACGAGGCCCATCGCTGGTGCGACCGGGTGCAGGACGCCTACTCGCTGCGCTGCGCCCCGCAGGTACACGGTGCCTCGCGCGACCTGCTCGACTACATCGACTACACCGTCTCGACGGAACTGAACGCGGCGACGGACAACCCGCTCGTCCTGGTCGACGACGGTTTTCTCGTCTCGAACGGGAACTTCCACGGTCAGCCGCTCGCGTTCGCTCTCGACACGCTCGCAATGGCGGTGTCGGAGCTCGCCAACATCTCCGAGCGCCGCGTCGAGCGCCTCGTCAATCCGAACCTGTCCGACGGGCTGCCGGCGTTCCTCGTCGTCGAGGGCGGGCTCAATTCCGGCTTCATGATTCCGCAGTACGTCGCCGCGTCTCTCGTCTCGGAGAACAAATCGCTGTGTCACCCTTCGTCGGTGGATTCGATCCCGACGAGCGCCGGGCAGGAGGATCACGTGTCGATGGGCAACGCGTCCGGGCTGAAGGCTTGGCAGGTGCTCGCGAACTCGGAGCGCGCGCTCGCGATCGAGCTGCTCGCCGGCGCGCAGGCGGTCGAGTTCCTCGCCCCGCTCGAGCCGGGCGCCGGAGCGCGGGCGACGCACGACTTCGTTCGGACGCTCTCGCCGCGCCTGCGCGAGGACCGGCAGCTCTCGAAGGACATCGAGGCGGTCGCGACGGCGATTCGCGACGGCTCGCTCATCGCCGCGGTCGAGGCCGAGGTGGGTGAGCTCGAATGAGACGCCTCAGCTGGGACACGGAGCCGGTCGAGGGCTTCCCGAGGCATCCGTATCGCGACTCGGCGATCTTCTACGTGGTCCTCGCCGGGCTGATCATCGGCGTCGCGCTGCTGACCGGTGGCGGGATGACGCGGGCGCTGGCCTTCGCGGGCGTCTTCTTCGTGCTGGCGACCGGGTGGAGCTGGTGGAAGTGGCGGCAACGGCTCACCGCGCACGCAGCGGCCGCCGAGCGACGGCGCGCGGCGGTGGAGAAGGGGGAGGGCCTGTGAGCGCGACGGCGGGGCTGAGCGAGCGCGTGGAAGCGCTGTGCGGAGACCTGTCCGCGATTCGCGCTCCGCGGGGCACCGAGCTGAACGCCCGCTCGTGGGCGACCGAGGCGCCGCTGCGGATGCTGCTCAACAATCTCGACCCCGAGGTGGCCGAGCATCCGGAGCAGCTGGTCGTCTACGGCGGCTCGGGCAAGGCGGCGCGGAACCCGGAGGCCTTGCGCGCACTCGTTCGGACGCTCCTCGAGCTGGGCGAGGACGAGACGATGCTCGTGCAGAGCGGCAAGCCCGTGGCGGTCTTTCGCACGCATGCCTTCGCGCCGCGCGTCCTGATCGCGAACTCGTTGCTCGTGCCGCGCTGGGCGACCTGGGACGAGTTCCGCCGGCTCGAGGCCGAGGGGCTGACGATGTTCGGCCAGATGACCGCCGGCTCGTGGATCTACATCGGCACACAGGGAATCCTGCAGGGGACGTACCAGACGTTCGCGGCGGCCGGGGAGAAGCACTTCGGCTCGGCGGATCTCGCCGGGCGCACGATCCTCACCGCCGGTCTCGGCGGCATGGGCGGGGCGCAGCCGCTGGCGGCGACGATGGCCGGCGCGGCGATTCTCTGTGTCGAGGTCGACCCGACGCGGATCGAGCGCCGCCTCGAGACCGGCTACCTCGACGAGGCGACCGAGTCGCTCGACGATGCTCTCGCTCGGGTGCGCGCGGCGGCGGCAGAGCGGCGGCCGCTCTCGGTCGGTCTGCTCGGCAACGCGGCCGAGATCGTCACGGAACTGTCACAAAAGCGAGAAATGTTCGACCTCGTGACGGACCAGACCGCGGCGCACGATCCGCTCACCGGCTACGTACCCGTCGGCCTCGACGTCGCCGAAGCCGCATCGTTACGCGCTTCTGACCCGGACGAGTACCTGCGACGCGCCCGAGAGTCGATCGCACAGCACGTCGAGGCGATGCTCGAGTACGTCCGCGCCGGCAGCTACGTCTTCGACTATGGAAACAACCTCAGAGGGGAGGCCCGTGACGCCGGCGTAGCGGAGGCCTTCTCATACCCGGGCTTCGTCCCGGCCTATATCCGGCCGCTCTTCTGCCGCGGCATCGGCCCGTTCCGGTGGGCCGCGCTCTCCGGCGATCCGGCCGACATCGCAGCGATCGACGAGCTGTTGAAGGGGCTCTTCCCGGGCGACGAGCTCCTGCAGCGGTGGCTCGAGCTGGCGCCTGGACGGGTGGCGTTCCAGGGGCTCCCCGCGCGAATCTGCTGGCTCGGTTACGGCGACCGTGCCCGCGCGGGACTCGCGATCAACGAGCTGGTGCGCTCGGGTGCGGTGAAGGCACCGATCGTGATCGGGCGCGACCACCTCGACGCGGGCTCGGTCGCCTCGCCGTACCGCGAGACGGAGGCGATGCGGGATGGCTCCGACGCGATCGCCGACTGGCCGATCCTGAACGCCCTCGTCAACACGGCGGCAGGGGCGACGTGGGTCAGCGTCCATCACGGCGGCGGAGTCGGCATCGGCAACTCGATCCACGCCGGCATGGTCGTCCTCGCCGACGGTACGGACGACGCGGCCGAGCGCCTCGAGCGCGTGCTGACGACCGACCCGGGGATGGGCGTGATGCGCCACCTCGACGCCGGCTACGACGAGGCAGCCGACGCTGCACGCGAGCACGGTCTCCGTGCGCCGATGACCCCTGGCGACTGACGGACCGATGTCCCGGCTGCTCGTCCGCGACCTCGCACAGCTCGTGACCCCGTCGTCAGCGCCCGCACCGCTGCGCGGGCACGACCTCGCAGACGTGGAAGTCGTCGAGGCTGCGTACGTGCTCTGTGACGGTCCGCGGATCGAGGCGCTCGGCCGCATGTCCGACCTGCCGGCGATCGCGGGCGAAGTCGAGGAGGTCGACGGCACGGGCCTGTGCGCCCTGCCCGGGCTCGTCGACTGCCACACGCATCCGGCGTGGGGAGGAGACCGCGTCGAGGAGTTCTCGCTGCGCGCCGCCGGCGCGGGTTACGAGGAGCTGCACGCCGCTGGTGGCGGCATCCGCTCGACGGTCGCGGCGACGCGCGCGCTCGACGAGCCGGCGCTGCACGAACGGGTGCGCCTCCATGCGACCTGGATGCTCCACCACGGCACGACGACCTGGGAGGGCAAGTCGGGCTACGGGCTCGACCGCGAGACAGAGCTCGCCTCGCTCCGGGCGATTCGCGCCGCCGGCGGCGTGCCGACGTGGCTTGGCGCCCACGCGGTGCCTCCCGAGCTCGGCGACGCCGACTCGTATCTCGACTTCCTGCTCGCCGAGGTGCTGCCGGAGGCGGCGGCGCTCGCGGAGGCGGCTGACGTCTTCCTCGAGCGGGGCGCGTTCGACGCGGCGCAGGCGCGTCGGTACCTCGAGGCGTGCCGCAGTGCCGGGCTCGCTCTGCGCCTGCACGGCGACCAGTTCACCGAGTCGGGCGCGATCCCGCTGGCGGTGGAGCTCGGCGCCCGCTCCGTCGACCACCTCGAGGCGACCGGGCCGGACGGGGTCCGTGCGCTCGCGACCAGCGCGGTCACCGGCGTGCTCCTACCGGCGAGTGCGCTCTTCCTCGACCGGCCGATGCCGCCCGCGCGCGCGCTCGTCGACGCCGGCGCCGCGATCGCGCTCGCCACGGACTTCAACCCCGGCAGCTCGTTCACGACGAGCCTGCCGCTCGTGTGCTCCCTCGCCTGCACGCAGCTGAAGCTCTCTCCGGCGGAGGCGCTCGCCGCCGTCACGGTGAATGCGGCGCACGTACTCGACCGACCGGAGGCGGGTCGGCTCGCGCCGGGAGCGGCGGCCGACATCACGCTGCTGGAGGCGCCGGACTGGCGCTACCTCGCGTACCACCTGGCAGGCGACATCGTCGCCGCGGTCGTCAAGGACGGACACCTCGCCTGGCGGCGCTAGATGGTTGGTGCCGCGGCGGGGTGCGTCTGGGGATGGCTCAGGCCAAGCCGTGTGGTCGGGTCAGCCGAGGAGCAGGCTGGTTTGCCTGGTCGAGGCTGAGCCAGCCGCACGGCGCCGCGCATGAGCCACCATCCAGGCGTGCCCGGTCGTGGCATCAACCGTCTAGGGTTGACGCATGCCGAGCCGCAAGCAACGCCGCCGCCGCGAGAAGCTGAAGCGGCACGAATACGAAGAGGTCTACATCGACGCGACGACAGGCGAAGAGGTCGACGTCGACCCGGACGAGTTCGAGCCCGTGGCAGCGAAGCGCCAGCCCAAGGCGGCGGCGACGAAGCAGCCGGAGCCGATGCGAGGTCGCGGCGGCCGGGTGATCCAGCCGCCGTCGTGGCAGCGCGTGATCCGCCGCGGTGCCATTTTCGGTCCGTTCATGTTCGTCACGGTCTATCTCCTGGCACCGAAGCACAACCGCCCGATCGCGGGTCTGCTGCTGCAGACGCTGGTCCTGCTCGGGTTCTTCATCCCGTTCAGCTACTTCATGGACCGCTTCACGTACAACGCTTCCCTGCGCCGGTCCGGCAAGAACCCGAGCCCGAAGAATCCGAGCCCGAAGAAGTAGCGCTAACTCTGAGCGGCGCCCCCGCGGTAGTGGCCCTCGCCGGGCCACGGCGCGAGGACGAGCAGGACGCGGGCGCCTTCGTCGGAGCGAAGGGAGTGACGCTCGTCAGGATCGAAGCGCACGAGCGTGCCGACGCCCGCCTCGACCGACTCGTCGCCGGCCTCGATCCGGATCGTGCCGCCGACGACGGTCACCCACGCGTTCTCCTTGACCTGATGCTCGCCGAGCTCCTGGCCCGGCTTGAGGACGATCAGCACCGCTCGCGCTTCGTTGCCCGAGTGGACGACGACGGGATCCTGCGTCCCTGTGGCCTCGATCTCCATCAGGTTCCAGTGCTGCACGAGGGCGATCCTACCGCCGCCGTCTAGACTCAAGCGCCTCGTGCCGCTCGTCGTCGATCGCTATCCATTGGGGCCGTTTCAGGCCAACTGCTACGTCGTCCGCACCGGACGCGATGAGCCGTCGGCCGCGGTCATCGACCCTGGCGCAGACGCCGCGCAAGTGCGTCTCGAGCTCGCCGCCATGAGTGCTCGCTGCGCCGGCATCCTCGTCACGCACACCGACGTCGACCACATCGGCGCGGTCGCCGAGCTCGCCGAAGGGACCGGCGCGGCGGTGTGGTGTCCTGCCGGCGAGGCCGACATCCTGCGGCAGCCGACGCTGATCCCTCGCGCCGGCGGCGTCCGCGCCTTACGAGCCGGAGCACCTCGTCGGGGACGGCGACGAGATAGAGGTGGCCGGCATCATGTTCGAAGCGATCGACGTGCCCGGGCCACTCATCGGGACACGTTGCCTTCTACGCCGACGGACTGCTCTTCTCGGGCGACGTGCTCTTCGCCGGCTCGGTGGGCCGCACCGACCTCACCGGCGGCGACTGGGAGACGCTGCTCGCGTCGATCCGGAAGCTCTTCGACCGCTTCCCGCCCGAGACGGTCGTCTACTCGGGTCACGGCTCGCCGACCACCCTCGGCGCGGAGCGCGCGACCAATCCGTTCCTCGCCGACCTGCGGGCACGCGCAGCAGTGGCAAGTTCCAGGCCCCGCGGGGGACGCATGACGTCCTGCCGTCCGAGCAGCCGCTCTGGCGGCACGTCGTGCGCGACTGCCGAGGAGGTGTCGCGGCTGTACGGCTACGGGCGGATCCAGACGCCGGGCTTCGAGGACACCGAGCTCTTTCGGCGTACCTCAGGCGGCGGCTCCGACATCGTGCAGAAGGAGATGTACACCTTCGAGGATCGCGGCGGCCGCTCGCTGACGCTCCGCCCCGAGGGCACCGCCGCGAACGCTCGCGCCTACCTCGAGCACGGCCTGCACCGTGAGCCGCAGCCGGTGAAGACGTACATGCTCGCGCCGATGTATCGCTACGCCGCCCCGCAGAAGGGCCGCTACCGCGAGCACTACCAGTGGTCCGTCGAGGCCGTCGGATCAACGGACCCGGGCGTCGACGCCGAGATCATCCAGCTCTACGTCGAGTTCCTTCGCCGGCTCGGCGTCACGCGTTACTGGATCGAGCTCAACTCGATCGGCGATCGCAATTGCCGGCCGGCGTACCTCGAGCGGCTGAACGCCTGGCTGGACGCGAACGCCGACGTCCTCGACGAGGACGCGAAGCAGAAGCGCGCCACGAGCCCGCTGCGGGTCTTCGACGTCAAGGACGAGCGAGTCCGGACGGCGCTCCAGGATGCGCCGAAGATCGGCGAGTCGCTCTGCAAGGAATGCGAGGAGCACTTCGCGGCGGTGCGCTCGTATCTCGGTGCGTACGGCGTCGAGTACCACATCGTGCCGACGCTCGTCCGCGGGATCGACTACTACACCCGCACGACGTTCGAGTTCATGGGCGACGCTCTCGGAGAGCAGACGTCGATCGTCGGCGGCGGTCGCTACGACTATCTCGCCGAGGAGATCGGCGGCCCGTCGACGCCGGGCATCGGCTTTGGAGCCGGCATCGAGCGGTTGATCCTCCAGCTCGAAGAGGAGGAGATCGCAGCGGAGCCGCAAGGAATCGACGTCTTCTTCGTGCTCGAGCCGGGCGCGCCGCGCGAACAGGTGCTCGCGGTGATGGCGGAGCTGCGACGCGCGGGCGTCGCGTGTGACACCGACTACGCGGGCCGCTCGGTGAAGGGTCAGCTGACGCAGGCGGGACGGACAGGCGCGGCGGCGACCGTGATCGCCGGGCCTGACGGAGCACGCCTGCGCCGTCAAGGCGAGACGGATACGGACGTCGCCCTCGGCGACCTCGTCGCTACGCTCACGCCTCGATGAGCTGGCGCACACACGGCAGTGGCACGCTGCACAAGGAGCAGGCCGGCGAGCGCGTGACGCTGGCCGGCTGGGTGGCGCGCCGGCGCGACCACGGGGGCCTCGTCTTCGTCGACCTCCGCGACGAGACCGGCGTCGCGCAGCTCGTGATCAACCCCGAGCGCGCCGCCGAGGCCGCGGAGTCCGCGCACGGGATCCGCAACGAGTTCGTCCTTCAGGCGACCGGCGAGGTCGTCGCGCGCTCGCCCGAGACGGTCAACCCGAACATGCCGACCGGCGAGGTCGAGGTGCAGGTCGATGAGCTGAAGATCCTGTCGACGAGCACGCCGCTGCCGTTCCAGCTCGACGAGGAGGGCGTCGACGAGGGGCTGCGCATCAAATACCGCTGGCTCGACCTGCGCCGCGAGCGGATGCAGCGCAACATCCGCACCCGCGCCCGGGCCACGTCGATCATCCGGCAGGAGATCGAGGCGGACGGCTTCGTCGACATCGAGACGCCGATCATGGGCAAGCCGACACCCGAGGGTGCGCGCGACTTCCTCGTCCCGACGCGCCTCCAGCCTGGCCGCTTCTTCGCGCTGCCGCAGAGCCCGCAGATCTACAAGCAGCTGCTCGTCATCTCGGGCTTCGAGCGCTACTACCAGATCGCCCGCTGCTTCCGGGACGAGGATCTCCGCGCCGACCGCCTGCAGGAGCTGACGCAGCTCGACATCGAGACTCGCGTTCCCCGATCAGGAATACCTCTTTGCGCTGATGGAGCGGATCGTCGTGCGCATCTGGCGGGAGCTGCGCGACGTCGAGCTCGAGACGCCGTTCCCGCGGCTGACCTGGCACGAAGCGGATCTCCGCTACGGGTCGGACAAGCCCGACCTCCGCTTCGAGCTCGAGATCGAGGACGCAACCGAGGCGACGCGTGGCTCCGGGTTCGGTGTCTTCGGCGGCGCCGGCGCGGTGCGGTTCCTGCGCGTGCCCCAGGAGCTCTCGCGCGGCGACCTCGCGAAGCTCGAGGAGGTCGCAAAGCAATGGGGCGCGAAGGGTCTCGCCTATCTCGTCTACGGAGAGGACGGGGAGGTTCGCTCGCCGATCGTCAAGTTCCTCTCGGAGGGCGAATTGCATGCGCTTCGTTCCGACCCTGGCACGACGCTGCTCTTCGCCGCCGACGAGTCGGCGATGGTGTCGCGCGTCCTCGGCGCCCTGCGGCTGCACCTCGGGCGCGAGCTCGGCCTGATCGACGAGGGGGCGTGGAAGTTCCTCTGGGTGACGGACTTTCCGATGTTCGAGTGGGACGACGAGAACAAGCGCTGGTCCGCCGTGCACCATCCGTTCACGCGTCCATCCCCGGCGAGCGAGCCGCTGCTCGACAGCGACCCCGGCAAGGCGACGGCGATTGCGTACGACCTCGTCGGCAACGGGTCGGAGCTCGCCGGCGGATCGTTCCGGATCCATGAGCAGGCACTGCAGGCGAAGGTGTTCGACCTGCTGAACATCACGCCGGAGGAGCAGCGCGCCAAGTTCGGGCACTTGCTGGACGCGCTCTCGATGGGTGCACCGCCGCACGGCGGCATCGCCTCGGGCATCGACAGGCTCTGCATGGCGCTCCTCGACGAGCAGTACATCCGCGACACCCTCGCCTTCCCGAAGAACCAGGCGGGGATCGACCCGATGACCGGTGCCCCGACCGCAGTGACGCCCGAACAGCTCGCCGAGGCCGGGATCGCCGTCGTCGCCGCAGACGAGCCTCAGCAGCCCCAGCCTGATTCGACCGCAGCCTGATTCGACCGCGGCCTGATTCGACCGCGGCCTGATTCGACCACGGGCCATCCGGTCAGCTGCCCCGGCGGCGCTGTGGAGAAAGCGGCACCGAATTTTCCCACCGGCGTTCCAGACACGTGCGGCTCTCGCTGGTAGCGTCGACAGCGAGGGCGGCGGGAACGGCGCCCCACCCTGAGGGTGGGGGTGCGGCCTGTCACCGCGGCGAGCTCCGCCGCGCCCGGACGAGCGCCTCCACGGCCTCGATCTCGCTCGCCTGACGCAGGAATCGCGCGTCGAAAGCTAAACGCGGAAGGAACTTCCGCCGATGAACAAGGCATACTTCTGACGACCGTCCCTGCAGGGGCTGGTCCTTCACCCCTGAACTAAGGAACAAATGTCGACTAACGAGCCCGGCCGCCCGTCCCAAACGCCCTCGCTGACCTCTTTGCCGAGGCTCGAGGACATCCCACGCTTCCAGGGCGGAGGCTTCGACGAGGAGAAGGTCCGCGAGGCATTCGAGGCCTTCCGGCGCCACGCGTTGCAGCTGCAGGCTCAGCTGCGAGTGCTGCAGGCGGCCGGGAAGACAGCGCACATCGATCCGACCGGGCACGCGGTCCGCATGGACGCGCTGCACCTGATCCGTGCCGCAGCGGAATTCGCCGACGCCCTCGAGCGCGACGCCGCGAACGCGTCCGCCGCGCAGCTCGGCCGAACGGAGGAAGAAGTGACGCGCCGGCAGCGTGAGCTGCAGGAGCGTGAGCGCGAGATCGAGCGCTACCGCGAAGAGAGCGAGCGCCAGCGCGCCGAGATCATGACCGCTGCGAAGAACGAGTCACGCGATCTGCTGGCGAAGACAAATGAAGATTCGACCCGCGAGCTCCGCGAGGCCGAGGCCCGGGCAGCACGTCTGCTCGAGCAGGCGAGGCACAACGCGACCGAGCTGACGAACGCGGCCCGTGCCGAGGTCGAGCAGACGCTCGAGTGGGCGCGCGCGCAGGCGGGAGCCGTGATGGCGCGGGCGCAACACGGCGCCGAGCAGCTCCTCTCCGCCGCCGGCCTCGGGGCGGATCAGATCCACGAGGTAAGCGACGTGATCGTCCGCGCCGCGGAAGCATCGGTCGAGTCGAGCCGCGGCCGCCGCGAGGCGGAAGACACGCCGCCCGTTTCTGGCCCGCGCCCCATCGAGGCGATCGCGGGCGAGTCCCACACAGAAGATCAAGCAGAGCCAGAAGACGACGCACAGCCTGAAGAGAACGACGACAGCGCGTCGCCTGCGGTGACCGAGCCGGCGACTGACGCCGACGGGAGCGTCGAGGACGTCGAAGCCGGGGATTCCGAGACCGAAGATTCCGAGCCGGAGGGCTCAGCAGGGAACCACGGCTCGGACGACGACCCGCGCGACGGCGAATAGCAAGGAGGCGATAGGTGGCGGACGGTCGCGGATGGCGGTTCGCGCTGGAGGTGGCCTTCCTGGTCACGCTCGCAGTCGTCCTCGGCATCGCGAACGTCGGCACGGGCATCATCATCGCCGTCATGCTCGCCGGCTGGGTGCTCGTCGCACTGCTGGAATGGGCCGCCTGGCGCGACGAGCCCCACTGGACGAGCGGCTCGCCGCCGCGGTACTACGTGCCGCCGGTCGAGACCCCGCCGCGCCGGGTGATCGACCAGGGCTACAAGGTCGAGCAGGGCTATCCGGCGCCGCGCGAGCCCGAGGCGCCGACCTGGATCGCTACGCCAGAGATGCGCGCCGCGGCGCTCGAAGAGTGGCCGGTGCCGCCGGCGGGTGCCGAGCCGGACGAGGCCGTCGCGGAAAGCCCTGAAGTCTTGGAGCCGGCCGCCGAGATCGTGGCCGAGCCGCCGATCGAGCAGCCACCCATGGAGGAACTGCCCGTCTTCGTGCCGCCGCCTGTCACCGCGCAGGCGCCTGCCGAGACCCCAGCGCCGGCCGACCACGAGCCCGCCGAGGAGCCGCTCGCGGACGCCCTGCTGCACGAGGCCGCTGCGGCGGTCAACCTCGAGGATTCGTCGGCGGCCGTCGAGGACGCGCACGAGCCGAGGGAGACGAACGGCTCGGATCCGTGGGAGGTGCAGTCGTTCCCGGACGGAGCGGACGACGGGGTCCGGACCTCCTCGCATCGCATCGACCCGCTGGCGGAGCCCGACGGCCGCCGCTGGCCGTGGCAGCGTCGTGCCGACGGTGTCGACGCCGGCGCGACGGAGTTCCCGGCGCGGCCGCGCCACGTGCTGCTCCCCCAGCATGGTGAGTCGCGCCGCAGTAAGGACGACAGATGAAGGTGATCCGCCGCGGCCCTGTCCGCTTTGGCATCGAGGTGCTCTTCCTCATCGCGGTGGCCGCGATCGCCGGCTACGAGCACATGCCGTGGTGGGCGATCGTGCCGGTGATGGCGGTCGCGTGGCTGCTGGTGGCGGCGCTCGAGCGCGCTTACAGCTCTCGCTCGCGCCGCGCGCCCGCCGCGGTCGGGGTGCCGCCCCGGGAGACCGAGACCGTGACCGCGCTGACGATCCCGGAGCGCGTGCGCGTTCTGCCCGGCGCGGACGGCGGCGTCTCCTCCTCCGAGCCCATCGAAGCCGAGCAAGACGAGCCCGAGGCTGACGAGGACGTCGAGCCGGAGCCCACGGCCGAGGACGAGGAGCCGGTTGCGGAAGAGCAACCCGCCGCGGAGGCCGAAGCGGAACCCGAGCCGGAACCAGAACCAACCGGCCCGAACCTGTCGCCGAGAACCGAACCGGAGCCTGAACCCGAACCAGAACCGGAGCCCGAACCGGAGCTCGAGCCCGAGCCTGTCGCCGAGGAGCCCGAGCCGGAACCCGAACCCGAACCCGAACCAGAACCGGAGCCCGAACCTGAGCCAGAGCCCGAGCCCGAGCCCGAACCCGAGCCGGAACCGGAGCCTGAGCCAGAACCGGAACCCGAGCCGGTCGTGCTCGTCGCAGCCCCTGACCTCCCGCCGGAGCTCCACCGCGAGCCGGAGTGGGACCCGGAGCCCGCGCCACCGCCGCCGCCACGGTTGCCGGTTGCACCGCGCCAGTGGAACCTCTGGACGCTCGAGGACGCCGCGCGCAGCGCCGGCGACCGCGACCGCGAGGAGGAGCTCTCGTACCTGCTCATCTACCTTCGTGACTTCGCCACGCCCGACGGTGCGCTGCCGATCGACTTCGACGACCTCGTCCGCGAGTCGTTCGGCGACTTGCTGGAACGCGAGGGCGTGGTTTGACGCCTCGCCTCGCGCAGCGCGAGATCGCGCTCGCGGGGGTCGCACTCCTGGCGGCCGCCGTCTCGCTCGCGCTGACGAGCGGCCACTCCGACAACGCGTCGAAGCTTCCACAACCGGCGGGCACCTGGTACACGGCCCTCGCCGGCGCGCGCGGGCCGGCGGCTTTCGGCAAGCGCACGGCGTGCGGCCAGGTGATCGGCGCCGACACGGTGGGTGTCGCACATCCGGTGCTCCCGTGCGGGGCGAAGATCTACGTCGCGTTCGGACGCAGGCACGTCCTGACCCAGGTGATCGACCGCGGCCCTTACGTCCCGGGACGGCAGTTCGACCTCACGGAGGCGCTCGCGAACCGGCTCGGAGTGCGCGGCGTGCAGCAGATCCAATGGGCGTACGCCAGAACCGGTTAGAAGGGCTACAGTGCGACCGGCGCTCGACTTCGTTCGTGGCCTGCGCACTCTGTAGAACCAACACTCCGTGAAAGGGAGCCCGATTCGGCCAATGCGTTCGCGCGGCGGCCCTGACGGCACCCACCTGGTCTGCCAGGTTCGCACGGGCGTAGGACATCGGCGAGGTCGGGGCGCCCTTTTGCAGCGGTAGCCGGGATTTTCTGCGGGTAGCTGGATTTTCTGCGGGTAACCTGGGGCGCATGCTCGAGGTGATCGGAGACTCGTCGCGCGGAGCGGACTTCGCGCTCGTCCGGCTGACGGTCGACGGCGATCGCATCGTCGCCGCGGACGCACCCGGGATCGACGGCGCGCTCGAAGGCCTGACCCTCCTCGAAGCAGCCGCGATCGGCGGTGACGAGCTGGCCGTCGACGCGCTGGCGAACGCGCTCGCCCAGGTGTTCCGCGCCGAGCCCGACCCGGAGCGGACGGCTGTCGCGATGAGCGGCGGCGTCGACAGCGCAGTCACGCTCCTCAAGACGGGACCGAAGGCGCTCGGCGTCACGCTTCGGCTCTGGCTCGATCCGGAAGGCCCCGACTCCGAGCGAGCCTGCTGCTCGCCCGACGCAGTGCTCGCCGCCCGGCGCACCTGCCACGACCTCGGCCTGCCGCACGTCACGCTCGACCTTCGCGACGAGTTCCGCCGCGCGGTCGTCGCGCCGTTCATCCGGGGCTACGCACGCGGCGAGACGCCGAACCCGTGCATCGGCTGCAACGGCAGCTTCCGCTTCGCCGAGCTGCTCGCGTTCGCAAAGCGCGCCGGCGCCTCGGCGCTCGCGACCGGCCACTACGCGCGCCTCGCCGAGCACCGCGGCCGGCTGCTGCTCGCGCGCGCCGCCGATCCCGAGAAGGACCAGACCTACATGCTCGCTCGCCTCGACCCGCGGTTCCTCGACCGCATCCGCTTCCCGCTCGGGGCCCAGTCCAAGGACGAGACGCGCGCGGAGGCCGCAGCTGCTGGGCTGGAGGCGGCGCATCGCTCCGAGAGCCAGGAGGCATGCTTCCTCGCCGGCGACGACTACCGCACCTTCCTGACGCGGCACGGGCTCGAGCCACGGGCCGGTCAGATCGTCGGCGAGGACGGCGCCGCGCTCGGCGCGCACGACGGGTTCTGGCGCTTCACTCCCGGCCAGCGCCGGGGGATCGGCGTCTCGGGGCCCGAGGCGCTGTACGTGCTCGACTCCGAGCCGGCCACGAACAGGGTCGTCGTCGGCCCGAAGGCGTCGCTCGCCCGGGCTCGCGTCAGCGCGCGCGGACGGATGTACGTGCCGGCCGGCCGCGTCGAGGCAAAGCTCCGGTACCGTTCGCCCGCGGTGAGGGCCACGGTCGAGAGCAGTCAGCGTGGTTTCCGGCTGCGGCTGGACCGGCCGGCGCACGGAGTGGCGAAGGGGCAGGCCGCCGTGCTCTACGAAGGCGACGCGGTCGTCGGTGCCGGCGTCGTGACATCCGCAGCAGCTTAGGATCGGAGGCGCAATGCTCGTCGCAGACTTCTCTCCCAGCGATCTCGCGTACGTCGCGCTCGCGGTCTTCCTGTTCGCGGTCGGGCTCGGGCTCGGCTACGCGTTCTTCCGGCTGGCCGGAACCTTCCAGCGGCTGTCGTCGTTCATCAGGGGAACGGAGCAGGAGCTCCTGCCCGTGATCAACAAGGTCGGCGGCTCGGTGGACCGCGTGAACCTCCAACTGGACAAGGTGGATCAGATGACCGACAGCGCAGTGGATGCCGTCGACAGCGCCGACGCGGCCGTGCGTACACTGAGCTTCGCGATCCGTCGCCCGGTGCAGAAGATCGCCGGCCTCACCGCCGGTGTCTCGCACGGCTTCGCCTCGTTCAGGGTCAAGCGAGACTGGCAGGAAGCAGTCCGCACGGCCAAGGAGGCCGCCGCGCGCCGCGAGGTGGATCTGGAGGAGGAGCTGCGGCGGGAGCGCGCCGGATGACCGACGCGATCAGGCTGACCATTCCACGCGATCGCCCGTTCCACACGGTGGCGCATCTCGTGTTCGGCGGCCTCGCAGCGAGGCTCAATTTGACGATCGAGACGCTGGAGGACGTGCAGCTCGCGCTCGACTCGCTCCTCGAGCGTCCCTCGACGGACGGGCCGGTGACGCTCAACCTCGAGCTCCGAGACGGCAACATGGAGCTCTTCGTCGGTCCGTTCGAGGACATCCGAGGCGAGTTCGAGGACACCGCCGCCGCCGACGGGCTGGGACTGCGCCGCGTGCTCGACACGGTCTCGGACAGCGTCTCGCTCGAGGAGCGCGACGGGGCGAGCTGGGTTCGACTGACGAAGACGCTGGGCGCGGTGGACGTCGCCTGATGGGTCAGAATGACCGCGAGCTTCTCCGCCGGTACCACGAGCAGGGCGACCTCTCGGCCCGCGAGCAGCTGATCGAGCAGTACATGTCGCTTGTGCGATCGCTCGCGCGTCGCTACGCGTACCGCGGCGAGCAGCTCGACGACCTCGTGCAGATCGGCGCGATCGGCCTGATCAAGGCGATCGACCGCTTCGACCTCGACCGCGGCGTCGAGCTGACGACGTACGCGACCCCGAACATCATCGGCGAGATCAAGCGCCACTTCCGCGACCGCGGCTGGTCGGTGCGCGTCCCGCGCGGCCTGCAGGAGCTGAACGTCCAGCTCTCGAAGCTCGTCGAGCAGCTGACGGTGCAGCTACGGCCGCTCGCCGACGATTCCGGAGCTCGCCAAGGCCGCAGGCGTCGAGGAGGAAGAGGTGCTCGAGGCGCTCGAGTCGGGTCGCGCGTACTCGTCGCTTTCGCTCTCACAGGGCAGCGGCGGGGGCGACGACGACGACGACCTGGATCCGCTCGAGTCGCTCGGCACCGAGGAGCACCAGTACGCGGTCTCCGAGGACCGCGCGGTGCTCGCGCCGGGTTTCAAGGTGCTCGACGAACGCGAGCGCGCGATCCTGCACCTGCGGTTCTTCGAAGGGCTGACGCAGTCGCAGATCGCGCAGCAGGTCGGCATCTCGCAGATGCACGTCTCACGGCTGATCCGGCGCTCGCTCGAGAAGATCCGCGACGAGATCGCAGCCGAGCAGCCCGCGGCCGACCGGCGCATCGCCGGCTGAGCCACAGCTCGCACTGACATTCGCCGCTGCCCGTCGTCTGAGCAGGCAATGCGAATCGTCGAGGTCGAGGGCGCGCGGCTCGCGCTGCGCGAGTGGGGGCCGGAGGACGGGCGCCCGATCTTCTTCTGGCATGCACTCGGCCCGGCCGGCTCGGGCGCGACGATCGGCGAGGTCGCGACGGCGCTCGCCGCCCGGGGGTACCGCGTCGCTGCGGTCGACGGCCCGGGCTTCGGCGGCTCTGAGCTCTTGCCGCCGGAGCGCTACGAGGCCGAGCCGCTGATCGCTCTCGTCGACGGAATCCTGGCGGAGCTTCGCTGGGAGCGTCCGGTCTTCATGGGCCACTCGTGGGGCGGAGCGCTTGCCGTCCACGCGGCGGCGCGCCGGCCTCTGGACGCCCTCGTCCTGCTCGACAGCGGTCACATCGACTATGGAGCGCTCCCGGATGTCGATGCCACGCTCCCGTGGGAGGAGTGGCTTGCGACCGCGCGAGAGCGTCAGGCCGAGTGGCCCAGCCGGGAGGCATTCGAGCACGATCTGCGGGAAGGCACGACGCGCTGGTCGGACGAGCTGCTCGACTGCTTCCTGCCCGGCCTGCACGAGATGGATGACGGCCGGGTGACCGGCGCGCCGCCGGAAGCGCGCGCAGCAGCGATGCGAGGGCTTGCCGGCTCGGACGTCAGCGAGGCCTGGCCCGCGCTCGCGGGGACGCCGACGCTGCTCCTGCTCGCGACCGAGGAGCCGTGGGGCTCGCAGAACCGCGAGCTGATCGACCGCTTCGAGGCGGCGGTGCCCCACGCCGAGGTGCGCTGGCTCGAAGGCGCGACGCACGCGATCCCGGCCGACCTCGGCCCGGCGCTCGGCGACGACATCGCCGACTGGCTGGACGCCGCGGGGCGGGGCTAGCACCGAAGAGCCGCCCGTACACTAGGCCGCATGCAAACGCTCGCCGAGCTCCGCGAGGGCTTCCTCTCGTACTTCGAGGAACGGGGCCACAAGCGGTTCCCGTCCTTCTCGCTGCTGCCGCCGCCCGAGGATCCCTCGACGCTTTTCATCTCGGCCGGGATGCAGCCGCTGAAGCCTTACTTCTCCGGCGCCAAGACGCCGCCGGCGCCGCGGTTCACGACGGTGCAGAAGTGCCTGCGCGCGGGCGGCAAGGACACCGACCTCGAAGAGGTCGGCCTGACCGCGCGCCACGCCTCGATGTTCGAGATGCTCGGCAACTTCTCGTTCGGCGACTACTTCAAGGACGGCGCGATCGACTACGCCTGGGAGTTCGTCACCGAGCAACTCGGATTCGAGCCGGATCGGCTGTGGGCGAGCGTCTTCGCCGGCGACCCGGAGCTCGGGCTCGGCGAGGACGAGGTCGCAGTCGCCGGCTGGCTGCGCAAGGGTCTGCCGCGCGAGCGCATCGTCCCGTTTCCCCGCTCGGAGAACTTCTGGGGCCCCGCCGGCGAGACAGGCCCCTGCGGTCCGTGCTCGGAGCTGCACTACGACCGCGGCGAGTCGTACGGCTGCGGCGAGGCGGACTGCGGGCCGAACTGCGCACGCTGCGACCGCTACATCGAGTTCTGGAACCTCGTCTTCATGGAGTACGACCTCGCCGCGGACGGGACGCTGACGCCGCTGCCGAAGCAGAACATCGACACGGGCATGGGCCTCGAGCGCACGTCGATGCTGATCCAGGGCGTCGAGACGATCTTCGACACCGACGGCTTCCAGCTGATCATGGACTGGATCGCGGCCGAGTCGGGGGTCGCGTACCACGACTCGCCGCAGGCCGAGAAGGCGCATCGCGTCATCTCCGACCATGGTCGCGGGATGACGTTCCTGATCGCCGAGGGCGTGACGCCGTCGAACGAGGGCCGTGGCTACATCCTCCGGCGCCTGATCCGCCGCTCCGTCACCCAGGCGCGCCGGATCGGCCTCGACGACGTCTACCGCCTGCCCGCGATCGTCGTCGAGCAGGTCGGGCCGTGGTACCCGGACGTCGTCGAGCACGCGGCCGAGATCGAGCGCGTCGTGCGCGCCGAGGAGGAGCGGTTCCGCGAGACGCTCGAGCGCGGGCTGAAGGAGTTCGACGTGCTCGCCGGCAAGGATGCGATCACCGCCGAGGAGGCGTTCACGCTCGCCGCCACGTACGGCTTTCCCATCGAGCTGACCGTGGAGCTCGCTGAGGAGCGCGGCCAGCCCGTGGACGTCGACGGCTACCGCGAGGAGATGGCGCGGCACCGCGAGATCTCGCGCTCCGGCGGCGAGAAGGGCGAGCTCCAGCGCGCCGCCGACTTCAACGCGTCCGCCGGCTTCCGGAGCGAGTTCGTCGGCTACGTGAAGACGGAGGTGCTGACGCAGATCGGCGCGCTCGAGGAGCTCGGGGACGGGACCTTCCTGGCGAAGCTGCGCGAGTCGCCGTTCTACCCGGACGGCGGCGGCCAGGTCTCGGATCACGGCGTCATCGAGCACGACGGAACCGGCGCGACCGCCGCCCTCGAGCAGGCGTTCCGCTTCCAGGACGACCAGGTGCTGCACTTCCGCGGTGAGGGCTTCGCCGCCGGCGACCGTGTCAAGGCGACGGTGCCGTGGCTCGTGCGCCACCCGACGCAGGCCAATCACACGGCAACGCATCTGCTCCACAAGGCGCTGCAGGACGTGCTCGGCGACCACGTCCGCCAGGCCGGGTCGGCGGTGCGGCCCGACAAGCTGCGCTTCGACTTCACGCATCCGCAGGCGCTGACCGCCGACGAGCGGGAGGACGTGGAGCGCCGGGTCAACGAGAAGATCTTCGAGAACCTGCCGGTGCACACGTTCGTGACGCCGATCGAGGAGGCGCGCAAGCTCGGGGCGATGATGCTTTTCGGCGAGAAGTACGGCGACGAGGTGCGTGTCGTCGAGGTCCCCGGCTACTCGCGCGAGCTCTGCGGAGGCACCCACGTGCGGGCGACCGCCGAGATCGGGGCGTTCGCAATCCTCAGCGAGGGCTCCGTCGGCTCGGGAGCGCGCCGGATCGAAGCGGTGACCTCGGGTGAGGCCTACGCATTCCTGCACGCGGCCGCGCGCGAGGCGGCGGAGCTCAGGCACGAGCTCACCGAGTCGCGCAAGGAGGCAAAGCGGAAGCCTGCGCAGGCGGCGGCCGCAGACATCGAGCCGGAGGTCAGGCTGATCAACGGCGTCAACGTGATCGCGGAGGCTCTCGACGGCCTCGACGCCGACTCGCTGCTCGACCTGTCGGACCGGCTGAAGCAGAAGCGCTCGCCGGCGGCCGTCGTGCTCGGGTCCCGTGAGGACGGCAAGGTGCATCTCGTCGCGAACTTCGACGACGACGTGGCCAAGCTCATCGGCGCCGGCGACATCGTCAGGCAGATTGCGCCGATCGTCGGCGGCGGTGGCGGCGGCCGGCCGACGATGGCTCGGGCGGGCGGCAAGGACCCGGAGAAGCTGGCCGAGGCGATCGCGCGCGCCGCGGAGCTCCTGGAGAGCGCGCTCGCGTGAAGGTGCTCGCGCTCGACTACGGCTCCGCCCGGACCGGAGTCGCCGTCTCCGATCCCACCGGCACGCTCGCCCGGCCACTCGGCGTCGTCGAGCGCGTGGGCGAGAAGGCGGGATTTGCGAAGCTCCTCGACGTGATTACCAGTGAGGCGCCGGACAAGATCATCGTCGGCCTGCCGTTGACCCTGCGCGGCGAGCACGGGGGACAGGCGCAGGAGACGGAGCGCTTCGCCGAGTCGCTGAAGGACGTCGTCGACCTGCCCGTCGAGCTCTACGACGAGCGCTTCACGACCCTGCTCGCCCAGTCCGGCGGCGACGCACCGGAAGACGCCAAGGCCGCCGCACACCTGCTGTCGAGCTATCTCGAGTGGTCGAGCCGCGCGGCCCGCTGATGCCGGTCCCCGGCAGGTCGGGGCCGACGAAGGCGCAGCTGCGGCGGCGACGCATCGTGGCCGCGCTCGCGCTCCTGATCGGGCTGCTGGTCGCGGTCGTCGCGGCGAAGGCCGGGCTCGACGCGGTGCGCGGCGACCCGGCGCCGAAGGTGACGTCCACGCTGCCGCCGCCGCCGAAGCCGCTGCGGATCGTCTTCCCGGAGGGGTTCTCTCGCGCGGAGATGGCGGAGCGGATCACGGCGGTGAACAAGATCGCGCGCCAGAAGCGGCACGTGAACCCGCGTCTGCGCGCCAAGTCGTACCTCGCCGCGACGAGGCGCTCGAAGCTGCCCGGGCAGTTCGCGGGCGACCACAAGCCCCGTGACCTCGAAGGGTTTCTCTTCCCGGCCACCTACGACTTCCTGCCGCGTACGACCTCGGCGGAGCTCGCGAAGAAGCAGCTGACCGCGTTCAACCGCGCCTGGAAGCAGGTCGACCTCGCGTACTCCCGCTCGAAGCAACTGACGCGCTACGACGTGCTGATCATCGCCTCGATGGTCGAGAAGGAGACGCTTGCGCCCGACGAGCGCAAGCTCGTCGCCGCGGTGATCTACAACCGCCTGAAGGCTCGGATGCCGCTCGGGATCGACGCGACGATCCGCTACGGCCTGAAGATCCCGGGCACGGAGCCGTTGCACGAGTCGCAGCTGAACTCGAGCAACCCGTACAACACGCGGAACCGCGCCGGGCTGCCGCCGGGCCCGATTGCGAACCCGGGGCTCGCGTCGATGCAGGCGGCGGCGCACCCGGCGAAGGTCGGCTTTCTCTACTTCGTCCGCAAGCCCGACAAGGTGCACCACTTCTTCACGTCGAGCGAGAGCGAGTTCTTCCGCAAGGCGTGCGAGTACGGCTACGGCTGCGGATGATCGACGGCACGACGCGGCTCGTCGCGCTGCTCGGCAAGCCGGTGGCGGGCTCGTTGTCGCCGAAGCTGCAGAACGCGGCCTTCGCGGCGCGCGGCTTGAACTGGGCGTACGTTGCCTGTGAGGTCGACGACGTCGCCGCGGCGATCGACGGGCTGCGCGTCCTCGGCTTCGCGGGCGCCAACGTGACGATCCCGCACAAGCAAGCGGCGGCCACGGCGTGCGACGAGGCCGACGGCGAGGCCGTGAACACGCTCGTCTTCCGAGACGGGCGGGTGCTCGGCTTCAACACCGACCGCGAGATCCTGGCCGGGATCGCGGCGGAGAGTGCGGTGCTGATCGGCGCGGGCGGTGCGGCAACGGCGTTGCTGCCTGCGCTGCCGGCGGACACGCGCGTGTATTCGCGGAGCGGCGAGTGGCCGCCGAGCGCAGACGGCGCCGACCTGATCGTGAACGCGACACCGGTGCGAGACGAGCTCCTCGTCGAGCCGCGCGCGGGACAGACGGTCGTCGATCTCGCCTACGGCCCCGAGGAGACGGCGCTCGTTCGCGCGGCGCGCGCCGCCGGCTGCGAGGTGATCGACGGGCTGGAGGCGCTCGTCCGGCAGGGCGCGGCGTCGTTCGCGCTCTGGACCGGCATGCCGGCGCCGGTCGACGTCATGCGCGCCGCCGTAAAGTCTGACCCGTGACCCTCGAGCTCTCGACAGCCGGCGAGTCGCACGGCCCCGCCCTGGTCGCGATCGTCAGCGGCCTGCCGGCGGGCCTGACGCTCGATCGCGAGGCGATCGATGCCGATCTGCGCCGCCGCCAGCAGGGCTACGGCCGCTCGCCGCGCCAGCAGATCGAGACGGATCAGGTGGAGGTTCTGGCGGGGCTCCGTCACGGCCGGACGCTCGGCACCCCGCTCGCCCTCGTCGTCTCGAACCGGGATCACAAGAACTGGACGTGGGGGATGAATCCGTGGCCGCCCGAGGGCGAGCCGTCCGGCAAGGGCACGAAGCCGGTGACGCTGCCTCGCCCCGGTCATGCCGACCTGGCCGGTGTCCTCAAGTACGGGCACGACGACGTGCGGAACTCGCTCGAGCGCGCATCCGCGCGGCACACAGCCGTGTTCGTCGCGGCGGGCGCGGTCGCCAAGGCGCTGCTCGGCGAGATCGGGATCACCGTGCACGGCTCGGCCGTCGACGAGGAAGAGCTGCAACGGCGGATCGACGAGGCGCGCACGGAGCGGGACACCGTCGGCGGCATCGTCGAGGTCCGCGCGCAGGGCGTCGTGCCCGGGCTCGGCACGTACGCCGTCAAGGACGACCGGCTGGACGGACGGCTGGCCGGGGCGCTGATGGGCATCCAGGCGGTGAAGGGCGTCGAGATCGGTGACGGCTTCGCGCTGGCGGGGCTGCGCGGCTCGGCGGCGCACGACGAGATCCGTCCCGACCGGCGACGCGACACGAATCGGGCCGGCGGGATCGAGGCGGGTGTCTCGAACGGCGAGGAGATCGTCGTCCGCGCCGCGATGAAGCCGCTGCCGACGCTGATGAAACCGCTCGCCTCGATCGACCTGGCGACGGGCGAGCCCAGTCAGGCGCTGGTCGAGCGCTCGGATGTCGCGGCGGTCGAGGCGCTGGCGGTCGTCGCAGAGGCCGCCGTCGCGTGGGAGCTTGCGCGCGCCGCGCGGGACAAGTTCGGTGGCGACGCGGTGGTCGACTTCGTGGCGGCGTGGCATGCCTACCGGGAGAGGATCGACTGGCACGCGACGTCCTGAACCGCCACCTGGCGCTGATCGGGTTCATGGGAGCGGGGAAGACGACAGTCGGTCGCGAGGTCGCGGCGCGGATCGGCCGCCCGTTCGTCGACGTCGACGAGGAGATCGCGCAGCGCACGGGCAGGACGATCGCCGAGCTCTTCGAACAGGGTGAGCCAACGTTCCGCTCGGCCGAGGAGGAGATCGTCGGCGACCTGCTCGCCGGACCGACCGCGGTGCTCTCGCTCGGGGGAGGCGCCGTGCTCTCCGAGCGGACACGGGACTCGCTGCGCGAGCGGGCCGTGACGGTTCTCGTCGACATCGCGGTCGACGATGCGTGGGGACGCGTCGAGGGCACGGGCAGGCCGCTCGCGCAAAGCAAGGAGCAGTTCGAGCGCCTCTACGAGGAGCGCGGGCCGCTTTACCGCGAGACGGCCGACGCGGTCGCGCGCGACGCCGCCGACGCCGTGCTCGCGGCCGGCGGTGTCTTCCTGGCGCCGCTCGAGACGCTCGGCGACCACGTCGAGGGCAAGGCGGCGCTCGTCTCCGACGCGCACGTCGCAGGGATCCACGGGCCGACGGCTCAGATGTCGCTCGGCTCGAAGCTCGACACGCGCCACGAGCTGCCGCCCGGCGAGGACGCGAAGCGCATCGAATCGGTCGAGCGCCTCTGGGAGGAGCTCCGGCTCGATCGGCGCGGCACCGTCGTCGCGCTCGGCGGCGGCACGACCACCGACGCAGCCGGCTTCGCGGCCGCGACGTACCTGCGCGGAGTTCCGTGGCTCGCGGTGCCGACGACGCTCGTCGGCCAGGTCGATGCGGCGATCGGCGGCAAGACGGCGGTCAACCTGCCCCAGGGCAAGAACCTCGTCGGCGCCTTCCACTGGCCGGAGCGCACGCTGATCGACCCTGGGCTGCTCGCGACGCTGCCCGACCGGGAGCGGCGCGAAGGCATGAGCGAGGTCGTCAAAACAGGCCTACTCGCAGGCGAGCCATTGTGGGAGCTGCCGACGCAAGAGCTCGTCCGGCGCTGCGCCTCCTACAAGACCGCGGTCTGCCTCCGTGATCCGACCGAGCAGGGCGAGCGCGCGTTCCTCAATCTCGGCCACACCTTCGCCCACGCACTCGAGGCCGGCTCCGGCGGGACGGTGACGCACGGCAGCGCGGTGGCGCTCGGCCTACTTGCCGCGCTCCGCCTCTCCGGCCGCGACACCGGTGTCGTGGAGGAGCTCCTCCAGCCCCAACCCGTCGCGGCCGACCGGCAGCGGGCCTGGGATGCGCTCCTGCGCGACAAGAAAGGAGCCCTTCGCCTCGTGCTCCTCAGCGAGCGCGGCCCACGCGTCGAGGACGTCCCGGCCGACGACGTGCACCGCGAGCTCGATCGGCTCATCGCGTAGGGTTCGCGCTCGTGCAAATCGTCGTCCTCAACGGGGTCAACCTGAATGCGCTCGGTCATCGCGACCCGGCCATCTACGGCGGCATCTCGATCGACGAGCTGGAGACGCGCATCTACCAGTGGGCGAACGAGCAGGGGCACTCGGCCCGCTGCCGCCAGACGAACAGCGAAGGCGAGTTCGTCGACTGGCTGCACGACGTGATCGACTGGTCCGGCGGCGTGATCGTCAACCCGGGCGCGTGGACGCACTACAGCTATGCGATCCGCGACGCGCTCGAGCTGCTGCGCTGCCCCTGGGTCGAGGTGCACCTCTCGAACCCGGACGAGCGCGAGGAGTGGCGGCGCATTTCCGTCCTCTCCGACCTGGCGTCGCACCGGATCGTCGGCAAGGGCCCCGACGGCTACCGCGAGGCAATCGAATGGCTGTCAGCGCAGAGCGCCTGAGCCGGCTGCGGGAGCGCCTCCAGCAGCCGCTGCTCGTGACGACTCCTGCGAACGTGCGCTGGCTGACCGGGCTCGACAGCTCGAACGCGGCGGTGCTCGTCGAGCCGGACGACGTCACGCTGTACGCGGACTTCCGCTACGCACCGGCCGCACGGCAGGTCGACGGCGCGCGGTTCGTCGAGACGAAGCGCTCGCTCCTGAGCGACCTCGCGGGGCGGCTCACGGGTCAGATCGGCTTCGAGGCCTCGCACGTCAC
Organism: uncultured Actinomycetes bacterium; assembly: GCA_963718065.1. Lineage (GTDB taxonomy): Bacteria > Actinomycetota > Thermoleophilia > Gaiellales > Gaiellaceae > CAVPGP01. Next base: position 50,162 of record CAVQYE010000007.1, on the reverse strand, counting down.
GTATGCCGGCTGGCAGTCGCTCGACGGCGGCGAAGCGGAGCTCGTCCCGACCTACGACGCAGTCGAAGAGCATCGCGCGGTGAAGTCGGCCGACGAGCTCGACGCGATCCGCCGCGCGCAGGCGATCGCCGATGCGGCGCTCGCGGAGCTGCTGAACGAGCCATGGCTGGGGCGCACCGACCGGGAGCTCGCGTTCAGGCTCGAGCAGCTGATGATCCTCGGCGGCGCGGAGGGCGCGTCGTTCGGGTCGATCGTCGGCCCGGGGCCGCTCGGCGCCAACCCGCACGGGCGTCCGAACGGGACGGTCCTCGAAAAAGGAACTCTTGTCGTCGTCGACTGGGGCTGCATTGTCGACGGCTACTGCTCCGACTGCACGCGCACGTTCTCGACCGGGGAGCTGCCGGACGAGCTCGAGCGGATCTACGACGTGTGCCTCGCCGCCGAGGAGCGGGCGGTCGAGGGGATCAAGGCCGGCATGTCCGGCGTCGACGCGGATCTGCTGGCGCGGCAGCCGATCGAGGACGACGGCTACGGGGCGCAGTTCGGGCACGGGCTCGGGCACGGCGTCGGGCTCCTCGTCCACGAAGCGCCGCGGCTCTCGCGCGAGTCGACGGATGTCCTCCGGCCCGGCAACGTCGTCACGATCGAGCCGGGCATCTACCTGGAGGGGAACGCAGGCGTCCGGATCGAGGATCTCGCTCGTGCTCACCGAGGACGGCGCCGATGTGTACTCCTCGCTGCCGAAGGAGCTGCACACACTGTCGTGAGGCGGCGGGACCGGCGGCGGCCGCTCTATGCGGCAGTCCTCGCCGTCACCCTCGTCGCGGCGTGTGGCAGCGCGGCCTCCGCGCGCGATGCGGCAGTGCAGGCAGCCTGCGCGCCGCGGGCGAGTGCGGCGTACACGGCTCGCACGCTCACGCTCCTCCGCTCCGGGCAGGACGTCCTCGGCAACCGGCTGCTCCGCGCGCCGGGCGGCCCGACCTACGCCGCGGCGCGGCGCGCCCTGCCGCCGCTCTTCCTCGCGCGCGGGCGCCGACGGCCCGCTGACCGACTCGGGCGCCTACTACGTGCCGTTCGCGCAGCCCCTCGACGCGCGCGGCGCAGGCTCGGTCGCGCTCCACGTGGCCGACGGCAGCCAGATCCTCGCGAACACCGTCCGCGGGCGAAGGCTCACCGTCTCGGTCGGCGGCGGCCGCTACGGCGCATGCCTCGCCCGCCTGGGGACGCCTGGGCTGGCCGAGGGCTGGCTGCCGATCCTCGGGACGAGCTATCGCGACGGCTCGGGCCGGTCGTACCGCCAGGAGTCGTTCAGCACCCGGCAGTCGCCGGACCGGCTGACGAGCTTCGTCAAGGTGACCCTCGTCGCCGGGGCTTCGGCGCCGGTGCGGATCGCCGGGCCGGGGCGCACGATCGGGACGACGCTCGCGCCGGGGGAGAGCCTCTTCGTCGCCTGGCCGCACACCGGGTCGGTCGCCCGCACCGACGAGGCGGCGTACTCGGCCGCGCGCGATGCGCCTCGTGCTCGACTGGCAGCGGCGTCTGAGCACGGCCGCCTCGTTCGACGTCCCGGAGCAGGTCGTCGTCGACGCGGAGCGGGCGCTCCTCGTCCAGAACCTCGCGCTGACGTGGCGGTACAGCATCGGCAACGCGTACGAGGAGTTCTCGTTCCCCGAGGGGGTGAACAACGCCGAGGTCGCCGCGTCGTACGGGCTCGACCCGAGTCGCGCGCTCGATCCTGCGCACGTCGCTGACGCGGCGGGCAACGCCGTATCCGAACTGGAAGATGGGCGAGAAGCTGCTCGGCTTCGCGCTCCACTACCGCCTCTACCGCAACGCGGCGTTCGTGGCGCAGGCGACGCCCGACGCTGCGGCGCTACGTCTCGATCCTCGGCCGGCAGATCGACGCGAACCGGAACGGGCTCCTCGACCGGGAGCAGTACTCGTCCGACATTCACGAGTCCGTCTACGGGCTGCACGGCCAGGCCGTCGTCTGGCAGGCCCTGAGGGAGATGGGGGACGTCTGGCAGGCGACGGGCCAGCCCGACCTGGCGAAGCGCTGCCGCGCCCTCGCCCAGCGACTCGGCACCGGCCTGCGCGCGCGCCGTTCGCAGCTCCTCGCGCCGCCTCCCCGACGGGTCGCTCTTCGTGCCGGTCCGCCTGCTGGACGGCGAGCAGCCGTACGGCGACCTGACCGCGTCGCGCCCGGGGAGCTACTGGAACCTCGTCATGCCGTATGCGCTCGCCTCGGGGCTCCTGCCGCCGGAGAGCCCGGAGGCGCGCGGCGTCATGCGCTACATGCTGAGCCACGGCTCGCGCCTGCTCGGCCTCGTGCGCGCCGTCGGCGTTCGCGCTCTACAAGACGCCCGTCTTCCCGGTCTCCGGCACCGACCAGGTGTACGGCCTCAACATGGCGCGGTTCCTCGCCGACGAGGACGAGCCCGACCAGCTCGTGCTGAGCCTCTACGGCCACCTGGCGGCCGGGATGACCGAGGGCACGTTCGTCGCCGGCGAGGGCGCGACGGTCGCGCCTCTGCGCGGTGCGTCGTACCGCTCCATGTACCTGCCGCCGAACAGCACCTCGAACGCGGCGTTCCTCGAGACGCTTCGCCTGCTGCTTGTGCACGAACGGCGCGACCCGGACGGCCTGCCACGCGGCCTCGAGCTGGCGTTCGCGACACCGCGGGCGTGGCTCGCTCCAGGCAAGCGCATCCGCGTCGATCGCGTCCCGACGAGCTTCGGCCCCCTTGCGTACGAGCTGGATGCCGGCGACGGCGAGGTCAACGCGACGATCGCCGTCCCGTCCCGGCCGGCGCCGAAGACGCTTCGCCTGCGGCTGCGGCTTCCCGGCGGCGCGGCGATCCGGAGCGTCGAACTGGACGGGCGGCCCTTCACTCTGTACAACCGCCGGACGGGAACGATCGACCTCTCGGGACGAAAGGGCACCTTGCACCTCATCGTGCGGCATGGGTAGAGCGACGGCCGTCGCGATCGCGGCGCTGCTCGCGGCGCTCGCCGGCAGCGGCGACGTCCGCGGCGCAGCGGGGGAGGCGCCCACGACGGATGCGAACGCGAAGGTCCGGACGGTGGTCGTCCACTATCGCGCGCACAACGGCGCCCGCCGGAACGCGTACCTCGTGCTACCCGCCTGGTACGGGCGGAAGCGGCATCCGCGGATCCCACTGATCATCTCGCCCCACGGCCGCGGGCTGACGGGGAAGAAGAACGCGAGGCTCTGGGGCAGGCTCCCGGCGATCGGCACCTTCGCGGTCGTCAACCCGGCGGGCCAGGGCAGGCGCCTGGCCCAGTACTCCTGGGGCGCCCGCGGCCAGGTGGAAGATCTGGCGCGGATGCCCGAGATCCTGCGTCGCGCCCTGCCGTGGCTGCGGATCGACAGAGCCCGGATCTACGCCTTCGGCGGCAGCATGGGCGGCCAGGAGACGCTGCTGCTCGTCGCCCGGCACCCGGGGCTGCTCGCCGGCGCCGCAGCATTCGACGCGGTCACCGACATGGCGCGCCAGTACCGGGAGTGGCCGCGCCTCGCGTGCAACCGCGCCTGCCATCGCAAGTACGGCGCCCGGCTCGGCAAAGCGCTGCAGGCGCTCGCCCGGGACGAGATCGGCGGCACGCCGAGGACCAGGCCGCTCTCCTTCAGGCTGCGCAGCCCAATCACCTTCGCCAGGAGCATCGCGCGCTCGTGCGTGCCGCTGCAGCTCTGGTGGAGCTCCGCCGACCGGATCGTGATCGGCCAGCAGCAGCAATCGGGGCGCCTGTTCGCCGCGATCAGGCGCGCCGACCCGAACGCGCCGGTGCAGATGCTCGTCGGCAAGTGGGTGCACTCGGCCGAGATGCGTGCCCGATCGCAGCTGCCGTACGCCCTCGCGACCTTCAACCTGCTGCCCGCGAGCAAGTCGCTCGTCAGCTGGATCCGGGTCGAGTCGCCGCTGTGGGGGCTGCCGCCCTCGCGCGCGGAGTCCGGTTGCGAGCCGTCTCGCGGGTAGACTCGCCGCGCGATGGCCGAGCAGGTGACCACGAATCAGTTCAAGAACGGCATGCACATCGCCGTCGAGGGCAGCGTCTGGCGGATCATCGAGTTCCAGCACGTGAAGCCGGGCAAGGGCGGCGCCTTCGTGCGGACGAAGCTGAAGGGGATCGACAGCGGCTCGGTCGTCGACAAGACCTTCCGTGCCGGCGAGAAGTTCGAGCGCGTCCGCACCGAGCAGAAGAACATGCAGTTCCTCTACGACGCGGGCGACGAGGTCGTCTTCATGGACGAGTCGAACTACGAGCAGCTGTCGCTGCCGCACGCGACCGTCGAGGACGCGCTGCCGTTCATGCAGCCGTCGAGCTCGGTGCAGATCCTGTTCGTCGGCGGCGAGCCGACCGGGGTGGAGCTGCCGTCGTCGGTCGTGCTCGCAGTGACGGAGACTGAGCCGGGTGTGAAAGGCGACACCGTCTCGAACGTGATGAAGCCGGCGACGCTCGAGACGGGCGCCGTGATCCAGGTGCCGCTCTTCGTCAACGTGGGCGACAGCGTCAAGGTCGACCCGCGCGACGGCCGCTACATCCAGCGGGCCTGACGGCCTTCGCCTCGGCCCGGTTGCAACCCGGGACGCCGCGCTAAGGTCCCACACCGCAATGCCCCAACTCGTCGACACCTCGATCCGGCTCCTCTCGCAGGAGCCTCTCGCCGGCCGGCTCCCCACCGCGCAGCTGCTGCGCCTCGCCGAGATCCTCGACGGCGCCGGCTTTGCGTACCTCGAGGTCTCGGGCGGCGGCGTCTTCGACAACGCCGTCAGGCGTGGCGTCGAGAGCCCCTGGGAGCGCATCCGGGCGCTGAACGAGCGGACGAAGACGCCGCTCGCGCTGGCGCTGCGGGGACGCTTCCTCGTCGGCTCACGCCCCGTCGGCGGCGACTTCGCGCGCCGCTTCGTCGCGTCCGCTGCCGAAAGCGGCATCGAGGTCTTCCGGCTCCACGACCCGCTGAACGACGTCTCGAACCTCCGCGAGGCCGCCGAGGCGATCACCGAGGCGGGCCGCGAGTTCGACGCGAGCCTCCTCTACGGCTCGGGACGTGTCGGCTCGCTCGTCGAGGCCGCCAAGCAGGTGCCCGAGCTCGGCGCAGCGCGCATCGTCCTCCACGACGCCTCTGGCGTGATGCCGCCGCACCGCGCGGCGGAGCTCGTCGAGAACCTCGCCGAGGCGAGCAACCTCCCCGTCGGCCTCTACTGCCAGGGCTCCGCCGGCTTCGCGACCGCCGCGGCGCTCGAAGCTGTCCGCGCCGGCGCCGATCTGATCGCCACCGCCGTCTACCCGGTCGCGCTGACCGTCCACCGCGTCCCCGGCGAGACGCTCGCGGTCGCCCTCGCGGGCCTCGGGCGCGACACCGGAGTCGACGTCGACCGCCTCTGGGAGGCGTCCGACCTCGTCGACGAGCACATCGGCGACGACGTGGTCACCCCGGTCGCGCCGCGCATCGCCGTCCGCGCGGCGCAGTACGGGATCCCGGTCGGCCTCGTCGGCGCGCTCGAGGCGCACCTGCGGGCGAACGCTGCCGCCGACCGGCTCGAAGAGGTGCTCGACGAGCTGAAGCGGATCCGCGAGGAGGTCGGCTGGCCACCGCTCGCGGCGCCGATCGGCCAGGTGCTCGCCTCGCAGGCGCTCCTGCACGTGCTCGGGGCGTCGCGCTACGGGACGATCGTCGACGAGGTGCGCGATCTCGTCATGGGCCGGTTCGGCAAGACGCCCGGGCCGATCGACCCGGCTGTCGAGCGCGCCGTCGAGCTCACCGGCGGCGCCGGGCCGGAGGAGGAGCCGATCGACCTCGAGTCGCTCCGCGACGAGGCGGAAGGCCTGGCGGCGAGCGAGGAGGAGCTGCTCCTGCTCGCGCTCTTCGGCGAGGAAGCCGAGCCGCTGCTGCGCACGATCCGCAACCGCGCCGCGGGCGAGGACGACTTCGTCGGCGGCCAGGTCGACCAGGCCCGGGCGGAGCGCATCCGCGACGTCGTGCGGATCGTCCAGGAGACCGGCGTCGGCGAGATCACGATCGAGGAGTCCGGCACGCGCGTCACCGTTCGCCGCACGCAGGAGCCGGGACTGCCGACGCCCGCCCCGGGGCCGGGGCCTGAGTCCCTCGCCGAGCCAGAGCCGGCTCCCGAGCCCGTTGCGCCGCCGCTCGACGGCCTGGTCCGCGTCGAGTCGCCGATGGTCGGCACGTTCTACCGGGCGCCGTCGCCGGGTGCGCCGCCGTTCGTCGAGGAGGGCGACGGCGTCGCGGCGGGGCAGACGCTCTGCATCCTCGAGGCGATGAAGCTGCTGAACGAGATCAAGACCGACGTCGAGGGCATCGTGCGGACGATCCATGTCCAGAACGGCCAAGCCGTCGAGTACGGCCAGCTCCTGTTCGAGCTCGATCCCGTCAACGGCCGCCCGCTCGACGCCCTCTAGGAGGGATTGGCTAGGTGCGTCGCTGATGTTCTCCCGGGTTCTCGTGGCAAACCGCGGCGAGATCGCCGTCCGCGTCATCCGAGCGGTGCACGAGGCCGGCATGGAGGCGGTGGCGGTCTACTCGACGGCGGACGCCGACGCGCTGCACGTGAAGCTCGCCGACCAGGCGGTGCGGATCGGCCCGCCGCCGGCGAGCGAGAGCTATCTCCGGATCCCGAGCGTGATCGCGGCCGCCGTGACGACCGGCTGCGAGGCGGTGCATCCTGGCTACGGCTTCCTCGCCGAGAACCCCGACTTCGCCGCCGCCTGCGCCGACAACGAGCTGACGTTCGTCGGGCCCGGCGCCGTCGTCATGGAGCAGATGGGCGACAAGATCTCCGCGAAGCGGCTGATGGACGCCGCGGGGGTGCCGACGGTGCCGGGAACCGAGGAGACGACGTCCCTCGCGCAGCTGAACGCGGCCGCGGCCGAGATCGGCTATCCGGTGCTGCTGAAGGCGGCGGCCGGCGGCGGCGGCAAGGGGATGCGCCTCGTTCACTCGCCGAAGGACCTCGAAGCCGCCTACGGCACGGCGACGGCCGAGGCCGACGCGGCGTTCGGCGACGGCACGATCTACCTCGAGAAGGCGCTCGAGCCGGCCCGTCACGTCGAGATCCAGGTGATCTGCGACGCGCATGGCAACGTGCTGACGCTGGGCGAGCGGGAGTGCTCGATCCAGCGCCGCCACCAGAAGCTGATCGAGGAGTCGCCGTCCGCAGCGCTGACCCCGGAGACCAGGGAGGAGATGGAGGCGGCGGCCGAGCGCGCGTGCAAGGCGGTCGGCTATCTGAACGCCGGCACCTTCGAGTTCCTGCTCGGCCCGGACGGGCGGTTCTACTTCATCGAGTTGAACGCCCGGCTGCAGGTCGAGCACCCGGTGACGGAGCTCTGCACCGGCGTCGATCTCGTGCGGGAGCAGCTGCGCGTCGCCGCCGGCGAGGTGCTTCGCCTGCAGGGCCGTGCTCCGCGGCGCGGGCACGCGATCGAGATGCGCATCAACGCGGAGGACCCCGAGCGGGACTTCATGCCGTCGCCCGGCACGATCACCCGGTTCCGGGCGCCGCTTGGCCCGGGCGTGCGACTCGACACCGGCATCGTCGAAGGCGCGACGGTGCCGCCGTTCTACGACTCGCTGATCGCCAAGCTCGTCGTCTGGGCGGAGGACCGGCCGGCGGCGATCGCACGCGGCCTGGGCGCCCTCGGCGAGCTCGAGCTGGAGGGCGTGCCGACGACGCGGGAGCTCGCCACCATGGTGCTGCGGAGCGACCCGTTCCGAAGCGGCGACTACTCGACCAGTACGCTCGTCGAGCAGATGGTCGCCGCATGAGCCACGTCGAGACGACCCCGCACGGCACGGTCACGATCCCGGCGAGCGTGCTGGAGCACATCGTCCGCCGCGCCGCGGAGTCGGTCGACGGCGCGACGCTGCGCCGGCGCGGGCTGACGATCGACGGCCGCCGCGTGACGCTGCTCCTGAACGCGCGCTACGGGACGGTGCTGCCGGAGCTCGCCCGCGAGGTGCAACGGCAGGTGCGCGACACGCTCGCCGCGATGTGCGGCATCGAGACCGCGGCCGTCGACGTCGCCATCGAGGAGCTCTCCCAGGTATCGAGGCAAGCCTAGTGCCGAGGCAGCGCCAGCAGTCGCGCAAGGCCGGCCGCCGCACGGCGCTCTTTCTGCTCTACCAGTGGGACCTCACGGGCCAGCCGCTCGCCTCGCTCTACGAAGGCGAGGCCGACGACTGGGCGCGAGAGCTGGCGGAGGCCGTGGCGGATCGCGCCGAGGAGCTCGATCGGCAGATCGACGAGGCCTCCGAGGGCTGGGCCGCGAGCCGGCTCGGCGCGGTCGAGCGAAGCATCCTGCGCATCGCCATCTACGAGCTCGACACGGAGTCCGTGCCGATGGAAGTCGCGATCAACGAGGCGGTCGAGCTGGCGAAGCGCTACGCCTCCGACGACGCGGCTAGGCTCGTGAACGGCATCCTGGGCCGGATCGCACGAGAGGAGGACGAATGACCGCGGATGAGCGCCTGGAGCGCGCGGAGGGGCTGCTGGCCAAGCTCGAGGGCGCCCGCGCACGTCTCGAGGCGACCGAGGATCCCGAGCAGGCGATCGAGATCCTCTCGGAGCTGGCGGAGATCGCAAAGCAGGTCGAAGCGGAGATCTCGGCGGCGAAGCGCGAGGCCGATGCGGGCACCTGAGGAGCTGCGTGCCCTCCTCGAGCGCTATCTCGAGGAGCTGGCGCTCACCCCTGAGCTGGGGGAGCTGGGAGTCTCGATGCGCTACGCGCTCGCCGGCGGCAAGCGCATCCGCGGCACGATCTGCCTGGCGGTCGGCGAGGCCGTCGGCGCCGAGGCGGAGTCGCTTCTGCCCGCAGCCGCCTCGCTGGAGCTCGTGCATGCGTTCTCGCTCGTCCACGACGACCTGCCCGGCCTCGACGACGACGCCGAGCGCAGGGGTCGTCCTTCGACCTGGGCGGCACACGGCATCGGCGTGGCGATCCTGGCCGGAGACGGGCTCCTCGCCGAGGCGTTCCGGCTCGCGCTCTCGTATCCGAGCGCCGCGGTCGCGCGTGAGCTCGCGTCGGCGACGCTGGGGATGATCGGCGGCCAGTTCCGCGATATCGACGGCGACGAGGACCGCGACGGGCTGAACCGCCTCAAGACCGGCGCTCTGTTCACCGCTTCGGTCTGCTGCGCGCTCTGGGCGGCCGATGTACCGGAACGCGAGCACCCCGCGTGGCGCGCATTCGCGGGGGAGCTGGGGCCGCTCTTCCAGATCGTCGACGACCTCCTCGACGGAGACGGCTACGTCCTGACGCACGGCGAGGAAGCCGCCCGCGGGCTCGCCGAGGAGGCCGCCGCCCGCGCGCGTGCGCTCCTGGCAGACGTCCCGGCCGACACCTCGGTCCTCGCCGAGATCGTCGACGGTCTCGCCGCCCGCACTGCGTGATCCGCAACCGCTCGATCCTCGCGCTGCTCGCGGCGGAGGTCGTCTCGGGACTCGGCACGCAGATGACGTGGCTCGCGCTGCCGTGGTTCGTGCTCGTCGAGACCGGCTCGGCGACTCGCATGGGTCTCGTCTACGCGGCGGAGACGATCCCGATCGCCGTGCTCGGCATCCCGGCCGGGTCGGTCGTGCAACGGCTGGGCGCGCGCACGACGATGCTCGGCTGCGACCTCGTGCGCGCGCCGCTCCTCGCCCTCGTGCCGATCCTGCACTCGGCCGGAGCCGCTCGTCGTTTCCCGTCCTGCTCGGGCTCGTCGCGCTGATGGGCGTCTTCACGACGCCGTACTTCTCGTCGCAGCGCCTGATCCTGCCCGAGGTGATCGGCGACGACGAGGCGCTGCTCGGCCAGGCCAACAGCCTCGTCGAGGGCTTCCAGCGGCTCTCGACGCTGATCGGTCCGGCGATCGCCGGCGTGCTGATCGGCATCATGGGCGCGACGAACGTGCTCTGGCTCGACGCCGGCTCGTTCATCTTCTCGTTCGTCGTCGTCCTGCTGTTCGTCGTCACGCGCGCGCCGGCTCCGATCGAGGAAGGCGCGGAGCGCGGCTGGCGCGCGGCGCTTCGCTTCGTCGGCCGCGACCGGCTGCTGCTGCGCGGGTCGATCGCGAGCTTCTGCTTCGGCTTCCTCTTCTCCTTGCTGTTCGCGAGCTTTCCGGTGCTCGCCTACGTGCGCTACGACCAGAGCCCGCGCGTCGCCGGGTTTCTCTTCGCCGCCTGGGGCGCCGGCTCGGTCGCCGGCTCCGTGCTCGCCTACCGGCTGATCGTCCGGATGCCGCCGCTGCGCCTGGCCGCGATCGGCGCAGTCGTCACGTCCCTGCCGCTCTGGTTCCTCGTCCCGGACCTGCCGGTCTGGGGCGTCGCCCTCGTGCTCGTCGTCTCGGGAGGGGCGATTCCCGCGATCAACGCGCCGTACATCGCGCTGCTCCAGACCCGTGTCCCGCCGGCGCTGCGCGCGCAGGTGCTCCAGACGCTGTTGACGATCAACACGCTCCTTGCGCCGCTCGGCTTCGCGCTCGCCGGACCGCTGCTCTCCTGGCTCGGCGTCCAGGGCGTCTACGTGCTCGTCGCGGTGCTGGCGAGCTTCGCGACGCTCGTGTTCCTCGACGGCATCCGCGGGGAGGTGGGGGAGCCTGCCCCGGAAGCGGCTTGACGTCCTGCTCGTCGAGCGCGGCCTCGCGGAGAGCCGTGCCCAGGCGCAGGCGCTCGTGATGGCCGGCCTCGTGCCCGGCTACGACAAGCCCGGCCAGCAGGTGGACGAGCGGCGCCGAGCTGGCGGTCGAGTCGCCGCCGCCCTACGTCTCGCGCGCCGGGCACAAGCTCGCGCACGCGCTGGACGTCTTCGAGCTCGACGTCGCGGGGCTCGACGCGCTCGACGTGGGCGCCTCGACCGGCGGCTTCACGGACGTCCTGCTGCAGCGGGGCGCCGCGCGCGTGATCGCACTCGACGTCGGCTACGGACAGTTGCACGCGAAGCTGCGCAACGACCCGCGCGTGATCGTCATGGAGCGGACGAACGCCCGCGCGCTGACCGAGCTCCCGTTCGCTCCACAGCTCGTCACCTGTGACGTCTCGTTCATCTCGGTGAGGACGGCGCTGCCGCCCGCGCTCGCGCTCGCCGCGCCCGGCTGGCAGGCGCTCGTGCTCGTCAAGCCGCAGTTCGAGGCGGGCCGCGCGGAGGTGCCGAAAGGCGTCGTCCGCGATCCGGAGGTCCATCGGCGGGTCGTCCGCGAGGTCGCCGACGCGGCTCTCGGCTGGGGTGCCGAGCCGCAGGGGGTCGTAGACTCGGGGCTGCCCGGCCCGAAGGGAAACCGTGAATACGTCCTCCACCTCGTCCAGCGAAGCAACCCCGAGCGGCCGCCAAGCCTCGACGCCTGGATCGATGACGCAGTCGGGTAAGCCCGTCCGCGTCGCCGCGGTCGTCACGCACGGCAAGCGGGACGCGATCGGCCCGGCGTTCGAGCGTGTGCAGGCGCTGGCGCAGCAGGCTGGCGTGGAGCTCGTGCTCACCGACGAGGAGCGCGAGAAGCACGGCGTCACCGACGGGACCCGTGATCCCGCCGACGCGGACATCGTGCTCGTCCTCGGCGGCGACGGGACGATGCTGCGCGCGCTCGACCGGTTCCTCGGCAGCGGCATCCCGGTGATCGGCGTCAACTTCGGCCGGGTCGGGTTCCTGACGACGATGCCGGCGGAGGAGCTCGAGGCCGGCCTGGTGCGCGTCTTCGCCGGCGACTACGGCGTACTCGAGCTGCCGTCGCTCGAGGTGGAGTCGGCGGCCGGGAGCTGGCGAGCCGTCAACGACGTCGTCGCGACGAGCTCGACCCTCGGGCGGATGGTCGAGCTCGAGTGGCGGATCGGCGGCGAGGGTCTCGGCGCCCAGCACTGCGACGGGCTGATCTGCGCAACGCCCTCCGGCTCGACTGCGTACAACCTCTCGAACGGCGGCCCGGTGCTCGTCTGGGGGCTGGAGGCGATGGTCGTCACCTTCGTCGCCCCGCACTCGCTCTCGGCCCGGCCGATCGTCGTCCCGCCGGATCTCGACCTACGGGTCGTCAATCGCACCCTCGACGTCGACGTGGAGGTACTGGTCGACGGGCACGGCGTCACGGAGCTGCAAGCCGGTGGGGAGGTACGGGTCAGGCTCGGCGCCGAGCGGACGCTGCTCGCGTCGCTCCCCGAGAACACGTTCTTCCGCCGCTATCGCGAGACGTTCACGCCGCACAGGCCCTAGGAGGGCTTGGCGAAATGACGTCTGTGTCGCCGGGCCGCGCTGCTCGCCCCGATGCGGCGTCCTCGGTCGCGCCCGTAGGGCTCCGCTACGAACGCTCCCTGCGTCCTTGCCTCGGAACGAGCATCGCACCCCGACGACGAGCGACATTCCGCCAATCCCTCCAAAACGGACGATGGGCACAGTCGGACCGCCCGGCTAGCATCGGCTCGTGCTTCGCCGGCTCCGCATCGAGAACCTCGTCCTCATCCGGGAGGCCGACCTCGAGTTCGCGTCGGGACTGAATGCGATCACCGGCGAGACGGGCGCCGGGAAGACGATCTTCGCGTCCGCGATCGGCCTGCTGCTGGGCGCGAAGGGCGATGCAGCCGTGATCGGGGCGGGAGCACGGGAGGCGTACGTCGAGGCGGAGTTCGACGTGCCCGAGGGCTTGCTGGACGACGAGAGCCTCCAGGCGCTCGAGGAGCTTCGCCCCGAGGACGAGCCGGGCCTGGTCGTGGCGCGGCGCATCTTTCCGGACGGCCGCACGCGCGCGTATGCGTGGGGCCGCGCTGCGGCGAGGGAGGACGTCGCCGCGGCGGTCGAGCGCCTGCTCGCGATGTCGGGGCAGTTCGAGCAGCGCCGGCTCTCGCGGCCGAGCTACCAGCTGGACGTGCTCGATGCCTATGCGGAGAACGGCGACCTGCGCACGCGTGCTCGTGAGGCCTGGCGGGACGTGCAGGCAGCCAGGAAGCGCCACGACGCGCTGACCCGCGACGCCGCGGCCGAGGCGACGCGAATCGAGGAGCTGCGGCTGCTCGTCGAGTCGACGGCCGGCTTCGAGCCGGAGACGGAAGACGACCTGCGGGCGAGGCGGGAGCGCCTGCGCCACGTCGGCGAGTTGGCGGAGGCCGCACAGGCCGCCGCCGAGGCGCTGACCCCGGAGGACGGCGACGGTGCGCTCGACCGCATCGCCGCCGCCGAGCGGTCGGTCGCCCCGCTCGAGCGCCTCGCACCCGAGCTCGAGCGGGCCGGCGCCGAGTTGCGCGACTCGGAGCTTCGCCTGCGCGACACGGCGGCCGAGCTGCGGGGCTTCCTCGCGTCACTCGACGCCGAGCCGGGCGCGCTCGAGGAGCTCGAAGGAGAGCTGGAGCGGATCGCCGACGCCAAGCGGCGCTTCGGCGCGCAGACCTACGAGGACCTGCTGGCGCTGGCCGCGTCGGCCGGAGCGGAGCTCGCGGCGCTCGACGAGGGCGTCGACCCGGCCGCGGCCGCCGCCGAAGCGCTCGCCGTCGCGGAGCGCCTGGTCGCGCAGCTCCACGCCGAGCTGGCGCAGGCGCGGCGCGACTCCGCGGAGCCGTTCGCCGAGGCCGTCGCGGCGAACCTGCGCGACATCGGCATGGGCGAAGGCGAGTTCCGCGTCGAGCTCCGCGAGCGCGACGCCGGGCCGACGGGAGCCGACGAGGCGGTGTTCCTGATCCGGCCCAACGCCGGCCACCCGTTCGCGCCCGCGGCGGAGACGGCGTCCGGCGGCGAGCTCTCACGCGTTGCGCTCGCGATCGCAGCGGTCGCCGGCGGCGAGACGATCGTCTTCGACGAGATCGACGCGGGCATCGGCGGTGTGACGGCGAACGCCGTCGGCGAGCTCCTGCGCGGCCTCGATGCCCAGGTGCTGACGATCACGCACCTGCCGCAGATCGCGAACCTCGCCGAGCGGCACTTCCGGGTCGAGAAGGTCGCCGGCGACCCGACCCACACGCAGATCCAGCAGCTGGACGACGCCGAGCGCCGCGACGAGCTCGAGCGCATGCTCGGCGGCCGCGAGTTCCTCGCCACGCTGGCGGCTGAACCTACAATCTCCCGCAGCATGAGCTTCGTCGAGTTCACGGGCAACGCGCGCCTCGGCAGGCGGACCAAGGTGCTGACACGGCGCCTCGGCGCAGCCGACATCGCGATCATCGACCACGCAGACCTCGACCGCGTCTCTGCGGAGGAGCTCCTCGAGTCGGGCGTGCAGGTCGTCGTCAACGTCGCCGACAGCCAGACCGGGCGCTTTCCGAACCCCGGCCCGCTCCTGCTCGTCCGCGGCGGCGTGCGCCTGATCGACGCGCCGGGCGCCGGCCTCTTCGACCAGGTGAACGACGGCGAGCTCCTGACCGTCCGCGGCCCGAGCGTCTTCCGCAACGGCACCTGCCTCGCGACCGGCAACGTGCTCGGCGAGCGCGACCTCTCGAAAGCATTGAACGACCAGCGCGGCCGCGTCACCGAGGCGCTCGAGGAGTTCGCGGAGAACACGATGCGCTACCTCCGCGAGGAGGGCCGGCTGCTCGCCGAGGGCGTCGACTTCCCGGCGCTCGAGACTCGCTTCCGCGACCGGCACGCGCTCGTCGTCGCCCGCGGGCCCGGGCACAAGCGCGACCTGAGGATGGTGCGCCCGTACGTGCGCGACTTCCGGCCGGTGCTGATCGGTGTCGACGGCGGCGCGGACGCGCTGCGGGAGGAAGGGCTCAAGCCGGATGTGATCGTCGGTGACATGGACTCGGTCACCGACGAGACTCTCCGCTCCGGCGCGGAGCTCGTCGTCCACGCGTACGCCGACGGCACGGCGCCCGGCGCGGCCCGGTGCGAGCTGGCGGGCGTCCCGTACAACGTCGTGCGTGTGCCCGGGATCAGCGAGGACATTGCGTTTCTGCTGGCCTACGAGAAGGGCGCTGAGTTGATCGTGGCCGTCGGCACGCACCTGAACCTCGTCGAGTTCCTGGAGCGCAACCGCTCCGGCATGGCCTCGACGTTCGTGACGCGGCTGAAGGTGGGGGAGATCCTCGTCGACGCGAAGGGCGTGTCACGGCTCGTCCGCGAGCGGCCCGGGCTCTGGCCGCTGGCGCTCCTCTGGCTCGCCGCCCTCGCGGCGATCGTCGTCGCGATTGCGCTTTCGCCGAGCCTGCGCCGCGTGATCGAGCTCCTCGCGCAGAAGCTCTTTGGCTGAGGCTTGATGTGGAGTTCGGGTGCGTACGGGGATGGGCCAGACCAAGCGGATCGGCCGGATCGGGCGCAGCGCATAGTGGTTACTACGGGTAAGCCCGAGCCGGTTGAGCCGCGCCGTGTCTGGCCCACCAGCCGTGCGTGCCCCAACTTCACATCAGGCCTCTAGGTGCCAACGGCCACCGCCGAGCGGGAGCTCCAGGCGCCGGTCGAGGACGTCTGGCTCTTCCTCGCCGAGCCGCACCATCTCGCCGACTGGTGGCCGGGAATCGCAGCCGTCGAGCCGGATCGTCGCGGCTTCGCGGCCGGCGCCCGCTGGACCGTCCGCGGCTCGGGCCGCGCCTCGCTGCTTCGGCGCGCCCACGCCGAGGACATCGTCGTGATCCGGGAGATCGACGCGCCGCTGAGGCTCGCCTGGCACCACGTCCGCCAGCGGCTCGACGTCGAGCTCGCGCTCGAGCCGACAGGGAGGACGACCGTCGCCCGCCTGGCCGTGACGAGCCCCTGGCTCATCGGCTTCGCGCGCCGCCTGCCCCGTGACGCACTCGCCCGCTTGCACGCCCTGATCGACACGGCGTCTAGGCTCTAGCCGTGTTCGACTTCCGCTACCACGTCGCCTCGCTGGCGGCCGTCTTCCTCGCGCTCGTCGTCGGCATCGTCGTCGGCGTCGGGATCTCCGGCAAGGGGATCATCGACAGCTCCGAGCGGCAACTGCTGGAGAACCAGATCGCCGCGCTGAAGGCGCAGGTGGAGGCCGCCGCGAAGCAGTCGTCCGAGCAGAAAGCGCTGCAGGACGACGCCGACGCTTTCACCGCAGCAGTCTACGAGCCGCTGATGGCGAACCGCCTCAAGGGCCGCAAAGTGACCGTGCTCGTCGTCGGTCCTGCCGGCGGCCGGACGCACAAGAGCGTCGAGCGCGCGCTCTCGGACGCCGCCGCCAGCGATTCGCTGCGTGTCCTCCGTGTTCCCGTGGACACCGACGCGATTCGCCACTCGCTGCAGTCGCATCCCGGGCTCGCGACGGTGGCGGGGACCAAGTGGCTGACCGAGCTGGGGAAGAAGCTCGCCCAGGAGCTCGCCGCCGGCGGGAAGACGCCGCTCTGGGACCTCCTTTCGGGGCAGCTGCTCTCGGAGAAGCAGGGCCGCCTGCTCCCCGCCGACGCCGTCGTCGTCCTGCGAACGGCCAGCCCGCAGCGCGGAACGACGGCGCGCTTGCTCGACGGGCTGTACCACGGGCTCGGCACCGCCGGTGTGCCTGTCGTCGGTGTCGAGACGACCGATGCCAAGCCGTCGGCGATCGCGGTCTGGGACCGTGCGAGCCTCTCGAGTGTCGACGACGTCGAGACCCCGGTGGGCCGGCTCGCGCTCGCGACGCTGCTCGCGGGCGGCGCCGAGGGGAAGTACGGCGTCAAGAAGGACGCCACCGCGCTGCTGCCACCGGTGCAGGCCGTCACCACGACGACGAGTGGTTGAGCCGCTGACGATCCTCGTCGCCGCGCGTGACGAGTCGGGACGCATCGGTCCGACCGTCGAGCTGCTCCGGAGAACGTTCCCGGATGCCGAGGTGATCGTCGCCGACGACGGCTCGCGCGACAACACCGCCGACGAGGCAGAGGCCGCCGGGGCGTTCGTCCTCCGGCTGCCCGCCCGTGGCAAGGGACAGGCCCTGTCGGCAGCCGAGCGGGTGGCGCCGCCCGGGCGGCTGCTGCTCGTCGACGCCGATCTCCGCGGTGGGCTCGAGCCGCTGCTGGAGACGGACGCCGACCTCGCGGTCGCCGCGTTCGCGCGCAGGCAGGGCGGCGGCTTCGGGCTTGCGAAGCGCATCGGCCGGGAGCTGATCCGCAGGCTCGGCGGCATCGACGTGCGGGAGCCGCTCTCAGGCCAGCGCGCGTACTCGCCCCGGGCCAGAGCGGCGGTCTTCCCGCTGGCTCCGGGCTTCGGCTGCGAGGTGCGCGCGACCATCGACGCGGCCCGCGCGGGGCTCCGCGTGGAGGAGATCGAGCTGGAGCTGGCGCACCGCGCCACCGGCCGCGACGTCGCCGGCTTCGCGCATCGCGGCAGGCAGCTCGTCGACCTGCTGCTCGGCGCCGGGCCGCTGGCCGTGAACCACCGCGGGCTGCGGGTCCCGCTCGCGGGCTGGCTGCTCGGCACGCGCGTCCCCGTCGTGGCGGCGATCGGGCTCGCGGACGACATCTGGTCGGGCCCGGAGCGGGGCTTCCGCGGGCACGTCCGCAAGGGAGTGTCCACGGGCACGCTCAAGCTCGTCGGCATCCCGCTCTACGGCGCCTGGCGCACGCGCAGCATCTCGGGCGGCCTGCTCGTCGGCCTGGCGGCGAATTTCCTCAACCAGCTCGACACGCGTCCGGGGCGGGCGCTGAAGGCGTACCTCGTAGCCGCGATCGCCCTCGACGCGCCCGTGACGGGAGCCGTCCTGTTCCTTCCCTACGATCTTCGAGAGATGGCGATGCTGGGTGATTCGGGGTCGAACGCGCTGGGGGCCATGCTAGGCTTGCGTTCCGTGAGTCGTCTCACGGACAGAGGCCGGATTGCAGCCATCGTTGCGCTCGCCGGACTCACCGCTTTTGGCGAACGCCGCTCTGTCGGCGCCCTGATCGAGCGGACGCCCGTCCTGTCGGATCTCGATCGCCTGGGGAGGCGCGCATGAGTACGAAGTACGTCTTCGTCACGGGCGGTGTCGTCTCGTCGCTCGGCAAGGGGATCACCGCCGCGTCGCTCGGCCGCCTCCTGAAGGCGCGGGGCCTGAAGGTGCAGGCACAGAAGTTCGATCCCTACCTGAACGTCGACCCGGGGACGATGAGCCCGTTCCAGCACGGCGAGGTCTTCGTCACCGAGGACGGCGCCGAGACGGATCTCGACATCGGCCACTACGAGCGCTTCATCGACGAGAACCTCTCGAAGGCTGCGAACCACACCGCCGGTGGCGTCTGGGACCGCGTCCTGCGCCGCGAGCGGAAGGGCGAGTTCCTCGGCTCGACCGTGCAGGTGATTCCGCACGTGACGAACGAGATCAAGGCGCGCATCCGGTCCGTCGCCGAGCACACCGACACCGACGTCGTCATCTCCGAGATCGGCGGGACGGTCGGCGACATCGAGTCGCAGCCGTTCCTGGAGGCGATCCGTCAGTTCCGTCGCGAGGCCGGCCCCGAGAACGTCCTCTACATCCACGTCACGCTCGTCCCGTACATCAGCACCGCCGGCGAGCTGAAGACCAAGCCGACCCAGCACTCGGTCAACGAGCTGCGCCGGATCGGTATCCACCCGGACATCCTCGTGTGCCGCTCCACCGAGTCGCTCGGCACCGACATCCGCGACAAGATCGCGCTCTTCGCGGACGTCGACGTCGAGGCAGTCGTCTCGGCGATCGACGTGGCCGATGTGTACCTCGTGCCGAAGGCGCTGCAGGAGCAGGGCCTCGACCGCCTGGTCTGCGAGAAGCTCGGGCTGCCCGGCGGCGAGGCGGACCTCGGCGAGTGGGACGACCTGATCGAACGCCTCGACCATCGCGACACGACGGTCCAGATCGCGCTCGTCGGCAAGTACGTGAAGCTGCACGACGCCTACCTCTCGGTGCACGAGGCGCTGAAGCACGCAGGCATCCACCACGGCTGCCATGTGAACGTGCGCTGGGTCGACGCGGAGAACATGTCCCTCGAGGAGGCCACCCGCGAGCTCGAGCAGGTCGACGGCGTGCTGGTGCCCGGCGGCTTCGGCTCACGCGGCTGGGAGGGCAAGATCACCGCCTGCCGCGTCGCGCGCGAGCGGGAGATCCCGTACCTCGGCATCTGCCTCGGCATGCACGTCGCCGTCTCGGAGTTCGCGCGCCACGTTTGCGGGCTCGAAGGCGCGAACTCGACGGAGATGGATCCCGAGACGCCCTACGCGGTGATCGACCTGCTTCCGGAGCAGAAGGAGGTCGAGGATCTCGGCGGGACGATGCGCCTCGGCGCGCAGGCGGTCGAGCTCGTCGACGGCACTCGCACGCGCGAGGTCTACGACGACGAATCGGTGATTTCGGAGCGCCACCGTCACCGCTACGAGGTCAACAACGCGTTTCGTCAGCGCCTCGTCGACGGCGGGCTCGTCATCTCGGGGACATTCCAGGAAGGTCGGCTCGTCGAGATCATCGAGCTGCCGGACCATCCCTGGTTCGTGGCCAGCCAGTTCCATCCCGAGTTCAAGTCCCGGCCGACGCGGCCGGCGCCGCTCTTCCGCGAGTTCGTCGGCGCCGCGCTCGTCCGCGCACGGAGCAGGTCCGGCTCGCGCGTCGCGGTCTAGCGCGTCGGTTTACTGGGGCGAGTCGACCGGGCGGCCGACGGAGACGAACATCTGCATGCCCGCGACCGTCGTCTCGCTGGCGATGTAGCGGAGCGTGAACGTCGTCCCGTCCTTGCGGCGGAGCTCGTAGGAGCCGAGGCGCTGGGCTCCCGCCATGAAGTCGCTGAAGTCTTGCTCGGCACCCGGGCTTGCGACGTCGGCGATGGTCAGCTCGAGCAGCTCGTCGCGGGTGTAGCCGAGCAGATCGCAGGCGTAGGCGTTCACGGCGATGTAGCGCATATGCTCGTCGGCGACGAAGATCGCGACGGGGCCGTCTTCCAGCGCCTCCCCCAGCAGACCGGCTTGGATGAGGGCTTGGCCCCGATTCACAAGTCGTAAAGGTACCACTTTTGACAGAAATTCCTACTCAAAACGGCACGCTCGAGCTGTTCCTGGAGCTGGCGTCGCTGCCGAGCCCGCCCGGCAGGGAACGGGTCGTCGCCGACCGGGTGACGGCCGAGCTGGAGGGCCTCGGGATCGCCGTCGACGAGGACGGCGCCGGCGCCGAGATCGAGTCGAACGCGGGCAATCTGCTGGCCCGGCTCGCGCCGACCGCCGAGGGGGAGGCGCTCTTCTTCTGCGCCCACCTCGACACGGTGCCGCCGGAGGGGCCGATCGAGCCGGTCGTGGACGAGGGAGTCGTGCGGAACGGCGCCGGCACGATTCTCGGCGCCGACAACAAGGCCGCCGTCGTCTCGATGGTCGAGGCGGTGCGGCGCATCGTCGAGGAGTCGCGGCCGCACGCCGGCATCGAGCTCCTGTTCACACCGAAGGAGGAGGTCGGCCTGCGCGGCGCCTATGCGTTCGACGCCTCGCGGCTGCATCGCGCGGACCGGCTACGTGTACGACCAGGCGGGCCCGATCGGCGAGGTGATTCTCGGCGCCCCGAACGCACACTCGCTGGAGGTGCGCTTCCACGGCCGGGCGGCGCATGCGGGCATGTACCCCGAGGAAGGACGCTCGGCGATCGCGGCGGCGGCGCGGGCGATCGCCGACCTCAGGCTGGGGCGGATCGACGAGGAGACGACCGCGAACGTCGGCACGATCAGCGGCGGCACGGCGACGAACATCGTGCCGGAGTGGTGCACCTTCACCGCCGAGGCGCGCTCGCAGGACGAGCAGAAGCTCGCCGCGCTCGTCCAGGAGATGCTCGACGCGTTCACGTTCGCCGCCGGGGTCGCCGAGTGCGAGGTCGAGACCCAGGTGAGGCGGAGCTATCGCGGCTATCGGTTCCGGCGGGACGACCGGGCGGTCTTGCTCGCCGTCCAGGCGCTGGAGGCCGTCGGCGTGACGCCGTCGTTCGCCCTCTCGGGTGGGGGCGCCGACGCGAATGTCTTCAACGAGCGCGGCCTCGCCTGCGTGAATCTCGCGAACGGGATGATGGACATCCACACGCCCGAGGAGCGGATCGCGGTCGAGGATCTCGACCGGATGGTGGACGTGACGCTGGCGCTCGTCGATGCCGCTCTCGCTTAGGCGCGGCACCGTTACCGCGGTCGTCGAGCGTCACGAGGAGCTCGTCCGGCTCGAGGTCGACGGCGTCCCGTGCATCGCGTACCCGCGGCTGACCGGGCCGGTTGAGGAGCGCGACGAGGTGATCGTCAACGTCCAGGCCCGTGAGCTCGAGCTCGGGTCGGGCGGCTTCGACGTGGTGTACGCGAACCTGACGCGGGGCCTCGAGCTGCCGGCGCCGGCCGGGCGCGCACGTGACGAAGCTTCCGTACACGCCGTTGCAGTCGGCCGTGCGCCACGGGGAGGAGGACGGCCCGCTCGCGGAGTCGCTCGCCGGCCTGCCGGTCGTCTGCTGCTCGCTCCACTCGCAGCTGGTTCCGGTCTGTGCGGCGCTCGCGGGACGGCGCGTCGCGTACGTGCAGCTGGAGGGAGGTGCGCTGCCGGTCTCGCTCTCCGACGCGGTGCGGGCGCTGAAGACGCGGGGCCTCGTCGAGGCGACCGTGTCGGTGGGCGCCTGCCTGGACGGCGACGTCGAGTGCGTGAACCCGTGGTCCGCGCTCGCGTGGGCGAAGGCCCGTGGCTTCGACGCCGTCGTCTGCTCGGTCGGGCCCGGCATCGTCGGCACGGCGTCCCCGCTCGGCCACGGCGGCGTCGCGGCGGTCGTGGCGGCGAACGCTGCGTCGGCGCTCGGCGGCCGCCCGGTGATCGCGCCGCGCATCTCCGAGGCCGATCCGCGTGAGCGGCACCAGGGGCTGTCGCATCACACGCGGACGGCGCTCGCGCTTTGCCTCGGCAAGGTCGAGCTGGCGTGGCCCGCCGGCTACGAGCCCGTGCCGGTGGGAGCGCACGAGGTGGACGCGAGCGGCTGGCGGGAAGCGTGCGACGGCCTACCGCTCTCCCACATGGGCCGCGGGCCGGACGACGAGCCGTGGTTCTACGCCGCCGCCTTCGCGGCGGGCCGCCTCGCCGCCAGCCTGTGACAACCGCCGGCTTGTAACAGCCCCGGGGCGGCGCACCATCGCCTCGTCTGGGGACAACGCGTTCCACTTCCGTCACACTTGGTCTGACCAGCGTTTGTGCCGCGAGACCGCATGGTGGCGCAAATGTGGATAGTCCGTTCGCCTTCTGTGACAGTTGGTCTGACCAGACAAGGGTGATCGTCGGAGTGCTCTGTCGCGCCTTCCGGCCGGAAGTTTGTGACGCGTCGTTGGGACGCTGCATGCTGAGTTCCGCGTAGAGAGCGCATGGACCGGCGGAGCTTCCTTGCGAGTGCGGTGGCGCTCGCGCTGGCGCCCGAGGCGCACGCGCGGCGCTGGGGCGGGACGCCGGTCGCGCTCGTGACGGCGGACACCGAGGCGCACGTCGCCGTCGTGGAGCTCGGCACCGGGCGCATCGTCCGGCGCATCCCGACGCTGTCCGGCCCTCGGAGCATCGAGAGCGTCTTCGCGACCCGCTCGGTCGTGGCGCACACCACCGAGGGCGCGGTGACGCTCTTCGACGGACTGGAGAAGCGCCGTGTCCTGCGTGGCTTCGCGGAGCCGCGCTACACGGCGATGAGCACCGACGGGCACCTCGCGTACGTCAGCGACTCGAAGCAGGGCGAGGTAGCGGTGATCAATCTCGACACCGGACGCGTCGTGCACCGGTCAGAGGTGGGGGATCTCGCGCGACACCTCTCCCGCGACCCGTCGGGACGATGGCTCTGGGTGGCGCTCGGGACGAAGGCCGCGGCGATCGCGGTCGTCGACCTCGTCGATCCCGTGCGCCCTCGCGTCGTGCGGCGAATCGTGCCGCCGTTCCTGGCGCACGACGTCGCCTTCGAGCCACGCGGTCGCCAGGTCTGGATCAGCAGCGGGAGCACGGGGCGCCTCGCCGTCTATACCCCGAGCGGCCGAGTCCTGAGGGCGCTCAATGCGGACGAGCCGCCGCAGCACGTCACCTTCACCGCCGGGCGGGCATTCGTCGCCTCCGGCGAGAGCGGAACGATGCGAGTGCACGCACTCCACGACGGCCGGCTGTTGCGTGCCGCGCGCATCCCGGTCGGCTCCTACAACGTCCAGGAGGGCATCGGGGCGGTTGTGACGCCGTCGCTCGATCGCGGGACTCTCTCGGTGCTCGACCGGTTCGGCCGCGTGTTCCGCGAGACACAGGTTGCCGCGTCCTCTCACGACGCAGCTGTGATCACGACTGCGTAGCACCCGCGACCGCGATAGGTTCGCCGCGTGGAGCAACGCCGCCTCGGACCGGTCGTCGGCCTTGGAACCTGGAACACCTTCGATGCCGACGCGTCGCTCGCCGGCGAGGTCGTCGGCGCAGCGCTCGACGCCGGCGTCCGAACGATCGACACGTCGCCGATGTACAAGGGCGCGGAGGGTTCGCTGGGCGCTGCCCTCACGGGCCGGCGTGAACGAGCAATCGTCGCGACGAAGATCTGGGCCAGAAGCCTCGAGGAAGGTCGCGCGCAGTTCCGCGACCAGCTCGGTTGGTACGGCCGCGTCGAGATCGAGCAGGTGCACAATCTCGTCCTCTGGAAGACGCATGTCGAGTGGATCGAGCGCGAGCGCGAGGCAGGGAACGTCGACCGGATCGGGGTCACGCACTACGACTCCGGTGCGTTCGACGAGCTCGCGGAAGCGCTTGGCACAGGGCGCTTCGACACGCTGCAGATCCCGCTCAGCCCCTGGGAGCGTGAAGCGGAGCGGCAGCTGCTGCCGCTTGCCGCCGAGCTCGGCGTCGCGGTGATCGCGATGCGCCCGCTGGGCGGTCACGGGAATGCGGGCGGCGGCAGGGCGCCTGATCGGGACGCGCTGGCGGAGCTCGGCGTCGAGACGTGGGCGCAGGCGCTGTTGAAGTGGGCCCTCTCGGACGAGCGAATCGACCTCGTCATCCCCGCCACGTCGAAGCCGGCACGGGTGCGCGAGAACGCCTTCGCCGGCGAGCCGCCGTTCTTCTCCGAAGACGAGCGCGCGGAAGTGGAGAGGCTGGCGAGGCTGTGACGAACGTCGCGGGCCTGCTCCCACTCCCGGGCGAGGTATCGTTCCGCGGCTCATGAAGATCGGCGTCGCGAAGGAGATCAAGACCCACGAGTACCGCGTCGCGCTGACGCCGGCCGGCGCGCGCGAGCTGATCCAGCACGGCCACAACGTGACGATCGAAGCGGGCGCCGGTGAGGGAAGCGCGTACACCGACGAGAGCTATCGCGCGGTCGGCGCCGGGATCGGCTCCGTGGACGAGGTGTGGGAGAGCGCCGAGCTCCTGCTGAAGGTCAAGGAGCCGATCGCGTCGGAGTATCCGCGCCTGCGAGACGGGCTCGTCCTCTTCACGTATCTCCACATCGCCGCGGACGAGCCGTTGACACGCGCGCTGATCGACAGTGGTGTCACGGGGGTTGCGTACGAGACCGTCGAGACGGACAACCGTCAGCTGCCGCTGCTGGCGCCGATGAGCGAGGTCGCGGGGCGCCTCGCGCCTCAGGCGGGCGCGTACTTCCTCGAGAAACCGCTCGGCGGGCGCGGTCTGCTGCTCGGCGGGATCGCGGGCGTCGCGCCGGGCAAGGTCGTGATCATCGGTGGCGGCATGGTCGGCTACAACGCCGCGGTGATCGCGCTGGGCCTCGGTGCCCACGTGACGATCCTCGAGCGCTCGATCGACCGGATGCGTCATCTCGAGGAGGTGCTGTCCGGGCGCGTGACGCTGCTCATGTCGTCCACCCTCCAGGTCGAGTCGTCGGTGGCGGAGGCGGATCTCGTGATCGGCGCGGTGCTCGTCCCGGGTGCGGTGGCGCCGAAGCTCGTCACCCGCGAGATGATCAGCGGCATGAAGCAGGGCTCGGTGGTGGTCGACGTGGCGATCGACCAGGGTGGCTGCTTCGAGACCTCGAAGGCGACGACGCACGACGAGCCGGTGTACGTCGTCGACGGCGTCACGCATTACTGCGTCGCGAACATGCCCGGCGCGGTGCCGGTGACTTCGACGCGCGCGCTGACAAACGCGACGCTGCCCTACGTCGAGGCGATCGCCGAACTCGGGCTGGCGGAGGCGGTCGCACGCGACCGCGCGCTCGCACGTGGCGTCAACGTCATCGACGGCAAGGTCACCTATGAGGCGGTCGCCGCGGCTCACGGGCTCGGCTACACGCCGCTCGCAGACGTCCTGCCGCTCGCTCCCGTCTAGCTCCGCGGCTCTGCGCCGCGCCCGCTGCGGGACGTTTCCTCGTTGCAACCAACATTTCCTACCAGGTAGACGACCAGGTACGAACGGGCGGCCAGCTGCCCCGTCTGCAGGCATTTCCCTGTTTGAACCGCCTTTTCGTACCTGGTACGGGACGAGGTACGGGAGCGAGACGGTGGTCGACGGCCGGCGAGCGCTACGCCGAGTCGGGCTTCTTCTTGCCCGTGGGGCTGATCCGCACGACCGACCACGTGACCGCGTACGCCAACGCGATCACCGCGGTGATGAAGAGGAGGATGCCGATCAGTCCGAGAACCGTGCTCATGGGCTGATAAGAATAGCCTCATGCCGCGCGCGTGCGTGATCGTGCTGGACGCCGTCGGTGCGGGAGCGCTGCCGGACGCGGCCGACTTCGGGGACGAAGGCTCGGACACGCTGGGCAACGTCGCCCGCGCCGTCGGGGGTCTCGACCTGCCCAGCATGGAGGCCCTCGGGCTCGGAAACGTCGAGCCGCTCGAAGGCTGCGCCCCACAGCCGGGCGCGCCCGCGGTCGCCGGTCGGCTCCTCGAGCGCTCGAAAGGCAAGGACACGACCACCGGCCACTGGGAGCTGATGGGCGTCGTCACGCCGACCGCGATGCCGACCTATCCGCACGGCTTCCCGCACGACGTGATCGACCCGTTCATGCACCGCACCGGACGCGGCGTGCTCGGCAACAAGCCCGCCTCGGGCACCGAGATCATCCAGGAGCTCGGCGAAGAGCATCAGCGCACCGGCAAGTGGATCGTCTACACGTCGGCCGACTCCGTGTTCCAGATCGCTGCGCACGAGGAGACGATCCCGCTGGAGGAGCTCTACGAGGGTTGCAAGATCGCCCGCGAGATCCTGACCGGCAAGCACGCCGTCGGCCGCGTGATCGCCCGCCCGTTCACCGGCCCGCCCGGCGAGTACGAGCGGACGCCGAACCGGCACGACTTCTCGCTCGAGCCGAAGCGCCCGAACTACCTCTCGCTCGTCCGCGACGCGGGGAAGACCGTGTACGGCGTCGGCAAGATCTCCGACATCTTCGCGGGCCAGGACATCGACGAGTCGTTCCCCACGAAGTCGAACGTCGACGGCATCCAGAAGATCGAGCGCCTGCTGCGAGAGGTCGACGACGGGCTCGTCTTTGCGAACCTCGTCGAGACGGACAGCCTCTGGGGCCATCGCAATGACCCGGTCAACTTCCACCGCTGCCTGCAGGACTTCGACCGGCGGCTGCCCGACCTGCTCGACGCTCTCCGCGCCGGCGACCTGCTCGTGATCACCTCCGACCACGGCTGCGACCCGACGACGCCGTCGACCGACCATTCGCGAGAGCACGCGCTGCTGCTCGCGTACGTCGAGGGCAGGAACGCCGCCGGCCAGGTGCACCACGGCGAGTTCGCCGACGTCGGCGCCACGGTGAGCGCGTGGCTCGGCGGCAAGCAGGCGCCGCGCGGTGTGCCCGGGCAGCCGATCCTGCAGCCGTGAGTGCGCTCAACGATCCGCAGGAGGTTCGGCGCGAATACGCGACCGATGAGGGCCTCGCGACCCGGGCGGCGGCGCACCGCTTCGGCGAGGGTCCGGACGCTCGGGAGCTGACGTTCGAGGCGATCGCCGAAGGCTCGCCGCGCCGGGTGCTCGAGGTCGGCTGCGGTCAAGGCTGGCTGGCAGATCGCATCCGGCTGGAAGTCACATCCGAAGTCATCGGTCTCGACCAGTCGGAGCACATGGTCGAGCTCACGCGCGCTCGCGGCGTCGAAGCTGTCGTCGGCGACGTCCAGGAGCTGCCCTTCGCCGACGAAGCGTTCGACTGCGTCGTCGCCGCATGGATGCTCTACCACGTGACCGACATCGAGCAGGGTCTCGCCGAGATCCGGCGCGTCCTCGAGCCAGGGGGACGCCTCGTCGCGGTCACGAACGCCTTGGAGCATCTGAGCGAGCTTTACGACCTTGTCGGTGTTGAGCGGTCGCTGCCGTTTCACTCGGACGAGGCCGAACCGATCTTGCGTGCCGGCTTCGCGGCGGTCGATCGGCGCGACGCGTACGGCTGGACGGACTTCCCCGATCGTGCAGCCGCTCAGGAGTACGTCGACGCCTCGATTTCGTTGTTCAGCAGGCGCGAGCTCGCCCGACTTCGACGGGCCGCTGCGGGTCCGGCGCGCGCCGACGATCTTCGTCGCCACGAAAGCGACATGATCCGCCCGGCCGAGCTGATCCAGCGCAAGCGCGACGGCGGGGAGCTCTCGAACGAGGAGCTGGCCGAGCTCGTCCTCGGCTACACGCGGGGCCAGGTGCCGGACTACCAGGTCGCGGCGTTCCTGATGGCGGTCTACTTCCGCGGCCTGAACGGTCGCGAGACGTTCGCGCTGACCGACGCGATGATCCAGAGCGGCGAGACGCTCGACATGCGCGCCGCACTCGGCCGCAAGGTCGTCGACAAGCACTCGACGGGCGGCGTGGGGGACAAGACGTCGATCGCCGTCGGCCCGATCGTCGCGGCGTGCGGCGTCCCGATCGGCAAGATGAGCGGCCGCGGGCTGGGGCACACCGGCGGCACGCTCGACAAGCTGGAGTCGATCCCCGGCTACCGCGTCGAGCTCTCGGTCGACGACTTCGTGGCGCAGGTCAAGTCCGTCGGCTGCGCCATCATCGGCCAGACGGGCGACCTCGCGCCGGCCGACAAGCTCCTGTACGCGCTGCGCGACGTCACCGCGACGGTCGACAACCTGTCGCTGATCGCGTCGAGCATCATGTCGAAGAAGATCGCCGGCGGCGCCGAGGCGATGGTCCTCGACGTCAAGGTCGGCGACGGCGCCTTCATGAAGTCCGTCGAGGACGCCCGCGCGCTCGCGGAGGCGATGATCGGGATCGGCCACCGCTTCGAGCGCGAGGTCGTCTGCCTCCTGAGTGACATGGACCAGCCGCTGGGACGCGCGGTCGGCAACTCGCTGGAGATCGTCGAGGCCGTCGAGACGATCCGCGGCGAGGGCCCGCCCGACTTCACGGAGCTCGTCATGGACGCCTGCGCGAAGCTCCTCGCCCTCTCCGATCTCGGGATCGACGAGGCCGAGGGCCTCCGCCGGGCCGAGGCGGCCGTCGCCGACGGCTCGGCGCTCGCGACCTACGAGCGGTGGATCGAGGCGCAGGGCGGCGATCCGTCGCTCGACGCGCTGCCACGCGCGCCGGTCGTCCACCAGGTCGCCTCGCCGGGGGACGGGCACGTCGCCGGCCTCAGCGCGATCCAGGTCGGTCTGGCGGCGCTCCACCTCGGTGCGGGGCGACGCACGAAGGACGACACGATCGACCACAGCGTCGGCATCGTCTGCCTGAAGAAGCAGGGCGACTCTGTCTCGGCCGGCGAGCCGGTGGCCGAGATCCACGCGCGCGACACGGCGTCGGCCGAGGAGGCCGCGCGCGACTACCTCGCAGCGCTGCAGCTCGCGGACGAGCCCGTTCCGGCGCGGCCGATCTTGCTCGAGGTGCTGTCGGACGCGGTGCCCGCGGACTAGTGCCCGAGCTGCCCGAGGTCGAGACGGTCCGCACCGTGATCGCGCCGCTCCTCGAAGGACGCCGGCTCGAGCACGTCGAGATCCACGACGGGCGCCTGACCCGGCCGGAGGATCCGCACGAGATCGCGGCGGAGCTCGTCGGCGAGCACGTCGAGCGCGTCGACAGGCGCGGCAAGTACCTCGTCGTCCGCTTCCACAGCGGGCGCGCGCTTCTCATCCACCTCCGCATGACCGGCTCGGTGCGCGAAGGCGAGCTGGCGGACGATCCGCACCGCCGCGCCGTCCTCCGGCTGGACGACGGGTCGCATGTCTCGTACCGGGACGTGCGCCGCTTTGGCACCTGGCTCCTGCTCGAGCCGGGCGAGGTCGAGCCGTACCTCGGCGCGCGCCTCGGCGAAGAGCCGCTCGAACGCGGCTTCACGACGAAGACGCTCGCCGCGCGCCTCGCCTCCCGCCGCGCTCCGATCAAGGCGGCGCTGCTGGATCAGCGGACGCTCGCCGGGCTGGGGAACATCTACGTCGACGAGGCGCTCTGGCGTGCGCGCATCCATCCGCTGACGCCGGCGCGTGACCTCGAGCCGGCGCAGATCCCGGTGCTCCGCCGCGCCATCCGCAAGGCGCTCGAGCTCGGGATCGCCCGCCAGGGCTCGACGCTGCGCGACTACCGGCAGCCGAACGGCGCGTCCGGCTCGATGCAGCACGAGTTCAAGGTGTACGGGCGCGGGGGAGAGCCGTGCGACCGCTGCGGGACGCCGATCGAGAAGATTCGCGTCGGCGGGCGCGGGACGTGGTTCTGCCCGCAGTGCCAGCGGCGCTGAGCCGACAGACGGCCACACTAAACTGGCCCTCGTGGCCCGCACCCAGAAGACCGAAGCCGTCGTGCTGCGGTCGATCCGCTTCAGCGAGGCCGATCGCGTGCTCCACATCTACACGCTCGATCGCGGCCGCATCGGCGCCGTCGCGAAGGGCGTCCGCAAGACGACCTCGCGCTTCGGCGCCCGGCTGGAGCCGCTGAGCCACGTCGAGCTGATGCTCCATCGCGGCAGCGGCGAGCTCTACACGGTGACGGGCGTCGAGCTGATCCATCCGCACAGCGCGGTGCGTGAGGAGTCGTACCGGCTCCAGCTCGGCCTGATCGGCGCCGAGGCGATGCTGCGCCTCTTCGTCGAGCCCGAAGCGAACGAGCGGGCCTTCAACGCGTTGACGCGGTTCCTGGATCTCCTGGACGAGACGCCTTCGCGCGCTCCGCTGCGCGGCCGCGCTCGACCCGCTTGCGCTCTCGTTCCAGCTGAAGCTGCTCTGGCTCTCGGGGTACCTGCCGCATATCGGCAGCTGCGGCGAGTGCGGGGCTGCGGATCTCGTCGGCTTCTCGCCGCAAGCGGGCGGCGCGGTATGCCGCGAGCACGCCAAGGGTGCGCTCGCCCTCTCCGGCGAGGGGATCGCCGGGATCGAGGCCTTGCTGCGGCGCCCGCTCGCCGAGGCTGCCGGCGCCGGCCTCTCCGAGCGTGCGAGCCGCGACGCGCTGGCCGTTGTCACGTCGCTGTACGAGTTCCACGGCGGCTTCCGGCTGCGCACGCTGTCGGCCTGAGGACCGTCGGCTAGCTGCGGAGGCGACGGACTGCGCGGACGATCACGGTCGACTGCGGCAGGAGGTGGCGGTAGCGGAAGGTGGCCGCGATCAGCGCCGGCATCAGCACGAGGATGCCGGCGAGGACGAACACGTCCGCGAGGTTGAACGCGATCCCGTCGGCGTGGTCGCCGAGCAGGATCGGGTTCGGCACGCCGCCGTCGCGCAGCCAGGCAGAAACGACATTGCCGAGTGCTCCGCCGGCCAGCAGCGAGGCGCCGAGCACGACAGGACCCGAGGGAATCCAAACGAGGAGCGCGCAACCCGCGAGGATCGCCACCGAGAGGACGAGCCACGCACCTGAGCGGTGGTGGATGTGGTCGGCGGGCGTGTTGACGAGCGCCTTGACGGCAAGGTCGACGGCCGCGAGCGAAAGGCAGGCGGCGATCGCGAAGAGGCTTCGCTGCCGCATCAGGTGGCGTATCGGCATGGCAAGGTTGGCCCATGAGGAGAGCGCTCCCAGACGGACTGGAGCTGGACGACGACAACGCGCGCGTCGACCGCGACGCCGTGCATCGCTGGCTCTCGGAGCAGGCGTACTGGGCGGAAGGGCGCCCGCGTGACGTCCAGGACCGGCTCATCACGGAGGCGCACCGCGTCGTCGGGCTCTACGACGGGGAGCGGCAGATCGGCTTCGCGCGCGCCTTCACGGACGACGTCTCGCTCGTCTACCTCGCCGACGTCTACGTGCTGGACGAGTACCGCGGCCGGGGACTCGGCGTCGAGCTCGTGCGCTTCATGATCGAGGACGGCCCGTACGTGGAGCGGCGCTGGATCCTGCACACCCGCGACGCGCACGACCTGTACCGCAAGTTCGGGTTCGGCGACCCGAGCGAGCGCGTGATGGAGCGCCCGCGCGCCGAGTCGTCCTAGGAGGGCTGGAGCCGCTCCGCCAGGAACGCGAGCGAGAGCGGGTAGCGCCACGTGAGCCCGCCGTGGCTGCCGTCGAAGAGCTCGAAGTGGATCACGTCTTCGGGGACGCCGATCTCGGCGAGGGACCGGCGGAAGGCGGTTGCGCCGAGGTCGAGGTAGTACTCGTCACGGTTGCCCGAGTCGATCCAGATCGCGCGCATGTCGCGCAGCGCTTCCGGCACCGTGTGCGCTCGCCGCACCGGGTCCCACTCGAGCCAGCGGGCGAAGACCTCGGGCCGGAACTCCGCCGTCTCGAGCTCCCACGGCAGCTCGACGGTGCCGTCCTCGTTCGGCGAGTACGCCGCTGCCATGCAGTACGTGTTCAGCAGCACGGCGCTCGGATGCGAGCCACTCGTCGGCGGGTCATTGGCCAGCTCGGCCCAGAACCGCTCGTAGGAGCCGGCGTAGATGTCACGGAGCGCACGCGCCGCCGGTGCGAACTCGTGCTGGTAGCAGACCTCGAAGAGCGCGTCGCCCGCATGCGTCGCGAGCCCGCCGAAGAGGTCGGGCCGGAGCATCGGCGTGATCATCGCCCCGTAGCCGCCTGACGACTTGCCCTGGATGCCGCGGTGCTCGCGCGCGGCGAGCGTCGGGTACTGCGCGTCGACATACGGCACGATCTCGTCGCAGAGGTACGTGTGGTAGTCGCCGATCGCCGGCGAGTCGAGGAACTGCGAGCCGCCGTACTTCGTGAACGCGTCGACGAGCACGACGATGCAACTCGGGCCGAGCTCCTCGATCAGCTGCGGATAGGTCTTCGTGAACGGCGTGACGTTGAACCACGCGTCCGCCATGCCGGTCATGCCTTGTATGACGTAAACCGCCGGAAACGGCCCGTCGCCGTCCGGCTGCCAGACATAGAGCGGACGCTCGTGCGGGTCCCCGAGCGGGTTCCCTCGCAGCGCCTCGCTTTCGAAGTCCTGGCGCTGCCAGCGCCCGCCGATACGATCAGGCCCCATGGCCGCGCCAACTTACCAGGACATCATCGCCACACTCGAGGCCTACTGGCGCGAGCGGGGCTGCGTGATCATGACGCCGTACCACACCGAGGTCGGCGCGGGCACCTTCAATCCGGCGACCTTCCTCCGCTGTCTCGGCCCGAAGCCGTGGAGCACCTTCTACCTCGAGCCGTCGATCCGGCCCGGCGACGGGCGCTACGGCCAGAACCCGTTCCGCTTCCAGCAGTTCTACCAGGGGCAGGTGATCCTCAAGCCCGCGCCCGACGACGTCCTCGACGTCTACTTCGACTCGCTGCGCGCCGTCGGCCTCGACCTGACCGCGCACGACATCCGGCTCGTCGAGGACGACTGGGAGGGCCCGACGCTCGGCGCCTGGGGGCTGGGGTGGGAGATCTGGTGCGACGGGATGGAGATCACCCAGTGGACGTACTTCCAGCAGGTCGGCGGGCTCGAGCTCGACGTGATCCCAGCCGAGATCACGTACGGCCTCGACCGGATCGCGATGATCGTCCAGGGCGTCGACACGGTCCCCGAGCTCGAATGGGCGCCCGGCGTCACCTGGGCCGACGTCTTCCTCGAAAACGAGCGCCAGTGGTCGGCGTACAACTTCGAGGTGGCGCCCGTCGAGGTGCTGATGCGCCGCTTCACGGAGTACGAGGACGAGTGCAAGCTCCTGCTCGAGCGCGAGTTGCCGATTCCCGCGTACGACATGGTGCTGAAGTGCTCGCACGCGTTCAACCTGCTCGATGCACGCGGGGCGATCTCCGTCACAGAGCGTGCCGCGTACATCGGCCGGGTCCGAAACCTCGCGCGTCGCGTCGCCCAGCTCTACCTCGACGCGCAGCAGCCGGCCGAAGAGGAAGCGTCGGTTGCCTGAGCTCCTGTTCGAGATCGGCTGCGAAGAGCTGCCGGCGGCCGCGTGTGCCGACGCCGCGAACCAGCTCGTCCCACTCGCGGGCGACCAGCTCGGCGTGCGGCCGGTCGAGATCTACGTCGGGCCGCGGCGCCTGGCCTTCGTGCTGCCGGATCTCCCCGAGCGGACGCCCGACTCGTGGGTGCAAGGCCCGCCCGAGCACCTGCGGGAGAAGGCGGCCGAGGGATTCGCGCGCAAGCAGGGCGTGCCGGTCGACGAGCTCGACGTCCGGGACGGCTTCCTGGGGATCGAGGTGCCGGGCAAGCCGATCCGCGAGGTCCTGCCCGAGCGGCTCGCCGGGATCGCGCGCGGGCTCCAGTTCACCAAGACGATGAGCTGGCCGGGGACGGACCTTCGCTTCCCGCGGCCGGTGCGCTGGTTCTGCGCGCTGCTCGACACCGAGCCGCTCGAGGTGGCGATCGAGGGCATCCCGTCGGGCCGCATCACCTACGGCAGGCGCTTCGGCGGCGCCGGCGCGATCGAGGTACCGCACGCGTCCGACTGGCTGGGGCTCCTGCGCGCCGACGGCGTCGAGCCCGACCGGGCGCACCGCTACGAGCAGATCGTCGCCGGGCTCGCGCGACCTGGGTGACTGGAGCGACCCGCTGGGCAAGCTCGACGAGGTGATCTACCTCGTCGAGACCGTTCGCGTCGAGGCCGGCGACCTTCGACGAGCGCTTCCTGCGTCTGCCCGAACGGCTGGTCGTGACGACGATGCAGACGCACCAGCGCTACTTCCCGCTCGGCGGCAACCGCTTCGCGTTCGTCGCGAACGGCGGCGACCCCGAGGTCGTCCGCGACGGAAACCGCCGCGTGCTCGAGGCGCGCCTCGAGCGACGCGGAGTTCACCTTCGAGCGAGACGTCGCGGCGGGCATCGAGGCGCTCGCGGAGCGCATCGGGCTCGATCACGTTCCTCGCGGGCGCGGGCTCCTTCGCCGACAAGACGCGAGCGGCTCGTCGAGCTCGTCGACGAAGCTCGGCGGCGACGAGGACGCGGTCGCAGGCGGCGCGGCTCGCCAAGGCCGACCAGGCGGCCGAGCTCGTGCGTGAGTTCGCCGAGCTCGAGGGCCACATCGGCGCCACCTACGCGAAGCTCGCGGGCCACTGCGGACGCCGTCGCCCGAGCAATCGACGAGCAGTACCTGCCGGACTCCGCCGGCGGCCCGCTGCCGGCCAGCGAGCCCGGCCGGGTGCTCGCCGCGGCCGACAAGCTCGACAATCTCGCGACCGTCTTCGGCCTCGGTAAGCGGCCCACCGGCTCGAGCGACCCGTATGCGCTTCGCCGCGCGGCGATCGGCCTCTGGCGGCTCGCCATCGAAGGCGGACTGCGGATCGAGCGCTCGCCTCCTCGACGGCGACGCGCGCGCAGTTCCTCGAGGAGCGGCTCGAGACCCTGCTCGACGTGCCGGTGGAGTTCACCCGCGCGGCCCTCGCGTCCCGCGCCTCCGACCTCGCAGGCGTCGCCCGGCTGGCCCGCGTCCTGCACGAGCAGGCGTCGTCGCCCGAGTTCGGCGCCGTCTACACGGCGTACGACCGCGCGCACCGGCTCGCCGGCAAGCGCGACGACGCGGCGGACGCGGTGCAGGCCGACCTGCTGGACGGCGACGCCGAGCGCGACCTCGCCGAGCAGGTTCAGCGTCTCGAGCTCGACCCGGACGGAGACCCGAAGGAGCAGCTCGACCGGGCGGCGCAGCTCGGCCCCGCGGTGGAGCGGTTCTTCGACGAGGTGCTCGTGATGGCCGAGGACGACGCCCAGCGCGGCAACCGCCTGCGCCTGCTCCTCGACCTGCGCGACCGCCTCGGTGCGCTCGGCGACTTCTCGCAGATCCCGCGATGAGCGACAACGCCGCCGACCTCGTCGCCTGGCGGCGGCACCTGCACGCGAACCCGGAGCTCTCCTTCGAGGAGCACGAGACGGCGCGCTTCGTCGAGGAGCGCCTGGCGGAGTTCGGTGGGCTCGAGGTCTCGCGGCCGACCGCGACGAGCGTCGTCGCCCGGCTGCGCAACGGCGACGGCCCGACGCTGGCGCTCCGCGCGGACATGGACGCGCTGCCGATCGACGAGGAGAGCGGTGTCGAGTTCGAATCGACGAGGCCCGGCGTCATGCACGCCTGCGGCCACGACGGCCACACCGCGGTGCTGCTCGGCGTCGCGCGGACGCTCGGCGAGCGGCGCGACGAGCTCGCCGGCGAGGTGCGCTTTCGTCTTCCAGCACGCGGAGGAGCTGCCGCCGGGCGGCGCGCGGGAGCTCGTCGCCGCGGGTGTCGTCGACGGGGTCGACGCGATCGTCGGCTGCCACCTCTTCTCCCTCGTCGAGACCGGCAGCGTCGCCGTGCCGGAGGGGCCGTTCATGGCGGCGCCCGACTCGTTCGCGATCACGGTCCGCGGGCGTGGGGGCCACGCGGCGATGCCACACAACAGCGTCGACCCGATTCCGGTCGCGGCGCAGATCGTCACGAACCTGCAGCAGATCGTCTCGCGCGAGACGAATCCGCTCGAGCGGGCCGTCGTCAGCGTCACGAAGATCCACGCCGGCACCGCCGACAACATCATCCCGGAGACCTGCGAGCTCGGCGGCACCGTCCGGACGTTCAAGCGAGAGGTCCAGGACGCGACCCACGCCGCGATCGAGCGCATCGCCACCGGCATCGCCGCCGCGCACGGCTGCACCGCGGAGCTCCGCTACGAGGAGGGCTACCTCGCGGTCGACAACGACCCAGGCGTCGCCGCGCTCGTGCGCCGCAACGTCGACGAGGACCGCCTGCGCCACCTCGAGCCCGTGATGGGCGGCGAGGACTTCTCGGCCTACCAGCAGGCCGTGCCGGGCTGCTTCTTCATCGTCGGCGCGGGCGGGCCGGACGGCTTCCCGCACCACCACTCACGCTTCACGATCGACGAGCAGGCGCTGCCCGTCGCGCACGACGTGCTCGTGCGGACGGCGTTGGACTTCCTGCGGTCTACGGCGTAGAGGCTTGATGCGAAACGCTGGCACGCGCGGCTGGTGCGTCAGACACGGCGCGGTTCAGCCGGCTCGGGCTTACCCGTAGCAACCACTATGGCCTGCGCCCGATCCGGCCGACCCGCTTGGTCTGACGCATCCCCGCACGCACCAGAGTTCCACACCAAGCCTCTAGCGCTCGTCGGTCGCGTCTGTCTCGTCGCCGGGATCGCGATTTGTGATCGGCGGGAGCATGCGGTCCTCCTCGTTGGACGTGCACACCGAGGGTAGGACGCGCGCCGGACGGTAGCCTCCTGCCGTGCCCGAAAGCACCGCAGCAGGCAATCCCGTCGAGCTCCACATCGTCTCGGACTCGACCGGCGAGACGGCCGCGCGGCTCGTGCAGGCGCTCGAGGCGCAGTTCCCCGAGCAGGAGTTCCTCGAGATCCGGCACCCGCGCTGCGAGACGGTCGCTGACCTGCAGCTCGCCGTCGACCGGATGAAGGGCCGCCCGGCCGTGGTCGTCTACACGCTCGTCGGCCTGAGCTGCGCGAGACGATGCGGACGCTCTGCCGTCGCGCGCGGCTTCACTACTGCGACGTCCTCGGCCATCCGATCGAGGCGGTCGCCAAGGTGTCGGGCGTTGCGGCGAAGATGAAGCCGGGCTCGCGGCCGCCGCTGAACGAGCAGTACTTCAAGCGCATGTCCGCGATCGAGTTCGCGGTCAAGTTCGACGACGGCCTCGGCGCTCGGGCCTGCCCGAAGCGGACATCGTTCTGGTCGGCGTCTCGCGCACGTCGAAGACGCCGCTCTCGATCTATCTCGGCTACCTGGGCTTCAAGACGGCGAACGTGCCGATCGTGAAGGGGATCGAGCCGCCGAAGGAGCTTTTCGAGATCGAGCCTGGCGAAGATCGTCGGGCTGACGATCTCGCCCGACCGGCTGGCCGAGATCCGCTCGGAGCGGGTGAAGTGGATGCGCGGCGGCAAGAGCTACGCCCACCTTGCCGAGATCTACGAGGAGCTCGACTACGCGCAGGCGATCCACCGGCGGCTCGGGTGCCCGGTGCTCGAGGTGTCCGACCTGTCGATCGAGGAGATCGTCGCTGCGCATCGTCCGGCTCGTCGAGAACCGGCGCGCCGGGGTGAGTGAGTGAAGCCGAAGCCGCCGGTGCCGCTCTGGCGCTGGGGCGTCTGGTACACCGCGCTCGGGCTGGCGCTCGTTCTCTTCTACGTGCTCTTCGCGCCGTTCTGGTTCGCGTTGCGCGCGGCGCGCCTGGGTGGCGGAGTTCCGGGCCAGGCGCCGGCGCGGTACTGAGCGGGAAACGTGATCGCCGGCCGCGCCGCGCAGGGCCGCCTCGCGGCGCGGGCCGACGATACGTGGGGAACGATGTTGCTCTCCGGCCACAAGACGGTCGAGTGGTGTCCGATCTTCCCGGGATCCGTTCGCGGAGCCCATTGGACTCTCGCCGCCGGCCGCGCTTCGTGGAATGATTCGCGTCCGTGACTGCGCTACGTCTACGACTTCGACGAGCCGACCGACGGAGGGCGCGAGCTGCTCGGCGGCAAGGGCATCGGTCTCGCCGAGATGACCCAGCTCGGCGTCCCCGTGCCCGCCGGCTTCACGATCACGACCGACGCCTGCCGCGCGTACATGGCCGCAGGGGGCGCTGCCTGACGGGCTGGACGACGAGGTCGCCGAGCACGTCGCCGCGGCTCGAGGAGCGAGCCGGCAAGCGCTTCGGCGACCCGGACGATCCGCTGCTCGTCTCGGTCCGGTCCGGCGCGGCCGTCTCGATGCCCGGGATGATGGACACGATCCTCAACCTGGGCCTGAACGACGCGGCGACCGAGGGGCTTGCGCGCACCACCGGCAACCCACGCTTCGCCTACGACTCGTACCGGCGGCTGATCCAGATGTACGGCGAGGTCGTCGACGGCATCGACCCGCACCGCTTCGAGCAGGCGCTCGCGCGACCTGAAGACCGCGAAGCGGCGTGCGCACGACACCGACCTGACGGCGACGACCTGCGCGGGCTCGTCGCGACCGTTCAAGGCGATCTACGACGAGGACGCTCGGCTGCGCCGTTCCCGGAGGACGCCCGCGACCAGCTCGCGCGGGCGGTCCGCGCCGTCTTCGACTCGTGGGACACGCCGCGCGCGCAGGTGTACCGGCGGGCACAACGTCGATCCCGGACGATCTCGGCACCGCCGTCAACGTCGTGCAGATGGTCTTCGGCAACAAGGGCGACAGCTCGGCGACCGGCGTCTGCTTCACCCGCGACCCGTCGACCGGCGAGAGCGGGCTGTACGGCGAGTTCCTCGCTGAACGCGCAGGGCGAGGACGTCGTCGCCGGGCATCCGCACGCCCGAGCCGCGTCGCCGCGATGGAGTCGCGCCTGCCCGTGGCGTACGAGCGAGCTGCTCGACACGATGCGCCGGCTCGAGGAGCACTACCGCGACATGCAGGACATCGAGTTCACGGTCGAGGACGAGCAAGCTCTACCTGCTGCAGACGCGGACGGCGAAGCGCACGGCGGCCGCAGCGCTGAAGTGCGCCGTCTCGATGGTCGAGGAGGGACTGATCTCGCGCGAGGAGGCCGTCGTCGCGGATCGACCCGGCCCAGCTCGACCAGCTGCTGCACCCGATGATCGACCCGGCTTCGGCGCTCGAGCCGGCGGCGACAGGGCTCAACGCCTCGCCCGGGGCCGCGTGCGGCAAGATCGTCTTCGACGCCGACACGGCGGAGGAGCGCGGCAAGACACGGGAGAGCGTGATCCTCGTGCGCTGGGAGACGACGCCGGACGACATCCACGGGATGATCGCCGCGCAGGGGATCCTGACCGTCCACGGCGGCATGACCTCGCACGCTGCGGTCGTCGCGCGAGGGATGGGCAAGCCGTGCGTCGCGGGCTGCGACGGCGTGACGATCGACACGGCCGCGAAGACGGCGACGATCGGCGGCCGCGAGCTCGTCGAGGGCGACGTGATCACGATCGACGGCGGCACCGGCGAGGTGATCGTCGGCGCCGTCGAGCTCGTCCCGCCGCAGATCAACGAGGACTTCGAGACGGTGCTCGGCTGGGCGGACGACATTGCGGCGGCTGAGGGTGCGCGCGAACGCCGACACGCCGGAGGACGCGGTGAAGGCCCGCGAGTTCGGCGCCGAGGGCATCGGGCTCTGCCGCACCGAGCACATGTTCTTCGGCGACGAGCGTCTCCCCGTCGTGCAGGAGATGATCCTGGCCGACGACGAGCAAGGCCGCCGCGCTGCGCTCGACCGGCTGCTCCCGATGCAGCAGTCGGACTTCGAGGGGATCTTCGAGGCGATGGCCGGGCTGCCGGTGACGATCCGGCTGCTCGACCCGCCGCTGCACGAGTTCCTGCCGGAGGAGGACAAGGCGGTCGACGAGCGGATGCGGCACCGCATCCATGCGCTGCGGGAGGCGAACCCGATGCTCGGCACGCGCGGTTGCCGGCTCGGGCTCCAGTGCCCGGAGATCTACGAGATGCAGGTGCGTGCGATCGTGCGCGCCGCGACGGCGGTGCGGGACCGCATCGGGCGACGCGCCGCTCGTCGAGATCATGCACCCGCTCGTCGGCTTCGCCGAGGAGCTGAAGCGCCTGCGCGAGCTGACGGTGCTCGTCGCGGAGGAGGAGGGCTTCGAGATTACCTGTGCGGCACGATGATCGAGCTGCCGCGCGCGTGCGTCCGCGCCGACGAGATCGCCGAGCACGCGGACTTCTTCTCGTTCGGCACGAACGACCTCACGCAGACGGCGCTCGGCTTCTCACGCGACGACGCCGAGGGCAAGTTCCTCACGACCTACCTGCAGGACGGGGTGCTGGAGGAGAACCCGTTCGAGACGCTCGACCAGAGCGGCGTCGGCGACCTGATGCGGATCGCCGTCGAGCGCGGGCGCTCGGCGAAGGAGGACCTGAAGATCGGCATCTGCGGCGAGCACGGCGGCGAGCCGGCGTCGGTCGCGTTCTGCCACTCGCTCGGCCTCGACTACGTCTCCTGCTCGCCGTACCGCGTCCCGCTCGCCCGGCTCGCCGCGGCGCAGGCGGCGCTCCGCGAGTCGGGCGTCGAGGCAGCGGTCGCGGGCGGCTGACGCCCGCCCGCGCCATCCCGGGGACATGGCGGTTCCCGCCATGTCCCTCCCTCTGAGGCAGGGACGTCGCCGAAAGGGCCGCGCCGACTAGGACATGTCCTCCCTCGCATGCAGGGCATTTGCCCCGTTGGACATGTCCCTCCCTCTGAGGCTGGGCCATGTGCCAAAGGGCCACGCGCGGGCGCTGCAGAGACGTCTCTTGCGGGCATGTCCGCGGGCCCGATCGCGACGGCTCGACACCGTTCCGGACTCTCGTACGTCTGGCAGCGCAGGCGCTAACGCCGACGCGCCCGCGGCGCTAGGGCGCCAGCCCGCGCACCTGGTAGTACGCGATGGCGATCGATAACACGCCGATGCCCACGACCAGGGCATAGGCGAGCACGCGCTGCTGGCGGAAGCGGAACATGGCGTACATCGCGGCGGCGCCGCCGATCAGGCCGCCGATGTGGCCGCCGATCGCGATGTTCGGGATCGCGAACGAGATGACGAGGTTGAGCACGATCAGCGTCAGGGCGCTGCCGCCGAAGACGTAGTGCCCATGACGCTCGAGCACGAACGCGGCGCCGAAGATGCCGAAGATCGCGCCGGACGCGCCGACGGTCGGGGCGAGCGGCTGGTCGATCAATGCGCCGGCCGACCCGGCGAGCGCCGACACGAAATACAAGAGGCCGAAGCGGAACGACCCAAGCGCCGACTCGAGCGCACGCCCGAACCACCAGAGCGCCATCATGTTGAAGGCGATGTGCAGCACCGTGTAGTGCAGGAACGCCGAGGTGATCAGCCGCCACCAGTCGCCCTGGTCGACGAACGGGCCGAACAAGACGCCGTGCTCCCAGAGCCAGCCGCCACCGCCCGAGATGTTGCTCTGCGAGACCTGGATCAGATACGCGGCGACGTTCAGTCCGATCAGCGTCTTCGTCACGAGCGCCGCCGACGGGTCGAGTGCGAGCCGCCGCACCGGCGCCGCGACTCGCCCGACACCCACGGGCTTGCCCGAATGCTCGGGACAACGGATCCCGACCGGCGCGAAGGTGGCGCAGTCGGTGCAGATCGGCCGCCCACATTCGGAGCACGAGAGCCCGGTCTCGCGATCCGGGTGGCGATAGCACGTCGGCATCCGGGCGCAGCCTACCCAGCCCGTACCATCGCACCGTGTCCGTGCCGGGCGCCTGAAGCAGATGATGTTGGGGCTGGATTCGTCGTTCAACGAGGCCAACTACGGCTTCGCGCAATTCCGCGCCTTCTGGAGGCGCACCCCGACCTGGTCAGCATCCAGGAAGAGGGCTTGCAGCTTTACGTCAGCCTGCAGCCAGCGCGAGCCGGCGCCGCGCACCCGCCGGCAGCGCCGGCGATCCCGCGCCGCCGCCCAGAAAGCCGGCTCGCCGACCTCAGCCAGCGCTATCGCAGCTTCCTGCGGGAGGCCGGCCTGCGCGTCGTCGATCTCGACACGCGACAGCGGGTGCTGGCCGACTTCCTGCGCGACCGTCCAGGCCCAGGCTGAACCGTTCTCGCTGAGCGACGCCGCCGATCTGCTGAAGGATCGCTACGACGCCGAGAACACGCTCACGCAGAAGCTCGCCGTGCCGGACATGATGCGGCTGCTGGTGATGAGCGGCGCCCTGACGTTCGCCGGCGGTCAGGCCGTCAGCGATGCGCCGATCCGTCAGGTGGAGGGATTGACGCCCGAAAACCTGGCTCAGCGGCTGCGACCCGGTCTACGTGTGGCGGCTGGTGGAAGGCGGCGTGCCGGTCGATCCGGCGCAGTTCGCGCCGGTGATCTACGATGCGGACGCGACGCTGGCACGTGTGCCGCGCTCTGCGAGGGGTTGGTGGCGGCGGCATGATCGTGTCCGCAGGCGACGGCTACGCTGTCGCGCCGGAACAGATCATCCGGCTGCTGCAGCGGCCTGAGTTGGCGCTCCCGGCCGACAACCTGGCTCGGGTAGCGCTGCCGCCGGGCGAGCCGGTCACGCCATACACCGCCGAGAGTCTCTTCCGGGAGGGCTCGGATCTGCGCCAGAAGGATTTTGCGGGCAGCGCCCAGCGCTATCTGCAGGCTGCGCGCATCCAGCTCGAGCTCGCTGCGCAGTGCCAGCCGCGCGCGGGCTTCGATGATCTGAAGTGGTACCTGGCCAGCTATTGCTCGGTCAAGGCCGGACATGCGTTCGTCACCGGCAACTACGGCGAGGCGGTGCCCTACTATCTGGCCTTCTTCGGCCTGGCGCAGGAGGCCGACAACGTGTGGCCGCGCATCCAGCGGCTGGTCAATCCGATGGCGAGCTACTTCTTCGCCATCGCCGGCAAACAGCTGAACGAGCCGGTGCCGCCGAACCTGGGCCGGTCGCTGGCCTGCCAGGTGGCGCTGCGCATCCACAACCACGCCAACCGCAGGTCGGCGAGCGCTGGGAGGAGCTTGTGGGCGGCCTGGCCGACGTCAACTCTGGGTCTCGTGCGACCAGCTCTGACAGTGACCGTGGGCAGCGAATGGCCGGCATCGAGCGGACGCGTGCGTTCTGGGCGGCATGGATCGCGCCGCAGGCAGCGCGATCGAGGTACGTACCTGACCGGAGATGATCAAGAGACGGTTCCGATTCCTGCTCGCACTCGCCTATCCTGGCATGCGAAAGGAGCGGCTATGGACTTCTCTCTGACCTCCGAACAAAGATGTTCCAGAAGATGTTCCGCGATTTCGCCGCCAAAGAGGTGGCGAAAGTCGCCGACCAGGCCGACAAAAAGGAAGAGCTGCCGCGCAAGCTCCTCCAGAGAGCGGCCGCCAGGGTTTCCTGGGCGCGCTGGTGCCCGAAGAGCCGTACGGCGGCGCCGGCCTGGATTTCGATCACCTTCACCCTGCTGCTGGAGGCGCTGGCCGCCGAGTGCGCCAGCACGGCCCTGACGATCCACGTCCACAACAGCCTGGCGCTGCGGACGATCCTGCGGCATGCGGCGCCGACGCCGCGAAGAAGAGCCTGGTGCCCGAGATGGTCGCCGGCGAGCGCATCGGCGCGTTCGCGCTGACCGAGGCCGGGCGGGCAGCGATCCGACGATCTCGCGCGCACCGCGCGCAGTCCGGACGGCGACGAGTACGTGCTGAACGGCGCCAAGACCTGGGTCAGCAACGGCGGCATCGCCGGCGTCTTCGTCATTTTCGCCGCCACCGATCCAGGCCGACGGGCGCCGGGGCTCAGCGCCTTCGCCGTTCCGGCCGAAGACGCCCGGCCTGACCGTCGGCGGTCGAGAGAAGACGCTGGGGCTGCGCGGGGCCAGCATCACCCGGCTCTACCTGACGATTGCCGCGTGCCCGCGGCCGAACCTGCTGGGCGCCGAGGGCGACGGCTACAAGATCGCGCTGGAGACGCTCGACTTCGGCCGTGTCGGCATCTGCGGCGCGGCCGTGGGCGCAGCACGCCGGGCGCTGGAGCTGGGCATCAAGTCGCGGCCGAGCGCGTGCAGTTCGGCGGCCGATCGCGCAGAAGCAGGCGATCCAGACCTACCTGGCCGACGCCGCGACCGAGGTCGCCGCGGCCGAAGGCCTGGTGCGCCAGGCCGCCTGGCTGGCC
This sequence comes from uncultured Actinomycetes bacterium, assembly GCA_963718065.1. Classification (GTDB taxonomy): domain Bacteria; phylum Actinomycetota; class Thermoleophilia; order Gaiellales; family Gaiellaceae; genus CAVPGP01. Next base: position 6,470 of record CAVQYE010000007.1, on the reverse strand, counting down.
GATCAGGGCAAGCCGTTCACCCAGGAAGCCGCGATGGCCAAGCTCTTCGCCAGCCGGATGGCGGCGGACGTGACCAACAAGGTGGTGCAGGTGCACGGCGGCTACGGCTACATCGTGGACTATCCGATCGAGCGCTACTACCGCGACGCGCGCGCGCTGGAGATCCTGTCGAAGGCACCGAGCCAGATCCAGCAGATCGTCATCGCCGGCGGCCTGTTGGCCGGCTACGGTGTGAAAGTGCGGCCGTAGGGGGGCACATGGACTTTACCTTCTCCAAGAAACATCAGACTCTTCCGCCAGATGGTGCAGGAGTTTGCCGAGCAGGAAGTGCGCCCGCTGGCCAAGAAGGTGGATCGCCAGGAGGGCCCGACACGGATCTGGTGCGCAAGCTGGGCGAGAACGGGCTGCTGGGCGTGCCATTCCCGCAGAAGTACGGCGGCGCCGGCCTGGGCGAGATGGGCTACTGCATCCTGATGGAGGAGATGGGCGGCGTCTGCACCAGCACGGCGACCCTCATCGGCGCGCACATCGGCATCGGCGCCATGGCGATCTACCTGGGCGGCAACGAGGCGCAGAAGCGAAGTATCTGCCCGACCTGGCCTGCGGGCAGAAGATCGCCGCCTTCTGCCTGACCGAGCCGCAAGCCGGCTCCGATGCCGCGGCGTCGACACCGGGCCATCCGTGACGGCGACAACTGGATCATCTCCGGCTCCAAGATCTACATCACCAACGGTCCGATCGCCGAGCACCTTCAGCGTCTGGCCGTCACCGATCCCAAGCCTCGGGCGCGCGCGGCGGCGTGACCGCCTTCATCGTCGAGAAGGCATGCCGGGCGTGTCGGTCGGCACGGTCGAGCACAAGATGGGCATCCGCGGCAGCGCGACGTCGGAGATCATCTTCGACGAGGTGGTGGTGCCGTCGGCCAACGTGCTGGGCCAGGTGGGCGCCGGCTTCATCACCTTCATGCAGACCCTCGACACCGGGCCGCGCTGGGGCTGGGCGCGGCGTGCGTGGGCGGCGCCGCGGGCGGCGCTGGACTGATGGCGCGTACGCCGGCGTCCGCAGCAGTTCGGCCGAAGCCATCGGCGAGAAGCAGGCGATCCAGTGGATGATCGCCGACACGGCCACCGAGGTCGAGGCGCTGCGCTCGCTGGTCTACCGCACGGCCTGGATGGTGGACACCGGCCAGCCCTACACGCGAGGCCGGCATCTGCAAGCTGCTTCGGCTCCGAAGTGGCCTCGCGGGCCGTCGACCGGGCGCTGCAGGTCCACGGCGCGCTGGGCTACAACCGCGACTTCCCGCTCGAGCGCATGTGGCGCGACGCGCATCGCCGAGATCTTCGAGGGCACCAACGAGATCCAGCGCATCGTCATCGCCGAGCAGGTGCTGCGGCCGTACGGCGTGCGGGTGCGGCCGTAAGGGGGGCGTATGCGCATAGTGGTGTGCGTGAAGCAGGCGTACGACCCGGCGACCGTGAAGATCTCGCGCAGCCGCGAGGAGCTCGACCTGCGCGCCAGGCGACGTGAAGATCAATGGGCCGGAGCCGCTACGCGATCGAAGCCAGCGCTGCGCCTCCGCGAGAGGCCGGCCGGCGGTGAGGTGGTCGCGCTGACCGGCGGACCGGCGGAGGCTGAAGACACGGCTGCGCCAGGCCGTGGCGATGGGGGCGGATCGAGGGCGTGCTGCTGAGCCGGCGCCGGAATCTCGCAGCATCCGCGGCGCAGGGCTGGCCCGCGGACTCGCTGCCGCGCTGGCACGGCTGGAGCCCGTCGACCTGGTGCTGACCGGCCAGGCAGATGAGGTGAGCGGCGACGGGAGCCTGCCCGCCCGCCTGGCCGCGCTGCGCTCGGCGCCCCGGTCGTACTCGACGCCGTGTGCCTGGAGATCGACCGGGACGGGACGGTGCGGGCAGTCGTGGCGGCTGAGGCCGGAGCCATGGCCGGGGCTGAGGCCGGAATCGGAGCCTTTGGCGTGCCGGTCGCTTTCCACGGCGGCGGCGCTGCCCCCGCCGTGGTATCGATGGCGCCCGGCCCCGATCGACCCCGCTATCCGACCGCGGCGCGCATTGCGAACGCTTACCGGCCGGATCTGGTCGACGTCCTGAATGCAGCGGAACTGGGGCTGGATGCCGCAGCCCTGGCCCCCGATTACCGCGAGGGCGGCCTGGTGTTGGGCCCCGAGCGTACTCTGGGCCAGACACTGAGCGGCTCGACCGGCGAAGCCGCGGAGGCTGTGCTGGAAATCCTCGCGGGCAGCGCATCGCCTGACGTTCGGAGGAGTACCGGTAGGACGATCTTTCATACCTCGAGCAATTGATGGGCGGCAGCGCGTCCGGCGAATCGGGAGAGGGCAACGGCGGCGTATGGGTGGTGAGCCCAGACGGCACGCTCGACGACGGCATTCTGCGGCTGATCGGCAAGGCGCGCGTCGCCGCAGATGCGCTTGGGGAGCTATGTTTACCTGCTGCTCGGCGGCGGAAAGGCCGCTGAAGCCGGCCAGGAGGCCATCAAGGCGGGGGCCGACCAGGTGCTGCTGGCAGGGGGCGTGCCGGAAACCGGCGACCTCGTCGCATTCTTCAGGCAGCGTGGGCCACAGGCCGTTCTCTTCCCGCGCACGCACCTGGGACGCAGCCTCGCGCGGGCCTGGCGCAATTCTCGACGGCAGCCTGTGTGGGTACGCCGCCGACCTGGCGGTCGATCCAATCTACCAGCGTGTCCTCGCGCATCAGCCCGTGCTCGACGATGCGGCGCGCGAAGTCGTGACCCTTCTCAACTGCCCGGCCGTCGCCGTAATCGACATGCAGGCGCTGCCTGCGTCGTTCGGCGAGCCGTGGCGCACCGGACAGGTGGACGAGACGGGCCGGCCTGGGCGGCGCCGGCCGTCTACCCTGCCATCGAACTGGCAGTCGAGCCCATCACCCTCCCTAATTGCGCGGATCGTCGGGGCATGGGCCGCGGCCTGCGCAATGCGGAGGGCTTTCGCCGTGGCCGACCGGCTGGCGGCGGCGCTGGGTGGCGCGGTAGCCGGCGACGTCGGTGCGCGACGCGGGCTGGATTGACGAAGACCACTTGCTCGGCCTGACGGGCATGCAGCGGCGCCTCGGCTATACCTGGCCCTGGGCATCGCGGGGGACACTGAACACCTGGCGCCGTGCACGGGGCAAACACCATTATCGCGGTGCAGCCGGACCCCACCGCTCCGATCACCCAACTCGCCGACTGGAACGTGATCTGCGATCCGGCGCAGTTTGCGGCCGCCTTGTTGCAAAGGATTGAGGCCAGGCCTTAGCGCCAAAGCCACGATAGGCTTGCAGAAGCGAAGCCGGGTTTCCGGCTTCTTCGAAACCCGGCTTTTGTGTGGCTCGTTGACGAGGGCCGTCGTTGTGAGTACAATGCAGGTGGGTTCTGGCCCTTTCTGTCATGCGACGATCACTCAATCTGTTCCTGCTGCTCATCTGGTCGGGCACGTTGGCTCTGCCCTGGGCCTCCCGGCACAGGCCGCCTGCATACAGTCAGAAGGTGACGGCCACGCCCACGCCGCCTGCCTCGGCTTCGACTGCCGACGTGCAGGCCTTGATGAGCAAAATGACGGCTGCCGACAAGGTAGGCCAGTTGTTCCTGGTCACTTTCATGGGCAGCAGTGCCGCCGACAATTCAGACATCGCGATCCTGGTCCGCGACTACCGGGTCGGCGGTGTCGTGCTGCTGCCGTAGAACGACAACTTCCGCAACATCCCCGTCCCGGCGCCTACTTCGCGCCACCACGCCGGTTGAATACCCCACAGCAGACACGCCCTGGCGACCGTCTGCACGACCTGGCCAGGAGCCGGCCGGTGACCGTCGAGACCAGCACGCCCACCGCGACGGTGACTTCGACGACCGCGGCACTGGCACAACCACCACGACGGCAGCCCGCCCGACGCCACCGGTACTGCCACGGCGAGGGCCTCGGCTACGGCCGCAAGCACCTCCGACCCGCAGGCCTTCCTGACTGCCAGCCCGACTTACACCCCCGGCGCTGGTCACGGGCCGTCCGCTGCGTCCGGATGCCATTGCTGATTGGTCTGGACTGGCCGGGAGACGATAGCTCTTCCTTCTCCGGCAGCGGCGGTTTCACGCCGCTTCCCAGCGAGATGGCAATGGGCGCCACCTGGTCGCCGCCCCTGGCCGAAAAGTGGGCCAGGTGCTGGGTCAAGAATTGCGCGCCGTCGGGGTCAATCTGCTCCTGGGCCCAACGCTCGACGTGCTCGATGTGCCCCGGCCCGGCGGCAAAGGGGACCTGGACACACGCACCTTCGGCGGCGATCCCTTCTGGGTGGGCCAGATGGGCAGGCATTCATCCGAGGGCAGCAGGAAGCCAGGGCGGCGTGGTGACGGCTGCCAAACATTTCCCCGGGCAGGGTGGCAGCGATCGGCGTCCCGACGATGAAGTGGCGACCGTCCAGAAATCGCTGCAGCAGTTGCGTCAGATCGAGTTGGCGCCTTTTGCCGCGGTCGCGGGGAGCGACCTGACGCCCCCGGGGATCACCGCAGCCTTGATGACTTCGCACATTCGCTATCGCGGTTTTCAGGGCAACATCCGCCAACTGACGCCGCCCATCAGCCTGGCGCCCCAGCTGGGGACCTGATGGCGCTCAAGGAATTCTCCGACTGGCGGTCGGCCGGCGGCGTGCTGATCAGCGACGCGCTCGGCGTGCCGGCAGTGAAGCGTTACTACGACCCGCAGCTTCAGAAGTTCCCGCACCGGCAGGTGGCGCAGGACGCCTTCCTGGCCGGGAATGACCTGCTTTACCTGTCGCGCTTCGCCCTAACCGACAACTGGCCGGACCAGTTCCGGGCCATTCGCGAGACAATCCTGTTTTTCCAGACCAAGTACGAGGACGACAGCGAATTCCGCGCACGGGTCGACGCTTCGGTGGAGCGCATCCTCAAGCTCAAGCGGCGACTCTACGGAGGGAACTGGACCGCGCCAACGTGCTCGCCACCCTGCGCAGGTGGTCCGCGTGTCGGGCGGAGCAGCCTGGTAGCGGCGCATCGCCCGCGCCGCCACGACGCTCATCTACCCGGGCGCGAGGAGCTGGCCGACCGGATGCCAAGTGCTCCGCTGGCGGACGAGAATATCCTGATCTTCACGGACGCTCGGGAGATACGCGACTGTGCCACCTGTCCGAGCCGCGTGTCGATCCCGGCGAAGCGCTCCAGGACATCATGCTGCGCCTGTATGGGCCGGCGGCACCGGGCAGGTCTTCCCAGGCCAGTGCAGAGCCTGACCTTTCTCGGACCTGAACCGCTTCCTGACCGCACCCGCCGGCCAGCGAAGGCCGGATATCGAGAGCGCATCGCCACCGCCGGTGGATCATTTTTCGCGCAGCTCGACTATAGCCCCGACGAGACAGTCCTGCCTACGGCCGCGCTGCACTTCCTGGCCAAAGCGCTCCGACAGCCTCCGCGACAAGCGCCTGGTGGTGATCGCCTTCGATGCGCCCTACTACCTCGACACGACCGAGGTCAGCAAGCTGACAGCCTACTTCGGCGTCTACGCCACATGACGGCGCCATTCCTGGAAACCGCCGTCCGGGCGCTCTTCCGCGAGTTCAGCCCGGTGGGTGCGCCCGCCGGTCAGCGTGACCGGCATCAACTACGACCTGATCAATCAGCTGGAGCCGGCCGCGGGCCAGATCATCGGGCTGGGGTTGGCGGCCGGCGGCGAGGGCATCGACAGACTTCCGGCCACCATTCAGGTGGGCAGCAAACTTCAATTGGAGACCGGCGTGATTCTCGATCACAATGGCACTTGGTGCCAGATGGTACGCCGGTTGAGTTTCACTTACGCTATCCTGTAGAGGCGCTGCAACTGGCGCCCATGGTAACAACCACCGTGGCCGGCCGGGCACGCACGGTCATCGCTCGACCGGGTCGGCGAACTCTGGATCACTGCCCAGGCCGGCGAAGCCCAGGACTCGGCGCGCATCGTGCTAAAGGTCGGCAGCGGTGCTGCGCGGGCAGCATTGCCACCGTGCTCCCATCGCCGACAACGCCCCCGACGGCTACGCCTGTGCCGACCGCGACGCATACGCCGACCGTGGAGCCCAGCTCCACGCCCACGGTGGTTGTGACTGCAGCGCCTCCGCCTGAGGTCCCGCCGCCACGTCCCGCGTGGCTCTGCCGGCCTTTCTCTACGCTCTCGTTGGCGTGCTCCTGTCGAGCGGAGCGGCTTTTACTTTCCGCGGGCGGCGTACCAATGGCAGGCAGGCAGACCAGCGAGCTGCAAGCCTCGGCTGACGCCGTCGTCGCAGCTCTCTGGGCAGTGGTCACGGCCTGGGCGGCCTATCTGCTGTACTCGTTCGGCTGGCTGCCGGGAGCAACCGAGTTGCAGGCTGCAGGCAACACCTGGGTGGCGGCGCTGGTTACCCTGCTGGGCGGCCTGCTGTCGCTGGCGTGGAGCGGTCGAGACGTCTGGCAGGATCTTC
>CAVQYE010000006.1:0-138827 GCA_963718065.1 uncultured Actinomycetes bacterium | reverse complement strand
CTGGCGCGAGCTCGGGCTCGTCCTGCTGCCGGACGTCCAGGTCTTCCGCAAGCGCGCGCCGCGGCAGGACGCCCGCCTCGGCAGCGCGCTGCAGTCCTTCGCCGACCTGCGGACCGGCGACTACGTGGTGCACGAGGACCACGGCGTCGGCAAGCTGCTCGGCTTCGAGACGAAGGAGGTCGCCGGTGTCACGCGCGACTACCTCTTCCTCGCGTTCCGCGGCGACGATCGCCTCTACGTCCCGCACGAGCAGATCGGCAAGGTCAGCCGCTACATCGGCGCCGACGCCGGCGCGCCCGCGCTCTCGAAGCTCGGCGGCAAGGCGTGGGACCGGATCAAGGCGCGCGCCCGCGAGGGCCTGCGCGAGCTCGCCGGCGAGCTGATCGCGCTCTACGCGCAGCGCCAGCAGGCGCCGGGCTTCGCCTACGACCTCGACCAGGAATGGCTCGAGCGGCTCGAGGCCGACTTCCCCTACCGCGAGACCGAGGACCAGCAGCGCGCGATCGAGGCCGTCAAGGAGGACCTCGAGGCGCCGCGCCCGATGGACCGGCTCGTCTGCGGCGACGTCGGCTTCGGCAAGACCGAGGTGGCGCTGCGTGCCGCCTTCGCCGTCGCGGTCAACGGCAAGCAGGTGCTGATGCTCGTGCCGACGACGGTGCTCGCGCAGCAGCACTGGAACACCTTCAGGGAGCGGTTCCGCGACTACCCGGTGCGCGTCGAGATGGTGTCGCGCTTCCGCCCGCCCGCGGAGCAGAAGCGGGTGCTGGCCGACTTCGCCGAGGGCAAGGTCGAGGTGCTGATCGGCACGCACCGGGTGCTGAGCCGGGACGTCATCCCGAAGGAGCTCGGCCTCGTGATCGTCGACGAGGAGCAGCGCTTCGGCGTCGCCCAGAAGGAGCTGCTGCGGAGCCTTCGCCTCGAGGTCGACGTGCTCGCGCTCTCCGCGACGCCGATCCCGCGCACGCTGCACATGTCGCTCTCCGGCCTGCGCGACATCTCGGTGATCGAGACGCCGCCGGAGGGACGCCGCCCGATTCGCACCTACATCGGGGAGCTCGACGAGGACGTGGTCAAGCTGGCGCTCAACCGCGAGCACGAGCGCAACGGCCAGAGCTTCTACCTCCACAACCGCGTCGAGACGATCGAGCAGGCCGCCGAGAAGCTCCAGCAGCTGTGCCCCGATCTCCGCTTCCTCGTCGCGCACGGGCAGATGCGCGAGCACCAGCTGGAGAAGCAGATGCTGACGTTCATCGCCGGCGACGCAGACGTGCTCGTCTCGACGACGATCATCGAGTCGGGCCTCGACATCCCGCAGGCGAACACGCTGATCGTCGAGCGCTCCGACACGCTCGGGCTCGCCCAGCTCTACCAGATCCGCGGGCGCGTCGGACGCTCCGACGAGCTCGCCCACGCCTACCTCTTCTATCCGGATCACCGCGAGCTGTCGAGCGAGGCGCGGGCACGGCTCGCGACGCTCGCCGACCACACCGAGCTCGGCGCCGGCTTCCAGATCGCGATGCGCGACCTCGAGATCCGCGGCGCGGGCGACCTGCTCGGCGCCGAGCAGTCGGGGCACGTGGCCGCGCTCGGCTTCGAGCTCTACGTCGAGATGCTCCACGAGGCGGTCGCCGAGCTCTCCGGGCAGCGCCGCCCGGCCGCCCGCCCGGTCCGGGTCGACGCCAGGGTCGACGCCTACGTCCCCGCGAGCTACATCAGCGGCGAGGCGCTCAAGATCGACCTGCACCGCCGGCTGGCGCTGAGCGAGACCGAGGACGAGCTGCGCGAGCTGCAGGCGGCGACCGAGGACCGGTACGGGCCGATCCCGGACCCCGTGCAGAACCTCTTCGCGATCCAGGAGGCGAAGCTGAAGCTGGCGCGGATCGGCGCGGACTACCTCATCTTCCGGGGCGGCCGCGCGACCGTCGGACCGCTGGTGCTCGGCTCCGAGGACATCCGAAAGTTGCGCGAATCCGTCGACACGGTCGTCTACACGTCGGCCAAGCGCGAGATCGCGTTAAGACACGATGAATTCAAGGGAGCGCTCGAACTGGTCGATGCTATATTGGGCACGCGCCAGGCGGCCTGAGCCGGCGCATTCTTATGACTCGTTTTCGGATTTCCCTCATTGTTATGGCGTCAGCGGCCGCGCTGGCCGTCGCCGGCTGCGGTGGCGGAAGCTCGAGCCTGGACAGCAGCGACGTCGCCGTCGTCGGCTCGACGCACATCACTCAGGCCCAGTTCGACGACCTGATCGCCCAGGCGAAGCGAAGCTTCAAGTCCCAGAAGCGCACCTTCCCGAAGGCCGGCAGCCAGGACTTCCAGACGCTGAAGAACCAGGCCGTGACGCTGCTCGTCCAGCAGGCCGAGCGCGAGGAGAAGGCGAAGGCGATGGGCGTCGAGATCAAGGACAGCCAGATCGACGCCCGCCTGAAGCAGATCAAGAAGCAGTACTTCCAGGGCAGCGAGACGAAGTACGTCGCGCAGCTCAAGAAGCAGGGCCTCACCGACGCTCAGGTCCGGCGCGACATCAAGACGCAGCTGATCTCCGAGCAGGTCTTCAAGAAGATCACGAAGGACGTCAAGGTCAGCGACGCCGACGTGCACGACTACTACGTGCAGCACCCGCAGCTCTACGCGCAGCCGCAGAGCCGCAACGTGCGCCACATCCTCGTCAAGACGAAGGCGCAGGCCGACAGCATCTACGCGCAGCTGAAGTCCGGCGGCGACTTCACGGCGCTCGCCAAGAAGTTCTCGCAGGACCCGGGCTCGAAGTCGACGGGCGGCAAGCTGACCGTCTCGCGCGGCCAGACCGTGCCGGCGTTCGACGCCAAGGCGTTCTCGCTGAAGGTCAACGAGATCTCCAAGCCCGTGAAGACCCAGTACGGCTGGCACATCATCCAGGCCCTCGGCGCCGTCAAGCCCGCGAAGACGACCCCCGAGAAGCAGGTCTCCGCCTCGATCAAGCAGCAGCTGCTGCAGACGAAGAAGAACGAGGCGATGACGAGCTGGGTCAACGGCCTCGACAAGGACTTCAAGGACAAGGTCAGCTACAAGTCGGGCTTCACTCCGCCCGCGACGAGCACGACCACCGGCGCGACCACCACCGGCTAGCTCTAACGCCGTGCCGCTGGCCGACGCGCTCCTCGATCTCCAACAGCTGACCGCGCGACTCCGTCGCGAATGCCCGTGGGACCGCGAGCAGACTGCGCGCACGATCGTGCCGCACACGGTCGAGGAGGCATACGAGGTCGCCGACGCGGCGAACTCCGGCGACGACGCCAAGCTGCTGGACGAGCTCGGCGATCTCCTCTTCCAGGTCTATTTCCTCTCCCTGCTCCTCGAAGAGCGGGGCACCGGCGACCTCGAGCAGGCGGCGCGCCTCGTCCACGAGAAGCTGGTGCGGCGCCACCCGCACGTCTTCGGCGAGGTGGAGGCCGAGACAGCGGGACGCGTGCGTTCCAACTGGGAGGCGATCAAGCGTGACGAGGAGGGGCGCGAGGGCGTCTTCCACGACGTGCCGGCCGCGCTCCCCGCGTTGAACGAGGCTCGCAAGATCCAGCGCCGCGCCGCGGCGGTCGGCTTCGAGTACCCGGACCTGGCAGGCGCGCGCGACGACCTGCGCTCCGAGCTCGACGAGCTGTCGGCCGAGATCGAGCGCAGCGGCGAGCCGAGCCCGGAGACCGAGCCCGACCAGGAGGTCTTCAAGGAGCTCGGCGACGTGCTCTTTGCAGCGGTCAACGTCTCGCGCCGCCTGAACGTCGATCCGGAGCTCGCGCTCCGGGCGGCGACGGCGCGTTTCCGCGAGCGGGTCGAGCGCGCGGAGCGGCTCGCCGCCGAAGCGGGCGAGGATTGGCGTAGCCTCGATCTCGCAGCGCAAGACCGCTACTACGACCAGGCCAAGGAGATTCTCCGATGAGCACCCGCATCGCCGCCGTCCACGCCCGCCAGATCTTCGACTCGCGCGGCAATCCCACGCTGGAGGCGGACGTCCAGCTCGAGTCCGGCGCCTCCGGTCGTGCCGCAGTCCCCTCGGGCGCATCGACAGGCGTGCACGAGGCCGTCGAGCTGCGCGACGGCGGCGCGGCCTACGGCGGCAAGGGCGTCGGGCAGGCCGTTGCGAACGCAAACATGGAGATCGCCGGCGCGGTCACCGGTCTCGACGCCGCCGACCAGGCGGCGCTCGACCAGGTGCTGATCGAGCTCGACGGAACGCCGAACAAGGGGCGCCTCGGCGCGAACGCGATCCTCGGCGTCTCGCTCGCGGCCGCCAAGGCCGTCGCGGTCGACCGGGGCGAGTCGCTCTTCCGCGCCCTCGGCGGCGACGAGGCGGTCACCCTGCCGGTGCCGATGCTGAACGTGATCAACGGCGGCGTGCATGCGGACAACGCGATCGACCTGCAGGAGTTCATGGTCGTGCCGGCCGGCGCCGCGACCTTCGCCGAAGCGCTGCAGATCGGCACCGAGACCTACCACGCTCTGAAGGCGCTCCTGCACGAGCGCGGCCTCTCGACCGCGGTCGGAGACGAGGGCGGCTTCGCACCCGACCTCGGCTCGAGCGAGGAGGCAATCGAGGCGATCCTCGAGGCAGCCGAGCGCGCGGGTCACCGCGAGCGAGTCGCAATCGCCCTGGATCCGGCGGCTTCGGAGATCTTCTCCGAGGGCGTCTACCGCTTCGAGGGCAAGTCGCTCGACGGCGCCGGCATGGTCGAATTCTGGCGCGGGCTGGTCGAGCGCAACCCGATCGTCTCGCTCGAGGACCCGCTCGCCGAAGACGACTGGGACTCGTGGGCCGAGCTGACGCAGGCGCTCGGCGAGCAGGTGCAGCTCGTCGGCGACGACCTCTTCGTCACGAACACCGAGCGCCTCCGCCGCGGCATCGACGGGCACTTCGCCAACTCGATCCTGATCAAGGTCAACCAGATCGGAACGCTGAGCGAGACGCTCGAGGCGATCGGACTGGCGCACGACAACGGCTACTCGGCCGTCATGTCGCACCGCTCGGGCGAGACGGAGGACTCGACGATCGCGGACCTCGCCGTCGCGACGAACACGGGTCAGATCAAGACGGGCGCGCCGGCCCGGAGCGACCGGGTGGCGAAGTACAACCAGCTCCTGCGGATCGAGGAGGAGCTGGGCTCGCGGGCGGTGTACCCGGGCTGGGCCGCTTTCCCGCGCGCCGCTCGCTAGTCTCCTGCACGTGATCGACGGACCGCGCAGGACGAAGATCGTTGCGACCATCGGTCCGTCCTCGTCGACGCCGGAGATGGTCGAGGCGCTGGTCCGGGCGGGCATGGACGTCGCGCGGCTCAATCTCTCGCACGGCACGCACGACGACCACGCCATGCGCGCGCGGCTCGTCCGGGACGCCCAGGAGCGGCTCGGCCGCCCGCTGGCGCTGATCGCCGACCTGCAAGGCCCGAAGATCCGTCTCGGTCACATCGAGCCGCGGACGCTCACGAACGGCGAGCAGGTGATCCTGACGCCGAGCGAATACCCTCAGGACGGCCAGCTGCCGATCGCGCCCGCGATCGCGGTCGACGTGCTGCAGCCGGGCCACGAGGTGCTGATCGACGACGGCCACGTCCGGCTCGCCGTCGAGGCGGTGCGTCCGGGCGAGGCCACCTGTCGCGTCATCGTCGGCGGCGTCGTCAGCGCGGCCAAGGGCGTCAATCTCCCCGGCGTGCCGCTGCCGATCCCGTCGCTGACCCGCAAGGATCTCGACGACCTCGACTTCGCGCTCGAGCTCGGCGTCGACTTCGTCGCCCTCTCCTTCGTCCGCGCGGCGGCCGACGTCCGCGACCTGAAGGCGCGCGTCCGCGAGAGCGGCTCCGGCGCGCGGGTGATCGCGAAGATCGAAAAGTCCGAGGCGGTCGACGTGCTCGACGAGATCCTCGACGAGTCGGACGGCGTCATGGTCGCGCGGGGCGACCTCGGCGTCGAGATCGGCCCCGCCGAGGTGCCGCTGCTGCAGAAACGGATCATCCACGAGGCGCTCGAGCGAGGGAAGCCCGTGATCACGGCGACGCAGATGCTCGAGTCGATGATCACGCATCCGGAGCCCACCCGGGCCGAGGCGAGCGACGTCGCGAACGCGATCCTCGACGGCACCTCCGCGTTGATGCTCTCCGCCGAGACCGCGGCCGGCCAGTACCCGATCGAGGCGGTGTCGACCATGCACTCGATCGCCCGGGCCGTCGAGCCGAGCCTCGGCTACCGGCACGAGCTTCCCGAGGCCGTCGACGTGCCGACCGTCGGGCAGGCGATGTCGAATGCGGCGTGCGACCTGGCCGAGGCGCTCGGCGCGAAGGCGATCCTCGTCCCGACTTTCACGGGGCGCACCGCGTCCGCGGTCGCCCGCCTGCGTCCGCGGCGCCCGATCATCGCGCTCACGCACCATCCGACCGCCGTCCAGCAGATGGCGCTCGAGTGGGGCGTGACGCCGATCCTGATCCCCGAGTGCGCGAACGTCGAGGAGCTGTGGTCGATCGCGGTCAGTGCGTCGTGCGAGTCCGGTCTCGTCAGCTCGGGCGACCGCATCGTGATCACCGCCGGGACGTCCGTGAACATCCCGGGGACGACGAACGTGATCAAGGTCGACGTCGCCTGACCGACGGCGGCACGTCTATCCCGCAGGTGCAGCGGCTGCTCGCGACGCTCGTCGCGGCGAAGCCCGGCGGGCGCATCGTCGAGGTCGGCACCGCCTTCGGCGAGGGCGCCGCCGCGATGGCCGCGTCGCTCGCCGGCGGTGCGACGCTGCTCACCGTCGAGCCGGACCCGGAGCGTGCGGCCGCGGCGCGCGAGCGCCTGGCCGGCCTGCCGGTCGAGCTCGTCGAGGGCCGCTGGCAGGACGTCCTCCCGGGCCGGGGGCCGTTCGACCTGATCTTCTTCGACGGCGGCGCCCGCGACGGCGACTCGTACGACCTGATCATCGAGCTGCTCGCGCCCGGCGGAATGCTCGTCAAGGACGACATGACGCCCGGGCGCCCGGTCGAAGGCGATCCGATCCGCGAGTTCATGCTCCGCGATCCCCGCCTCGTCGGCGTCGAGATCCTGACGACACCCGCGGCCGCGGCGATCATCGCCGTCCGCCGTGGAGAGGCTTGACGCGAAACTCAGGCACGCACGGCTGGTGCGCCAGACACGGCGCGGTTCAGCCGGCTCGGGCTTACCCGTAGCACCCACTATGCGCTGCGCCCGATCCAGCTGACCCACTTGGTCTGGCGCATCCCCGTACGCACCCGAGCTCCACATCAAGCCTCTAGCAGGACCTTCTGACCGCCCCGGCGAAAGAAGCCGGGCCATGGCCAAGAAGCGTCGCCGTTCACATCGTCGGCTGGGGGGTCGGGCGCCTGTTACCCGCGTGCTCGCGATCGGCGCCCTCTGCCTCATTGCCTTCCTCTACTACCGCCCCCTGCGGTCGTACGTCGACGCGAAGCGAACGATGCAGGCGCGCAACGCCGAGGTGCAGGCTCTGAAGGCCCAGAAGCGCGCTCTCCAGAGGCGGCTGGCGCGCGCGGGCAGCCGCGAGGCGCTCGTGCGCCAGGCCCGCCGCTTGAGTCTCGTCAAGCCCGGCGAGCGGCTCTACATCGTCAAGGGCATCCCCGCCTGGCGGCACGACCGCGCCCTCGAGCGCCGCGCCGCCCGCAAGTAGTTCGGGAGGGCTTGGTACCGTCGGGCGATGGACGACCGGGAGCTCGTCGCGCGACAGCTCGGGCGTGAGCCGCGTGCCTTTCGCCGCGTGGTGGTGCGCTGCCCGTACGGCCGCCCCGCCGTGACCGAGCAGGAGCCCTTCGACGAGGACGGGCGCCCGTTTCCGACGACCTACTACGTCACCTGCCGGCACCTCGTGGCACAGCTCTCACGGCTCGAGGCGGCGGGCGGCGTCGAGCGCTGGACGCGCGCAGCCGTCGACGACACGGCGCTGGCGGAGAGCCTGGCCGCTGCGCACGACGAGCAGCGGCGCCTTCGGCCCGAGCTGCCGGTGGGGATCGGCGGCTCGTCACGCACGGGCAGCCTCAAGTGCCTGCACGCGCACGGAGCGTTCGCCCTCGCCCGGCCCGGCTACGTGCTCGGCGAGCGGATTCTCGCGGAGGCGGAGCCGCTGTTCCCCGTCGGCGGCTGCTGCCTTCCCGACTAGCATGCCGCTCCGTGTCTTCGGTCGAGATCGAGCTTGCACGCCAGCAGTGGGACGAGGGCAACCGCCGCTTCGAGGCGACCCGCGACCGGGACATCAACCTCTACCAGGCGCTGCTCCGTCTTGCCGCTGTCGTCACGAGCGAGCTTCGCGCCCGCGTCGGGCAGGTCTTCACGATGGACGAGCTCGTGGCCGCGTACCAGCGCGCCGAGGACTGGGGGCGCGCCGCGATCGCCGACAGCGAGCCACCGGCAGGCTGGCCGCCGCACGTCTCGGCCGTGGTCGACACCGCGTTCCGCGAGTACGCCCGCGGCGCGACCGACTATGAGCCGTGATCTGGGAGCCGTGACGGGGGAGCCGTGATCGAGCGCGCCCGTCCTCAACCACGACGTCGCCGGGGATCGCGCCGCCCGCGCCGGCTGCTGATCGCCGCCGCGATCCTGCTCGTCTTCGCGATCGGCGTCGCGCTCGGGCAGGCGCTGCAGGACAATCCGGCCCCCGGAGGCACGCAGACGGGCGTCCGCACGCTGAAGCCCCTGCAGTTGCCCCCCGCGGCGCGCAGCACGGTCACGGTTACCGTTTCCGAACCGTAAAGGTTTGGCGCTGCAGCAGATTTCGGTAGATTACGCGGATGTCATTTGAGCGCTCGCCCGGCGACCAGCGCCGGGCACCTGCGAGTGAGCCCGACTGGTTGACGCTCGGCCAAGCGGCGAAGTTCCTCGGCGTCGCGCAGAGCACCATGCGCAAATGGTCCGACGGCGGCCGCGTTCCGGCGTTCTACACGCCGGGTGGCCACCGCCGCTACCGGCGGCGCGATCTGGAGCAGTTCCTCGACCGCTCCGGCCCTCACGGTCGCGAAGGCGGCCCGCTGGTCCTGATCGTCGACGACGACGAGCGCCTGCGCGAGTTCGTGCGCGTCAACCTCGAGATGGAGGGCTACACGGTGCGCGAGGCGTCCAACGCGACCGAGGGCCTCGCGGCACTCGACGACACGCCGCCGGCCCTGATCCTGCTCGACGTGATGATGCCCGAGGTGGACGGGTGGGAGATGCTGCGGCGCGTGCAGGAGAAGCACGGCGTCGGCTCCATCCCGGTGATCATGTTCAGCGGCAAGGTCGACGAGCACTCGCTCGCCGAGGCAGCGTCGCGAGGCGCTTCAGGCTTCGTCGGCAAGCCGTTCGATCCGCAGCAGCTGATCGAGTCGACGAAGCAGCTGCTGCCAGTCTGATCGGCGCCGTCTGAGCCTCGACCGGCAGCTCGAGCGCTGGCAGGTTCACCACCGGCCGGAGCCGTTCGCCCACCTGGCCGTCTGGCTGAGTGACCTCGGCGCGTTCGGGCTCATCTGGCTCGCACTCGGCCTCGTACTGGCCGCGCTCTACCGCCGCTACGCCGTCTTCGGGCTCCTCCTGCTCACGATCGTCCTGTCGGAGTCGATCTCGTTCGGCCTTCGCGAGGCGATCGGTCGCGACCGGCCGCCGGTCCGCTTCGTCGAGCCCGAGCCGCTGCTGCGGACGCCGAACTCGCACTCGTTCCCGTCCGGCCACTCGACGACCGCGTTCGCCGCCGCGACCGTGCTCGCAGTCGCGTTCCCGCGATTCCGCGTCCCGCTCTTTGTCCTCGCGGCGCTGATCGCGTGGTCGCGCGTCGTCGTCGGGGTGCACTATCCGCTCGACGTGCTCGGCGGGGCCGTGCTCGGCATTGCCATCGGCCTGGTGGTGTCTAGAGCTCTTCCGCCGCTCGCACGAGCCCGGCCGCGATCACTCCGAGCGCGGCGATCAGACTGATGAAGATGCCGATGCCGCGGCCGTCGGCGGGCAGGAACTGATCCGGGATCGAGATCAGCCTGATGAGGACGAAGATCGTCGCGACGGAGCCGAGCGCGATCACGACGAGGCTCTCCGGGACCGTCGCGGGCAATTCGATGCCCGCCTCGCGGAGGATCACGAGCGCGAGCACGGCAAGACCGATGAAGAAGACGAGCTTGCCGAGCGCGCCGGTATGCCAGCCGATGACGGCGACCGTGATCCCGTCGCCGCTCCCCGTGTACCAGCCCATGAAGGTCGAAAGGGCCAGGATCAGCCCCGCGAGCCACGTGACGAGCTCGCCGAGCGCCCAGAGCCCGCCAGGAAGGACGTAGCCGATGCGTCCCTCTTCGCCTGCGCCCGTCAGGGAATCGTGGCCCGGATCGGGCGGCCGCTCCGGCAGTGGATCGCTCCCATAGGGGCCCGGCACCTGCTCAGGAGGTTCCACAGGAGTAGAGTATGGAGACGGTCGGACACCAAGGAGTGGAAATGGGGGGGCAACAGATGATTGACAGCACGCCCGAGCAGGGTTTGCCTGCGGACGGCTTCGTGCAGTTCTGGCCCAGCGGCGACCTAGCGAAAGGGGAGTTTCACTGCTCCGACTGTGGCTACGGCGTCACCGTCCACTCGACTCTGCCGCGATGCCCGATGTGCAGCGGCGAATCGTGGGAGCGCTCATCGTGGAGCCCACTCTCACGCGCCGGTGCGCGCACGACCCACTGATCCGCTGAGCGAACTGACCCGCTGAGCTAACCGTCGCCGCGCGCCTGCCGCTGCCGGAAGCGGTGGAGCGCCTTCGACTTGCGCGCCGACTTCGAGACTGTGGGTGGCGGCGCCGAGTTCGGCTTCGGGTCGTTCTCGTCGAGCCAGCGCGCCGCCTCGTCGGCGGGATCGAGGCCGACCGCGCGCTCGCGCTCGGCACGACGCGCGGCGCCCTTGCTCGTCAGCGGGGGCTTGCCGCTCGGGATTGGCTTCCGTGCCATCAGAGCCCGAACAGCTGCTGCACCTTGTCCCAGACGGTCAAGCCGAGAAACACGATCAGGAAGACGAGCCCGCCGAGCACGACCCAGAAGCGGACGTGCGCGTGCCGGGTCTGCCGCCGATGCTCGACCTTGGCGCGGCGCCGGGCGCGTTCCCGGCGGTAGTTCCGCTGGATCGCGGTCGGATCGACGATCGGGACGTCCTCTTCCTGCTCAGGCAGAGTCCGGGCCACCCGTAAA
The DNA here is from genome assembly GCA_963718065.1 of uncultured Actinomycetes bacterium. Taxonomy (GTDB): domain Bacteria; phylum Actinomycetota; class Thermoleophilia; order Gaiellales; family Gaiellaceae; genus CAVPGP01. The sequence goes on along the minus strand of CAVQYE010000006.1, from coordinate 127,671 downwards.
GCATAGGCGACGGCACGCAGCCATACTTGGGCGAGAAGGGGACGCAGATGGTCGTCGACACCACTGAACGCGAGCGGACGGACGCCCTTGCGGCACTGCGCGCGCTGGCGACGGCGGCCGACGCGCTGGCGCGCGGCGAATCGCTCGCAGCGGCGCTCGAGCCGCTGGTCGAGGCGGCCCTCGTCGCTACGGCGTCGAATCTCGTGGTCGCACGCTGTCTCGGCGCCGACGGCGCCCTCGTCGCGCGCGCGATTGCACCGGCGGGCGGTGCGATCGCCTCGGAGCTCGAGGCGACCTCCGTCGACCCGGGCCTGCTGCTGGCTGAGCTCGACGACCTGGAGCAGCTCCCCGATCCCGGACGGCTGGCGGCGGAGTTGTCCGGAGCAGGCGCCGTGCTGCACCTACCGGCGCGCGCGGCGGGCAAGGTCGTCGGCGCGGTCGAGCTCTACCGTGTCGGAGGCGCGTACGACGAGGTCGAGCGCGAGATCGCCCGCCTCGTCGCCGCTCAGCTCGGAATCGCTGTCCGCATGCTCGCCTCGCCGCTCGAGCGCGGGCCTGGAGACCGGCTGCTGGAGCTCGCGGGCGAGGCCCTGGGCGCGGCCGCGGACGAGGCCGAGACGGGCCGCCAGATCGCCCGCCTCGCGGCCGAGGCAGCCGGGGCGGCCGGGGCCCTGCTCTGGAAGCTGGAGGACGACGACCTGCAGGCGGTCGCCTCTGCCGGCGAGCTCGAGGCCACGACCGAGACGAAGACGCTTGCAAACGACGCGCTCAACGACCGGCTACCTGTTTCGGTCACTGCGACGGCGGCGGCGTCGATCGCCACCTTGAGGCTCGGTGAGCCTCCGGTCGGCGCGCTTCAGCTCGCGTTCCCCGATCATTCGGCGCCCGCGGGCGCCGCGCTCGAGCGGCTGCACGGTTTCGCCGTGCGCGCAGCGCACGCACTGCGGGCGAGCGACCGCTCGCGAATGCTGGCGCAGGAGCTGGAGCGGACGCGCGCGCTGCTCGAAGTCGTCGGCGAGGCGATCGCGCGTCTCTCGCTCGCCCACACGCTCGACACCGCCGTCGAACGCATCAGCGCGCTGCTCGGCATCGAGCGCGTCGCCGTCTACCTGCACGCCCACGACCGGCTCGAGACGGCGGCGCAGCGGGGCATCGAGAGCCCTCACGAGGCGGTTGCGGAACGGCTGCTCGAGCTCGCCCACGGTGTCTATCGAGCGCGCAGCGTCATCGTCATCGGCCGCAACGACCCGGATCCTGCAGCGGCGCCGGTGCGTCGCGCCCTCGAGGAAGCCCAGCTCGAAGGCGCCGTCGCGCTGCCGCTGCGTGCGCACGGCGACTCGATCGGGCTGCTCGCGATCTATCCGTCCGCCGGCCGCCGCCTGGCCCTCAGCGAGCTCGCCCTTCTCTCCGCGCTCGCCGGCCAGCTCGCCGTGGCGGTGCAGAACGCACGGCTGCACGAGCAGGCGACCGAGCTCGGCGCCGCGCTCGGCGCGGCACTCGAGTCCGAACGGACCGCCGCCCGCCGCCTCGGCGCCCTCTACGAGATCTCCGCCTCGTTCGCCGAGACGCTCCGCCTCGACAAGACGCTGGGAGCGGTGGCGAAGACGGTCGTCGAGCTGATCGAGGTTGACGCCGCGGTCGTGCGCGTGCCGGACGAGCGCGGCGAGCTGCTCGTGCCGAAGGCGGTGCACGTCGTCCCGGGCCCGTTCGCCGAGTCGGTGCGCACGATTCTCGACCGGCCCCACCGCGCTCCCGTCGAGCAGGCAACGCTGCTCGACGCGGCGACGGCGACGCGGCTCGGCGGCGCGCACAGCCTGCTCGTGCCGTTTCTGGAGAAGGGCTCGACCGCCGCGGTCGTGCCGATCGCGAGCGGCAAGCAGGTGCTCGCCGCGCTGACCGTCCTCTCCCTCGACCCGGCCCGCCCGATCACGGAGACCACCGTCGAGCTGCTCGTCTCGCTCGCCCGCCAGGCGGCACTCGCCATCGACAACGCCCGTCTCTACGAGCAGCAGAAGGACTTCAGCGACACGATTCAGCGCTCGCTCCTGCCGAGCGAGGAGCCCGACATACCGGGCGTCCAGATCGGCGCCGTCTACGAGTCCTCGGCAACCGTCGACGTCGGCGGCGACGTCTACGACTTCCTCGAGCTGGCGGACGGTCGGCTGGCCGTCGTCCTCGGTGACGTCACCGGGCACGGCATCGAGGCCACGGCGGACATGGCGATGGCGAAGTACGTGTTCCGCTCGCTCGCCCGCGAGCATCCCGATCCGGGCGAGTTCCTCGCGTACGCGAACGACGTCGTCGTCGGCGAGATCGCGCTCGGCAAGTTCATCACCATGGGCGTGATCACCTTCGACCCGCCGACCGGCCGCCTCGTCGGCGCGAGCGCCGGGCATCCGGCGCCGCGGCTCGTGCGCACGGGCGGCCGCGTCGAGGAGCTCGACGTCGGCGGCATCGCGCTCGGGATCGATTCCGGGAAGACATTCGAGGAGGCCGCGACGACGCTCGAGCCCGGCGAGGCGGCCGTCCTCTTCACGGACGGCGTCATCGAGGCGCGGCTCGGCCGCGACTTCTACGGCGTCGAACGGCTCGACAAGACGCTCGCCGCGAACTGGCAGCTGCCCGCGCGCCAGCTCGCGCGCGCGGTGATCGACGAGTGTCGCGCGTTCGGAGGCGAGATCACCGACGACATCGCCGTGGTCGTCGTCAAGAGGACGGAGTGACCCGGCAGGACGCCGCGCTCTCCGCGATCGTCTTCGTCGCCGGTGCTGCCTCGCTCGCCACCGAGATCGCGGCGGCGAGACTCCTCGCTCCGTTCTTCGGCAGCTCGACCGTCGTCTGGGCGAACCTGATCGGCCTCGTGCTCGGGTCGCTCGCGGTCGGCTACTGGGCCGGCGGCAGGCTCGCGGACAGGCACCCGCACTACCACCTGCTCGGGCGCCTTGTGATCGCGGCGGCGGTGCTGCTCGCGCTCGTGCCGTTCGCGGCCCAGCCGTTCCTCGACCTGGCCGTGCGCGGGCTCGACCGCTACTCCGCCGGAGCTGTGATCGGCTCGTTCTTCGCCGTGCTCGTGCTCATTGCACCGCCGGTGATCCTGCTCGGCGCCGTGTCGCCGTTCGCGGTGCGACTCGCGGTGCGCGACGTCGCCACGGCGGGTGAGGTTGCGGGGCGGCTCTATGCGGTCTCGACCTCCGGTGCCCTTGTCGGCACGTTCTGTGCGGCGCTCGTGACGATTCCCGCGGTCGGGACGCAACGCACGTTCCTCGGCGCCGCCGCGCTCCTCGCCGCGTCCGGTGCGCTCGTGCTCGGCCGCCGTTGGGTCATCGCCGGCGTCGCGGTCGCCGGTCTCCTCGCCGTTCCGCCCGGCGCCGTGCGTGCCGAGCGTGGGCTGCTCTACGAGGACGAGTCGCTCTACCAGTACGTCCGGGTCCTCCAGCAAGGCGACGAGCGCGTGCTGCAGCTGAACGAGGGAATCGTGGCGCACTCGCTCTGGCGGCCGGACACGGTGCTCACCGGCGGCGAGTGGGACATGTTCCTTGCCGTGCCGCCGCTCCTCGGGCGCCCGGTCGAGCGCATCGCCGCGCTCGGCAACGCGGGTGGGACGACTGCGCGCGCCTTCGGCGTCGTCTATCCGCAGGCGCGCATCGACGGCGTCGAGCTCGACCCGTCGGTGACGAAGGCGGCCCGGCGGTACCTCGGGCTCGGCGACAACCCTCGCCTGCACGTCGTCACCGCCGACGCGCGCCCGTTCCTGCGCCGGACTGACGCCAGGTACGACCTCGTCTTCATCGACGCGTACCGTCCTCCGTATGTGCCCTTCTACCTTGCGACGGCCGAGTTCTTCCGCCTCGTCCGCGACCGGCTCGCACCGGACGGGATCGTGGCGCTGAACGTCGCCACCGTGCCCGGCGACGACCGGCTCGCGCGCGGCGTCGAGGCGACCCTCCGCGCGGCGTTCCCGCAGGTGCTCGGCTGGCAGGCCCTTCGCTTCAACAGGCTCGTGCTCGGCCTGCGGCACCCGCTGACGCCGGCCGAGCTGCGGCGACGGCTCGCTCACGCGCCGGCTGCCGCCCGACCGCTGACGCGGCTGCTCGCCCGCGGTGCGCGCGAAGGAGCACACGGCCGGGCGTGGACCGACGACCGGTCGCCGGTGGAGTGGGTCACCGACCGGATGCTCGCCGGCTTTGTCGCGCACGGCGGCGAGCTCGACGAGGACCTGCTGCCGACGGCGCCGTGATCGATCTCCTCCGCGGCGACGGCCTCATCCGGGTCGGTCACAAGGGCGCGGCCGCGCTTGCTCCCGAGAACACGCTGCGCTCGCTCGAGAAGGCCATCGAAGTCGGAGTCGACATCGTCGAGTTCGACGTCATCGAGTCGCTCGTTGTCGCGCACTCACAGCACGAGATCCCGCAGGAGCCCGCGTCGCTCGACCAGGCGCTCGCGCTGCTGCGCCGGCACGAGGTCGGCGTGCACGTCGACGTCAAGGCCGCCGGGTTCGAGCGCGAGATCGTCGAGGCGCTGCGGCGTCATGAGCTGCTCGAGCGCGCGTACGTCACGACCTTCGAGGTCCCCGCACTGCACCGCTTCGCCGAGCTCGAGCCGGACCTCCCGCGCGGGCTCTCGTATCCGCGCGACCGCTACGGCGTCTCGCGGGGCCGTGCGCTCGCGCCGGTGCGGCTGGCCGGCGCGGCCGCGCTACGGAGCGCCTTGCCGAGGCGCATTGCGAGTCTGTTGGCGCGCGCCGAGGCGACCATCGCCTCGCTCCACTACGGCGTCGTCTCGCGGGCGACCGTCGAGCGGTGCCACGCTCTGGGCATCCCGGTGATCGCCTGGACGGTGGATTCGCCCGCTCTCCTCGCCCGGATGCAGGCGGCCGGCGTCGATGCCGTCGTCTCCAACGACCCGCGAATCTTCGCGGCTACACTTTTCGCATGAGGCGTATCGGATTCGCCGTTCTCTTCGCGCTCGGATTTCTCTTCGCAGGTGCGATGTCGGCTGCCGTCGTCGCCGAGACGACCCCGACGACCGGCACCACGTCCACCGACACGACGGCGACGACGACCACGACAACCACAACCACGACGACCACGACGCCGTCCGTTCAGCTGGTGCCCGCGGGCGTGAAGGTCTCCGGCGTCCCGATCGGCGGGCTGACATCGGACGCGGCCGTCGAGCGGCTCGAGGAATCGTTCGCCGCGCCGCTCCAGCTGCGCGTCGCCGACCGCCGGCTGACGCCGAGCGCGACCGATCTCGGCGCGGTCGCGTACGTGCACGGCGCCGTCGAGCGCGCACGACTCGCGCGCCCGGGCTCCCGCCTGCAGCTCGTCGTCAGCGTCAAGGGCGAGGCCGTCCGCGGCTACGTCGCGAAGCTCGCCAAGCGCTTCGACCGTAAGCCCGTCGACGCACGCCTGACCTTGCGCAACGTCCAGCCGCGGCTGACGAAGGACGCGCCCGGTCGCCGTGTCGACAAGGGCCGCACCGTCCGCGAGATCGTCGCCGCGCTGCGCACGAACGACCGCGGACCGCTCACCGTGCCGCTGAAAGCACTCGCGCCGACGGTGACACAGAAGGCGTTCAGCACCGTGATCGTGATCCGGCGCGGCTCGAATCGCCTCTACCTCTACAAGGGCGCCAGGTCGTGGCGGACGTTCGGCGTCGCCACCGGGCAGAGCATCTATCCGACGCCGCTCGGCCGCTTCCAGATCGCCGTCAAGTGGAAGAACCCGTGGTGGACCCCGCCCAACTCGGCGTGGGCACAAGGACTCCATCCCGTTCCGCCCGGGCCGGGCAATCCGCTCGGCACGCGCTGGATGGGGCTCTCCGCACCGGGGATCGGCATCCACGGGACGCCCGACTCGGCGTCGATCGGCTACTCGGCGTCACACGGCTGCATTCGCATGCTCGTCCCACAGGCTGAATGGCTCTTCGACCACGTGGATATCGGCACGCCGGTCTTCGTGGTGGCCGCGTGACCCGGCGAGCGTTGCAGGGCATCGCACTCGCCGCCGTCGCGGGCCTCCTCGGACTGCTGGTCTGGGATCTCGCCCACGGCGATCCGGGCGCCGGCTTCGTGAACCAGATCCGGGACGGCAAGCGACCGGAATCGCCGCCGCTCGTGCTGCGCCCGCTCAACGGTGACGGCAAGGTCGACCTCGCGTCGCTGCGCGGCAAGGCGGTCGTGATCAACTTCTGGGCCTCGTGGTGCCGCCCGTGCAAGCAGGAGGCGCCGCGGCTCGAGTCGGCGTGGCAGAAGTGGCGCGGGCGGGGCGTCGTCGTGCTCGGCGTCGACGCGCAGGACGGCGCCAGCGACGGACGCAAGTTCGTCTCGAAGCACGGGCTGACCTATCGCAACCTCGCCGACGGCCCCGGGTCGTCGCTCGGGCACTGGGGCGTCACCGGGTTCCCCGAGACGTTCTTCATCGACCGCGAGGGCCGTGCGACCGGCCATGTCTCCGGCGAGATCTCGGCGCGCGAGCTCGAGGACGGGATCCGCGCCGCGACCCGCTCGTGAGATTCCTGGTCGTCGCGCTGTCGGCGCTCGCCCTCGCAGCGCCCGCGGCGGCGAGCGAGCAGCATCCGACGCTGGCCGAGCTCGAGGGAGAGGTCATCTGCCTCACCTGCCACACGACGCTCGACATGTCGAACTCCCCGTTCGCGGACCGGATGCGCGTCTTCATCCGCGGGCGCATCGCCGCCGGCGACACGAAGAGCGAGATCAAGTCGAAGCTCGTCGCGCAGTTCGGCAAGGCAGTCCTCGCCGAGCCGCCGAAGCGCGGCTTCGACCTGCTCGCGTGGGTGCTGCCGATCGGCGGCCTACTGCTCGGCGCCGGAGCTGTCGGCTTGGCAGCCTGGCGCTGGAGCCCGCGGTTGCGCTCCGAGCCCGCGGCGGCGGGACCACCGCTCGATCCTGAGCTCGAGCGGCGGCTCGACGAGGAGCTCGAGCGCTTCGATGCTTGAGCGCCTCCCGGTCGCGTTCATCGCCGGCTTCGCCTCGATCGTCTTTCCGTGCGTCCTGCCGCTCGTGCCGGGCTACCTGTCCGCCGTGTCGGCCGTCGACGTCGACCAGCTCGGCGAGCGCAGCGCCACGCGGCGCGTCGTCCTCGCGAGCCTCCCGTTCATCCTCGGCTTCACGGTGGTCTTCGTCGTGCTCGGCGCGGGCGCCGCGGCGATCGGCAGCGCGATCGCGCCGCGACAGCAGCGCGAGCTCGCGGGCTTCGTGCTCGTCGTGCTCGGCCTCGCGTTCATGGGGCTCGTGCCGTGGCCGAAGCGGTTCTTCGCGCCGGACGTCGTGCACCGCGCGCGGGGCAGCGGCTCCAATGTCCTGCTCGGCGGCGCCTTCGCGGTCTGCGCAGCGCCGTGCATCGGGACCGTGCTCGGCTCGATCCTCGTGCTCGCGTCGACGAGCGGGACCGTCGTCCGCGGCGTCGTGCTGCTTATCGCCTACTCGCTCGGGCTCGGGGCGGCGTTCCTGCTTGCCGGGGTCGCGTTCGCGTCGACGATGGGCACGCTGCGCTGGTTGCGCGACCACTATGCGGCGATCCAGATGGCGTCAGGCGCGGTGCTCGTCGCGCTTGGGATGTTGCTCTTCTTCAACCGCGACTGGTGGCTGCGTGTGTTCCTCAACCGGGCTCTCTCGAAGATCGGGCTGGGGGAGATCTAGCGGCTCCACGACCTCGAGTTGCGCGAGCAGCCGCGCGATGTCGAGGCCGCGATGCACCGGCGTGTATGGCGCCAGCCGCCTGCGCGCCTTCTCGAGCTGGCGCTCGCAGCCGACGCGGTTGCCGCGGTCCGACTGGTACCAGGCGACGGCCACATGGACGAGTCCCTGGAAGAAGTCGCGCTCGGCCGGCTCGGCCGCCCGCCACGCCGTCTCGAGCTCCTCGTGCGCTGCGAAGTACTCACCGCGCCGGATCAATTCGACGCCCTGCGTGAATGCCTCGTCCATGCTCGAAAGCTTTGCATGGCCGCCCGCGCGCGTTACCGTTGTCGCGATGGCCACGGTCCTGCTGTGTGGGGTCGACCTCTTCATCCGGGGGAAGCTCGAAGCACTCCTGCCGGAGCACCGCTTCATGACCACGGACGGGATTGACCCGCCCGAGCTCGTGATCGCCGACGTCGGCCGCGTCGATCCGGAGGACGTCGCGGAGTCCTATCCGGATGTGCCGCTGCTCGGCTTCACAAACCACACCGACACCGCCGGGCTCCGTGCGGCGCACACCGCCGGCTTCGATCAGGTCGTCGCGAAATCCGCGCTCTTCGAGCGCACGCGCGAACTGATCAACCGGCTACTGGCCTCGGTAGAGTAGGTCCTCGTGACCTACATCATCGCCGAGCCGTGCATCGACATCAAAGACAAGTCCTGCATCGACGTGTGCCCCGTCGACTGCATCCACGAGGCCGAACGGATCCTCGTCATCGACCCGGAGGAGTGCATCGACTGCGGCGCCTGCGAACCCGAGTGCCCGGTCGAGGCGATCTTCCCGGAGGACGCGCTGCCGGATAAATGGGCGCCGTTCGTCCGGATCAACTACGCCTACGGTGAGGGCCTCGACGTCGTCAACACGCTCACGGAGCAGTACGCGACGGAGCACAACGTCCAGAATCCTCCGCTGGAGTAGGTCCCGGCCGCGAACCGGATCGGCCCGGCGGGCGAATAACGGTCTTGACGTGACAAACCAGAGCTTGCGGCCATGACGTCCCACCTCGAGGGGATCCACTCCCTCGCCGCCGCGTACGCTCTGGACGGGCTCGACGAGGAAGAGTCGCGGGAGTTCGAGGCCCATCTCGAAGGCTGCGCGAGCTGCCGCGCCGAGGTCGACGCGTTTCGCGATTCGGCGACATCGCTTGCGTTCGCGGTCGAAGGCCCGGCGCCCCCGCCCGAGCTGCGCACCCGGATCCTCGAGCAGGCGCGCGCCGAGCGGCCGAATGTGATCCCGTTGCGCCGCCGGTTCGCACCCTCGCGGGTCGCCGGCGCGGTCGCTGCGGTTGCCGCGGTCGCCGCCCTCGGGCTCGGCCTCTGGGCTGCGTCGCTCTCGCGCTCGCTCGACCGTGAGCGTGCCGCGTCGCGGGCGCAGGCGTCAGCGCTTCAGATCCTCGGCGACCCTGCAGCGCGTCGTGTGCCCGTCGCAGGTGGCAGCGGGACGCTCGCTGTTTCCTCATCCGGCAACGCAGCGCTCACGGTGGCGCGTCTCGACCGCGCGCCGAGCGGCAAGGTCTACGAGGTGTGGGTGATCGACGGCACGCCCGTGCGGGCGGGTCTGATGAAGGGCGGCTCCGGCGGCTCGGCGGTCCGTTTGGAGCGTCCCGTACCGGCCGGATCGATCGTCGCGGTGACCGTCGAACGCGCGGGCGGCGTCGACGCGCCGACGTCGAAGCCGGTCCTGACTGCACAAGCCTGACGTTACAAACGTCCAAGTGTGGGAAACTCCACGCCGCAACCGATCGAGGGGATGGAGCAAATGCCCGAAGCGTGGAGCGACAAGCGAGAACGCCAGTACGAGCACATCAAGGAGAGCGAGCTCGACCAGGGCCGCTCGTACGACCGCGCGCAGGAGATCGCTGCGCGCACGGTCAACAGTCAGCGCGCCGAAGCAGGTGAAACCGAGTCGTCGCCGAGCGCGAGCACGCAGGCAGCGAGCTCGTCTTCCCGTTCGAAGTCAGGCTCGTCGCGTTCGAAGACGAGGAGCACCAAAGCAGGAGGCGCGAAGAAAAAGAGCTCGTCGTCGCGCGCAAAGTCGAGCGGCACGAAGACCAAGACGCGCAGCTCGAAGACGCGTGCGTCGAAGAGCAAGAGCTCGTCGTCGCGCTCGAAGGTGAAGACGGCGGCGTCGCGCTCGAAGGCGAAGAGCACCGCGTCGCGGTCGAAGAAGAAGAGCGCCGCCACGAGGTCGAAGGTGAAGACTTCGGCGTCGCGCTCGAAGAAGAAGAGTGCCGCCACGAGGTCGAAGGTGAAGACTTCGGCGTCGCGCTCGAAGAAGAAGACTGCCACGTCGCGCTCGAAGACCAAGAGCTCGGCATTTCGCAGGAGCGCTGTCGCCACGGGCGGTAAGAAGAAGACGGCCGCGAGGCGGGCTGCGCCGAAGAAGACTTCCGCCTCGAGGGGCACCGTCAAGAAGGCCGCCGCCGTCCGCAGGGCACCCACGAAAGGTGCGGCCTCGAAGGGTGGCGCCAAGAAGTCTGCGGGCGCCAGGAAGTCCGGCGGCGCCAGGAAGTCCGGCGGTGCCAAGAAGTCGGGCGCCATCAAGCGCACCGCTTCGCGCAGCTCCGGCCGCTCGGCAGGGGGCCGCAAGAGGTAACGAGAGCGGGGCTCCGCGACGCAGGCTGCCAGGCCGTAGGTATCTTGGCGCCGTGGAGCCCCGGACTCTCGATCACGTCGCGTTCTGGGTGTCGGAGCGACAATCGATCGTCGATCTCGCGTGCCGGCACCTCGGCATGCACGTGATCACCGAAGAGGAGAAGTTCACGCTGATCGGCGCCGACGCGCGCCGCGGGAAGCTGACGCTCTTCGACGCCGAGGGGCCGCGCGAGCAGGGCGCGTTCAAGCACGTCGCCCTGCGCGTGAGCGACCTCGCGGCCGCCCGGGAGGAGATGCCCGACGGCGGAGACAAGATCGCTCTCGGCGAGGGGATCGACGTCGTCCTCGTCGAGGCGCCGACGACGAGCGAGTACGACCTCGACCATGTCGCGCTCTTCTCAGCGGACCCCGACGCGACGGCTGCGAGCTATGAGCTCTACGGCTTCCAGGCCGCCGGCAAGCGGCGCGTCGAAGTCGGCGGCGCACACATCGAGTTCCACGACGGCGAACCGGGTGAGCCCGACCGGCCGTTGCTGAACCACCTCGCCGTTCTGGTCGATTCCGCGGACGAGCACATCAGCGAGGCGAAGGAACTCGGCATCGAAGTCGAGTCCGTCGTCGACGCGGCCAACACGTACGCCGCGTTCCTGTGGGGCCCCGAGCGCGTGCGCATCGAGTACGTCGAGCACAAGCCGACGTTCTCGCTTACGTAGCGATGCTCATTGCGGGGGCCGGCATGGCGGGCCTCGCCGCCGCTGTCCGGGCGCGCGAGTTGGGCGTGACTCCGCTCGTCTCCGAGCAGGCTGGCCACCCCGGCGGCTCGATGCTGCTCTCCTCTGGCGTTGTCTGGCGCTACCGCGACTGGCAGGCGTTTCGTGCTCAGTGCCCCGGCGGCGACGAGGCGCTCCAGCGGCTCGTCTACGAGCGGCTCGACGATGCGCTCGAGTGGCTGCGCTTGCTTGGCGCGCCGGTCCTGTGGGAGGAAACGGGGAATCCGTTGACGATCGGGAAGCGCTTTGACACCAGGGGTCTGACCGAGACACTCGTCCGGAAAGGCGGTGACCTTCGCCTCGGTGATGGAGATGTACATCACCATCACGCGTCGACCGACGCCACGATCCTGTGCACCGGCGGCTTTCAGGGCTCGTCCGATCTGGTCAGGGAGCACATTGCGCCCGCAGCGGACCTGCCGCTTCGGGCCAACTCCGTCAGCGCCGGTGACGGGTTACGGCATGGCCTCGAAGCCGGTGCGGCGCTCTCGGCCGGAATGGACGAGTTCTACGGACGCAACATGCCGGACGCGCCGTTCACCGAGGACGAGTTCGTCTCGCTGTCGCAGCTCTACGCGCGCTGGGCCACGATCGTCGATCGCGACGGTCACGAGATCTCGTTCGACATGGACGACTGGTCGGAGACGCGCCTCGTCCAGGAGACGGCGCACCGCCCCGGCGCGGTGGCTTGGTACCTGCTCGACGAGGCTGCACTGACGAAGGAGACGCGCTACGGCATCGTGCGCGACGTCGTCGCCGCGGCGCCCACCCGCACCGACCCGGGCGCGCTTCCATTCGACCCGCCCGCTGGCACGGTGGAGGCAGTGCGCGTGAAGGCGGCGATCACGACGACGCTCGGTGGCCTGCGAATCGACCCGAGCGCGCGGGTCGTCGGTGAGGATGGCGCACCGGTCGACGGGCTCTACGCCGCGGGCGCGGACGCGGGTGGGATCTCGACCGGCGGCTGGGCAAGCGGCCTCGCGTCGGCGCTCGTGCTCGGCATCGTCGCCGCGGAGTCCGCCGTCGGCTGACGTCGAGACGCGCTAGCGGCGCGTCGAATGGGAGGGCAGCAGCACCCGGATCGTCGTGCCGCCGTCACTCTCGATCTCGAGCGAGCCGAGCAGCTGGCGCGCGCGCTCCTCGATTGCCTCGTAGATGCGCCGGCGGCGCTCGCCGGCTCCGTCGTCGGTGACGACGATCTCCGTGGCGCCCCGATCGGTGGCGCTGATCCGCACCGAGATGCGTTTCGCGCTGCGGCGGATCGACTGGTCGAGACACTCGCGCACGATCGTGTAGACCGCCGCCTGCGTGTTCTGGCCGAGCTCCTCGGCATAGGCGACGTCCAGGTCGATCCGCACCTCGTTCGACGTGCCGAGCTGCTCGGCGAGCGCCCGCGCCGCCGGGCCGAAGCCCTGGTCGCGGAGGACGACGGGCTCCAGCGCGAACGAGAGGTCGCGGAGCTCGCGGATCGTCTCGCGCTGGCGACCGAGCACGGAGCGGATCACGGTCAGCGCCTGCTCATGCTGGCCCGCCTCGATCGAGTGCACCGCCGCGTCGAGCATCAGCGCGATGCCGGCGAGGTTCTGAACGGGGCCGTCGTGGAGGAAGAGCGCGATCCGCCGGCGCTCGTCTTGCTCGGCTTCGAGCAGCCGTTCCTGGAGTTGCCGGCGCTCGGCCTCGGGCTCGAGCTTGCTCACGCTCACCTAGGCCATCGAGACTAGTCGATGATCGCGTCGCGGAGTGCAATCGCGACCGCATGCGTCCGGGTGTCCGCCTCGAGCTTCGTGAGGATGTGCCGCACGTGGCTCTTGACGGTCTCCTGGCTGATGAAGAGCTTGGCCGCGACGTCGGCGTTCGACATCCCGTCGGCGAGGAGCTGCAGGATCTCGCGCTCCCGCGCCGTGAGCATCTCGTCCTTGTCTTTGCCCGCCAGGAAGGCCGGCATCAACGCCGGGTCGACGTAGCCGTCGCCGGCTGCCACCTTCTCGATCGCGCGGACGAGGGTCTGGTGCGGGGCCTCCTTCAGGATGTAGCCCTTCGCGCCCGACTCGAGCCCGCGTCCCAGAAGGCTGCGCTCGGAATACGCGGTGAAGATGAGGACCTTTGCGTCCGGCTGCTGGGCCGTCAGCTGCTTGGTCGCTTCGAGGCCGTCCATACCTGGCATACGCACGTCCATGATCACGACGTCGGGCTTGCGACGGAGCGCGAGCTCGACTGCGCTGGCGCCGTCGGATGCCTCGCCGATGACGCGGATGTGGGGCGCGCGCGAGAGCGACAGGCGCAGCCCTTCCCGGACGACCTCGTGGTCGTCGACGATCAGGCAGGTGATTTCGTCGGCCATTGGGGGAGGATCGTAGCGCTCACACCTGAAGTCAGACGTTCAGGGCGAGCTGGACGGGCTCCGGCTCCGGCTCCAACCGGACCCGGCGCCGGTCCCGGACGCCGAGCTCCTTGCGGAGCCGGGCGACCTCCTCGCGCACCGGGCCTGCCTCCTCCGTGCCCAGGTAGGCGCGGCGGCCGTAGAGCTCTTCGTACCGTTCCAGCTCTTCGGGCCAGTCGCGAGCCAGCGCAGCCAGGAAGTGATCCTTGGTGCCCTCCTTGAGGTAGAGGAGGTTCGTCCAGACCCCCGTCGCGCCGGCTGCCCGCGCGGCCTCGACCACGGCGCGAAGCTGCTCGGGCCGGTCGGAGAGGCCGGGGAGGATGGGCGCCATGCCGACGCCGACGGCGATCCCGGCCTCGACGAGCGCCGTCAGTGCTCGCAGCCGCTGGCGTGGGTGTGCAGTCCCAGGCTCGGTCGTTCGCCAGACGTCCTCGTCGAGCGTCGGGATCGAGAAGGTGACGTGCACCGACGCGCGCCGGGCCGCCTCGGTGAGCACGTCGACGTCCCGCAGGATCATCGGCCCGCGCGTGATGATCGAGAACGGGTTCCGCGCCTCGCCGAGGACGCCGATGCACGCACGCGTCAGGCGATAACGACCCTCGGCCGGCTGGTACGGGTCGGTCGCGGCGCCGATCACGATCCCGTCTCGCTGCGACGTCCTGCGGGCAAGCTCGGCTCGGAGGACCTCGGCGACGTTTACCTTGATCCGGATCGACCGCCCGTAGCCGTCGTCGGCCGGCCTATCGGCGCGGCGCTCGAACGCGCGGACGTAACAGAAGGTGCAGCGGTGCGCGCAGCCCATGTACGGATTGAGCGACCAGGCGAACGGCATCCCGGAAACGCGGTTGAGCGCGCTCCGGCAGGGCTCCTCGCGGTACTCCACCGGCATCTCGCGAGTATAGAACATATGTTCGTATCACGGCACCCGGTCGTGCGTGCGCCTCGGCACGCTGTAGCGTCTTGCCGTGGCGACGGCATCCGACACGACGATCGAGATCGCGGACGGCATCCGCCGGGTGACGCTGCCGCTGCCGAGCGGCCCCAAGCACGTCCACTGCTACCTGGTGCGGACCGCGGACGGGTCGTGGATGCTCGTCGACACGGGGATGGGAATCGGCGACCCGGTGGTGCCGGACGTCCCGGTCGAGCGGATCCTGATCACGCACTTCCACCCGGATCACGTCGGCGGCGCAGCCGCGGCGAAGGAGCTGACCGGGGCGCGTGTCCTGCAGGGTGGGCTCGACTACGCGCAGTGTGTCCGCGTGTGGGGATCCTCGGACTGGCCGGAGCGGATCGGCGAGTGGTTCGCCGAGCACGGTGTGCCGCCCGAGGTGACGCGCGACCTGATCGAAGGCGGCCGCGCCTACGCGAAGTTCATCAAGTACGCCCACGACCCGGACCTCCTCTACGAGGGCGAAGAGGTGGACGGCTGGCAGGTGCTCGAGCTGCCGGGTCACGCGGACGGGCACATCGCGTTGCTGCGGGACGACGGCGTGCTGATCGCCGGCGACTGCCTGCTGAACCGCATCACACCCGCGGTCGGGCTGTGGCCGGAGAGCCGCCCCGACCCGCTCGGCGACTACCTGCGCACCCTGGAGCGGATCGAGGAGCTGCGGCCGGCGCTGGTGCTGACGGGGCACGGCGAGCCGATCGAGGACGGAGCGGCGCGCTCGCGCGAGATCGTCGCGCACCACGAGGAACGCCTCGACGCGACCCAGGCGATCCTCACGGCCGAGCCGCAGTCAGGCTTCGCGGTCTCGATGTCGCTCTTCGGACGCGAGCTGGCGCCGATGCAGCGGCGCTTCGCGGTCGCCGAGACGCTGTCACATCTCGAGCGCCTCGTCAGGCTGGACCGGGCCCGCCGGGGTCTGACCGCCGGGGTCGTTACCTATACTGCGGTCTGATCCTCTTGGACGACGATCCCTTTAGTACCCAGGCCCCGGAGAGCGGGGCGTGACCTTCTTCCTCGAGCTGCTCGCCCTCTTCGGGCTGATCGTGCTCAACGGATTCTTCGTAGCCGCGGAGTACGGACTCGTCACGGTCCGCCGCACCCGGATGCACGAGCTCGCGCACGCGGGCTCGCGGCGGGCACGGCAGGTATTGCAGATCACAAGCGAGCCGCCGCAGTTCATCGCCGCGATGCAGCTCGGCGTCACGATCACGAGCATCGCGATCGGCGCCCTGGGCGAGCCGTTGCTCGCACACGCCTTCGACCCGGTGATGGCGACGTTCCTGGCGGTCGTCCTGGCGCTCGTGATCATCACGTTCCTGCACGTCGTGATCGGCGAGCTCGTGCCGAAGGGGATCGCGCTCGGCTACGCCGAGCGCGTGGCGCTCGCCGTGGCGACTCCCGTGCGGCTCTTCTTCTGGCTCCTGCGGCCGTTTATCTGGCTGCTGCGCTACTCGACCGAGTTCGTCCTGCGCACGATCGGGCTCGAGGCGCCGGGAGCCTCGGGCGCGGTGCACTCGGAGGCCGAGCTGCGGATGCTCCTCTCGGAGTCGACCGAGCACGGCGAGATCGAGGCGGGCGAGCAGGAGATGCTCTACAAGGTCTTCGACTTCGCCGACAAGGAGGTCGCCGACGTGATGGTGCCGCGACCTGAGGTCGTGGCGCTCTCGATCGAGCTGCCGCCCGAGGAGGCACTGCAGGCCGTGCTCGTCTCCCCGTACACGCGCTATCCGGTGTACCGCGGCTCGCTCGACACGATCGTCGGCACGATCCACGTCCGCGACCTGATCTCTGCGATGCACGACCGCGGGATGGCCGCCGTCGACATCGAGTCGATCCTTCGCGTGCCGTACTTCGTCCCGGAGACCAAGGATCTCGCGGCGCTGCTGACCGAGTTCCGGCGTTCCAACCAGCACATGGCGATCGTCACCGACGAGTACGGCGGCATGGAGGGAATCGTCACGCTCGAGGATCTCCTGGAGGAGATCGTGGGCGAGATCGAGGACGAGTTCGACCTGCCCGACGAGTCGGTGGAGCGGATCGACGAGCACACGATCCGCGTCGACGGCACGTTCCCGATCGACGACTTCAACGAGCAGTTCGACTGCCAGCTGCCGCAGGACGACTACCACACGATGGCCGGCTTCGTCTTCGGGGCGCTCGGCCGCGCCGCGCTGCCGGGCGACGCGGTCGAGTACCACGGGATGTCGCTGCACGTGGACGAGGTGGACGGCTCGAGGATCGAACGGCTGACGGTCCGCTTCCCGGACCGCGTCAATCCTGCGCTCGACACCGAATCCGAGGAGAGCCAGGCCGCCGAAGCCTGAGGTGTCTGTCGGGGCCGGTATTCGTGATCGGCGATCCTGGCGAGTAGGATGTTGACCGTGATCGAGTTCCACCTCGACCCACATTCGGGCGTCGCGACCTACCTGCAGATCGTTCAGCAGGTCAAGGAGGCGCTGCGTCTCGGTGTGCTCGACGTAGGCGATCAGCTACCCACGGTTCGCGAGGTGGTCGCCGAGCTCGCGATCAACCCGAACACGGTCGCCAAGGCGTACCGGGATCTCGAGCGGCAAGGCCTGGTCATTGCGCGACAGGGCCGCGGTACGTTCGTCACGAGCACGCTCGCGACGCCGTCCCTGCGCCACCACGAGGCGCTGCGCGCCGAGTTCGAGCGGTGGCTGACGGCTGCGGAGCATGCAGGGCTCGACGAGGAGAGCATCAGAGCGCTGATCTCCACGACGCTTCGGGAGGCCCTCGCCCAAAGGGTCGCATGACGGCCCCCCTCGAAGCGCAGGCGCTCGGCAAGCGCTTCCGCCGCACATGGGCGCTTCGAGACTGCACGTTGACGATCCCCGAGCAGGCGATCGTCGGCCTCGCCGGCCCGAACGGCGCCGGCAAGTCGACGCTGCTCGGCCTCGCGACGGCGCTCCACATCCCGACGGAAGGCGAGATCCGGATCCTCGGCCGCGACCCGCACCGTGATCCGTCGGTGATCTCGGAGATCGGCTACGTCGCTCAGGGAGCGCCGCTCTACCGGTCGTTCACCGTTCGCGACACGGTCGAGTTCGCACATGCGTCGAACCCTCGGTGGGACGGGACCGTCGCCGGCGAGTTCCTCGCCGGGCTCGACGGGAAGGTGAAGGTCTCGTCGCTCTCGGCGAGCGAGCGCGTTCGCCTCGCGCTGGCGCTCGCTCTCGGCAAGCGGCCGTCGCTCTTGCTCGTCGACGAGCCGTTCGCGCGCCTCGACCCGCTTTCCCGCCGCGAGTTCCTGCGGCTGCTGATGGACGGCGTCGCGGAGACGGGCGCGACGGTGGTCGTCGCGTCGCACGTCGTCGCGGACATCGAGCGCGTCTGCGACCACATCGTCCTGCTCGGGAGGGGCCGCGTCCGCCTCGAGGGCAACGTCGACGAGCTGCTGGCGTCGCATCGCCTGCTGACGGGCGCCCGCCGGCCGCTCGGAGCGATTCGCGGTGTCGACGAGATCGTCAGGGAACGGCACAGCGGCCGTCAGCTGACGCTGCTCGTCCGGACCGGCGGCGCGATCGCCGACCCGTCCTGGTCCGTGGACGAGATCGGCCTCGAGGAGCTGCTGCTCGCGTACATGGCGCCCGAGGAGCTGCCGCGGCCGCAGCCGAAGGAGGCGGGGAGGTTGCGATGGCATGGGTGACATGGCGCCAGCACCGCTTTCAGCTCCTGACGATGCTGCTGCTCCTCGTCGGCCTCGCGCTGGCCGGGCTCCTCTCGTCGATTCCGATCCGTGACGCGTACTCCCGGCAGGCGCTCGCCTCGTGCCTGCCGCCGGCGGCGCGGTCCGGCTGCGACCTGATCGTCAACCACTTCAGGATCGAGTTCGGCGGCAGCATCCGCGCTGCGCGCTATCTGACCTTCCTGCCCGTCCTGGCGGGGCTCTTCGTGGGTGCGCCGCTGCTCGCCCGTGAGCTCGAGCACGGCACATACCGGCTGGCGTGGACGCAATCGCTGACGCGGCGCCGCTGGCTGCTCGCGAAGACGCTGCCCCTCGGGCTGGCGACCGTCGTCGCCGGTCTGGTCGTGAGCGGCCTGGCGATGTGGTGGCGCCGCCCGTTCGACGCCGTCGAGGGCCGGATCAGTCCCAGTGGGTTCGACATCGAGGGCCTCGTGGTGCCGGCCTACGCGCTCTACGCGCTCGCCGTCGGCATCCTCGCCGGCATCGTGCTGCGGCGGACGATCCCGGCGATGTCGGTGACCCTCGCCGTCTTCATCGCCACCCGGCTCGGGATCGACAACTTCGTTCGTCCGCATTACCTGCCCGCGAAGCACGAGACCGTCAACGGCGTGATCGCCCAGGCCCATGCGCGCGACTGGGTCGTCGAGAACACACTCGTGGACGCCGTCGGCAGGCGCATCACGACCGCCCGCGAGGACCTGGCGATCCTGCACGCGCAACAGGCGAGGATCGCCCCGCAGGACTACCTGGTGTCGCTCGGCTGGCGACGTGCGATCTCGTTCCAGCCGGCCGAGCGGTTCTGGACCTTCCAGGCGATCGAGGCCGGCATCTTCCTCGCACTCACGGCGCTGACGATCGCCGCGACGCTGTGGGCGATACGGCGCACGCCGTCATGAGCTATCGAATCGGAGGTTGGCCTGATGAGTAACGACCGCTTCGACCGAGCGCGGGCCTCTGCGGCTGGGGCTCGCGGCCACGGCCGGCGCGGCTGTGGGCACCGCCGGTCCGGGGGGAGCCCATGCCGCCGCCCTTGCCAACCTGGATGCCTTTCTCCGGCCGCATCCGAGGTGGCGCTTCGTGTTCGTCAACCACGCCACCACGAACCCGTTCTTCGTGCCGGCGCTCTACGGCATGAGCGACGCCTGCTCGCTCTTTGGGACGAGCTATCAGTGGACCGGCTCCGAGCGGAGCAGCGTCGCTGAGATGGTGGCCGCGATGCGGCGCGCGATCCGCACTCGAGCCGACGGGATCGCGGTCTCGATCATCGATCCGCACGCCTTCAACGAGACGACCGCCGAAGCGCTCCGGCACGGGATCCCGGTGGTCGCCTACAACGCGGACGGCGGTCGCGGCAACTCCCGGCTCGCCTACGTCGGCCAGGATCTCTACCAGTCGGGTCTCAAGTTCGGCGCGCGGATCGCACAGCTCGTCGGCGAGGGAGACGTCTACATCTTCATCGCCACTCCGGGCCAGCTGAACATCCAGCCGCGCGTCGACGGCGCCCTCGATGCGATCAACGACTCGGGCCGTCCCTTGCGCGTCCACGTCGTCGCCACCGGCGCCGACGTCGTCAAGGAGCGGATCCGCATCGAGGAGACCTACAAGAAGCACCGCGGCCTGAAGGGGATGTTCGCCGTCGACGCGGGCTCGACGCAAGGGATAGCGGGAGTGATGCGCAAGCACGGCCTGCACGCACGCGGCGTCCGGGCGGGCGGCTACGACCTGCTCCCGGGCACGCTCGAGGCGATCCGCAACCGCGACCTCGACTTCACGATCGACCAGCAGCCGTATTTGCAGGGCTTCGTGCCGATTCAGCAGCTCTTCTTCGCTCGCTACAGCGGTGGGCTCGTCGCACCCGCTGACACGAATACCGGGCTCCTGTTCGTCACCCGGCACAACGTCGGCCGCTACCTGACCACGAAAACGCGCTACGAAGGAAGTTCCAGGACACGCGAGTTCCCGGTCGGCTCCGCATGAACGACCGATACCTGCTTGAACTAATGCACTAGGGAAGTAGTATTGATCCTGCTTCCGCGTTCCGCGGAGCGTGGATCATTCCCCCACAGGAGGCTCTCAATGAAGAAGTCCATCCGCCGGACGCGCTCGGCGTTCGCGGTTGCCGGGCTTGCGGCTCTCGTCGTGCTGGCTCTCGTCGGCACCTCCGCGAGCGCGTCCAGCCAGAAGCGGACGGCGAGCGCACAGATCTGCGTGCTGCTGCCCGACACCAAATCGTCGGTCCGCTGGGAGACCCAAGACCGTCGCTACCTCGGCGCCGCTTTCAAGCGCCTCGGCGATTCGTACAGCATCGTCAACGCGCAGGGCAGTGCCCAGACGCAGCTCAACCAGGCGCAGCAGTGCCTGACGAACGGCGCCAAGGTGCTCCTGCTCGTCAACCTCGACTCCGGCTCGGGCAAGGCGATCCAGCAGCTGGCCGTCTCGCGCAAGGCGCAGGTCGTCGACTACGACCGCCTGACGCTGAAGGGCCTGAGCTCGTACTACGTGTCGTTCGACAACCCCTCGGTCGGGAAGCTCCAGGGCCAGGGTGTCGTCAACGGCCTGAAGGCGAACGGGAAGATCAACTCCAAGCCGGTCGTCGCCGAGCTGAACGGCTCGCCGACGGACAACAACGCGACGCTGTTCAAGAGCGGCTACGACTCGATCCTCAAGCCGCTCTACTCGAAGGGCACGCTGAAGAAGGGCCCGGATCAGTGGGTGCCGGCCTGGGACAACCAGAAGGCACTGACGATCTTCGAGCAGATGCTCGCGAAGACGAACAACAAGATCGACGCGGTCGCCGCGGCCAACGACGGCCTCGCGAACGCGGTCGTCTCGGCGCTCAAGAACCGCGGGCTCGACCCGGTGCCGCTGTCCGGTCAGGACGCTACGGCACAGGGTGTCCAGAACATCCTCTCCGGCTGGCAGACGATGACCGTCTACAAGTCGATCCGGACTGAGGCGAACGCGGCGGCGACCGTCGCCGACGGCATCCTCAAGGGCAAGCCGATCCACACCAAGGGCAAGACGACATTCGACGGCAGGCGCAAGGTGCCGTCGGTGCTTCTGACGCCCGTGTCGATCAACAAGAACAACTGGAAGCTGCTCCTCACGGACGGGTTCCTGAAGAAGAAGGACGTCTGCACTGGCGACTACGCCCAGTACTGCTAGATACTCACTGCTAGTAGATACTGCGAGACGCAGACCATGACATTCGATCGTGTGGGGCGCCCTCTGGGCGCCCCACACCTCGACTCGACGACACTCGACTCCAAGACGACTGACGACCGACGATGACCGCGACCAACGGCCAGACTCCTCTCCTCCAGATCCGGGGCTTGTCGAAGAGCTTCGCCTCGGTCCTGGCGCTGCAGGAGGTCGACTTCGAGGTGCGCTCCGGCGAGGTGATGGCCCTCGTCGGCGACAACGGAGCGGGCAAGTCGACGCTCATCAAGTGCATCTCCGGGATCTATGCGCCCGATGACGGCGAGATCTTCTTCGACGGCGAGCGGGTGTCGATCCACGGGCCGAAGGACGCCGGGCGGCTCGGAATCGAAGTCGTCTACCAGGATCTCGCGCTCTGTGACAACCTCGACGTCGTCCAGAACATGTACCTCGGACGCGAGGAGCACGACGCCGTCCTGCGGTTGCGCGAGCCGATCATGCAGGCCAAGACCTCGGAGACGCTGAAGAGCCTCGCCGTGACGACGATCCGCTCGGTCCGCCAACCGGTCGCGAGCCTTTCGGGCGGCCAGCGCCAGTCGGTGGCGGTCGCACGGGCGGTGATGTGGAACTCGCGCCTCGTGATCCTCGACGAGCCGACCGCGGCCCTGGGCGTCGCCCAGACGCAGCAGGTGCTCGAGCTCGTGGCCCGCCTGGCCGAGCAGGGCCTGGGGGTCGTGCTCATCTCGCACAACCTGCACGACATCTTCGAGGTCGCGACGCGGATCACCGTCCTGCGGCTGGGGCGGAACGCCGGCGTGTACGAGCGCGCCACCACGACGCAGCAGGACGTCGTGCATGCCATCACGGCCGGCGTGCCCACGAAGGTCGCCGGCCTGCCGGAGGCGTCTCAATAGCCGACGTGCCGGCATCCGTCGTGCCGGAGCCCGCGCCCCGGACGGTCCCCATTCGCGAGCTGGCCCACGACCGGTGGATCGCGATCAAGTCGGGAGACGTCGGCAGCCTGCCGGTGATCTTTGCCCTGATCCTGATCACGATCGTCTTCACGCAGATCAACAGCAACTTCCTGACCGCAGGGAACTTCGTGAACATCATCGTGCAGATGGCGGGCTTTACCGCGATCGGCATCGGCGTCGTCTTCGTCTTGCTGCTCGGCGAGATCGACCTCTCGATCGGCTATGTCGCCGGGATCGGTGGCGTCGTCGTCGCGGAGCTGCAACAGCCCGACGGCAGCTGGCAGATCAAGGGTGTGATCGCGATCGTGATCGCGATCGCGATCTGCGCGCTCATCGGCGCGTTCCAGGGCTCGTTCGTGGCGCTGATCGGCGTGCCGTCGTTCGTCGTCACGCTCGCCGGCTTGCTGTTCTGGCAGGGCGTGATCCTCAAGGTGATCGGAATCCAGGGCGTGATCGTCATCCAGGACAACACCATCAACAACGTCGCCAACTACTACTTCTCGGCTCAGTGGGCGTGGATTCTCGGCCTCGCCACGATCGCCGGCTACGCGCTGGTCGTTCTCGTGGGTGTGGCCGGCCGGCGGCGGCACGGGATCTTCAGCGACAACCTCGTCCTCGTCGCGGTGAGGATCGCGGGCGTGGCCGCCGTGACGGTCGCGGTCGTGGTCACCTGCAACCGCGCGACCGACCAGGGGCTGCCGTTTGCGGGCGTGTTCATCGTCGCGCTGCTCGTTTTCTGGACGTTCATCGCCAAGCGCACCGTCTTCGGCCGGCACGTCTATGCCGTCGGTGGCAACGCCGAGGCGGCGCGCCGCGCCGGCATCAACGTCGCTCGAATCCGGATCGTCGTCTTCATGATCATGGGCGGCATGGCCGCGGTCGGCGGCGTGATCCTCGCGGCCCGCCTCCGCTCGGTCGACCTGAACGCAGGTGGCGGCACGCTCCTCCTCGACGCGATCGCGGCCGCGGTCATCGGCGGCGCGAGCCTCTTCGGTGGCCGTGGCGAGGTGAAGGCCGCGGTTCTCGGCGCGCTGGTGATCGCCTCGCTCGAGAACGGCTCCGACCTCGCCGGCTGGAGCGCGGGGACGAAGTTCATGATCGTCGGCGCCTTCCTGCTCGCGGCGGTGACGCTCGACACGGTCCTCCGCCGGCGACAGACGCGAGCCGGGCGCTGAGCGGGATGAAGACCTCACTCGGCATCTGGGCCTTCGGGGCCATGGCGACGCGCTTCAACCCCGGCGGCTACAAGCCGGAGCTCGCAGGCGCGCCGACCGCTGCGAAGGTGCGCACCGCTGTCGAGGGGCTCGGCGACCTGATGGACGACTACGAGTTCCACTACCCGCAGGAGCTCTCGCGCGAGAATCTCGACGAGGTCGTCGAGGCCCTCGACGGGCACGGCCTCTACGCGATCGCAAGCGGCCTGCACCTCGATCCGCGCTTCGCGAAGGGCGGCTTCTCGTCACCCGACGACGCCACGCGCGCCGAGGCTTTGCGCCTCACCTTCGAGGCCATCGACCTGGCAGCCGAGGTCGGGGCCCAGATGATCATCTGGCCGGGGATCGAGGGCTACAACTATCCGTTCCAGACGCCGTACAAGGAGTCGTGGGCACGGTTCATCGACGGCGTCGGCGAGGCGGCGGTGCACGCGAAGGAGAAGGGCGTGACCGTCTTCCTCGAGCACAAGAACTCCGAGCCGGCGATGAAGATCTTCATGCGCAACATCGGCATGACGCTGCACGTGATCCACACGTTGCGCGTCCGCGGCGTCGACAACATCAAGGTCAACATGGACTGGCAGCACCTGATCATGAACGGCGAGAACCTCGCCGAGTACGCCGCGCTCCTCGCCGCCGACGGCCTGCTCGGCCACCAGCACGCGAACTCGGGCTGGGGGACCTTCGACGACGACAACATGGTCGGTGCGACGGCGTTCATGGAGACGATCGAGCTGGCGGTCGAGCTGCGCCGCGCCGGCTACGGCGAGCACGGCGAGCGGCTCGGCTTCGATCTCTACCCGTACACCGAGGACGCCGTCGGCGCGGTGCGGCGGTCCATCCTGCAGTGGGACTTCATCGACTCGGTGGCGGCGAAGATCGACGGGGCGGCGCTGCGCGAAGCCCAGTCCGAGAAGGACGCTGTGGCCGCGTACGAGCTCGTGTACGCCGCGCTGGGCGCCTAGGGCGATGCGACTGCAGCACGTCTCGATCGTGATCCCGACGGGCGACGAGGCGCGCGCACAGGCGATCGAGTTCTACGGCGAGCTCCTCGGCCTGGAGCGGCGCGACGTGCCGCCGCACCTCGACCCGGCCGAGCTCGTGTGGTTCCGCGTCGGCGGCGACCTGGAGTTGCACCTGATGCAGGTCGGCGAGCCTGCGGACGACGCGCGGCACTTCTGCCTCGAGGTCGAAGGCGGCGATCTCGACGCGCTGCGGGCAAGCATCGAGAGCAGCGGCACCGAGACGAGCGACGCGACGCCGATCGTCGGCCGGCCGCGCTTCTTCTGCCGCGACCCGTTCGGGAACCTCGTCGAGCTGACGCGGATGGAGTCCGGCTGAACACGCTGATCTTCGACCTCGACGGGACGCTCGTCGACACGGTCTACGCGCACGTCTTCGCGTGGCAGCGGGCGCTCGACGAGGCAGGGATGCCGATCGACGGCTGGCGCATCCACCGGCGGATCGGGATGAGCGGCGGGCTCTTCGCGCGGGCCGTCGCGCGGGAGGTGGGGCGGCCGCTCGACGAGGCCGAGACGGAGGCGATCCAGACGCGGCACGGCGAGCTCTTTCGCGAGCTGCTCCCCGAACGGCGGCCGCTGCCCGGCGCCGTCGACCTGCTGCGGGACCTGCGCGAGCACGGCGTCACGCACGGCATCGCGACCTCGGGCCGGCGTCCCGAGATCGACCGGTCGCTCGAGGCGCTCGGCGTCGGCGACGAGACCGTCGTCGTCGAACGCGGCGACGTGCTGCGCGCCAAGCCGGAGCCGGATCTGTTCGTCGAGTGCGCCCGTCGCCTGGGCTCCGCACCCGACGAGTGCTACGTCGTCGGCGACGCCGTCTGGGATCTCCTCGCCGCGCGCCGGGCGAAGATGCTCAGCGTCGGGGTCATGTCCGGCGGCTACGGCGAGGACGAGCTGATCCGGGCGGGGGCGTTCCTCGTCTACCGCGACGCCGAGGAGCTGCGCCAGTCGCTCGACGAGCTCGGCGTTCTGCCTTGAGCGACACGCTCCGGCTCGGCGGCGAGCTCGAGGTGAACCGGCTCGGCTTCGGAGCGATGCGGATCACGCAGATCCCGCGCGACGAGGCGCATGCGATCCTGCGCCGCGCGGTGGAGCTTGGCGTCGACTTCATCGACACGGCCGACGCCTACGGGCCGTACGAGAGCGAGCTCCGGATCGCCGAGGCGCTGCACCCGTACCCCGACGGGCTCGTGATCGGGACGAAGGGCGGGCTCGTCAACGACGGCTCCAGCTCGTTCCCGCGCGACGGGCGACCCGAGCACCTGCGCGCCGCGGTCGACGCCAGCCTCGAGCGCCTGCGGCTGGAGCGGATCGACCTCTACCAGCTGCACCGGGTCGACGAGAACGTGCCGATCGAGGAGTCGGTCGGCGCGCTGGCCGACCTGCAGCGGGAAGGGAAGCTGCGCCTGCTCGGGCTGTCGAACGTCTCGGTCACCGAGCTTCGCCGTGCGCAGTCGGTCGCCGAGATCGTCTCGGTGCAGAACCAGTACAGCCCCGACAACCGGGCCTCGGAGGACGTCCTGCGGATCGCCGAGCAAGGCGGGATCGCCTTCCTGCCCTGGGGCCCGCTCGGAGCCGGCATGTCGGCAAAGCAGGCGATCCGCTGGCTGCTCGACCATTCGCCGGCGATCCTCCCGATCCCCGGCACCTCGAAGCTCGAGCACCTCGAGGAGAACATGGAGGCCGCGTGAGCTCCTCCCTCGCCGCGGCGCTGCGCTCGTCGGCCTCGACGTCGGCACCACCGGTGTGAAGGCGCTCGCGATCGGCACGGACGGCGAGATCGTCGCCCGGGCCGAGAGCGGCTACGAGCTCTCGACGCCGCAGCCGGGCTGGGCCGAGCAGGATCCCGACGACTGGGTCCGCGCGGCGGCCGAGGCGCTCGCTGCCCTGGACGTCGAGCCGGCCGGGCTCGGCCTCTCGGGCCAGATGCACGGCCTCGTCGCCCTCGACGCGGACGACCGGCCGCTGCGTCCCGCGATCCTCTGGAACGACCAGCGCACCGGCGGAGGAGTGCGCGCGAGATCGAGGAGCGCATCGGGCTCGAGCGGCTCGTCGCGGCTGACCGGCAACCGCGCGCTGACCGGCTTCACGGCGCCGAAGCTGCTCTGGCTCCGCGCCACGAGCCGGACGTCTACGCGCAGATCGCCGGATGTGCTGCTGCCGAAGGACTACGTCCGGCTGCGGCTGACGCGGCGAGCACGCGACCGACGTCGCCGACGCGTCCGGGACGCTGCTCTTCGACGTCGCGCGCCGCCGCTGGAGTCGGACGAGGTGCTCGACGCGCTCGAGCTTCCGAGCGCCGTGGCTGCCGCGCGCGCTCGAGTCGCCCGAGGTGTCCGGCGAGTCGAACGGCGTACCGGTCGCCGCGGGTGCCGGCGACCAGGCGTGCCGCCGCGCTCGGCGTCGGCGTCGACCGCCCCGGGCCGGTGTCGGTCGTGCTCGGCACGTCGGGTGTCGTCTTCGCCGCGCTCGACGCGTTCGCCGCCGACGCCGAGGCTCGCGTCCACGTCTTCTGCCACGCGGTGCCCGACGCATGGCATGCGATGGGCGTGATGCTCTCGGCCGCCGGGTCGCTCCGCTGGCTGCGCGACGTCGTCGGCGAGAGCTACGACGAGCTGGTCGCGCGAGGCCGCGCCGCTGGCCGCCGGGTGCCGAGGGGCTGCTCTTCGCGCCGTACCTCGCGGGCGAGCGGACGCCGCATGCCGACCCGGACGCGCGCGGCGCCTTCGTCGGCCTCAGCGTCCGCCACGACCGCGGCGCGCTCGTCCGGGCGGTGCTCGAGGGCGTCGCGTTCGGGCTGCGCGACTCGCTCGAGCTCTGCGCGGGCTCGGCGTCCAGGCCGAGGTCGGGCGCGTCTCCGGCGGCGGCGCGCGCAGCGAGCTGTGGCTCGAGGATCGTGGCGTCCGTGCTCGACCTGCCGCTGGAGCTGACCGCGGTCGAGGAGGGGTCGGCGTACGGGGCGGCGCTCCTCGGCGGTGTCGCCGCCGGCGTCTGGGCCGATCCCGCCGAGGCGGTTGCCGCGTGCGTGCGAGTCAGCGAGCGGATCGAGCCGAACGAGGAATGGCGCGCGGCCTACGACGAGCAGTACGCTCGCTTTCGCCTGCTCTACCCCCAACTCGAGCCACTGGAGGAGCATTGACAGAGCACGACGTCCGCTTCGGGCTGCTCAGCACCGGCAACATCAACCGGCACCTGCTGTCGACGCGGGGCGAGGGGAAGGGCTACGAGATCGTCGCCGTCGCGTCGCGGGACACGAGCCGAGCAGAGGAGTACGCGCGCGAGAAGGGCATCGAGCGCGCGCACGGCTCGTACGAGGAACTGCTCGCGGATCCGGACGTCGACGCCGTCTACATCTCGCTGCCGAACTCGCTCCACCACGAGTGGACGATGCGGGCGCTGCACGCCGGCAAGCATGTGCTGGTCGAGAAGTCGTACACGCGGCGGCCGCACGAGGTCGAGGAGGCGTTCGGCGCGGCCGAGCGGGCGGGCCTCGTGCTGATGGAGGGCTTCATGTGGCGGCACAATCCGCAGACGGGGCGCTTCATCGAGTTGCTGCCGGAGATCGGCGAACTCTTGACGATTCGCGCGACGTTCTCGTTCGCGCTCACCTGGGCGGAGGACATCCGGCTCGTGCCGGAGCTCGGCGGCGGCTCGCTGCTCGACGTCGGCTGCTACTGCGTCTCGGGCGTGCGCCTGCTCGCAGGCGGCGAGCCGGACCGCGTCCACGGCGAGGCGGTGCGTCGCCGTGGCGGCGTCGACGAGGTATTCACCGCCGTCCTGCGCTTCGGCGACGTGACGGCCGAGTTCACCTGCGGCTTCCGCGCCGAGCACATGGGCCTCGAGGCGATCGGCACGCTGGGCACGATCTTCACCGCCGACCCGTGGCACGCGCGCAAGCCGATGCTCGTCGTCAACGGCCGCGAGGAGCCCATGGAGCCGACGAGCTCCTACCGGCTCGAGCTGGAGAACCTCTGCGCTGCGATTCGCGGCGAGGCCGACCCGCTCCTCGGCCGCGACGACGCGCTCGGCCAGGCGCGCACGCTCGACGCGTTGCTGCGCTCCGCCGAGACGCACCACGCGATCTCGCTCACCCCGTAACGCTCAGCGCGCGGTCCAGATGTCCCGCTGCTCGACGACGAGCCCGTCCGGCCCGAACCGGACGAGTGAGACGCCTGTGAACTCCTCCTCGCCGCCGTCCTTCAGCCGCGTGCGCGCGTGGTACTCGAACGCCGCGCGGTCGCCGTCCACGAGCGGCTCGCCGAACTCGAAGACGACGCTCTCCTCCTCGCCGAGCACGCGCCGGATGTAGTCCCCCGGCGGCTGGGGATCACGGAACGGCGCCGAGAGGAAGTGCGCGTTGGGTGCGTACAGCTGAACGATCGGCTCGGGATCGTGCGCCGACCAGCCGCGGGTCCAGACGTCGAGCCACCGCCGAGCCGCCTCGCGCGGGTCCACGTCAGATCTTCTTGCCGGGGTTCAACAGGTTCTTCGGGTCGAACGCCTGCTTGACGCGCCGGTGTAGCTCGTAGGCGGCCGGGCCCCACTGGCGCTCGATCTGGCCGCGCTTCAGCCATCCGACCCCGTGCTCGCCGGAGACGGTGCCGCCGAGCCTGATTGCGAGATCGAAGAGCTCGTGGCACGCCGCGTCGGCGCGCCTCTCCTCGTCGGGGTCGTCGTGCGAGAAGAGAAACGTCGAGTGGATGTTGCCGTCGCCCGCGTGGCCGAACGAGAGGCCGATCACGTCGTAGCGCGAGGCGATCGCGAGCGTCTCCTCGGCGACCTCGTCGAGCCGGTCGAGTGGGACTGCGATGTCCTCCGAGTACGCGCCGCCGCGCTGGGCGATGATCGCGAACCCGACGCCGCTGCGCCAGCGCCAGAGCTCCGTGACGTCGCTCGGCTCCTCCGGCGCGTGCACCGCGAGCGCCTCCTCGGCGAGCGCCTCCTGCAACTCGCGCTGGACGCGCCGCGCCTCGTCGGCGGCGCCGTCGGCCTCGGAGATGACCATGAACGCTGCGCCCTCCGGTATCCCGAACGGAAACGAGCCGCCCGCGAACGAGAGCGTGACGCCGTCGAGGTACTCGATCGCCGCCGGCAGGATCCCGGAGCCGAGGATCCGCTCGATCGCCGCGATCCCGTCGCGGCTCGTCCGGTAGAAGCCGACGACCGGCAGCTCCAGCTCGGGCGCGGGCGTCAGCTTCAGCCAGGCGGCGGTGACGATCCCCAGCGTTCCTTCCGAGCCGATCAGGAGCGACTTGAGGTCGTAGCCGGCGACGTCCTTGCGGATCGGGCCGCCGACGGAGATCACCTCGCCGGGCGGCACGACGGCCTCGATGCCGGTGACCCAGTTCGAGGTGACGCCGTACTTGAACGCGTGCGGCCCGCCCGCGTTGCAGGCGATGTTGCCGCCGATCTGCGACAGCTCGGCGGCGCCCGGGATCGGGCGGGAAGCGGAGCCCCGACTCGCGGGCGAGGCGCTGCACGTCGCCGGTCGTGACGCCGGCCTCGACGTGCATCCGCCAGAGCAGCGGGTCGAACTGCCTGACCTTGTTCAGACGCTCCAGCGACAGGACGATGCCCCCGTCGAGCGGGATCGCGCCGCCTGCGAGCCCCGTGCCGCCGCCGCGCGCCGTGATCGTCACGTCGTTCGCGTACGCCCACTCGACGACCGCGCGCACCTCCTCGGTCGTCGACGGCAGGACGACGGCGTCCGCCCGGCCCATGAGGCCTCGCCCCATCAGGTCGGCGAGATAGGAGCCCGTCGGCTCGATGGCGTCGGCCGGGATGGCTGCGAGGTCGAGGCTCATGCCGCGTGCGCCCGCACCGGGTTCGTGAGCGTGCCGACGCCCTCGATCTCGACCGTCACCTCGTCGCCGGGCTGGAGGAACACCTGCGGGTCGCGTGCCTCGCCGACGCCGGGTGGGGTGCCGGTCGCGAGCAGGTCACCCGGTTCGAGCGTGATCGCTTCCGAGGCGAAGGCGATCAGGTCGGCCACGCCGAAGATCATGTCGTGCGTCGGCGCGTCCTGCATCACCTGGCCGTTGAGCAGGCAGCGGACGCGGAGCGCCTGCGGGTCGGAAACGGACGCGGCCGGGACGGGAGCCGAGACGGGGCAGAACGTGTCCAGCGACTTCGCCCGCGTGTACTGGCGGTCGGCGCGCTGCAGGTCGCGTGCGCTGACGTCGTTCAGGCAGAGATAGCCGGCGACGTGGTCGAGCGCGTCGTCGACCGCGATCGCGCTGCCGCCCCGCCCGATCAGGACACCGAGCTCCGCCTCGAAGTCGACCTTCGCCGAGATCGGCGGCAGCACGATCGCGTCGCCGGGGCCGATCAGCGCCGTCTGCCACTTGGCGAAAAGCATGGGCCGCGCGGGCGTCTCCTCGCGCTGCTCCGCGATGTGGGCGCGGTAGTTGAGGCCGACGCAGACGATCTTCCCCGGGCGCTCGATCGGAACGGGCACAGGGCAAACCTACCCCGCCGAATCCCGAACTGGCTCCTAACACGTCGTCGCTAGACTGAGTACCAGCTCCGAGGCTAATTTTCACTTCTAGAAGGAGAACGATGAAACGCATCAAGCTGTTCTGCGCGCTCGCGGTTGTCGCCGCCCTTGTCGCCGTGCCCGCTGCCCAGGCGAAGACGATCCTGACCGGCACGGTCGGGCCTGGCTTCACCATCACGCTCAAGCAGGGCACGAAGAAGGTCACGAAGCTGGCGCCCGGTTCGTACGTGATCAAGGTCTCCGACAAGTCCGCGATCCACAACTTCCGGCTCAAGGGCCCGGGCGTCAACAAGTCGACCTCCGTCGGCAAGACCGGGTCGAGCACGTGGACCGTGACGCTGAAGAAGGGCAAGTACACCTACGTCTGCGATCCGCACGCGTCCCTGATGAAGGGCTCGTTCACCGTCGGCTAGCCGACGCAGGACTGTGTGTTTGGCCGCGGCCGCCCCAGGGCGGCCGCAGTCGTTTCCGCGGTCGTTTTCTACGAGCCGATCGAGAGCTCGCCGTCGACGATCCGTCCTTCGACCACGACGGACGGCGCCCAGAGGATCGACCCGTCGGGGCTCGTCTGGAGCCCGGGAACGGCATCGAGGTGCACGCCGTGCACTCGCAACGAGGGGGCGGTGCACTGCGGCGGGAACGACTCCGCCAGCGCAGCGCAGATCCGGACGTGCCCGGAGTCAGAGTGGAGCGCGCCGCGAACCTGGACGACGCCCTCCGGCTTCGTCTTCACGGCGGTGCCGACGCTCATGGCCTTCACGGCGGTGGAGGCCGTCGACGCCTCGTCTGCGGAGCCGGACCCCGAGCCGCAGCCGGCGAGGGCGGGGAGCGCCAAGCTCAGGAAAGCGAGAGCGGCGACACCTCGCCGCCGGCGATCCGCCAGCCCCGCAGCTCGCCCGTGTCGGCGCGCATGATCAGATACGGCTTGCCGTCCCACAGGCCAATATTTGCAATATCCGTGCGCGAGGGGCGGGGCTCCGATTCGGGATGCGAGTGGAAGATCGCCAGCTCGTAGCCGTCGTCTTCGGCGAACCACACCTCCGGATCAACCTCGAGCTCGTAGCGGAACGGCGACTCCAGCCGGTTGCGGCCCTGGACGTAGCGCTCCGCCGTCCCGTCGCGGAGCAGCAGGACGCCGCATGCCTCGGCGGGCAGGGCCTCCTTCGCGTGGGCCCGCAGCTCGGCCAGGATTGTTGCTGGAATCACCACTGGGGCGGAATCACCACCAGAACGTCGCCTCCATCGACTTCTCCACGTCCTCGGCGCTCCAGAACGGCGCCGAGAGGTATTTCCAGCCGCCGTCCGGGAGCACGCAGACGACGACGCCTCCCGGCTCGAGCTCGCCCGCGAGCCGGCGGGCGACATGGACGACCGCCCCCGACGAGACGCCCGCAAGGATGCCCTCGAGGTCGAGCAGGGCGCGCAGGCCGTGCACCGACTCCTCGTTCGAGACAAGGATCTTTCGGTCGAGCTCCTCGACGTGGAGGACCGGGGGCACGTAGCCGTCCTCGAGCGAGCGGAGGCCCATCACCGGATCGCCGGGGAGCGGCTCGGCAGCCGCGACGACGACATCGGGGAACGACTCGCGCAGCCGCCTGCCGGTGCCCATCAGCGTCCCGCCCGTGCCGAGCCCGGCGACGAGGACGTCGACGCGGTCGAGCTCCCGCGCGATCTCGGCTCCGGTGCCCTCGTAGTGGGCGCCCGGGTTCCACTCGTTCGCGTACTGGAAGAGCATCACGTAGCGGTCGTCTCGCGCCGCGATCTCCTGGGCGACGCGGACCGAGCCGTTCGTCCCCTCCGAGCCGGGCGACTCGATGATCTCGGCGCCGTAGAGCCGGAGCAGCAGCTTTCGCTCCGGGGTCGCGTTCTCGGGCATCACGCAGGTGAGCTTCAGGCCTTTGAGCTTCGCGACGAGCGCGAGCGAGATCCCGGTGTTGCCGCTCGTCGGCTCGAGCAGCTCCTGGCCCGGCTCCAGATCTGCATGTTCCACCATGGCGAGCGCGACGCGGTCCTTGATCGAGCCCGTCGGGTTCTGGCCCTCCAGCTTCGCGTACAGGCGGACGCCCTCCGGCGCGAGCCGTGGCAGCTCGACGAGCGGCGTGTTCCCGATCAGGTCGAGAAGCGAGCTAGCGGGCACGGATGGCGGCGGTCAGAGCGTCCGGCCGCCGGCCATGGCCGGAAGGAGAATCACCGTTGCGCCGGCGGGGACCGGGGCGTCGAGACCGCCTCTGGTGCGGACGTCCTCGCCGCCGACGTAGACGTTCACGAACGGCTTCAGGTCGCCGTCGTAGATCCGCTCGCCGAGCGAAGGGAGGCGCGCGGTCAGGTCCTCGAGCAGCTCGCGGACCGTCGAGCCGGAGGCCGGGACCTCGCGCTCGCCGCCGGTCGCGTCGCGCAGCACGGGCGGGATGCGGACAGTGGACGTCGTGGATGTCATGCCTGGCAGAACTCCACGTAGTCGATGTAGTCGGTGATCGTCGGGTGCTCGCCGCAGACGGGGCAGTTCGGGTCGCGGCGGACCGACACCTCGTCGAACTCGCCCGCGCTCGCGTCGAAGAGGAGCAGCCGGCCGATCAGCGGCTCGCCGATCCCGAGTGCGAGCTTCAGCGCCTCGTTGGCCTGCAGGGAGCCGATGATCCCGGGCAGGACGCCGAGCACCCCGCCCTCGGCGCAGGAGGGTGCCAGCTCGGGCGGCGGCGGCTGGGGGAAGAGGCAGCGGTAGCACGGGCCCTCGTGCGGCTTGAAGACCGTCGCCTGGCCCTCGAAGCGGTAGATCGACCCGTGCACAACGGGGATGTCGTGCCAGACAGAGGCGTCGTTTACGAGGTACCGCGTGGGGAAGTTGTCCGCGCCGTCGACGATCACGTCCCAGCCGTCGGCGAGGATCCGCTCGACGTTGTCGGAGGTGAGCCGCTCGCGGTAGGTCTTGACGTCGACGTCGGGGTTCAGCGCCTGCAGCGTCGCCTTCGCCGAGTCGACCTTGGGCGTCCCGAGCGAGTCGAGGTTGTGGATCACCTGGCGCTGGAGGTTCGTCTCGTCGACCACGTCTGCATCCACGATCCCGAGCGTGCCGACGCCGGCCGCCGCGAGGTAGAGCGACGCGGGCGAGCCGAGGCCGCCGGCGCCGATCAGCAGGATCCGCGAGTCGAGCAGCTTCAGCTGGCCGGCCTCGCCGATCTCAGGGATCAGCAGGTGCCGCGAGTAGCGGGTGCGCCGCTCCGGGGTCAGCGAGCGGGGTAGCTCGGTCGCGAGCCCGTTGCGCTTCCAGTCGGTGTAGCCGCCCTGGAGATTGACGACGTTCTCGTAGCCGAGCTCTTGCAGGGACTTGGCGGCGAAGGCGGAGCGGTTGCCGGCCGCGCAGTAGACGACGATCCGCTGCGAGCGGTCCGGGACGAGCGCTTCGATCCGCGATTCGAGGAAGCCGCGCGGCACGTGCACGGCGCCGGGGATGTGCCCTTCGTCCCATTCGTCGCGCTCGCGGACGTCGAGGAAGACTGCCTCGTCGAGCAGCGCCTGGCCCGCCGTGCCGTCGATCTCGGCGATCTCGGCGCGGGTCCGCTGAAGGAGGTCGCGATATGTCGCCATTCGTGACTGCAAACGGTAGCGGGAGACGCCCTATTCCCGGCCGGTACCGTTGCGCCGGTGACCGCCAGGACCCGCGTCTACGCCGGCGTCGCCCTCGCCGCGGCGGCTGCCGCGGCGATCGTGGTCGGCGGCACCCTCGCGACACGGCAGGACCGCGAAGGCGTCGCGAAGCCAAAGGCCGGCAAGCCGCAGCTCGAGCTCGACCTCGGCGTCCGCGACGACGCCCACGCGCGGACGCTCCGCCGCGTCCAGACGCTCTACGACGCCAAGCGCTACGACGAGGCGAAGCAGCTGGTCGCACGCGATCCGAGCCTCGAAGGCCGGGTCGCCTACCTCTTCGCCGACTGGCCCGGCTCGAGCCTGCCCGCGATCGAGACGCTCGGCCGCCAGCACGCGCGCGACTCGTTCGTCGCGCTCCATCTGGGGCTCGCACGCTTCTGGGCCGGCGACACACCGGGCGCGGTCGAGGCCTGGCGCCGCGCCGACCGCATCCAGCCGGACACGCTCTCGGCGCTTCGCGCGGAGGATCTGCTCCACCCGTCGTACTTCCCGGGCCATCCGACCTTCGTGCCGGGCTTCGCGTTCCCGGCCGCGATCGCCAAGCTCGCCCCGCCTGCGCAGTTCCGCGAGCTCGAGCGCCGGGCACGGAACGGCGACGCCGACGCGAAGATCCTCTACGGCATCGCGCTCCAGAAGCTCGGCCGGCAGGTCTCGGCCCGGCGCGCCTTCGACGAGGCGGCGCGGCTGGCTCCGAACGACCCGGAGCCCGCCGTCGCGGCGGCCGTCGCGCGCTTCGACAAGGCGAATCTCTCGGCCTCGTTCTCGCGTCTCGGCCCCCTCGCGCGCCGCTTTCCGCATGCTTCGACCGTCCGTTTTCACCTCGGCCTGCTGCTGCTCTGGGTCGGCCAGGTGCCCGAGGCGAAGCGCCAGCTGAACCTCGCCGTCGGCGCCGGGCCGAAAACCGCGCTGGGCAGGGAAGCAAAGCGGTTTCTGATACGTCTTGAAAGCAGTGGGACCGGTTGACGCAAAAAGTGAGCCGAACGGCCTATGGCGCCTGTCCGCAGTCTCTGGCACAGTTCCCATTCGCCGCAACTCGTTCTTGATGTCACAAACACCCTGGGGAGGGTCATGAGCGCTGGTTCGGGGGGAAAGACCGCCGACGTCAAGGTCACCGACGTCATGGAGACGGTCGAAGCGCGGGGATTGCTGGATGCCGCTCAGGCTGCAGGCGGGGCACTGACGGCCGAGGAGATCGCGCTCGCGTTCGACGAGCTGGATCTCGAGGCGGGCCAGCTGGACGATTTCTACGCCGCACTCGAGGAGCTGCAGATCGAGATCGTCGCGGTCGGAGAGGCCGCGGACGACCCGGGCCTCGACCTCGACGGCGGCCGCGAGGTCTCGACCGACTCGCTGCAACTGTTCCTGAAGGACGTCGGCAAGGTCGACCTGCTCACGGCGGCGCAAGAGGTGGAGCTCGCGAAGCGGATCGAGCGCGGCGACCATCACGCCAAGCAGGAGATGGTCGAGGCCAACCTGCGCCTCGTCGTCTCGATCGCCAAGAAGTACCGCAACCAGGGGCTGCCGTTCCTCGATCTGATCCAGGAAGGCACGATCGGCCTCGTTCGCGCTGCGGAGAAGTTCGACTACCGCAAGGGGTTCAAGTTCTCCACGTACGCGACCTGGTGGATTCGCCAGGCCGTCGCGCGCGCTCTCGCCGACAAGGCCCGGACGATCCGCATGCCGGTGCACGTGGTCGAGAAGCTGAACAAGATCGTCCGCTGCGAGCGGAAGCTCCGCGCCGAGCGCGGCCGCGAGCCGTCCTCGGAGGAGATCGCAAGAGAGCTGGAGCTGACGATCGACGAGGTCGAGCAGATCCGGCGCACGTCTCAGACACCCGTCTCGCTCGAGAAGCCGGTCGGCGACGAGGAGGAGTCGGAGTTCGGGCACTTCCTCACCGACGACTCGGAGCCGCTGCCCGACGAAGCGGCCGACACGTCCTTCCGCAAGGAGACGCTCGAGAAGATCCTGGACATGCTTGCACCGCGCGAGCGTCGCGTCCTCGAGCTTCGCTACGGGCTGAACGGCGAGCATCCGCGCACGCTCGACGAGGTCGGGCGCACGTTCAACGTCACCCGTGAGCGGATCCGCCAGATCGAGAACCAGTCGCTGAAGAAGCTGCGCGCGCTCGCCGAGGCGCAGAAGCTTCGCGACGTGGCCGCCTAGCGTCCGGCCGGCGATGGGCGGGCGCGGGCGCCGCGTCCGCCCATCACCTATTCCTCCGTGGTTAGACTCGGCGATCGTGGCCGAGGCCTGGTTCGACGAGCTCGCGGAGTTCATCCGCATTCCCTCCGTGAGCGCGGATCCGGCGCACGGCGCCGACGTGCAGCTGGCTGCCGCGTGGGTGCGCGACTTCATCACCGCCGCAGGTGGGGAGGCAGACCTCATGGACTGGCACGGCAAGCCGCTCGTCGTGGGCGAGTTCCGCGCTTCGAGCGGCGCCGAGTCCGCGCCGACGGTCCTCTGCTACGGGCACTTCGACGTCCAGCCGCCGTCGCCGCTCGACGAGTGGGAGTCGGAGCCCTTCGAGGCGACGATCCGCGACGAGTGGCTCTACGGACGCGGCGTCACCGACGACAAGGGTCAGCTCTACATGCTGCTCGCCGCCGCCCGCGACCTGGCGCGCGAGGGTGCGCTGCCGGTCAACGTGCGCTTCGCCTGCGACGGCGAGGAGGAAATCGGCGGCCACTCCATCGTCGACTTCCTCGCGGAGGACGATCGCGGCGCCGACGTCTGCATCATCTTCGACAGCGGCATGCTCGAGCGGGACAAGCCGACGTTCAACATCGCCACCCGCGGGCTGGCGGCGTTCGACATCCGCGTGCGCACGGGCGCGCGCGATTTGCACTCCGGCATGTACGGCAACGCGGGGCTGAACGCGATCCACGCGCTGATGGCGGTGCTCGAAGCGCTCCTGCCGCAGGACGGCCGGCTCCCGGAGGCGCTCCGCGCCGGGATCACGGCGCCGACGGACGACGAGCTCGCCGACTGGGGCGCCCTCCAGCCGGGCGTCGAGGTGCTTCAGGAAGCCGCGGTCTCGCCCTACGACGAGCGCGCCGCCGACGAGTTCTATCTCCGCACCTGGGCTGAGCCGTCGGTGGACGTGAACGGCATCCAGGCCGGGAAGATGGTGCGGAACACGACCCTCGTCGCGTTCGCCGAGGCCAACTTCACCGTTCGCCTCGCGCCGGGTCAGAACCTCGAGACCGTCTCGGCCGCGGTCCGCAAGCTCGTCGAGGAGGCGACGCCGCCTGGCGCGACGGTCGAGCTCGTCCAGGACGACTCGGCCAATCCGGGTCTCGTCGCTCCGGACTCGCCTGCGATCCAGCTCGGCCTCGACGCCTTCGAGCGGGCACTCGGCGTGCGGCCGGTGCTGACGCGCTCGGGCGGCACGCTGCCGATCATGCCGGCGCTCGCCGATCAGCAGATCCCGACGATTCTCACCGGCTTCGGGCTGAACGAGTCGAACGTCCACTCGCCGAACGAGCGCCTGCTCGTCGAGTACGTGCCGCTCGGGATTGCGGCAGCCCACGAGCTCTTCGTCGAGCTCGCGAAGCTGCCGGGACGCTCCTAGCCAGGAGGGCTTGGCGAAATAGCGACTGTGTCGCCGGGCCGCGCTGCTCGCCCCGATGCGGCGTCCTCGATCGCGCCCGTAGGGCTCCGCTACGAACGCTCCCTGCGTCCTTGCCTCGGAACGAGCATCGCACCCCGACGACGAGCGATATTCCGCCAATCCCTCCTAGTCGCTGAACGGCTTCGGCGTCGCGCCGATCTTCGGCACGGCGACCCGCGCGATCGCCGAGAAGTCCTGCGGCCGGCACGCCTGGCAGATGTTCGCGTCGCAGGCGACCGAGAGGAAGATGAACGCCTCCTCCATCGAGAAGCCCCATTCGTCGACGAGCAGGCGCGCGGCCTCCTCGGCGGCGCGGTCGAGCGCCTCCATGAAGTCCGGCCCGGTGCCGTCGCCGCCTGACGTCGTTCCGTGCGCGATCCAGCGGTCGGCCAGCTCCGTCACGGGCCAGGTGCCCTGCTTGCCCTTCAGCAGGCCGACGCGGATCGTCACCTCGCCTGCGATCTCGACGCCGGTGAAGCAGAGCTCCCCGTCGCCCATCGAGGCGTGCATGTCGCCGATCGCAAGCATCCCGCCCGGCTGGCGCACGGGCAGGTAGACCGTGGCGCCAGGCCCATGCAGGTGATTGTCGAGGTTGCCGCCGTGCCGGCCCGCGAAGCCGTTCGTCAGTGTCTCGCCGTCGGTCGCGCACCCGATCACGCCGACCATCGGCCGCAACGGAAACGAGATCCGGTCGTTCATCCGGATCGTGTCGCCTTCGACGTGGAAGACCTGGGTCACGGGTGACCGCACCTTGTCGATCAGCTGGCCGATCCCGGGGATGATCGTCGCGAACCCGCGCGGGCCGGGCTTCACCTCCAGCAGCTCGACGACCAGCGAGTCGCCCGGCTCGGCGCCCGTGACGGCGATCGGCCCTGTCGCGGAGTTGACGCGTGCGAAGTCGATCTCGGTGACGAGGTCGTCCTCCGTCTGGATCTGCCCGGTGAAGCAGTCGTTCGTCTCGAGCGTGACGATCGCGCCGGGCGCGACCTCGAGCACCGGCTCGAGGTCAGGCCCGAACGCCCAGATCACGTCGTCGCGGCCGATGTGATGCTCGCCGATCGCCATCGGCCCGATCGTTTCAAACCGACCGGCCGGCTCCAAATCGAGTCAGTCCCAGGGAGGCGGGTTGTGCACCCAGCGGCCGGCGACCATCGTCGCGACGACCTGCGCGTCGAGGTCTGAGTGCGGGTCGCGGTCGAGCACGACGAGGTCTGCGAGGAGGCCGGGGAGGAGGCGGCCGCGGCGCCGCTCGTCTCCGGAGAGCCAGGCCGGCGCGACGCATGTCGCGTGTAGCGCCTGCTCGACGGTGACCGCCTCTTCGGGATGCCACGCCTGACGCTCGTCGATCGTCCGGCGCACGCCCGCGCGGATGCCGGCGAGCGGGTCGAGCTCCTCGATCGGCGCGTCGCTGCCGTTCGCGACGACCGCGCCCGAGTCGACGAGCGACCGGAACCGGTAGGCGCGATCGGTCTTGCCGGCCCAGAAGCGGTCGGCGAGGTCGCGGTCCGACGGCGCGTGCGAGAACTGCGGCGACACCGCGACGCCGAGCTCGGCGAAGCGGGGCACGTCCTCGGGCGCGAGGCACTGCGCGTGCTCGATGCGCTGGCGCAGGCCGAGCGGCTAGCCACGCGTCCCGGCTGCGCTCGAACGCGTCGAGCGCCTCGCGGTTCGCCCCGTCGCCGATCGCATGCACGGCGACCGGGAAGCCTGCCCGCGCACCCGCTCGCACGATTTCCTCGAGCTCTTCGCCACTCGTGATCCGGACGCCCGAACCGTCGAGCATCAGCGCGGTCTGCGAGCCGAGCGTGCCGTCCATGAAGACCTTCAGATAGCCGAGCCGCAGCATCGGGTCGCCGAAGCCGCTGCGGATGCCGAGCGATGCGACCTCGGCGACGCGCTCGTGCGGGATCGACTGCCAGACGCGCAACGACAGGCCATTTTCCTCGGCCAGGCGCTGCCACAGCCGCGGCGCGCCGAGCCAGCCGTCCTTGTCGTGCACCGCGACGACGCCTCGCTCGTTCGCGAGCCGCACGCCCGTCCGCATCGCCTCGACGTACTCATCGTCGGCCACGGTCAGATAACGGTCCTTGAAGCGCCACGCGGCCTCCTCGCGCAGGACGCCCGTCGGCTCGCCGCTCTCGTCGCGCTCGACGACTCCGCCCGCGACCTCGAGGTCGCCGTTCGCGCGGGCGAGCGCCGCCGTGTTCAGCCAGAGCGAGTGGTAGTCCTTCGCGATCAGCGCCGCAGGCGTCTCGCCCGTCACCGCGTCGAGATCCTCCTTCGTCGGGTCGTTGGCGGGCGACCAGTCGCCGCTGCGCCAGCCGTAGCCGCGCAGCCAGCGGCCCGGCTTGACGTCGACGCCTCGCAGGCGCTCGATCGCCTCCGCGAGCGAGGCACAGCCGTCGAGGCTCACCTCATGCTGCGCGACCGCCCAGGTGGGGAAGTGGACGTGCGAGTCCGTGAAGCCCGGCAGGACGACGCGGCCCCGGAGGTCGATCGTCTCCGGCGAGGCGAGCGCCGACTCGTGGACGCCGACCCCGCCGGCGATCCTGTCGCCCGCGATCGCGAGCGCGCGCGCCACCGGCAGCGACGGGTCGAGCGTGCGGATCGTGCCGTTCTCGAGGATCAACGCCGTCTCACCGGAGGCGAATCTAGCTTGTCGGCCGGATCCGGCTCGGGCGGGTGCGGGCCGGTCAGCCGGCTGTCGCCTGGCAGGGCCCGTTCTGAACGGTCCCGCCCGGCCGGACGAGGCTGGCGGTCGCGCCCGCGGCCGTGCTCTCCAGGCAGACGGCCTGCGCCGTCGCCCAGGCGATCCGGACCTGAGGGAGCATCGGGTCGAGCGCACGCAGCGCCTCGACGGTCACGCCGGCATAGGTCCCGTTCTGGGCGAACCAGCCTTCGACCGCGACGGCGGCTCCCTGGACGTTCGAGTCGACGAGAGCGGTGCTCGCCACTCCCTGAACCGGAGCCGCTGCCGGCGCGCCGCCCGTCGAGGTCGAGCCGCACGCCGCGAGGGTCGGTGCAAGGAGGAAGAGAAGGCTGGCGACGCGGCGCATCGGTAGTGACCATCGGCGCGAGCCCCGGAAGCCTTGAGAACCGCCCTGCGGGCCGGTCGGTGTCAGCGAAGTCCCGGAGGCCGGCTGCGGGAGAACACGGATGTCGCCCGACTCGTCAGCGGGGATGGAGTCGACTAATAGTCACAATCGTTACAAAGGAGTTCCGCCATGAGCTGGAAGACCATCTTCATTGCCGTCGTGAGCGGGACTCTCGTCGGCGCGTTCGCCCTCGCCACCGCCCAGCCGGCGTCGTCTTCGACCCGGCCGGTGCAGCGGCTGACGATCACCATCGCACTCGGCGATCAGGTGGCGCTGCCTGCGAACTTCGCCATCCGGCCCGGTGCGCGCGTCGTCGTCACGTTCCGCAATCACACACATGCCTTTCACACGTTCACGATCCGCGCACTCGGCATCAGCGTGCTGATCGCACCCGCGAAGGGCGACGCTCCGGGCATCACGAAGACCAGCTTCGAGATCCCCGCCTACGGCGTCTACTCGTGGCGGTGCGTGCTCTGTGCAGCAGGCGCTCACAGCAGGATGCACGAGATGTCCGGCAAGATCTACGCGATCGTGACGGGCCCGTGATCGTGGCGGGGTCGTGATCATCGGCACGCCCCGGGGCTAGACTCGGCGCGTGCCGATCGATCCACTGACCGAGGAACAGCGCGAGATCCGTGAGCTCGTGCGCAC
Organism: uncultured Actinomycetes bacterium; assembly: GCA_963718065.1. Classification (GTDB taxonomy): domain Bacteria; phylum Actinomycetota; class Thermoleophilia; order Gaiellales; family Gaiellaceae; genus CAVPGP01. The sequence continues at coordinate 85,703 of CAVQYE010000006.1, read as the reverse complement.
GCTGGCGCGCGACCGGATCGCGCCGCGGGCGGCCGAGATCGACAAGACGGCGGAGTTCCCGTGGGACGTCGTCGAGCTGTACCGCGAGAACGACCTCTTCGGCGTCATGTACGACGAGGAGTACGGCGGCATCGGCGAGAGCTCGCTGATGACGCTGGTGACGATCGAGGAGCTCTCGAAGGTCTGTGCGACGAGCGGCCTGATCATCGCCGTGCAGGAGCTCGGGTCGCTCGGGATCAAGCTCGCCGGCACGGAGGAGCAGAAGCAGCGCTTCCTACCGAAGCTGGCTTCCGGCGAGTGGCTCGCCGCGTACGCGCTGACCGAACCGGGGTCGGGCTCGGACTCGGCCGCGATGCGGACGACGGCCACGCGCGACGGCGACGAGTACGTCCTCAACGGCGGCAAGCGCTTCATCACCAACGCCGGCGTCGCGCACGTCTACGTCGTGTTCGCAAAGACGGATCCCGAGCAGGGGCACTCGGGCATCTCGGCTTTCGTCGTCGAGGCGGCCGCGCCCGGGTTCGAGGTCGGGCGTATCGAGCCGAAGATGGGCATCAAGGGCTCGACGACCGGTGAGGTCTTCTTCAACGACTGTCGCATCCCGGCGACGAACCTGCTCGGTGCCGAGGGAGAGGGATTTCGGATCGCGATGCGGATCCTCGACCGCTCGCGCCCGGGGATCGGCGCGCAGGGCCTCGGCCTGGCGCAGGGCGCGACCGACTACGCCGTCGACTACGCGAAGAGCCGTGAGACGATGGGGAAGCCGATCGCACAGCATCAGCTGATCGCGGGCATGCTCGCCGACATGGAGACGAAGTGCGAGGCGGCGCGCGGCCTCCTCTACAAGGTCGGCCAGCTGATCGACGAGGGTGCCGAGGGCCAGGAGCTGACCAAGCTCTCGGCGATGTCGAAGCTCTACTGCACCGATGTCGCGATGGAGGTCACGACCGACGCGGTGCAGGTGCTCGGCGGCTACGGCTACATCCAGGAGTACCCGGTCGAGCGGATGATGCGCGACGCCAAGATCACCCAGATCTACGAGGGCACAAACCAGATCCAGCGGCTCGTGATCGCCCGGGAGATGTTGAAGGAGAACCGCGCCTTCCTGCTCGCCGGCGTCGGCTGAGGCGTGGCCTAGGCCGCCCGTTTCTGATCGTCGAGGCGGACGAGGCGGCCGAGCACGCCGCGCGTCGTCCAGCGCGCATCGGCGGCAGCGGCCTCCGCACGCGTCGGTGGGACAGCGGACGCGGGCAGTTGCAGGTCGCGGTTCGGGTGAGGTGGTCGGCCATCGGTGCTCCTTGGGTCGAGCGAGGCAGGATCGCCTCTGCCCTTCCAGAGAACCGGTGCCGGCTAAGAGTCGCCTGAGCGCCGCTTAAGAAGACTGTGAGTCGAGCCGGCCGCCGCTCAGGCCTTCGCGGTCTTCGCGGCGCGCTGCTTCGCTTTGTAGGCGCGCTTCTTGTCCTGGTACCAAACGAGCCGCTCGGCGGAGTCGACGTCGCCGAGCGTGGGGTGGTCCGGGACGAGCCCTTGCGCCTGCGGCACGTCGAACCGCTTGGCGAGCACCGAGCCGAGCGCCTTGATCTTCATCTCGCCGAAGCCCGGCAGGGCGGCGATCCGGCGGCGCAGGTCGTCGGCGTCCGCGGCCTCGGTCCAGATCCGCTCGGGCTTGCCGTCGTACTCGTCGGTCACGTAGGCAGCCAGGTCGCGCACGCGGTCGGCCATCGCGCCGGGGAAGCGGTGGATCGCCGGCTTCTCGCGGAACGCCTCGTTCAAGTCCATCCCCGCGAGCTCCCGCGGATCGAGCGTGCCGACGCGCTGCTTCAGGGCGAGCGGGCCGGAGAACGCCTTCTGCACGGACACCTGCTGGTCGATCGCGAAGCCGATCAGCAGCGCCATCGGCTCGGTCGCGTTCAGCGCATTCGCCTCGTCGGATTCGGTGAACCAGAGCCGGTCGGGTGCCATGAGCTGAGGATACCTCGGTTGCGAAGGTGTGATTTTCGTGCAGCGTGGGGACTCACCGTGCGTGCCCGAGACGCCCCATCCGGTGGAGACCGCCAGGGACCTCGCCCACGAGGCCGAGCGCGGCCGCAGCCCGCGGACGCCGCTGATCGCGCTGACCGGCGTCACGCTCGTCGTCGGGGCGGTCGTCGGCGTGATCCTGGCGATTGCGCTGGTCGTCTACTTCGTCGCGGAACCCGCTCTCGCCGTTTCGCCTGGCGCCGGTCGAGCGCCGCATATTTGTGCAGAGCTGTGACAGTCCCGTGCGTCTTGCCCGGCTAGCCTCTCCTTAGCTTTTCCCCGGGTGGGTGGGGGCTAGGGACGGCGCATGAGTAGGCGCTGGTCCCACGGCCGTTTCGCCCCTTTCGCAAACACACGTTCGGGCGGTAATCTGGACGCATGGACCCGCTCGCGCACTTCCGCCCGGAGACGCGGGCCTGGTTCGAGGGTGCGTTCGCGGCGCCGACCCCCGCACAGACCCTCGGCTGGCCGGCGATCGCCTCCGGCGATCACGTCCTGATCCAGGCGCCTACCGGCTCCGGCAAGACCCTGACCGCGTTCCTCCACGCCATCGACCGCCTGTCCGCGGCACCTGGCCCCGACGAGTCGACCCAGCGACTCCGCGTCCTCTACGTCTCACCCCTGAAGGCGCTCAACTACGACATCGAGCGCAACCTCCGCGGCCCGCTCTCCGGGCTGGGCTCGCAGCTCCGCGTCGCGGTCCGCACCGGCGACACGCCCGCGAAGGAGCGGCGCGACATGCTCAAGAGCCCGCCGGACATCCTGATCACGACGCCCGAGTCGCTGTTTCTGCTGCTGACCTCGCAGGCGCAAGAGACACTCCGGGGCGTCGAGACGCTGATCCTCGACGAGGTGCACGCCGTCGCCGGCACGAAGCGCGGCGCCCACCTTGCGCTCTCGGTGGAGCGCCTCGAGCGCCTGCTCACGAAGCCGATGCAGCGCGTCGGCCTCTCGGCGACGCAGCGCCCGCTCGCGGAGATCGGCAAGTTCGTCTCCGGTGCACGACCGATCAGGCTTGTCGATGCGGGCGTCACGAAGGAGCTCGACCTGCGGGTCGTCGTGCCGGTCGAGGACATGCGCGAGCTGCAGTCGACCGCCGGCCTGCCGACGCCCATCCTCGCCGACGGCGTCGAGATGGGAAGTGGCGTCGAGCGCAACTCACAGTCGATCTGGCCCTCGATCTACCCGGCGATCCTCGAGCTCGTCAAGGAGCACCGCTCGACGATCGTCTTCGTCAACAACCGGCGGCTCGCGGAGCGACTGGCGCTGCGCCTGAACGAGCTCGCGTCCGGCGACGGCGACGAGCGGGTCGAGATCGCCCGGGCGCATCACGGGAGCCTCGCCCGCGAGCAGCGCGTGCTCGTCGAGGAGGACCTGAAGGCGGGGCGGATCCCGTGCCTCGTCGCCACGTCGTCGCTCGAGCTCGGCATCGACATGGGCGCCGTCGACCTCGTGATCCAGGTCGAGTCGCCGAAGTCGGTCGCCCGCGGATTGCAGCGCGTCGGCCGCGCCGGGCACACGCTCGGCGAGGTCTCCAAGGGCCGCATCTTCCCGAAGTTCCGCGGCGACCTTCTCGAGTCCGCGGTCGTCGCGCGCGCGATGCGCGAGGGCGCGATCGAGGAGACGAAGATCCCGCGCAACCCACTCGACGTCCTCGCGCAGCAGATCGTCGCCATCTCGGCGCAGGAGGAGATCGAGGTCGACGAGCTGCACGCACTCGTCCGGCAGGCGTATCCCTTCGCAGAGCTCTCGCGGACTCAGCTGGAGAACGTGCTCGACATGCTGGCCGGGCGCTATCCGTCGGACGAGTTCGCGGAGCTCCGGCCGCGGATCATCTGGGACCGCACCGGCAATCTCGTCCGCGGGCGCGAAGGCGCTCGGAGGCTCGCGGTCACGAACGCGGGCACGATCCCCGACCGCGGCCTCTTCGGCGTCTTCCTCGCCGACGGCGGCGGGCGCGTCGGCGAGCTCGACGAGGAGATGGTCTACGAGGCTCGCGCGGGTCAGACGTTCCTGCTCGGCGCGTCGTCGTGGCGGATCGAGGAGATCACACGCGATCGGGTCATCGTCTCGCCTGCCCCCGGTGTGCCGGGCGCGATTCCGTTCTGGAAGGGCGAGGGCGTCGGCCGGCCCTACGAGCTGGGCGAGAAGATCGGCCGCGCGACCCGCGAGCTCGTCGCGCTCACCGAGCGGAAGGCGCTCGACCGGCTCCGGGACGACTACATGCTGGACGATCGCGCGGCCCGGAACCTGCTCACCTTCCTCGGCGAGCAGCAGGCTGCGACCGGCGCGGTGCCGTCGGACCGGACGATCGTCGTCGAGCGCTTCCGTGACGAGATCGGCGACTGGCGCGTGACGCTGCTGACGCCCTTCGGCGCACGCGTACACGGGCCGTGGGCGCTCGCCCTGCAGGCGCGGATTCGCGACTCGCTCGGCCTACAGGTGAGCTCGATCTGGTCCGACGATGGCGTCGCGCTCCACTTCCCCGACGCCGACCAGCCGCCGCCGACGAGCGAGATCCTCGTCGACCCGGACGAGCTCGAGGATCTGGTCGTGCAGGAGGTGGGGGAGACAGCGCTCTTCGGCGCGCGCTTCCGCGAGAACGCCTCCCGCTCGCTGCTGATCCCGCGCCGCCGGCCGGGCGAGCGCACTCCCCTCTGGCAGCAGCGCCTCAAGGCCCAGGGCCTGCTGCAGGTGGCGCGGAAGTATGGGTCGTTCCCGGTGATCCTCGAGACCTACCGCGAGGTGCTGCAGGACGTCTTCGACCTCCCGGCGCTGAAGAAGATCCTGCACGGGCTGAAGACGCGTGAGCTCGACCTCGTCGACGTCGAGACGACGTCCGCGTCGCCGTTCTCGTCGTCGCTCCTCTTCGACTACATCGCCACCTACATGTACGAGGACGACACGCCGCCGGCCGAGCGCCGCGCGGCGGCCCTCTCGCTCGACCGCGATCTGCTGAAGGAGCTTCTGGGCCAGGAGGAGCTGCGCGACCTGATCGATCAGACGGCGCTCGCCGAGGTGGAGGCGAGCCTTCGCGGCGATCCGAAGACGCCGGACCATCTGCACGACCTGCTCCGTCTCCGCGGCGACCTGCGCGAAGGCGAGTACGACATCGAGCTCGCCGAGCCGCTGCTGCAGGAGCGTCGCGCCCTGCTCATCCGGCTCGTCGGCGAGGAGCGCCTGATCGCCGCCGAGGATGCCGGCCGCTACCGCGACGCGCTCGGGATCATGCCGCCGGGCGGGCTGCCGGATGCGTTCCTCGAGCCGGTGCCCGACGCGCTCGAGTCGCTCGTCCTCCGCTACGCGCGTGGGCGCGGGCCGTTCACGACCCAGCAGGCGAACGAGCGCTTCGGCCGCGACGTCGAGCCGATCCTCCACGCCTTCGAGCGCGACGACACGCTCCTGCGCGGAGAGCTTCGCCCGGGAGGGACGGAGCGCGAGTGGTGCGACCCAGACGTCCTGCGCCGCCTGCGCCGCGCCTCGCTCGCCGCGCTCCGCAAGGAGGTCGAGCCGGCGGAGCGCGCGGCGTACGGCCGCTTCCTGCCGAGCTGGCACGCGATCGACCGGCGGGCGTCGCTGCGGGAGTCGCTCGTGCCGCTGCAGGCGCTGCCGCTGCCGGCCGCCCTCTGGGAGAGCGAGGTGCTGCCGCGCCGCGTTCCCGGCTACCGGCCGGAGCAGCTCGATCAGCTCTGCGCCTCGGGTGAGCTCGTCTGGGTCGGCGCCGGCCTTGACCGCGTTGCCGTCTACTTCCGTGAGGACGCGCCGGTGCTGGGGCGCCCCGGGGCGGCCGACCGGCCTGAGAGCGACGTCCATGACGCGATTCGCGCCGCGCTCGGCACCCGCGCGGAGTTCTGGCACGACCTGCTCGCGGCCACGGGGCTCGATGCCGACGAAGCGCTGCCGCCGCTCTGGGATCTCGTCTGGTCGGGCGAGGTGACAAACGACGCCTGGCAGCCGCTGCGGGCAGCCCGCCGGTACGGCGCGCCCAAGGCTCAGCGCCGGCCGCGTCGCTTCTCACGGCGCCGCGCCGCGGCGATCACCGCGACGCAGGGACGCTGGTCGACGACGGACCGGTTGTTCGCCGGCGAGCGGGACGCGCGGGCGCTCGCCGAGCTGCTGCTGGAGCGCCAGGGGATCGTCACGCGCGACGGCGTCCGCGGCGAGGGCATTGCCGGCGGCTACGGCGCCGTCTACCAGGAGCTGCGCGCGCTCGAGACGCTCGGGCTCTGCCGGCGCGGCTACTTCGTCGAGGGCCTCGGCGGGGCGCAGTTCGCGCTCGGCGGCGCCGTCGAGCGATTGCGCGAGCTACGGCCCCGGCAGGGCGACGAGCCCGAGACGCTTGTGCTCGCGGCCGCCGATCCGGCGCAGCCGTACGGCGCCGCGCTGCCGTGGCCGAAGCGGGCCGGCGCCCGTGCGGCGAGGGTGGCGGGTGCCTACGTCGTGCTGCTCGGCGGCGAGCCGGCGCTCTACGTCGAGCGCGGCGGGCGGACGCTCGTGCCGCTGCGCGATCCCGACGAGGCGTGGCTGCGGCCTGCGGTCGCGGCCCTGGCGACGCACGTCAAGGGCAAGCCGGGCTCGCGGCTCGCAGTCGAGCGCTTCGACGGCGAGCCGGTCACCGATTCCGAGATCCTGCCGCTGCTCGTCGAGGAAGGGTTCCTCGCCGGGCCCCGCCGCGCGGTGCTACGGGCCTAGAGCGGCTTCTGTCTCGCTCACGAGCGTCTCGACGAGCTTCCCCGCAGGCAGCTCGCGCAGTCGCCCTGCGCCGCTGCCGGCGAGCAGGAACAGGAGATCGCCGCGGTCGAGCTCGGAGCCGGCGCGTCGCAGCGCGGCGAGCATCGACGCCTGTTGCGGGTACGGGAGCACCGCGCCCGTTGCAGCGAGCGCGTCCACGAGCGGCGTGCGGAGCAGCCGGGCGTGGCGCCCCGTGTAGACGTTCGTCACGATCGCGTCGCCGCCCGCGAGCACGGCCCGCCGGTGCGCCGCGGGAGTGCCCGCCTCCGGAGAGACGAGGAATGCCGTCCCGAGCTGCACGCCCTCGGCTCCGAGCCGGAGCGCCGCCGCGATGCCGTCGCCGTCGACAAGGCCGCCCGCCGCAATCAGCGGCAGGTCGACCGCCTCGGCGGCGGCGGGGATCAGCTCGGCCAGTGGGACGAGCGCGTCGTCGAACGACCCCGCGAACGTGCCGCGATGGCCGCCCGCCTCGGCGCTCTGCAGCACCACGGCGTCGACCCCGGCGCGCGCCAGCAGCAGCGCCTCGCGCGCGGTCGTCGCCGTCCCGATCAGCGTCAGCCCGGCCGCCTGCGCAGCATCGAGCGGCGGAATGCCGAACGTGAAGCTGAGCACCGGCACCCGCTCCTCGATCGCGACCGCGACCGTGTCCGCGAACGTGTCCGGCGGCGACGCCGGCTCAGGCTGCGCCAGGCCGAGCTCGTCGTGCCACGGCGCCAGCACCTCCCGCAAGCGCGCGACCACATCCTGGTGGACGTCCTGCGGCGGCAGCGGCGCAAACAGGTTGACCGCGAACGGCGCGTCCGTCAGCCGCCGCGTCTCGCGGATCTCGTCCCGCAAAGCCGCCGGCGTCAGCATCGCGCCGGCCAAGCGACCCGAGCCCGCCGGCCCGCGAGACGGAGGCGGCGAGCGCGGGCGTCGACGGGCCGCCGGCCATCGGCGCACCGATGATCGGATAGCGAACGCCGAGCAGCTCGGCCACACGCGTCGCGGGCCACGACACGCGCTACACGGCCCAGCGGCCGAGCAGCACGCCGAAGAGCGCATGCCGGAACGTCGCCTGCGCGAACGCGCGCCCGTTCGTCATCAGCGGCGGGATCCCGGGCTCGCCCCGCCGCGGGTGATACCGGTCGATGAAGTACCCGAGCGGATAGAGCGTCAGGTGCTCGGCCAGCGCCATCCCGAGCGCGAGCCGTCGCGCGGGCAGCCGCGTCACGCGCCGCACCTCGTGGTACGCGAGCCCGAACACGGCCCCGTTCACGGCGTGGATCGCAGCGCCCGCGACCGGCCAGGCGCGCCCGCGCGTCACGGCCTTGCCGAGCAGCGCCACATCCGAGTAGTCGCAGCGGAAGATGCGCCGGTCGAGCGGCTCGACCGCACCCCAGGCGAGCGCCGCACCCGCTCCAGCGGCCGCCGCGCGCAGGCGTCTGCTCACGTGCACGTCACCCGGCAAATGTAGATGTCCCATCCTCGCGTCGGCGGGATACGCTCGCCCCATGTCCGAGGTGGCCGGTGCCTGAAGGCGACTCGCTCCACCGGGCGGCCGCACGGCTCCAGGTCCTCGTCGGGCAGCGGGTCGAGGTCGAGACGCCGCACCCGCGGGCGCAGGCCGGGCAGATCGCAGAGCGCCTCAGCGGCCGCACGCTCGAGAGCGTCCGCGCTGTCGGCAAGAACGTCTTGCTCGAGCTTCGAGGGCGGGCTCGTGCTGCGCAGCCACCTGCGGATGAGCGGGCGCTGGCGCGTGCAGCCGCTCGGGACGCAGCGCTCCGGCCGGCCGTGGCTCGTCCTCCGCGGCAGCGAGCACGAGGCGGTGCTCTGGAACGGGCCGGTGCTCGAGCTGCATGAGCGCGGCAACGACCGCGCCGTCGAGCGCCTCGGACCGGACATCCTCGCGCGGCCGCCCGACATCGACGGAGATGATCCGGCGGCTGCGCTCGCAGCCCCGAGCGCGCCCTCGGCGACGCACTGCTCGACCAGCGGCTCGTCGCCGGCGTCGGCAACGTCTGGAAGGCGGAGGGCCTCTGGCAGACCCGCCTTTCCCCGTGGCGTGATGTCGCCGCGGCCACCGACGACGAGCTCCGCGAGCTCCTCGATTGGCTCGCCGCGGAGATGAGCGCGAGCGTCGCCGGCGCACGGCCGCTGCGGCGCGTCTACCGCCGTGCCGGCAGGCCCTGTCCGCGCTGCGGCACCGCGATTCACTCGCGCGGCCAGGGCGACGACAACCGCATCGCCTACTGGTGTCCCGGCTGCCAGGGGGAAGGGATGGGGGCCGGGAGCGCGTAACGGGTGGCATGGCGGTTCGTGCTCCGCACCTCTACCAGTCCCTGCGCAACTACTGCCTCGGCGCGTTCAAGGCGCTCGCCGCCGACGTCGAGAGCGGAGCCGACCTCCCATTCGCCTTCGAGGAGCATGCGCTCGGCGCCGGTCCGACCCTGTACGAGTACCGGCCCCTGCCGCGTGGCTTCGTCGAGCAGCGGCTCTCGGCGCTCCTCGTCCTGCCCGACGCGAAGATCGCGATGGAGGACCTGCTGCGCGCCCCGTCGGCGGCGATCTACGCCCGCGCGCACGCCGGCGCCGGCCCCACCGAGGAAGAGGCGATCTTCCGCTCGGTGCTCCTGCCCCTGCTCAGCATGACCGCCGAGCGCTGCGGCGGCTTCGACTGGCACGACGACGCCTTCGACCGCGCGTACGAGGAGCTCGAGTCGACCCTCTTCGGCAGTGCGCGCTCGTACGCGGCAATCGCGCCGCTGGTGGGCCTCTCGAGCGGGGCTGCGCTCGATCTCGGCGACGGCATCCGCGTCCGCGTCGCGGCGTCGGATGAGCTTGCCAACTACTGGCCGGAGGCGCAGGGTCTGCTGCCGGAGCGGTTCGGCCGCGAGGAGGATCGCCGGTGCGTGATCGAGCTCGCCCGTGAGCTCGAGCCCGGCGAAGTCGAGCCGCCCGATGCCCCCGGCGAGCTCGCCGATGCCTTGACGGCGCTCCGGCTCGTGATCGGCGGCCCGGTCGCCGCAGGCCCGGTCATCTTCGAGCGCCTCGACTGGCGGCCGCTCGCGATCCGTCCGATGCTCCCGATCGCGGCCACCCCGCCGCCAGGCGAGCCGAGCCGCCTCGACCCGTTCCGGGCGAAGCTCGTGCGGGACGTGCGGGAGCGCCTGCCGGTCGCGGACGGCGATCCGAAGCTCGCCGATGCGCTCGACCGCTGGGAGCTCTCGCTCTTCCAGGAAGGCACCTTCCGCAAGGAGCAGCTCCGCGCGGCGCTCGAATCGCTGCTCGGCGGCCGCGACGGGCTCTGGGCCGCGTCGCTGCGTGCCGCCGTGCTGCTCGCGTCCGGCCCGAAGGAGCGTGCGGAGATCCACGAGCGGCTGCGCGAGGCCGAGGACCCGGAGTCGCTGCGGCGAGCGATCGTCGAGACGCTCCTCCACGGAAGTCGCGGCGAGCTCGTAACCGCACTCGACGACACGATCCTCGGGCTGCGGCCGAAGCCGGCCGGCTACCTCGAGAGCAGCGCGGCCTAGCACCCAGCGTTGACATCTGGCCGCGGAGGCGCGAGCCTGACGGCGATGGCGCTGCCGCGCGTTGCGAATCCGCCGAAGCACGGCCGACTCCGGCCCTGGCAGCCGCGCTCGCTGCGCACCGTCGACTTCGACGGCTACCACTACGTCGTCGTCGACGAGATCGAGGCGAGCTGGGCCGTGCTCGCGGTCACCGACTGGCCCGGAGTCGACAACTCCGGGCGGCTCCGGTTCCAGACCGAGGCGCCTGCCGAGGTCTACGCCGACACCGCGCGCGCTCTTGACCTTCCTGCGCGACCACCGGCTCCCCGCGGCGCTCGCTGCGCGCGACCTGCGCCACGGCGACGCCTTCGCGATCCGCATCGCCTCGAAGAAAGCGCTGGCGCGGGCGGCCGGCGACGAGGTCGTCGGTCCGGAGACCTGGATCCGGCCGCCGGTCTACGACGTGACGCGCGACGCCCGCCGTGAGGCGAAGGTCGCGTTCTACTCAGCGGTCAGCGAGCCGATTGAGCTCGAGCAAGCAGTCGAAGTGCTCCGCGCGCGACGAAGGACCCGGTGGCGAAGCCTGATCCGATCCCTGCGGCGAAGCTGACGGCGGGGAACTTCCTCGCCGCCGTCGGCGACGACGACCTGATCCATTTCGTGCTCAACGTCGGCGACGGCGACACGCAGCTCCTCTGCCTGCCGAAGGGCAAGGACGGCCGCCGCCGCGCGATCGTCGTCGACGTCGCGACGACCAAGAAGCTGCCGGCGCTCGTGCTCGCACTCGAGGCGGCCAACGTGCTGGCCGACAGCCCTGACCTGTTCGCGCTCGTCGTCGCGTCACACCCGCACCTCGACCACATCGGCGGCATGGCCGAGTTCCTGCACCAGTTCCACGACCACATCACCGAGTTCTGGGAGCCGGGCTATTACATGACCTCGGCGACGTACGTGAACATGATGAACGCGCTCGAGGAGCACGGGATCCAGGTCACCCAGCCGACGAGTGGCACCGCGAAGTTCCTCGGCCGCGTCCGCGTGCAGGCGCTCTCGCCGTCGATCGCGCTGCGCAACCGCTTCGACACGTACGGCGTCGAGCCGAACAACTCCTCGATCACGCTCAAGGTCGAGTTCCCGGCGACGCGGATCACGGACGTGCCCGGGGAGGAGCGCCGCTACGTCCCGCTGCGGGACAAGACGCGCTCGCTCATCCTCGGCGCCGACGCGCAGACGCTGTCCTGGTCGTACGTCCTCGTCGACTTCCCGCAGTCTCGAGTCGAACGAGAACCCGATCACGAAGCGGCTCGAGATGGCGCTCGGCGTCGACTCGCTCAAGGCCGACGTCGTGAAGATCTCGCACCACGGCTCCAAGCACGGCGTCAACCTGGAGTTGATCGAGCGGCATCGCGCCGAAGGCCAGCATCGTCTCCTCGGTCTCCGGCCTCGGGAAGTACGGCTTCCCGCACACGGTCGCGCAGGACTGCATCCGCGAAGGGCTCGAAGCGACCACCTCCGGACAGCCCCGGTCGAAGGACTTCCAGCTCGGCATCCAGTACACGAGCGGCACCGACGACGCCGGCGCCGCGCTCGGCTCCGTCGGCGTGGTCGTACCGCCGCCCGGGAAGCCTGTCCAGGTCTGGAGGTTCGGCGATACGCCGAGCGGGAAGGTCGACCTGACGAAGGGTCGCCGCGTCGCCACCTGAGTGCCGTCCGGGACGTCGTTCAGGCTGCCCGGGTACCCTTGAAGGACTGAGCGCGGATCCCGCGAAAGGGAGTCGCACGATGGCGCTTTCACGCTTGCTGCCGCGTCCCAATGCGCGGACGAAGACAACGAAAGGAACCGCTCTGCCGAAGGTCATCGCGTTCGCCAACCAAAAGGGAGGCGTTGCGAAGACGACGACGACGCTGAACCTCGGCGTCGCCTTCAAGGAGCGTGGCTTCCGCGTCCTGCTCGTCGACCTCGACCCGCAGGGGAACCTGACGATGAGCCAGGGGCTGAATCCGGACGCGATCGAGCGCTCGATGTTCGACGTGCTCGTCCACCGGGTGCCGATCGAGGAGGTGATCGCGGAGCGCGAAGTCGACCTCGCCGTCTCGTCGATCGACCTCGCCGGCGCCGAGCTCGCGCTCTCGAGCACGATCGGCCGCGAGCGGGCGCTCGAGAAGGCGCTCCGCGAGGTGCGAGAGCGCTACGACTACGTCCTGATCGACACGCCGCCGTCGCTCGGCCTGCTGACCATCAACGCCTTTGTCGCGGCGACCTCGGTGATCGTCCCCGTCCAGTGCGAGTACCTCTCGCTGCGCGGCCTCGTCCAGCTCGAGAACACGCTGACGATGGTGCGCGAGAACCTGAACCCGGACGTCCAGATCCAGGGCATCCTGCCGACGATGTTCGACAAGCGCACGCTGCACGCCCGCGAGGCGGTCGACATCCTGCGCGAGAACTTCGGCGACCTCGTCTACAACACGAAGATCGCCAAGACGATCCGCTACGCCGAGGCGCCCGTGAAGGGGCAGTCCGTGCTGGCGTACGATCCCGACGGGGAGGCCGCGATGCTCTACCGCGACCTCGCCAAGGAGGTGCTCAATGGCGCGAAACCGCGCCAGCATGCGTGAGGGCCCGCTCGCGGAGCTCTTCCGGGCGACCGAGGCTGCACAGAAGCAGCAGGGGGACGCGCCGAAGGAGCCCGACGAGCAGCAGCGCCTGTCCGAGCCTCCCGAGGAGACGGTCGAGTACAGCCAGCTGGACCGCGAGGCGCTCGTGGCCGAGCCGGTCGCGGTTCCGCCCGTGTCGGCCTCGCCCGCTGTCGTGCCGCCGCCCGCGGAGGGCGTTCCCTCCCGGCTCGCAGAGCCAGGGCCTGCCTCGGAGTTGGCCCGCGATACGCGCTGGCTCGAGCCGCTGCCGGAGCATCCCGCACGCCTCGAGCGCTCGAGCGACTCGCCGTACCTGGCGGTGATCCGCGTCGTCGGCGTCGGCGGCGCCGGCCTGAATGCGGTCGACCGGATGATGGACGCGGGGATCGCGCAGGTCGAGTTCGTGGCGGTCAACACGGACATCCAGCAGCTTCAGATGACGGACGCGCCGGTGAAGATCCACATCGGCAGCGAGCTGACCCAGGGCCTCGGCTCGGGCGCAGACCCGGTGATCGGGCGCGACGCAGCCGTCGAGGGCTACGACCAGATCAAGCGCGCGCTTCGCGGCTCGGACATGGTCTTCGTCACCGCCGGCGAGGGCGGCGGCACCGGCTCTGGTGCAGCGCCGATCGTCGCGCAGATCGCGCGGGATGTCGGCGCGCTGACCGTCGGCATCGTCACAACGCCGTTCCGCTTCGAGGGCACGCGCCGCGCCAAGCAGGCGACCGACGGCGTCGAGGCGCTGCGGGCCGCGTGCGACACGGTGATCGTGATCCCGAACGACAAGCTGCTCGAGGTGCTCGACAAGAAGACGTCGATGCTGGAGGCCTTCCGGATCGCCGACGACGTGCTCCGCCAGGGCGTCCAGGGCATCTGCGACCTGATCACGCTGCCGGGCTTGATCAACCTCGACTTCGCCGACGTGCGCACGGTCATGAAGGACGCCGGCTCCGCGCTGATGGGGATCGGCTTCTCGTCCTCCGACACCGACAACCGCGCCCGCGAGGCTGCCGAGCGCGCGCTGCGCTCGCCGCTGATCGACACGGAGATCGTCGGCGCCCGCGGCATCCTGCTCTCGATCGCCGGCGGTGACGACCTGTCGCTCTTCGAGGTGAACGAGGCGGCCGAGGTCGTGCGCCAGGCGGCGACCGACGACACGAACATCATCTTCGGCGCCACGATCGACGAGCGCCTCACGGGCCAGGTGTGGGTCACCGTCGTCGCGACCGGCCTCGGCGGCAAGCGCCGGCCGGCGTCGATCATCTCCGCGGGACGCGCGGGTTCCGACGAGGCGCTCGAGCCGCCGAGCTTCCTGCGCGGCTACGACACCGGCACGTAGCCGGCCACTAGCTAGCCGCTAGACCATGTCGAAGAGCATGGCGCCCATGCCAGCGGCGAGCGCCAGCCCGGCCGTCGCCACGGCGAACCGTGGCACCCAGCGCTGAACGGCGACCGAGTCGCGTCCGAGCCACAGTGCGCCGGTTGCGCCGACGCTGAGCCCGGCGATCGTCTCCATCGCGTGGAAGGCGATCCCCGTCGAGAGTGCTTGCGTCATGCCGATGCCGCGGCTCTGCAGCGCGACGGCGACGGCTCCGCTGGCGATGCCCACGTTGCCGGGCGTGAGCGGGACGATGCTCGCCAGCTCGAGCGCCGGCACGATCACGAGCGCCGCGAGCAGCGGGTGCGGCACACCGAGAGCGATCGCGACGGCGGCTGCCGCTCCGACCCGGGCGACCGCGCCGAGCACGGCCCAGCCGATGACGGTGAGGGCAAGGCGGGGCGACCGCTCGAGGGCGGCGAGCCCGTCGAGCAGGTGCGCGAACTTCGAGTGCGCGTTCCCGAAGCGGTAGGCGAGCAGCGCCAGCACGGCGACGATCCCGCAGAGCAGGAAGACGGGCCAGAGCGGTAGCGCACCGGTCAGCGAGCCGACGATCACCAGCGCGGCGACGACGAGCGCGCGGGCGGCGCCGATCGCCGCGTAGACGCCGCCACCCGTCCAGATGCGGTCGCGACCGTCGAGCGTCTTCGAGAAGAGAGCGATCCGCAGCGCGTCGCCGAGCTTGGCGGGCGCAACGGAGTTGACGAGCGAGCCGACGGCGTAACGGGCAGACGCGTCGGTGCGGCTGATGTGCGCGCCGCAGGCGCCGAAGGCCGTGCGCCACGCAAAGGCGCTCGTGCCGAGACCGACCGCGAAGAGGAGAGCCGCTGTCCAGAGCCAGCCGGGAGACGCGCCGCTCAGAGCCTCGACGGCCTCGCGAACACGTGAGCCGAGGAGCTGCGGCGTCGCGCAGACGACGACGAGTGCCGCCAGCGCTGCCAGGGTCGCGGCGATTCTTGATCTGGAGAGGTTGATGCGGTTCAAAGCGGGACCGTGCCTCTATCGAGACTCCGCTGACCAGGCGCAGTTAGTGAGCAAACGGTGAGGATTTCGAAAGGGGCTCGCACGGGGTCTACCCCGTTCATCGGAAGGTTAGTCTCTGAACATGAGAGGAGCTGTCGCCGCTGGGCATCCTCTGACGGCGGAGGCGGGAGCCAGGGTCCTGAGCGAGGGCGGCAACGCGGTCGACGCCTGCATCGCCGCCTCGTGCGCCTCATGGGTCACGGAGAGCCCGCTGACCGGCCCAGGTGCAGGGGGATTCATGCTCGTGCACCGGGCGGGCGACCGGTCGACGAGGGTGTTCGACTGCTTCGTGGCCGTCCCCGGGCTGGGCGAGCGACCGGTGCGCACGGCCGAGATGGAGGCCGTCGACGTGCACTTTTCGGGCAGCGACACGACGCAGGTTTTCCGGATCGGCGCCGCGTCGTGCGCGGTTCCCGGCCTGGCGGCGGGCCTCGAGGCCGCACATCGGGCCTTCGGCACCCTGCCGTGGCGGACACTGCTGCAGCCCGGGATCGAGCTGGCACGGGACGGCATCGAGCTGACCCGCCCGCAGGCGCATCTGCACGCCATCCTCGACTCGATCCTCCGTCACACCGCCGAGGGCAAGCGGCTCTACGGCGCCCGCGGCCGCCTCGTCGCCGGCCAGCAGCTGAAGCTCGGCGATCTCGGAGGGACGCTCGAGCGGCTCGCCGAGCACGGCGCCGGCGATCTCTATCGGGGCGAGCTCGCACACGCGCTCGTCGAGCACGTCCAGGCGGGAGGAGGCGCGCTGACGACAGACGACCTCGCCGGCTATCGCGTCGTGCGGCGGCGGCCGGCCGGTGCCGTCTATCGCGGCCACGAGTTTCTCTCCAACCCCGCGCCGTCGTCGGGCGGGGTGCTGATCGGCTACGGCTTGCGTCTCCTCGAGCGCCTGCCCGGCGGTCCACCCGGCTCCGCGGAGGCAATGCGCACGCTGATCGAGGTGATGCGCGAGCAGACGAGGATCCGAGGCGGCAGCTTCGCCGGCGATCTCTACCGTGGCGGCCTCGCCCGGCGACTTGCCTCGGACGACGTCGTGAACGGAGCGCTCGCCCGGATCGCAGCCCACGAGGCGGGGAGGCCGGAGCATTCGCCGGCGGGCGGGACGACGCACATCTCCGTCGTCGACGCAAACGGGAACGCTGCCTCGCTCTCGGCTTCGACCGGCTCGGGGTCGGGCGTGATCATCCCCGGCACCGGGATCCAGATGAACAACATGCTCGGCGAGCACGACCTCTCGGCCGGGCTCGCGCTCAAGCCCGGCCGGCGGATGACGAGCATGATGGCGCCCTCGGTCGCGCTCGGCCCGGACGGGCCGCGGCTCGTGGTCGGGAGCGCAGGCTCGGTGCGACTGCGCGGGGCGATCATGCAGATCGCGGTCAACGTGCTTGGGCACGGGCTCGGTGTCGACGAGGCGATCGCGGCGCCGCGCGTACACCTCGACGAGCCCCATGTCCACTGCGAGGGCGGCGCGGACCCGGCCGAGCTCGACCGGCTCGAGGCGCTCGGCTACGACGTCGTGCGCTGGCGGCGCCGGAATCTCTTCTTCGGCGGCGCAGCGGGCGTCGAGCGGCTGCCCGACGGAGGCCTTGCCGCAGCCGGCGACCCGCGCCGCGGGGGACATGGGGTGGTGGTGGAGTCGGCGTGATCATCCGGAGGGCCGAGCCGGGGGACGCGCCCGCGCTCGTCGCGCTTGCGCGCGCCGTGACCGCGGAGCCGGAGGCCTGGCTGCTCGCCGACGAGGGTTGGCGGAGCGTTCCCGACGAGCGACGATACCTGCGCGCGATTCGACGCTACCCGGCGGCCGTCGTCCTGCTCGCGGAGGAAGACGGCGTCGTGGTCGGACGCCTGTCCGCCGCGCGCGACACCCATCCCGCGAGCGCGCACGTTGCCGACGTCGGCCTGATGGTCGCAGCGTCGCACAGGCGCCGCGGCGTCGCGACCGAGCTGATGCGCTCGGCCGAGGAATGGGCGCGCGACGTGCAGATCCGGAAGCTCGAGCTGCACGTCTTTCCCCACAACGCGCCGGCGATCGCACTGTACGAGCGCCTTGGTTACGAGCGAGAAGGCTTGCGCCGCGCGCACTACCGGCGCGGCGACGAGCTCGTGGACGCGCTGCTGATGGCAAAGCTTCTTCCGGAGTAGCGACTACTCCTCGAGCGGCGAGACCTTGCCGTTCCCCGACGCGCGGCGCCGCAGCTCGTTCTCCGTCTCGACCGCCTCCAGCGCCTCCTGCAGCACCTCGATCATGCGCTCCACGCGCTCTCTCGGCGAGCGCAGCTCCAGCAGCTCCTGCTTGACGTCGATCTCGAAGTCGACGCGGGCCGCGAGATCGAACGAGAGCTGATCGCCGTCGAGATCCGGCTCCTCGGCAGGTGACTCGGTCGCCTCGATCAGCCGGCGATACAGGACGAGCGCCTGCTCGATCGCCTCGTCCGACGGCTCTTCCGGCTCGTCGTCGACCGGCTCGACCTCCGCTGTGATGAACGACCGCCCGTCGGTGATCCGCAAGACGCGGAAGCGGCTTCGTCCCTCGACGACGATGTTCAGGCGGCCGTCGTCGAGCACCTGGAGCACCTTCGACACGGCGGCCATCGTGCCGGTCTCCGCAACGCCGTCCTCGAGCTGGAGCACCATGCCGAACTCGCGTTTCTCGTCGATGCACTCGCCGATCAGCTCGCGGTAGCGCGGCTCGAAGATGTGCAGCGCGATTCGCTCCGTCGGGAGGAGCACGAGCTCGAGCGGGAACAGGCCGATCTCCTCCATTCGCCAAGACTAGTTGCGCGCCGAGCGTTACAGTCACTGCCGTGACTGACGGCTTCACCGAGATCGCCGAAAGCTTCTTCCGCCCTGCCCTGAGCGGAATCGTCCCGTACGAGCCGGGCAAGCCCGTCGAGGAGGTGCAGCGCGAGCTCGGTCTCGACCGCGTGATCAAGCTCGCTTCGAACGAGGGGCCGTTCGGGCCGTTTCCCGCGGCCCTCGAGGCGCTCGACCGAGCTGCGCGCGACCTGAACCGGTATCCGGACGGTGGCGCCTACCGGCTGCGCGCCGCGGTGGCCGAGCGGCACGGCGTCGGCCCGGAGCACGTCGCCCTCGGCGGTGGTGCCGACGGCGTCATCGACACGCTCTCACAGGCCGTGCTCGGAACCGGAGACTCGATCGTCTGCGGCTGGCCGTCCTTCCCGAGCTACGTGATCTACGCGATGAAGCTCGGCGCGACGCCCGTCGTCGTGCCGCTGAGCGAGCACCGTTACGACCTCGACGCGCTGCTCGCCGCCGTCACGGCACGCACGAAGATCGTCTACCTCTGCCTGCCGAACAACCCGACCGGCACGAGCAACACCCGTGACGAGGTGACGGCGTTCCTCGACGCCGTGCCCGGGCACGTGCTCACGGTCGTCGACCAGGCGTACTTCGAGTACATCGACGACCCGGAGTATCCGGACGCGATCGAGGAGTACGCGAAGCAGGGACGGCGGGTCTTCGTCCTGCGCACGTTCTCGAAGATCTACGGGCTCGCCGGGTTGCGGATCGGATACGGAATCGGCCCGGCGGAAGTCGTGACCGCGATCACGAAGACCCGTCGGCCGTTCGACCTGACGACGCCCGCGCAGGAGGCGGCGCTGGCGAGTCTCGACGATCCGGATGAGCTCCGCCGTCGCGCCCAGCTGAACCGGGAAGGGCGGATCGAGCTCGAGCGGCTGCTCCGAAAGGGAGGTCTCGATCCGGCGCCGGGCGCAGTCGCGAACTTCCTCTACGCGGAGTCGGGCGACGACGCGCGCCCGCTCTTCGACGGATTGCTGCGCGAGGGCGTGATCGTGCGGCCGCTCACCGGCTTCGGCGCGCCGAACGCGATCCGGGTCACCGTCGGCACTCCCGACGAGAATCGGCTGTTCGGCGAGGCGCTCGCCCGCGTCCTCGAGCGGGTACCGACCTGATCCCTCGCTAGGCTCCGTCACGGTGTTGCCGGACTCCTTACGCCGCCAGTTCGGTCTCGTTCGCCGGCTTCCCAGCTTTCGGCTGCTCTTCTTCGCCACGCTGGGCTCGGGGATCGGCAACTGGCTCGCCGTCGTCGCGCTGACCGTCGACGTCTACGACCGAACCGGCTCGGGCGCGTGGGTCTCGGCGCTGCTGGATCGCGAACATCGTGCCGGCGATCGCAATCGGTCTCTTCCTCGGGCCGCTCGTCGACCGGCTCTCGCGGCGCTGGCTGATGATCGGCTCCGACCTGGCGCGGCTCGGGGTTTTCGTCGCGCTGCCCTTCCTCGGCAGCGCGACGGCGATCGTCGCCGCCGCGCTCGTCGCCGGAGTCGCGAACTGGTTCTTCCGCCCGGCGGTCTACGCCGGCCTTCCGAACCTGCTCCCGGAGGCCGACCTCGCCGGCGGCAACGCGCTGCTCCAGGCGACGGAGTGGCTCACGACCGCGGCCGGACCGCTGATCGGCGGGACGGTCGTCGCCCTCTCGGGACCAGATCTCGCCTACTGGCTGAACGCCCTCACGTTCCTCTTCTCCGCCGTGCTGATCATGCGGATTCCGGCGCGGCTGCTGCAGTCCGAGAAGGCGATCTCCCGCGGCCACTGGCGCGACTTCGCGGAGGGGATCGGCACCGTCTTCGCCTCGCGCGCGCTCCTCACCGTGCTCGTCGTCTGGAGCATCGTGCAGGTGTCGACCGGCTGGATCAACGTCTCGGAGATCGTGCTTGCGAAGAGCACATTCTCGAGCGGGGCGTTCGGCTACGGCCTGCTCTGGGCGACGACCGGCGTCGGGCTGGCGATCGGGAGCGTGGTCGGCGGCGATCTCGTCGAGCGCCGCGGGCCGGCGTTCGTCTATCCGCTCGCCCTGATGCTGATGGCTGCCGCGACGCTCGTCGTGGCCGTCTCGCCGAACATCTGGGTCGCGGCGGGCGCGATGGCGTTCTCCGGCATCGGCAACGGCGCGGCGTTCGTGATCAACGTGCTGCTCGTCCAGCGCGGCGCTCCGGATGCCGTGCGCGGGCGAGCGTTCACCGTGGTGATGAGCACGAACTTCGTCGTCCTCTCGATCGCGATGGTGACGGCCGCTCCGTTCACTGGACGCCGTCGGCACGCGCTGGGTCTGGGCCGCGTGCTCGGGAGTCGTCACGCTCGCCGCGCTGATCGCCGCGGCAATGGCGAGGCCGCTTGCCCTGGTGCACCGTGCCGCGCCCGCCAAGGCGTAGAGTTCGCGCCCGTGGCGGGGCGCCGAGACTGGACGCAGGACACGCTCGTCGCCGGCGTCCGGGCGGGCGACCGGCGGGCGCTCGCGCGTGCGATCACGCTCGTCGAGAACAGCGATCCGCTGGCCTACGACGTCGTCCGCGAGCTCTATCCGGAGACCGGCCGCGCGTACTCGATCGGGATCACCGGGCCACCCGGGGTCGGCAAGTCGAGCCTCATCTCATCGCTCCTGCGCCACGTTCGCGACCAGCAGCTGACCGTCGGCGTGATCTCAGTCGATCCGTCGAGCCCGTTCACGCAGGGCGCCCTGCTCGGCGACCGGATCCGGCTGACGGATCACTTCCTCGATCCTGACGTCTTCATCCGCTCGATGGGCACCCGCGGGCACCTCGGGCGGCCTCGCCGAGACGACGCTGCAGTCGATGCTGATCCTCGATGCCGCGGGCAAGGACCTGCTGTTCCTCGAGACCGTCGGCGCGGGGCAGAGCGAGGTCGAGGTGATCTCCGTCGCCGACACCGTCGTCCTCGTCCTGATGCCCGGCTCCGGCGACTCGATCCAGGCGCTGAAGGCCGGGATCATGGAGATCCCCGACGTGATCGCGATCAACAAGATGGATCATCCGCAGGCGAAGACGATGCTGAGCGAGGTGCGCTCGATCCTCTCGCTCGACCACGACCGCGAGTGGAAGCCGCCGATCGTCCTCACCGAGGCGATGCGCAGCGAGAACGTCGAGAAGCTCTGGGAGAAGATCGCCGAGCACCGCGCCTATCTCGAGGAGGCGGGCGAGCTGGAGGCGCGCCGCCGGCGCAATCTCGCGTCCGAGGTGTTCGCTGTCGCCTCGAATCGAGCCAAGACGCATCTCGAGCTGTCGGTCGCCAAGGACCCGGAGCTGCGACGCCTGCTCGACGAAGTTCAGAACCGCGAGCTCGACCCGCTCACCGCGGTTCGCGAGATCATGGAGAAGGTCTTCCACGTCGGGAAGGAAGAGGGCCGTGAGCACGGCGCCCACGCTCGCTGACATCCAGGCGGCCCGCGCCCGGCTGGACGGGATCGCGCGCGTGACGCCCGTCTACGGCTCCGAGACGTTCTCGCGCCGCTGCGCGCGGACCGTGTGGCTGAGGGCCGAGAACCTGCAGCGGACCGGTTCGTTCAAGATCCGCGGCGCCGTCAACAAGCTGTCGACGCTCGGCGAGGAGGAGCGCGCCGCGGGAGTGGTGGCCGCGAGTGCCGGCAACCACGGCCAGGCGGTCGCCTGGGCGGCGCGCGAGCTGGGGATCAAGGCCACGATCTTCATGCCGCAGGACGCGCCGATGGCGAAGGTCGAGGCGACGAAGAACTACGGCGCCGAGGCCGTACTCGAAGGCGTCGGCTTCGACGACGCACTCGAGCGGGCGCAGGCGCTTCGTCGCGGAGACGGGAGCGACGTTCGTGCATGCGTTCGAGGACGAGCACATCGTCGCGGGCCAGGGGACGATCGGGATCGAGCTGGCCGAGCAGCTGCCCGACGTCGAGACGTTCGTGCTCCCGATCGGCGGCGGCGGGCTCGCGGCCGGGATCGCGATCGCGCTGCGCGAGCTGCGGCCCGGAGTGCGGCTCGTCGGCGTCCAGGCGGGCAAGAGCGGCTACACGATCGCGGACGGGATCTTCGTCAAGAACCCCGGCGAGCTGACGATGGCGATCCTCGACGAGCTGCTCGACGACATCGTGCACGTCGAGGACGAGCAGATCAGCGAGGCGATCGTGCTGCTGCTCGAGCGGACGAAGCTCGTGGTCGAAGGCGCGGGCGCGGTGACCGTGGCCGCGCTGCTCTCGGGCCAGGTCGGCGGCTCGCGCGACGTCTGTGCGCTGCTCTCGGGCGGGAACATCGACCTGACGCTGCTGATCTCGGTCATGCGCCACGGCCTCACGCAGGCGGGGCGCTACCTCGTCGTCCGCTCACGCGTCGCCGATCTTCCCGGCGAGCTGATCAAGCTGCTTCAGCTCGTTGCGGACGAGCGCGGCAACGTCGTCTCGGTCGAGCACCACCGTGAGGGAATGTCGATCCACGTCGCCGAGACAGAGGTCGAGCTGACGATGATCACCCGCGACGACGCGCACCGGCGCGCAATCTGTGAGGCGATGGAGGCGCGCGGCTTCCCCGTTGAGCAGATCCAGTGATCCGCGGGCTCGGCGTCGACGAGCTCGGGGTCTACGTGGAGCTTCGTCGGGCCGCCGATCCGCTGGCGCTCGTCTCGGTCGAAGACCAGCTGCATCACGCTGCCGAGAACGAGGCGCCGATCTGGCTCGTCGCGGAGGAGGCGGGGCGGACGGTCGGCTTCGGGTTCGCCTCGTTCTGGCAGGGCGAGTCGAAGGAATACCTCTCGGCGGCCTGGGGCGTGCTTCCCGATGCACGCGGGCGCGGGCACGGCACGGCGTTGTGGGACGCGCTGGCCGCGCATGCGCGCGAGCACGGCGCGGCGGAGCTGCAGGTGAGCGCCGACGAGGACGGGCGCGCCTGGGCCGAGCGTCGCGGCTTCCGGGTGATCGACCGCCAGGAGCAGATCGTGCTCGAACTCGCCGATGCGCCGAGTCCCGAGCCGCTGCCGGCGGGCGTGGAGATCACGACGTATCGCGAGCACCCGGAGCTTGCGAGGCAGCTGCACGCGCTGGTCGAGGAGGGGATCGAGGACATTCCGGGTGGGCTCGCCGAGCTCGGGTTCCCGTTCGAGGCGTGGCTCGCCGAGCGGCGGGTGCCGAGCCGGCGGCCGGAGTTCCTGCACATCGCCATGGTGGCCGGCGAGCCCGTCGGTTACACGTCGCTCAATGTCTACGGCGCGGCGGCGTACAACGGCTTCACGGTCGTCTCGCGCCGCTTCCGCCGCCGCGGCCTCGCGCGGGCGCTCAAAGTCGCGCAAATCGACGACGCCCGCCGCGCCGGCATCGAGCGGCTCGTGACGCAGTCCAACGAGGAGAACGAACCGATGCGGGTCCTCAACGCCGCGCTCGGCTACCGCCCGGCCAAGCCGACGTTCGTCCTACGCGGGCCTGCGTAACGCCCAAATGCCGCACCCTCAGCGTGCCCTTCACCGGCTCGTACGCCGCTCCAAATGTGGTCAGACCAACGCTCACAGAACTGTGACAGACAATCCACAGATGGCGTAACCATGCGCCCTAGCGAGACATTCTGTGGTCAGACCAAGTGGAAAGGAAGTGGAACAGACTGTCCACAGAGCGTGCCTCGAGCGGGTGTCGCGCGTTGCCAGATACGTAAACGAGAAGCTAGCTGCCGCAGCGGCGGAACTCGACCGTCTGGCCGCCGCGTTCTTCCCACTCCGTGATGCCGCCGTTCAGCACGGGGCGGGCGTCGATGCCTTCGCGGGCGAGGATGCTGGCTGCGATCGCAGCCCGGGCGCCCGACTCGCAGATCGTGACGACCGGCCGGTCCGACGGCAGGGACTCCGCGCCCATCGCGCGCAGCAGCCTGTACGGGATGTGCCGGCTGCCGGCGATGTAGCCGCTGTCGCGCTCGTCGAGCTCGCGAACGTCGAGTAGCTCGACGGCACCCTGCGCGACGAGAGGCTCCAGCTCGGCGACCGTGATCGGCTCAAGCCGCTTCACCGCCGCCGGCGCCGCCAGCTCCCCCGCCACGCCGAAGATGGCAACTGCTTGCAGATGCTGCCACGCGAGCTCGGCGTCTTCCCGCGACGCTGCGTGAATCGCAATCCGCTCGCCCGCGCGCAGGACGAACGCCGCCTTCGTCGCAAACGAGCGAGCCGCCGAGCGCGACGTTGATCGCCCCCGGCACATGACCCGCCGCGTGCTCCTCGGCTGAGCGGACGTCGAGCACCGTGCCGTCCCACTCGTCGAGAGTCGCGAGCGCTGCCTGAGCACCGAGCCAGGGGCCGCGGTTCAACTCCACGATCCGCTCCATGTTCGGCGGCCGCGGCGTCGAGAGACCTGCCGTCGCGTTCACGAAGTCGATCACGTCGGTGTACTCGAGCGCCCTGTTGTCGCGCCGCTCGTCGCCGATCGTCGAGGACGGATCGGCGCTCATGCCGACGCCGCAGAGCGAGCCGGCGACGTGACCCGGATACACGACGACGTCGTCCGGGAGCAGCATCAGCCGCTGCAGCGAGTGAAAGAGCCCCTCCGCGCCGGTGCGTGCCTCGACCGCCAGGTCCGGGCGCGCCGCATCGCCGACGAAGAGCGAGTCGCCGGTCAGCACGACGTGCTCGCCGACGACGAAGCAGCAATGCTCGGGACGATGTCCGGGGGTGTGGATGCAACGGACCGACACCGAGCCGACTGTGGTCGTGGCGCCGTCCTCGAGCTCGTCGTGCGGATACGCGGCTGCCGCCGCCGGGTGGATCGAGACTGGTACGCCGTGCTCGAGGGCCAGCCGTCCGTGGCCGGAGACATGGTCGGCGTGCGTGTGCGTCTCGAGCACGCGCACGATTCGAACCCCGGTCCGCTCGGCCTCCTCCAGGTACTGCTCGATCCTGTACGCAGGGTCAACCACGACCGCCTCCCCTGCATCGGGATCTGCGACGAAGTAGGACGCGCAGCCGAGATCGTCGTCGACGAACTGGCGGATCGTCACGGAGTGAGACCCTAACAGGGCATGTTGCGGCAGGGTTTAAGCAGTGTTCGGAATACGTTTGGGCTCATCGTTTAGAACTCGCTTTTCCGGCCAAACGTCGTCTAACGAGACTGGGAAGCAAAAGAAAGGAAACAGATGCCAAGGCTCCGCCTCTGGACGTCGTGCGCCGCCTTCCTTGCAGGCTCGCTCCTGCTGGTCGTGTCGGCGTGCGGCAGCAGCAATAGCGGCAGCTCCAACTCAGGGACCGGGACGCCGACCGGCGGCGCGACGGGGAACACGTCGGCAGCCGTGCAGGGCGGTACCGCGAAATTCAACCTGCAGTCGGACACCGATTACATCGACCCGGCGCTGGCGTACTACTCCGTCTCCTGGGGATTCGAGTACGCGACCTGCGCGAAGCTCCTCAACTACCCGGACAAGGCCGGCGCCGAAGGCTCACAGCTCCAGCCTGAGGTCGCCGCGGCGATGCCGCAGGTGTCCTCGGACGGCAAGACCTACACCTTCACGATCAGGGACGGCTACAAGTTCTCGCCGCCATCGTCCGAGGTCGTGGACGCCGCCACCTTCAAGGACGTCATCGAGCGTGACCTGAACCCGAAGATGGCCTCGCCTGCTTCGTCGTTCATCAGCGACATCGTCGGCGCGGAGGCCTACCTCGACGGGAAGGCGCGCTCCGTCCGCGGCGTCACCGCCCGCGGCAACAAGCTGACGATCAAGCTGACCGACGTCGCGCCCGACTTCCTGGCGCGGATCGCGATGCCGTTCTTCTGCGCCCTGCCGAAGAACACCGAGATCAACGGTGACGGCCTGAAGGCGCCGATCCCCTCGGCCGGCCCGTACTACGTTGCGTCGTACGAGCCGACGCGCTCGATCGTGCTGAAGCGGAATCCGAACTACACCGGCGACCGCCCGCACAACCTCGACACGATCCAGTACACCGTCGGCATCGAGCCGAACGCGACCAAGCTGCAGATCGAGAAGAACGAGGTCGACTGGGCAGCGGACGGCGTGGCGCCGAGCGCGCATGCCGAGCTCGGGAAGAAGTACGGCCCGGACAGCCAGCTCGCCAAGGACGGGAAGCAGCAGTACTTCGTCAACCCGATCCTCTCGTTCCGGTACCTGGCGCTGAACACCGCGCAGCCGACCTTCAAGAGCGAGAAGCTCCGCCAGGCGGTCAACTTCGCCATCGACCGGCGCGCCCTGCTCACGCAGCGTGGTGCCTTCGCGGGCCAGCCGACCGACCAGTACCTGCCGCCGGGCATCCCGGGGTACAAGGACGCCGACATCTATCCGCTCGGAGTCCCTGACGTCGACAAGGCGAAGCAGCTTGCCGGCTCGGGTGAGAAGAAGGCCGTCATGTACACCTGCAACGAGTCGCCGTGCCCGGAGTCGGCGCAGATCGTCCAGAACAACCTGTCGAAGATCGGCATCGACGTCGAGGTGCGCCAGTTCGCGCGTGCCGTCCAGTTCAAGAAGGAAGGCACGAAGGGCGAGCCGTTCGACATCGCGTTCGAAGGCTGGCAGGCGGACTACGCGGATCCGTTCGACTTCATCAACGTGCTGCTCAGCGGTGACGGGATCCGCGCGTCGAACAACAACAACTACTCCTACTTCAACGACCCGGAGTGGAACCAGAAGATGACCGACGCTTCCAGGCTCGCGGGCGAGAAGCGGTACTCGGCCTACAGCCAGCTCGACGCCGACCTGGCGCAGGGCCCGTCGCCGCTGGCAGCGTGGGACAACGACAACGAGCGCGACTTCTTCTCGGCGAGGGTCGGCTGTCAGCTCTTCCAGCCGGTCTACGGGATGGACATCGCGGCCCTCTGCGCGCGGAAGTAGCGGCGGGGGACAGTCAGCGAGACGAAACGAGGCCGGGGCGAGAGCCCCGGCCTCACTCGTTCCTGGAGTGCTCGTTTCTAGACTGGACCGGGCGGCGGCCGCAGCCAGAGCCAGAGCGCCAGAAAACCGCCGCCGACCGCGATCGCGGCGGCTGCGATCGCCACGGCGAGGGCGGCGCCGGCCAGCGTGCGGGCGTCGTCGTCGCGCGTCGAGGGTGGGGCCATGACCTCGACGGCGGTGCGATACGTGTCGGTCGGCCCCGTGGTGTGGGCGACGAGGACGGTGAAGATGAGGCGCACCGGCTGCTTCGGCGCCGTGCCGCGGATCGAGAACGTCTCGAACTGGCCCGGCGGGACGGAGCCGCCGCGCCACGAGATGGTGGTGCCGTTGCCGGCGACGGTCGCCGTCCAGCCGGGCCGCGCTCCGGGATCGTCGAGCTTGAACGCCGGTGGCACGGCGACCACCACGCGCGGTACGTCCGCCCGGTCCTCGCTCTCGTTCGGAATCGCGAACGTCAGCACCACGTCCTCTCCCAGCCCGACCGTGGTCGGCGTCACGCTGACGTGCGCCGTCGCCGCCGGCGCCAGCACGAGCAGGACGGTGACCGCGGGCAGGCAGACGATCAGGAAGCGCTTCGCGGCGTCTCCTCTCCAGCCGTCTCGTCCCGCTCGTCGTCCTCGTCCTCGTCGTCGCCGCGGCCGAGCCAGACGGCGGCGGCGAGCCCGACGAGGAGCAGCGCGAGCAGCGTCTCGACGACGGCGCCCGCGACCCCGCCGTGGGCGACGAGGCTCATGGCCGCGACAGGATCCACATGCCCCCGACCGTGTACAGCACCATCAAGCCCAGCATCGCATACTGCGTGCGCACGGCCGCCTTCGGCCGGAAGAGCGTCACGGCGCGGTCGTGCGCCACGGCGAGCCCGACGACGTGCCCGATCACGAGCGCCGCGACCTGGACGTACCAGATCGTCCGCGGGCGCAGGATCGTGAAGTCTGGACGCACGCCGGCCGTGCCGAAGAGATCCCAGCCGAACCCGAACGGATCGGAGGCGAGGCGCGGGACCACCTGGCCCTGGAGCACGACGAGCGAGAAGTAGTGCGCGACGACGTACGCGAACGCGATCGGCACGAGCGAGAGCAGGAACTCGGTTCGCAGCGGGCGCCCGCCGAAGTGCTCCGCGATCCGCACGGCCGCGAGATAGGTCCCCGCCACGATCAGAACCGCGACCAGCAGGCCGCCGAGGTTGAGCAGCGAGCCGAGCAGGTCGGCGACGTGCGGCGAGTCGACGTAGCGCGACTGGACCGAGAAGAGCCGGTTTTGCCACCAGGTCGTCCGGCTGAACCCGTCGAAGCCGACCGAGCCGAGCATCACGGAGATGAAGGCGAGCGACCCGGGCACGGGCTCGTTGCCCGCAAGCGCGGTGAACGGCCATCGGAGGATGAGCTTCCGGCCGCGGATCCCGACGGCCGAGATCCGCGACAGGAGCCACAAGTAGATCGTGAACGCCTCGCCGCCACGGAGCCATGCCTCGCGGCCGAACGCCGCCATGCCGATCCACGTGATCCAGCTGTAGAGGAGGATCGCGATCCCCAGGGTCCGTGGGCTCGAGGGGTCGTACCAGGCGAGCTCGAGCGCCGCGAAGGCGCCGAGGAGCACCGCGCCGGGCCAGCGTCCGAGGCCTGCCGGGTAGTCGAACGGCGCCCGCCAGCCGCGGGCGAACACCGCGACCGCGTCGGCGGCCGCCTTCCAGGGATTCAACGCCGGCCAGACGTTCCCGAAGAGCACCACGAGCGCCGGCGCACCCAGCCAGAAGACGACGTAGATGAACGTGGGGGCGAGGTTCGTGCCGCTCTCGTTCTCGCCGAAGAGCGCCGCCGCGGTGACGACGACGAAGAGGCCGAAGCCGATCGCTCCCAGGACGAAGCGGAGGACGCTCCGCGGCAGCTCGCCGACTTCGCGCGTCCGCGCACGTTCGAGGCGCGGCTGCTTCCACAGGGCTCCGAGCGCGACGAACGAGAGCACGAGCACGACCGCTCCGCCGTAGTAAAAGAGCCACGCCGGTACCGGCAGGTCCTTGATGCCGCCGATCCCGTGGGCCAGCGGCAGACGCGCAAACGCGGAGATCACGGCTTGACTTCGAGGTCGAGGATCTGCACGCCGTGATCCTCGAGCTCCGCCTCGAACCGCCCTGCGATGTCGGCCGTGAAGTCGATCTCGGCCTTCCCGTGCTCGACCTCCGCATGCAGGTCGTAGCCGTGCAGGTGGACCTCGTCGACGGTGTCCGAGGTGACGACCAGGTGAACCTTCTCGCCTTGCTTGACGGTGGCGCGGTGGATGCCGCCCACCGGCTTGGCGTTCTTGACCGTGATCGCGATGGGCACGAATTTCGGCGTCGTGGCCGTGGCCGTGGGTGCGGTCGTGGTGCCGGTGCTTGCGCCGGTGGTGGTCGCCGTCGTCGATGTGCTTGCGGTCGTCGTCCCGGTCGACGAGCTGTCGCCGCCGCGAAAGACGAAGAAGAGGACGACGAGCGCGGCGACGCCCGCCAGGACGAGCAGCAGAGAGCGGTTCATGGGGACCTCCTACGAGTTTCGGAACAGGACTCGGTTCAGCGAGCCCTGCGGAGGTCCGCGGCCGGCGCAGGCGCCGGCGTGAACGCCTCCGGCCGGTGCCGGCGAGAAGCGCGGGGCCGGCGGCAGCGCGCGGCAGAGTCGCGCCGGGGCGGCGCGGAATGCGTCCGAAACCGTGTCGACGCCCGCGAGCAGGATCCGGGCGACGAGGTAGGCGGCGAGCCCGAACGGCACGGCGAGCAGCACGCCCGCGATCACCGGCGCGCTGAGGGCGAGGTGAGGCGAGCCGTCATAGACGAGGCGCTCGAGGTGCTCCTGGAGCAAGAACGCGAGCGGCGGCAGGACCGCGAACGGCCAGGCCGCAGGTGTCCCGCTCCGTGGCGCGAGCAACCGGCGAGCCAGACCGACCGCCAGCGCGGCGAGCGCCACGGCAAGGACGAGCGGCAAATAGGCGAACCAGGCGTGCCCCGTCTGTCGCAACTCGACGGTCCGCTGCGCCGCGGGCACCGTCCAGCGATAGGCCAGCGCGTGCGCGGCGAGGACGCCGCCGAGCATCGAGGGCGCGCCGATCAGGAACGCCGAACGGTTCCTCATCGGCGTGAATGCTAGAGGCGCGCGGCCCTTCAGCGGCGTCCGCTCGCCCTAGAGCCCGAGGTGCCGCGCGATCACCATGCGCTGCACCTCGTTCGTGCCCTCGCCGATCTCGAGGATCTTCTGGTCGCGATAGAGCCGCGAGATCGGGTACTCGTCCATGAAGCCGTAGCCACCGTGGATCTGCAGCGCCCAGTTCGCGACGCGGTGCGACAGCTCGCCCGTGTAGAGCTTGGCCATCGCCGCCTCCTTCGCGAACGGACGGTCCTGATCCTTGAGCCAGGCGGCCTTGTAGACGAGCGCACGGCCCGCCTCGATCTCGACGGCCATGTCGACGAGCCGGTGCTGGATCGCCTGGAAGTCCTTGATCTTCTTGCCGAACTGCTCTCGCTCGTTTGCGTACTCGGTCGCCAGGTCGTAGGCGCCCTGCGCGAGGCCGACGCCCATCGCCGCGACCGAGATGCGCCCGCCGTCGAGGATCGTCAGGAACTGCGTGAACCCCTGGCCGAGCGGGCCGAGCAGGTTGCCCTCGGGCACCTCGACGTCCTTGAACGAAAGCTCGCGCGTATCGGACGCCCGCCAGCCGAGCTTGTCCATCGGCTTCGAGATCTCGAAGCCGGCTGTGCCGTTCGGGATGACGATGTTCGACACCTCGCCGTCGCCGGTGCGCGCCGTGACCGTCACGCCCCAGGTGATGTCGGTGCCGGCGTTCGTGATGAACATCTTCGTGCCGTTGACGACCCAGGAGCCGTCGCGAAGCTCCGCGGTCGTGCGAGTCGCGCCGGCGTCGGAGCCCGCGTTCGGCTCGGTGAGCCCGAACGCCGCGAGCTTGCGGCCGCTCGCGAGGTCCGGCAGCCATTCGCGCTTCTGCTCCTCCGAGCCGAAGTAGTAGATCGGCAACGTGCCGAGCGAGTGGTGCGCCGCGACGGTGATCGCGACGGACGAGTCGATGCGCGTCAGCTCCTCGATCGCGATCGCATACGAGAGCGTGTCGGCGCCGGCGCCGCCGTACTCCTCGGGAATCGTCATGCCCATCAGCCCGAGCCCCGCAAGGTCGGCGACGATCTCGTACGGGAATCGCTTCTCGCGGTCGAGCTCCTCGGCGACCGGTGCGATCTTCTCGACCGCGTAGTCGCGCACGGTCTGCCGGATCAGGTCGTGCTCCGGGCTGAGATCGAAGTTGGGTGTCACCGTGCGAGCGAGCGGGCCAACTCGACGATCAGGCGGACGCCGTAGCCGGTTCCGCCGGGCACGGTCAGGTAGTCGCCGCGCGTGCGCTCGAGGAAGCCAGGCCCGGCCATGTCGACGTGCGCCCAGGGACCCTCGCCGGCGAACTCGCGGAGGAACTCGGCGGCGAGGACGGGCGAGCCCTGGCGGAGCACCGACGAGTTCTTCATGTCGGCGTACGTCGAGTCGACGTAGCGGCGGTAGCGCGGGTGGAGCGGGAACGGCCAGGCGTGGTCGCCGCTGGCCTCCGACGCCGCGAGGATCCGGTCGCGCCACGCGTCGTCGTTCGAGAAGAAGCCCGCGTAGAGGTCGCCGAGCGCGAGCTCCATCGCGCCGGTCAGCGTCGCGAGGTCGATCACGTGCGTCGCCCCCCGCTCGCGCGCCAGCCAGAGCGCGTCGGCGAGGACGAGGCGGCCCTCGGCGTCCGTGTTCGTCACCTCGATCGTCTTGCCGTTCGCCGCGGTGAGGATGTCGCCCGGCCGAAACGCGTCGGCGTCGACGAGATTCTCCGCCGAGGCGACCACCGCAACGGTGCGGACCGGGATTCCGAGCTCGGCGAGCGCGCCCATCGAGGCGATCACGGCGCCGCCGCCGGCCATGTCGCCCTTCATGTCCTCCATGCTCGCGGCCGGCTTGATCGAGTAGCCACCGGAGTCGAACGTGATCGCCTTGCCGACGAGGCCGAGCAGGATGCCGTCGGCGCTGCTCCCTGTCGCGGCGGGCGGCTCCCAGCGCATGACGATCATCTTCGGCTCGTTGACGCTGCCCCGGCCAACCGCTAGGAACGAGCCCATGCCGAGCTGCTCCGCCTCGGCGCGGCCGAGCACCTCGACCGAGAGGCCCTCGTGGCCACCGGCGATCTCGACGGCGCGCTCTGCCAGGCTCGCCGGGTTGAGCTCGTTCGGCGGCGTGTTCGCCAGGTTGCGCGCCCGGTTCACCCAGGCAGAGACGACGTTCGCGTCCGCGGCGGTCGCCGCGGAGCCGTCGCCGCCGCCGAGCAGCGTGATCGCCTCGACAAGCCTGCGCTCGCTCGGCGTCGACTTCCAGCGGCCGGGGTCGTAGCCGCCGATCACGACGCCTTCGACGACGGCGCGTGCCTGCACGTCGAGCGGCAGGGCAAGCGAGCCGTCGAGCTGCCAGGCGAGCGTGCCGCCGAACGCGGACGCCCTGCGCGCGACGGCGGCGGCGGCGGTGCGCAGCGTGTCGGCCGTCGGCTCGCTGCCGATTCCCGCCGCTGCGACGCGCTTCCCGCTTTCGAGATGGAGGAGCGTCACCTCGCCGGGCCGGATGCCGAGCTCGCCGCTCGCAGCCAGCGGCGCGAAGAGCTCCGCGGCGACGGGCGGGGTGTCGGCGCGATCCGAGATCGCGAAGGCGACGAGGTCGGCGTCGATGTCGCCAGGAAGAGCGGTAGAGGTCTCGACCCGCATCGCGGCGGCCGATGCTATCCGACGCCGCTCCTACCGTGCACCCGATGTCGACAGAGTCCTTGCTGGTTGCAACCGATGTTCTTCCCGGTTTGGGCTCGTGAAAGACGTCCGCGGTACGGTCGAGTCGCGGGAGGCGGAGATCGGCCGGCTCGTTGCCGAGCGACAGCGGCTGCGGATCGACGGAGCCGCGACGATCGCGATGGAGGAGAACCGCCGTGCGATCGCGGCGGCGCAGCAGCTGCTCTCGGAGCTGTTGATCGAGCGCCATCGCCCGCCGACTCCTGCCTAGGCTCCGATAGGCTCGGCCGCGTCAATCTCGAATGAGGAGGCACAGTGGCGGACAGCGTGAACGAGTTCTTCGACGGTCTTGCGGCGAGGGTCGACGAGTCGAAGACCGCCGGCATGAACAACTCGTACCTCTTCGACATAGAGGGTGCGGGCAAGTGGACCGTCAACGTACGCGAGGGCAAGGTCGCGGTCACCGAGGGCGGCGAGTCCGCGGACGCCGAGATCTCCACCTCCGAGGAGACATTCCTCAAGGTGATGAGCAGTGAGCTGAACCCGACGACCGCGTACATGACCGGCAAGCTGAAGATCAAGGGCGACATGGGCGCGGCCATGAAGCTCCAGAAGCTCTTCTGAGCAAGGAGGAGGGCATAGTCTCCGTCCGATGACGGAGTTCCTTCTCCACGAGACGGACGAAGAGGACGACGAGCTTCCGGCGTGGAGCCTGCCGGCGACCTCGGTCGACCGGATCGCGATTCCCGACACGTGGCCGGAGCGTGTCACCCGCGAGTGGGCGCTCGGCGGCTCGACCGGCGCCGGTGTGCGCGTCTGCATCCTCGACAGTGGCGTCGAGACGGGTCATCCGCTCGTCGGCGAGGTGCAGAGCGCGCACGCGGTGCGCCTCGACGAGGAGGAGAACGCCGTCGCCGAGCCCGACGAGGTGGGCGACGAGTGCGGCCACGGCACGGCGTGCGCCGGGATCGTGCGCTCGCTCGCGCCCGATTGCGAGATCCATTCCGTCCGCGTGCTCGGCGCCGGTTACACCGGCAGCGGCCCGATCATGCTCGGCGGCCTCCGCTGGGCGGTGGAGCAGGGCTTCGACATCGTGAACATGAGCCTCTCGACGACGAAGGCGAAGTTCACGAGCGCGCTCCACGAGCTGGCGGACACCGCCTACTTCAAGCGGACGGTGCTCGTCGCCTCGGCGCACAACATGCCCGTCGAGAGCTACCCGTGGAAGTTCTCCTCGGTGATCTCGGTCGGCAGCCACGAGCTCGACGACTCGCAGGTCTTCTACGCCAACCCGGATCCGCCCGTCGAGTTCTTCGCGCGCGGCGTCGACGTCACGGTCGCTTGGCTCGGCGGCGGCTCGATCCGCGCCACCGGCAACAGCTTCGCGACACCGCACCTGACCGGCATCTGCGCGCTCATTCGCGCGAAGCATCCGGAGCTGACGCCGTTCCAGCTCAAGAGCGTCCTCTACCTGGTCGCCTCGAACGTAGGAGGGAGCACATGAGCGACGAG
Organism: uncultured Actinomycetes bacterium; assembly: GCA_963718065.1. Classification (GTDB taxonomy): domain Bacteria; phylum Actinomycetota; class Thermoleophilia; order Gaiellales; family Gaiellaceae; genus CAVPGP01. The sequence continues at coordinate 51,470 of CAVQYE010000006.1, read as the reverse complement.
CGCACGGACGAGCTGCGCGCGGCGGTCGCCGCCGGCGTGATCACCGCCGAGGAGCAGTACCGCGCACTGCTGCAGTCGATCGTCGAGGTGGCGCGCGCCATCTTCGGCGCGAGGGCCTCGTCGATCTTCCTCCTGGACGAGGAGGCGGACGAGCTCGTCTTCGAGGCGGTCGCCGGCGAGGGCTCGGAGACCCTGATCGGGAAGAGACTTCCATCCTCGACGGGCATCGCCGGCTGGGTGCTCGTGACGCGGCAGCCGCTCGTGCTCGAGGACGTGCAGAACGATCCACGGTTCGCGCGCGACGTGGCGGAGGGCACCGGCTACGTGCCGCAGGGCCTGATGGCGGTGCCGCTGCTGCACGACGAGCGGTCGCTGGGCGTCCTGCAGGTGCTCGACCGGCCGCAGCGCGCGAAGTTCTCCCTGGCCGAGATGGATCTGCTCGGCCAGTTCGGCGGCCAGGCGGCCGTCGCGCTCGACCTGCTGCGAAATGCCCGCCGCGCCAAGGCGGTGCTCGACGGCGGCGACTCGGAGCTCGCCACGGTCGCCCGCGTTGCCGCCGCGCTCGACCGGCTGGAGGGCAACCGCCGTGACGCCGGCCTGCGGCTGCTCGCCGAGCTCGAGCGCGTGCTCGCGGACTAGCGCCGCCGAACCGTCCCGGACCAGAGAGAGAGCCCCGGGCCGCCGGGGCTCTCTCGCAACCTCAGGTCGGGAGCGTTACTCCCGGCCGGCCTTCTTGTGAGCCTCGACGTCGTCGCCGTCGTCGTCGGTCTCCTTCCGGGCGATCAGCTTGCTCTCGTCCGGCTCGTCGTTCATGTCGTGAGACTTCTTGTGGCCCTCGACGTCCGGGGCCGGAGCCTTCTTGTCCCTGTCCTCGCCCACTGCCGTTCCTCCTTGTGGATCCTTGCGGGTCGTCCTACAGGACGGCCCAGGACATTGAAATCTTCCACACAAATACAAAGACGGCCAGTCGGCCGTCTTCGCATGACGCCAAAACGTTCCCCCGTCAGCCGTGTTGGCCGCCTTCTTGTGCAGCTCGAAATCGTCCGGGTCGGTGTCCGGGCTGTCGTCCTCGTTCGCCATCGGGCCGAGCTTCTTGTGCGCCTCGACGTCGGGCTCGTCGCCCTCGTCGCTGGCCTTTGCGGACTTGTACTCGCGCTCCTGATCAGACACTGACTGCTCCTCCTAGTCGCTTGTGGAGCCGCTCCTCAGCGGCTTCCTGACTCCTAGACGTGCGAGCGGTGCGGCATCTTCCCATCGCCGTCCGTTGATGACAAGCTCCGCGCGATGCTGCGGGGAGCGCGGGACCGGCTGGCCGATTCGTTGGGCGCGTTCCGCGACGTGTTCCGCAATCCCAACCTGAGGCGGCTGCAACTGGCGTTCGCCGGCTCGATCCTCGGCTCGTACAGCTACAGCATCGTTATCGCCGTCTACGCCTTCCAGAACGGCGGTCCCGCGGCCGTGGGCCTGGTCGGAGTGCTGCGGACGATCCCGCCGGCGCTCGTCGGGCCGTTCACGGCGACGCTCGCCGACCGGCATTCGCGCAAGAAAGTGATGCTCGTCTCCAACCTCTTGCGGGCCGTCGTCCTGGCAGTGATCACGGCGATCGTCTTCGCAGGAGGGCCGCCGTGGGTCGTCTATGTCCTCGCCAGCGTCGCAACGGTGATCGCGACGCCGTTCCGCCCGGCCGAGGCGGCGTTGATGCCTGCGGTCGCGCGGACGCCCGAGGAGCTGACCGCCGCGAACGTCTCGTCGAGCACGATCGAGAGCCTCGGTGACTTCGTCGGGCCTGCGCTCGGCGGCATCGTCTACGCAGTTGCCGGCGCCGGGACGGCCTTCGGGATCACGGTGCTGACGGTTCTCTGGTCGGCGCTCCTCGTCTCACGGCTGGACGCCGACGTGCCGCCCGCTCGGCTGGAGGACGAGTCGACGAGCTTCCGGCGCGACGCCTCGCTCGGGTTCAAGACGATCGCGCTCGAGCCGCGGCTGCGCGTGATCGTGCTGCTCTATTGCGCGCAGACCGTCGTCGCGGGTGCGCTCGGGGTGCTGGTGGTGGTGACTGCGCTCGACCTGCTCGACGTCGGCAAGGCGGGCCTCGGCGTCCTGAACTCGGCGTCCGGGATCGGCGGCCTCGTCGGGGCGGCGGCCGCGCTCCTGCTCGTCGGCCGCAAGCGCCTGGCCTCGGACTTCGGCGTCGGCATCGTCCTCTGGGGCCTGCCGCTGCTCGTGATCGGGCTCTTCCCGAGCCCGATCGTGGCGCTCCTCATGCTCGGTGTGCTCGGCGCCGGCAACACGATCGTCGACGTCGCCGCGCTGACGCTGCTGCAGCGCACGGTCTCGGACGACGTCCTGGCCCGGGTCTTCGGCGTCATGGAGGGACTGCTCGTCGCGACCATGGGCCTTGGGGCGATCCTCGCGCCGCTGCTGATCAGCGCCTTCGGCGTGCGGATCGCGTTGATCGTCACCGGGGTCTTCCTGCCGGTGCTCGCCGCGCTCCTGTGGCGCAAGCTCACCGACATCGACGCTGTGATCCCGGAGCGCGAGCTGGCGCTGTTGCAGGGGATCCCGTTCCTCGAGGTGCTGCCGGCGCACCAGCTCGAGCCGCTCGCGCGGAAGCTCGCGCCGCTGCGGCTCGGCGCGGGCACGGAGGTGTTCCACCTCGGCGACTCGGGCGACCGCTTCTACGTCATCGCCGCCGGCGAGGTGGAGGTCGACACCGGCGGCGTGCGCAAGACGCTCGGTGCCGGCGAGTCGTTCGGCGAGATCGCGTTGCTTCGCGACGTGCCGCGGACGGCCACCGTGACTGCGACCACGGACGTCGAGCTCTACAGCCTCGACAGCGACGAGTTCATCGGCGGCGTCACCGGCCATGCGCCGAGCCGCGAGGCGGCCGACGCCGTGATCGGCGCCCGTCTCGGCCATCTGCGCAGCGGCATCGCGGCCGTCTAGCCCGGCGGTCTATTCCTCGAGCTCGACGAGGAGCGCTCCGCCGGTGACCCGGTCGCCCTCGGCGACGTGCACCGTCTTGACGACCGCGTCGTAGGGCGAGCTCGAGCGGCGTCTCCATCTTCATCGCCTCGAGCACGACGAGAGGCTGGCGCGGCGGTCACGTGCTCGCCGGCCTCGACGAGCACCTTGATCACCGTGCCGGGCATCGGCGCCGTCACCGTACTCTGCTCCGCGCCGGGGCCGTGTTCATGGGCAGCTGCGTCGACGTCCGGCGGCGGCTGCGACGGCGGCGAGGGCAGGTTGAGCCGGAACGCGCCTCGCCACGGGCCCGAAGGCAGGCCGGCGGGAGGCGCCGAGAGCGGCGGGTAGTCGACGAGGAACGCTGTCGTCGTCTCGCCTGCGCGGAGCGCCGGATGCGCGACGAGCCAGCGCAGGAACGGCAGGTTCGTCGTCACGCCCTCGACCTCGGTCTCGCGCAGCGCGTCGCGGAGCCGGTCGAGTGCCTCGTCGCGGGTCGTGCCGTGCGGCGATCAGCTTCGCGATCAGCGGGTCGTACGACGTGCCGATCTCGTCCCCCTCCTCGACGCCCGCGTCGACGCGGATGCCGCCCGGGAGCCGCAGCCGCTCGATCCGGCCCGCCTGCGGCAGGAACGTGCGCGGATCCTCGGCGTAGAGGCGCACCTCGATCGCGTGGCCCTGCAGCCGGCCGCCGTCCGGCCGTTCGAGGCGCTCGCCCTGCGCGACGCGAATCTGCTCGGCGACGAGGTCGATGCCGGTCACGAGCTCGGTGACGGGATGCTCGACCTGGATACGGCCGTTCAGCTCGAGGAAGTAGAAGTCGCTCCCGTCGAGCACGAACTCCGCTGTGCCGGCGCTCTCGTAGCCGATCGCCTGTGCGAAGCGGACGGCCGCGTCGCTCATGCGAGCGCGCAGATCCGAGTCGAGGGCGGGGGAGGGCGACTCTTCGAGCACCTTCTGATGGCGGCGCTGCACGGAGCACTCGCGCTCGCCGAGGGCGAGGACCGTCCCGTGCGCGTCGGCGAGCAGCTGGATCTCGACGTGACGCGGCCGCTCGAGGTACCGCTCGGCGAAGACGGTGTCGTCGCCGAAGGCCGCCTGTGCCTCGCGCCGGGCCGCCGCGATCGCCTCGTCGAGCTCGGCCGGCGCCGCGGACGACGCGCATGCCGCGCCCGCCGCCGCCCGCGGCTGCCTTGACGAGCAGCGGGATAGCCGACGCTCGGCGGGCTCGCCGTCCGGCACGACCGGCACGCCGGCCTCGACGGGCGATGCGCTTGGCCGCGAGCTTGTCCCCGCCCGCGCGCAGGGCCTCCGGGGGCGGGCCGATCCAGGTGCAGCCCGGCCGCCAGGACCGCCGCCGCGAAATCGCCGTTCTCGGCCAGGAACCCGTATCCCGGGTGGATCGCATCCGCACCCGACTGCTTGGCGGCGCGGATGTGCTCCTCGGGATCGAGGTAGCTCCCGATCGCGACCGTCTCGTCCGCCGAGCGCGCGTGCAGCGAGCCCGCGTCGTCGGCCGCCGCGACGGCGACGGTCTCGGATCCCGAGCGCGCGCGCACGTGCGGAACACGCGCAGCGCGATCTCGCCCCGGTTCGCTACGAGGAGCGTTTCGAGCGCCATAGGCGGGCAAGGGTAAGCGCACAGAGGCCGGAGAGCGTCGAGATAGGGAACGGCGTCGCTCGTCGCCTCGGCCACCGCGCCGCCGAGCGCCGCGCCGCCGGCTTGCCCGGGAGCCCACGCGAGGTTGATCAGCGCGAACGCGTAGCCGTAGTTGAGGCCGCGCGCCTCCGCGGCGTCGGAGAGCCCGGACATCGCCGGCGTCCAGAAGGTGCCGAAGGCGATGCTCGCGAGGACGACGAGCAGCGCGAGCACCAGTGGCTTGTTGGGCCAGGGCAGGAGCGCAGTGACGACGGCCGAAGCCGCGAGGCCCGCGGCGATGGGGAGGAGGCGGCCGCGGCGGTCCGAGAAGTGGCCGAGCCAGGGCGAGATCGCCGCCTCGAAGGCCGCGGAGATGAGCCAGGTGGCGGAGATGGCGAGCGAGCCCCAGCCGAGGTCGGCGAGTCGCAGCGGTGCGAGCACGCCCAGCATCCCGAACCCGAGCGCCGGCACGATCACGAACCAGATCCACGGCTGGATCGTCCGGTCGAAGAGCGCCCGGCCGAGCTCCGACACGGGCTGCAGCTCTTCGGGCTTCGCCGCATGGGTCAGCGCGGCCCAGACGCAAAGACCGAGTGCGAGCACCGCGACCGACGCGAACGTCTTGCCCGTGCCGGCGTGAGCTGCGACGCCGCCGAGCACAGGGCCGAACAGCGCTCCCGCGATCGCCGCTCCGAAGGCGCTGCCGATCAGCGCGCCCCGCCGCTCCGCGGGTGCGGCGCCGACGAGCCAGGCAAGCGCCCCGGTCCAGCCGAACGCGCTCGAGACGCCCTGCAGGAAGCGGGCTACATCGAGCTCCCAGGCGGTCTCCGCGAAGCCGAACAGCGTGCTCGTGATCGCGAGGCAGACGAGCCCGATCATGACCGTCGGCTTGACGCCCACCCGCGCGGCCACGATCCCGCTCGGCACGCCGGCGACGAACGCGCCCGCCGGATATGCAGCTGCGAGCAGGCCCGCGCCCGCCTTCGTCAGCCCCAGCTCCTCGGAGTAGTGCGGCAGGAGCGGCGTCAGGGCCGCGAAGAACATGGTGTCGACGAAGACGATCGCGCCGACGAGCAGCAGCAGCCGTCTCACCGGCGCCGCTTACCACCTTTGCATAACAAGCAGTCTGTCTGCATACTAAGCACACGATGCATGACGTAGCCATCCTGGGGTGCTCAGGCTACTCGGGCCAGGAGACCCTGGATCGGGTGCTCGCGCATCCGGACCTCGACGTCGTAGCCCTCGGCTCCGACTCGTTCGCCGGCAAGCCGGCGGTGGCGCTCGACCCGCGGCTCGGCGGCGCGGAGCTGCCTGATTTCGTCTCGAACGACGCGGCTGCGGTCGCCGGCGCGGAGGTCGTCTTCGTCTGTCTGCCGCACGAGGACGCCGCCGAGCTGGAGCTCGACGCACGGGTCGTCATCGACCTCTCCGGCGCGCACCGGCTCGCCGACTCGGCGCTTTACGAGGAGTGGTACGGCTTCGAGCACCCGCATCCCGAAGCGCTTGGCGCGTGGGAGTACTCGGTGCCGGAGCTCTTTCCGGCGGCCGGGCCGCTCGTCGCGAACCCGGGCTGCTACGCCACGGCCGCGCTGCTCGCGCTCTGGCCGCTGCGAGAGGCGATCGAGCCGGACGGCGTCGTCGTCGACGCGAAGTCGGGCGTCTCGGGCGCCGGCCGCACGCTCAAGGCCTCGTCGCACGCGGGCGCGGTGCTCGAGACGCTGACGCCGTACCGCGTCGGCGAGCATCAGCACGAGCCGGAGCTCGCGCAGGCGCTCGGTTTCCCGGTCTGCTTCACGCCGCACCTGCTGCCGATCCGGCGCGGCCTCTTGGCCACGTGTTACGTGCGGCCTCGCGAGGATCTGCGGCCGCTGCTCGAAGAGGCGTATGCGTCGACTCCCGCGGTGCGGCTGCTGGACGACGGCGCCGTTCCGGAGCTGGTGCGGGTGCAGGCGACCGACGGGGCGGAGGTCGCCCTCTTCGAGGACCGGGCGACGGGCATGAGCATCGTCATCTGCGCGCTCGACAATCTCGGCAAAGGCGCAGCGGGCCAGGCGGTGCAGAACGCGAACGGCGCGCTCGGGCTCGAGGAGACGCTCGGCCTGAGGCTCGCCGGGGTGCTCGTATGAGCGTCACGGCCGCTCGCGGTTTCGTCGCCGGCGGGCTGAACTGCGGGCTGCGCGCCGCCGCACCGGATCTCGCGGTCGTGCGCTCGCTGCAGCCCGCGACGGGCACGGCGATGTTCACGGTGAACCGCGTGCTCGCGGCGCCGGTGCTCGTCTCCAAGCAGCATCTGGAGGCGGCCGAGCCACAGGCCGTCGTCATCAACTCGGGCAACGCGAACGCGGTCACGGGCGAGGAGGGCCTCGCGGCGGCGCACGCGACCGCGGCGAAGGCGGCCGAGCTGCTCGGCCTCCAGCCGGAGCAGGTGCTCGTCCTCTCGACGGGCGTCATCGGCCGGCGGTTGCCGGTCGAGAACGTACTCGCCGGGCTCGAGAGCCTCGTCCCACAGCTGTCGGAGTGTGGCGGCGCGGACGCGGCGGAGGCGATCCTCACGACCGACACGCACGCGAAGCAGGCCGTCGCGTACGGCCCCGGCTTCGTCGTCGGCGGGATGGCGAAGGGCTCCGGGATGATCCACCCGAATCTCGCGACGATGCTGGCGGTCGTCACGACCGACTACCCGCTCGCCGCCGGCGAGGCGCACGCGTTCCTGGCGCCGGCGGTCGAGGAGAGCTTCAACGCGATCTCGGTCGACGGCGAATGCTCGACGAACGACACCGTCGTGCTGCTCTCGAGCGGCGCGGCCGACTGCGAGCGTGACGACGCGGCTTTTGGGACGTGCCTGCAGGAAGTGTGTGCCGACCTCGCGCGCCAGATCGTCGCCGACGGCGAGGGCGCGACGCTGACGGCCGCGATTGCCGTCTCGGGGGCGGCCAACCAGAACGAGGCGAAGGCGGTCGCCCGCCGGGTCGCCACGTCGCCGCTCGTCAAGACGGCGCTCTTCGGACGCGACGCGAACTGGGGCCGGATCCTGGCCGCAGCCGGCTCGGCGACCTGGAACGGCGGCTACGCGCAGCTCGACCCGGCGCGCGTGACGCTCGTCGTCAACGGCGTCACCGTCCTCGAGCGCGGCGAGCCGAACGGCGGCGAGCCCGAGCTCGGCGGCGACACGTGCACGATCGACCTCGACCTTGGCCTCGGCGACGGCACCGCCGGCTACCTGACGAGCGACCTCTCGTACGACTACGTCCGGATCAACGCGGAGTACCGCACGTGAGCAGAATCGTCTTCAAGTGCGGCGGTGCGGTCGCCGTCGACGCGGCGCCCGCGATCCGCGCCCTGGCGGCCGAGCACGAGGTCTGCGTCGTCCACGGCGCCGGCCCGCAGATCTCCGCCGAGATGGAGCGCCTCGGCCTGCCGGTGCTCTTCGTCGGCGGCCGCCGCGTCACGAATGCAGCCGCACTCGCGGTCGTCCAGAGCTCCATGCAGAGGGTCAACGCCGCGCTCTGCGCCGCGATCGGCCCGTCGGCGGTCGCACTTTCCGGCGACGAGATCGGGCTCGCCGCGGTCCAGGTGACCGAGCTCGGTCTCGTCGGCGAGCCGGTGCCCTCGCGGCCCGCAGCGATCGAGTGAGGCGCTCGCCGGCCGGGCTCATTCCCGTCGTCGCGCCGCTCGCCACCGGGCCGCTGAACGTCAACGCCGACGACGCGGCGACCGCCCTCGCAGTCGGGCTCGGCGCTGAGCGGATCGTCTTCCAGTCCGACGTCGCAGGCGTGCTGGTCGAGAACGTGGTCGCCGACGCGCTCACCGCCGCGGAGGTCGAGGAGCTGCTCGACGAGCTCGAGGGCGGGATCGTGCCGAAGCTTCAGGCGGCCGTCGCGGCGGCGCGCCTGGGCGTGCAGGCCGAGATCGGCGCCACGGCGGTGACGGCATGAGCACGGTCGAGACGGCCTCCCCGGTGCTCGCGACGTACGCGCGCCAGGACGTGACGCTCGTCGAGGGCGCGGGCTGCTGGGTCTTCGGCCCGGCCGGCGAGCGCTACCTCGACCTGCTCGGCGGCATCGCCGTCGTCGGACTCGGCCATCGCCATCCGGCTCCTCACGCCGCCGCCTCGGCGCAGCTCGACCGGCTGTGGCACGTCTCGAACCTCTACTGGACGGAGCCGATGCTCGAGCTGGCTGCTCGCCTCAGCGAGCGCTTCGGCGGCGCGCAGGCCTTCTTCTGCAACTCCGGGACCGAGGCGGTCGAGGCGGCGCTCAAGTGGGCGCGCAAGGCGAGTGGCAAGCCGGAGATCGTCGCGCTCGAGAACTCGTTCCACGGCCGCACCATGGGCGCCCTCGCGGCGACCGGCCAGCCGGCAAAGCGCGCGCCGTTTGCACCGCTCGTGCCCGGCGTCTCCTTTGCGCAGGTCAACGACATCGACTCGCTGCTGGCCGCAGCCGGTCCCGACACCGGCTGCATTCTGCTCGAGCCGGTGCAGGGAGAGGGCGGCGTGCACCCGCTGACGGAGGAGTTCCTCGCCGCCGCACGCTCGCTCGCCGACGACCTCGGCGCCTACCTGGTGCTCGACGAGGTGCAGACCGGCGTCGGGCGCACCGGGACGTTCTTCGCCTGGGAGCAGCTCGGCACGAAGCCGGATGCCGTCACGCTCGCCAAGGGGCTCGCCAACGGCCTGCCGATCGGCGCGCTGCTCGTCTCGGACGATGCGCCGCAGGGCCTCGAGCCGGGCGACCACGGCAGCACCTTCGGCGGCAACCCGGTCGCGTGCGCTGCGGCGCGCGCCGTCTGCGACGTGCTGGACGACGAGCTGCTGTTGAACGTCCAAGAGCGGAGCGCCCAGCTCGTTGCCGGGCTGCAGCGCCTGAGCGCGGTGCAGGAGGTCCGCGGCCGCGGGCTGCTGCTCGGTGCGGAGCTCGACCGCCCGGCCGGCGAGGTCGTCGACGCAGCACGCGCGCAGGGAGTGCTCGTCGGCACCGCAGGCGAGCGGACGCTTCGCCTGACGCCGCCGCTCGTGATCTCGAAGGAAGAAGTCGCACTCGGTCTCGAGGCAATCGAGGAGGTTCTCGCATGAACAAGTACGAACGCCAGGGCGTGATTCTCCGCCTCGTCGAGGAGCGCGAGCTCGCGACGCAGGCCGACGTCGCCGACGCGCTGCGCAACGAGGGGTACGACGCCGTGCAGACCACGGTCTCGCGTGACATCGCCCAGCTCGGGCTCGTCAAGGTGCGCGCCGAGAGCGGCCGCCTCGTCTACGCGATGCCAGGCGCAGCCGATCTCGACCGCCTCAGCGAGCTGACCTCCGCGCTGCGGCGCTGGGCCGTTTCGTTGACGCCGAGCGCGAACCTGCTCGTCGTCCACACGCCTTCCGGCTACGCGAGCGCCCTCACCGAGGCGATCGACGCCGCCCATCTGCCCGACATCGCCGGCTCGATCGCGGGCGAGAACACGATCATGATTGCCGCGCGTGACGGCCTGACGGGCGCAGAGCTCGCGGAGCAGTTTCGCCATCACCTGGAGGGAGACACATGAGCAGGATCGCCGTGCTCGCCTACTCGGGCGGGCTGGACACGAGTTGCGCGATCGCGTGGCTGAAGGAGGACTACGGCTTCGACGAGGTGATCGCCGTGCTGGTGGATGTCGGCCAGCAGGCGGCTTTCGACGAGGCGATCGAGCGCGGGTACGCGGCCGGCGCCGACGACGTGCTGCTCGTGGACCGCAAGGACGCGTTCGCGGACGACCAGGTCGCGAAGGCGCTGCTTGCGAACGCCCTCTACGAGGGCAAGTACCCGCTGATCTCGTCGCTTTCGCGCCCGGTGATCGCCGAGGCCGTCGCCGCGATCGCGGAGGACGTCGGCGCCGAGGCGGTCGTGCACGGCTGCACCGGCAAGGGCAACGACCAGCTGCGCTTCGAGCTCGCCTTCAAGGCCCGCTATCCGGGCGTGAAGGTGATCGCGCCGCTCCGCGACAAGATCTGGACGCGCGACGAGGAGATCGCCTACGCCGAGGCGCGCGGCATCCCGGTCGAGGCCAAGCAGGAGTCGCCGTTCTCGATCGACGACAACCTCTTCGGCCGCGCGATCGAGGCCGGCGTGCTCGAGGACCCGTGGGCCGCCCCGCCCGAGGAGGCGTTTGCGCTCACGTCGTCACCGCAGTCCGCGCCCGCCCCGGTCGAGGTCGTGATCGGCTTCGAGGAGGGGCTGCCGGTCTCGCTCGACGGCGAGGAGCTGACGCTCGCCGAGCTCGTCGCGGCGCTGAACGAGCTCGCGGGGCCGTATGGAATCGGGCGGATCGACATGATCGAAAACCGGGTCGTCGGCATCAAGAGCCGCGAGCTCTACGAGGCGCCGGCGGCCATCTGCCTGATCGTCGCGCACCAGGCGCTCGAGGATCTCGTCCTGACGCGGGGCGAGCTGCAGGCGAAGAAGGAGCTGGAGGCGAAGTGGGCGACGCTCGTCTACGAGGGCCTCTGGTTCACACCGGTCCGAGAGGCCTACGACGCGTTCTTCAAGGCGACCCAGGGCCTCGTCGAGGGCGAGGTGCGGCTGTCGCTGCAGGCTGGCACGCCCGTCGTCACCGGTCGGCGGTCGCCGCAGGCGCTGTACTCGCACCAGCTGGCCTCGTACGGCACGGGGGAGACGTTCCCGCACGAGGCGTCGTCCGGGTTCATCACGCTGTTCGGGCTCGAGGCGGAGCTCGCCGCCCGGCGGTCGCGGACGAAGGAGCTCGTGTGACGCTCTGGGCCGGACGCGTGACGCGGCCGCTCGCGGCCGAGGTCTGGGACTTCCTCCGGGTCGACGACGACGAGCTGCTGCCGTACGACTGCGAGGCGACGATCGTCCACGCGAAGCGCCTGCACGCGGCGGGGCTGCTGGACGACGCCGAGCTCGCCGACGTGAAGCGGACTCTGCGCGTGCTCGCCGAGGTCGGCCTCCACGGCGGCGACGACGAGGACGTGCACTCTGCGATCGAGCGCCTGCTCGGCGAGGTCGGCAAGAAGATCCACGCCGGCCGGTCGCGGAACGACCAGGTGGCCGCCGCACTCAGGCTCTACGTCGGCGCCGCATGCCGCGAAGCGGTCGCCGGGATTGAGCGCCTTGCCCGGACGATCCTGGCGCGTGCCGCCGAGGAAGCGGACACGCCGATGCCCGGCTACACGCATCTGCAGCGCGCGCAGCCCGTGACGGTTGGCCATCACCTGCTCGCGTGGGTGGAGATGCTCGACCGCGACCGGGCGCGATTCCGGTTCGCAGCCGAGCAGGCGGCGCCGTCTCCGCTCGGCGCGGGTGCGCTCGCCGGCTCGACGCTGCCGCTGCCTCCGCCCGACGGGCAGATGCTGAACTCGCTGGACGCCGTCGCCGACCGCGACTTCGCCACCGACTACCTCTACGCCTGCGCCGTGCTCTTCGGGCACCTGTCCCGGATCGGCGAGGAGCTTTGCCTCTGGGCGACGAGCGAGTTCGGCTTCGTGCGCCTGCCCGAGGACGCCACGACCGGCTCGTCGATGATGCCCCAGAAGCTGAACCCGGATGTCGCGGAGCTCGTGCGCGGCAAGGCCGGCACGGCGATCGGACGGCTGACCGGGCTGCTCGCCGTCGTCAAGGGCCTTCCGCTCGCCTACGACCGCGACCTGCAGGAGGACAAGACGCCGGTCTTCGCGGCGCGCAAGGACACGGCCGGGGCGCTGGGAGCGCTCGCGGTGCTGGTCTCCGGCATCGAGTTCGATCCGGGGCGCATGGCCGCCGCGTGCTCCGATCCGGGCCTGCTCGCGACCGATGTCGCCGAGGCGCTCGTGGCCGACGGCGTCCCGTTCCGCGAGGCGCACGAGCAGGTGGCCGCCTCGGTCCGGGACGGATCGTTCGAGGCTCCGGAGCCGGGTGCGAGGCCCGCCCCGGGGCCGGGCGGCGTTCACGAGGCGCTGCGCGAGGCCGCCGCCCGCTTCGCCTGAGCCGCTCAGCCGTTCCGTTTCGCGAATCGGATCGCGCGCGATACTGTTCGGCGCTGCATGCGGGGTCTCGCTGTGGCAATCGCGGCTCTGACGTTTGCGCCTGCGGCAATGGCCGGATCGGTCTTCGTGATCGACGGTCACGGCTGGGGCCACGGCGTCGGCATGAGCCAGTGGGGAGCCGAGGGCTACGCCCGGCACGGCTGGACGTACAAGCGGATCCTCGGCCACTACTACCCGCACACGAGGCTCGAGGTCGTCAAGCGGGGCAACGTGCGGGTGCTGCTCGTCGAGAAAGCGCCCCAGGTGCGAATCGACTCGGCCAAGCCGTTCCGCGTCATCGGCAAGAGGACGCTGGTCCGCAAAGCGCCGCTCGTCGTCAGCGCCGGCGGCAAGCGTGCGATCCGCTTTGAGCCCGGCGCGGAGCCGCTGACCGTGAACGGGGTCGCCTACCGCGGCGCACTGGTCGTCAGGCCGCGCGACGGCGGGCTGATGGTCGTCAACGTCGTCCCGCTCGACCTCTACGTGCGCGGTGTCGTCCCGTACGAGATGCCGAAAGGCTGGAGCGCAGAGTCGTACAACGCGCAGACGGTCGTCGCGCGCTCGTACGCGCTGGCGAACCTCCACTCGGGACCGGACTACGACCTCCTCGCCGACGCGCGCAGCCAGGTCTACGGCGGTATCGCGGCCGAGCGTCCGGAGACGAACCTCGCCGTCGGCGCGACCGCGGGGCGCGTGCTCACCTACCACGGCGCCGTGATCGTCGCGTACTACCACTCCTCGTCAGGCGGCTGGACGGCCGGCTCGGCAACCGTGTGGCACGAGTACGAGCCGTACCTCGTTCCGGTCCGGGACCCGTTCGACACGATCTCGCCGAACCACGCCTGGGGGCCGTTCCGGTTCACCCTCGCGGGGCTGCGCGCGAAGCTACGTGCGCCGAGGCTCCAGGACGCGATCGTCGAGGCCGATCGCACCGGCCGCGTGAAGTCCGTCCGGCTTGTCGGGCCGTCTTCGACGCGTGTCCTCGGCGCGGAGGCGTTCCGGAAGGCGCTCGGGCTTCGGTCGACGGCGTTCTCGGTCCGCGTGCTCTCGGTGCTCCAGCCCGTGCGGACGACGCTCGGCTCGGGCGTTGCGGTGACGGGGTTCGCACGCGGGCTCGGCAAGCTCCGTTTCGAGCGCATGACCGCGAGTGGAACGTGGCGGTACGCCGGTATGGTCCGGCGCCAGGGCGGCCTCTTCCGGGTCGTCGTCCGCCCCCGCGGTGCCGGGATGTATCGCGTCGTCTCGCCGAAGTACGGCGCGGCGGTCGAGCTGCGTCTTCGGTAGAGGCTCGAAGTGAAACCCGGGCACGCACGGCTGGTGTGCCAGACGCGGCGCGGCTCAGCCGGCTCGGGCTTGCCCGTAGCAACCACTATGTACGTCGCCCGACCCGACTGATCCGCTTGGTCTGGCCCATCCCCGCACGCACCCGGATTCCACATCAAGCCTCTAGCGCTTCCGCTCGAGGAACGCGCGCAGCATCGCCTGGCCCTCGGCGCTCGTCCGCCGCTCGGCGATCCGCCGGGCCGTCTCGTCGCCGTCCGGTGAGTCGAGCACCAGGCGCTTGGCGTGGCGTGACGCCTCCGGGCCCGCCGAGCGGAGCTCCGCGAGCACGCGCTCGACCGCCTCGTCCACGTCGTCGGCGACCTCGTGCACCAGTCCGATCCGCTGCGCCGTCTCCGCGTCGAAGCGCTCGCCGGTCGTGAAGTAGCGTCGCGCCCACGACGGGCCGATCTTCGCCAGTGCGAACGGCGAGATGACCGCCGGAATGATCCCGAGCTTCACCTCCGAGAATGCGTAGACGGCGTCGCGCGCGGAGACGACGATGTCCGCGCACGCCACGAGTCCCGCGCCGCCGCCGAGCGCATGGCCGTGGACGCGGCAGACGACCGGCGCCGGGCACTCGTCGATTGCGACGAGCATCGCCCGTAGCCTGCGGGCGTCTTCGACGTTCTCGTCGAACGAGAGCTCGACAGACGACCGCATCCATTCGACATCGGCGCCCGCGCAGAACGACGCTCCGTCGCCCGCGAGCACGACGGCGCGGGCGTCGCCGACGTCCGCGAACGCCGCGGTGAGCTCGGCGATCAGAGATGCGTCGAAGGCGTTGCGCCGTTCCGGACGCGCCAGGGTCACGCGCAACAGGCCGTCGTCCCGTTCCGTCCGCAGCGCGCTCACGCCGAGGATCCTTACAGACTCGCCGGAAACCCTTACCGCCTGCTCCGAAAGCCTTACGCGCTTTGCCATGGCATTTAACACCGCTGTCCCAGGATCGACTCGTTGGGGCATCGGGGCCCCACCGCAACAGGAGGCAGGAGATGCTCAAGGCAATTGTGGCGGGAGCGGCTGTGCTGGCGGCGCAGCGCTCGTGGCTCTCGGTTCGGGACCGGCGACGGCGTCGTTCCCGGGCGCGAACGGGCGGATCGTGTTCGAGCGCGGGCCGTACGGCGACGAGAGCACGTCGTCTCTGTATCTGATCAATGCGGACGGGAGCGGGCTCGTTCGCCTCACGCGTGGCTATCAGCACGACGCCCAGCCCACGTGGTCGCCCGACGGGTCGCAGATCGCGTTCGAGTCGACGCGGCGGGGCGACACGGACATCTACGTTGTCGGGCCAGACGGTTCGGGGCTGAAGGAGCTGACGTTCTCGCTCGGGTTCGACGGCGACCCTGCGTGGAACAACACCGCGACGCGAATCGCCTTCGAGACGACGCGGAACGGGAAGTCGGAGGTCTACGCGATCAACGCGGACGGCACCGGCGAGACGCGGCTGACCAACAATCCGGCGTATGACGCCGACCCGGCCTGGTCACCGGACGGGTCGAAGATCGCCTTCACGAGCGACCGCACCGGCAACCGCCAGGTGTGGCTGATGAACGCAGACGGCTCGGGGCTCGTCCAGCTGACGAGCGCGGCCAACATCGGCGGCGAGAATCCGAGCTGGTCACCGGACGGCCGCCGGATCCTGTTCGACTCGGACCGGGAGCAGGCAGGCAACCTCGACGTCTGGCAGATGAACGCCGACGGGTCGGGCGTCGTGAAGCTCACGAACTCGCCCGCGCTCGACGCACTGCCGGCGTACTCGCCCGACGGCAAGGCGATCGTCTTCGTCAGCGATCGTGCGGCGAAGGGCAATCGCGAGTTCTACGTCATGGGAACCGACGGCATCAATCCGGTGCGGCTGTTCCCGGACGCGCGGAACTGGGACATGTCGCCGGATTGGGGCCCGAGCTTCGGGGCGGCGAGCTGCACGATCACGGGCACGATCAATGCGGACTTCCTCGTCGGGACGAGTGGCAAGGACGTCATCTGCGGGCTCGGCGGCGACGACACGATCCAGGGGCTCGGAGGTAACGACCTACTCGTCGGCGGCACCGGTAGCGACAAGCTGATCGGCGGCTCCGGTGCCGACCGGCTGTCAGGCGGCGCCGGCGTCGACATCCTCATGGCCCGAGACGGCGTCCGCGACGTCCTCAACGGGGGGCCGGGTCACGACTCGGCGCAGATCGACACGAAGAAGCGCGGCAAGAAGCGGGTACCGGTGGACTCGCTGACGAGCGTCGAGTCGCTCCGCAAGTAGCTCTGCACCAGGGGTGGGGGCCGGCGAGGGGGCCGGCTCCTGCCCCATTCGCTGGGGGCGCTAGAACGGGCCGTGCTGCTCGTAGGAGCCGCGCTTGACGCCCACGGCGATCATCGTCAGGCCCTCGGGCCCAGCGACCGGCTGGCGCACCGTCTCCGGGTCGAACCGGAAGAAGTCACCTGCCCGGCACTGCACCTCCATGCCGTCGACGCGGTACACGCCGCCGCCCTGGACGATCACGTTCACCTCTTCCTGGTTCGTCTCGGTCTCGTCGTGCTGACGGCCCTCGGTGCCCGGCTCGAGCTCGAACCAGTTGATCCCGAACGCCTCGACGCCCAGCTCGCGGCGCACGAACTTGACCGCCCCGCCGGGGCCGTCGCCCGCGATCTCGTCGACGTTGATCCGCGTCCAGGACATATCCGAGAGCCTATCGGTCGGCGTGGGGGTAGCTGCGCAGTTCGCCGATGTAGCCGCGGAGCGCACGCTCGTAGCGCACGATCGTCGGCTCGCCGGAGTCCAGTGCGAGCTCGAGCGCGTCAGCCAGGCCCGCTCGTTCGCGGCCGGCCGAATGGAGGGCGAGCGCTCGGAACGCCTTCAGGCCGTGGTCTTCGGGAAACCGCGAGCACGCCTCGTCGAGGACGCTCACGGACTCCTCGAAACGACCGACGTTGCGAAGCGTGCTCCCGTAACCGAGCAGCGCTCCGGGAAGCACGTCGTCGGGCAGCCCGAGGCGAAGGGCCGCTTCGTAGTGCTGCACCGCCTCGGATTCGCGACCGGCCGAGTCGTGCTCCGAGGCGAGCTCGTACTCATGGAGGCCGTCGCTCACATCCGGAAGATGCCGAACGTCGTCTCCGGGATGGGCGCGTTCAGCGCCGCGGCGATGCCGAGCGCGAGCACGCGCCGGGTGTCGAGCGGGTCGATGATGCCGTCGTCCCAGAGGCGGGCCGTCGAGTAGTACGGGTTCCCCTCCGCCTCGTACTTGGCGCGGATCTCGTCCGGGTCGGAGTCGCCGACCATGCTCAGCACGGTTGCCGCCTGGTCGCCGCCCATCACCGAGATGCGCGCGTTCGGCCACATCCAGAGCTGGCGCGGAGAGTAGGCGCGTCCCGCCATCCCGTAGTTGCCGGCCCCGAACGAGCCTCCCGTGACGACCGTGAACTTGGGCACCTCCGCGCATGCGACCGCCATCACGAGCTTGGCGCCGTCGCGGGCGATACCGCCGGCCTCGTACTCCTTGCCGACCATGAAGCCGGTGATGTTCTGCAGGAAGACGAGCGGCACCTTGCGCTTGCACGCGAGCTCGATGAAATGCGCTCCCTTCTGCGCCGACTCCGCAAAGAGCACGCCGTTGTTCGCGAGGATCCCGACCGGGAAGCCCTCGATCCGCGCCCAGCCGCAGACGAGCGTCTCGCCGTAGAGCGTCTTGAACTCGTCGAAGCGCGAGCCGTCGACGACACGTGCGATCACCTCACGGGCGTCGAGCAGCGTTCGGAAATCCTCCGGGATCAGGCCGTAGAGCTCCTGCGGGGTCGAGGGCGGGCGGCTCGGGCTCGGCGACGGCCCATAGGTACCTGTGTGCCTGTGTATGTGTACCTGTGTGTAGGTTCGCCACGATGCGCCGCGCGATCGCGAGCGCATGCTCGTCGGAGGTGGCGTAGTGGTCGGCGACGCCCGACTGCCGCGCGTGCACGTCGGCACCGCCCGAGCTCCTCGGCTGTGACGTCCTGGCCCGTGGCGGCCTTCACGAGCGGCGGGCCGCCGATGAAGATCGTGCCGGTGCCGCGCACGATCACCGTCTCGTCCGACATCGCCGGCACGTAGGCACCGCCGGCGGTGCAGGAGCCCATCACGACCGCGATCTGCGGAATGCCCGCGGCCGACATCCGCGCCTGGTTGTAGAAGATCCGCCCGAAGTGGTCGCGGTCCGGGAAGACCTCGTCTTGCAGAGGCAGGAACGCGCCACCCGAATCGACGAGGTAGATGCAGGGGAGGCGATTCTGCTCCGCCACTTCCTGCGCCCGCAGATGCTTCTTCACGGTTAGCGGGAAATACGAGCCGCCTTTGACGGTGGCGTCGTTCGCCACGATCACGCACTCCAACCCCTCGACGACGCCGATCCCCGTGACGATGCCGGCCGAGGGCGCCTGGCCGTCGTAGATCTCCCAGGCGGCGAGCGCGTTCAGCTCCAGGAAGGCGCTGCCCGGGTCGACCAGGCGCTCGATGCGCTCGCGCGCGGGCAGCTTGCCCCGCGAGCGATGCCGTTCCAGCGACTTTTCGCCGCCGCCCGCCGCGACGAGGGCGGATCGCTCGCGCAGCTCCGCAACCAGCTCCTCCATACGCTTCCGGCGGCGCTCGAAGGCGTCGTCGCGCTCGACGCTCGACTGGAGCAGTGCCATCCACGGAGCCTAACTGCGGCAAACCACGGACGCGGATGGGGCGACCTCGTTGGCAACGTAGAGGCATGCAAAGGCGCACGGCCATCGTGGCGGTTGCGTGTGGGGCAGCGATCCTGGCCGGCGCACTGATCGCGGCCAGCCTGGTCGGCTCGCACGGCACCTCCGGCGGGACGACGACCACTGCGGCGACCAAGGCGCCGCACTCGAGTGTGCTCGCCGGCATCCGGCAGCGCGGCACGGTGCTCGGGAGGGCGGATGCGCCGGTGACGGTCTACGAGTTCGCCGACCTGCAGTGCCCGTACTGCGCGGATGTCTCGCGTGACGTACTGCCTTCTGTCGTACGCGAGTACGTCCGCACGGGACGGATCCGGCTCGACTTTCGCCCGCTCGAGTTCCTGGGCCCAGACTCCGACCGCGGCGCCCGCGCAGTGCTCGCAGCGGGCCAGCAGAACCTCGGCTGGAACCTGCTCGAGGCGCTCTATGCGCAGCAGGGAGCCGAGAACTCCGGCTGGTTGTCCGAGGGCGCGCTCCGCGAGATCGCCGGCGGCATTCCCGGTCTCGACGTCGACCGGATGATCGCCGACATGCCGGGAGTGACCCCGTCGCTCGAGCAGGCTGCCAACCACGCGAACGAGCTGGGCGTCCGCGGCACTCCGTCCTTCTTCGTCAAGCGTCCCCTCGCAGACACGCAGGACCTCGGCCTCAGCTCGCTTACTCCCGCCGGCTTCCGCACCGCGATCGAGCCTCTGATCGCGTGAGCGAGCGCAGCCTGCGCATCGCGATCGGCGCGCTCTCGCTCGTCGGCATCGCGATCGCCGGCTACCTCACCTACGCGCGCTACGCCGACGTCACCATCCTCTGCCCGACGGGGGGCGGCTGCGAGACGGTGCAGCAGTCGGAGTACTCCGTCGTCGCGGGCGTGCCTGTGGCAGTCGTCGGGCTCGCCGGCTACCTCGCGCTGCTCGTGACCGCGGCGTTGCCGCAAGCCTGGGCTGCTGCGGCCGGAGCCACAGCCGCGCTGTCGGGCCTCGTCTTCGCTGCCTACCTGCTTGTCGTCCAGATCGCCGTCATCGACGCCGTGTGCGGCTGGTGCGTGGCGAGCGACGTCGTGCTGGCCGCGATCGCAGTCCTGACCGTGCTCCGCCTCAACGGCACGAGCTTCCGGTCACGCGTCGCGGCCTAGTCTCGCCGACCCCTCCTAGTACCACCGCCCGCGCGCGAAGCCGCCGAAGGCGATCAGGCCGATCAACGCCAGAATGATCCCCAGAATCAGGTGGCCGAAGACGATCAGGACGACGCCGAGAATCACGAGGATGCCACCGATTCCGAGAGGCACTCCGTGCTCCTTTCGCTCGAATGGCGCGATTCTGCACGTCTCCAGGGCCTCACGCGCGGGCATCCCTCGTTCGAGGGATTTTCGTAAGCCTCCCCCGAATGAGCGTCGTCTACTTCGATGTCACGGCCGACTCTGTGAACGTCAGCCGCACCTGAACCAGGGAGAAACCCCCCATGCTCAAGAAGAAAGTCGCAATCGTCTCGCTGGTCGTACTGGGCGTCCTCGCTCAGGCCGCACCCGCGTTGAGCGCTTACAAGGCGTCCTGTTCCCGGACAGCGCCGAACCCCGGCTGGGTCAAAGGCTTCTCCGACGGCCCTCGCTAGGTCGCGCCGCAGGGGCCTGCGGCACCACGGAGCCCCAAGCTGCGAGAAGCCCTGCGAGAGCGGGGCTTTTCTGCGTCCTGGGCCGGAACGCCGAAACCCGCCGGTGACAGCGGGCTTCGGGGCTACGAAGGGAACAGGGGAGAAAGGACTCGAACCTTCAACCCCCGGTTTTGGAGACCGGTGCTCTACCAATTGAGCTACTCCCCTTCGGAGCGCGCCCATTCTAGCCGCGGCGGCCTGCCGACTAGGCTGCGCGCATGCCAATGGCGCTGCTCTTCTCGGCCATCACGCTGGCTTTTGCGGGGATCGCCGTCGCCGCTGCGGTCGCCGGAGTGTGGGTCGTGGCGGCCGCGGCCGGAGCTCTCGGCGCCTGGATGTCGACGCTGGCCTGGGCCGCACTAAGGAAAACGCGCAAGTAGCGCGTATTGTGCTTCCGTGGCGGACGATACTCAGACCCTCTGGCAGGAATTTCAGCGGACAAAGGACAAAGGCGTCCGCGACCGGCTGATTCTGACGTACGCGCCGCTCGTCAAGTACGTCGCCGGCAGGCTCGGCAGCGGGCTTCCTGCACATGTTGACGAGGGCGATCTCGTCTCGTACGGCCTGCTGGGCCTGATCGGGGCGATCGAACGCTTCGACCCCGACCGGGACATCAAGTTCGAGACGTATGCGATCTCACGGATCAAGGGCTCGATCATCGACGAGCTGCGCTCGCTCGACTGGGTGCCGCGCTCCGTGCGCTCGCGGGCGCGCGAGATCGAGCGGGCGATCGCCGAGCTCGAATCCCGTCTCGGCCGCGCCCCGACCGACGATGAGATCGCGCAGAAGGTCGGGATCACGGAAGAGGAGCTGGGGGAGAGCCTCTCCGACATCAGCCGCTCCTCGATCGCGGCGCTCGACGAGCTCTGGACGATGTCGGGCGAGACGGGCGACCAGGTCTCGCTCCTGGACACGATCGAGGACGTCGACGGCGCCGAGCCCCAGTCCGCGCTCGCCAAGACGGAGACGCGTGAGGCGCTCGGCGAGGCGATCGCACGCCTGCCCGAGCGTGAGAAGCTCGTCGTCACCCTCTACTACTACGAGGAGCTGACGCTGCGGGAGATCGGCGAGGTGCTCGGGGTCACCGAGTCCCGCGTCTCGCAGCTGCACACGAAGGCGATCCTGCGCCTGAAGGCGCGCCTTGCCGGCGGCGTTCGCGCTTAACCGGCGCAGCGCTTAACGAAGCTTCACGCGACTCATAGGCCGCTCTTAGCCCGGCCCGGTTAGCTACCTGGGCATGAACGAGCCGCGCCCATCCCGCCTCGAAGCCGTCCGCGAACGGATGCGCCTCACGCGCCGGCTGGCGACGGTCGGCGCGATCGTCCTCTTTGCGACGATCGTAGGCCTGGCGCGCAGCAGCCATCCGGGCACGTCGCCGGCCACGAGCTCGGGCGACGACGGCGCCACGCAGTCGCAGACGAGCGACGACTCGTCCTCGAGCTTCGGCTTCGGAGACGCCAACGTCGGACCGTCCACGGGCTCTGCGCCCTCGGTCCAGAGCGGCGGCTCGTGAGCGTGCACCGCTTCACCTCGATGGGCTGCGAGGTCGTCGTCGGCGGCGCGCGTCCGGCGGAGCTTGCCGCTGTGGAAGCGCTCTTCGATCGCCGCGACCGGATCTTCAGCCGCTTCCGCACCGACAGCGAGCTCGTGCGCGTGAACGCGAGCGCGGCGGAGCTCGTCCCCGTGCTGCCGGAGTTCGCAGAGCTCGTCGAGGTCGCCCTCGCCGCCGCCGGCACGACCGGCGGAGTGGTGACGCCCACCGTCGGTGCGGCGATCATGGGCGCCGGGTACGACCGAGACTTCGCGGCGCTCGGTCCGGATAGCGGCCCGCCCGCCGCGCCGGAGCGCGTGCCGGACCATCGCTCCGTCCGGGTGATCGGCCGGCTCGTCCGCCGCCCGCCCGGCGTCCAGCTCGACCTGAACGGCGTCGTCAAGGGCCGCACGGTCGATGACGCCCTCGCCTTGCTGTCGGGCCCCGGCTTCGTCTCAGCGGGCGGCGATGTCGCCACCTCCCAGCCGATCGACGTCGTGCTTCCCGACGGCGCGTCGCTCGCGTTGCGCGGCGGCGGCCTGGCCACGAGCTCGGTGACCCGCCGGCGCTGGCTCCGCGCGGGCACCGAGCAGCATCACCTCATCGATCCTGCGACGGGCGCACCGTCAACCTCCCCTTGGGCGTGCGTCTCCGTTGCGGCGGGGAGCTGCCTCGCGGCCGACGTGGCCGCGAAGGCGGCTCTCCTGAAAGGTGCTGGCGGCCCGGAGTGGCTCGACCGGCGCGGTGTTCCCGGGCGCTTCGTCGACCCGGGCGGACACGTTGTCTCGAACCGGACGTGGCGCCGTGCCGTCGAGCCCGAGCGGGACGTGGCTTGAGCTCGACCACGATCTGGTACGCCGCCCGCGCCGGCGGGCTCGTTTCCTACCTGCTGCTCTCCTCGTCGGTCGTGCTCGGGCTGCTGATGGCCGGGAAGGCCCGTCTCGCCTGGCCACGGTTCGCGGTCGAGGACGTGCATCGCTTCCTCTCGATCCTGACCGGCGTCTTTCTGACGGTGCACATCTCCTCGATCCTCCTCGACCACGTCGTCTCGTTCGGGCTCGGCAACGTGGTGATCCCCTTCACCGGGCCGTACCGTCCTTTCGCCACCGGGCTCGGGGTCGTCGCGGCGGAGCTCATGGTCGCGATCGCGATCACGAACGCTCTGCGCGGATCGATCCCGCACCGGTGGTGGCGACTGGCTCACTACGCGACGCTTGCGGTCTGGCTCGCTGCCACCGTCCACGGCGCCCTGGCAGGGACGGATCGCGGTGAGCCCTGGTCGCTGACGCTGTACGTGGCTGCCGTCGCAGCCGTCGCGGCGGCCGGCGTGACGCGGTTCCGGCCGGAAGCCCGCTGGGCCGAGGTGATGGTCGCGGTGCCCGCGGCAGCGGCGATCGTCGCGGTTCTCGCGGCCCTTCCGCAGAGCGCTGCGCACTAGCGGCGCCTGCACCCAGAGACACCGTTCGCCGGCTCTCCGGAGGCGGTTAGGATTCGGGCGAGCCCAGACACCGAATCGCCAAGGAGGCGCGCCTGTATGGCTGTACTCGAGCCCGGCAAGATCCGCAACGTCGCCGTCGTCGGTCACCGTGGGACGGGCAAGACGTCCCTGGTCGAAGCGCTGCTCTTCCAGACGGGTCAGACGAACAGGCTCGGGACCGTCGAGGCGGGCACCACCGTCTCCGACTGGGAGGAGGACGAGCAGAAGCGCCAGATGTCCCTGGCTGCCTCGCTCGCGAACGCCGACTGGCGGGAACGCAAGATCAACCTCGTCGACACGCCGGGTGACGCGGGCTTCCAGGCCGACACCGCCGCCGCGTTCCGTGTCGTCGAAGGCGCGCTCGTCGTCGCGAGCGGCGTCATGGGCGTCGAGGTCAACACCGGCAGGGTCTGGCGGCGCGCCGAGGAGCTCGAGCTCTCGCGCGTCGTCTTCGTGAACATGCTCGACCGCGAGCGGGCCGACTTCTTCCGGACCCTCGAGGCGTTTCGCTCCCAGCTCTCGGACCGCTGCGTGGCGATCCACCTCCCGATCGGCGCCGAGCACGAGCTGACCGGGATCGTCGACCTCCTGCACATGTGCGCCTACATGGATCCGGGCGGCGGCAAGGAGCCCGGCCCGTCGGAGATCCCGGCCGAGATGGCCGACCAGGTGGCGGAGTACCGCGAGAAGCTCCTCGACGCCGTCGTCGAGACGGACGAGGACCTGATGGCGCGCTACCTCGAAGGCGAGGAGCTGCCGATCGAGGACATCGCCCACGCCCTGAAGGACGCCGTCACGCGCGACGAGCTCTATCCGGTCGCCTGCGGCGTCGCGACGAAGAACCTCGGCACGACCGCGCTTCTCGACCTGCTCGTCGAGGGCGTCCCGTCGCCGGTCAAGAAGGGCACGACGATCGAGTTCGGCGACGCGCAGCAGGCCGTCTTCATCTTCAAGACGATCGCCGACCCGTTCGCCGGCCGCATCTCCGTCTTCCGCGTCCTCGCAGGGCCGGTCACCGGCGACACGACCCTCGTCGACCCGCGCACGCACGCGAAGGAGCGCCTCGGCCAGATCCTGCTCATGCGAGGGCAAGGATCACACGCACGCCGATGGGGTGGGTGTCGGCGACCTCGGCGCCGTCGCGAAGCTGAAGGACGTCGTCACCGGCGACGTGCTCGTCGACCACGAGGTGCCCGTCGAGCCGCCGCACATCGACTTCGCCGAGCCGGTGATGAGCTTCGCGGTGACGCCGAAGGCGAAGGGCGACGAGGAGAAGATGGCGACCGCGCTCCGCCGGCTCGCCGAGGAAGACCCGACGCTCGTCATGCGCCGCGACCAGCAGACCGGTGAGGAGCTGCTGCTCGGCATGAGCCAGATGCACGTCGAGGTGGCGGTCGAGCGCGCGCGGCGGCGCTTCGGGGTCGAGATCGAGCTTCACCAGCCGCGCGTCCCGTACCTCGAGACGATCCGCAAGCAGTCGCGGGCGCAGGGGAAGTACAAGAAGCAGACCGGCGGCCGCGGCCAGTACGGCGACTGCCACATCGTGCTCGAGCCGATGGAGGGTAGGACCGGCTACGAGTTCGTCGACAAGATCGTCGGCGGGGTGATCCCGAACAACTTCAGGCCGGCCGTCGACAAGGGGATCCAGGAGGCGATGCAGCACGGCGAGCTCGCCGGCGCGCCGGTGCAGGGCGTCCGGGCGACGCTCGTCGACGGCTCGTACCACAACGTCGACTCGTCCGAGATGGCGTTCAAGATCGCTGGCTCGATGGCGTTCAAGCAGGCCTACGAGAAGGCCGAGCCGGTGCTGCTCGAGCCGATCATGGAGCTCGAGGCGACGGTGCCCGACGACTCGGTCGGCGCGGTGAACGGCGACCTCAACTCCCGCCGCGGCCGCCTGCACGGCATGGAGCCGAAGGGCGGCATGACGACGATCAAGGCCGAGGTGCCGATGGCGGAGATCCTCACCTACGCGCAGTCGCTGACCTCGCTCACGGGCGGTCGCGGGGACTACCACATGCAGTTCCTGCGCTACGAAGAGGTGCCGGCGCACATCGCGCAGAAGATCGTCGAAGCGGCCAAGAAGGAAGAGGCGGTCACGGCGTAGGCCGGCGCAGCGCTTTCGCGCGGATTTGCGCGCCGGAGTGAGCCGAAAGTCCTGCTAAGGTCGCACAATGCGCATCACGCGCAATGCCCAGTCGCGGTCCTGTGCGATCTGCGAGCGGACGATGCTGATGGGCGAGCGCGCGACGCGCTACGCACCCAACGGCGACGGCGAATACGTCGACGTCTGTCCGCTCTGCCACGAGATCGCGCTCGAAGCCGGCTGGGTCAAGGAGGGGAGTCCGACGACGCCGATGGTGCCCGTCGAGCGGCGGCGCAAGCAGAGCGCGCTCTCCTCGTTCCTCGGCTTCCGCCGCGAGCCGGTCGCCACGCCCGTCGCCGACGAGCCGATCCTGCGTCGCCTTTCCGAGCCCGAGCTCGCGATGGTCGAGGCGGCCGACATCTTCAACGCGAGCCAGTTCCGCCGCACCGTCGAGGGCATCGCGAAGAGCCTCGGCGACCCGAAGGCCTCGATCGTGCCCCTCTCCGGCGTCAACACCGAGGTCGTGATCACTGTCTGCTGGGACATCTCCTGGTACCAGTACCGCGTCACCTTCGACTCGCCCCAGCCGGTGCGGCTGGAGCACCGCGGGCACGACCCGGGCGAGCTGCTCAGCCAGTTCACGGAGTGGAACGCTCGCCTCGCCGAAGACGGGCGCCTCGTGCCCGAGATCGCGCGCGTCTAGACGGCTGTTTGCGGCCTCCCTTTCGGGGGATAGCGTCGCCTGGGACCCCGCCTAGACTGAGACACAATGATCTTCTGCGTCATACCTCGAGAGCTCGAGTCCGATCTCTACGAGAAGATGGTCGAGTACTACAAAGAGAATCCGAACGTGACCGTCATCGTGGATCGGCGAGAAGGCAACGACAGGCGTAACGGCAAGGAGTACGGCGGCCAGCGGGTAGTCCGCGACCGTCGCCGTGCACGGGTGACCGGGACGTTCCCGGAAACCGACGCTCCAGCGCCCTAGTCCCCTCGCTAGGATCGTCGCGATGGCGATCCTGGACACAAAGAGCTTCAAGAACTTCATCGGCGGCGAATGGGTTGAGGCCTCAGGCGGCGAAACCTTCGAGTCGACCGTGCCCGCGACCGGAGAGTCGCTGGGGACTTTCCCGCGGTCCGGTGCCGAGGACGTCGAGCGTGCCGTCGCCGCCGCGAAGGCGGCCTTCGAGGACTGGCGCCTCGTCCCGGCTCCCAAGCGCGGCGAGATCCTCTTCCGGTTCGCCGAGCTCGTCCGCGACGCAAAGGACGACCTCGCCGATCTGATGTCCCACGAGATGGGCAAGGTGAAGGCGGAGGCCGGCGGCGACGTCCAGGAGGCGATCGACATGGCCTACTACATGGGCGGCGAAGGTCGCCGGCTCTGGG
This sequence comes from uncultured Actinomycetes bacterium, assembly GCA_963718065.1. Classification (GTDB taxonomy): domain Bacteria; phylum Actinomycetota; class Thermoleophilia; order Gaiellales; family Gaiellaceae; genus CAVPGP01. The sequence continues at coordinate 24,732 of CAVQYE010000006.1, read as the reverse complement.
GCCAGACGACCCCTTCCGAGCTCCGCGACAAGTTCAACATGTCGATCCGCCAGCCGATCGGCGTCGTCGGCGCGATCACGCCGTGGAACTTCCCGATCGCGATTCCGGCCTGGAAGCTCTGCCCGGCGCTCGTCTGCGGGAACACCGTCGTCCTGAAGCCGGCGGAGGACACCCCGCTCCTTGCCGAGCGCTTCGTCGAGCTGCTCACCGAGGCGGGAGTCCCGGCCGGCGTCGTCAACGTCGTGCACGGCTTCGGCGAGGACGCGGGCGCCGCGCTCGTCAGGCACCCCGACGTCCCCGTGATCACGTTCACCGGCTCACGCGAGACGGGCATCGCCGTCACCAAGGCGGCCGCCGACGAGCTGAAGCACGTGCATCTCGAGCTCGGCGGCAAGAACGGGATCATCGTCATGGACGACGCCGACCTCGACCTCGCGGTCGACGGGATCCTCTGGTCCGCGTTCGGCACCTCCGGGCAGCGCTGCACTGCAGCGAGCCGCGTCATCGTCCACGAAGTGGTCTACGGCGCCTTGCAGTCCAAGCTCGTCGCCGCTGCGGAGAAGATGCGTCTCGGCCCCGGCTGGGACGACGCGACCGACCTCGGGCCGGTGATCAACCGGGCCGCGCTCGACAAGATCCACTCGTACACCGGCATCGGCCAGGACGAGGGGGCGAAGCTCCTCACCGGCGGCGAGATCGCGACCGGCGGCGGGCTCGAGAACGGCTTCTACTACCGGCCGACGATCTTCGGGGACGTCGACTCGCAGATGCGCATCGCCCAGGAGGAGATCTTCGGGCCGACCGTCGCGCTCATCCCGGTGAAGTCGTTCGAGGAGGCCGTGACGGCAGCCAACTCGATCAAGTACGGGCTCTCGTCGTCGATCTTCACGCGCGACATCAACAAGGCGTTCGCCGCGATGCGCGACCTCCAGACCGGGATCACCTACATCAACGCCGGCACGACGGGCGCCGAGGTGCACCTCCCGTTCGGCGGCACGAAGCAGACCGGCAACGGCCACCGCGAGGCCGGGCAGGCCGCGCTCGACGTCTTCACCGAGTGGAAGTCGATCTACGTCGACTACTCGGGGACGCTGCAGCGCGCTCAGATCGACAACGCGGAGTAGAGGCTTGATGTGGAGCTCGGGTGCGTACGGGGATGCGCCAGACCAAGCGGGTCAGCTGGATCGGGCGCAGCGCATAGTGGTTACTACGGGTAAGCCCGAGCCGGCTGAACCGCGCCGCGGCTGGCGCACCAGCCGTGCGTGCCGGAGTTTCGCATCGAGCCTCTAGTGCAGGCGCGGCTGCTCGGCAGCGGCGGGTGGATCCCGTCGCCCACCCGGGAGTGCTGCTGCTGCCTCGTCCGGTCCGGCGACGATGCGCTGCTGATCGACGCCGGCACCGGCTTGCAGCGACTCGTGCACGAGCCGGCGCTCCTGGCGGGCGTGAGTCGACTCCACATCGCGCTCACGCACTGGCACCTCGATCACACCGCCGGGCTCCTCTACCTGCCCGCGATCGGGCTGCCGGTCGAGATCTGGGGGCGCCCGCCGGCCCTCGACCTCGTGCATCGCCTGCTCGATTCCCCCTTTCTCCTCTCGGAGCCCCAAGAGCTCGGAGGCGGGATCGAGGCCGTCCACGACCTGGAGCCGGGCGAAGCAAGGATCGGCCCGTTCGAGCTCACCGTGCGCGTGCAGCCACGGCATCCGGACACGACGTACGCGTTTCGCCTGGGCGACGAGCTCGCCTACTGCACCGATACTGCCTCCGACGAGGAGAACATCGCGTTCGCCCATGGCGTGCGCGTGCTCGCACACGAGGCGATGCATGCCTCCGACACGACGGACGACGAGACGCACACGGCCGCCGGCGAGGCGGCGCGGCTGGCCGCGGCGGCCGGTGTGGAGCGCCTCGTCCTGATCCATGTTCACCCGCTGCTCCGGGACGACGAGGAGTTGCTCAGGCACGCACGACCCGTCTTTGCGAACGTCGAGGTCGGACAGGACGGGCTCGAGCTGTTGTAACTCGTGGTGCCGCGCGACGCGCGCCCGCTCCGGTAGAACACTTCGATGGAATTCCGCCGGCTCGGCGACAGCGACCTGCGCGTCTCGGAGATCTGCCTCGGCTCCTGGCTCACGTACGGGGGAGGCGTCGCGGACGACCAGGCTGAGGCGTGTGTCGCCGCGGCCTTCGACGCAGGCATCAACTTCATCGACACCGCCAACGTCTACGCGGTCGGCGCGGCGGAGGAGTTCCTCGGCAAGGTGCTCTCGGGCCGGCCGCGGGACTCGTATGTCCTCGCGACGAAGCTGTACTTCCCGATGAGCGACATCGACCGTGGTCTCTCGCGGGAGCAGGTGTTCAAGCAGATCGACGCATCGCTGGCGCGGCTGCAGACCGATTTCGTCGACCTCTACCAGTGTCACCGGTACGACGACGAGACGCCGCTCGAGGAGACGATGGACGCGCTGTCCGAGGTCGTGCGCCAGGGCAAGGCGCGCTATCTCGGCTTCTCGGAGTGGACGGCGCCGCAGATCCAGGCTGCACGCGACATGGTCCCGCGCGCCGAGAAGTTCGTCTCGTCGCAGCCGCAGTACTCGATCCTTTGGCGCGTCCCGGAGCAGGAGGTGATCCCGCTCTGCGCCGCGAACGGCATCTCGCAGATCGTCTGGTCGCCGCTCGCGCAGGGCGCGCTCACGGGCAAGTACAAGCCGGGTCAGGCCCCGCCGCCCGACTCGCGCGCCGCGTCGGACCGGATGGGCCGGATGATGGACCGCTGGCGCAGCGACGACGTGCTGGAGGCCGTCGAGCGGCTGCGGCCGATCGCCGACGGGCTTGGCATCTCGCTCGCGCAGCTCTCGCTCGCCTGGGTGCTGCGTGAACCGAACGTCGCCTCGGCGATCATCGGCGCCAGCCGGCCCGAGCAGGTGCACGAGAACGCCGCGGCGGTCGGCGTCAAGCTCGACGAAGCGACGCTCAGTGCGATCGACGATGCCGTTGCCGACGTCGTCACGCGGTGAAGGCACGGCTCTACACCGACGGCGGCGCGCGCGGCAATCCCGGGCCTGCGGCGTACGGCTACGTGCTCGAGGCCGAGGACGGGACGACCCTTGCCGCCCACGGCGAGCCGATCGGCATCGCGACCAACAACGTCGCCGAGTACAGCGCGTTGATCGCCGGCCTCGAGAAGGCAGTCGAGCTGCACATCCCGGTGGTCGAGGTCGTCTCGGATTCAGAGCTGATGGTGAAGCAGATGCGCGGCGAGTACCGGATCAAGAACGAGGCGCTGCGCGACCTGTCGATCCGCGCGTCGTCGCTCGCCCGGCAGCTCGGCTCGGTCACCTACACGGCCGTGCGGCGCGAGCACAACGAGCTGGCGGACCGGCTCGTGAACGAGGCGCTCGACGCCCAGATGGGAGCCTAGGGGCCAGACCGCGCCCGAAGAGCGTGGCTATACTGGCTGCCCCGCGCGGGCATAGCTCAGTTGGCTAGAGCGCCACCTTGCCAAGGTGGAGGTCGCGGGTTCGAGTCCCGCTGCCCGCTCCTGGAGGATGCTCAAGAAAGCCCCGCAGAGGCGGGGCTTTTTTCATTTCGGAGAATCATGTCCGGCGGCCGCGAAAGGATCGTAGCCCGATCTGCCTCTTCTCTTGTGAGGCACGGGGGTGGCATGCGGCCGCCGCCTCGGCCTCGACCTCCAGTTCGTTTGCCGAGCCCGACCGTGATGATCCAGCACTGTCGGGCTCCGCTCTGCTCTTTTCGCGCCGCTTGCGCAGCCTCCGATCGTGTTCGGAAGGTCTTAAGTCCGTCTTAGCCGACCGTGATTCGATGCGGTGTGATGTTCTCGCTCCGCTATCTGCGCGCCGAGCTCCTGCGGCGGAAGGGACGCACGATCATCACGCTGCTCGGGCTCGCGATCGGGGTCGGGCTCGTGATCGCGATCTCGAGCCTGTCGAACGGGCTCGACGATGCGCAGAAGGCGACCCTCGACCCGCTCGCCGGGATCGGCACCGACCTGACGGTGACGCGCACCGCCCAGAGCGACCAGGGTGGCGGCGGCGGTGGGCCGTTCGGCGGCGGTGGCGGCGGCGAGCGCGACCTCGTGGAGGCGAACTCGTCGGTGATCACCGACCTCTCGAAGCTCGGCAAGCCCGGTGCCCACTTCGTCCACGACTTCTTCCTTCCGGGCACGCAGCTGACATTCGCGCAGAGCCAGGCGAAGCAGATCGCGGCGCTCGACGGCGTCGCGGCGGTCTCCTCAGGCCTGACCCTGCAGGCCGTGCACCAGGAGGGCAAGGTGCCGAAGATCGTCGCGAAGATCAAGACCGGCGGCGACCGCATCAACGTCAGGCGGAACATCGCCCCGCCGACGCAGGCCGAGACGCAGAAGATCCAAGCGTGCCTCGAGAAGCTGCGCGCCAAGAACGGCGGCAGCGGCCAGAGCAACGGCCAGCCAGGAAACGGCCAGCAAGGGAACGGCCAGCAGCCCGGTCTCGGCGGGAGCGACAACGGCGGCGGTGGTGTCTTCTTCGGGCGCGGCGATCGCGGCGAGTTCGCCAAGTGCCTGCCGGCGCGGATGCGCCAGTTCCGCGCGACCGTGACCACGCCGCGCGAGACGCTGCAGCAGGTGCTGAACCCGCCGCAGACCAACATCAAGAGCAACTCGTACACGATCGCGGGCGTCCAGACGAGCGACCCGACGATCGGCCTCGTCACCGCGAGCCAGGTGACGAAGGGGCGGTTCCTGCATGGCGGTCACGAGGCCCTGGTGACCGCTACGTATGCGTCCGCGCCACTCGCTGAAGGTCGGCTCGAAGCTCGATCTGAACGGGACGAGCTTCACGGTGGTCGGCGTCGTCAACCCGCCGCTCGGCGGGCAGGGTGCCGACGTCTATCTCCCGCTGGCCCAGCTGCAGACGCTGTCCGGGCAGAAGGGGCTCATCAACGTCGTGCTCGTCCGCGCGACGAACGGCGCCGCCGTCGGGCCGACCGCCAAGCTGATCTCCAACAGGTATTCGCAGGCGACCGTGGCGAGCTCCAAGGACGTCGCAGACCGGATCACCGGCTCGCTCGTCGATGCCGCGAACCTGTCGAACGATCTCGGCCTGATGCTGTCGATCGTCGCGGCCGCCGCTGCGTTCCTGCTCGCCGCGCTGCTCGCGCTCTCCTCCGTCGGCAAGCGGGTGCGCGAGCTCGGCACGCTCAAGGCGCTCGGCTGGACGCAGGGGCGTGTCGTGCGCCAGGTCGCCGGCGAGTCACTGGCGCAGGGCGTGCTGGGTGGGATCCTCGGCGTCACCGTCGGCCTGCTCGCGGTCGGGGCGATCGACCTCTTCGGGCCGACGCTGAACGCCAGCTCGACGACCGGCGGCGGAAACCTCTTCGGCGTGCAGCAGGTCGCGCAGACCACCTCGCAGGCCGTCTCGCTCTCGGCTCCGATCGGGATCGAGATCCTCCTGCTCGGCTTCGCGCTCGCCGTGATCGGCGGCCTGCTGGCCGGTGCGGCCGCGGCCTCGCGCGCCGCGCGCCTTCGCCCGGCCGACGCCTTGAGGAATGTCGAATGAGCCAGTACGAGCTCAGCGGCGTCGGCAAGTCGTTCATGCGCGGGTCCGGCGTCATCAACGCCGTGGCGGAGGTCGAGCTCGCGATCGAGGCCGGTGAGCTCGTCGCGCTCGAGGGGCCGAGCGGCTCGGGCAAGACGACACTCCTGCAGCTGCTTGGCGCGCTCGATAGGCCCTCGTCCGGGCGCGTGCTGTTCGAAGGTCGCGACCTCGCGGAATTGCCCGACGGTGCGCTTGCGGAGCTGCGGCTCCGTTCGTTCGGCTACGTCTTCCAGCAGTTCAACCTGATCCCGACGCTGACGGCGGCGGAGAACGTGCAGGCGAAGCTTGCGCCGACCGGGCTACCGGACCGCGAGGTCCGGGTCCGGGCCGACGCGCTCCTCGCCGAGGTCGGCCTTTCCGACCGCGCGACGCATCTGCCGAGCCATCTCTCCGGCGGCGAGCAGCAGCGTGTCGGGATTGCCCGCGCGCTCGCGAACGAGCCGCATGTGATTCTCGCGGATGAGCCAACCGGCAACCTCGACTCGAAGACCGGCGGCGATGTGATCGAGCTGCTCGCCGGCCTGGCAGCCCGGCGCGGGACGACCGTGATCGTGGCAACGCATGACGCCGGTCTCGCGGAACGCGCCCCGCGGCGGCTCGCGATGCGTGACGGCCGTTTGCAGCCGCTCGTCGAGGCCTGAGCTAGGCGGCGCCCCACAGCGCGGCGCCGATCGCGCCCGCTTCGGCGCCGAGCTCCGCCGGCACGATCTCGATCCGGTCGAGCGGCGCGACTCGGGCCCGCCGTTCCACCTCCGCGCAGAGCGGATCGAGGAGCAGGTCGCCGACGGCGGCCACGCCCCCGCCGACGACGACGCGGTCCGGGCAGAGGAAGATGACGATGTTCGCGATCGCAAGGCCGATCAGCTGACCGGCCCGGGCGATCGCGTCGCGGGCACGCTCGTCTCCGGACTCGGCTGCGCGAACCGCCTCGCGGAAGTTCTCGGCGCCCGCCGCGCGGGCGATCGCGCGCGAGCCGGCATAGAGCTCCAGGCACCCGCGATTCCCGCAGTTGCACTCGGGGCCGTCCTCGACGACGGTGTGATGCCCGAACTCGCCGGCGCGATCGCGCGGGCCGAGGTGCAGCTTGCCGTGAAGGACGAGCCCGCCGCCGATCCCCGTGCCGCAGACGACGCACATCACGTTCTCGCCGCCGCGGCCGGCTCCGATCGTCGACTCGGCGAGCGCGAAGGCGTGCCCGTCGTTCACAAGCCTGGCCGGGCGGCCGAGCGCCGACGCGAGAGGCGCCGCGATCGGCGCTCCGTCCCAGTCGCCGTGAAGGTTCGGCAGCAGGATCGCCCGTCCGTCCTCGTCGAAGAGGCCCGGCAGGGCGACGCCGATCGAGTCCCACGGCTCGGCCGCCCGGGCGACCGCCGCGACCCGCGCCAACACCGCGTCGGGGCCACCTCGCTCCGAGAGCGTCGGCGATTCCGAGCGCGAGACGACCGCGCCGTCCTCGAGCAGCACGACCTTGATGTTGCTGCCGCCGACATCGATCCCGAGCGCTCTCAACGGGCGGTCCAGCCGCCGTCGACGGTCAGCACCGCGCCGGTGACGAACGGAGCCGTCGCGAGGTACACGGCTGCGGCGGCGACGTCCTCCGGCCGGCCCAGGTCACCGGTGAGCGGAACCAGCTCCCGCAGGCGTCCGCGGATGCGAGCGTCCTCCTGCACGCGCCGGCTCATCGGCGTCTCGATCAGGCCGGGGCAGACGACGTTGCAGCGGATGCCGTCGCCCGCGTAGGTCGTCGCCATCGCGCGCGTCAGCGAGATCAGCGCGCCCTTGCTGGCGGCGTACGCGTGTGTCGCGAAATCCTCGTCGCCGCCGACGAGCCCGAGCGCCGACGATGTCGTCACGATCGCTCCGCCGCCGGCAGCCCGCAGCAGCGGGATCGCGGCGCGGCAGTACCGGAAGACGCTCGTCAGGTTGGCGTCGAGGACGGTGGCCCAACCCTCATCGGTGCAGACGTCGACCGGACCGTCGCCGAAGCGCCGGCCGCTGATCCCGTGGGCGCAGTAGAGAGCGTCGAGCCGCTCGAGCCCGCCGAAGATCGCCGTGGCGTCGTCGTCGGCCTCGATCCCCGTGACGGTGAAGCCGGCCTCCTCGAACGCGACGACCGCAGCGGTACCGATGCCGCCCGCGGAGCCGGTGACGACAGCGGTCTTCATCGCAGCGCGTACCTCGCGCAGGCCTCGTCGGTGACGATGCCCTTGAGCAGTCCCGTCTGGAGCGCTCCGCGCACGGCCGAACGCTTGGCCGAGCCGCCGGCGATCGCGATCGTCCGCGCGCGGCGGAGCTGCTCGATCGACATCGCGACTGAGAGCTCGGGCTTGCGGAGGCGGCCGTCGTCGCCGAAGACGTGGACGAGCACGTGGCCGCCGTTCGGCCGGACGCCGATGCCGACGAGCGCAAGGGTGACGCTGGCGAACATCCTCACGGTGGGCTTGACGGCGTCGTTCGCCAGCAGCTCGTCGCGGGCGCGGCGGCTCGCGAGCGCCGGGGCGGGTAGCGGGAAGAACGGCCCCCGCGTGCGCTCGGCAAAGCGCGCGGCGAGCTCCGTCGGGCCCGTGCCCGGCTCGAGCCCGGCGATCGCGCCGCAGATCTGGACGACCGGCGTTCCGGTGGCGAGCATGGGCAGCCGCTCGACGACCAGCTGCAATGTCGATCCCCAGGCGACGCCGAGCACGTCGTGCGGCCGGAGCAGGCTGGGGAGGAGGTGTGCGGCTGCGCTCGCGACGTCGTCCTCGACGACGGTCGCCGTGTCGAGCCCGTACCGTTGCTCCAGCTCGGCCGAAAGGTCGTCGAGGACCGGCACCGGCTCGTCGATCTCGAAGCGGACGACGCCCTCGGACCGCGCCTGCTCGAGAAGGCGGAGGACCTTGAAGCGGGAGACGCCGAGCCGCTTCGCGATCTCCTGCTGCGTCAGGTCCCGGACGTAGTAGAGCCGCGCCACCTCGGCCATTGCCGCCTTGCTCATATGTGCATAACATCGCACAAATGAGCAGCACGTCAATCGAGCGCAGCGTGGACGTGCTCGTCGTCGGGGCGGGATCGGCGGGCTCGACTGCAGCGATCGCGGCCGCGCGCACCGGTGCACGCACGCTGCTGGTCGACCGGCTCGGCTTCCTCGGCGGCACCTCCACCGCGGTGCTCGACACGTTCTACGCCTTCTTCACGCCGGGGGAGCGGCCGCGCAAGGTGGTGGCCGGTATCGCCGACGAGGTGGTCGCCGCGCTGAAGGCGGAGGGCGCCGCCTTCGAGCGCCCGAACACGTACGGCGCGGGCACCGGCGTCACCTACGACCCGGAGACGCTGAAGCGGGTCTGGGAGTCGCTCGTGCTCGGCGCAGGAGCCGACGTGCTGCTGCACTCGTTCGTGCACGGCGTCGACGTCGAGGACGGCGGCATCGCCGCAGTCCGGATCTGGACGAAAGGCGGCGAGCGGGTCGTGCGTGCGCAGCGGGTCGTCGACGCGTCGGGAGACGCGGACGTCTGTCACCTCGCCGGCGCGCCGTACGAGCCGCCGGGCGAGGGCGTGCAGAGCCTGTCGACCGTGTTTCGGCTCGCGAACGTCGACGTGGAGCGGGCGGAGGCGGTGCCGAAGGCGGAGCTCTGGGCGCTGATGCGCGAGGCGAGCGAGTCGGGCCGGTACGAGCTGCCGCGCATCGAAGGCTCCGTGCACCGCACACCGCAGGCCGGCGTGATGATGGCGCTGATGACGCGGATGCGGAACGTCGACGCGACGGATCCGGAGCAGTTGACCCGCGCGGAGATCGAGGGCCGGCGGCAATGCCATGAGTACTTTCGCTTCCTGCGCGAGAACGTCCCCGGCTACGAGGCGGCGGTCCTCGTCTCGACGAGCCCGGCGATCGGCGTCCGCGAGAGCCGCCGGATCATCGGCGAGCATGTGCTCACCGCGGACGAAGTCCTCCGCGCGGCGCAGTTCCCGGATCAGATCGCGCTCTGCGGCGCCCCGATCGAGGATCATCACGCCGGCTCGGACACGCGCTGGGTGTACCTCGAGGACGGCGCCGCGTACGGGATCCCGTATCGCTGTCTCCTGCCGCGGGAAGTCGATGGCCTGCTCGTCGCCGGCCGGTGCTTCTCGGCGACGCACGACGCGCATGCGTCGGCCCGCTCGATGGCGACGTGCATGGCGATGGGGCAGGCCGCGGGCACGGCTGCGGCGCTGTCGATCGCAGAGGACGTCGAGCCGCGTGCCCTCGCTGCGGAGACGCTGCGGGCGCGGTTGGTGGAGGATGGGGCCGATGTCGGCGATCGAGCGCATCCGGGCTGAGCGTCTCGTCGCGGTGCTGCGCGACGTCGACGAGGTCGACCGGGTAGTCGAGTTGCTCGTCGCCGGCGGCATCCGAGTCGTCGAGGTGACGCTCGACTCGCGGGACGCGCTGGGCGCGATCGCGCGGGCGCGGGCGCGCGGCGACGTGACGGTGCTCGCGGGAACCGTGCGCCGCGTGGAGCAGGTGGACGAGGCAGTCGAAGCGGGCGCGGAGGCGTGCGTCGGTCCGGCGTTCGTGCCTGCGGTGGTCGCGCGCTGCGTCGAGCTCGGCGTGCCGGCGATCCCCGGCACGCTGACGCCGACGGAGGTCGAGACGGCGTGGCAGGCGGGCGCCGCGATGGTGAAGGTCTTCCCAGGGAGCCTCGGCGGCCCGCGCTATGTGCGTGAGCTGCTCGCCCCGCTGGCGGACGTTCCACTGATGGTCACCGGCGGCGTCACCGCCAAGAGCGCCGAGGAGTACCTCGCCGCCGGAGCCGCCGCGGTGGGCGTGGGCTCTTCGCTCACCGCCGCCGGCGACGTGGAGGGCGAGGCTCGGCGCCTCGTCGAGGCGGTGCACACGGCCTAGGCGGGGCAGAACGTACCTGGTCCCGTACCTGGTACGAAATGTGGTGTTGGAACGCTAAATGCCTGCTCAAGGCGGGTCATGTTCGCCCGCGGGGGCGATTTGTACCTGGTACCCGACCAGGTACGGCGAAGGCTTGACGCGCCGCTCCGCGCCCATGTAGCGTCACCTGTCTAGACGTTTAGACCTTTGGAGAGGAGCGCGCCCGACGATGGCCAATCCGCAGGCCGCCACGGACCAGCCGACGGGCCACGCCGTCACCATGCTCGGCACCGGGCTGATCGGCAGCTTCTACACGATGTGCCTGCACGGGCAGCGCAACCGCGACCGCGTCGGCGTCATCTACTCGCGGAGCGAAGAGCGGGCGCGTGCGTTCGCCGCCGAGCACGACGTGCCGGAGTGGAGCACGAGCCTCGAGGAGGCGATCCGGCACCCGGCCACGGACACCGTCGTCATCGGCCTCCCGAATGCGCTCCACGAGGAAGCGGTGCGGATCGCCGCGGAGGCCGGCAAGGCGATCCTCTGCACGAAGCCGCTCGGCCGGACGGCCGACGAGGCGAAGCGGATCCTCGACCTCGTCGAGCAGCACGGCGTCTTCGCCGGCTACCTGGAAGACCTCTGCTACACGCCGAAGACGCTGAAGGCGATCCGCTCGGTCGAGGAGGGCGCGATCGGCAAGGTCACGTGGGTGCGCAGCCGCGAGACGCACCCCGGCCCGCACAGCGCCTGGTTCTGGGACGCGGAGCAGGCCGGCGGCGGGCCGATCGTCGACCTCGGCTGCCACTGCATCGAGATCATCCGGAGCTTCGCCGGCAAGGGGAACCGCCCGCTCGAGGTGATGTGCCACGCCGACACGCTCGTCCATCCGATCGAGGCCGAGGACAACGCTGTCGCGCTGATCCGGTTCGAGTCCGGCGCGCTCGGCCAGTTCGAGGTCAGCTGGACGTTCCGCGGTGGCATGGACCTGCGCGACGAGGTGATGGGCACCGAGGGGACGATCTGGCTGAACCACTTCCTGCGCACCGGCTTCGAGATGTTCACTTCCGGCGGCACCGGCGACTACGTCGCCGAGAAGGCGGAGACCGCGAGCGGCTGGCTCTTCCCCGTCGGCGACGAGGTGTCCGAGCTCGGCTACGTCGACATGTTCACCGACATGTTCGACTCACTGGACGCCGGCCGCGAGCCGCGTGAGACCTTCTACGACGGCTACGTCGTCAACGCCGTCATCGACGCCGCCTACCGGTCCGCGAAGTCGAACCGCTGGGAGACCGTCGAGCTCGAATGGCGCGGCGGCGTCGCTGAGCCGATCAGCCGGGAGGAGCGGCGCCACGACGGGCTCGTCGTGATCAAGGAGGAGAAGCTGCCGGACGGGCGGCTGAAGCTGATCCTCAAGGATCCCGACAGCGGCGCCTTCGAGGACCGCGTGACCGCGGGATGACGCCCGTGGCGACCGGCAGCTGGCTCGACTCTGCGCGGGCGCTGCTCGAGCGGATCGAGGCCACGCAGGACGAGGCGATCGGTCGCGCGAGCGTCCTGTGCGCCGAGGCGATCGCCGCCGACGGCCTCGTGCACCTCTTCGGCACCGGGCACTCGCGGATCCCCGTCGAGGAGATGTTCCCGCGCTACGGCTCGTATCCCGGCTTCCATCCGATCGTCGAGCTCTCGATGACGTTCCACACGCAGGTCGTCGGCGCGAACGGCCAGCGGCAGGCGATGTTCATCGAGCGCACCGAGGGCCTTGCCGAGACGATCCTCGCCAACTTCGAGCTGCGCCCCGTCGACGTGATGATGGTCTTCAGTGCGAGCGGTCGCACCGCGGTGCCGATCGAGATGGCGATGGGAGCGCAGCGGCGCGGGCTGTCGGTGATCGCGGTCACGTCGGTCGCGCAGTCGCACGCAGACGACTCACTTCACTCGTCGGGAACGCGCCTGCTCGACCACGCCGATGTCGTCCTCGATCTCTGCACGCCGCCGGCGGATGCGATGGTCGCGATCGACGGGCTCGAGACGCCTGTCGGCCCGGGCTCGACGCTGGCGGCGGTCGCGCTCGTGAACGAGATCAAGGTCCGGACGGCGGCGCTCTTGGTCGAGCGCGGGGCGATGCCCCCGGTGCTCACGAGCGCGGCGGTCGTCGGCAAGGAGGCGTCGAGCAGGTTGTTCGACGAGGCGTACGCGGAGTACGCGAGGCGGACGTCCCGGGCGCTGCGCGGTTCGCAAGGCCCGTGAGACCTAGTCGAAAGGAGGCCGAACGCATATCTTCTCAAACCAGGAAAACGTGTTCCCATCCCTCAGGAGGCAGTGAATGAAATTTCCCCGGAACGGTGTCCGGTGGCTCTTGGTCGCCGTCGGCATCGCAACCGTCGCGGTGACGGCGATGGCCGTCACGGCGTCGGCGAAGCCGCAGGCGGCGTACGTGCTCGGCGTCTCCAACACCCTGGTCGGCAACGGCTGGCGTGAGGAGATGATCTGCGCGGTCAAGGCCCAAGCGGCTGCGAGCGGCAAGGTCAGCAAGGTCGTCGTCGCGAACCGCAACGGCGGTCCGGCAGAGCAGGCGGCGGACATCCGCAACCTGATCTCCGCCGGCGCGAACGCGATCATCATCAACCCGTCGAGCGCCACGGCGCTGAACGGCGTCATCTCGCAGGCAGCGGCTCGCGGCGTCAAGATCGTCTCGGTCGACCAGCGGGTGACGGCGCCCCAGGCGTACAGCGTCACGAACGACCAGGTGGCGTACGGACGGCTCGGGGCCGAGTGGCTCTTCAAGAAGATCGGTGGCAAGGGCAACGTCGTCGAGATGCGCGGCATCGCCGGCGTCCCGGCCGACACCGACCGCCACACGGGCTTCAATCAGGCACTGAAGAAGTACCCGGGGATCAAGGTCGTGAAGCAGACGTTCACGGGCTGGTCGTTCGCACCGGGCGGCAAGCAGATGCTCGACATCCTCAACTCCGGCGTGCAGGTCGACGGCGTCTGGACGTCCGGCATCGACTACACCGTCGTCAACGCCTTCAAGACGGCCGGGAAGCCCTACGTCCCGGTGGTGGGCGCTGACAACAACGAGTTCCTCAAGCAGCTCAAGGTCCTGTACCCGAAGTTCCAGGGTGCAGCGGTCACCAATCCGGCGACGATCGGCGGCGCGGGTGCCGCCGTGGCGATCAAGCTTCTCTCCGGCGGCTCGGTCGCCAAGTGGGTCAAGCTGACGCCGCAGGTGTGGGACTGGAAGACCTCTTCCAAGACCATCCTGGCCAACTACTCGGCCAAGCGGGCGCCGACGTACAGCGCACGGCTGCAGATCAAGCCGTGGACGACGTATACGACCGCTCAGCTCACGAGCTGCAAGGGGCCGTAACCCTCGTCGACTGGAGGAGAGGGTGCATCCCGCCCTCTCCTCCGCCTTTCTTCGATGACCCTCCTCCTCGAAGCACGCGACCTCTCCAAGAGCTACGGGCCGGTCGTGGCGCTCCGCTCTGCGAGCGTCGAGGTGGTGGCCGGGGAGGTCCACGCGCTGCTCGGGGCGAACGGCGCCGGCAAGAGCACGCTCGTGAAGCTCCTCACCGGGGTGATCCGTCCGGACAGCGGCACGATCGCGGTGGGCGGCCGCGAGGTGAAGGTCTCGTCGCCGGCCGCCGCGGCGCGCATCGGCCTGGCGCCCGTGTTCCAGGATCCCGCGCTCGTTCCCGACCTGACCGTGGCGCAGAACCTCCGCCTGACCGCGACGCCCGTCGACGCCGTGCAGGCGAAGCTCCGCGAGCTGGACCTCGACGTGGACTTCACGGAGTCGGCGGGCGACCTGCCGCTGCCGATGCTCCGGATGATCGACCTCGCGCGCGCGCTCGCGCGGGACCCGCAGCTCTTGCTGCTCGACGAGATCACGGCGGCCCTGCCGTCGGACCTCGCCGAGCGAGTCTTCACCGTGATGCGCGACTGGCGGGACCGCGGCCGCTCGGTCCTCTTCATCACGCACCGGCTCGCCGAGGTGATCCAGAACTGCGACCGCGCCACGATCCTCCGCGACGGCGGCGCGGTCGGGACGATCGTCCCGAAGGAAGGCGGGGAGGAGACGATCGTCGAGCACATGCTCGGCCCCGAGGTCGCCCGCGCGGAGCACGCGGCCGAGGCGGAGAAGATCACGGTGCCCGCGCATGCGGTCGTCGCGAGCGGCGACGGTCCGGCCCTCGAGGTCGAGTCGCTGCGCGTCGGCAAGATCGAGGACGTCTCGTTTGCGGTCGCTCCGGGCGAGATCCTCGGCGTGGCGGCGCTCGAAGGGCAGGGGCAGGACGAGCTCTTTGCGGTGCTCGCGGGCGAGCGGACGCCCGACGGCGGCGAGGTGCGCGCAGCGGGGGGGCGGCTGCGAGCACGCCATCCCTACGACGCCATTCGCGCCGGGGTCGTGCTCGTGCCGGCCGACCGGCTGCAGGCCCTGCTGCCACAGCGCCCCGTCCGCGAGAACATCGCGGCGCCGCGCTACAACCGCATCGGCCGCTGGGGGCCGATCAACGTGCGCGACGAGACGCGGCGGGTCCGGCAGGCGATCGACGACCTGCAGATCGACACGCGCGCCCAGGGCCAGGTGCGCCGGCTCTCCGGCGGCAACCAGCAGAAGGTGACGATTGCCCGCTGGCTCGCGTCGGGGTTCCAGACCCTGCTCTGCTTCGATCCGACCCGGGGCATCGACGTCGGCACGAAGCGCCAGATCTACGCGCTGCTCCGCCGGCTCGCAGACGACGGCGCCGCGATCCTCTTCTTCTCGAGCGAGCTCGCCGAGTTCCCGTTCGTCGCCGACCGCGTCGTGACCCTGTACGGCGGCCGCATCACCGCCGAGCTGCCGGGCTCGGGCGCGGACGAGGCGTCGCTCCTGCGCGCGATGCACGGCCTCGTCACCGACGAAGGGGAGGCCGCATGACGACCGTTCCCGTCGCGGCGTCTCGCGGCTTCGACGGCCGCCGCTTCCTGCGCCGGCACGGCTGGACGATCGGCGTCTACCTGCTGCTCGCGGTCCTCGTCGTCTACTGGCGCTCGCAGACGAGCCTCAAGTGGGGGCCGTTCGACGTCCAGTCGCTCGCGATCGACGCGCTGCCGTTCGCCTTCGCGGCGATGGGGCAGGCGATCGTGATCATCTCCGGCGGCATCGACCTCTCCATCGGCTCGATGATGAGCCTCGTCAACGTCGTCGCGGCGAAGTACATGGTCCAGAAGACGGCCGCAGACGGCTCGATGAGCGGCTTCAGCCTCCGCGACGCGCTGCTCTTCTCGCTGCTGCTCGTCATCTGCGCGGCGATCGCGGGCGCTCTGACGGGCCTGGTCATCGTCGTGACGCGAATCGCGGACATCATCGTCACGCTCGCGATGCTCTTCATCTGGGCGGGCGCCGCGCTCGCGGTGCTCGAGGTACCGGGCGGCGGTGTGCCGCTGAAGTTCCAGAACATGGTCACGCTCGACACGGTCGGGACGAACTGGTTCCCGAAGGCGCTCCTGATCCTGATGGTCGCGTTCGCCGTCCTGTGGCTGCCGGTGCGCCGGTCGCGGCCGGGTCTCGCGCTGTACGCGATCGGCTCGAACCGCAACGCCGCCTATCTGTCGGGGGTCAACGTGACGCGTGCACGGATCGGCGCCTACGCCTTCTCGGGCGCGTTCGCGGCGCTCGGGGGGCTCGCGCTCACCGCGGCGTCCGGGCTCGGCGATCCGCACTCCGGCGACATCTACACGCTGAACTCGGTCGCGGCGGTCGTGCTCGGCGGCGTCTCGCTGCTCGGCGGCGTCGGCGGGCTGATCGGCCCGATCGCCGCGGCGTTCGTGCTGACGCTCGTGAAGACGATCCTGATCATCCGCGGCGTCGACCAGAACTGGGCGCAGGTGATCCAGGGGACGCTGATCGTGCTCGTGGTGATGATCGGCGGCCTCGCGATCCGCCAGAAGGGCAAGACGGGATGAGCGCGGTACCCGCCGAGCCGCGCGAGAGCCGCGACTGGCGCCGCTACGCGGTCGATAACCCGGCGGCGGTGCTGACGCTCGTCTTCGTCGCGCTCCTCATCGGCACCGACATCGTCAACCGGGCGCAGGAGGGTCATGCGTTCCTGACGCCGACGCAGCTCTCGACGACGTTCCTCTTCGGTGCGGTGCTCGGGCTCCTCTCGGCCGGCCAGACGCTGGTGATGCTGACCGGCGGCGTCGACCTCTCGGTCGCCTCGACCGCGACGGCGGCTGCGTTCATGACGTCGAGCTACGGCGAGCACGGCTCGGGTGTGGCGATTGCGATCGCGCTCGGGGTCGGCCTCGCCGTCGGCGTCGTCAACGGGATCGGCATCTCGATCTTCCGCGTCAACGCGCTGATCATGACCCTCGGCATCTCGGTGATCACGATCGGGCTGCTGACCGTCTACAGCCAGAAGCGGTTCGCGGCGCTCGTGCCCGACTTCGTGGTCACGCTCGGGTCGAAGCGGTTCCTGACCTACATCCCGTACGACCTGCTGATCTGGGCGCCGATCGCGGTGCTGATCATCGTCGGGCTCCGCTACAGCGGGATCGGGCGGATGATCTACGCGATCGGCGACAACCCGGTCGCCTGCCGGCTCGCCGGTGTCCGCGTCTGGCAGGTGCAGCTCTTCGTCTACGCAGTCTGCGGCGTGCTCTCGGCGCTCGCAGGGATCCTGCTCGTCGGCTTCAACAACGCCGCCGACCTCGGGATCGGGACGCCGTATCTGCTCCCGTCGGTGGCGGCGGTGGTGATCGGCGGCACGTCGATCTTCGGCGGCGTCGGCGGCTACGCAGGCACGATCCTCGGCGCGCTGATCCTGACGGTGCTCGACTCGCTGCTGACGATCCTCAACGCATCGCAGGCGATGCGGCAGATCCTCTACGGCGTGATCGTGCTGGCGCTCGCCGCGATCTACGCGCGCGTGACCGGCGGCGAGTGATCGCGCGTGCAAGGCCTGACGAAGCTATCGCCCGGGCGGGGGAACGTCGGCCTCGCCGAGCGCGACGAGCCGAGTGCTGCGCCCGGTCACGTCGTGCTCGACGTCGTCGCGACCGGGATCTGCGGCACCGACCTCCACATCCAGGACGGCGAGTACCCCTCCGTCCCGCCGGTGACCATGGGGCACGAGGTCTCCGGGGTCGTCGCCGAGCTGGGGGAGGGCGTGCCCGGCGACTGGCTCGGCGCGCGTGTCGTCACCGAGACGTACTTCTCCACCTGCGGCGAGTGTGCACACTGCACCGCCGGACGACCGAACCTCTGCCTGCAACGACGCTCGATCGGTACGCATGTAGACGGCGGCTTCGCGCCGCGTCTCCACGTGCCGCTGCACAACCTGCACCGCATTCCCGACTGGCTCGACGGCGCCGCTGCCAGCCTGATCGAGCCGCTCGCGTGCGTGTGCCACTCGCTGCTCGAGCCGGCGCGGATCGAGGACGGCGACGAGGTGCTCGTCACGGGGCCGGGGCCGATCGGGCTGGTGGCGGCGCAGGTCGCCCGAGCTTCCGGAGGGCGCGTGCACGTGCGCGGCACGCCGCAGGACACCGTGCGGCTCCAGAAAGCTGCGGCGCTCGGCTTCGCCGTCTCGACCACCGACGAGCCGCCGGTCGAGGCGGACGTCGTGGTCGAGTGCTCCGGCGCCGGCGCGGGGATCGCGTCGGCGCTCGAGTCGGCCCGCCGCTACTTCTGGGCGCCGCCAGTATATAAACGTCGTGGTATTCCGTTTGATTATGAATCTGCTATGGAATCATTTGACCCAGTGAAAGGGCTTCGAGTGCTGATACCTTACGTTGTCCATGCTCATGCCAAAGATTCCCGACTTGATCCTGATGGAAAAGCTGAAGAAGTGCCACTCGGTACAGGAATGACAAACTGGCAAGCTCTGCACGAAATCTTTAAAGAAAATAACTATCAGGGTTACTATGCAATCGAACGAGAAGCAGGGGAAGACGCTATGGGTGATGTAAAAAAGGCTGTCGAATTCCTCAGAAAACTACCTTGAAAAGAAGAACAAAGTAGGATGGGCAATGCCCATCCTACAAAAAAATGAATCGTATCAATGGTCTATGTGTGACGAAAAAATATAATTTCCTATGCAAGGACAAACAAGCCTATTTTTTTAGCAAGTTTTAGAAAATGCTTTTAGTTTTTATTAGCCACGGATACACACAGATTTTCACAGATAAAAGAAAGTGATGCAGGATTCATGATAGTGATCAGTGTCTTGTATATTATTCAATCCGTGTTAATCTGTATTCATCTGTGGCTAAATATATATAATCTTTTGCCTTATTCTCAAGGATATTTATGAAAATTCTTAACCTTACCGTAAATAGTAAGATTTATACCTGCTATGTCTACCTTATACTTGGTGATTGGATAGGTAAGTATGGCGAAAGTGGTGCCATTATTTTCTGCAATAAGGAAAATCATAATGGTGATTCCCTGATCCCTATAAACCAGATGAAGGTCAAAAGCTGTTTAAGAAGGGACTGATAAAGGAGATCAGTATTAATTCTGTCAATGGAGCAAAAGCTTATGGTTGGATATTCAATGCTAATCCCGGAGATAATATAAAGGCTCCGTGGCTAGTAGATAAATCTGCTAGATATGCCGCCTGCGTCTCTGGTCGTTCACTTGACGTAGCAATGACTTTGACGATAGATTCGACAGACTACAAAGTTTCAATTTATAGTTTAGATTTTGATACAACAGCTAGAAAATTTCAAGCATTTGGCTATCAAGGGAAAGACATACCAAAAGACCCTGATGAAGAAATAGCTAAGTATACAGACGGTGTATACCTTCGTGGGAAGTAACAGGGCAAGAACCGTTTAATTATTATGCGAAAAACGGTGCCGGTTCCGTAAACTACGTTGCATCGGCTATTTTTATTGATGATGCAAAAGCTAGTATAGAACCGAGTGGTAAGCTTTCAACGTTGTGGGGAAGTATTAAAAACACGCCATAAGGTTGAGTTAAATTTATGACTTTTTAATCTGCCAGCTTTATTAATTTGCTACAAGGTTGAAAATTAGGCTCTTTGGTAAATAGCGGGGGAATGATTCTTGCATAGGATGGATTCCAGCTTTCGCTGGAATGACAATGATTGCGTTTGTGTCATTCCCGTGAAAACGGGAATCCATTATAAACACAAGTTTCCCCGTTAATTACCAAAGAACCGAAAATTACAAAATATTGTCTTCAATGGAGGCTTTTTTATGCCATCAATGACCAAACGTGAAAGGGTTTTATGCCCTTTTTCTCGGAAAACACCAGACAAAGTTCCAAAATGGAACACAACCTGGTTCTTATCTAAGTCAGATTGTTAAAGAAAACACTGGATCGGATAATCCAGCAAGATACTTTGACATGGATATTCAGCAGTTTGTCTATTATGGACCAACGAAAAATCAAGGAGATTTTTCAAAATATCCGTCTTGGAGTGAAAAAAATGTAAACGAATGGGGTCAGGGAAGTTGCCCTCCGATGAAGGATTTTCTTACGGCAAAAGATGTATACGAATATCCATTTCCTGATGTTGGTGCTTCATATCGTTATGAGCATTTGCCGGAAGCAGTCGAGAAAATAAAAGAAGAAGGGCTCCCGGCAGTCTCTGGATATGAATGTGGCAGTTTTGAGCATTTATGGGCGCTTAGAGGAATGGATAACTTTCTTGTAGACCTTTTGGAAGAACCAGAATTTCTAACTCCGCTGATAGAGAAAGTGTCAGATTTAAAGGCTCAGATAGCCGCAGGTTATGCGAAAGCTGGTGTAGACATTGTTTGGACAGGTGACGATCTGGGTAGTGAAATAGCTATGCTTATGGCTCCAGAACTATGGCGTAAGCATCTCAAGTCATGTGTCAGAAAGATTGTTAAAAGCAAAAAATGTTAAACCTGATGTCCTTGTAGCTTTTCACAGCGATGGATATATAGAGCCTATTATTCCCGATCTTATCGAAGTAGGGATAGATATTCTTCAGGCAGTTCAGCCGGAGTGTATGGATGTTGCGGAACTGAAGGAGAAATATGGAGATAGACTGTCCTTTTGGGGAACTATGGGAACTCAAAGCACGATGGCTTTTGGCACTCCAGAGGATGTAAAAAAGGTGGTTAAAGAGCGTATAATGACAGTGGGAAAAGGTGGAGGGTTGTGCATAGGTCCTTCACATACATTAGAATCGCCTACCTCATGGGAAAATATTGTTGCTTTCTTTGAGGCTGTTGATGCTTTTGGAAAATATTAAAAGCTTCTTGAACTTTTTTAACGATTACATGAAGTTTGAAAAATTGATCGGGTCATAAATTAGCCTTTCCAAACTTTAACTCTTTAAGGGCATTATACGTTATCCTAATAAAAAACATACACTCAAAAAAGGATAACGCAAATGCCCAAACTAATAACTGTTTGTCTAATGCCAGAGCAAGAAGAACAATTGAAACAAATAAGAGATACTCATAAAGATGCCTATATGCGAGAGCGTGCAGCAGCTATAATCAAGGTAGCACAAGGAATATCTCCTCGTCGAGTAGCACTAACTGGCTTGCTCAAAACAAGAAAGCCTGATACGGTTCGTGACTGGATAAAGCGTTTTCTGTCAGAAGGTATCGCTGGACTGCCAGTGAAACCAGGACAGGGACGAAAACCAGCCTATTCGCCAAAGTGTCAGAACAAACAGGAAGCCAAAGAAGAAATCCTGCATACGGTTAGACGTGAACCCAGTCAGTTTGGTAAACACACAAGTCGCTGGAGTCTAAGCTACATAATGGATGTATGCAAATGGCTACAAGTCAATACTTTGTCAGGATTAAGCAAGCTATTGAAACGTCTTGGTATCTCTTACAAACGTGGACGAAGCTATATCTATAGTCCTGACCCAAACTATCAGCAGAAGATGGACTTTATTGCCCAATGCTTGCTAAAAGCTTGGTATGCTCCTGAGAAATATGTTCTGCTGTATCAGGATGAGTTTACTATTTACCGTCAACCTACTATAGCCAGAGATTATGAGCAGATGGGCAAATTTCAGCCATTAGCCCGAAGAAGCTATAAATCAGACACAGAATTCAGGGGAATAGGTGCACTTAACGCAGTTACAGGACAGGTGACTTACCATCAAGCAAGTAGAGCTGACATCAGGCAACTTGTTGTCTTCTATGACATGGTTGTCAGAGACTATCCACGTATAGAAACCATCTACATGGTCGAAGACAACTGGCCTGTTCATTATCATCCTGATTTGTTGCTCCATCTCCAACCACAGCACTTTCCGTTTCCCATATATCTTCCGGGTAACTGGCAGCTAATAAGCCATCACCTAGAGCTAAACGGGAAGCCCAGAATCGCAGTGAAGAACATGAAAAGCTACCCATTAGGATTCTTCAATTGCCCACTTATGCGTCCTGGGCTAATCCTATTGAGAAGCTATGGCGTTGGGTTAGACAGTCAATTCTTCACCTCCATAGGTTGAGTGATGAATGGCAAACACTTAAGCAACGTGTAATGGATTTCATACAATCGTTCAAAAAGGTTCCAATGAATTGTTACGATATGTTGGTCTGTCACTTGGCTAATTACTCAAATTCCCTGTAAAAGCATAAGTTATGGTAACCTAACTTATGACCCGATCAATTATTCAATGTTCATGTAATCGTTAAAAAATACATAAACGTTCTAAAAACAACCCCCTAGCCCCCTTTTTTAAGGGGGAATAAATCGAGTCGTGTCAACATTCCCCCTTAGCAAAGGCTGCAGGGGTAGGTTTTTTGATGAAACTTTAATAAAATCAGGTTTTTTTAAGCTCCAGAGGAGCGTTATATTTATAGAAAAAACAGCAAACAAATATTTAGCTCCGATAGGAGCGACATATAAGAAATCGCATAAACACAGTGTTTCTTTATCATATCGCTCCGCTGGAGCTTGTCTTTTTCGCTTACTTTATACTATAAATATATCACCCCTGACGGGGTTAAAAACCTTATATTTCTTAGGCTTTTATCAAAAAACCTACCCTTATCAGCTTTGCTAAGGGAGCTAGGGGGTTGTGAAAAACGTTGAAATACTATGTCAAAATGGCATTTTTTAACGATTGCGATTACAGAGATGAAAATAAAAAATTATGAAAACTGATGTGTCCAATGATATTGAGGAACAAATAGATACTGACGAAGATATTTCTGAAGAACCTTATGTAAAGTCAGAGCATTATAATAGCATTTTTTACAATAAAAACAACGATCTTGTGCTAAAGCGTCTGCAAGATGGTGTTTTTGAAGACCCTGCATTTGTGAGCATAAACACGCAGGCAAGGGATTTTACTATTTTCCAGTTGATAAGCTTCTATCACTCCAAATGGCAAAGGGATTAATCTCTTACGATCCGGAACCCCATCCGGCTAAGAAGGTGCTTAATACTTTCCAGTGGTAGGGCGATGCTGCGACGAAGTAGGACTTGGCAAAACCGTTAAGGCTGGTATTACCTTGCTAGAGTATATATTAAGAGGTTTGGTACGAAGAGTGCTTATACTGACTCCACCGTCTCTGACGACTCAGTGGCAGGAAGAAATGGAATCGAAATTCGGTTTAAAATTCATTCTGCATGATGACCCTGAGTTCCAAGACGGAGGCATAGACTCATGGCACAATTATGATAAAGTAATAGCTTCTATTCACACAGCTAAACAAAAACAAAACGCTGATGAAATATCCAAGATTAATTATGATATGCTCATAATTGACGAAGCTCATCATCTCCGAAATAGGAATACTCAGCAATGGAAGTTTGTTAATAGTATTAAAAAGAAGTATATGCTGATGCTTACTGCTACACCGATACAGGGCAATCTGGAAGAGCTTTACAATATAATAACCATACTGAAACCCGGACAGCTTAAAACTGTGAGTGAATTCAAGAGAACCTTTATGCAAAGGGGTGATCACCTCAAACCCAAAAATATTCAAAGACTGAGGAAGAGTTATTGAGTGGGGTCATGGTAAGAAACACCAGAGCGATTACACACGTTCATTTACCTCAACGGAACGCTCGTATTGTAAGGATCAAGCTTACAGAAGCTGAACGAACGTTATATGATAACCTGACGGATTTTGTAAAGCAAAACTATATACAGGCAGAACATAATAAAAATAAAACCAGTCAGTTAACATACGTACCTGCAAGAGAGATTGGGAGCAGTAACTTCTCAGTTCTTCCAACGCTTCGAAGATGATCCAGAAAAAAGAAGCCCAAGCGGAAGAACTAATCAAACTCTATAAACTTGCAGAAAGCATAAAGGATAATGCAAAGACGGAAGCTATGATTGAGGTGATCAAAGCACATCAGGATAAGGTTATTGTTTTCACAAAATTTAACAGAACGTTAGAACACATAACCAATGCACTGAGTGAGTATGGTATATTATTTTCAAAATTTGCTGGTTCTATGAATATGGCAGAGAAAAATCGTGCTATAGAAGAATTTACCGGACAAACACAGGTTTTGGTTAGCACTGGAATCGGAGGAGAAGGGCGTAACCTGCAATTCTGCAATGCAATCATCAATTATGATCTACCATGGAATCCTCAGCGTATTGAACAAAGAATAGGGCGGATTCATAGAGTAGGACAGAAAAGGGGAATGTTATATCTTAACTTCTCTGCGAAAACACTATCGAATCATACATACTTGATGTTCTGGATGCTAAAATCAATATGTTTGAGCTTGTCGTTGGAGAGGTTGATATGATTCTTGGCAACCTTGAAGATGAAAAAGATTTCGCTGATATAGTCATGGATATATGGGTAAATTCTACAACACAGATGGAATTGGAAAAAGGGATAGAGGACTTTGGCAAAAGCTAGTCGAAGCTCGTAAGCAATACATAAAAATCAAAGAATATGATAATCGCCTATTTGGTGATTATTTCCATGCGTAATGAGTAATGAATAGAAGTGGTAGGTGGATATGTCACACGAAGATGCGGATGTAGTAAAAATCAGGAGTTTTGTAACAAAATGTCTCGAATCAGTAGGCACGCTGGTAGAGTTTACTGCGTATAACTATGCCGAAGTATTGATCTCCGACGAGTTCGTAGATCACTTTGATGGTAAGAATTACTATAAACTAGCTTTTGATTTTGATGTTGCAAGACAGTATAAGGAAGCCGAATTTGTAACTTATGGAAGCTACTTTTTGGATAAAGTGATCGATCTCGCAAGCCAAAGGGGATTGACGTGTAAACGTAATATCGTAGACAGTGATGTAGAGCTACGAAACCTGCCGCAGAAAATTGCCAGCAAAATTACTTTCAGGAA
>CAVQYE010000005.1:0-23035 GCA_963718065.1 uncultured Actinomycetes bacterium | reverse complement strand
CGCGGCGGCAAGGTCGTTCAGATCGGGCTCGCGGGCAAGCCGGTGACCGTCCCGTTCGACCTGATCTGCTTCCACGAGCTGACCGTGACGTCTGGCTTTGCCTCGACGCCCGTCTCCTGGAACCGGGCGATCGAGCTCGTCTCGGAACGCCGCGTCGAGCTCGAGCCGCTCCTCTCCGAGGTCGTGCCCCTCTCGCGCTGGGAGCAGGCGTTCGCCGCCACGCGCGCGGGCGAGGGGATCAAGTTCGCGCTCGACCCGAGCCGCTGAGCCGGCGCTCTAACGCGACGGGTCGTGCAGCTCGTTGTTGGCGAAGAGGCCGTGCACCCAGCCGTGCTGCTCCTGGCCGGGGTTCCCATCGCGCGCCGACGAACGATGGGTCCCGACCGCCAGCACGAGCGCGATCGCGGCGCACACAGCTGCCGCGAGCGCCAGCAGAGCGGACCGGGACGGAGTGTGGTGCGAAGCGAGCGACATCAGAGACTCGGCAGTCGACGGGGACCGTATCGAGGCTCCCATCCGTCGTGAGGATGATTTTTCGCCTCAGGCGAGCGACGGCCTGAGCGCGTTGCGCGCGATCAAAAAGCCCCGCTTGACGAGCTCCTCGTCGCCCTCGAAGCGCCTGTCCTCGTGCTCCACGGAGACGACGTAGTCGTAGCCGACGGCGTAGAGGGCGGCGATGAAGCGCGGCCAGTCGACCTCGCCGAGGCCCGGCAGCCGCGGCACCTGCCAGCCGATCCCACCCGAGAGCGTGCCGTGGCGGTAGAGGCCGTCACGCCGGATCTCCATGTCCTTGCCGTGCACGTGGAAGATCCGCTCCCCGAAGTCGTAGACCGCCCGCTCGTAGTCGATCTGCAGCCAGACGAGATGCGACGGATCGAGGTTGAGGCCGAAGTTTGCGTCCGGGATCGCCGAGAACATCTCGTCCCAGATCGCGGGCGACCACGCGAGGTTCGTCCCGCCGGGCCACTCGTCGTAGCTGAAGATCATCGGGCAGTTCTCGATCGCGATCTTCACCTCTCGCTCGCCGGCGTACGCGACGAGCGCCGGCCAGATCTGCCGGAAGCGCTCGAGGTTCTCGGGCAGCGGCCGGTCCTTGTCGTTCCCGGCGAAGGTGCCGACGATCGGGACGCCGAGGCGCTGCGCCGCGTCGATCACCTTGCGTAGATGGCCGTTGGCCTCCTCGCGGTTCGCGTCGTCGGGGTGAAGGTTGTTCGGGTAGTACGCGAGCGACGAGATCCCGAGCCCGTGGCGTTCCATGATCGCGTGCACCTCGTCCGGGTCGAACGAGTCGACGTCGATGTGCGAGACGCCCGCGTACCGCCGCCGCTCGCCGCCGCCGGCGGGCCAGCAGGCGACCTCGAGCATCTCGAAGCCGTTGCCGGCCGCCCAGAAGGCGACCTGCTCGAGCGTCAGGTCGGGGAACGCCGCCGTCAGGAGACCGAGCTTCACAGGGACACCTCCACCCATTGCTGCGCTTGACTGGATTTCGCGACCGTCTCGGCGAGGACGTTCTCGACGTGGCCGGCGCGGAAGGTCGGATAGTCGTCGCCAGGCTCGCCCGCCGCAACTGCCCGGTAGACGGCGCGGTACAGCTCCTTGAACGTGTCGCCGAAGCCCTCCGCGTGCCCCGCGGGCAGGCTCGTCGTCCCGCGCGCCTCGGCCGAGAGCAAGCCCGGATTGCGGAGCAGCGTCTCGTTCGGGGCGTCGCGGCGGCCGAGCCAGAGCGTCTCGTGGCTCTCGGCGTCCCACGCGAGCGACGAGCGCGAGCCGTCGATCTCGAAGCGGAGCGAGTTCTTGCGGCCGGCGCTGATCTGCGAGACGACCGCCGAGCCCCGGGCGCCGCCCCTGAAGCGCAGCAGGATGTGTGCCATGTCCTCGGTCGACATCGGCGTCTCGATGCGCTCGACGTCGGCCGCCGAGGAGAACGTCTCCACCTCGCCGGTCGGCCGCCGGCGCACGGGGATCATCGTCGAGAGATCTGCGAACACGGCCTCGATCTCGAGCCCGCTGACGAACTGCGTCAGATCCATCCAGTGCGAGCCGATGTCGCCGACGGCACGGAGCTCGCCGCCCTTGTCCGACTCCAGGCGCCAGTTCCAGTCCGTGTCGAAGAGCAGCCAGTCCTGCAGGTAGCCGCCGTGGATCATGAACACCTCGCCGACCTCGCCCGCGTGCACGCGCGCGCGGGCCTCCTGAACCATCGGGTAGAAGCGGATGTTGAAGTTCGTGCAGTGGACGAGGCCACTTGCCTCGGCGAGCGCGAGGAGCTCGGCCGACTGCTCGGCGGTCATCGCCAGCGGCTTCTCGCAGACGACGTGCTTGCCGGCCGCGAGCGCCTGCTTCACCTGCGGGTAGTGGAGGTGGTTCGGGGTCGTCAGGTGGACGACGTCGACGCTGTCGTCGGCGAGCAGCGCCTCGTAGGACTCGTACGCGGGTGCGACTCGCTTCGCCTCGGCGCGCTCTTTCGACGAGCCGACGACGCCCGCGACCTGCACGCCGAGCCGGCGCAGGGCCTCGACGTGGACGACGCCGATGAAGCCGGTGCCGACGACGCCCGCTCGCAGCTCTGTGATCTCTCTCATGCGGGCTCCACGGCGATCTCGAGGGTCGTGACGCGCTCCTCGCCCGGCGCGAGGACAGGCAGGCGGCCCTCGGCGCGGTCGTGCGCCCGGCCGAGGACGGAGCAGTTCGCGGGCTCGATCGCCAGCACGCCGTAGTCGGGATGGATCCACTGCCAGAGGCGGGGCAGGCTGGAGCGGACGGTGATCGCCGCCGGGCCGCGCGTGACGACCGCCCGCGTGGCGCCGAGGTGCTCGTAGACGCGTTCGGGACCGAGCTCGCCGAGCGTGCGCCAGTCGCCCGCGCGTGCGTCGTCGTCGCGCGGCAGCACCTCGTCGGAGTCGATCTCGACGGCGTCCCAGAGGAAGTTGCAGTGGTAGAGCAGCGGCGCCGGCTCCGGCTCACGGCCGAGATTGCGGGTCGTGTCCTCGATCCGCACCCCGGTTTCGTCGAGGCGGATCTCACGCGTCAGCTCGAGTGTCGGGCCGGGCACTTCGGCTTCGACCATACGGGCCCGCGTCCAGCGCTGCTCGGACTGCACGTCGCGCGCGGCGAGCGAGCTGTACCAGCCGTGCTGCGGCTGGCCCTCGGAGGGCACGCCGACGTTGCGGAGGCCGCACGTGACGAGAAGGCCGCCGCCGAACGAGCGCGCGAAGTCGCCTTGCCAGGGAAGCTCGCCGAGCGGCGACGTCCAGGAGATCGTCTCGCCGCGGAAGCGCGCGGCGCCGATGTCGAGGCCCCGCTCGGGGAGGATGCGCAGCTCCAGGTCGCCCGCCCGCAGCTCGATCGCGCCCATCATTGCGGCAGCTCCACCTCGAAGTCGACGTCGAGCCCGTACCGCGAGCCGACGTACCGGCTCTCCGTCCATTCGAGTGGGTCGCCGTTCTGGTCGCGGATCAGCCGCCGCTCGACGAGGAGAGGCTCGCCCTTCCGGACGCCGAGGAGCTTCGCGTCCTCGCTGCCGGCCGCCTCAGAGGCGATCCTCGCGCGGCCGGCTGTCGGGACGTTGCCGGAGCCCGCGAGCGCCTCGAAGAGCGAGATGCCCTCGAGGTCGCCGGCGAGCACGTGGGCGACGCGGGCAGCCGCGAAGACCGCCGTCTCGAGCGCGATCGGCTCGCCGTCGGCGAGCCGCACGCGCCGCAGCACGGCGACCTCGTCCGTTCCGAGGCGGCTGCGCTCCTCGTCGGTCGCCGGGCGCACGACCTGCTCGACGACCCGCGAGCTGGGCACCCTGCCGCTGCGGCGCATCTCGTCGCTGAACGAGAGGATGTGGGTCGCGGTGCGATGCGCCTCGTCGGCGGCGACGAACGTCCCGCGGCCGGGCACGCGGTAGACGAGCCCCTCCTGCACGAGTCGCTGGACCGCGTTGCGCGCCGTCATGCGCGAGACGTGGAACTCGTCGCAGAGCTGCGCGTCGGAGGGGAGTGGCGAGTGCGGGTCGAGCGCCGCGATCCGTACGCGCAGCGCCTGCTCGATCTCGTAGTAGCGCGGGACGAAGCTCGTCATGCGTCCGCCGCCCACCGCTCGGGGTAGTGCAACGGCACGCCGGTGAGCCCCGCGTCGATCGCCGTCAGGTGCCAGCGCCCGAGGTTCGCCGAGACGAGGCGGTCGAGCTTGGCGCCCATGAAGCAAACGTTCGTCGGCGCGGAGAGCAGCGTCCCCTGCGGGTCCTCGGCGACCACCTCGACGGAGCCGTCCCGGTCGATGTGGACGATGCGGTCGGGGCGGTAGCACGAGACGAGCACGCCGCCCTCGGCGGTGAACGCGACGCCGTCGGGCACCGTGCCTTCGAGCCGGGCGACCTCCTCGACCTCGCCGCTTTCGAGGTCGAGCCGGTTGACCGTCGGCTCGAACGACTCGACCAGCCAGAGCCAGCGTCCGTCCGCCGTGACGGCGCAGCCGTTCGGGAAGTGGGGGAGGGCCGTCGAGAAGACGTCGACCGCGCCGTCCGTCGCGATCCGGAGCACACGGCCGTCGTTTGCCTCCCACGAGCCCGAGTCCGCGAGCCAGACCGTCCCGTCGGGCCCGAAGGCCGGATAGTTCGGGAAGCCGAGCTCGGTCGCGACGCGACGCACGGTGCCGCCGTCGAAGACGCAGAGCGAGCCGTCCGAGGAGACACAGACAGCGAGGCGGCCGTGTGCGTCGACCGCGAGGCCGAGCACGAAGCCCGGCGCGAGGGCAGTCAGCTCGACGGTGCGCTGTTCCGGGTCGACGCGATACAGCTGTCCGTCCTCACCGCCGGCCCAGAGGACGCCGGAGTCCGGGTCCCAGCAGACGCCCTCAGGGTGGTCGAGCCCTTCGACGAGCACCTCGACGCTAGTCGCGCGCATGCCCGACGGCTCCGTTGACGGTGAGTCCGCCGTCGACGATCAGCTCCTGGCCCGTGATGTAGCGGGCGGCGGGCGAGGCGAGGAAGAGAACGACGTTCGAGATGTCCTCCGGCACGCCGATTCGCCCGAGCGGGATGCGCTCCTCGTAGGTGCGCCGCACCTCGGGCGTGTAGGCGGAGGCGTTCATCGGCGTCTCGGTCGCCCCCGGGGCGACGGCGTTCACGGTCACGCCCACGGGCGCCAGCTCGAGCGCGAGCACCTTCGTCAGCCCGATGATCGCTCCCTTCGCCGCGGTGTAGGCGCCGAGGTCCGGGAGGGCGAGGGTGCTGGCCGCCGAGCCGACGTTGACGATCGCGCCCGACCGCTGCTGCAGCATCTGCCGGGCGGCCGCGCGGCAGCCGTAGAAGTAGCCGTGGAGGTTGGCGCGCAGGAGGCCGTGCCAGTCGTCATCCGTCGTCTCGACGACCGGCTTCACCATCAGCTTCGCGGCGTTGTTGACCCAGACGTCGATGCCGCCCCAGCGCTGGACGACCGTCCCCGCGAGCTCCTCGATCGTCCGGATGTCGCCCGTGTCGCCCTGCGTGAAGATCCCTTCGACCGGCGCTCCGCCGTCGAGCGAGACGCCGGCCACGCGCGCGCCGGCGGCGTGGAACGAGCGGACGATCGCCTCGCCGATCCCGCTCGACGCCCCGGTGACGACGACCCGCCGGTCGGTCAGGTCGAATGGTTCCGGCATCGCTCGACTGTATAGCCGTCTAGACGGGACGGCAAGAGAGGCCCCATGCAGGGCTCAGAGCGGCTCGAATGCGAACGCACGGGCCGGGTTGGCGACGAAGATCTGGTCCGAGAGCGTCTGCCCGAGCTCGCGCTCGAGGCGGGGCTTGAAGCGCGCGAAGACGTAGTCGAGACCTGGGCCGCCGCCGTGGGCCCGGAGCATCGAGCGCCGCCCGGTGTCGCCGCCGACGAGCAGCTGCGCGGCGAGCCCTCGCTCGGCCAGCTCCGCGATCAGTTGCAGGATCGTCGAGTCGGGCCAGTACTTCGTCCGGCCCGGGCCGTCGAGCTGGAGCCAGGCGCCCGTCGCGCCGGTCTCGGCATGCTCGCCGGCGTCGGGGTTGCGATCGAGGTGCGCCAGCACGATCGACGACGGCGGCACGCCGAGTGCTCCGAGCCGCTCGACGATGCCGAGGCCCATCGTGCCGTGCTCGGTGTGCACGCACACGGGTGCCCCGACGGCGGCGTGTGCGGCCGCCGCCGCGGCGAACGCCTTCTCCTCGAACGCGGTCAGCCGGTGGTAGCTCGCGCCCGCCTTGATGATCCCGCAGCGGTCGCGGAGCTCGAGCGCGAACGTCTCGGCGAGCGAGTCCTCCGAGGCGGAGCGCAGCGGGTCGTCCGGGACGTAGTGCGCGTCGCGGTGCAGGCCGGTCGCGGCGACGACGTGGAGGCCGGTTGCGGCGGCCACGGCACCGAGCCCGTCCAGGTCGCGGCCGAGGCCGATCGGTGTCCAGTCGACGAGCGAGCCGCCGCCGGCGTCGACGAGGGTCTGTGCCTCGGCGATCGCCTCCTCGACGCCCGTGAAGTCCTCGCCGGGCTGGGCCGGCGTGACGAGGAACAGGTGCTCGTGGGCGTCGCAGGGCCCGAGCTCTCCGGGCGCGACGTCGCCCCGGACGGTGCGGACGATCACGGGCGAAGCCTACGCCGCGGATCGTCGCCGCTCGGCCTCCAGGTAGCGGGCGACCGCGCGGTTCTTGCGCCACGACGAGGCGGCGAGCACCGACGGGACCAGCACGATCGCCGCCACGAGCAGGCCGAGCGGCACGAAGAGCCACTTCGCCGAGATGCGCTGCTCGCCCGCTGCGGCGATGCCCGGCGCCAGATCCGGTTGAGCGAGCACCTTCGCGGGCTCGTCGGTCTTGGAGAACATGGCCATCGGCTGCCAGGTCTCGATCAGCCACCGGCCGTCGATCCGCTTCAGCTCGGCGCGGAACGAGATCGGGCCGGTGTCCGCGCCGGGCTTCGGCTGCAGGAACACATCGAGGCCGACGTCGCCGGGGTAGGAGTACTTGAGCACCCAGCCGCCGAAGTGGTTCCCGCGCGCCGGAAAGCGCCAGAAGGGCGTCTCGTTTCGCTCCCAGTCGCTGCGTTTCGTGGCGGTGTGCAGCGCTGCGGTCGTCAGTCCCCAGGCATCGCCCGCGTTCGTGCCGGCGACACCGGTGAGGATGAATCGGTCGAGCGCCGCCGTCACCTGCGCGCGGACGGCGTGGGTGAGCTTGACCTCGTGCGGCGTGGCCGGGGCGGGAGCTGCAGCGGGCTGCTCGGCCGGCGGCGCAGCCGTGTCGCGCTCGATCCGGCGGTTGTGGTCCGGCAGTAGGACGGCGCCGAGCATGAGCGTGGCGAGGGCCGTGCCGACGGTGCCGGCCCAGGCGAGGCGCCGGCGCTTGCGCGGCGATGCCGGGAGCAGGCGCATCCACTTGCTTATACGCGCGGCGGGGCGAGGAGTTCGTCTCGATTTGCGAACACGGTGTTCAGGAGACGAGCTGATCAGCGGCAGGCGGCGATCCAGCTCGGCGCAGGCGCGCATGAGCGTGTCGTCCTCGTCGCTCCAGCCGATCGCCTGGACGATGCCCCACGCCCGTAGGCGCTCGCGGTCGAGCTCGAGCTCGCGGGCGTAGAAGTCGAGCCGTTCCTGGATCGTGCGCTGCGGGTCCGGGTCGCGCGCGAGCGCGTCGCGGCGGTCGCGGAGCAGCGAGGCGATGTCGAACTCCCGCTCGCCGACGATCGGCTTTGGGTCGATCGCGAGCCACGGCTCGCGCTGCGCAGCGAGGACGTTGCCGTTGTGGAAGTCCTGAAGCAGGAGCACCGGCTCACCGGGATCGTCTGCCAGCTGCGTGGCGAGCTGTCCCGCCTCGCCGGGCAGCGACGACCAGTAGCGGGCGTACTCGGTGAGCGGTTCGAACGGATGTCCTGCGGTCGGCGTGATCCAGAGCCGGCGAAGCAGCGCCGCGGCCACCCGCCGGCCTGTCGCCTCAGGCTCGTCCCGGAGCGGTGTCCCGGGGCGCAGCCGCTCGAGGAGGAGAGCGCCTCGGTCGAGGTCGAGGTCGACGAGCCGCACGGCGCCGTCGCCATCCCAGAGACGCAGTGCCTCGTGCTCGAACTGCGACTCGCGGTGCGGGAAGTCGAGCTTGAGGACGACGTCGCCGGCGGGCACGACATGGGCTGCTGCTTCGACTGGGAACGGCTCTTCCAGCTGGAGGTTCCACGCCTCGGCGCACTCCGCCACAAGCCGCGGCACGTCGGCGGCCCACGTGTCGTAGTCGGCGGTCCAGAAGAAGTCACCCACGCGCGCAGGTTACGGTGCAGGGGTGCCGGTACCCGTCTTCGACGGCCACAACGACGTGCTCCTCCGCCTGCGCCAGGATCCGTCGCGCCACTTCCGCGCCGAGGCCGAGACCGGTCATCTCGACCTGCCGCGGGCACGTCGCGGCGGTTTCGCCGGCGGGTTCTTCGCGTGCTTCGTGCCCGGCCCGGAGGCGGAGCCTGTCTTCACGGACAAGGGGTACGACACGGAGCTCGCGGGGCCGCTGGACGAGGAAGAGGCGCGGCAGATCACGGCGTGCCTGGCGGGCAGCCTCTTCGACCTCGAGCGGCACGACTGCGTGCGCATCGCCCGCACGGCGAAGGACCTCGTGCTCGACGACGGCGTGCTGGCGGTGCTCCATTTCGAGGGCGCCGAGGCGATCGCCGGCGAGGACGACCTCGCTGCGTGGCACGAGCAGGGACTGCGCTCGTTGGGTCTCGTCTGGAGCCGTCCCAACCGCTACGCGACGGGCGTTCCGTTCCGTCATCCGTCGTCGCCCGATCACGGACCGGGGCTCAGCGACGCGGGCAAGGCGCTCGTTCGCTCCTGCAACAAGCTCGGGATCCTTGTCGACCTGTCGCATCTGAACCGTGCCGGCTTCGACGACGTCGTCCGGATCTCGGAGGCGCCGCTCGTCGCGACGCACTCGAATGCGTGGGCGCTCGCGCCGTCGTCGCGGAACCTGCAGGACGACCAGCTCGACGCGATCGCGGCGTCGGGCGGGACGGTCGGCGTCAACTACGCCGTCGGTTTCCTGCGCCACGACGGTCAGCTGGATCCCGACACGCCGGTGACGGAGATCGTGCGTCACGCCGAGTACCTCGCCGAGCGGATGGGCGTCGAGCACGTCGCGCTCGGCTCCGACTTCGACGGTGCGATCGTGCCGGCAGAGTTGGGTGATGCGGCCGGCCTGCCGGTGCTTGTCGAGGCGCTCTCGGAGCGTTTCAGCGAAGCCGAGGTGCGGCAGATCGCCTCGGAGAACTGGCTCAGGGTGCTGGCGGCGACCTGGGGTTGAAGGGTCACTGCGCGGCGAGCTCGATCGTTTCGCCGTCCAGGTCGAGGAGCTCGCGCCATGGCTCGGCGGCGTCGCCGATCCGGCGCTCGTGGAACTCGCGCGAGGCCTCGAGCTCGTCGGTCCAAAGCGCGATTTTGCTCAATCCGCATGGCCGCCAAGCGTCGCATCTGGCCATGGCCCTGCCTCTGAGGCCGGGCCACGGCCGGAACGGCCGTGACCCGGGCCGGCCCGATGCTGGCAATGCGGCTGTGTGCCTGGCGTGGTGGCCGAAACGGCCACGTCCCTGCCTCAGAGGCAGGGGCACGGCCAGTTGGAACATTTCGGCAACGTGTTGTCCACAGACGATGCCAAGGCGCAGATCCGGCGCTAGCGTCAGGCCATGGGCTATCCGCCCCGCATCGAGATCCCCGGCGGCGTGCACCACGTCACGAGCCGCGCCGTCAGCCCGGAGCCACTCTTCGTCGACGACTTCGACCGGAGCCGGCTCTCACGCCTCCTCGGGCGGATCGTGCCCCGCGTGGGTTGGATCGTCCACGGCTACGTCTTCATGACGAACCACATCCACCTTGTTGTGCGCACGCCCCAGCCGACGCTCTCCCGCGGGATGCAGCTGCTGCTCTCCCAGTACGCTCTCGGCTTCAACGAGCGCCACGGCCGGCGCGGGCATCTCGTCGAGCGCCGCTTCAAGTCGAAGCCCGTCGAGGACGAGCTCCACCTCTACGAGACGCTCGCCTACATCGACCTGAATCCTGTCGCGGCCGGGCTCTGTGCCTCCGCGCAGGACCATCGCTGGAGCAGCTTCCGCGCGCTCGCGGGCGTTGAACGCGCGCCGGCCTTCCTCGCAGCGGACTCCACGCTCGGCCTCCTCGGGCGCGACCGCTCGGCCGCTCGCACCGCGTACCGCCGACTCGTCGAAAGCCGAACGGGACGCGCCCTCGCCCGGGCCCGGCTCAGCCGGTCTTGATCGCGGCTCAGCCGATCTTGATCGCGACGTGCTTGATCTGCGTGTAGTCCTCCATCGAGTAAGCCGACATGTCCTTGCCGTAGCCGGACTGCTTGTAGCCGCCGTGCGGCATCTCGCTCGAGATCGGCACGAGGTGGTCGTTGACCCACACGGCGCCGAACTGAAGCTTGCGCGCGGCGTTCATCGCGCGGCCGACGTTCTGCGTCCACACCGACGCGGCGAGCCCGTACTTGACGTCGTTCGCCCACGCGATCGCCTCGTCGTCCGAGTCGAAGCGCTGCACGGTGACGACCGGGCCGAAGACCTCCTTCTGGACGATCTCGTCGGTCTGCTTGACGTCCGTCACGACGGTCGGCTGCACGAAGAAGCCGTTGCCGTTCGACGCCCCGGTCCCGCCGCCGGTGAGGATCGTTGCTCCCTTCGCCCGCTCGAGGAACCCGAGCACGCGCTCCTGCTGGTCACGCGTGATCATCGGGCCCATCTCGATCTCGTCGCTCTCGGCGGGATCGCCGACCTTCAGCGACTCGACGACCGGCACGAGCGCCTCGAGCAGCCGGTCGTAGATCTTCGGCCCGGCGAGCACCCGCGAGCCGGCGGTGCAGTCCTGCCCGGAGTTCCAGTAACCCGCGACCTTGATCCCCTCGGCGACCGCCTCCGGGTCGGCATCGTCGAAGACGACCATCGGCGCCTTGCCGCCGAGCTCGAGATGCACGCGCTTGAGCGTGTCCGCCGCCGTGCGCGCGATCGTCTTGCCGGTCTCGACGTCGCCCGTGAGCGACACGAGCCCGATGTCCGGGTGCGTGACCATCCGCTCTCCCGTCGGGACGCCGTCGCCGGTGACGACGTTGACCACGCCCTCCGGGATCACGTCCTTGGCGAGCTCCATGAAGCGGAGGAGCGACAGCGGCGTCTGCTCCGACGGCTTCAGCACCTGCACGTTGCCGGCGGCGATCGCCGGGCCGAGCTTCCAGATCGCCATCATCAGCGGGTAGTTCCACGGGCAGATGCCGGCCACGATCCCGATCGGCTCGCGACGGATCATCGACGTGTAGCCCTTGATGTACTCGCCGGCGGACTTGCCCTCGAGCTTGCGCGCCGCGCCCGCGAAGAAGCGCAGGTTGTCGGCGCAGAACGGCATCTCGTCGCGCGAGGCCATGAGCGGCTTGCCGACGTTCCGCGACTCGATCTGCGCCAGCTCCTCGGCGTTGTCGTCGATCACGTCGGCGAGCTTCAGCAGCAGCTCGGCGCGCTCGCCCGGCGTCGTGTCGAGCCACTCCGGCAACGCCGCCTTCGCGCGGCGCGACGGCGGCGTCGACGTCCTCGACGCGGCAGTTCGGGACGGCGGCGATCGTCTCGCCCGTCGCCGGGTTGACGACGTCGATCGTCGGGCTTTCAGCGCGCAGGTCTGGCCATGCGAGACCTCCTATTCGGTGCGCAGGATCCCGCTCTCGCGGGTCAGGCGCTGGGCGAGTGCAACAGGGATGATCGTCGGCGGCGAGGATGACGCAGACGACGACGTTCACCTGCGGGAGCTCCTGGCCGAGCCGGATCTGGCCGAAGATCCAGATCGGCAGCGTGTTCTGCGCGCCGGCGGTGAACGTCGTCACGATCACCTCGTCGAACGAGAGCGCGAAGGCGAGCAGCGCGCCGGAGATGAGCGCCGTCGAGATCGTCGGGAACGTGACGTAGCGGAACGTCTGCCAGCCGTCGGCGCCGAGGTCCATCGACGCCTCGGTCAGCGAGCCGGGCACGCGGCGCAGCCGCGCGAGCACGTTGTTGTAGACCACGACGACGCAGAAGGTCGCGTGGCCGATCACGATCGTCCAGAGGCCGAACTGGAAATGGATCGTCGTGAAACCGAGCGGGATCGTCACGTCGTGAAGTACGAGTTCAGCGCCATGCCGGTGATGATCCCGGGCAGCGCGATCGGCAGCACGAGCAGGAACGAGATCGCCTCGCGGCCGAAGAAGCGGAAGCGGTGCACGCCGAACGCGGCGGCCGAGCCGAGCACGAGCGCGATCAGCGTCGCGAGCGACGCCGCCTTCAGCGACAGCCAGAGCGCCTGCTGCATGTCCTCGTTGTGGATCGCAGGCGAGAACCACTTCGTCGTCAGCCCGGCGATCGGCCAGCTCTGCACGTTCGACGAGTTGAAGGCGTAGAGGCAGATGACCCCGATCGGGACGTAGAGGAACGCGAGCACGAGCGCGACCCAGACTCCGAGTGCGATCCGTGTGCCGCGCCGGTCTCCATCAGAGCGCCTCGAAGGCGCCGAGCCGCCGTGCGACCGCCAGGTAGACGGCCATCACGAGCAGCGGCACGACGGCGAAGGCGGCGGCGAAGGGCAGGTTGGATCGACTGGTTGACGGAGTCGTAGACGACGTTGCCGATGAACTGCGACGAGGGGCCGCCGACCAGCACCGGCGTGATGTAGTCGCCGAGCGTCAGCGCGAAGGTGAAGATCGAGCCGGCGACGATGCCCGGCAGCGCGAGCGGCAGGATCACGGTCCGCAGCGTGCGAAAGCCTTTCGCGCCGAGGTCGCGCGAGGCCTCGATGTAGGAGTGGGGGATGCGCTCGAGCGACGCGTACACCGGCAGGATCATGAACGGCAGCCAGATGTACGAGAAGACGATCCACATCGCCGTATTCGTGTACGCGATGTTCGCCGGCGGGAGCCCGAGCTTGTCCAGCGACCAGTTGAGCAGCCCGTCGGAGTTCAGGATCAGCCGCCAGGAGTAGACCCGTGCGAGGTACGACGCCCACAGCGGCAGCAGCACGAGCACGAACAGCACTGCCCGCGTGCGTCCGCCGGCGACGCGGGCCATGAAGTACGCGAACGGGAAGGCGATCACCGCGTCGGTGACCGTCACAGCCGCCGCGATCGTAGATCGTCCTCACCGCGACCCGGCGGTAGGTCGGGTCCTCCCACAGCGTGCGGAAGTTGTCGAGCGACCACGTGTGGATCAGCTTCGACGTGAACGGGTCGACCGACCAGAACGCGGTGACGAAGAGCGCGACGAGCGCCGCGATGTAGACGACCACAAAGGCGAGCACGGGCGGCGTGAGCAGCCCGACCGCCTTCAGCCAGCGATGCCGCCAGAGCGCGCCGCCGACCCGGCGGCGCGCTCCGGTGGGCACGGACGCTCAGCCCTTGATCTGCGTCCAGGCCTGCTGCCACTTGGTGTAGTCCATGCAGTCCTTCTTGCCGTTGCCGCAGTCAGCGATCGGCGTCTTCCAGAAGTGGATCTGCTTGAAGTACGCGAGCGGAGCGTTGGCGTGGTACTTCGCGCACGAGCCCTTGGAGATCTTGTCCATCTCCTTGCACGCGAGCTTGTTCACGGGCGTCTCGCCGAAGTAGACGGCCTGCTGGGCCTGCACCTTCGGGGTCGAGATCCACGCCAGCCACTTGTACGCGCAGTCCGTGTTCTTCGACTTCGCCGAGAGCATCCACGTGTCGAGCCAGCCGGTCGCGCCCTCCTTGGGCACGATGTCCTTCACGGGTGCCTTGGCGGCAATCAGCGTGTTCGTCTGGTACGGCCACGAGGCGCCGATCCACGCATCGCCGTTCTTGAAGAGGTCGATCTCGTCCGAGGCGAGCGCCCCAGTACTTCTTGATCAGCGGCTTCTGCTTCTTCAGCAGGTCGATCGCTGCTCCGAACTGGGTCTTGTTCAGCTCGTAGGGATCGGTGATGCCGCAGCGACGGCTTCGTCTTCATCAGGTAGAGCGCCGCATCCGCGATCTGGATCGGGTTGTCCGGGACGGTGACCTTGCCCTTGTACTTCGGGTCGTAGATCGACTTCCACGACGTCGGTGCGGGCTTCACCTTCTTCGTGTTGTAGAGCAGCGTGTTCGGCCCCCACTGCAGCGAGATGCCGTAGTGCTTGCCGTCGATCGTGTTGTTCGGCGGGCTCTTGAAGGCGCCGATGAAGTTCTTGAAGTCCGGGATCTTCGAGACGTCGACGGCCTGCACGTCCTTGCCGTAGATGAGGCGCAGGCTCGCGTCGCCCGAGGCCGAGACCATGTCGTACTGGCCGCCGCCGCCGGAGCGCATGAGCGTCACCATCTCGTCGGACGAGCCGGCGTACTTCGCGCTGCACCTTGCAGCCCGTGTTCTTCTCGAACGGCTTCACCCACTGCGGTTGCGTGTAGCCCTCCCACGCGATGAGGTTGAGCTTGCCGGCGTTCGACTTGCCGACGCCGGCTGCCGGGTAGGGCGAGCATCACCGCGAAAGCGGCCAGCAGCGCCCACGTGCGCTTCGTCATTCGTCCTCCTGATGGGGGGTTTCGTGCTTGATCTCGTATGTGTCCTCGTCGCGCCAGGCGAGGTGCACCTGTGTGCCGCGCTCGAGGGTGGTGCCGTCGTTCTGGCGGACGACGGTGAGCCGCTCGCCGGCTGTCCGTCGTCGACGACGTAGCGCGTGAAGGCGCCGACGAAGACGACATCGGCGACCGTCGCGGGCTCGCCGGTCGCCGTGCAAGACGATCCGCTCCGGCCGCACGCAGAGGCGCCGCCCGTCGCGCTCGAGGATGTTCGAGGTGCCGACGAAGTCGGCGACGAACTCGGTCGCGGGCCGCTCGTAGATCTCCTCGGGCGTGCCCGATCTGCTCGATGCGGCCCTCGTTGAAGACCGCGACGTGGTCGCTCATCGTCAGCGCCTCCTCCTGGTCGTGCGTGACGTAGATGAACGTCATCCCGAGGTCGCGCTGCAGCGCCTTCGAGGAAGACCTGCATCTCCTGGCGGAGCTTCAGGTCGAGCGCGCCGAGCGGCTCGTCGAGCAGCAGCACCTTCGGCCGGTTGACGATCGAGCGCGCGAGCGCGACGCGCTGGCGCTGGCCGCCGGAGAGCTGCACCGGCTTGCGGTCGCCGTAGCCCTCGAGCCGCACCATCTTCAGCACGTCGTCGACCTGGTCCGCGCGCTCGCTTCCGCTTCACGCCCTTCACCTTCAGGCCGTAGCCGACGTTCTCGGCGACCGTCATGTGCGGGAAGAGCGCGTAGTCCTGGAAGACGGTGTTGACGTCGCGCGCGTATGGCGGGCGCTTCGTGACGTCTTCGCCGCCGAGCGTGATCGTGCCCCGCGTCGGGCTGCTCGAAGCCGGCGATCAGCCGCAGCGTCGTCGTCTTGCCGGACCCCGACGGCCCGAGCAGCGTGAAGAACTCGCCGTCGGCCGACACGCAGGTCGACGTCGTCGACTGCCACGACGTCGCCGTACGTCTTGCGGGCGCCGACGACCTCGACGTCAGCGGGCAACGCACGCCTCGAGGATGTCGAGCCCCCGTTCGAGCTCCTCGTCGGAGATCGCGAACGGGACGAGGATGCGGATCACGTTGCCGTAGATCCCGCACGAGAGCAGGATCAGCCCCTGCTCGCGTGCGGCAGCGTGACGCGGCGCCGTCGCGTCGGCCGATCTGCTCCGGCGAGCTCGAGCGCGAGCATCGGGCCGAGGCCGCGCACCTCCGAGCCGGGCGGGCGCCATCGCCTCGAGCCGCTCGCGCGAGGCGCGCTCCGATCGCCTCGGCGCGGTCGCGGGCGCCCGCGACGGCGTCGAGGACGGCGAGGCCGCGGCGCACGAGACGGGGTTGCCGCCGAAGGTGCCGCCGAGCCCGCCGGGCGCGGCACGGCGTCCATCACCTCGGCGCGACCGGTGACCGCCGCGAGCGGGAGCCCGCCGCCGAGCGACTTGCCGCTCGACGAGCAGGTCGGGCTCGACGCCGTAGTGCTCGATCGCCCAGACCGGCCCGGTGCGGCCGCAGCCGGACTGCACCTCGTCATCGACGTAGAGGATCCCGTGCGAGTCGAGCAGCTCCTGCAGCCGGCGCGGGAACTCGGGTGTCATCGGGATGAAACCGCCCTCGCCCTGCACCGGCTCGAGCACGGCGCAGGCCACGGAGTGCGGGTCGACGTCGCCCTTGAAGAGGTGCTTCAGCGCCGGCGATCGCGTCGTCCTCGGTGACGCCGCGGAACGGGTACGGGGCGGGCGTCCGGTAGACCTCGGGCGCGAACGGGCCGAAGCCCTGCTTGTACGGGACGACCTTCGAGGTCATCGTCATCGACAGCAGCGTGCGGCCGTGGAAAGCGTTGTCGAAGACGACGACGGCCGGCCGTCCGGTCGCGACGCGCGCGATCTTGACGGCGTTCTCGACCGCCTCGGCGCCGGTGTTCAGCAGGATCGACTTCTGCGTCCCCGCCGCGGCAGGGCGAGAGCTCCGCCGAGCCGCCGGCACACCTCGATGTACGGCTCGTACATGCCGACCATGAAGCACTGGTGCAGATAGCGGTCGACCTGCGCGTGCAGCGCCTGGACGACGGCGGGCGGGTTGTGGCCGAGGTTCTGGCAGCCGAGCCCGCCGGCGAAGTCGACGTACTCGCGGCCGTCGGTGTCCCAGACACGCGCGCCCTCGGCCCGGTCGACGACGAGCGGCGGCGTCGAGATGCCGCGCGCGACGTAGCGCTCGCGGCCCTCCTGCACTCGCTCGGTGGCGCTCCGCTCGTGGACGGCCATGCGCGCGAATCTACACGGTTCGGCGGAAATTTCCTACGGTTTGCTGCGCAATGCGCAGCAAATTGGCGATTGAGATGCGGAAAGCGCAGCCTGAGCCGCGCCGCCACGACGCGAAAGAGATCCGCTCGCGGGGTTCGATGCGCGGGTTTACCCTGGAGGAGGTGAAAAGCGCAATCGTCGTCCCCGGCCACGGCGCCTACGGCCCCGGCGGCCAGTACCTGATCAGCAGCCGCTGCCGTCGCCTGGTGGCCGAGGCGGAGCGGCTCGCGGAGCAGCATCGAGCCGGTCGCCGTCGTCTTCTCCGGCTGGTCGCCGGCCGCGGGCGGCCTCTCGGAGGCGGAGCAGATGCGCGATGCCTGGCACGGGCCGCCCGTCGAGCTCGTCGTCGAGCCGACGGCGCGGACGACCGCGGAGAACGCCGCGCACACGCTGCCGCTGCTGCTCGAGCGTGGCGTCGAGCGCGCCGCGATCGTCTGCGCGCCCGCGCATCTCTACCGGGTGCGCTACTTCTTCCGCCAGATCTACGGCGACGCCGGAATCGCGACCGACCTCCATCTCGCGCGGATCGCGCCGACGCCGCACGCGGTCGCGTGGGAGCTCGTCGCGTTCGTTGTGCGCCGCCGCCAGCTGCGAACCGCGCAGGCCGCGAAGCCATGAGCGACACGGTCGTCTTCATCCCGGCCTGGAACGAGGAGCAGAACCTCCCGGCGGTCCTGGACGAGCTCCGCGAGGGCATGCCCGGTGTCGACGTGCTCGTCGTCGACGACGGGTCGACCGACGGCACGGCCGCCGTCGCGGCCGAGCACGGCGCGACGGTGCTCTCGTTCGGCGAGAACCGCGGGCTGCGCGCAGGCATCGCCGCGGGCTATCGCCGGGCGCTCGACGACGGTTACGACTACTGCGGACGCGTCGACGCCGACGGCCAGCATCCCGTGCACGAGCTCGTTCGGCTGCTCGAGCTCGTCCGCGCCGGCGCATGCGACGTGGCGGTCGGCTCGCGCTTCGTCTCGGGCGACGGCTACGCCGCCTACCGGTACCGGCCGAGCCGGTCCCGCCGGTTCGGCACCGCCCTGCTTCGCCGGGCGATGGGCGCCGTGCTGCGCCAGCCCTTCGCCGATGCGACGAGCGGCCTCTACGCCGTGAACGCCAAGGCGCTGCCGCTGCTGGCCGAGCCGTACACGAGCGGCGCGCC
Organism: uncultured Actinomycetes bacterium; assembly: GCA_963718065.1. Taxonomy (GTDB): domain Bacteria; phylum Actinomycetota; class Thermoleophilia; order Gaiellales; family Gaiellaceae; genus CAVPGP01. The sequence continues at coordinate 5,118 of CAVQYE010000005.1, read as the reverse complement.
CGAGGTCGAGGCGCTGATCCGCCTCGCCGAGGCCGGCCTGCGCATCGAGGAGGTACCCGTCAACATGCGCGAGCGGGCCGGCGGCGAGTCGAAGCTGCGCGGCTCGAAGGCGGTCAAGCTCGTGCTCACCGTCGTCGGCACCCTCGTCGTCGGCAAGTTCGTCCTCGCCCGCCGCCGCCGCGCCTGAGCCTGGGCCTTTAGCAAGGTGGGCCAGCGGAGATGCCCCGATACGATATCCCCGCTGGCGCCTTGGCCGAGTGGTTAGGCACAGGTCTGCAAAACCTGGTACACCGGTTCGACTCCGGTAGGCGCCTTCCCCTCTGTTGAAGCCGAAACCCGCTCAGTTGCAGCGGGTTTCGGCGTTTCTAAGAGCGCGGCTATTGCCGCTCAAGCGGGGTGGAAACCGCTCGACGGGGGAGCCGACTGGTGCGCAACTGGTGCGCGGCGAGAAGGCGACCGAGCCCCGCCCTATGCTCACGTGTGTCCTCCACCCGAAGGAGATCGGCATGGACAGCGACGAGGCGAACGGGCCGGACCCCGAAGCCCCGCAATACAGAGGGCTCGTGCAGGACGCCGTAACCGCCTTCACGGTCGCCGCGGCGGGCGCCGGCGGCGTAGACGCCTACCACGTTCTCAAGGACAAGATTGCCGGGCCGAAGGACGAAGGGCCCAAGGTCGAGCTGCCGCCCGGAGTGGACCCCGACTAGTCGGCGGGCAGTGGCTCGTCGATGGGTGACGATCCTCAGCACGTCACGGGCTGGCGGATCCTCTTCGATCATCTGAGCCAAGCGACCTTGTGCCTCCTCGAGCGTCTTGAAGTCGCCGTGGAGCTGCCGAAGATCCCCGACCTGTTTCCAGGATGGTGTTAGCTCACGTGCGGATGATCTCGCGCCTGCCTAGCGGGCTCGTCAGACCGGCTCGACCTGCTCGACCATCCACAACCCGTCGTACACCGACCCCTCTGGGTTCGGCAGCTCCTCGAGCGGGAGGACCCCGATCAGCCGGGTAGCGCCGGCCCTCGCCGGTCTGGAAAGTCTGGCCGATCTCGATGGTGCACAGCGCCTGCCACGACGAAGTCTCCGGCGTCGTCACCGTCCCGGAGCGTCAGCCTGTACCGGTCGGACACGTGGTCTCCCTTCCGGGGGCGGACGGCGTAGGCGAGTCTATGCCACGTCGCGGAACGCCGGGAAGCACGATTGCTGACCGGTGCCAGCATCTTGAGCAGCGGGATCGACTCCTGGGGCAGGAGGCGGCCGTGGAAGTCGAGGGCGATGTCCACCTCGTCGCCGACGGCCTCGCGAACCGCCCGCACGCGCGCCACGGCCTGCTTGGCGAAGGTTCGCTCCAGGGTGGTGCCGTCGTCGGCTGGACCAACGGGGGTGAACTTCAGCGCGGTATAGCCCTCCTTGACTGCCGCGGCTGCATTCGCCTGCAGCTGCTCCAGCGTCCGAGCGCCGCTGCTGAATCCGCTGGCGTAGACGCGCAGGCGATCCCGCACCGCCCCGCCCAGCAGCTGATAGACCGGCACACCCAGCGACTTGCCGAGAATGTCCCACAACGCCATGTCGATACCCGAGACGGCGCTGTCGATGACGGTCCCCTGCGAGAAGGCATTCTTGCGGAGCATCTGCCAGATGTGCTGGATGCGCCGAGGATCCTGGCCGATCAGCAGGCGCGCCATGTCGTTGACGCACGCCGCCGCAGTCAGCGCCTTGTTCCCGCCTCCGGGATCGCCGATGCCGTACACCCCTTCGTCCGTCACGATCTTGACGAACACCCAGTTCTTGATCGTGCGGCCGCGTGCCACCAGCGTCTTGACATCCACGATCTTCATTCCAGCTCCTCCGTCCGCTTCGGCAGAAACGCGGGATCCGAGTGTCGTCTGGCCTGCGGGAATCCGATGCTACCTCAGGGCGCCGGTGGTCGCTCCCGACATGAACTCCCTCTGCAGGACCAGGAACAGAATCATGAGAGGCAGGACGGACAGGGTCGAGGCAGCCATGATCGCTCCCCACGGGACGTTCCGATCCCCTTCGACGATGGGAGGCAGTGTCCGGATGGCCACCATCATCACCTCCATGATTTCCTTTCTGATCACGATCAGGGGCCAGAGGAAATCGTCCCAGGCGACCTTGAAGGTAAAGATCGCCAGCGTGATCAGCGCGGGCTTGATCGTCGGCAGCATGATCCTGTGGTAAATGCCGAAGTACCCGCACCCGTCGATGCGCGCGGCATCGACGAGCTCGTCGGGAATCGTCCTGATGTACTGGCGAAGGAAGAAGATCCCGAAGGCGCTCGCGGCCATGGGCACGATCAGGGGATAGTAGGTGTTGAGCCACCCCAGCTTCACGATGATGATGAAGGACGGAATGATCATGGCCTCAAAAGGGATGATCATCGTGAACAGCAGAATGAGAAACAGGGCGCTCTTCCCCGGGAACCTGAGCTTGGCAAACGCAAAGCCGGCCAGCGAGCAGAGAAACAGCGAAAGCAGGGTCCTCGAGACGGACACGAAAAGCGTGTTGAACATGATCCGCGGCAGCGGCTTGGCCTTGAAGGCGTATTCGTACTGCTCCAGGCTCATCCGCGTCGGGATGAGCTGCACCTTGCTGCTGAACAGGTCGCCCTGAGGCCTGAGCGACGAGATGAACATCCAGTAAATGGGAAACAGGCACACGAACGTCGTGATCGCGGCCAGCAGGAAGAGCGAGCCGCCGAGGACCTTCTGCCGGTTCGACTCTCCCATCATACCTCGCTCCTGAAGAAGCTCAACTGAAAGACGGACACGAGCAGGATGATGATGAGCAGCACGAACGACATGGCCGCCGCATATCCGAGCTTGAGGAACTCGAACCCGCTCCGGTACATGTACACGGCGATGGTGGTGGTGGCATCTCCGGGGCCGCCCTCGGTGATGACGAATGGCTCCGCGAACAGGCGGAAAGAGTAGATGGTGGCCATGAGGAAGCAGTAGAAGAACATGGGCTTGAGGAGCGGCATGGTGATCATCGTCGTCGCCTGCCATCCCGATGCCCCGTCGATCCTCCCCGCCTCATAGAGGCTTTCATCGATGCTCTGCAGTCCCGCGAGCAGCACGAGCATGTGCCACGGGGCCACCCTCCAGAGGATGACCACGATCACGGATACCCTGGCCCAGTCCTTCTGAATCAGCCACGGCACGTCGGGTATGCCGAACGCCCGCAAAGCACTGTTCAATACGCCGAATTCCTTGTCGAAGATGTAGCCGAAAGCCAGGGAAATCGCCACGACGGCGATGGCCTGCGGCAGATAGAAGAACCCCCGGAACAGTCCCTTGAACGGCAGCCTCCGACTGTTCAGGAGGAGGGCCATAACGAACCCGAGGCCCACAACCAGGAACACGTTGCCGAGCCAGATCGTGACGGTGTTGGCGAGCGAGCTCCACAGGGAGGGATCCCGAAAGAGATCGCCGTAGTTCTTCGCCCCGATCCAGCGCGGGCGGTCGAAGCCGCTCCACTTCTGGAAGCTGATGAACAGGGAATAGAACACGGGGAAGACGCTGAAGATCAGGAACAGGGCGTAGAAGGGCGCAATGAACGTATAGCCAGCGACGGCCTCGGCCTTCTTTCTCAGCGCTGCAAGCACGCTCATGCTCCGGGCGACTCTGCGAACGCCGCGGGGCGGACGGAACGCGTCCGCCGCCCCGTCGACCGACCTCAGTACTTGGACTTTCCTATCTTGGCTCTCACCGCGACGCCCATCGCCTTGATGGCATCGTCGATGCTCTTCTGACCGGTGATGGCCTTGGCCATCTCCTGGTTGGCTATGTCCAGGGTTTCGGTGAAATTGGCGGTGTAGCCGTGAATCGTAGCGTTTGCGAGGAGTCGCAGGTCCAGCGCCTTGACGTCCTGGCCGGGGAAGTAGCTCTCGATCAGGGGCACCTTGGGCGGCTTGTCCGCGAAATAGTTCAGCGAGGCGTTGTAGGCGAGGGCCTTTTCCAGGTCATACGCGTTCTCCTGCTTGAAGAACGCGTTGTTCAAAGCCTTCGCGAGGACCTCCTGCTTGGCCTTCTGCTTGGCGTACACGACGTATCCGGCGACGCCCTGCAGGCTCTGCTTTCCGCTTGCGAACGTCGGATACGGCACGCATTTCCATTTTCCGGCCAGCTCGGGCGCGTTCTTCGCCAGGATGCTCGGCATCCAGCCCGCCAGCGGCAGAGTGGCAATCCTGCCCTCTTTCACCGCCGCCCACCAGGGCGCCGACAGGTCGGTGAGCAACGTGGCGATCCCGGCATTCACGAACCCGTAGACCGTCTTCCACGACTCTATCGCCCCGGGGTCCGTGTCGAGGATAGGCTCCCCCGTGTCCTTGTTGAAGAACCCGATGCCGTGCTGCCCGAGCATCATTTCGCCCCAATACCCTGCCGGAACCGTGGGAGACACGGCCAGCATGTAGACGTTGGGCAGCTTTTCCCGGAGCTTCTTGCCCGCCCTGGTAAAGCCTTCCCAGGTCGCCACGTCGCTCTCCGAGATTCCTGCCTTCTCGAAGAAATCCGTGCGGTAGAGCATCATGCTGCTGTTCCCGCGCAGCGGATAGCCGTAGATCCGACCGTTGTGGGACCCGGTTTCCAGCACGGCCTTCGGGATCTGGTTGGCGTAGGGCTTGATGTAGTCGGTCATGTCGATGGTCACGCCCGCCTCGACCAGTTGCGCGTTGAGCTTGAAGTTCATCTCGGAAATGTCCGGAATCTCCGCTCCGCCCGCATAGGAGATCATGATGTTCTTCAGCATCCCGATGGCGCCGCCGACAGAGTCAGTGATGTGCGTCTCGACCTTGACGTCCTTGTACTGCGGGAAGTCGGTGACGAACCTGTTCCAGATCCAGACGAAAGTGTCGGGGTTGCTCCACGTCCAGAAGCTCACCTTGTCCACTTTTGCGGCAGCCGCCTCCTGTCCGCCGCCCGCGAAGAGCAGGGACGCCGAAAAGATCATCACCAGGGCCAGAGCGCAGGTCACGATTCTCGTTTTCGTTTGCACCATAGCGGCCTCCTTTTCGCCGTAGCTCCCGGACGGGGAAACCTCACGCCGCCGGGAACTCGATTCTACAGTGGCAGTGTCGAAAGTCAAGGGAAGCTTGCCG
>CAVQYE010000004.1:0-265199 GCA_963718065.1 uncultured Actinomycetes bacterium | reverse complement strand
CCGAACGCAACCCACGCCAGACAGACCAGCCGGACGGCGACCCCCGGACCGATCTTCAGCCGCATCCTCGTCGGCATCGACGGTAGCGAGGCCGCCTTCGAGGCCTGCCGCCAAGTCGCTCGCCTCGCCGACCAGAATTCCGAGATCGACGCGGTCGCGGTCGTCCACCTCGGCCCGGCCGTCGCCTCCGCACTCGACGCCGCCCACGTCGTCGACGTGCTCGAGCGCGAGGCCGAGGAGGCGCTCGAACACGCGCTCGCGATACTCGGCGGCCGCGCGCACAAACGCTACCTCGACGGCTTCGTCACCAGCGCTCTGCTCGCCGAGCTCGAACGGTTCGACGCGACACTGATCGCTCTCGGCACGCACGAACATCGGCGCACGACCGAGATCATCTTCGGCGGCGTCGCCGGCGAGGTACTCCACAAGGCACCGTGCTCGGTCCTGATCGCCCGGTCGCGCCCGACCGAAACCTTCCCGCGCGAGATCGTGGTCGGCCACGACGGCTCGGCGCAAGCTGAGAGCGCTCTCGCCGTCGCGCACGAACTCGAGCACCGCTTCGGCAGCTCGGTCCGCGTGATCACCTCGCTTGCCGGCAAGTACGTCGACCAAGATTTGATCCGCGAGCGAACCGACGCGGAAGTGGTCGCGCAGCATCCCGTCGTGGCACTCGTCGAGGCGGCGCGCGACGCCGATCTGCTCGTCGTCGGCAGCCGCGGCCTGCACGGCCTCAAAGCACTCGGCAGCGTCTCCGAACGCATCGCCCACGACGCAGCCTGCTCCGTCCTCGTCGTGCGCATCGCACCGCCGTCACAGGAGCGGTCGTGCTGAGCTTCGTACACGTCAACAAGCGGTTCGGAGCCGTACAGGCGCTCGCAGACTGCTCGTTCTCGGTCGAGTGCGGCCGTATGGTCGGATTCCTCGGTCCCAACGGTGCCGGTAAGACGACGACGATGCGCGCCGTCTTCGGGCTCGTGGAACCCGACGCTGGAATGGTGCTCTGGAATGGGCTGCCGATCGGATTGGCCGAGCGGCTCCGCTTCGGCTACATGCCGGAGGAGCGCGGGCTGTACCCGCGGATGCCGGTCGGAGAGCAGGTTGCCTACTTCGGCCGCCTCCATGGCCTGTCCGCGGCGGCGGCACGCGCGGCGACGCGAGCGTGGCTGGAGCGCCTCGGCCTCGGCGACCGTGCCGGCGCGAAGCTGGAAGAGCTCTCGCATGGGAACCAGCAACGCGCCCAGCTTGCGGCAGCGCTCGTGCACGCGCCCGACCTGCTCGTTCTCGACGAGCCGTTCGCGGGTCTCGATCCGGTCGCGGTGCAGACTCTGGCCGAGGTGCTTCGCGACGAGGCGAAGCGCGGCACCGCGGTCCTCTTCTCGAGTCACCAACTCGATCTCGTCGAGGACATCTGCGAAGACGTCGCGATCATCGACCACGGTCGCGTCATCGCAACCGGCGGTCTCGACGAGCTGCGTCGCCGCTCGCATCACCGTCTCATCGCGCTCCAGCTCGAGGGCGCGCCTTCCGAGTGGCTGCCAGCCACGACGGGCGTCGAACTGCTCGAACGGCGAAACGGCAACCTCCTCCTGTCCGCGGACCGAGACGTCGGGCCGGAGCGAGTGCTGGCCGCCGCCGAGCGAGCGGCGCACGTGATCAGCTTCAGTTACGGGCCGCCCTCGCTCGCCGAGCTCTTCCTGGAGCTGGTCGAGCGATGAACGCTCGGCAGACCATCTCGCTCGTTGCCTGGCGCGAGATCCGCGAGCGTCTGCGTAGCCGCGTCTTCCTCTACTCCACACTGCTCATGCTCGTCGTCGTCGGCGCCGCAAGCGCCCTGCCGACCTTCATCAACACGACCAAGACCTATCACGTCGCGGTCGTTGCGTCCGCGCCGCCAGGGCTCGACGCCGCACTGCAGCGGGCGGCCAAGCCGTTCGACGCCCGCGTCAAGCTCCAAGTGCTACGCGCGGGACCTGCACGAGAGCAGCTGAAGACGAACAGGATCGACGCCCTGCTCGTCCTGCCGAGCAATCGGATCGCCTTTCACGACAACGTCGACCCGGAGCTCGCCGCGATCGCAGACAGCTCGGTTCGAGCGGTGCGCCGGCACCTGCCGCCAGCACCCGAGCTCAACCCGGTCACGCTCGAGGCGCCGAAAGCGAAATCGACCGATGCAGAGGTGATGACCGCAATGCTCGGGGCATCGCTGCTACTCGCGACGATTGCCGTCTACGGCCAATGGGTGCTGACCGGCGTCGTCGAAGAGAAGACGAACCGCGTCGTCGAGGTGATCGTCGCCGCGGTGCGGCCGCGACACCTGCTCGCCGGCAAGGTGATCGGCATCGGCCTCCTCGGCCTCGCCCAGGTCGCACTCATCGGCGGCCTCACCGCGATCCTCCTCGCCGCGGGGGTCTTCCACGCCCCCACCTCGCTCAGCGGGAGCGTCGCGCTCATCGTGCCCTGGTTCGCGCTCGGCTTCGCCCTCTACGCGGTCGCATATGCCGCCGCAGGCGCGATCGCCTCCCGCAGCCAGGACGCCAACTCAGCAGGCATGCCCGTCACCTACACGCTCATCGCTGCCTTCTTCCTCGGCTACATCGTCCTTTCGGTCAACGCCAACGGCGTCCTCGCACACCTGCTCACAGTGTTCCCGCTCACAGCACCGCTCGTCCTGCCCGCGCGCAGCGCGCTCGTCGGTGTGCCGATCTGGGAGCACGCACTCGCACTTGTCGTCGTTGTCGCGACGATCTACTCGCTCGTCCGTCTCGCCGGCCGCATCTACGGCGCCGGGCTCCTGCGCTCCGGCCCGCGCCTCGACCTACGCGCAGCCATCCGGCTCGCGCGACATCCCTGAGAGAGGAGACTTCTCATGAAGAACACACTCCTGTACGCCGAGACGATCGCGATCCTCGTTGTGGTCGCCGTGGTTGTTCACTTGGTCGCCTCGGTCGACTGGCCGTGGGCGATCGCCCTGGGTGCCGCCGCAGCCGTCCTGCTGCGCGCCCTGATCCACCGCAAGACACCTGCGCGCCCGTAGTCCGACGACCTTCTCCGCACGTTCAAGCGAATGAAAGGAGGACGAAAGATGCCGATCATCACGCAAGCAACCGACCGCGGTGCGAAGGGCAACCTCACAGATGCTTGGCCTCGCACACACACACGAGGCCACATGCAGCTACTAGGCGATTCCCCGATGCTCGTCGGGCTCGTCGCCGCGAGCCTGTGTGCCGTATCGCGTGAGAGGAGGTCGGGCATGGCAGGAGGCAAGGCGCTCCTACCTCCGCGATGGTTCATCAAGACGGCCTGGCGCGCGCACCGACGGATCGTGCGAGCGAGCCGGGGCCGCAAAGGGCTGTGGCCTCCCCGTCCGGGTAAGTGGGGCGCCTTGCGGCTCACCACGACAGGCCGACGCAGCGGCGAGCCGCGGAGCGTGATCCTCGGCTACTACGAGGACGGGCCCAACCTGGTCTCGATGGCGATGAATGGCTGGGGTGCGGCCGAGCCAGCCTGGTGGCTGAACCTGCAGGCCGACCCGCAGGCGGTCGTCGAGCTAGCAGGCGGGATTCGGCGCGAGGTGTTCGGCAGGCCCGCAGTCGGCGGGGAGCGCGAACGGCTGTGGCAGCGCTGGCGTGAACTGGACAAGAACCTCGACAGTTACGCAGCACGACGCCCACAGGAGACGGCGGTTGTCGTCCTCGAGTCACGCGCCGTGGCCGAGTGAGCCTCAGGGTGCGCGAGCGTCCTTCACGTCGACACTCGACGGCGGCGCAGCTGAGGTCCCACCAAGGTCGCAGGCCTGACGGTCCTTTAAGGAGATCCGCCACCGGAGCGAACTCCCACCGGCCTTGTCCTCCCACCACGAGGCGATAGAGAGATGAGCCAGCTCACCAAGCACCACCGCGCCAACACCCGCGGTGACTGGGCAACGGAAAACGCAGACTTGACCCAGCGCGAGTTGTTGATGGCGGCGATCAGGCGCAGCCAGTTCCAGTTGTGCGTTTTGAGAACAGACAACGCGCCGCGGGTACGAGACGGGTACAGCAGCGTGAGCACACGTGGGCACGCGCGGGCACCCGCGACACACCCCCACCCTTCAATTTGCAGGACAAACGTGACCGCCGATGCCCGCTCGCGTACGCGCGTACCGCCTCTGAACCTCCATGGTAAGGAGGGGGTCAACGGTTCGAGTCCGTTAGAGGGCTTTCGCAATACCCTGTAAATCGGGGCATGTTGTTTCCCAGACAACGGTCGGGTGGCTTCGAGGGTGCACGGGGGTGCACGGGGGTGCACGCCGGGCTTCGCGAGCGGCGGTACGGGCAGGCTGCAAGCGGTACTCGGCCGACCCCCGACGACGAGGATCTTGGCCGGCCGTTCAACCACGATCGCAGTGCTCCCGAACGAGCTGGATCAGCTCGACGACGTCGACCGGCTTGGAGAGGTAGCCGTCGAACCCGACCTCGAGGAAGCGCTCGCGGTCGCCGCTCATCGCCTGCGCTGTCAGCGCGAGCACAGGGATGGATGCCGTCCGCTCGTCTCGCCGCAGCCGGGCGAGCGCCTCGACACCGTCGATCCCGGGCAGCTGGACGTCCATCAGGACGAGTGCCGGCTCCTGCGAGAGGGCAAGCTCGACCGCGTCCTCGCCCGTGGTCGCCTCGAGCGTGCTGTATCCCGTGGCCTGCAGAACATCGCGGAAGAGCTTCATGTTCTTCTCGTTGTCCTCGACGACGAGAACTGGCCTATCCGCCATGTCGGCGCCCTTGCTCGATCGGCAGCGTAAACACGAAGCGGCTGCCTTGTCCGGGCTCGCTCTCGACCCAGATGCGGCCGCCGTGGAGTTCGACCAGGCGCTTCGAGAGCGCGAGCCCGAGCCCTGTGCCCTCCCGCTGATCGACCCCGACGTCGGTCTGCTGGAACTCCTCGAAGATCCGCTCGTGATCCTCGGGCGCGATTCCCGGCCCGGTGTCCGTGACCGACACCTGCACCTCGCCGTTCACCTGGGACGACGCGACGTCGATGCACCCGCCCCCCGGCGTGAATTTGACGGCGTTCGAGAGGAGGTTGTAGACCACCTGACGCAGGCGCCGCTCGTCGCCGTCGACCAGGTCGACGTCCGGCGCGAGCTCGAGCGACAGTCGGACGCCCTTCTTCACGGCCGGCTCGCGCACCATCACGACGCCGCGATCGAGCGCCTCGCGCAGCGAGAAGGTGGCGACCTCGAGCTCGACCTGGCCGGCCTCGACCTTGGACAGGTCGAGCACGTCGTTGATCAGCGAGAGCAGGTGGTTGCCGGACGAGAGGATGTCGTCGAGGTACTCCTCCTGCTTCGCGTTGATCTCGCCGAACATCCGCTTCCGCAACACCTGCGAGAAGCCGATGATCGCGTTCAACGGCGTCCGCAGCTCGTGCGACATGTTCGCCAGGAACTCGCTCTTGTGCTCGCTCGCGACCTCAAGCTGGCGGCCCTTCTGCGAAAGCTCTGCCAGTGCCTGCTGCAACTCCAGCGTGCGTTCCTCGACCCTTTGCTCCAGGCTTTGAACCGATGCCTGCAGGCTCGCCGCCATCCTGTTCAGCTCGTCTGCGAGGCCACCCAGCTCGTCGCGGCGGCGGAGGTCGATCCGCTCGTCGTAGGCGCCCGCTCCGATGCGGGCTGCTGCCGTCCGCATCTGCTTGATAGGGCGGACGAGACGGCGGGCGAGCAACACGCTCAGTCCGATCCCGGCGGCAAGGAACGCGGCGAGCAGCAGCGCCGTCCGCCAGATCTTTCCGCGGACCGGCGCGAACACCGCGCTTTCGGGCTGCTCGACGAACACCTTCCAGCCAACCGGCGCGACGGTCGCCCAGGTGCTCAACACCTTTTGCCCGCGGAAGTTGCGGCCGACCGTCGATCCCGTGCTCGACGAAGCCAGCGCCTTCGCCACCTGAGGAAGACGCAACGAGCGATGTGTAAAGGCGGAGGCGTTCGGGTAGGCGATCGGCGCGCCTTGGGCGTCGACCGCGTAGACGTACCCGGACGTGCCGAGACGCGTCCGCCGGACGAGATCCTGAATCGCACTCAGATCCAGCGTCTCGCCGACGAATCCACTTCCTCCGGCTACCCGATAGTTCCCCCCTTTTCTCGCTCGAACGACGACCTCCATCACTCGTGCGCCAGGGTTGGACAAGGCCCGCGGAGCGTACGCTGGGCCGTAGTAGACCCCGGTCGCCCTCGCCTGCTCCACGTTCGGCTGATGGGAAAAGTCTCCCCGGGGGCGGAAGAGCCCGCCGCCCCCCGTCGCGAGCGTCTTGCGTCCTGCGCCGTCGATGTAGAACGCAGCCGTGGCGTCTGTCACGAGCAGCGGTGCAAGCTGCGCGCCCTGTGCCGTGGAGGACAAGTACTGGCCCTGCACGGACCTCATCCTCGCGATGACATCCTTGAAGTATTGATCGATCGTGACCGAGACGGACTTCGCCTTCTCCTGCTGCAGCCGGGTCAACGCTCGCTTGTTGTCCTGATAAGACGAGTTGAGCAAGTACACGCTCGTACAGATCACCGGAACGGCGACGAGCAGCGCGAACACCGCGATGTACTTGGCCGAGAGGGACGAAAGCCGCCGAGCGACCGGCTCACTCACCGGCCGGTTCCGCACCGGATCTAGCCCTTATCGAAGCTGTAAGTCCCGTCCCAGTGCCACAACGCGGGAATCGACGAATCGGCCGTGACGCGGACGCGGGCATGGAACCCGGCGAGCGTTCCCGTGCCGTCCGAGATCGTGCACAGTCCGATTCCGGTCGCGAAACGAAGGAGGCAATGGCCGGCCGCGATGTTACCGGGCCCTGCGTAAATGGCCGTATCGCTGTTCAGCGCGGTCTTGCCGCCCGGCTGCAGATAGAAGATCTTCGAGCCAACCGGGAGTGCCTTGACGTTCGAGGACCTGATCGTGCAAAAGTTACCGGCGACGCCCTTGACCCCCGAGCAATCCTTCGTCGCGTGGAACGCCTTCGTGGTTCTTGGCGCCTGGTTCCGCGAAGATGCGGCCGATACGGAGAACCCGAGAGCGGCCAGCAAGACGACTCCGGTCGCGAGCCCGAGAACGCTCTTCGGCAATCCCGTACGGCCGGCCATCGAGGCCTCCTTTGCCTGGGGAACGAGCGTAACAGACGTTTGTGCGGCGCGTAGCTTGTTCTCCGCCGAGCTGGATCTCTTTGCTATGAGCGGCTTCCACATCTTCCTTACCTCCTCAGGGTTGCTCGCTTCATTCCGATGATCGCGGTCAGGGGAACCGATGGCCAGGGTGCCAGCATCCCGATCCGAGGGGTGTACCTGCACGGTGCCGGTCGCTCAGCCTACGCATGAGAACCTCATTCGCTCGCTTGAGCCCGCGAATCAACGCCGGCGACTCCGTCGTAGTGCCAGCCGGCTGCGTGGCGGGCGAGCCACCGGCAGGTGGCGGGTGAGTTGCGGATCGTCAGATCTGCCGTTTGCCTGAACCGCAGGCGGCACGACACAGGCGCGCCGGAGTAGTGCCAGAGCGTGCTCGGGGTAACGATCACCGCCGAGTGGTAGACGTCTCCGGCCAGAGCCTTCGACAGGAGCTCGCAGAACTCGTCCGCGTGGGCGATTCGCGCCTCGACCGTCGCCTCCGTCGGCGGTGCGGCGATGGTGCAGCCGCCGACCGGGATTGCGTCGAGGGCTGTCGCGTGGGCGAGTCCCCCGGAGAGCGTGACGCCGGCTACGACGGCGAGTGCGAGTAGGCTCATTCCTCTCATCTCCATTCCCCCTGTCGATTCGTCGGCGCTTGTCCCTTTTTGTGTCCGCGTTTGCCCGTCTGGCGAACAACGCGGGGGTCTCATCAGGCTGTCAGGAGGAGCGCGGCGCGACCACGGTGCCAGCAGGCAATTCGATGGGGTGCCACTACGGCAGGAGTTGGCAGGCCAGCAGGGGCGAGGAGCGTCAGCCGACGCCGCGCCGGCAGAAGCGGCGCACCTGGCCCGGAAACTCGTCGATGTCGATCGGCTTCGCCAGGTACCCGGCGAACCCGGCGTTCGCAAGCCAGGCGGTGCCCTCCTCGAGCGAGATCGAGCTCAGCAGGACGACGGGGATCACGGCCGTCCTCGCCTCGCACCGGAGGATCCGGGCGGCGTCTGTCCCGTCCATGTCCGGAAGTCGCAGGTCCATCAGGATCACGTCCGGAAGATGCTCGGCGGCCAGTGCGACCGCTTCATTACCCGTCTCGGCAACGAGTGTCCGGTACCCGGCGGCGAGCAACACGTCGCGGGCGAGCTTCAGGTTCCTCGCGTCGTCGTCGACGATCAGGACGAGCGCGTCTGCGACGGAGCCGGGCATCGCCGTATCCTCTACCCGTGCCAATCCGCGTCGTGCTGGCGGACGACCACTACCTCGTTCGCGAAGGCGTGCGGGGTCTGCTCGAGGCAGAGCCCGACATCGAGGTCGTCGCCGTCTGCAGCGACCTCGGGTCGCTCCTCGACGCGGTCGACGACAACGAGCCGGACGTTGTCGTCACCGACATCAGGATGCCCCCGGGGAACACCGACGAGGGGATCCAGGCCGCAGAGCGATTGCGCGGAACTCACCCGGCGATCGGGGTCGTGGTGCTCAGCCAGTACGCGACCCCGAGCTTCGCGCTCGCGCTCCTCGCTCACGGGAGTGCGGGTCGCGCGTACCTCCTGAAGGAACGGCTGGAGGACGTCGAGCAGCTCGTCGCCGCGATCCGCACCGTCGGAGAGGGCGGCTCGGTGATCGACCCGAAGGTCGTCGAGGCGCTGGTCGCGGAGGGCGGGCGCAGCGAGGATTCCCCGCTCAACGAGCTGACGCCGCGCGAGCGTGACGTCCTCCGCGAGATGGCCGAGGGAAAGAACAACGCGGCGATCGCCGGCGCTCTCTTCCTGACCGAGCGCTCGGTCGAGAAGGTGATCCACTCGATCTTCCTCAAACTCGGCCTGACGTGGGAGGAGGCGGTCCACCGGCGCGTCAAGGCGGTGATCCTGTACCTCGCTGAGAACGACGACGGTCACCGCGAAAGCGGCAGCGATCCGGAGATGCGGACGCCCTGAGCGGGCTCCGACTCGATCGACAGCCGGCCGCCGAGCGCCTCCACCCGATCCCTGATCGAGGCGAGCGCCTCGGCGGCAGCCGAGCCCGAGCCGTCCTGGACGATCTCGAAGACGAGCATCCCCCCCTCTTCCTGGACGGTGATCGCCGCCGTGACCCCGTCGCCCGCCTGCTCGAGCGCCTCGACGCAGCAGCGGTACACCGTCCCGGCGGCTTCGGAGGGAATGGCGGCCACCGAGACCTGAACCTGTGTGGGGACGCCGGCGGCGGCGGCAGCGGAGCGCAGTGCCGTGCGCAGCCCGCCCGCCTCGAGCAGGGGAGGATGGATCCGCAGGGCGAGGCTCCGGAGCGCGTTCAGAGCGTCCTGCAGGTCGCGCCTCATCCCGTCGAGGAGGGCGACAGCCCCGGCCGGGTCGGCGTCGACCAGCCTGCGGGCATGCTGCAGGTTGACCGCGAGCCCGACCAGGTGCTGCTGGGCACCGTCGTGCAACTCGCGCTCGATGCTGCGCCGGTCGGCATCGGCAGCGAGCACGAGCCGCTGCCGCGACGCAGCCAACTCGTCGACCTCGGCGCGCAAGCGGTCGCGCAGCTCCTCCAGTGCCTCGATCCGCGGATCCTCCAGCGCGACCGCCTCCTGCTCGACTATGCGGAGTTGTCCGTGATCGTGCACGAGGCGTCAAGGCCGGAAGACGCTCCTACATTCGATCGGGGCCGGTAGCCACGTAAGCCCGGCGCATCTGCTACTTGATCAGCGTCAGCAGCTTGAACATCGGCAGGTACATCGAGAGGATGATCGTCGCGACCATGCAGCCGACGAGGATGATCATGATCGGCTCGATGATGGAGGTCAGCGCGGTGATGGTCACGTCGACCTCCTCTTCGTAGAAGTCGGCGATCTTCCCGAGCATCGCGTCGAGCTCGCCCGTCTCCTCGCCGATCTTCACCATCTGCCCGACCATCGGGGGAAAGACGGGATGCTCGATGAGCGGCTGGGCGATCAGCACGCGGGCGTGTACCTGTTCGCGCATGTCGCGGAGCGCATCCTCGATGACCCAGCTTCCCGCCGTCGTCCCGGTGATCTCGAGCGCCACCATGATGTCGACGCCGGCGGCGACCAGCGTCGACCGCGGGTCGGAACAAGCTCGTGTCACGGTTCGCCACTCGTGTAAAGGGCCGGTTTCGCTGCGACGACACGACGTCGTCGGCCGGTTGCCGCCCTCACGGGAGTGTGTTATCCATGCCGGGAACACGGGGGCGGACCGGAGGAGATGCATCCATGATCAGGCTCTGGGCGAGCTCCCTGATGTTCCCCGTTGCATTGGCTGTCGTCGTCGCGGCGGCGGCTGCGCCGGATCGCAAGCCGCCGCGGATCGTGGCGGCGGCGATGCTGGATGCCGACGGCGACTCGCGCGCCGACCGGATACGGCTCACTTACTCCGAGCGCGTCGATCACAAGCTTGACCGCGACGGCCATTACCCGTTCGCGGTCTCCGGCTACCGGATCCGCTCGGTGGCAAAGAGTGCAGGGAAGACAGTCGCCCTCGACCTGGTCGAGCGGGCACAGCCCGATCCGGCCGCGGCGCCGGCGATCCGCTACCGGCGCACGCGACTCCAGCCGGTGAGGGACCGGGCCCGAAACCAGGCGGTCGGGCAGTTGTTCGCAAAGACGAAGCCGCACGGACACGCGCCGGCGACCTCGCCGCCGACTCCCCTCGACGCCGACGGCGACGGCACCCTCGATGCCAACGACTGTGCCCCCAAGGACGCATCGATCCACCCCGGCGCAGCCGACCTGCCCGACCTCGCGTTCCTCGACTCGAACTGCGACAAGATCGACGGCAACGAAGCCGACGCAATCTTCGTCTCACCGACCGGAAACGACGCCAACCCGGGCACGAAGGCGAGGCCGAAGCGTGAGATCCAGGCGGCGATCCTGCCGAGCCTGAACGGGAACGGCAGCGCCATACTCGTGGCGTTCGGCGAGTACGGTCGGGTCGAGATCGACCCTGCGGGCGGCCCCGCAGTGCTCGGCATCTACGGCGGCTATGACGCAACCACCTGGCAGCGCCGCGACCGCTACCCCGCCGGACTGGTCCTCGTCAAGGGCGCCCCTGAGGCCCTGTTCACGAGAGGGACGAAGGTGAAGCTCGTTCTCCAGCACCTCGATCTCCGCGGTTCGCCGCCACTCACCCCAAACCTCGGACAGACCGCGTACGGGATTCGCGCGCTGAACGGCGCCAACCTCACTCTGCAGCGCGTCGTCGTGCGCGCCGGCGATGGGGTCACGGGTCTGCCGGGCGCAAAGGGCGAGGCAGGTCGGGCTGGGGAAGGTGGAGCGAAGGGCTCGAACGGCTGGTGCGACAACGGGAGCGTCCTCGTCAACGGGGGTCGTGGCGGGATTGCTCCGAATGGCAGCGGAGGAAGGGGCCGGAACGGCGGGCAAGGCGCGGCCGGGAAGCCCGGCGGGCCCGGCGAGGGAACGACCGGAGCTCCCGGTGGCAGCGGCGGCAAGTCCGGCGACCCCGGGAAGCCCGGCCTGAAGGGCGAGAGCGGCGAAAACGGCACGCCCGGGTCGCCCGGCGCCGGGGGAACGAGCTCCGCGGTGGCGGCCTCGAACATCTGGTTCGGTCAGAAGGGCGAAGACGGGTCCAAGGGGAAGTCGGGCGAAGGAGGCGGCGGCGGAGGTGGCGGCGGCGGCCAGACCGGCGCCCTCGTGGACGATGGAACCGGGAACGGCGGCGGCGGAGGAAGCGCAGGCGGCAACTACGGTCGGGGTGGAAGCGGCGGCCAGGCGGGCGGCGCCACCATCGGCGTCTACCTCTTCAACTCGTCGATCGCGATCCAGGCGAGCTCGGTCGCGGCCGGGAAGGGCGGCACCGGCGGACAGGGCGGATCGGGTGGTTTGGGAGGGGCCGGCGGCGCAGGGGGAACGGGTGGGACACTCTGTACCTCCGAGGTCGGCGCAGGCGGCAACGGGGGCTTCGGCGGCGCAGGCGGGCGTGGCGGCGGAGGCGGCGGTGGCGCCGGCGGCCCGAGCGTGGGGATCTTCAAGGCCGGCGGCACGTCAACCGCGACCGTGAAGGACTCCACGGTGACCGCAGGCACGCCGGGAGCGGGCGGCGCAGGCGGCAGTAGCGGCCCCGGTGGAGCCGGAGCCGCCGGCAAGGCCGGATTCGCAAAACCGATCGCCTCCAACGACTCGGCCTGAGATCGCGGCGCCGGCCGCGACGGGGGCGAGCGCTTGCAGACGAGCGATGACTTTTCGCGCTCGCAGCAGTCTGACTGCTTGACGGCAAACGATCGAGACCGGAGGAAGACGATGTCGAGGACAATGCTTTTGATCGGGACCCGCAAGGGCGCCTTCGTGCTGGAGGCGAGCGGCGACCGACGCGACTGGTCGCTACGCGGGCCGTACTGCGAGAGCTGGCCCGTCTACCACGCGATCTACGAGCCGGAAACGGGCTCGATCTACGCCGCCGCCGCGAGCGAGTGGCACGGCGCCGCCGTGTGGCGGAGCCCCGACCTCGGTGAGACGTGGACCCACTCGAGCGAGGGCATTGCGTACGAGGACGGCCGCAAGCTGTCGAAGGTCTCGACGCTGGCCGCGTCCAAGGACCGCGTCCTCGTCGGCGTCGAGGCGCCCGGCATCTTCGAGAGCCGCGACGACGGTCAGACGTGGTCGCTGAAGACGACACTCAGCGGACAGCCGGGCAGCGAGGGGTGGGACAACCCGGAGAACCAGCCTCCCGGCCACCTTGGCATCTCTGCGATCACGCTCGACCGCGACGATCCGTCGCACTGGTGGACGATCGTCCAGGGGAACAGTCTCTTCGAGACGACCGACGACGCGCAGTCGTGGACGCCCCGCAACCGCGGTCTGCGGCGCGACTGGCCCGCCGAGCACGAGGAAGTCGGCTTCTGCGTCCACAAGTTCGTGCGATCGCCCGACCCAAACCGGATGTACCAGCAGAATCACGTCGGCATGCACCGCTCCGACGACGCCGGCGCCACCTGGACCGAGATCACGGATGGACTGCCGACGGAGTTCGGGTTCGCCGCCGCCGCGCATCCGCACGACAAGGACACCTTTTACGTCGTGCCGCTCGACCCGGGTCACGGCCGGACGATGCCGGACGGCCGGGCTGCGGTCTGGCGCACCCGCGACGCGGGCTCCAAATGGGAGCGCCTCGACAACGGCCTCCCGCAGGAAGGGGCGTACGTCGGCGTGCTCCGCGAGGGGATGGCGATCGACGGCGACGACGAACCGGGCCTCTACTTCGGCACGAGCACCGGGCAAGTGTTCGCGAGCCTCGACGAAGGCGACAGCTGGGACGAGATCGCGGCGTACCTGCCGGGAATCTCGTCCGTCGAGGTAGCGGTGGCCGACTGACGATGGCCGACGTGCGTCTTCCCGGAACGCTCGCGCCGCTCTTCCCAGGGCTGCCGAGGCAGGTGGACGTCGACGCGGCCACGGTGAGCGACGTCGTCGACGGGCTCGAGGAGCGCTGGCCGGGGATTCGCGATCGGCTCTGCGAGCCCGGGAACGGCCGCATCCGGACGCACATCCATTTCTACGTCGACCGGGAGCGCGCAGAGCTCGAGACACCGCTCGAGCCGCGCTCCCGCGTCGACGTGATCGCCGCGATCAGCGGTGGCTAGCGCGTGAGCGAGTGAGGAGCGGCGTCAGAGCCATCGATTCCCATGGAGAACAAGGAGGTGAACGGTGCGCAAGGTAGTCGCCTACCAACTGTTGTCGCTCGATGGCGTGGCAGAGCAGCCGGAGGAGTTCATCACCGACTTCGACGACCTCATGAACGACAATCTCGACCGCGTCATCGCCACCCAGGACACCGTGCTCCTCGGGCGCCGGACCTACGACGACTGGGCCGAGTACTGGCCACCAAGTGACATCGAGCCGTTCGCGAGCTTCATCAATGGCGTCGAGAAATTCGTGGTGACCTCGACCACGCCGGAGAAGACCTGGGCCAACGCCACGGTCGTCGATGGCGACCTTGCCGAGTTCGTCACCAAGCTGAAGGAGCAGCCCGGCAAAGACATCGGCGTGCACGGGAGCATTGCGCTGACCCAGTCGCTCCTCGAGCTGGGCCTGGTCGACGAACTGCGGCTCGTCATCGCCCCGGCCCTGCACATCAACGGTCGCAAGCTCTTCGACAAGGGGTTGGCAAAGCGGCTGATTCTGACTCGCAACATCACCTCTCCGTCCGGGTACCTTCTGCTCGATTTCCAAGTCGGCAGCTAGGTCAGCGTGGCCTGTCATCGTGCCCCGTCGTCGAGGACCACCCTGAAGGATGGCGTAGGGATGGCGACCCGAGTGACCGCGCGCGACGTGGTGGATGCCCGGAACCGGTCTCTAGCGTGTCCTGCCGTATCCCCTATGCGGGGGACAGGCGGCGCTCTGTTGGCAGCCGATGATCGAGAAGGTTCGGCGTGGCGGCGACGCGGATTTCCCGTTGGAGGTCGCCGGTGTGCCAGCAGCTCAGCTCCACTAGTGCCAGAAACTCCCCGCTCCTTCGCCGAGCACGGTCTCTCGTCTTCGTAGTGGCGCTGGTCGGGATCGTTCTTCCTCGAAGCGCCGCGGCCGACGTTCGGATTGCGAATGTCGACTCGAGCGGCCTTCCCTCGATCCGCCTCACAGTGCTGACGTCCTCAACGTCGTCAAGGAAGCCTCGAGTCACCGAGAACGGGAAGTCGGTCGCGGGCCTTTCGGCGCAGAACCTCGGCGCCGCGAAGAGCGTTGTCCTTGCGGTCGACCGCTCCCGCTCGATGCACGGCAAGGCCTTGGCCGACGCGGTGAGTGCAGCACTTCGGTTTCTCGCGACGAAGAGTCAGGCGGATCGGGTCGCGATCATGTCGTTTGCGTCGCAGGCTCTGACTGCAAGCGGTTTCTCGGCGGAGACGGGAGACGCGGAGGCCGCGCTCGGTGTGCTCGTCAACGATCGCCGGTACGGGACGCGGTTGTACGACACGGTTGTCCAGGCGTCGCGGGCGTTGAAGGCGCAGCATCGGCCAGGACGGGTGCTCGTGCTCGTGACGGATGGGCAGGAGACAACTAGCAAGGCGACGCTGGCCCAGGCGGTGCACGCCGCACGGGCCGCACACGTTCTGGTCTATCCGGTCGCGATCGAGAGTTCGGCGTTCTCGCCGGCGCCGCTGCGGGAGCTCGCGCACCGGACTGGCGGTTCCTACTACGGCGCCGCCTCGAGCGCCGAGCTGACGCGTATCTACCTGCGAATAGCTCGCGAGCTGCGCCGCACTTGGAGACTCGAGTACTTCACGAGTGCGCGACCCGGCGATCGTGTCCGCGTGAGCGTCACGGTTCCAGCGATGGGAAAGACGAGTTCGACGGAGCAGCTGGCCAGCGCGATAAGCACTGGTTCCCCTCCGAGGCGGTTCGGCGCCCTTCTTGCCATCGCGCTCGGCTTGGCGGCAGTCGTTCTTGGGCTCATCGGCTTCCCGGTGTTGGCTCTTGCGCGGTCGAGATTTCGTTGGCGCGGCGCCGACGCTGACCTGTAGCGGCGGGAGCACTTGCCGAAGCAAGCGGATCGCCGAGCGGGCGTACGCTTGTAAGGGTCGTGGGCTCCTGGTTGGTGCACCGCCTCACCTGGGGAGCGATGTGCGGCCGGCAATGCGTCGGCAGCGACGGCGACTACCGACCGCGCTCCCGCGTGTCTACGTCAGCGGCCACTGAGCGTGACCGCGAGCATGGTGGCGCTGGCGAGGGAGTTGAAGGTGTGACCGTTTGCGTACTGGCCCACCAGCTTGTGGTTGCGGCGAGCCGCCCCGGAGGACTGAAGGCGATCGAGTTTGTGAAGGACACGTAGAGGTAGTCGACGAGGCGCGGGTGCCACCCCGGCGTTGCGAGCTGCGGGTTCTCCATCTGGGGGAACTGGAAGTCGGGCGGCGGAGGATCCGGCTCCCGCCGTCTCACCGGGCCGCCGCGGTCGAAGCCCCAAAACCATAGCCCGTAGGTGATCACGCTCGTCCCCCAGATCGTCATCCCCTTGAGCAGCAGCTGTCCGCCACTGTTCTCGTCGCCGCTGATCAGCGAGCCGAGTAGCGCGACCAGCGCGACCGCGTTCTCGAGACTGATGATCGCGAACAGGATCAGCGCGACGTTCCGCCGGTGCCCTATCCGCTCGAGTGCCTGCAGCACCGGGTCCCAGACGAGCGCCACCAGAAGAACCGCCTCGGGGCCGACCGCCAGGATCCAGACCCACCAGGGCAGGCTCCACAACTTCCAGTCGAGCTGACGGCTCACGAGGGTGAGCGCAAGCTGCAAGCCGATCACGACGAGAACGGCTGGAGCGGCCTCCCAGCGCGACTCGGCGGCTTCCTCCGCCAGTACGTTCAGCTCGCCGTCGATAGCGTTGATTCTGGCGCCGGCGCCGGTCGCCATACGGCGTTCGTGTCCTGCTCCGGCGATAGCCTCCACGAAGATGTCGCGCTTCACGATCCCCGCGCTGCGACTGATCCTTGCTCCGGCCGCCGTAGCCGCCTTCGCCGGCTACGAGTTCTGGCACACAGGCTCACTGGCAGCGATCAGCGTCGCCTGGTGCGTGTTTGCGCTCTGCGTGCTCGCGATCGGAGCCTGGGGCAACAGCCAGCTTGAGCGGACGCGGCGCCGTCTTCAGCGAAGCCGTCGTGACCGATCGAGGAGATGGCGATGAGTGACGACCAACCTGTTGCCGCCGGGACCCCGCCGGAGGATCGGACCGCCTCAGTTCTTGTCGAGACGCGCATGCCGCCTAACAGCTGCACGGTCATCCATAACCACGGCAGCGAGCAGATGCACCTCAGCCGCGACAACGTCGAGAAGCTCCTTGCCGGCGACTCCTTCTTCTGGCTCGACATCGATCAGCCCGACGCTGACGACTACAGGATCCTGAGCGACGTCTTCAAGTTCCACCCGCTCGCCGTGGAGGACTCCGAGAAGTTCGGACAACGCGCGAAGATCGATGACTACGACAACGTCGTCTTCATCGTCGTCTACGGCGCAGTCCCCGACGACGACCGCCTCGTCGAGGTGCACTGCTTCTATTCGGAGCGGTTCCTCGTCACCGTCCACCGCGACGAGGCGCCGGCGTTCACCGCGGTGCGCCAGCGGTACGTGAAACGAAAGCAACCGATCGATGATCCCACACAGCTGCTCTACCGGATCATCGACGCACTCGTCGACAGCTTCTTCCCCATCCTCGCCGACTTCGACGACCGGATCGACGAGCTCGAGACCCAGACCTTCCTCCACGCCGGCGACGAACAACTGCAGGAGATCTTCCGCATGAAGCGGCTCCTCGTCGGCATGCGCAAGGCGGTCACCCCGCAACGCGACATGTTCGCCTCCCTCGTCGGCGGTGTCGCCGAACTGCCAGGAATGAGCGACGAGGATGAGCGCTACTTCCGCGACATCTACGACCACCTGATCCGGATCAGCGACCTGATCGACACCTACCGCGACCTGCTTACCAGCTCAATGGACGTCTACCTCTCGACCGTCTCCAACCGGCTCAACTCCGTAATGAAGCAGCTGACCATCATGGCGACCGTGTTCCTGCCACTCACCTTCGTCACCGGTTTCTTCGGTCAGAACTTCGGCTGGATGGTCCGCCATGTCGGCAGCGGCTGGGCGTTCTTGGCACTCGGGATCGGCGCCGAAGTCGTTACGGTGGCCGCGCTGTTCACGCTGTTCAAGAAGCGCGGCTGGTTCTAACCCGAGTGCTCGGTGCGACGTTTGATCGGTGCGCGTGTCTGTTGATCCCCAGCCCGCGACGCGGCGCCTTCGCCGGACCGGAGACCGGCCGCCCGCAGGGAGTACACTTGCCCGTCATGGCGACTGCGCACGGAGGTGGGCCTGTGGCCCCTCTCAGTACGGGGCGAAAACACGTGCGTGCGCGCGTGACGCTGTCTGGGCGCTCCTAGCGTTCCGTAGTCGTCTGCACGCGCAGGCGGCTGCTGGCTCAGACAGCTGATGAAGAAGTGGACGGACATCTTCGGCGGACGGCGCTCACAGCGGCGTCCAAGCTTGCGCGGACGGCGACTCGTCGCAGGTGTGCAATTGCCGCAGCTCGCGTTTCTGGCCGTGCTCGGGCCGGGGCTGGTGAGCGGCTTCGCCGACAACGACGCGGGCGGGATCACGACGTACTCGGTCGTCGGCGCCCAGTTCGGCTACGCGCTGCTCTGGGTCGTGCTCGCGAGCATGGTCGCGCTCTTCGTCACCCAAGAGGTCGGTGCACGACTCGGTCTCGCGACCGGGCGTGGCCTGCTCGATCTGATCCGCGAGGGGTTCGGGATCCGCTGGGCGGCGCTTGCGATCGCGACGATGCTGATCGCGAACCTCGGTACGACGTTGGCCGAGTTCGCCGGGATCGGCGCGGCGCTCTCGCTCTTCGGAGTTCCGGTCGCGGTCTCGGTCGTCGTTTCCGTGCTCGTGGTCGGCGTGTTGCTCTCCCGGGCCGGGTTCCTGCGTGTCCAGTTCGTCTTCCTGCTGGTCGGTGCCGGAGTGTCGGTCGCCTACGTCGTCTCGGCGATCCTCGCAAAGCCGGACTGGGGCAAGAGCGCCACTCACCTGGTCGTCCCGCACGGGCAGATCAGCTCCGTCTACCTGCTCGCCGTCGTCGGCACGGTCGGCACGACGATCACGCCGTGGGGTCAGGCGTTCATCCAGTCCTACTGCGCGGACAAGCGGCTCGGCCCCGAACACCTGCGCACCTCACGCTTCGACGTCGCGCTCGGCGCGACCCTGACCAACTCGATCGCCGCCTTCATCATGATCGCCGCCGCCGCGACGCTGTGGGCGCACGGTGAGCGGAGCATCCCGGATGCAACGGCCGCAGCGAAGGCGCTCGGCCCGCTCGCCGGACACGCGGCCGAGACCGTCTTCGCGCTCGGTCTGCTCGGCGCCGCCTTCCTCGGGCTCGGCGTCGTGCCGCTCACGAGCTCCTACGCCACCACCGAGGCGCTCGGGCTGGAGCGCGGCCTCGACCTGCGGCCGCGGCAGGCCCCGGCGTTCTACGGGCTGCTCGCCTTCTTCCTCGGCGCCGCGGCGGTACTGGTGCTGATCCCCGGTCTGCCGCTGATCCACGTCATGTTTCTCGCCCAGGTCTTGAACGGGCTGCTCCTGCCGGTGATCCTCGTCTTCGTGATGCTGCTCAGCCGCCGCCGCAAACTGCTCGGCGATCTGACCAGCGGGCCGTTCCTTTCAGCCGCTGGATGGTTCGTCACGCTAGTGGTGAGCGCCATGTCGATCGCCCTCGTCGTCACCTATCTCCTGCCGTGACTGCGACCGTCCCGACCATCCTCCACCTGTCGCTCGTCACGAGCGGCGAGCTAACCGACGCCGACGCGCGCAAGCTCGGCCGGATCGAAGATCTCGTCGTCCGGCTGGGTGAAGACGACTACCCGCCGATCACCGGTGCAGTCGCCAAGGTCGCAGGAAGGCTGGTCTTCGTCCCAGCTGAGCAGATCGGCGAGATCGAGCACGGCCGGGTCACGTTGACGAAGGTACGACTCGATCTGCAGCCGTTCGAACGCCGTGAGGGCGAGCTGCTGCTGCGCGAGGACATGCTCGACCGGCAGCTGATCAACGTCGATGGCGCCCGCATCGTCCGTGCAAACGAGATCGAGATCGCCCGCATCGAAGGCTGGTGGCGCGTCGTCGGGATCGACATCAGCCCGCGGAGCCTCCTTCGCCGCCTGCTGCCGCGCGTAGTCGCGTCTCGGGCAGTTGGCGTCTCCGACCTCCTCGACTGGGCCAGCCTGGAACCGTTCACCGGCCACATCCCGACGATCCAGCTGCGCGTCCCGCACCCCAAGCTCGCCCGCCTCCATCCTGCCGATCTTGCAGACCTGGTCGAGGCCGCACCCCACGGCCACGGCGAGGAGATCATCGCCGCCGTCCGGCACGACCCCGAGCTCGAAGCAGACCTGTTCGAAGAGCTCGGCGACGAGCATCAGCTGGAGTTCGCCGAAGACCGCGACGACCACGAGGTCGCCGACCTGATGGCCCGGATGGAAACCGACGACGCCGCCGACCTGCTCTCCCAGTTCGACGACGACCGCCGCGCCCACATCCTCAGCCACCTGCCACGCCTCCAGCAGCGCCGCCTGCGCGCCCTGCTCGGCTACGAACCGCTCACCGCAGGCGGCCTGATGAGCCCCGAGTTCGTCGCCGTCTACAGCCAGGCCACCCAGACAGAAGCGCTCGACCGCGTCCGCCGTGCAGCCAGCCCCTCCGACGCGCTCCAGTGGCTGTTCGCGATCAACACCCACCACCGCTACAGAGGCGCCGTCTCACTCCCCGACCTCGTCCGCGCCGAGCCCGACACCCTGATCGCCGACCTGATCAGCCACAGCCGCTCCGTCACCGCTGACGCCGACCTCGACGAGATCGTGCGCGCCATGACCGACTACGACCTCACCATCGTCCCCGTCGTCGACGACGACGAACGACCGATCGGGATCATCACCGTCGACGACGTCCTCGAACTGATCGCCCCGCCTCCCGGCCGCGGCTTCGGCATCTTCGGCGGGCCGTAGTGCTCGGCAAGTCGCCCCCGGCAAAGGGCGAGTCGTCCTTTCGAACGCCTCGAAACCCCGGCTTGCACGCACGGTTGCCCCGCCGCGGAGCGCTTAGAGCGTCAGCGCCGCGAGGATCTGCGCGATCACGATCTTGGCGATGATCGCCACCGGATAGACGCTTGCGTAGGCGAGTGTGAGCTCGCGCTCGTTTTCGAGCTGATCCGACGCATACGACAGCACTGCGGGCTGGGTCTGCATACCGGCGAGCACGCCGATCAACGTCGGCACGGGCAGGCGCAGGAACCGCGTGCCGGCGACAAGCAGGATCAGGAGCGCGGACGCGGTCACGGCCGCGCCCGCCGCGACCGCGACGAGCGCTGACGGGTCGACCACCGCGTCGGCGAACGCAGGCCCCGAGCGCGTGCCGATGCCGGCGAGGAAGAGCACCAGCCCGAATTGGCGCAGGGTCAGGCTCGCCGTGTACGGCAACTGCCAGACGAGCGGCCCGGTCCGGGCGATCGCGCCGAGGACGAGCCCCGCCACGAGCGGCCCGCCGGCGAAGCCCAGCGAGAAGCTGCCGCCGCCCGGCAGCGGAAAGTCGACTGTGCCGAGGGCGAGCCCGGCGGCGATCCCGGCGCTGAACGTGAGCACGTCGACCTCGCCGAGCGCGCGATACGAGTCGCCGAAGAACGTCGCGATCTCCTTCATCCGCGACCGCGGAGCGACGATCCGGATCGCGTCCCCGAGCTCGAGATGGATGTCAGGCTCGGCAACCAGGTCGACGTCGCCACGGCGAAGACGGGTCGCCGCCGCCCCGAATCGATCCTCCAGGTGCAGGTCGGCGATCCGCCGGCCGGCGACCAAGCGTGAGCTGATGATGATGCGGCGGAAGTCGAGGTCGTGCCGGTCCAGCTCGATCTCCTCGGGCGCGCGGCGACCGATCTCTTGCTCGATCAGATCGACCTCCTCCGCCGTGCCGACGACGGAGAGCAGATCGCCGGGTTGCGGCTCGATCGTCCCGGCCGCGGCCATGAGCTCTCCTTCGCGTTTGAGCCGCCCGAAGCTGACCGAGCCGCCGTGGCGCTCGCGCAGCTGATCCAGCGTCCCGGTCGCGCGCTCGACGAGGACTGTGTGGACGAAGAGGGCCGGCGGACGCGGGCCGGGTCGGCGGCGCTCGCGGCGCAGTACGGCCCAGACGACGAGCAGCGGGATCACGACGCCGAGTGGATACGACAGTGAGAAGCCGACGATCGGATCCGCGACGAGCTCGTCGAAGCCGCTCCTCCCCTTGAGCGTCTCGAGCGCAGCGGCCAGCGCAGGCGTGTTGGTCTCGCCACCCGCGAAGGCGCCCGTCGCGCGCGGCCCCGACAGGCCCAAGAAGGCGTGCGCGGCAACCGCGACCAGAGCGGAAACGACGATCGCGCTCAAGATGACGGAGTTCGTGGCCAGTCCCCGCCGCCGCATCGCGCTGATGAAGCCCGGCCCGCTCGCAAGCCCGACCGTATAGACGAAGAGAGCGAGCCCCAGCACCCAGATCGACTCGGGCAGCTTGAGCCGATCGTCGAGGGCGCCTACGGCGATGCCGGCAAAGAGGACCGCGGCGACACCCAGAGAGAACCCTCCGACCCGGACGCGCGCGACCGCGAACCCGAGAGTCACGACCACGAACAGCAGCAGGACGGGATTCTCCGCGAGCGTGTCGACGAGCGAACCGACCACGGCTAGCTCACGGCCTCAACACAGTGGGGCCGCGCGCTCGGTGATCGGCCGGGCGTCGCACGCGAGGACAATATGGCCTGGCGGCGACGGTCGCGGCGTGCTCGCGGCGAGGCTGCGCTCGACCTCGCAGTTTCGTGACACGCGGGGGCGTCGTTCAGCTCGACCTACTCCACGTCGACCGTGCGGTGGGTAAGGAGCCGTCGATGGAGCTGTCCTCGGCGACGTTGCCCCCGAGCGGGCAAGGTCGTGCTCGATTCGTTACTCAGGCGTAGCGGAGCGCGTCGCCGGGCCGGAAGCGGACGGCGCGGCGGACCAGCAACAACGTGATCAGGAGCGCGAGGGCGACCGTTCCGACGAGCGCGAGGACGACGTTCCAGGGCGGAAACACGAAGTCGATGCGCACGCCGACGACCTCCCAGACCAGCCAGACGAGGAAGCGATCGAGCGCGTAGCCGAGCGGGATGCCGAGCAGCCAGCCGGCGAGCGCGAGCACGACGCCCTCGGTTGCGAAGATCCGCCGGACGTCACGCGCCCGCGCGCCGATGCAGCGGAGGATGCCGATCTCGCGCGTGCGCTCGATGATGCTCATCGTGATCGCGTTCGCGAGCGCGACCATGCTGATCGCCACGATCAGCAACCCGAACACGGCAATCGTCGTCGTGATCGTGCGATTGGCGGCGACCTCGTTGCGCTCTTCGACATAAGTGATCTCGCCGCCCATCTGGTACCTGACGGCGGTGAGTCGGTCCTCGAGCCGGGTGAACGTCTTGTCGACGAGTGCGTGCTCGGGCGAGGACGTCTTGATCCAGTAGGTGCTCACCCCCGTAGGCGCCTGCAGCACTGAGCGAAGCGTCGTCAGGGGGACGAACAGGACGGTGCCGTCCTCCTGCCGGTTGTTCGCGATCCCGACGATGCGGAACCCGGCTCCTCCGCCCGCGGTCGCGAGCGTCACCTGGTCGCCGACCTCCGTGCCTGTCCGCTCGGCCAGATTGCGCTCGATCACTGCGACCCGGTCGCGTGCCCGCTCCTCGGCGGCCGTGAACCAGCGCCCGCCCGTCACGTCCAAGCGGACGAGCGGCTCGCGCGGGACGCCCCAGACGAACGCCTCCTCGCCGGCGAGCTCGACGTTGTTGACGAGCGCCGGCTGCGCCTGAGCCACTCCCGGGGTCGAGCGGATGATCTCGGCGGCGCGCTCGTCGAAGGGCCTGCCCCCGCCGGTCCAGATGCGGATCTCCTCGATGTGCTCGCCCCAGGCTGCGCGGGTGGCGTTGGTCGCCGCCGCCGCGAGCCCCATGATCGCGAGCAGGTTGCCGACGGCGAGCGCGACGACGAGGGCGGTCGCGAACGTCCGCCGCTTGCGCCGGCCGACCCCGCGCAGGCCGATCTGCATCGTCCGCGGCAGGAAGCGGACACGCCGCAGGAGCCGGTCGCCGGCGTCCTGGCTGCCGACCGCGGAGCCGGTCGACTCGAGCGCCTCGCGCAGGTCGACGCGCGTACCGCGCCGGATTGCGGGCAGCGCCGCGAGCGCCGGACCGAGAAGGCCGATCACAGCCGCGAGGGCCACCACGGTCAGGTCGACGCCGAAGCCGACGTCGACCGCGAAGAAGGTCGAGCCGAAGAACGAGGCGAGCAGATTCGAGAGCAGGACGCCGAGCGCGATTCCGACCACCGTGCCGATGGCTCCGAGCAGCAGCGCCGTCTTGACGTACACGAGCGCGACCTGCCGGCGACGGGCGCCGACCGCGCGCATGATCCCGATTTCGCCCGTCTGCTCGGAAACGAGCGTCGTCATCGTGTTCGAGATCAAGACCAGCGCCGAGAGAAGCGCGAGCAGCGTGATCACGCCGAAGAAGTCGACGAACAGATCGGAATCCTCCCTGCCCGGCCAGTCGCCGGGCGCGCGGACCTCAGGCAGGCCCGAGAAGCCCACGAAGCCGGGCATGCCCGCAAGCGCTGCGCGGGCCGCTTCGGTCGTCCTCGTGACCGACGCCGGGCTCGTGTCCCGGAGCCGGAAGGCGAACTCGCCGTACCCCGGCTCGCCACTCAGCGCGGCGACGGTCTGCGCAGTCGCGTAGAGGACGACGACGTCGTCGTCCGCGACCTGCCGGCCGCCGCCGAGGCTCTGTGCCTCGCCGCTGATCCGGAGCTCGCCCTCCGCACCGCTCGGGCCGACGACGCGAGCGACCTCGCCCATGCTGCCGTCGTAGATGCCCTGGTTCGCGTTCTGCACGTCGACGAGGACCTCGTCTCGCACCGGCGCCGCGCCGGAGGTGACGCGGACGACGTCGACCGTCTGGCGGGCGAAGTCGCGGATGCCGATCAGCACGGCCGGCGCGCGACGCTCGCCCACGTACACCCGTGTCTGCACGCCGCTTCGGGCGTCGACCGCCTCGACATTCGCGAGCCCCGCGAGCGAGGCGAGCTGAGCATCGGACAGGGGCAGGCGCCTGGTCGGCACCGTCAAGTGCGCGAGCCGCTCGGCCCGTACCTCCGACTGCATCGAGCGGTCGATCAGCTCGGGCACCGCGAAGATCGAGATGCTCGCGACGGCAAGCGCAAGCGTCAGGATCGAAAAGAGCGCACGCGCTTTCCGTCGGGTCAGGTCGGTGACCGACTTGCGCAGCAGCGCCGACACCGTCGTCCTCCTCAGCCGGCGACGACGACGCCGTCGCGAATGGTGACGACCCGGCTCGCGCGCCCGGCCAGCTCGCGATCGTGGGTCACGTAAAGGACGGTCTTCCCCTCGCCGTTCAGCCGCGCGAGCAGCTCGAACATCTCCTCCGCAGTAACACTGTCGAGGTTGCCCGTCGGCTCGTCGCCCACGATCAGCTTCGGGTCAGCGGCGAGCGAGCGCGCGATTGCGACCCGCTGCTGCTCGCCACCCGAGAGCTCGGCGGGCAGATGGTCGAGCTTGTCTCCGAGTCCCACCAACTCGAGGTTGTGCCGGGCCCGCTCGAAGCGCTCCCGCTTCGAGCCGCGCCGCCCGAAGTCGAGCGGCAGCACCGCGTTCTCGAGCGCCGACAGCGTCGGCAGCAGCTGGAAGAACTGGAAGATGATCCCGACGTTCGCGCCCCGCCAGACGGCCAACTGCTCCTCGCCCATCTCGTCCAGGCGCTGCCCGTCGACCGTAACCGACCCGGCCGTCGGCCGGTCGATACCCGTGATCAGATTCAGGATCGTCGTCTTTCCGCTCCCCGACGGGCCGACGACCGCGACCATCTCTCCCGCTGCGATCGCGAGGTCGACGCCGCGCAGCGCGCGGTAGTCGACCTTGCCCATCCGGTACACCCTCTCCACGCCGGCCAGCTCGATCAGCGGCGCACGAGTCGACACCTCGATCTGCTCTCGCTCCACGACTGCCATCGGCGACCCTCCGTGCGCTGGCAACACGACCATCGCCCGGGGCCGGCACGGCAGCCATCTGGGCAAACCCCGATGGACGTCGGTACTTCCCCGCGATCACGCGCGGGCACGGTGCGTCAACCGTTGCCGCCGGTTACCGGCCTGCCGGCGAATCAGTTCCTCCACCCGCCACGTCAGCGGCCTCCTACGGATGCCGATTGCAGGCGCACGGGGAGAAGGTCGGTCGAGACGACCAGGGAGCTTCGATGACAAACCCATACGGGTACTTCGACGACGCAGCACACGAATACGTCGTCACGCGGCCGGACACACCCCTCCCCTGGCTGAACTACCTCGGCCAGGACGACCTCTTCGGCCTCTGCACGAACACGGGTGGCGGCTACACGTTCTGGCGCGACGCACGGCTTCGGCGGCTCACGCGCTACCGCTACAACGATGTTCCGTACGACTCGGTCGGGCGCTACCTCTACGTGCGGGACGGCAACGCCGTCTGGAATCCGGGCTGGAAGCCGACGAAGACGCCGCTCGATCGGTACCAGTGCCGGCACGGGCTCGGCTACAGCCGGATCCTCGGCGCGAAGGACGGCGTCGAGGTCGAGCTGCTCTTCTTCATCCCACCCGGCGAGAACGCGGAGATCTGGAAGACGACGGTCCGCAACGTCGGGGGCACGCCGAAGGAGTTGTCGCTCTTCTCCTACGTCGAGTTCTGCCTCTACGAGGCGCTGAACGACCTCTCGAACTACCAGCGCACGTACTCGATCGGCGAGGTCGAGATCGAGGGCTCGGCGATCTACCACACGACGGAGTACCGCGAGCGCCGAGATCACTACGTGCTCTTCGGCTGCACGCGCGAGATCGACGGCTTCGACACGTCGCGCGATGCCTTCGTCGGCGTGCACAACGGCCTGCACGAGGCGGCGGTGCCGTTCGCGGGCGCGGCCCATGGCAGCGTCGCGCACGGCTGGAACCCGATCGGGTCGCACCAGCTCGACCTGCGGCTCGCTCCGGGCGAGGAGGAGACGTTCGCGTTCGTCCTCGGCTACGTCGAGCAGGGTGACGCGCCGAAGTACGACCGGCCCGGCGTCGTGAACAAGGCGCGGGGACGTGCGCTGCTCGCACGGTACAGCGAGCCGGGCGCGGTCGATACGGCGTTCGCGTCGGTACGCACCCTGTGGGACGACCTGCTTGCGCGGTTCCAGGCCGAGTGCCCCGACCCGCACGCGGAGCGGATGCTCGGCACCTGGAACCAGTACCAGTGCATGGCGACGTTCAACCTCTCGCGCTCGGCGAGCTTCTACGAGACCGGGATCGGCCGCGGCATGGGCTTCCGCGACTCGAATCAGGACGTGCTCGGCTTCGTCCACCTGATCCCCGACCGCGCGCGGCAGCGGATCCTCGACCTCGCCGCGACGCAGCTCTCCGACGGCACCTGCTTCCACCAGTACCAGCCGCTGACGAAGCAGGGGAACGCCGAGATCGGCGGCGACTTCTACGACGACCACCTGTGGCTCGTGCTCTCGACCTGCGCGTACGTGAAAGAGACGGGCGATGCGTCGATCCTCGACGAGCCGGTCGGCTACGCGGACACGCCCGGCAGCGGCGAGAGCCTGCTCCACCACTTGGAGACGAGCGTCGCCTACACGCTCGGGCACCGCGGCCCGCACGGGCTCCCGCTGATCGGGCACGCCGACTGGAACGACTGTCTGAACCTCAACTGCTTTTCGACGGAGCCGGACGAGTCGTTCCAGACGGCCGGCGACGTCGAGGGATCGAGCGCCGAGTCAGTGATGATCGCGGGGCTCTTCCTCTACGCCTGCCGCGAGCTCGCTGCGCTCTACCGGCACCTCGGCCGCGCCGGCCACGCCGACCGGATCGACGGCGCACCACGCAGAGATGCTGGCCGCGATCGAGGAGCACGCGTGGGACGGCGACTGGTACCTGCGCGCATACGACGCCGCCGGCGAGCCGGTCGGATCGCACACGTGCGACGAGGGGCAGATCTTCGTCGAGAGCCAGGGCTGGTGCGTGCTCGGCGGCGCCGGCCGCGACAACGGACGGGCGCGCCGCGCGCTCGAGAGCGTCCACGAACGACTCTTCACCGAGCACGGCGTCGTCCTCCAGCAACCGGCGTACAGCCACTACCGCGTCGAGCTCGGCGAGATCACGAGCTACCCGCCGGGCTACAAAGAGAACGCGGGCGTCTTCTGCCACAACAACACATGGATCCAACTGGCCTGGTGCCTCCTCGGCGAGGGCGATCGCGCTTTCGAGTACTACCTCTCGACTTGCCCATCGGCGCAGGAGGAGCGGATCGAGACGTACCGCAGCGAGCCCTACGTCTACGCGCAGATGATCGCCGGCCCGGACGCCGCCACCCCCGGCGAAGCGAAGAACTCGTGGCTCACCGGCACCGCGGCCTGGACGTTCGTGACGATCTCGCAGGGCATCCTCGGGATCAAGCCCGACTACGACGGGCTGCGAATCGACCCGTGCGTTCCCTCGTCCTGGCGGGCGTACCACGTCCAGCGCCGCTTCCGCGACGTCGTCTACGACATCTCGGTTGAGAACCCGGACGGCGCCTGCAGCGGCATCCGCTCGCTCCGCGTGGACGGGAAAGAGCTCGACGGGAACCTCGTCCTGGCCGCGCCCGGCGCCGAGCGGGTCGAGGTCGAGGTCGTACTCGGAAGCGTAGGGGCGGAGCAGCATGTGCACGGAGACGCGGTCGCTGCAGTCCGGTAGCGGCCACGATGTCGCCGTCGAAGAGCGGTGCGTCAAGCCGGGCGTGCCCGCGAGCCGAGGCTCGCCGGCTGTTCCGCTCTGACTGCGAAGACCCGCCGCCTGCCGGGCAAGCCCTTCAGCGTGCGGACGCCCCGATTTCCGATTTCGAGCCCTGCCTGACGCGCTCGCTCGGCGGCCTCTTCCGAGACCAAGATCTCGCCAGCCTTGGCTGCGCTCGCGAGACGTGCGCCGACGTGCACGTCGACTCCGGCGCACTTCTCATCCGCCTTCCAGCAGTGGCCGAGATGGACGCCGGACCGCAGCTCGAACCCGAGCTCTCGCACCGATCCGCCGATGTCGAGCGCGCAGCGAATCGCGTCGCCGGTCTCATCGAAGATGGCGAAGAAGCCGTCCCCGGCCGTGTCCATCAGCCAGCCCCGGTGCCGCTCGAGTGAGCCACGTACGAGTCGGTGGTACTGCTCGAGCAGCTCTGCCCAGGCGCGATCGCCGAGCGAAAACGCGAGCGGCGTCGCCTCGACGATGTCGACGAAGAGGACCGCCGTCAGCTCGCGCGCCGGCTTCGCGGCCAGGCGCTCCCCGGTCTCTTGCCCGGCCGTCGCCCTCACCCTTCTCGATGCGTTCCGGCAGGGGTGCTCGCCGTCGCCGCCCTGCGTTCGCTCTCGAGCAGTTCCAGAATGCGTTCCGTGTTCCCATGGATCGCGCTGATGTTCCGAAACATCCACTTCGGCGGCGCGTTCTCGGGCATCCGCTCGATCATCTTCTCGAAGTCGAAACCGCCATGGCCACGCGCGCACCGGCTCGCGCACACGCCGGCGCCGACTACGGCGGCGCCGACCAGCAGTAGCCGTCTCATCTCACACCTCCCTCGATCGGCTCCGGCACCTCACCGTCCTCTCGTGACGAAACGAGGCGCCGACACCATCTCCCGACAGCGCCACGCATGCATCGGAGAACCCACGCATCCGCCTTCCTCTTTCTACGGTCACAGCCGAACGGGCACCGTTGACGCGCCACGGCCGACCTAACACGTGACGTACGTGCCGCAGTCCAGCGCTCGAAAGCGCGTCGAGATCCTTCACGCGGATACCAGCGCCGCGACCTGAGAGAGTTCGACGGCCCAATGACGACGACTAGGGACCGGATCATGCTGATCGCGCTGCACAGTGCCGTCGTGGTCTGCGCCGTCGCGGTCTGCGTCGCCGCGAGCTCCGCTCGGGCTTCGAGCGGCGTGCGGTACGGGATCCAGGACGACGCCTGGCTGGAGTTCGGCCCCGGGACGCTCAGCCAGCGTCTGGCGACATTCAAACGACTCGGTGTCCCTCTCGTGCGCTTCACGCTGCACTGGAACCAGACCGCCCCGCGGCGGCCGAAGGATCCGAGCTCGCCGCGCGATCGCGCCTACGACTGGCGTCGTCCCGACAGAATTCTGGGCGGCCTTCGCCGCTCTGGCCTGACGCCCGTGGTCACGCTGGTCGGAACGCCGGCCTGGGCGAACGGCGGACGTCCGCCCAAGTTCGCCCCGCCGCGACCGCGGGACTTTCGCGCCTTCGCGCGTGCCACCGCGACACGCTACCCCTGGGTTCGTTACTGGCTGATCTGGAACGAGCCGAACAAGCCCCTCTGGCTCAAACCGACGCGGGCGGCGATCTACGTGCAGCATCTGCTCAACCCCGCGTATGGGGCGATCCACGCAGTTCTTCCACACGCCCTCGTCGGCGGGGGCGTGACGGCGCCACGTGGCGGGCTGGGCGGCGTCGCACCCGTCACCTGGATCCGCGGCATGGCTGCCGCTCACGCGAAGCTCGACGCCTACGCTCACCACCCGTACCCGTTGAGGCCGACCGAGACGCCGTCGAGCGGCGGCTGCAAGAACTGTCCTTCGATCACGATGGCGACGATTCCGAAGCTGCTCATACTCGTCAGGCGCTCCTTCGGGCCGAAGCCGGTCTGGCTCACCGAGTACGGCTACCAGACGAATCCGCCGGACACGTTCCTCGGCGTTCCACCCAAGAGGCAGGCGACGCTCCTGAGCCTCGCGGCGATGCGCGCGTGGAGGCTGGCACGGGTCACCATGCTGATCCAATACCTCTACCGCGACGAGCCCCAGCTGGGCCGCTTCCAGACCGGGCTCGTCTACATCGACGACCGGTTGAAACCCTCGCTGCAGGGATTTTCACTGCCGTTCGCGGAAATGGGGCGGGTCGGGTTCGTCACACGTCTGTGGGGTCAGATCCGTGATGGGCGGCCCGGTCGGAAGCGATATCGGCTGGAGGTGCTCCGCAAGAATGAGTGGCAGGGCAATCGGGCACGACCGGCTGACGAACGATGCCGGCGTCTTCATCCGGACAATCCGGCTGAAGCGCGGAGCACTTCTCCGCATCAGGGTGCCGCCCGGGCTGCGCTTCAGCCTCCAACTGCGGGTCAGGTGAGTCGGCGCGTCGCGGTCGGTCCGCCTCACGAGCCCGGAACGCGTCCTGTTCCCCGACGAAGGGATCACGAAGCAGGACCTGTTCGAGTACTACCGCGCAGTCGCGCCGGTGCTCGTCCCGCACCTGCGCAACCGGCCGTTCACGATGAAGCGCTCGCCCTACGGAGTGGCCGGGGACATGTACTTCCAGAAGCAGGCGCCGAAGGGGATGCCCTCCTGGATCCCGACGCGCACCTACCGCACCTACCCGCGCAAGGGCGAGTCGCGGCTCGTCGACTTCCCGCTCGTCAACTCGCCGGAGGCGTTGCTCTGGATGGTGCAGATGAACTGCATCGACATGAACGCCTGGTACTCGCGCGTCGACAAGCCGCACCGCCCGGACTTCGTGCTCTTCGACCTCGACCCGCCCGAGGGCGGCTTCGCGCTCGCGATCCGCGTCGCTCACCTGATCCGGGAGGAGCTCGAGCGGGTCGAGCTCGAGTCCTACGTCAAGACGAGCGGCGCCGACGGGATCCACGTGCTCGTCCCGATCGCTCGCCGAGCCACCTACGAGCACACCTACGCGTTCGCGGAGCGGGTGGCACGCGGGCTCGAGGAACGGCACCCGGGGCTGGTCACGACCGAGTGGCTGAAGCACAAGCGCGAGGGCGTGCTCGTCGACCACCGTCAGAACGCCCGGGGGAAGACGATCGCCTCGGTCTACTCCGTGCGGCCGAAGCCGGGCGCACCGGTCTCGACGCCCCTGCGCTGGGACGAGCTCACCGAGGACGTGACGCCGCGCCGCTTCGGGATGCGCGAGGCACTCGAGCGGGTCGAACAGCACGGCGACCTGTTCGGGCCCGTGCTCGCGGGCGGCCAGGCACTCGGACGTGCCCTGAAGGAGGTGCGCTAGCGCCGAGGCGTACGGCGTGTAGACGGGTTCCCGCGACTTTGCGACACTGGTCGTGCGACGAGTGACCATGCGCATGGGGCCGACGATCCTGTCACGGACACGCGAGTTGGACGCGATCGCTCGGTTCCTCGACGCGATCCCCGAGGCGCCGAGCGCGCTCGTACTCGCGGGCCCGGCGGGGATCGGCAAGACGACCCTGTGGGAAGACGGCGTCGACGACGCGGCGCAGCGCGGTTACCGCGTGCTACGTGCGCGTCCGACCGAAGCCGAGGCGCGGCTCTCCTACGCAGCTCTCACGGACCTCGTCGGCGCGAGCTTCGACGAGACGCGCGCCGCCTTGCCGCCCGTGCAGGCGCGCGCGCTTGCCGCAGCACTCCTGCGCGAGCCGACGGACGAGGCGTCAGAGGGACGACTCGTCGCAACGGCGTTCACGGGCGTGCTCGCAAGGCTCGCCGCGGACGGGCCGCTCGTCGTCGCGATCGACGACGCGCAGTGGCTCGACGGCGCATCGCGCCGCGTGCTCGAGTTCGCAGCCCGTCGCCTCGAAGGCCCGACGGGAATGCTGACGACGGTCCGAACCGACGACGCTGGCGATGCTCCGCTCGGACTGCGGCGGGCGTTCCCGGAGGAGCGATTCGCGTTGCTGGTCGTCGGTCCGCTCTCGATGGGGGCCTTGCACCACCTCATGCGCGAGCGACTCGACGTCTCGCCACCGAGACCCGTGCTGGCCCGCATCGCCACGGCATCCGGCGGCAACCCCTACTTCGCGCTGGAGCTCGCACGCACGGTGGCCGACGACGACGCCGAGTCGACGCTCGCCGACCCGCTGCGCGTGCCGCGAACGCTCCAAGAGCTCGTCGCGGACCATCTCAACTCGTTGTCGGACGCCGGCCGGGAGGCGGCGCTCGTCGCAGCCTCGCTCTCGAGTCCGACAGACGAGCTGGTCGTGACGGCAGGCGTCTCGGCGGCGGCACTCGCCGAGGTCGAGCAGGCGGGTGTGCTCATCCGCGAGCGAGGGCGCCTTCGCTTTGCCCACCCGTTGCTCGCATCGGTCGTGTACGCCTCGGCGGCGGACGAGCCGCGCCGGCTCGTGCACCGGCGTCTCGCCGAGATCGTGGTCGACGACGAAGAGCGCGCGCGCCATCTGGCTCAAAGCACATCGGTCGCAGACGCGACTGCTGCAAATGCGATCGAGCTCGGCGCGCGGCGTGCCGCGCAGCGAGGAGCGCAGGACGAAGCGTCCGAGCTGTACGCAGCGGCGCGGCGATTGACGCCGGGCGATCGGCCGAACGACGCAGCACGCCGCCTCTTGGGCGGGGCCGCCGCCTCGAATGCAGTCGGGGAGTTCGCGACAGCGCGCGCACTTGCCGAAAGCGCGCTCGACGAAGCGAGCGACGGCGAGCTCCGCGCGGAGATCCTGACGTTCCTCGCGCGCCTCGCGTGGTTCAGCGGGAACGCCGACCAGGCGGCGGCGCTCGTCGAGCGTGCGCTGCACGAGGTCGCCGACGACGAGGCACGAGGCGCGATCCTCGCGAGGCTCGCGCAGTTCAACTTCGCGTACGACTTCGAACGCGCCGTCGAGTACTCAGACGCTGCGCTTGCGAGCCTGCGGGAGGACCGCGACCCGGTGCTCGTCGCGCACGCCCTCATCTACCGGTTCTTCGGCGGCGCGATGCGCGGACTCGGTGCGAGGCGAGAGCTGCTGGAGCGCGGGCTCGAGCTGGAGGCGCGCGCCCTGCCGCGGTTGCCCGACGGACCGGCCTCGCGCCCGCTCATCTGGTTCCACTGCGTCGACGAGTTCGACGCAGCGAGAGCCCGGCACGCGTTCGAGGACGAGTGGTACCGCGAGCGCGGCGAGGAGGTCTGGGTCGCCGACCGCCTCTCGCACCTGGCGGCCGCAGAGCTTCGCGCCGGCCGCTGGGAGCTCGCCGAACGACAGACGGAGGCGAGCTGCACGATGCTCGACCCGCTCGAGATCGGTGGACCGCGGGCAATGGTCTTCGAGAAGCGAGCGCTCGTCGACGCGCACGTCGGCCGCGTCGACCGCGCCCGCGCAACGCTGTCGCCGCTCGTTGAGCGCTTCGAGGCGTCCGGACAGCGATGGTGGGCCGCGAACTCGCTGTCGACGCTCGGGTTCGCCGAGTTCGCCGCCGGCGACGCCGCCGCCGCGGACGAGGCGTGGCGGCGGATGCACGTCCACGCCGAGGCGGTCGGGGCGCGTGAGATCCTCGCCGACCGGAGCGAGCCGTTCCACGTCGAGGCGCTGCTCGCGCTCGGCGACGTCGACGGCGCGCGGAACGTGCTCGAGCGTCTCGAGCAACGCGGCCGGGTGCTTCCGCGGATATGGATCGACATCGCGCTGCCGCGTGCGCGCGCGCTCGTGGTCGCTGCCGACGGCGACCTCCCCGCGGCGCTCACGCTCCTCGCCGACGTCGAGCTCGACCCCGGCGTCGTGCCGTTCGAGCTGGCGTGCAACCTCCTCGTGAAGGGACGCCTCGCGCGGCGTGCGAAGCGGAAGCTGATCGCGGCCGAGGCGCTCCGCGCCGCGCTCGCGTTGTTCGAGCAGCTCGGCGCGCCGGCGTGGATCGAGCGGACGAAGGAGGAGCTCGACCGCGTCGGCCTCCGCCGTCGCGCGCCGGACGAGCTGACAGCGGGCGAACGGAAAGTCGCCGAGCTGGCCGCGACCGGGATGACGAACCGGCAAGTGGCCGAGGCCGCGTTCATGAGCCCGAAGACCGTCGAGGCGAACCTCGCCCGCGTCTACCGCAAGCTCGGAATCGGCTCACGGGCCGAGCTCGGCGCACGCCTTGCCCTCGAGGAGCGGGAAGCCGGCGCGCAAACGTAGGGAATCGCCCGATGTAGAGGGTTCGCCCGGCTCGTAGCTTTGGAGCCATGAGCGAAATGGCGAACACTTATCTCGTTGAGCACTACTTGCCGGGCGTCACGGCCGAGGCGTTCCGGGAAGCGTCCGAGCGCGTTCGCGTGAGCGCGGAAGCAATGGCCGACGCGGGCGCGCGTATCCGGTATCTCCACTCGACGCTCGTGCCGGAGGACGAAGCGGCGTTCTGCGTGTTCGACGCCTCTTCCGCTGACGTCGTCGCGCAGATGTACGCGCGGGCCGGGGTCGCTTTCGAGCGCATCTCGGACGCGCTCGAGCTGGAGCACCGCTGATGCGCGCCGCCGTTCTCTCCGCGATCTGCGCCGTCGTGCTGGGCATGCCGGCCGAGTCGGTGGCGATCGGCCCGATTCCGTCGCCCTGCCGCGCGGGGACCTCTTGCGCCACGGTCACCCTCGACCTCAGCAGGGGTGAGGACGCGGGGAACTGGAGCCCGGGCTCGGGGCGTCTGACCAGCGCGCCGGCGGGACTCGACTGCACCGCGAACCGCGGCGTTCAGAGCGGCGTCTGCGAGTACACGTTCTCGTGGCCTGCGAGCGGCTCGAACACCTTGAGCGTCGTCCTGACGGCGACGGCGGACTCGAAGTCGTGGGTTGACCACGAAATGGTGCTCGGCGAGACCTACAAGTATCCGATCACGCTTCGCGACGGCGAGCCGCGGTTCTTCAGTCACATCATCTTCAACCGGGCGAGATGGCACGTCGAGGTGACGAAGACCGGTACGGGCACCGGCCGTGTGTCAGGACCGAACGGGATCGACTGCGGCTCTGTCTGCAAGACGATCGGCAGCGTCGACGTCGACAAGAAGATCACGTTGAAGGCGGCGCCCGATGCCGGCGCGGTGTTCAAGGCCTGGACCGGCGCCTGCAGCGGACAGGGAGCCACGTGCACGCTCACAGTCCTGCGGGAGACGTTCACGAATGCGGTGTTCGACCTCAAGCCGCAGACGACCACGACGACGTCGACAACGACGACAGCGGATAGGCGCGTCGATGCGTCGGTGATCGCCGCCCGCGCCGGCAAGAGCCGCCTGGGCGCGCGCATCGTCGAGGTCGAGTTCGCCGGCGACGAGGACCTCGCCGTCACGCTCACGCTCTACCGCAAGGGCAAGACGCTTGCGCTCAAGCGCTTCGCCCGCGTCAAGGAAGGAAGGCGCGTGCTCACCCTCACCCTGCCGAAGCCGCTCAAGCGGGGGCCGGCAACGCTCGGGATCACGGCGAGCGACGCCGCCGGGAATCGGAGAGCGTGGACGCGGAGCGTTCGCGTACCCAGCCGTGTCACCGGCCGCAAGACGCTCGCCCGAATGACAGCCGCTCTCGATCCGTGCAGCTCGGCAAACTGCGCGACGCTCGCCGTCGCCGCAGGCGGCAAAGGGAGCGGCAGGATCACGAGCGAGCCGGCTGGAATCGACTGCGTCGTCACCGCGTCGGTATCCAGCGGCACGTGCAACTACCGGTTTCTCTGGCCGACCAGCGGCGGAGACCTCTCGGTGACGCTCCGGCTCAAGCCCGCGACCGGATCCACCGGTCTCTCCCCAGGGGGTCCGTACGAATCGGCATCGGTCGCGTACCACCTCCACCCCGGTTCCACGACCTTGTTCAACTACACCATGTTCGTCCTCAGAAAGCTCCAGGTGTCGGTCACCAAGTCCGGCGTCGGCACGGGTCGCGTGATCGGTACACCCGGCAGCATCGACTGCGGCTCGACCTGCAAGACAACCGTCGAGTACGGCACGAAGGTCGCATTCACGGCGAAGCCCGACACCGGCGCGCTGTTCAAGGCCTGGACGGGGCCGTGCAGCGGCCAGGACGCGACGTGCACGCTGACGGTCAAGGAGGCGCTCTCGACGAACGCGGTCTTCGAGCTCAAACCGCCGAACACCACCACCACGACCACGACGACCACGACGCACGACGACGACGGCCGCAGATACCAGTGTCGACGCTTCGCTGGTCACTGCCCGTGCCGGCAAGAGCCGTCTGGGCGTGCGCATCGTCGAGGTCGAGCTCGCCGCCGACGAAGACCTCACCGTCGCGCTCACGATCGCACGCACGGGCAAGACGATCGCGCTCAAACGCTTCGCCCGCGTCAAGGAAGGACGGCGCGTACTCACCCTCGCCCTGCCGAAGAGGCTCAAGCGGGGGCCGGCAAGGCTCGGGATCACCGCGAACGACGCCGCCGGGAATCGACGGGTCTGGAGGCGAAGCGTCCGCGTGCCCAGCGCGAACACGCGCCACAAGAGGTCTCTCGCCGCGCTCACGATCCCGCCCGCGGACGCCACGCC
Source organism: uncultured Actinomycetes bacterium (assembly GCA_963718065.1). Lineage (GTDB taxonomy): Bacteria > Actinomycetota > Thermoleophilia > Gaiellales > Gaiellaceae > CAVPGP01. The sequence goes on along the minus strand of CAVQYE010000004.1, from coordinate 228,297 downwards.
CACCGCGGCACCGACCCCCTGCCGTGCGCGGATCACCGCTGCCGGCCACACCTGGGCCGTCTCGACGACGAACGGTTTCCCCTGCGCTGGTGCAAGCCCGATCGTCCGCAAGCTTGCCGCGAAGACCGCGCCGCCACCGGTCGGCCGTTATTCCGGCACCTACGCCGGACTCGTGTGCGTCGGCCGCCTACCGGGCAAGAAGCCGAGCCTGATCATCTGCGGGACACGCAGCCGCGGCTTCACGGCCGTTCGCGGCTAGCTCACCGCCTGCACGGCGGGACCGGGCGGCTCGCAGTTGAGCCGCCCGGTCGCGCCGTCGAGCGAGGTCGTCTAGCGAAGCGACTTGAACGCAGCGCGGACCTCTGCGCTGAAGAGCTCCGGCTCTTCCCAGGCGGCGAAGTGCCCGCCCTTGTCGACCTCGTTGAAGTAGGTGACGTTGGGGTACGACTTCTCGACCCAGCTGCGCGGGGTCTTCCAGATCTCGCCGGGGAACGTGGTGAAGCCCACGGGTAGCGAGACCTCCGGAGGAGCCTGGCCGGCCGCCGCGAGAGCGGGCGCTCCGTAGCTCTCCCAGTACGACCTGGCGGCCGAGGCACCGGTGCCGGTCAGCCAGTAGAGCGTGATGTTGTCGAGGATGTGGTCACGGGTGAGGTTGCCCACCGGCTGCCCGTCGACGAACGCGCGGGAGATCTTGTAGTACGCGTCCGTGTCGTGGTCGAGCATCCAGGCGGCCAGGGCGACGGGTGAGTCCAGCACGGCGTAGCCGATCGTCTGCGGCCGCGTGGACTGCTCCAGGAAGTAGCCGCTACCGCTCGTCTGGAACGTCGTGATCGCGTCCGCCGCCGCGCGTTCCTCGTCGGTGTTCGTCGGCTGAGGACCACCGAGCGCCGTCACGAGCAGGTTCATGTGGATGCCGAGCAGCCCCTCGGGCGCCTGGCGGCCCATCGCGTCGGTGACTCCGGCGCCCACATCGCCACCCTGGGCGACGTAGCGGGTGTAGCCGAGGCGGCGCATCAGCTCGGCCCACGCCTGCCCGGTGCGGAAGACGTTCCAACCGAGCTCGATCGGCTCAGCGGAGAACCCGTAACCGGGCAGAGACGGCAGCACGAGGTCGAACGCGTCCTCGGCCGCTCCGCCGTGCGCGGTCGGGTCCGTGAGCGGGCCGATGGTCTCGAGCAGCTCGATGACCGAGCCGGGCCAGCCGTGCGTCATTACCAGCGGCAACGCATCCTCGTGAGCCGACTTGACGTGGATGAAGTGGATGACGACGCCGTCGATCTCGGTCGTGAACTGCGGGAGCGCGTTGAGCTTCGCCTCGGCCTTCCGCCAGTCGTAGTCGGTGGCCCAGTAACGCGCGAGCTCCTGCATCGTCGCGAGCTGGACGCCCTGCGATCGATCCTCGACGAGCTCCTTGCTCGGCCAGCGCGTCGCAGCGATGCGCCGACGCATCTCGGCTAGCTCCTCTTCTTGGATGCCGACCTGGAAAGGACGGATCTCGGTTGCCCTGTCCATAACTGCCATGTCCACCACCCCCGTCTCCGTGTTGGGTCGACCCCTCGGTCGTCGAGGGCGTCGCAGCACGGCGACAAGGCGAACATCGTCAAAGCCACGGCAGTACGGCGACGCCGCGAACGATCCTGAGAGGAGGTTCTCAGGGCGACCCCTGACCCGTCAACCCTGTTCACCACATCGATAGAAATGCGCGTCGGGCGAGGCGCGACGGCGGCGGGAGCTTTCGCCCCCGCCGCCATTGCGGACTTCAGCGTCAGTTGTCCGAAGACCCCTGCGCCACGTGGAACACCGGCTCAGCAGCACCGGACGATCTCAACGCGGACGGAGCCGAGGTTGACGAGTTGATGCAGATCACCGAGAGAGTGAGCTGCGCCGTCAACGTCCCGCTGTTGTACATCCCGCCGGTCCAACCCCCACCATCGACGGTCGGACCGGAGCCGACGACGACGACCTGGAAATTGTTGTCAGTCGTCGTCCAGCCTCCGCCCGTCGCTTTCTTGCCGGCGGGGCAGGGGAGCGTTCCGACGATCTCCACACCTGCCGGGATGCCGGTCGAGGCCGTCACAAGCTCAAGGCCGAGTGCCCCCGCGTCGCCTGTCGGGCCCTTGTCGCCCGTCGGCCCCTTGTCGCCCGTCGGCCCCTTGGCGCCGGGATCGCCCGCCGGGCCCTTGTCGCCCGTCGGGCCCTTGTCGCCTGCGGGACCCTTGTCGCCCGCTGGTCCCTTGTCGCCGACCGGTCCCTTGTCGCCCGCGAGGCCCTTGTCCCCGTTCGGTCCCTTGTCGCCGACGGGGCCCTTGTCCCCCGTCGGTCCCTTGTCGCCGGCGGGACCCTTGTCGCCGGTCGCTCCCTTGTCGCCGGCGGGGCCTTTGTCCCCCGCGGGACCCTTGTCGCCCGGCGGGCCCGTCGGGCCTCCCTGGTTCCAGCTGATCTTGGTCTCCAAGTTGGTGCAGTGATTCAACAGCGACGAAGCAGGCGTCGCCGCCGGGTCTATGAGCCTGATCGTCCCGACCCCATTCAGCCTGCAGGCGGTGAAGACACCGTTGCTGTCCGGGATTGCCGCATAGGCGATCCCGCCCGCGGTCACCAAGGCCGCAACGGCCACCAGCAGGACGAGACGCTTGCGCGTCACGCGAAACTTCAGCTCCACTCGATCCTCCCCTCGTGCTCGGGCGAGCCCTCTGCCCGCCGCAGACAGCGAGGTTTACATCGGAGCCCGGCCCTTGTAAATGGGCCGCTACGGCGCTGGCGCCGATCGGCGGCTCACGGCGCGCCCAGCGCCTCCTTGACCTTCTCGATCGCGGCTGCCTCGTTCGGAGCAAGGCCTCCCTTCGCATTGGCGACGTGGTCGGCGACGCCCAGCACGAGCTGACGGTAGGCGTCGACCTCGTCGGGCGCCTTCGACTCGAGCGTCGCGATCGCGGACTGCAGCGCCTCGACAGTCTCGGACTCGACCTTCTCCTGCGATGAGGTCAGCCCGAAGCCGTGGCGCCCCGACGCTGCGAGCTCGCGGACGAGCGGGCTGCCGCCCTCTTCGCGCTGCGCGACGAGGTACTTCGCCAGCGCGCTTGCCTCACCGAAGCTGTCGGTGAAGTCGCGGTCGCTGACGGACACGAGGAACCCGACGCCCATGACGCCCTTCTCGAGCGCCTTCCATTCCTCCTCGGTGAAGTCGGCCTTGCTTGCCATCGCGCCTCCTTTCGTTCGTCGTCGACGTCAAGTGTCGCACTGCCTACCCCGCGCCCGCCGCCTCCTTCGGAAACGCCGCCTGAGCAGCACAAGCGAGGGGGCGTTTGCCGGCCGTTTACTGAGCGCGAACCGCCGCCGCCTTCACTTGCCGCATCGATCGCAGGCAGCGATCCCAGGTGGAAAGGGCTCTCATGAACAGTCACTCGTGGTCGGCGGCTCGGGCACTCCTCCGCGCGCTTCTCTGCTGCGCCGGGATCGCCGCCGCCCTTTGTCCGAGCGGGAATGCGAGCGCCTTCGCACCCGACGGGACCGTCGTCGTGGGCTATCGCTCACCGGCAGGGCTGCGGTCGGCCCTGGCCGGCACACCTGCGCGTCTCGTGCTTCGGATGCCAGAGTTGCGCGCCGTCGAGCTGGCGCCTGCCGGCGACCCCGTCGCGTTCGCAGCGAGGCTGCGCAGCCGCCCCGGCATCCGGTTCGCCGAGCTATCCGTGGCGCGCTCCGAGACCGCCGAGCCGGGTCTCGCGGTCGGCGGCATGCCCGACAGCGGCGCGCCCTACGGCGGTGCGGTGCAGTGGAACTGGTTCGCGGTGCACGAGGACGCGGTCACGGATCAACTGCGGCAGGCCGCCGCCCAGGTGACGATCGCCGTCGTTGACACCGGTGCAGATCTGAGCGTGCCCGACCTGGCCGCCAAGACGCCGGTCGTAACCCACAGCACCTGGAAGAAGTACACGTCGGCCCAAGACGCCGCCGGCCACGGGACCTTCGTCGCCGGGCTCGCGGCAGGCTCGCCGTCGAACGGCGAGGGCCTCGCCGGTTTCGGGGGCGAGGCGAAGCTGATGGTGGTTCGTGCCGCGAACCAATGGGGCTCGTTCGCCGACACAGCCGTCGCAAGCGGGATCGTGTGGGCCGTCGATCACGGCGCGAATGTGATCAACCTCTCGCTGGGCGGCACGAAGCCCTCGAAGGTCGAGAAGGCGGCGGTCTCCTACGCGGCCGCACACGGAGTGCTGCTGGTCGCGGCGACCGGGAACGCGCGCCGACAGAAGAACCCGGTCAACTATCCGGCGGCGTATCTGCAGCCGATCGGCTCACACGGCGTCGGCGGGCTCGGACTCGCAGTCGGCGCCTCGACCGTCGACGGCGCTCCGGCGTTCTTCTCGAGCAACGGGTCCTGGTTGTCGCTGCTCGCGCCGGGCGAGAACGTTGTCGGCCCGCTGGCCGAGAGCGTCGACCTCCAGTACGTCCCCCTGGTCGGCCTTCCCGGGTCGCTGAGCGGCCACTACGGGTTCGGCAGCGGCAGCTCCTTCGCCGCGCCCGAGGTGACAGGCGCCGCCGCGCTCGTCTGGGCGGCAAACCCGACCCTCACCGCAATCCAGGTCGCCGAAATCATCAAGCAGACCGCATCGGGCCAGGGCACTTGGAACGACGCCATGGGCTTCGGGATCCTCGACGTGGCCGCAGCGACCGCCAGGGCCGCCGCCATGCCGACGACGCTCCCGGAGCTCCAGACGACAGGCGACTCACAGACACGGACCACCCTCAGCTGGCACGGAAGCGCCACCAGCTGGCGGCTCACGGCGGCCGAGGACGACGGTCCGGCCAAGCTCCTGCTCGAGCACACGGCCACCAACACCTACCGGCACACCCACCGTGCCGGCCACAGCTACACCTACACGCTCGTCGGCCTCGACGTCGGCGGCCGACCCATCAGCAGCACCGCGGTCACCGCGGAAGCCCCGTGAACCGGGGCTTCCGCAGGTGAGCGCGCTCTACCATCGACAAGGTGTCCATGGGCGAGGAAGTAAGAATCGTGACCGCGGCTGAGACACCCACTGCCGTGGTTGCCGAAGCAACGAGCTGGGACGCCTTTCCTCAACTGTGGGGAGCGCTTCTCGGCGAAGTCTGGGCATTCTTGCGCGACTCGGATCTCACAACGGGTCGCAACGTCATGCTCTACAAGGACGACACACCGAACGTCGAGGTCGGCGCCGAGGTGAGCGGTTCGTTCCTCGGAAACGGCAGGATCGTTCCATCGTCGCTTCCGGCCGGCCCAGCCGCGATGGCCGTCCTACGCGGCGAGCCTTCCCCGGCGGGTTTGGCGAGAGTCCACACGGCCGTGCTGGACTGGTGCGCCGCGAACGGTCACGAGCCGACCGGAGTTCGCTGGGAGATCTACGGGCACTGGCTCGAGGATCAGGACCCGGGCCTGTTCGAGACAGAGGTCTACTGGCTGCTGGCGCCCGGTTCGGTCTAGGAGCGCGTCGAGGGGAGATCCCGCGCCGGCCAGTTTCGAGGCGGTGCCGATCCGGTTGCGATCTCGTGGCAGCCGCCAGATCGTCACGAGCTTTGCACGCTTCGACAACCCAACCGGCAACGCGTGCGTGCGAGCTTCGAGGCGACTTCGATGAAGGGAGAGGGACTGTGAGACTCAAGCGGAAGGGGATCGTCGTCGCAGCCGCGGTGCTGGCGCTCTTCGCGGGCGCGGTGCCGGCTGCGGCCGACGAGGGCCGTGGCGACCACGGGGACCGCGGGCACTCGTTCGACCTGGAAGGGCATCGCGGCACGAGGGGCTTGCGACCCGAGAACACGCTGGCGGCTTTCGGGAAGGCGCTGCAGATCGGCGTCACCACACTCGAGCTCGACACCGGCGTGACCAAGGACGGCGTCGTCGTCGTCAGCCACGAACGCCGGATCTCACCGCTGGAGTGCCAGGACACCGGGGGCAACCACGTCGTCGGGCAGCTGATCCGCGATGTGACGTATGCGCAGATCCAGACGCTCGACTGCGGCACCCGGCATCCCCCGGACCCCGCGACGGACCCGTTCGTCGGCACGCAAGAAGCGGTGCCGGGCACGCACATGCCGGCGCTCGCGCAGGTCTTCGAGCTCGCGAATCGCTACGGCGCCGACGACGTGCAGTTCGACATTGAGACGAAGATCGACCCAACGGTGAACGACACCGTCGACCCGGTCACGTTCACCCGGAAGGTGCTCGGTGTTATCCGCCGCTACGACGTTACGGACCGCTCGCTGCTGCAGTCGTTCGACTGGCGCACACTCGTCGAGGCAAAGAAGGAGCTGCGGTCGTTGCGGACGGTCGCCCTGGCGCAGGTGCCGACGATCTTCCCCGGGACCCCCTGGACCGCTGGGGTGCCGATCCGAGCCGACGCGTGGAGCTCCGGATCGCTCGCGCGCGCGGCGAAGTCGATCGACGCTTCTGTGCTCTCGGCGCGCTTCCAGGACATCACCGATGCCCTGATCGCAGCCACGCACAAGCAGCGCATGGACATCGTCCCGTGGACCGTCGACGACGCGCCGACGATGGCCTCGCTGATCGACCGCGGCGTCGACGGGCTGATCACCGACTACCCGAACATCGCGCGCGACGTGATGGCGCAAAAGCGGATCAAGCTGCCGCGCCGGTTCGCCTCGCCGTTCGACGTCGAGGGCCATCGCGGCGCTCGGGCGTACCGGCCGGAGAACACGATCCCCGCATTCGCGTACGCGCTCCAGCGCCACGTGACGACGCTCGAGACCGACACAGGCGTGACCAAGGACGGCGTGCTCGTGATCTCGCACAACCGAGCGGTCAACGCCGTCCACTGCCACGACACCGTCCCGGCGTTCCCGGGCGATCCACTTTTCCCGTACGCCGGGAAGCTGATCCGCGACCTGACCCTCGCGGAGATCAAGACGCTCGACTGCGGGTTCACCGACCCCGGCTTCCCGCAACAGGTGCGTGTGCCGGCGACGATGCCGACGCTGCAGGAGCTGTTCGACTTCGTGAAGGCGAACGCCGACTACCAGGTCCGCTTCAACATCGAGACGAAGATCAGCCCGCTCGTCTCCGACACGGTGCCCTTCGACGTCTTCACCCGGAAGCTCGTCGACGCGATCCGCTCCAACGACCTCGAGGACCGCGCGATGATCCAAAGCTTCGACTGGCGGACGATCATGCTCGCGAAGAGGCTCGACCGGCACATCGAGACCGTCGCACTCGTCTGGCAGTTCGGCGCGCCCGATTGCCAGACGCTCGTCGACGAGTGCTCACTGGAGGCGCGCGTCGGCGACCCGACGCTGAAGAGCCCGTGGACAGGCGGGCTCGACTGGTGGGAGACGCGGAACCTCGGCAAGCTCGTATCCGACGCGAACGCCGACGTCGTCTCCTCCAACTGGCAGGTGCACGACCCGAATCTCGGCCACGTCGGCTCGGACGACTTCTACCTCAAGGAGGATCCGGTGATGTTCCACGGCCCCACCGTGGACGTGCTGCAGCGGCGTTACGACCTGCGCGTCGTGCCGTACACAGTCGACGACGAGAAGACGATCCAACGAGTCATTGACCTCGGCGTCGACGGGATCATCTCGGACGACGTCGACCTGCTCCTCCGCGTCGCCGCCCGAAACGGGCTGGCGTAGGCGAAAGGCAGGCAAGAGGCGAGCCACGGGTCCAGGGGGCGCCCGGCGATGTTTGGCCGGGCGCCTCGGCCGCGTACACCCATCTCATGAGCAGCTCCGGCGGAAGTCGTCGCGCACCTTCCCATCGACGGTCTGGTAGCGGAATCGCGCCGTGCGGCCGGTGACATCCACCCGCAGGGCGCCGTAGTGGCCTTGGACGACGCGGGCGGAGGGGATCGTCAGGTCGCCGGCGTCATTGTCCAGCTCGGCTCCGCCCGTGCCCACGGCCACGTACAGCACCCCGTGGAGCGGGCGGCTTCGGGCGTAGGCGTGCAGGTGGCCTTCGAACACGACCTGTACGCCGTTCTGCTCCACCAGCGGGACGATGTTGCGGCGAAGGCCGGGCGAGATAGAAGCCCCCGCGGGCTCCCAGGGAGGGTGATGCCAGGCGGCGAAGCGGAAGCAGGAGGGCAGCGCGAGCGAGTTGCGTGCGAAGCGCAGCTGCGGCGAGCCAGGCGCGACGGAGACGTTCGAGTCCAGCACCACCACGGCGGCGTTCCCCCAGGTGAAGCGGTACCAGCGCTCGTTGCCGAGCGAATGAAACGCCTCGAGCTCGGGCTTGCCACCGTTCGTCTTGACGTCGTGATTGCCGAGCGCCGGGAACCAGGCCGACCGGCGCATGACGGCCGCGTACGGGCCGAAGATGGCGCGATCGAGCAGCCCCGCCGAGCCCAGCGGGTAGGCGTTGTCGCCGACCGTGAGCACGAAGTCCGGGCGCCAGGACTCGATCAGCGAGGCGACCGCCGTCTCGTTCCTCGTCCCGCTGCCGAAGTCGCCCACGACCGCGAAGGTGAACGTGGCGGCGCGGACCGGTGCGGACCGGAAGGTGCCCTTCGCGAGGACGCCGGAGTCCGTCCTGACCGTGTAGGCATAGCGCGTCCCCGGCGTCAGGCGGGTCAGCCTGGCGACGTGGTCGACGCCGGTGCCGGCGTCGACGCGGGCACCGTTCTGCAAGGTCACGAAGGAGTGGTCCCGGGCCGCCGTGCGGAACGAGACGATGGCGCTGCGCTGCGTCACGCTCTCGACCACGGGGCCGCGGGTCAGCGCGACGGCTGCGACAGCCTCGGCGATCACCTTGGCACCCGCTCGGCCACGAGCGCGATCTTGCGCACGCGACCTGCCGCGAGCCACTCGCTCCACAGCCGGTGAGCCGCGAGCAGCTCGTCGAGCGCCCGCTGTCCAATCCGCGCAGCGATGGCTCTCTCGTCGGCGGTGAACGCCTCGATCAGCGACCCCGCCACGGCGCCGTGCGACCGGCTCCAGTCTTCTTCCCAGCGAACAACGAGCCCGGCCTCCAGGAGACTCATGTGCATCTCGTCCAGCGGGGTGAGCCAGACCGTGTCGGCGTCGGGCATGCCCGCCCGCTCCGACTCGGTCAGGGGCGTGCCTTCCTCCAGCGTGAAGGCGAACCGGCCGCCGGCCGGGAGCGCGCGGGCGACCTCGTACACCAGGGTCTCCTTGTCGGGAAAGGCCAGCATCGTCTCGAGCAGAAGCACGACGTCGAACGTGCCGGGCGGGAGCGGCGGCACCTGCGCGACCTCGAAGCGGCAGGGAAGGCCGCCGGCGCGCGCGCGGGCGATCCCGATCGCGCTCGCGCTCGAGTCGACTCCGACGTAGCTGCAGCCGAGCTCCCGCGTGACGAACCGCCCCGGTCCGGCGACCCCGCAGCACAGGTCGAGCACGGTAACGCCGGGTGCGATGCCGGCACGCTCCGCGAGCGCGCGGATCTCGCCCGCACGCATGAAGCTCTCCTGCTCGACGTACTCGCCGGGGTCGTAGGCTGCCTCCCGGGCTTGCCGCAACGCCTGGTCGAACGGGCCGCGCTCGTCCTGTTTCACGGCCTCGCTCCAAACTGATGCACGTCACCCACGGTACTTCGCTACGTATGTTCGAGCTCGGAGCATCGTTACGGGCGGCTCGAGGCCCGCTGACGGGGCTGGGCGCCCAGTTGCTGCTCCTGGCCGTGCTTGCGCAGACGATCGGGCTGGGGCGCGCGGGATGGGTCGTCGGGGTCACGTGTGCGCTGATCCTCGACACGGCGCTCGCGTGCGCGCTCTGGCGCGGCCGCCCCGACGCGAGGCTTGGCCCGGCGGACTGGGTGACGCTCATCAGGGCGACGCTTGCCATCGGCGTCGCGGCGCTGGCCGCGGACTCCTTCCAGCGAGACGTTTCGGTCGCAACGCTCGTGGCGCTCGCGTCCCTTGCGATCGCGCTCGACTTCGTCGACGGTCAGGTCGCACGGCGCACCGGGACGACGTCGGCGTTGGGCGCGCGCCTGGACGGCGAGGTCGATGCCTTTCTGATGCTCGCCCTCAGCGTGTATGTCGCCCCGTCGGCCGGCGTCTGGGTGCTCGCGATCGGCGCGGCGCGCTACGCCTTCCTCGTGGCCGGGTGGCTCGTTCGCCTGGATGCGCGCGCCACTGCCGCGGCGCGACTGGCGCAAGGTCGTCACGGCCGCGCAGGGAATCACGCTGACGATCGCGGCGGCGGAGGTCCTGCCGCTGTCGCTGACCCGCGCCGCCCTCGCCGTCGCGCTGACCCTTCTCGCCGAGTCGTTCGGACGCGACGTCTGGTGGCTGTGGCGGCACCGCCACGCCGCCGGCGCGAAGGTCGCTGCCCGTCGCACCCGCGATCCTGGCGTGGTCACAGTGCTCGCGCTTCTCGTCGTCTGGATCGCGCTGGTGGCTCCGAACCGGCCGTGGATGCTCACACCCGGCGCATTCGTCCGGCTCCCGCTCGAAGCGATCGCCGTCGTCGCGCTGGCTCTCGTCCTGCCCAGCCGCGCGCGGCGCGTCATCCCGTGGGTGATCGGGCCGGCGCTCGGCCTGCTTGTGCTCGTGAAGCTCCTCGACATCGGCTTCTTCATTGCGTTCGACCGCCCGTTCAATCCGGTCGAGGACTGGACCTACGCCTCGATCGGCGTCGAGACGACCCGCGATACCTTCGGCCGCACGGATGCCGACCTGGCGGTCGCCGTCGCCGTGCTGCTCGCCGTCGCCGCGCTCGTGCTCCCTACGCTGGCGGTACTGCAGCTGACCCGGGTCGTGGCCCGCTATCGCCGCCAGTCGCTGCGGACCGCCGGGGCGCTGACCGCCGCCTGGGTGGTCTGCTGGGCATTTGGCGCCGAGCTCGTCTCGGGCGCGAGCATCGCCTCCACGAGCGGGGCCGACCTGGCCGTCCACGAGGTGCAGGCCGTGCAATCCGATCTCCGCGATCGAGCGCGCTTCCGCGCCGAGATCCGGCAGGACCGCATGCGCAACATGCCCGGCAACCGGCTCCTGGCCGGCCTCCGCGGCAAGGACGTCTTGCTCGTGTTCGTCGAGAGCTACGGGAGGCTTGCGGTCGAGGGATCCTCCTTCTCGCCGGAGATCGACGCCGTCGTCGACGACGGAACCCGACAGCTCGCCGCCGCCGGCTTCTCGTCCCAAAGCGGGTGGCTCACCTCCTCGGTCTTCGGCGGCGGCAGCTGGCTGGCGCACGCCACGCTGCAGTCGGGGGTCTTGGTCAACAGCCCCGCGCGCTACAACGAGCTCATCGCGGGCGACCGGCTCACGCTCACGAAGGCGTTCGGGCGCGCGGGCTGGAGGACGGTCGCCGACATGCCGTCGAACAACCGGCCCTGGCCGGAGGGATCCTCGTTCTACCGCTACGACAAGATCTACGACCGCCGGAATGTCGGGTATCGCGGCCCGAAGTACGCGTTCGCCTCGATGCCCGACCAGTACGTCCTGCTCGCCCTGCAGCGGCTCGAGCTGGCGAAGCCGCATCGTCGCCCTGCTCTTCGCCGAGGTCGACCTCGTGTCGAGCCACGCGCCGTGGACCCGCCTTCCGCCCCTCATCGGCTGGAACCGCGTCGGCGACGGGTCGATCTTCAACCGGCTGCACGTCGACGAGACCGGCTTGAACGACAGCAAGCAGGGGTACGCCCGGTCGATCAACTACACGCTTCGCGCCCTGTTCTCGTTCGTCGAGCAGTACGGCCGCAAGAATCTCGTGCTCGTCGTGCTCGGCGACCACCAGCCCTCGCGCGTAGCCCGCGAGCCCCGGCCGGGTCATGACGTGCCGATCTCCGTCATCGCACACGACCCGGCGGTGATCAGCCGGATCGCCGGCTGGGGCTGGGTGGACGGGATGCGTCCCGACTCGACGGCGCCCGTCTGGCCGATGAGCGCCTTCCGGAACCGCTTCCTCGACGCGTTCGGCTCCTGACGCGACACGCGGTCAAGCCGGTCGCGGGAGGTCGAGCGTGTGCTCGCCGCGACGCACCTTCGTCTCCAGGTACCGGACGTTCGCGGCCGAGACGTGCACGCCGGTCCGCACCTGCGCGACAACGGTCACGCCGCACGAGCGGAGCTGCCGGGCCTTGTCCGGGTTGTTGCTGAGGAGGGCGACCCGCGACACACGGAGCGCGCGCAGCATCTGCGCGGCTGCCACGTAGCTGCGCTCGTCCTCGGCGTGGCCGAGCGCGAGGTTCGCGTCGTAGGTGTCGACCCCGGTGTCCTGCAGGGCGTACGCCTCGAGCTTCGAGTAGAGCCCGATGCCGCGGCCCTCCTGCCGCAGGTAGAGCAGGTAGCCGCCGGCCTCGGCGATCCGCTCGACGGCCTCGCGCAGCTGCGCCCCGCAATCGCAGCGCTGGCTCCCGAACACGTCGCCGGTGAGGCACTCGCTGTGGGGGCGGATCAGCGGCACGGCGTGGCGTCCGCGTGCCGGGCGAGCGGCAATGCGATCACCCAGCGCGAAGGCGAGGTGCTCCCGGCCGTCGACGAGCCCGTCGAAGCTGAAGACCCGAGCGTCGGTCGCGTACCCGTCGGCGAACCGCAGGGGCAGCTCGACCTGCGTGCGGATCGTCGCGGCGGGAGGTTCGAGTGCCATCCGTTGACTCATCAGCCGTCCTCGAACCGCGACGAGAGGGCGTACCGAAGGAGCACCACGTCGCCGAGCTTGCAAACGTCGACGAGCGCCGCACGACGGCCCGGATTCCAGGGGAAGGAGCCGTCGCGCACGAACCTGGGAGACTCGGAGTCGCCGACGAACACCGGCGCGACGGTCAGCTGCAGCTCGTCGACGAGGTCCTCGGTGAGGAACTGCGTGTGGACGATGGCGCCGCCCTCGACCATCAGCCGCTCGACGCCCCGCGCGGCAAGGTCGGTGCTGAGCGCGCGCATCTCCACGCTGTCGCCGGCGTCGACGACCGTCGCGACCGGCTCCAGACGGTCGCGCGCGTCGTCCACCCTCGGGCTCGCGCAATAGACGATCCTCTCGGCGTCACCGACCGTGAAGAAGGCGGCACGCGCGTCGAGCTCCGCCCGCCGGGTCACCGTCACCTTCATCGGCGACGCCGCCAGGCCCCGCGCGGCCCGCTCCTCGCGACGAGCCAGCGAGCGCACAAGGAGCCGGGGGTTGTCGATCCGAACGGTCGCCGCCCCGACCAGGATCGCGTCGCAGGAGGCGCGGACGGCGTCGACCCGGTCGAAGTCCGCCTCGTTGGACAGGAGCAGCCGCGAGGCGCCGTTGCCGATGTAGCCGTCGATCGACATGCTGCAGGAGAGGAGGGTGTACGGGCGGTCACGCATCCGCGGCTCCTTTTGGCTGGACGACGATCGCCACGCGCTCCGCGAGCGGCGACAGCCCCCGTCGGGGGAGCCACCCTGCGACGAGCACGAGCGCGCCCGGCAGGCTGGCGGCGAGCACCATGACGCCGTAGACAACGGCGGTCGCGGCGCCGAGATCCGCACCGAGACCGGCCGCGGCGAACGCCCACGCGGTCGCCCCCTCGCGCGGTCCCCAGCCGGCGACGCTCGGCAGCACCATGGCCAGCATCACGAGCAACGCCAGCGGCAGCATCCGGGAGGGCGGCGCCGTGACGCCCGCCGTCCGCGCGGCGACCAGGAACGTCAGCGCGTGGCCGACGACCACCAGCGCCGACGCGAGCACGATCGCCGGCAGCGCCCTCCGGCGAAGCAGCCCGGCGCGGATGTCGGCCGCCGCTGCGTTCCACGCTCTCCCCCACCGGGAGCGCCCGCCGCGCCCCGCTCGCGCCCGGTCGACGAGGAAGAGACCGACGGCCGTCACGCCCAACCCGGCCACCACCAGCGGCATGAACGAACGCACGGGCGACGGCAGGACGAGAAGGACGAGAAGCGTCAGCGCGGCCTGGACGAACTGCCCGCCGAAGCGCTCCCAGACGACGACCCGGAGGCCGAGGCCGACGTCCTGCACGTCGCGCCCGTGGCTGACGCCGCGATGGACGTCCCCGGCGACGCCGCCGGGGAGCGTGACGTTGAGGAACACCGACCGGTAGTAGGACGCGACGGCAACGCGCAGCGGCAGATGGACGCCGAGGCCGCGGGCGACGATCGTCCACCGCCAGGCACAGCAGGTGGTGGTGAGAACGCCGATGGCCACGGCCGCCAGAAGAGCGCGCCCGTCGACCGCCCGCAGGCCGTCGAGGAACGGGCCGGCGCCGAGAGTCCAGACGACGACGGCGAGCGTGGCCACCGCGGCCGCGAGACGCGCCCACCGAGGGATCGTCCTCACGGCAGCACCAACAGGTCGGCGTGGCCCACGGTGACCGCGAGCCGGCCGGCTCGCGCCTCTTTCAGACGCCGGCGTCGATAGAGATCGGCGTCGGCGGCCAGCCCGGCCTCCTGCTCGCACGCCGCGCCAACCCACCCGGTGAGCCACTCCACGGCGAGGCCGGCGTCGGCGGCGGCGAGCCGCCACGGGCTCGGCCTGACGATGACCTCGGCCCCCAGCGCGGAGAACCCCTCGACGGCGGCGTCGACGGCATCCGGGCCGAGCAGGCGCCCCCGCGGCGTCGTGCGGCGCTGGTGCGCGTCGAATGCGGCCGCCACCCGAGAGTCGAGTTGATCCGCCGGGGAGAGCTGGACGCGACCGGTGACGGAGAGCGTGAGCAGCACCGGGCAGCCGGCTTCGACACACGAGTTGATCAGCGCCGCCAACTCGTCCCTCGTCAGCAGGTCGAGCAGCGCCGCCGCGGTGATGAGGGTCGCGCCCGCGAGATCGTCTCGGACGAGCTGCGTGATGTCGGACAGCTGGGTCTCGACGGCGACGGCGGCCCCGTCGGCGGCCGGGCCGGGCAGGTCGGCTGCGGCGAGCGCCAGCAGGTCCGCGTCCCTGTCATGGAGAATCCAGCGCTGCGGACCGGTCAGAAGCGGCGCGAGCCACCGGCCCATCGACCCGCTGCCGCAGGCGAGGTCGTGGATCACCACAGGGCCGCCGGGCGGAAGACGGCGACGGAGAAGCGCGACAAGCTCTTCGTTGCGGGCCGCGGCGTCCGCACGCTCGCGCAGGCCGAGCCAGCGCGGGCTGACGCGGATCGTCTCGGCGCTCATGGTGCCGCCCCCTCGAGGACGCCGGCGATGACCGATGTCGTCGTCGACCAGGAGGAAAGCGAGGCGCGCCGTTCGCGCGCCGCCCGGCGCAACCGCCGGCGCAGGTCGGCGTCCTCGAGCCAGGCTCGGAGCGCGTCCCGGAGCGCGGCCGGGTCGTCGGGCGGGACCAGCAGCCCGGGCCGCGTGCCGTCGGCGCCGTGTCCCATAGCCTCCGGCACGCCGCCGACCTCCGCGGCGATGACCGGCAGCCCGCGTGCGAGCGCCTCCGTGACGACCATGCCGTACGTCTCTCGCGCGCGACGGGAGCACCATCACATCCGCCGCGTCGTAGCTGCGGGCGAGATCGGCTTCGGTCTGCGGCCCGGAGAAGCGCACTCGGCCGTCCATCCCGTCGTCGATGACCCGGTGACGCAGCCGCTCGGCGAAGGCCGGGTCGCGCTCCAGGCTCCCGACGCACAGGCAGTGCCAATGAAGGCCGGCCAGCATCGCGAGCGCCTCGAGCAGCACGTCGTGCCCTTTGCCGGGAATCACCGCCGCGACCGAGAGCAGCGCCCCGTCCGTCGCCGTCCCCGGCGCAAGGTCGGCGGCGTCGGCACCGGGCTCGGCGACGTGCACGCGCTCGCCCGGCAACGAGTAGAGCTCCATCAGGGTCCGACGAGCCCACGCGCTGGTCGTGACGACCGCCGAGGCGGCCGACAGCACCGCACCCTCGCGCGCGTCGCCCAGCGGCATGTGCACGAGCGCGACCAGCCGCACGCGGCCCGACTCCGGGACGAGCACCTCGGGGGCCGGCGAAGCGACGAGTCCGTCCAGCAGGACGACCGCGCCGTCGGGAATCCCGGCGACGGCGTCCGCGAGGGCAGCATGCGACGCGACGGGCACGGCGTGGACGTGCACCGCCCAGCCCGCTCCGGCGAGGCCGCGGGACACCCGGCGGTCGAACGTGTTGCCGCCGCTCGGCCGGGCCGGGTCGTCGAAGCCTTCGGGAACGATCATGTGCACAGCGGTCACAGCGCGCGCTCGTAGGCCGCCGAGGCGATATGGGACTCGTGCAGCGTGACGGCGAGCCCGTCGAGCCCTCGAGCGGAGTCACCGAGCGCGCCGGCGTGGACACGCTCCGCGAGCCGGTCCGCGATCAGCCGAGCCAGCGCCTCCGTCGTGGTGTTGATGCCCGCCAGGGACGGCTCGTCGTCGAGGTTGCGATAGGTGAGCTCCGAGACGACGGCGTGCAGCTCCTCGGCCGCTCGACCGATGTCGACCACGATGCCGTCGGCGTCGAGCTCTGCACGGCGGAACGTGGCGTCGATGACGTACGTCGCGCCATGGAGTCCCTGCGCCGGACCGAACGTCTCGCCCCGCAGGCTGTGGGCGATCATCATGTGGTCGCGGACCGTGACGCTGAACACGCTCTATGCCCCGCCGTAGGTGATCGTGTGGCAGAGCGCCGGCAGGCTTCCCGCGGCGAGCTGGGCCATCACCTCGGGCAGCTCGTCGAAGTGCGACTCGCCCGTGAGGAGGGCATCGAAGGCGGGGTCGCGCAGTAGGTCGAGGGCGAGCGCCAGGCGATCCGCCGTCGTACGACGCGCGGCGCGGGCCGGAGAGACGGTGCCCACCTGGCTCGAGCGGATGCCGAGGCGGCCGGCGTGGAACGCGCCTCCCAGCGAGAGCCGGACCTCCGTGTCGCCGTACCAGCTGAGGTCGAGGACAGTGCCCTCGGGGGCGAGTAGATCGAGCGAGCGCTGCAGCCCCGCCGAGGTCGCACTCGTGTGCACGACGAAGTCGCAGCCGCCCTCGGCGTCGTCCGGGAGGGCGAAGTCCACTCCGAGAGCGGCTGCGACATCTGCGCGGGCGGGATCGACGTCCACGAGGGTGACCTGGACGGCCGGAAAGCGACGGAGCAGTCGCGCGACGCAGCAGCCGACCATCCCGGCGCCGACCACGGCGACCCGGTCGCCGACGAGCGGGGCGGCATCCCACAACGCATTGACCGCGGTCTCGACGGTCCCCGCGAGGACGGCACGGGCGGGCGGGACGCCGTCAGGCACGACCGATACGGCGCCGGCCGGCACGACGTACGCGGTCTGGTGCGGGTAGAGACAGAACACCGTGCGGCCGCGCAGCTCGGGCGGCCCTTCCTCCACGGCGCCGACGTTCAGGTAGCCGTACTTGACCGGCCCCGGAAAGTCCCCCTCCTGGAACGGCGCCCGCATCCTCGCCCGCTCCGCCGGCGGTACGCCGCCCCGGAACACCAGCGTCTCGGTGCCGCGGCTGACGCCCGACCGCAAGGTGCGCACGACGACGTCGTCCGGCCCCGGCTCGGGGAGCCCGACAGACCGGATCTCTCCGCAACCCGGCGCCCGCAGCCAAAACGCATGTGCGATTCCTTCATCGAGTGGCACGTCGCCTCCCAGCTGTCCTACCAAATACGCGAGACCTCTACCGTCGGATTGACGATCGGTCAGCGCTCTGGACGGGCGATGCGCAGTCGCGGCAACGCGACGGCGGGTGGCCTCGCGAGCGTGTCCGGAAGCTCCGGGAGTGGCCCCGCCTGCACGAGCACGTCGTGGACGCGCTGATGGAGGTCGCGTTCGGGACCGGGCACGCGTCCGTCGATCATGCGGTCGATGTCAGGTGTGTGTTCCATCAGTCGAGTCCCTCGAGCCGCGTCGCCAGACGCTCCAGGGCGCGGCGGGTCCGATCTTGACCGTGTCGAGCGGCAAACCGAGCAGCTCCGCGATCTCGCTCTGGCTGCGACCTCCCCAGCAGGCGAGCTCGAGCGGCACCCGCTCCTCCTCCGGAAGCTCCGCCACAGCCGCGTGGACACGGAAGGCCGGCCATTCCTCCTCGGCCTCAGACTCTGCGCGCGGGCGGTCGACGATCGCGCTCAGCGCGACAGTGAACAACCAGCGCGCACCGTCCTCGCGCTCGGGAACGTAAGTCTCCGCAGAGCGCCAGATCACCGCGAACGCCCGCTGGGTCGCGTCCTCGGCCGCCTCACGATCGCGCAGCCGGCGCAGAGCCAGCCCGTAGACCGGACGGGCGTACCGCCGGTAGAGGATCTCGAACGCTGTGGAATCCCGCTCCGCAATCTGCCAGAGCAGCTCACCGGCCGAATCGGCGACGACGGGAGGTGCCGAACGCAGCTCGCGCTCGGGCTCGTCGGGCGCCGGAGCCATCCAAACGTCTACGCCTCCCGCGGTGAGATGGATTGGCGGCGTGCGGGAATATCCCCAGAGGTCATGCCGGCGCGAGCAGTGCGCCCGCGCTTGTAGGCGGCGGCCTTGCGCTTTATCGGGCGCGCCCCGAGGATTCGGTGATGGCCGGGATGCTCTACGACAACAAGGCAGCCGGGCAGCTCGAGCAGGCGTACGCGACGACCGACATGATCGTTCAGCGCGAAGAGTTGCGACGGTCGCTTCGAGCATCAGCCGGCGAATCGATCCTGGACCTCGGTTCAGGCCCCGGGTTCCTCGCCTGTGAGCTCGCACAGGAGGTCGGTGCAACCGGCCGGATCGTCGCGGTCGACATCAGCTCTGACATGAACTCGATCGCCTCGAAGCGGATCGCGGCCGCCGGCCTCGGCGACCGGGTCGAGATCTTGGAGGGCGACGCGACCGCGCTTGCGTTTGCAGACGCGGTCTTCGACGCCGCTGTCGTCGACGCAGGTCATTGAGTACCTCGCCGAGCCGGACGCCGCGCTCCATCAACTAGTCCGCGTCCTGCGACCCGGCGGACGCCTCGTGATCATCGACACCGACTGGGACTCGCTCGTCTGGGCAGCCACGGATCGCCGCCGCGCTGCTCGGATCGCGGCCGCGTGGAACGAGCACCTGCCAGACCCCTACCTTCCGCGCTCGCTCGCGCCCCGCCTCCGCGCGGCCGGATTCGAGGTCGGAGAAATCCGGATCGTCCCGATACTCAACACGGCGTACGACGCCAAGACCTTCAGCTACAACATCGCTCCGCTCATCGCCGCGTTCGTGCCCGGGCGCGGAAGCGTCTCAGAAGACGAGGCAACTGAATGGCTCAACGACCTCGCAGAACTTCAGCACCAAGGGCGGTACTTCTTCAGCGTCAACCGATACCTCTTCGCCGCTTCGCGTCCCCAGGGCGGCGGCCCGCGCTCAGCGACTGGTCTCTGACGACCAGACTCCCTCGCCTGGGCCAGCGATGCTGGAATGTCCGCTGAGCCGCCGCAGTCGCGTCCTACCCGAATCAGCCGTCTGTCCGACAGAATGTGCGGTGATGGTCGAGGTGCACGAGTGCGACGGTGAGGCGGACGAGCAGCTCTCGCTTGACGTCTACAACGCCGTCTGGCCGCATGACGCGATCACGATGGACGAGGCGCGGTCGTTCAAGGCGGGCGTCGTCGCGTACGTCGACTATCTGGCCATCCTCGACCGCAGCGTGGCCGGCAGTGCGGTGGCCGTCGTCTTCCCGCAACGGGCCGACCGTGTCTTCACGCTCGTCACCGTGCTTCCAGAGCATCGGCGGCGCGGTGTCGGCTCTGCGCTGTACGAGGCGGTCTCGGCGTGGGCGGTCGGACGCGGCTTACGCGAGCTTGAGGTGCCCGTGCTGGACAACGACTCGGAGAGCCTCGCCTTCGGCGAGGCGCGCGGGTTCGTCGAGGAGCGAAGGGAACTCGGTGTCGTGCTGCACCTGTCCGAGATCGATCCGCCGCCCGTCGAGCCGCCCAACGGTGTCCAGATCGTCACGTGGGCGCAACGCCCGGAGCTGGCGCGGGGCCTGTACGAGGTCGCGTGCGAGGCGCTCCCGGACATCCCCGGCTCCGAGCAAGACGCCGTCGAGCCTTTCGAGGACTGGCTCGCGCACGAGATGCAAGGCTCGGGCGACCGCCCGGACGCGACGTTCGTCGCGGTCGCTGGCGACGAGGTCGTCGGCTACGCGAAGTTCTCGCTCACCGCCGCGCAACCGACCACCGCCCATCACGACCTATCGGGCGTCAAACGAGCCTGGCGCGGCCAAGGCGTCGCCCGGGCCTTAAAGGCGGCACAGATCAACTGGGCGCTCGACAACGGCTATCGCGAGCTGCACACCCGCAACGAACAGCGCAACGAGCCGATCCGCCGGCTGAACGCGCACTTCGGGTATCGGCCTGGTATCGGCCGCATCTACCTCGTCGGACCCGTCGCCACGCCCTGAGCCGGCCAGAGTGCGAACCTCGCCTGGGCCAGTGTTGTTCCGGAATGACGCCAGAGCATCTGGGCCGCGTGTTGGTCTGCAAAGCTCCTCTCGTGACCGAATCCATTCGAGAGGCACAACTGAAGAAGACCGAAGCGGGCCTCATTCCTCAGGGTGAGGGGTGGTTCGTGGTCAACGCCCGCGACGTCTCGTGGATCCAAAGCGAGGAGCGCGGGCAAGACACCGATTTCGAAGGCGAGCAGGAGTGGTCACAGGTTGGATTCCGTATCCAGGTTCTGTCGCCGGGTCAGCGGGGCCTCTATCACGGCGAGTGCGGCCAGGAGGACTTCTTGATCGTCGCCGGGGAGTGCGTGCTGGTGATTGAAGGACGGGAGCGCCGGTTGCGTGCCTGGGACTTCGTCCATTGCCCGCCGTGGACTCGGCATACATTCGTCGGCGCGGGTGACGCGCCGTGTGTGATCGTGATGGTCGGCAGCCGAGCGGGTGGCTTCGAGGTGGTCTACCCCTTCGACGAGGCGGCGGCCAAGCACGGCGCGAGCGTGCTTGAAGAGACGTCAAGGCCGGCCGACGCGCATGCCCACTTCGGGCCGGAAGAGCGAGTGGCTTATCGCGACGGCTGGCTTCCGTGAGTCCCTCCATCGACTGGGCGAGCGTGCTGACACCCGAAGTTCTCGACTCGTAGTGGCGGCCAAGCGGCCGGCGATCATCTCAACGGAAAGCCGCACCCTCACCGGCTAGTCCTCGCACGGCCCGCGGCCTTACTTCTGGAGCCTGGCCCAGGTGTCCTTGAGGCCGAGTGTGCGGTTGAAGATCAGCCGCCCGGGCGCCGAGTCACGGTCAGAGCAGAAATAGCCGAGGCGCTCGAACTGCACGGTCTCGCCGACCGGCAGCTCCGCGAGCGTCGGCTCGACCAGGCACTCCGGCAGCACCGTCTCCGAGTCGGGGTTGATGTCGGCGAAGAGATCGCCGTCGGCGCCGGGATCGGGGCGGGTGAAAAGGCGGTCGTAGAGTCGTACCTCGGCGCGCACGGCGTGCTCGGCGGAGAGCCAGTGCAGCGTCCCCTTGGGCCGGCGCCCGTCCGGTGCGTCGCCGCCGCGCGTCTCGGGGTCGTAGGTGCAGCGGAGCTCGACGATCTCTCCGGCTGCGTCCTTCACCACGTCGGTGCAGGTCACGAAGTAGGCGTAGCGGAGGCGCACCTCACGGCCCGGGGCGAGGCGGAAGAACTTGCCCGGCGGGTCCTCCATGAAGTCGTCGCGCTCGATCAAGAGCTCGCGCGCAAAGGGCACCTTGCGCGTTCCGGCCGCGGGATCCTCCGGGTTGTTGACGGCCTCCATCTCCTCGACCTGCCGCTCGGGGTAGTTCTCGATCACGAGCTTGAGCGGGCGCAGGACCGCGAAGCGTCGCAGCGCCGTCCGGTTCAGCACGTCCCTCACCTCGTGCTCGAGCATCTCGATCTCGGCCGCGCTCTGACCCTTGCCGCCCACTCCGACCGCGTCCAGGAAGTTGCGCAAGCCCTCGGGCGGGAAGCCGCGCCGGCGCAACGCGGCGACGGTGGGCATGCGCGGGTCGTCCCAGCCTCGCACGTGGCCTTCGCTCACAAGCTGGCCCAGGAAGCGCTTCGAGAGCACGGTGTACGTGAGATTCAGGCGGGAGAATTCGTATTGGCGCGGGCGCGAAGGCACCGGGAGGTGCTCGAGCAGCCAGTCGTAGAGCGGGCGGTGATCCTCGAACTCGAGCGTGCACAGCGAGTGGGTGACGCCCTCGATCGCGTCCGACTGGCCGTGGGCGAAGTCGTACAGCGGATAGATGCACCACTCGTCGCCGGTCCGCGGGTGCGTCGCGTGCAGGATCCGGTAGAGCACCGGGTCGCGCAGGTTGATGTTGGGCGAGGCCATGTCGATCTTGGCCCTGAGCACTCGGGCGCCGTCCGGAAACTCACCCGCGCGCATGCGCTCGAACAGATCGAGGTTCTCCTCGATCGAGCGGTCGCGCCACGGGCTGTCCTTTCCGGGCTCGGTGAACGTCCCGCGGTGGTCGCGGATCTCTTCGGCGGAGAGGTCGTCGACGTAGGCGTTGCCGGCCGCGATCAAGTGGACGGCCCACTCGTAGAGCTGAGGGAAATAGTCGGAGGCGAAGTAGAGATGCTCGCCCCAGTCGAAGCCGAGCCAGCGGATGTCTTCCTGGATCGAGTCGATGTACTCCTGCTCTTCCTTGATCGGGTTGGTGTCGTCGAAGCGCAGGTGGCAGCGCCCGCCGAACTCCTGCGCGATCCCGAAGTTGAGCGCGATCGACTTGGGGTGGCCGATATGGAGGTAGCCGTTCGGCTCGGGCGGGAAGCGGGTCACGACCTCTGAGACCCTGCCTTCGCGCACGTCGGCGGCAACGATCTCGCGGATGAAGTCGCTCCGCTCGGGAAGGGCTTCGCCGTCGGCGCTGAGGGCATCGCTACTCATTGACTCGAAGAGAGTAGTTTGCTGCGGTCGCAGCGGTCGCGCAGCACCGCCGCTGCTTTCCGCGCGGGCATTGTTTGGTCATGTCGGGCCGGGTTAACATCCGGCGTCCTTGATGTGCCGGTCGCTCGAGGAGATGCCGTGACGGAGACCACCGGACGCCGCGAGTTCCTGATCTCGAAGGGGTGGATCCAGGCTGTGCTGCTCGTGGTCCTCTTCGGCTTCTTCGTGCTCGGGTTGCTCACGTACAGGAACTACACGTCGCACCCGCCGGTCCCGAAGCAGGTGGTCGACGCGAGCGGGCGGGTGCTCTTCACGGGCTCCGACATCAGCCACGGACAGCGGGTCTTCCTGAACAACGGCTTGATGGAGTACGGCTCGGCGTTCGGCCACGGTGCCTATCTGGGGCCTGACTACACGGCTGACTATCTGCGCCGTTCCTCGGACATCGTCCGGGCGGTGTACGGCGGCGCCTCGTCGGACGCAGCGGTGCAGAAGACGATCGACGACCTGCGGACGAATCGGTACGACTCGAAGACCGGCACGCTGCGCTTCAGCGGCGCGCAGGCGGTGGCGTTTCGGAGGCTCGTTCCGTACTACAGCGGCTTCTTCTCCGACCCGAAGACGAGCCACGGTCTGCGCCCGAACGACATCACCAACCCGGTCCAGCTTCGGCAGCTGACCGCGTTCTTCGCCTGGACAGCCTGGGCGGCCGCCGCGAAGCGGCCCGGCCACAGTTACTCGTACACGAACAACTGGCCGCCGGAGCCGCGCGTCGACAACAGGCCGACCGCGAACGTGATCGTCTGGAGCGTGCTGTCGCTGATCGCCTTGCTCGGCGGGATCGGGATCCTGTTCGCCGCCTTTGGGCGGTTCGGATCGGGACTCGGCTGGCACGGCCGCGAGCAGGCGACCCTCAGCTTCCGCGCGCCCGGCGACGTCGCGCTGACGCCCGCGCAGCGTGCGAGCGCCTGGTTCTTCTTCGTGATGGCGGCGCTGTTCCTGATCCAGACGTTCGTCGGTGCCGCTGCACAGCACTACCGGGCGGAGATCTCGAGCTTCTTCGGCTTCGACCTGGCACAGGTCTTCCCCTACAACCTGATGCGCATCTGGCACCTGCAGCTCGCGATCTTCTGGGTCGCGACCTCGTTCGTCGCCGCCGGCATCTTCCTCGCCCCGATGATCGCGCGCCGTGAGCCGAAGCACCAGGACAAGCTGGCCTTCGCTCTGCTCGGCGCCCTCGCGATCGTCGTCGGCGGCACGCTGGTCGGCTCCTACCTCGCGATCCACGAGGTGCTGAAGAACGCCTCGGTCACCAACTGGGTCGGACTGCAAGGGTTCGAGTACCTCGACCTCGCTCGGATCTGGCAGATCCTGCTCACGATCGGCCTCATCGTTTGGGTCGTGATGCTGTTCCGCGTCCTTCGCCGTCGGCTCGCCGCCGAGCATCCGGGGAACATGCCCTGGCTCTTCTTCCTGGCCGCCTGCGCCATCCCCGCCTTCTACGCGGTCGGGCTGGTCGCCCGCACCGGCGACAACTTCACCACGACCGAGTTCTGGCGCTTCTGGGTCGTGCACCTGTGGGTGGAGGACTTCCTGGAGCTGTTCACCACGGTGATGGTGGCGTACATGTTCGTGCTGCTTGGCGTCGTCCGCGAGCGGGTCGCGTTGACCGTCGTCTTCCTGGACATCCTGCTCTACTCGTTCGGCGGCGTGATCGGGACGATGCACCACCTGTACTTCAGCGGTGAGCCGGCCGAGCACATGGCGCTCGGCGCGTTCTTCTCCGCCGCTGAGGTGATCCCGCTCACGTTCCTGACCGTCGAGGCTTGGTCGTTCCTGCAGCTCGGCGCGGCGCAGCAGTCGCGCTCGCAGACGCCGTTCCCGCACCGATGGGCAGTGATGTTCCTCGTCTCGGTCGGCTTCTGGAACTTCCTCGGCGCCGGCATCTTCGGCTTCCTGATCAACCTGCCGGTCGTTTCTTACTACGAGATCGGCACCGCGCTGACCGCGAACCACGGCCACGCGGCGATGATGGGCGTCTACGGGATGCTCGCGCTCGGGCTGGCGATGTTCTGCCTCCGCTACCTGATTCCGGCAGAACGCTGGCCGGAGCGGTGGGCGCGGATCTGCTTCTGGTCGACGAACCTCGGCCTTGCCTGGATGTGCTTCGCGACCTTGCTCCCGCTCGGGATCCTCCAGCTGTACAAGTCGGTCGGTTCCGGCTACGTCGAGGCGCGTGAGCCGTCGTTCCTGAACGACGGCGTCAACAACGCCCTTGAATGGCTGCGTCTGCCCGGCGACCTCGTCTTCATCGCCGGCGGCGCCGTCCCGGCCCTGTACATCGCCTGGCTCGGCATTCGCTACACGGTCAAGCACGTCACGCTCGAGGAGCCCGACGACATTCTCTTCACCGAGATCGCCCAGCCGGCGGGAATCGACGCGACCGCAGGCGATGAGGCGGCGGCAGCGAGACTCGTGTGAGCGTCGAGACCCTGCTTGCCGCCGGCTACGCCGGCCTTCTGATCATGGGCGCCTTCTGCCTCGAGTGGCTGTCCGCACACACGCACCGCCGGGCGCTCCGTTTCCGCACCGCCGGCTTCCGCTATGAGCCCGGCCACGACTTCTGGGAGTGCCCGGAAGGCGAGCAGCTCTGGCCGCGGGAGTTCGACCGCGAGCTCCGGCTCGTTCGCTACCGCGCTCGCGCGCACGTCTGCAACGCGTGCCCGGTCAAGGAGCGCTGCACCGACTCGAACGACGGCAGGGAGATCGTGCGCCCGCTCGACCCCTGGCCGCACTCGGAAGCCGGTCGCTTCCACCGCGCGATCGCCCTCCTCCTCGTCTGTCTCGGCGCGCTGATCCTCCTCATCGAGATCGTCCGCCACCACTCGCCACCCGAAGCGAGCCTCACCTGCGCCCTTCTACTCCTCGCCGCCTTGCCCGCAGCGCGCTGGCTCAGCCGCGACCTCCGCCGGCACCCGGCGAACTTCCCTGAGCCGACCGCTTCGCAGGGACTGCGGCTCGAAGGCGTCGAGCGGCACTGAAGCATGGCGCCCGGGCTCGGCTGGGAGCCCAATCCCGAGTACGACTCACTCGGACCTCGATGAGCGTCGTCCCTGACCGATGAGTTCGGCCGGTGCCGCGGATTGAGAGAGGTAAGGGCCTCGAGAGCGTCGCTCCCGCGGCCGGGATCCAATTATCCGGAGGTGGCATCGTGGTGGATGTGACCGTGGCATCGTTCGAGGAGATGGAGCCGATCTACGACGGACTTGCGCGGAGGGCGCGGGCGAGCCTGGGAGTGACCGGCTGGGGCATGCAGGTGATGACGCTGCCTCCGAACTGGGACGGCTATCCCAACCACAGGCACGACGCGAACGTGGAGGACGCAAACCAGGAGGAGGTCTACCTGCCGTTGGAGGGCTCAGGGCTTCTGTACGCCGATGGTGAGGTGTTCGAGTTGCGGCCCGGGATGATGGCGCGCGTCGGTCCCGAGCAGCTGCGGCGTATCGTTCCCGGCGATGAGGGGATCCGGTTCGTGGCGCTGGGGGCAGTGCCGGCGACGTTCGATCCTTCGCCGTGGACGGAACTGGGTGGGCCGCCGCCGGTTCCGCCGGCGGGCGCCTGAGTGACGATGCGGGCGACGGAGGTCGACCGTTCCGTGCTCGTCGCCGCGCAGGGCGGCGACGAGCAGGCGTTCGTGCGGCTGACCGCGCCCCACAGGCAGCCGCTGCACGGGCACTGCTACCGAATCCTCGGCTCGCTGCACGACGCCGACGACGCGCTTCAGGAGACGTTGCTTCGGGCCTGGCGTAGCATCGACCGCTTCGAGCCGCAGGCACCGCTGAGCGCGTGGATGTATCGGATCGCGACCAATGTGTGCCTGCGGATGCTCGAGCGGCGGAGCCGGGACCTGGGCGCCGCAGTCGACGCGCACCTCGAGCCTTACCCTGATCGGCTTCTCGAGGACGTGCCCTCACCGGCGCCCGGCCCCGAGGAGACCGTCGAGCAGCGTGACCGGATCGGGCTTGCGTTCGTGACCGCGATGCAGCTGCTTCCACCCAAGCAGCGGGTGACGGTGGTGCTGCGGGACGTCCTCGGCTGGTCTGCCCGCGAGGTCGCCGACCTCCTCGACGACAGCGTGCCCGCCGTCAACAGCGCGTTGCAACGCGGCCGCGGCCGCCTTCGAGCGCGAGCGCGACGAGCGCAGCCTCGCCCGCTCGCACGCCCCCGCAAGCGCCGCCGCCGAAGAGCGGGTGATGCGCCGCTTTCAGGAGGCGTGGGCGGCGATCGACATCGACGGCATCGTCGCGCTCCTCAGCGACGACGCGCTGCTGACGATGCCTCCCGAGGCGCTCCGCTTCGAGGGCAGTACCCAGATCGGCACCTTCTTCGCCACCGCCCCGCTGGAGGGCCGCCTCGACAGGATTCAGCTCGTCCCGACTCGGGCGAACGGCCAGCCCGCGCTCGCCGCCTACGCCGACGAGGAGGGCGCCGGCGTGTTCGACGCGTACGGTGTGATGGTGTTCGCGATTGACGGCGAACGGATCGACGGGATCACAGGCTTCCCTCAGCAACCGGCCCTGTTCACCCGCCTTGGGCTCCCCACCCGGCTCACCACGACGACAGTCCGGAAGGGGTGAACCGTGGCCTACGACGAAAGGCTCGCAGAGCGCGTCCGCGACATCCTCGGGCCTGACCCGGCGCTGAGCGAACGGAAGATGTTCGGCGGCCTCGCCTTCATGCTCGACGGCAATATGTGCTGCGGCATCGTCGCCGACCGCCTCATGCTGCGACTCGGAGCCGACCTCGCAGAGAGCGCGCTCGAGCGACCACACGTGGAGCCGATGGACTTCACCGGCAGACCGATGACCGGCATGGTCTACGTCGTGCCCGAGGGCCTTCGCGGCAAGGCGCTCCGCCCGTGGGTGGAGCTGGCCGCCGGCTTCACGCGGACCCTTCCGCCCAAACGCCGCCAGAGCAGGCCTGCCACACGCTAGCCGCGCCCGCGCCTGAAGCGCGTTGCCCGGGTAGGTGTCAATCTGGACGAGGCCCATTCGTAGTTGGGGTGAGAGGCGGGAAGCGCCCGCCCGTCACAAGGAGGAACGCCATGGCGCAGTACCTGTTGTCCGTTCACAGCGGCGACGGCGAGGCCCGGGACCCGATGACCGACGAGGAAATGCGCCAGTTCATGGAGCGGGTCGGCGCCCTCGAGGCGGAGATGAAGTCGGCAGGCGCCTGGCTTTTCGGCGGTGCGCTCCACGAACCCGCCACCGCGACGGTCGTGCGCGTGTCCGACGGCGAGGTGCTCACCACTGACGGCCCCTTCGCGGAGTCGAAGGAACACCTGGGCGGCTTCTACATCGTCGAGGCCGCTGACCTGGACGCTGCTCTCGTCTGGGCGTCCAAGACCACCGCGGCAGTCTCGAAGCCGATCGAGGTCCGTCCGTTCCGGCACGTATCCGGGGCCTGACCAGACTGCAGGGCATCGGCGCCAAACCGAAGCTCGACGGGGCCGAGGTCGGCCGGGTCTTCCGCGAAGAGTCCGGCCGATCGGTGGCTACCCTCATCCGCCTCTTCGGTGACATCGACCTCGCCGAGGATGCGGTGCAGGAGGCGTTCGCCGTCGCCCTGAGCAAGTGGCCCGCCGACGGCCTGCCGCCCAACCCGGGCGGCTGGATCACGACCACCGCCCGCAACCGTGCCATCGACCGCCTGAGGCGCGAGTCACGTGGTCGGGAACTGCTCGGAGAGGTGGCGGTGCTCCTGCCCGGCGACGACGATCCCCCCAAGCAAGAGGAGGTGGGACCAGTGCAAGACGACCGCCTTCGCCTCATCTTCACCTGCTGCCACCCGGCTCTCTCGACAGAAGCGCAGGTGGCGCTCACGCTCCGCCTGCTCGGCGGCCTGTCTACCAAGGAGGTCGCAAGATCCTTCCTGGTGGCCGAACCGACGATGGCGCGCCGTCTCGTGCGTGCCAAGCACAAGATCAGGGCCGCCCGAATCCCCTACTGCGTGCCGGAGGCCCACGAGCTGCCCGGCCGCCTTCGCCCTGTCCTGGCTGTCGTCTACCTCGTCTACAACGCCGGGCCGAGCAGCGCAGCGGAACCGGGTCTCTGCTCGGAGGCGATCCGACTGGCACGCATCCTGACAACGCTCATGCCCGATGAGCCAGAGGTGGCCGGCCTGCTGGCGCTCTTGCTCCTGACCGAGTCCCGCCGCGCATCGCGCAATCGCCCGGACGGCAGCGTTGCGCTGCTCGGCGAGCAGGACCGCAGCCGCTGGGACAGGGCCTTGATCGAGGAGGGTCACGCGATCGTCCGCCGCTGCCTTCGCCGCAACCAACCCGGTGCGTATCAGCTCCAGGCTGCCATCAACGCCGTGCATGCGGACGCTGCGACCTTCGAGCAGACCGACTGGTCGCAGATCGTCTCCCTGTACGACCAGTTGTTTGCGGTCGCCCCGACACCGGTCGTCGCCCTCAACCGCGCCATCGCCATCGGCGAGGTGCAAGGCCCCGCTGCCGCGCTTGCTCTGGTGGACGAGTTGGGCCTCGACAACTACCACCCGTACCACGCCACGCGAGCCGATCTACTCCGTCGGCTCGGCCGGATCAGCGAGGCCACCGCTGCGTACGAGCGTGCGGCCGAGCTCGCCCCGACGGAAGCCGAACGGAACTTCCTCAGACTCGGCGGCCGAACTTCGCGCTAAGGGCCGCGAACTTCATTTCCTACGGCTCACTCGGCTGCTGTTCCCCCGACCTGCACGGCTGTCCACTCGACGAGCCCGCCCGCCGAGCCGAGGTCGAGGACGAACGGCGGCGCGGCGGGCGCGGGGAACGACGCGTCGTCCACCTCGACGCTGCCGGCCGAGTCGATGACGATGCGTGAGCCGTCTTGGGCGGCGTCGACCGCGTCCGGACACGCGACGATCGCGAGCCCGAGGTTGATGCAGTTGCGATTGAAGATGCGCTCGAAGCTCCGCCCGATGACTCCGGTGATGCCGCTTGCCTGATCCAACCGGGCGACGCCCGTTGAAGCTTTCAGCCTCGGAGGTCGGGGGCGATCGTCTCGGCGAGCAGCCGGAGTTGCTCGTCGGGGTCGGGGCCGATAGGAGCAAGTGCAATCGCGTCGACGCCGGTCTCCGCGATCGCACGCAGCGACGTGATGACCTGCTCCGCGGTGCCGGTGGCCGTGAGCTGGTCGAGCAGGTCGTCGGGTAGCAGAGGGGCGATCGTCGCGGGATCGCCCAGCGCGCGAAGCTCGTCGAGCTCCGCGTCGCGCTGAAGCGGCGCGAGCTGCGCGTTGATGCTCTCGTTGAGCAGCATGCCGGCGACGACCTCACGAGCATGCCCACGGTCGGCGTCAGCGCGGCCCTTGACAAAGACAGTGACGCGATGCGGATCGGTGCGGCCGGCGGAAGTTCGCCCCTCCTCGATGCGCTCGCGCGACCAGCGGATGTATGCGGGCGCGGCGGGCTCCGCGAGGATCGTTCCATCCGCGCTGCGACCGGAGGCGCGCAGCCCGAATGGGCGACGCACGCCCAGAACCACAAGCGGCCGCTGCGAGGGCGGTTGTGCCAGGCAGACGTCGCGAAGATTGACGTGGTCGCCCTCCGTGCTGAAGCGTTCACCGGCGAGCAGGCGCCGGACCGCGACGGCCGTCTCTTCGAGCGCGCGCACCGGCTTCGGCGGCAGCGCGCCGATCTGGTCCATCCATTCGGGCACGCCGTGACCGAGACCGGCGACAAAACGGCCGGGATGGAACCGTGCCAGGGTCGCGATCTCCATCGCCGCGGCAACGGGGTTGCGGAACACCGCCGGCATCACCCCGAGCCCGACCGTGATGCGCGTCGTCGCCGCGAGCACGGTCGCGCTCGTCGCAATCCCGCCCGCCAGGAAGCAGTCCTCCCAAAGCCACAACTCGTCGAGTCCCGCCGACTCGGCCGCGGTCGCGAACGCGACCAGTTCCTCAGGCGGCCGGTCTGCCGTGAAGATGACACCCAGCTTCGTCACGTCGATCTCCGCTTCATGCGCATGTGGAGGACGATCACATACTCGAGGTGCACGAGCGCCGGAGATCAGCGCTTCTCGTCAGCTCGCCGGAGCAGTAGCCTGATCGCCTGATGAAGCCGCGAATCTTTCTCGGGTCGTCAGGGCAGCAGGAGAAGCTGCTCCAGGCGCTCACCAAGGGGCTCCAGGACATCGCCGACGTCGACCCGTGGACGACGGTCTTCAACCCGGGTGTCTCGACGCTCGACCGGCTCGTCGAGCTCACCCGCGAGGTCGATTTCGCCGCGTTCGTCTTCGCCCAGGACGACTGGACGGCGAAGGGAGCGTCGCCTGACCCAGCCTCGGGACAGGCCTCACCGCGCGACAACGTCGTGTTCGAAGCGGGCCTGTTCGGGGGTGCGCTCGGCATGCGCCGCACGTTCATCCTCCACGCAAACGGCGCCAAGCTCCCCACCGACCTGCTCGGTCTGACCTCGATCCGCTACGACCCCGACACCACGCCGGCGATCGTGCGTCAGATCAACCAGAAGCTGCGGCAAGCGATCGAGACGGAGGGCCGGATCAGCCGCCTGGAGGGTGATTGGTGGCAACTGTCCCTCACCGTCAGAACGGAGCTCGAGCCGTCCGCGGTGTCGCTCCTGACGATCAGTCGCGATCGCGCCGGCGCGCTCGAGGTCGCGGGACGGTCATGGCAGGCCGACGGCACACTGTCCGCGCGCTACTGGAGTGAGGCGTCGAAGGAGCGGGTCGATCCGGCCGGCATCTTCTACTTCTGGAAGGGCGAACGTCCCCGTCATCCGAACGCTCCCCAACTCGAGGGGACCGGCGAGATCAAGCTCGAGAACGTCGATCGCGCCGACGGCTACTTCACGACGCGCTCGGACGGCGCCGACGCCTTTCACGCACGGACCTCCGGGATCTACGTCCGTGCCGATCCAGGTGACGCGGCCGTGCTGGAGAGCAACGACGCCGCCGAGCGGGCGGCACTCATCGAGCGGCGTCTCGAAGAGTGGAAGTCGCTGGCGAATTCCTGACGTCCGTTCAGAAGTTTGCGGTAGTCGACGGTTGCGTCACCGACGCGGTCGAGCACGGGTGCCCGCTCGTGTCCTTGAGCCCCGCGCCGGGCGTCCACGTCATTGCAGACGCGGCCCCCTTCACCGGAGTTCCCGGCCCTTCGGAGGTGAGGTAGTCCACCGCCAGGCGAACGTTGTTGCCGGCCATCGTCAGCGTGCCGCCGAAGACGGCGGTTCCGCCGTTCACGAAGTTCGTCTTCGCGGCGATCGAGCCGAGGGGGATCTGGCTCCCGTTGTACTCCACCGTCATCGTGTCGGCCGACCCGCTGTCCGCGACCTTGATCCTGACCGGCCCGGGGGACCCGTTGCCCGTCCAGTCCGGGATGATGCTTTTCTGGTCGATCGCGGTCGAGAACCCGAACAGGATCACGTCACCGGAATCGACCTGCTGCACGGCCGCGCCGCCGTTGGTCGCCGTGATCGACGTGCCTCGGCAGCTCGACGGCGGAGCCGCAACGTTGACGCTGGAGCTCTGCGTCGCCGACTGTCCGAGTGCGTCGGCGGCGGTGACCGAGTACGGCACCGACGTTCCCGCTGCCAGCCCTGAGCCCGCCGTCAGCGTGCCCGAGCCGTAGTTGTACGAGCCCGAGCCGATCATGCACGCCTGCGCCGTCAGCGTGGCGGTGGTCGCGACGCCGGCGATCGAGCCGACGTCCGCGCGTACGCTCGCGATGCCGGACGGCGGGTTTCCCCGGTCGGCGACCTGCGCGCACACCCGGTAACTCGCTCCTGCCTGGACGACGCCCGCCGCGCCGTCCGGGCCGGCGACCTGCGCGGCGCTGATCGTGGGCGACAGGAAGTCCGGCGCGGACGCGAGGGTCTGCTGCGTCGTCTTGCTCGAGGTGAAGGCAGCGTGCACCGACGCGACGACAACGCAGGCGGCGAGGAGCGTGACCAGCGCCAGCCCGAAGCGCGTCAGGAGGTGCTCCTGGGAGTCAGCCCGCGCCGCCTCTTCTCTTCCTCCACCTCGCGCCCGGCCTCACGCCAAAGGATGACGCCGAGCCAGACGGCCACGCCGAGCGCAGGGAGAACGATCACCAGGAAGCGCACCCACCACCGCGAGAGCGCGATGTAGATGTAGCCGGTATACGGGACGTGGAACGCGACACGCGCCTGCGTCGACGAGTCGAGCGTGAACGTCCAGGGGTCGGCCGAGTCGTTGTTGTCGCCCTTGGTGCGGAACTGCCGCTGCCCGTCGACCTCCTTGATCTCGAGGATCCTGTGCGTCACCGGCTCGGACACCGAGAACTCGGGCGGTGGCACGAACGTGATCACATCCCCGACCTTCAGGTCGTCCACCGGCACGTATTCGTCAAAGACCACGGAGCCGTACGGGATCGTCGGCTCCATCGAGTGGCCGTTGATCACGTACCGGTGGTACCCGAAGATCGCCGGGATGATGATGGCAAGCGCCAGCAGGATTGCGATCCCGAGCAGGATGTTCACGGCCCGCGAGACGAGTCGCTCGTGCTTCGGCGTCTCGGCGCGCGTGCTCACGTTGTCGCGTCCCATTGCAGTACGAGCGGCACGCTCTGCCCCTGGAGTTGCGGCCCGCGCTGGTCCGACGGCCAGGCGAACGTGAAGCCGAGCCTGATGCTCGCGCCGGTTTCGATGCGGCCGAGGCCGATCGGCTTCACGTCCTTGAGCGGGCCGCTGTAGAGCCTCCGGGAGACGGGCGCGGTCTGGTCGATCGTCAGCTGGAGCACGTCTCGGAGTGGACTCGGATCGAGCCCGGCGAAGCCGAGCGTGAACGTGGCTGCGGACTTGCGGTTCGCGAGCTCCACACTGCCGGTGCGGCTGTCTCCCGGCCGCAGCCCGGATGTATCGACGAACGATCCCGACGGGACGTCGAATACGAGGTCGCCCGCGCTGATCGAACCGGTGTTCTTCGAGCTCGTGGTGAACACCGAGACGGACAGCAGGACACCCCCGACGAGGATCGCGAGCAGCAAGAGCACGAGCACGATGAGCACGCGCGGATTCCGCAAGACCCGCGGCCACCCGGTGCGCTCCACCCGTCCCTCCCCCGCCGCCGACCTCAGCTCACGAGCTGACGGCGTTCCAACGGAAGGTCAGGGTCGTGGAGGCGCCCTTGTACTGGTTGTCGATCGCGCTGCCTTGGCTCGGGAACGTCACCGTGAACTTGTAGTCGTGCTTCGCGTTCGACGGCCAGTTGCCGAGTCCGACCGTGCCGACCTTGTCCAGCTTCCCGTTGTAGACCTCGACCGACGAGCCCGCTGTCGTCACGTCCGCGATGACGAGGTCGACAATGGCCGAGAACGCGGGCGACGCCGGTGTGTCCTGCAGGTCCTCCGTCGTCAGCGAGAAGTTGCCGGCGACGCTGCCCGTGTTCTCGACCGACACGGTGCCGTCGCGAGACTCGCCGGGGACCATGTTCGGCGCGTTGAGGATCGCGCTGCTCCCACTGTCGACCGAGAGCGTCCCGGATGCGACGAGGTTGCCGGCGTTCGCCGACGAGGTCGTGAACGTCGCCGTCGCGAACACCGCGACTCCGATCGCGATCGCGATCAGCAGGAGGGCGAGAATCAGCCGCCGCGGGTTGCGCGTCAGGGCGCGCCAGCGCGTAGGCGGAGGCTCGTCCACGTCGGGAGAGGGCGTCTGGTCTCCGGTCGAGCCGCTCATGGCGCGCTCCTTCGCCTCGATGGCAGCCGCAACCTAAACAGCGTCCCGCGGCCGCGCGAGGCCCGCATCATCTCATTGGGATGATGTGGAAGCCCGCCGACAGCGACTCGCGACGATGGCTCAGCCGATAGGCCCGCGCTGACCGAAGCGGTCGACGATCAGGCCGTGGCGCAGGCCCCGGTCGCTGACGGTGAGCGAGGTGCAGCCGAGCTTGTCGAGAATGGTTCGGACGATGCACGCCCCGGCCAGGATGACTTCGGCGCGCCCGGGCTGGAGGCCGACGATCGCGCGTCGCTCGTCGGCCGTGCGGGTGCGGAAGAGCTCGATCTGCCTGTCGACCTCCGCGCGGTCGAGCACGGTCCCCTGGACGACATCGGGATCGTAGGTCGCAAGCGCGTGCTTGACGGCGGCGAGGTTCGTGACCGTGCCTCCCATGCCGACCAAGGCCACCGGTGTCGACCGGTCGTCGAGCCCGGCGAGCTCGGTCGCGACCGCGACGAACGCGGCGGTGAGGGCCTCGTCCGAGACGGCCGCCGCAAGACCGCACCGCTCCGTGACGCTGACGGCGCCAACGTTGAGGCTGAACCGCTCGTCGACGTGCTCTCCGTCACCGAACGTGAGCTGCGTGCTGCCGCCGCCGGAGTCGAAGACGACAAGCGAGCCTCCACGCCCGATTTCGAGCCCGGAGGTCGCAGCGAGGTAGGCAAGACGGGCCTCCTCCTCGCCGGAGATCACCTCGATCTCGACGTTGGAGCGCTGCTGCACGGCGTCGAGGAAGCCCGCGCTGTTGGTCGCGAGGCGCAGTCCGGCCGTTCCGACCGCCGCGATCGCCTCGGCGCCTTCGCGGCCGGCTTCTGAGACCATCGCCGCGATCGCCTCGATCGTGCGCTCCATCGGCCCAGACTCGAGCCGTCCCGCGTCGTCGAGCCCTTCGCCGAGGCGCGTGACCTCGGCGCGGTCGACGATCGTGCGCCACTCGCCGTCCGCGGCACGCTCGCCCACGTGGAACTTGACCGAGTTCGTACCGACATCGATGACCGCGTAGCGCCGCGCACCGAAGCCGGCGAGCGCCTTCAGGCCTCGAGCCATGCTCACGTTGCGCCGGGAGTCGAGGCCGAGCTCGCGCACAGCCGCGCTCACACGCGCCGCATCCTCCAACTCGACGGCGATCGTCCGCCGCGAGCCCTGCGCGGTCCGCACCTCCGTCAGCTCCGCCATGCAACCGCCGATCGAATACCGCTCCCGCCGCTTGTGCACCGCGAGGGCGGCAAGGTCGTCGTTCGGCCCGATCACCTCGGCGATGAGCTCGTCGAGTGTGTATTCGGAGCGGCCGAGCGCGGGGACGGCGGCGCCGAGCGCCTCGAGCACCGCGCCGACGTCCGCGCTCGAGAGTGGGTACGTCGCCTTCATGACCGGAATCCACTGCTCGAGCCCGTCGTCGTTCGTGCGCTCGAGCCGCTTGACGTCCATCAGCCCGTCGCGAACCTTGACCGAGGCGTCGCTCGCACGCGAGAGGAGGTAGACCTCGTCGCTTTCCTGAACGCGATCGGGAGTGAGCGAGGCGAAGTGGCTGTCGGCCTCGCCGAAGCGATCGCCGAAGGTCCGCCACTCCCAGCGGGGCACGATCTCGGGCGGCGCGGTCATCAATCCTCCTCTATGGAAACGGTCGAGGGGCCGACCAAGACCATTGTCTCTCAATCGAGACGGTGGGGCCCGGGCGTACGCCCAGGCCCCGCGCCGGTGGTCAGCTGTAGTCGAACGGCGTGACCAGCGGGTTCATGCCCGCGTAGAGGCCCGCCGGGTTCGGGTACCAGAGCCAGACATGGAGCGTGACGAGCGGTCCGTGCCAGAAGCTGAACTTGGCGCCCGACTTCAACCGTGCCGCCTCGCACTGGGCCTGGTAGACGGCAGGCACCGCGCCGCAGGCCACTCGGTTGCTTGCCGGATTTGTCGCCGCGCACTTGCTCTGTGCGTCGGCGAGGACGAATGAGCCATCGACGTAGTGGCACGCCGCACCGAAGCTGCCGTACTTCGCACCTGGGAGCGGCGGTGCGGCCGGCTTCTTCGGGAAGATCCACTCGAGCGCGCCGAGCTGCCACTCCGTGCCACGGTGCGTGTAGACGAGGATCGGCGGCTTCCGAACGTTGAAGCCCTTCACGTTCGGGTTGAGGTAGTGGTACCCCATGCCGGGGATCATCGGCGTGATGATCTGGTAGCCATCCGCCTTGGCCCGGTCGAGGTTGGTGACGTACTTCGCGGTCGCAACCCGCGCCTGCGCGAGCTGTGCGGCGAGGCTGGATGACTTCGCGCCGGTCGGTGGCGACGAGGCCGCTGCAGCCGCTGACACGGTCAGCGCTGCGAGCAATCCGATGACGATGAGGCGTCTCATTTTCTCTCCTTCGTGGCGTTGGAAGTACTGCCGTCGAAGGTAGAAGCCGAGCGGCCGAAGGGCATCGGCGGCGGTGCCCAGATTGCCGGAGGGCGTTACCTAACTTGGGGCGCGAGCCCGAGCCGCACTGCTTCCGCGCTTGCCTCAGCGCGCGTCCTCACCGACAGCTTCCGCAGGATCGCGGACACGTGGTGATCGACGGTCCTCCCGGAGAGGAAGAGCCGCTCGGCGATCTCACCGTTGCGCAGCCCCGACGCCACCAGCCCGAGCACCTCGAGCTCGCGCGGCGTCAAGGTGCCGGGATTCTTCAGCGTTGCGGCACGCGGTCCCCGCGGCAGCCCGCGTACCCCGAGCTTGCGCAGCCGCCGCGCGACGATCGCCGCGGCCGGCCGCGCTCCGAGCTGGTGCAGCTCCTCCAGCGCACGGCGCAGTGGCTCCTCCTCGTTCGCATCCGCCAGCGCGAGCGCGGCCTCGTACGGAAAGCCGAGCTCACGCCAGAGCTCTGATGCGCGCTCCCACTCGCCGGCAAGCTGGAGCGCGTACGGCTCCGGGATGTCGGGCGGCGCCTCCTCCTCGATTCCTGCGCGACGGCGCCAGGAGGCCAGTTCGCCCGCGAACCAGCCCCACTTCTGCTCGACGACGCGCTCGTAGATGCCCTCCGTCGCCGCCAGGACCGCGTCGCGATCGCCTCTGAGCCACGCGGCTTCGGCTCTCGCGGTCACAGGTGTCCACAGTCGCCACAGGTCCCCGGGCGCCTCTGCCAACGCGCGCGCCTCTTCGAGCGGCGCCTCGTGGCCCGGGTCTCCGCGCCGGGCGCGCACGAGCCCGAGCACCACGAGCGCGAAGATGCGCGGGGTGATGGACGTGCGGCGGAGGCAAAGGACGCGATCGACGGCCTCGGTTGCCTCCGTCCAGCGGCCTCGTTCCAACTCGAGGCGCGCTTGAAAGGCGAGCAGGTAGAACCGATCGCGGTCGAGGCCGCGCTCGCAGTAGTCGAGCCCGGCTTCGAGGTAAGCGGCTACGAGATCATGGTCGTGATCGCCGACCGCAGTGCCCACGATCATCAGGTACGCCCTCCCGACGTGCTCGGCGAGCCCGGCCCGACGTGCAAGTTCGAGAGCGTCCTGCAACTTGGCACGCTGGTTCGGGTCGCAGGTGCCGATCGTGATCGACGCGTCGAGGGCGATCTCGGTGTAGTCGAAGCGCTCTGCAAGCTCGAGGGCACGACCGGCCCAGCTCAGCGCCTCGTCCGCTCGCCCCACGTCCATGCATCGTGACGCGAGGCTCGCGTACGCCATCGCGAGCTCGCGCCCCGCCGGAAGCTCCTCCAGGAGCGTGACCGCCTCGCGGGCCGCCCGCTCGGAATCCGCGTTCTGTCCGGGGCAGACCAGGATCTCCGAAAGCCAGCACAGCGCGGCGCCCTCCTCGAGCGTCTGGCCGAGCCGCCGGCGACATTCGAGTGCCTCCTCGATCGCCTCGATCGCCTCGTCGTGCTCGTCGGTCACGTAGCAGGCCCGGGAGCGGCGCTCGAGCAGTTCCGCACGCTCGGCCGGCTCGAGCCGGTCGCCGAAGCGAAGCGCTCTCGCGTACTGCGCCGCCGCCTCCCGGAACGCTCCGAGCGAGGTGGCGCGGGCAGCAGCCGCGGGTGCGTAGCGGAGGACGGCCTCGGCGTCGCCGGCGGCCTCGGCATGATGCGCAAGCCGGGCCAGATCGTGAGTGCCATTCGGGGAGTCCGCGAGCGCCACGAGCGCTTTGCGATGCAGTTCGAGCTTCCGGTCCGGTGCGACCGATTCCTCGACGGCGAGGCGGGCGAGCTCGTGCCGGAACGCGACGCCCGGCGGCTCGGAGGTGAGCATGCCCGACGCCATGCATTCGTCGAGACGCTTGACGGCGTCCCCCGCAAGCGCCTCCAGAAGCCAGAGCTCGGCGTGCTGCGGCACGACCGCAACCGCCTCGAGCAGCGTCTTCGCCTCGGGCCCGAGACGCGCGGCGTGGGCGAGTACAGCATCTCGGACCGTGTCGGGGATCTCCTCGGCACCCGCGGCGAGCGCCTCGACGACGAAGAACGGGTTGCCGGCCGTCTTGCGGTAGAGCTCGTCCCCATCGACGTGGTGCGGCTCGGCGAGTCTCGCGACTGCGGCCGGCGACAGCCGGGCGAGCTTCAGCCGGTGCACGGCGGTGCTCGTCGCGAGCTCCCCGAGCACACGCTGGAGCGGCCGGCCGTCGAGCCCGACGTCGCGGTAGCTGGCGAGAACGAGAGTCGGAATCGCCTCCACTCTGCGCACGAGCAGTCGCAGAACGTCGAGCGTCGCCTCGTCTGCCCAGTGCACGTCCTCGAGCACGAAGACGGTCGCTTGCCGCGCGCGCAGCTCGCGCGCGAGCGCGGCGACGACCTCGTGCGGCATCGCCTCGCTCTCCACGACATCTTCGAGCTCGCCGCCGACCCCCTCGGCAACGGCGAGCAACGGCCCGAGCGGCCGCGGCGTGAAGAGCGGATCGCACGCGCCCCAGAGGAAACGAGCCGACCCGCCCTGCTGATCGCGGAAGCTCCGCAGGAGGGCGGTCTTGCCCACTCCTGCCTCACCACCGACGAGCACGACGTGCCCCCGTGAGCTGCGCTGAACCTCTTCGAGGCATTCGCCGAGCGTCGTGAATGCGCCGGAGCGCTCGAGCAACTCGCTCGCGGTAGCCGAGCCGTGAGCGGGAGCTGCCCTTGGCATGACCCCATGGTGCACGCGGGCGATCGGCGCTTCAAGCGGCGGCCCCGGAGACGCAAGGGCGACCAGCGGCGCGGGCCTACCCGTCCCGCCTCGTGGCCTTGCTCATCGTGTCTCGGTCTGAAGCCGCTGCAGCAGCGCGTCGACGCGCGCGAAGCCGCTCTTCGCTCCTTCCTCGACGCCGTACTGCATCGTCGTGTCGCGCTCCTCGGCCGTCGCGAAGCGCATCGTCTGCGTCAGCTTCGTCCGGTCGCCGAGATCCTCGAACTCGAGCGTCTGCAGGTGGTTCTGGAACGTCTGCACGAGCCGCTCGGGCGCGTCGACCTCGCGGAACTCGCCCTCGACGACGCCGTAGGCGGTGCGGAAGCGGTACGTGCCGCCGGGACGGACGTCCATCTCCTCGACGACCGTGCCGTCGCCCCACCATTCCGGGATCAGCTCCGGGTCGGTCCAGACGGAGAAGACGTGCGCGCGCGGGGCGTCGAAGATCCGCTCGACGCGGATCTCGAGCTCGCTCGGGGTGGTGACGGTGGTGTCGTTCATCTCAGCCCACCGCCTTCTTCACGAGCGCGCGGATCTTGGTCTCGTCGGCTGCGGTCAGCTTCGTCAGCGCGAAGGCGATCGGCCACATTGAGCCTTGGTCGAGCTTGCGCGCTGTCGTTGAAGCCGAGCATCGCGTACCGCTCCTTGAACTTCCCCGCGTCGCGGAAGAAGCACGACGACCTTGCCGTCCTTGGCATAGGCGGGCATGCCGTACCACGTCTTCGGCACGAGGTCGGGTGCAGCGTCCGTGACGATCGCATGGATCCGCTTGCCGAGGGCGCGATCGCTGGGCGTCATCTTCGCGAGGGCGGCGAGCACGGCGGTCTCCCCTTCAGCCGCCGCCTTCAGCTCTTTGGCGCGCGCTCTCATCGCTGCCTTTTCCTCGGCGCTGAATCCTTCCTTCCTTCTTGGTGGGGCTCATCGTGCTCCTTTCGTGCGTTCGACGACCTGCGCGAAGCGGTCGAGCCGCTGCAGCCACGTGCTGATGCCCTCGAAGGCGTAAGGGGCGAGCATGCACCTGCGGACACGGCCGACCTTCTCCGTCGTCACGAGCTGCGCCTCCTCGAGCAGCCGGATGTGCTTCTTCATCCCGGTCAGCGACATGCCGAAGGGCTCGGCGAGCTCGCTGATCGTCGCCCGTCCGGAACCGAGCCGTTCGAGAACGGCGCGGCGGGTCGGGTCGGCGAGGGCTGCGAAAGCGCGGTCGACGGTCGTTGTATACTGAACCATTCGGTTCACTATACTGAGTCGGCCGCTGCGACGCAAATCCCGCTGGTGGTCGGGGCAGGAAAGAGAGGACGAGGGCGCCCGTGGTGTATCGGCCGGGGCACCCTCATCCCTTTGATTCGCAGCCGTCCTAGTTGGACGAGTGGCTCGCCTGTGGAGCCGGGTGCGGCTTCGTTCGGTCGGTGACCGGGATCGCCGAGTAGACCGCCTTGAATCCCGTGCGCCAGGTCGGGTAGCGCGGCGTCCAGCCGAGCTCGCGCTTGGCCTTCGCGTTCCAGGCGCCCCGCGCCTCGGTTGACATCACCGTCACGGCCTCGCCGGCGAGAAGCCGCGCGAGCCAGGTGGGGACGTGCCGCGGTGGCTTGGCGCCGAGAGCCTGGGCGAGCACCGGTAGCCACTCGCGCACCGGCGCCGGCTCGTCGTCGACGATGTTGTAGATCGCCGGACCGTCGTGCTCCAGTGCGAGCACGGTTGCCGCGGCGGCGTCGTCGAGATGGATCCAGGACCAGACTCCGCCGCCGTCCCCGACGATCGGAAACTGCCGCTTGCGCACCGGCTCGATCGTGCCGTCGTTGGCCGCGCCGTAGAAGGCGCCGTAGCGCAAGGCAATCCCGCCGAAGCCGGTGACCACCTGCTCGAGATAGGCCAACGCGGCGGCGCTCTGGCGGAAGTACTTCGCCGGCGTCGGGTCGAGCGGATCGTCCTCGGTCTTGACGGGTCCACCCTCGCGGGCGTACCGGGAGAAGGTGGCAACGCTCTGCGCGACGAATCGGCGCACGCCGGCCTCCTGCGCGGCCGCAAGGAGCGCGTCCGTCCCCTTCGTTCGGAGCTCGCTGGTCTTGGCGGTCACCTTGTCCATGTTGCGGGCGAACTTCACGCTCGCCAGCGCGGTCGCCTCGTGGACGATCGCGTCGGGCTCCGCCCCGAGCACGGCCTTGCGTACCGCGTCCGCGTCGAGCAGATCGAGCCTCACCGGCTTCGCGCCCAGCGTCCGGAGCAGCTCTGCGCTCGCCGGAGAGCTGTGTGTGCCAATCACTTCGTGGCCTGCATCGATCAGCTGGGGAACGAGCCGGCTGCCTATCGCGCCGCTCGCTCCGGTGACGAAAACACGCATGGTGTCCTTCCTTTCTTCTTGTGGCCTTTCCTGTTCTGTGGTCAGATCCCGCGCCTTTGGCGAGTGGATGGGTGAAGGCGTCGAGCGCGAGGCGTCTGTCTGCCTTGCGCTCGACGTGCGATCACGCGGCCTCCTCGAGCGCGACCTCGGCCTCGACCGGCTTCGCCTTCGGAGCTGCCTTCGACTCGGACTCCACGAAGGCGGCCGCGAGCGCCGCGCCTACGAGCGCCACGCCGGCCAGTGTGTAGAAGGCGACCTGGAACCCGTGCGTCAGCGCAGGGCCGCCGAAGGCAAGCGCGGCGTGGCTCTCGGCGTAATTGCTCGTCGCGGTGGCGGCGATCGTCGTCACCGCGGCCAGCCCGACCGAGCCACCGATCTGCCGGCTGGTGTTGATCAGTCCGGACGCAACGCCGGCATCGGCCGGCTGCACGCCGGTCAGGCCCGCGATCGTCACCGGCACGAAGGAGAACGCAAGCCCGATCCCGCTGAGGATCAGCCCCGGGAAGACGTTCCAGAAGTAATGCCCGTCGGCGGGCATCTGGGCGTAGAGCACCCCGCCGACCGCGGTGAACAGCAGGCCGGCGCTCAACACCGGTCGTGCGCCGCGCCGGGTGGTCAGCGCCTGGCCGACGCTCGAGAAGACGACGATCGTGAGGGTGATCGCAATGAAGGCGACACCGGTCTCAATCGCCGAGTACCGCAGGACCTCCTGTAGGTACAGCGTCATCAGGAAGAACTGCGCGAACGCGGTCGCTCCGATCGTCAGCATCACGGCATTGGCCGCGGAGAGCGTCCGCAGGCGGAAGATCCGCAGCGGCAGCAGAGGTGCCGGGGAGCGTGCCTCGATCAGGACGAACGCCGCGATCAATGCGGCGGCGGTCGCGAGCAGCCCGAGCGTCACACCGTCGCTCCAGCCGTGCTGGCTCGTCCGCGTGATCGCGTAGACCAGCACCATCAGGCCGGCGGTGATCGAGGTGCCGCCGGCGACGTCGAAGTGCCGGTGCGCAAGCGCGGCCCGGCTCTCACCCACTAGCCACGGGGTGACGGCGAGGACGGCTACGCCGACCGGCAGGTTGACGAAGAAGATCCACGACCAGCTCAGGTACGACGTGAGCACGCCGCCGAGCAACACGCCGACGGCGCCACCGCTGCCGGAGGCAGCGCCCCACACGCCGAGGGCGATGTTCCGTTCACGCCCCTCGCGGAAGGTGGTG
Source organism: uncultured Actinomycetes bacterium (assembly GCA_963718065.1). GTDB lineage: Bacteria > Actinomycetota > Thermoleophilia > Gaiellales > Gaiellaceae > CAVPGP01. The sequence goes on along the minus strand of CAVQYE010000004.1, from coordinate 185,243 downwards.
ACGACGATCGAGAGCGCAGCCGGGGCGAGCAGTGCGCCGCCGAGGCCTTGCAGCCCCCGGGTGACGATCAGCGCGTCTTCCGACCAGGCGAGCCCGGACAGCAACGACCCCACCGTGAACACCGAGACGCCTGCCATGAACAGCCGCCTGCGTCCGAGCAGGTCGGCAAGGCGCCCTCCCAGGAGGAGCGTCCCGCCGAACAGGATCGAGTAGGCGGTGATCACCCACTGCAGGCTCTCCTGGGAGAAATGAAGGTCGTGCTTGATCGCCGGCAAGGCGACGTTCACGACCGCGACGTCGACGACGACCATGAACTGCGCGGCAACCGTCACCGCGAGCACCAGCCACCGCCTCCGCTCCGAGTTGGGAGCGATTCTCCCTCTCATCAGTTCCTCCTTGAACATTTGGTTTCGTCCAGGCGACGAACGGGCGGCGCACGAGGGGACAGCCCCAAGGCACACGAGCGCTTCAGCGCTGGGTGTCGAGCCACTCCCCGAACGTCGGGCCGGTGAGGGTCGCGTCCGGGCCGGGAAGGAGCGCACCGTTCTCCAGGAGCTCGAAGTCCGGGTCGGCCCGGTTGCTCACCTCCTCGATCTGCAGCGGCTCGCCGCGCCGGGAGGCGAACAGCTTCGCGGCCTCGACGAGGCTCTCCACCCGCGGACCGCCGATCTCAGGGATGGGTGCGCCGTTTGATTCCGGCATGCGCACGGAGACGTCGGCCAGGCCGGCGACGGCTTCGGCGACACTCCTGGCCGCCACGAGCTGCGTGCGGATCCTCGGCACGTAGACGACGTCGCCCTGCCTGCCCCACTCCATCATCTGCGGGACGAACTCGTGGAATTGCGTCGCACGCAGGATTCGGACCGGGACCGGCCCCGCCAGCATCGCCTGCTCGTGCGCGGCCTTCGCCGCGAGAAAGCCGGCCGTGAACCGGTCGGTACCGACGATCGAAACCAGCACGATTTGCTGCACGCCGGCCTTCTCGCCGACCTCTTGCAGGTTGCGCGCCGCAGTCGTGAAGAACTCCGTGGCCGCTCCCTCATCGGACGAGGGCTGAGTGGCCGCATCGATGACGCTTTCCACCCCGGCGAGAGCGTCCGCAAGCCCTTCTCGGGTGATCACGTCCACCCCACCCGAGCGCGAGATCGGAACGACCTCGTGACCCTGGGCCTCGAGCACGTCGACGATGTGGCGGCCGACCCTCCCGGTTGCCCCTGCTACTGCGATCTTCCTCGTTGACTGCATCGCTGTCTCCTTTCGCTTCCGGAAGTTCGTGTCGTGGAACGACGAACGAGCGTCGCGCCAGGGGACAGCTCGCGACCTTCGGCGACCGGATTTAGATGCGTGCGTGCTAGACGATTACGCGGCGCTCGGTGAGTGCTTCTCGACGCTCTCGACGGCCGCAATGACGGGCTCGTAGCTCTTCGGATCGTCGATCAAGCTCTCGAGCACGTAGTAGGCGTACACGACGCCCGGGATGAGTAGGAACATGAGCGTGGCGATCGTGGTTCCAAGCACCTCCAAGATCTCGGTACTCATCTCGGCATCGCCTCCTTTCGCGTGGTTTCTCCGTGACCACGAACGGGAGTGCCGGAACGGGACAGCTACGCGCTGACTTCTTCGAGGCGCCGGCGCAGGAAGCGGCGCTCGGGCTCGGTGTGTGCGAGCTCGAGGGCGCGTTCGTACTCGGTCCGCGCCTCATCTGCCCGGCCGAGCCGGCGCAGCAGGTCGGCACGTGTCGAGTGGAAGTACTGGTAGCCGTCGAGGTCGAGCCGGTCGACGAGGGCGAGCCCCGCTTCGGTCCCCTCCGCCTCGGCGACGGCGATCGCGCGGTTCAGCTCCACGACCGCTGAGCCGGTCAGCCCGACGAGCTCGCCGTAGAGTGCGGCGATCTGCGGCCAGTCGAGCGGCTCCTCCATGTGCAGCGACGCGATCGCCGCCTGGATGACGTACGGCGCCGCCACCCTGCAGCGCGAGGGCACGATCGAGCGCCTCGCGCCCGCGCGCGATCTTCGCGGCGTCCCAGCGCGAGCGGTCCTGGTCTGCGAGCAGCACGAGCTCGTCGCCGTCGAACCGGGCCGCGCGGCGCGCGTCGTTGAGCAGCATCAGCGCCTGGAGCCCGTGCACCTCGGGCTCGTCCGGCATCAGCTCGGCGAGCGCCGCGCCGAGGCGGAGCGCCTCCGCCGCCAGGTCGACGCGTCCGCCGTAGCCCTCGTTGAAGATCAGATAGACGACCGCGAGCACCGCACCCAGCCGCTCCGGCAGCAGATGGTCGGCCGGAACGCGGAACGGGATGCCCGCATCCCTGATCTTCCGCTTCGCCCGCGAGAGCCGCCGCTTCATCGTCTCCTCGGGAACGAGGAACGCGCGGGCGATCTCCTCGGTGCGCAGCCCGCCGAGCGCGCGCAAGGTCAGCGCGACCTGCGCCTCGAGACCGAGCGACGGATGGCAGCAGGTGAAGATCAGCTCCAGCCGCTCGTCGGGGAACGTCGTCTCGTCCATCTCGTCCTCCACGGCCTCGGGCACGTCGAGCAGGCGTGTCTTCTCGGCGAGCGTGCGCTCGCGGCGCAGGCGGTCGATCGCGCGGTTGCGGGCCGTGATCGTCAGCCAGGCGCCCGGATTGGGCGGCGTGCCGTCGCGCGGCCAGCGCTCGGCGGCGACCGCGAACGCCTCCTGAGCGGCCTCCTCGGCGAGGTCGAAGTCGCCGAGGAAGCCGACCAGGTTGGCGAGGACGCGGCCCCACTCGTCGCGGAAGACCTGCTCGAGCAGCGCCTACCTCTCCACCAACGGTCGCACCTCGACCGCGCCGCCCATCCGCGCGGCCGGGATCCGCGCGGCGATCTCGAGCGCCGCATCGAGATCGTCCACCTCGAGCAGGATGAAGCCGCCGACGTGCTCCTTCGCGTCGACGAACGGACCGTCCGTGAGCAGCGTCTCTCCGTTCTGGACGCGCACGGTCGTCGCAGTCTCGACCGGCTGCAGCTGCTCGCCGCCGACGACCCCGGGCGACTGCCGGATCGCGAGGTACTCCTCCACGATCGCCTGCTGCTCGTCCGCCGAGAGCCGCTCGAACGCCTCCGTCGACGCTGCCCGGGTAGTTCTGGAGCAGGTACTTCATGTTGTCCTCCTTCGTAGCGTGGTTCTCGCTCCTACGACGAACGTAAACGGCGCAAGGGGACAGCTTCCCGATCGTGTCCCCTTCGGCGCCTCCCGTTCGTCAGCGAGACAGCCGCCTGTTGAGAGCGGCGCCCAAGAACCTCGTGAAGGAGGAAAGCAAATGACAGTCACCACCGACGCGCTGACCGGCGTCTTCGAGGCCGATCGAGTCCATTCGTCGTTCCAGTTCGCGGTCAGGCACATGAACGTCTCGACCTTCCGCGCCTCGTTCGGCGACGTCGATGCGCGACTGATCGCCGACGCGTCGGCGCCTCGCCTCGAGGGCGCGGCCAGGGTCGAGTCGATCTCGATCGTCGACCCGCCCGAGTTCCGCCAGCACGTCATGCGCGGCGCCGAGTTCTTCGACGCGGACAACCATCCGGAGATCCTGTTCCGCTCCGACCGGGTCGAGCTGGCCGAGAACGGAACGGCGACGGTCGACGGCGAGCTGACGATCAAGGGCCTCAGCCGGCCGATCACGGCGACGGGGACGTACGCGCGCCCGGTCGAGGATCCGTTCGGCCTCGTGCGCACGGCACTCGAGCTTCGTGCAGTCCTCGACCGGCGCGACTGGGGGATGAGCTGGCAGCAGCCGCTTCCTGACGGCGCCGACGCTGTCGGCTGGGACGTCGAGCTGACGGTCCAGCTCGAGCTCGTCAGACAGCCATAGCCGTGCGCCTCGTCACCGTCAGCGGCGGCCGATCCAGCCGGCACCGGCTGTCAGGCTCGCTGCCGGTGCCCACGGACGCGAGGCGTGTGGTCGCGTTCGGGCACCGCAGCGGCAGTCTCACGGGCCGATGCGACTCCGCCTCCCGCCTCCCCAACCCGTTCGATCCTGACGACCCGCCCGCCCCGTTGCTCGGCCGTCGCGATCGCCTTCCCGACAGCCGTCGCGAAGGTTGGGGCTTCGACAGCGAACTCGAGCTCGGCGCCTCCTTCGACGCGCACGCGCAGCCGATGGACGGCAGGCGGCTGCTCCGCTCCCAGCCGCGCCAGGATTGGCTGCAGCGCGGCGGTGAGGACATCGGCGACGACGAGGGCTCCAAGGACGCGGTAGTACAACTGATGGTCCACCTCTGCCCATGCGGCAACTGTGACCATCGACGCGACACCGGCGGCAAGTGCGAGCGAGGCGGCGAAGAGCCAGCGGACCGTGGCCGGGTCGCGACTGCTCCGGCGGGCGGCGAGGGCGGCTGCCTGACTCGACGCGAGGGCGAAGGCAGTGACGCTCGCGAACGCCTTCCCAAGCTGATCCGGAGCGTCTCCCACCCACACCACGCCCATCGCGAGCGCGAAGCCGGCGGCCGCGAACACGATCACGGCTCTGGCCAGGCCACGCCGCCTTCCCTGATCGATGAGGATGCCTGCAGGAAGGGCGAGCAGGCCGTACAGCGCGATCAGCCCCGTCGTCCCGAGGATGCGCGCCTGCGTCTCGCCGAACTCGCTGAAGAGCAAAATCGTGATCGCGAGAGCAGCCGTGATACAGAGCGAGCCGACAATCGCCAGTAACAGGATGCGCTTCCCGGAAACCACCTGCCGCTCCTTGACGTCACCTTCGGACATTGAGCTCCTCTCGGAGCCTGAGCCGGGGTGGCGGCAGTGCCGCCACCCCGGTCGTTTCGTCTCTCAGGTCTTCGTGATCTCGACCCTGCGCGGCTTCGAGACGGCGAGCTTAGGTGCGTGTACTTCGAGCACTCCCTTGGTGAACTTGGCCTGGACGTGCTTCGTGTCCGCCTCGGCCGGCAGCTGGAAGCGCCGCTCGAACTCGCGCTCGAGTCGCTCGTGCAGGCGGAAGGCCTTCTCCTTCTGCTCCTTCGTCTCTGTGCGCTCGCCCTTGATCGTGAGCCGGTGGTCGGAGACCTCGATCCTCAGCTCCTGCTCGTCGTAACCGGGTACCTCCACCTCCACCACGAACTCATCGTCGGTCTCGTAGATGTCGGCCGCGGGGAGGAGTGCCGGCGCAAAGCCGATCTCCTCGAACATCCGCCGCATCCGGCGCTCCACCGAGTCGAGATCCTGGAAGGGTGACCATTTCAGCATCGTGGTCATGACTTCACCTCCCTTCGCCACGGGCCTGATGAGACTTGCCCCCACGGCCAAGCGGTGGCATCCGTCCCCCCACCGATCTCAACTGTGGGCAAGTACGGATGGGTTGAGAAGGTGAAGCCGGCGTCCGGTTCCGCGCCGTCAGGCGGGAAGCTGCAGGTGGCCGCCCGCGGCCGGCGGTGCACTCTTGCTGGGCTCGGCTGCGCCGATGCTGCTGCGGACGAGGTACTCCTCGACGAGGAGGAGATTGTTCGTCGTTGCGCGCTCGACGACCGCCAGGAGTGACGACATGCTGGCGACCTCTTCGCGTTGCTCCTCGAGGAACCAGCCGAGGAATTGCTCGCCGACGTAGTCCGATTCGCTCCGCGCGACCTCGACGAGTTGGGCGATCTGGGCGGTTACCTGGCGTTCCTGCTGGAGCGCGAGCTCGACCGGCGCGCGTTCGTCCGCGAAGGTCGTCTGCGGAGCGGCGACCGCGCCGATCGTGACTTCTGCGTCGGCGTCCAGGAGGTACTGGACGATCATCATCGCGTGGTTGCGTTCCTCGATTGCCTGCCGGTAGAAGTGCGCCGCCAGCGTCGGAAGCGTCTGCGCGTCGTAGTAGACGGCGATCGCGACGTACTGCTGTGATGCTGCGAGCTCGCTGGCGATCTGCTCGTTCAGCGCGTCGTGGAATCCGGCCATGTCCCCGGACGATACAGGGTCGAACGAAGGGGTGTAAGGGCACCCTTACATCACGTGGCCGCTCGCGTCGCGTGTGACGCTCGTGGCCATCAGTTGAGGCTCGCGGCCAGCTGCCGCCGGTAGCGCATCGTGAGTGGATGCTCGTCACCGAGCTCGCCGAACAGTCCGATTGTGAGGGCGAGGAGCCGTTCGCGCCGCTCCGCGTCCGCGGCGCTGATCGCTTCGATCAGCAGCTCGAGGGCGCGCTCGTGGTCGTCCTGCTCGAGTGCCACAACCACGTCGGTCAGTTCCCCGGAGGCCAGGAGCTCCTCGAGCAGCCGCTCCGACGCGGTAGGCCCGGTCAACTCGTCGAGGAACTGGGCAACCGCCGCCGGCGGCAGCGCACCGACGAACTCGCGCACGACCTGGCCGTCGCGGAAGGCCTTCACGGCCGGGATTCCCTGAACCTGGTAGCGAATCGCCAGCTCGGGGTTCGCGTCGACGTCGACCTTGACGAGTGTGAACTCACCCGTGCGTGACTCGGCCTCGCGTTCGAGCACCGGGCCGAGCATGCGGCACGGCCCGCACCACGCGGCCCAGAAGTCGACCACGACCGGCCGCTCGCGGGAGCGCTCGACGACCTCGCTCTCGAAGGTGTCCGTTGTGACGTCCATCGTTTTCGTTCCTCCTCGGTTTGCACTCGGTGAGTGTCTACTGCTATACAACTATACAACGATTTATTGTATTCCCGAGGAGAGCGCATGGCACTGCCCCACCCACTGCCGGACGACCTCGTCGAGCTGATCGCGCGCCGCTTCCGCGTGCTCGGCGAGCCGATGCGGATCAAGCTGCTCGACCGGCTGCGCGACGGGCGAGGCGAGCGTCAACGAGCTCACCGACGCGCTCGGCGCCTCACAGCAGAACGTCTCCAAGCACCTCACCGTCCTGGCCGACGTCGGCATCCTCGGCCGCCGCAAGCAGGGAACGCACGTCTACTACCGGATCGCCGACGAGGGCGTCTTCGCGCTCTGCGACCAGGTCTGCGGCTCGGTCGAGCAGCAGCTGCGAGCCCTGAACGAGCTCGTCGCCGGGGTCGGCCGGTGACCGCCGTCGCCGCACCGGCTCAGCCGCCGCACCGACGTCCGCGCAGCCGCAGGCGGTCGGCCCGCTCGGCCGGCTCGGCCGCTGGACGGCCGACCACGTCCGGACGGTCGCGATCGCCTGGGTGGTCGTCGCCGTCGCGCTCGGTGCGTTCGCGCCGAAGGTCGAGACGGCGCTCTCCGGAGCCGGCTGGCAGGCGAACGGCTCCGAGTCGGTGCAGGCGCGCGACGCTGATCCAGGCGAACTTCGCCGGGCTCTCCAGCTCGGCGCTGATGGTCGTCGTCCACTCCCAAGGCCTGACGGCCGGCGACGCCGCCTTCCGGCAGACGATCGGCCGCGTCGACCAGCTGCTCCGCGCGAACGAGCACGTCGGTTCCGTGGTCAGCGCCGCGCGCCGGCTCGAGCATCTCCGCGGACGGCCACACCGCCGTCGTGACCGCCGGCGCCAAGGGCGACCCGACGGCGATGGTCGCCGCCGCCGACGACGCTGAAGTCGAAGCTGAAGGCCGCCGGCGCGCCGGCGTGAGCGTCTCGCTCACCGGCGCCTCCGGGATGTGGAGCGACTTCAACACCGCGAACCGCAACGCGATGATGAAGTCGGAGCTCCTCTCCTGGCCGGTGACGCTCGCGATCCTCGTGCTCGCGTTCGGCTCGCTCGTCGCCGCCGGGCTGCCGCTGCTGCTGACCATCCTCGGGCTCGTCGCCTCCGCCGGCCTGCTGACGCTGCTCACGCACGGCTTCGAGATCTCGATCTGGGCGATGAACTTCGCGCTCATGTTCGCGCTCGCGCTCGGGATCGACTACGCGCTCTTCGTCGTGCACCGCTTCCGCGGCGCCTTCTTCGGCTCGCGGCTCGCCGCGCGCGACGCGGTCGCCGTGACGATGGACACCGCCGGCAAGGCCGTCCTCTTCTCCGGCCTGACCGTGCTGATCTCGCTCTCGGCGGTGATGCTCGTCCCGAGCCCGGCCTTCCGCTCGATGGCGCTCGGGATCATGCTCAGCGTCGTCTTCGTGCTCGCCGCGACGCTGACGCTGCTGCCGGCCGTGCTCGCGAAGCTCGGCCCGAAGGTCGACGCGCTCCCGCTCCGCTGGGTGCACTCCGGCGAGCACCGCTCCGCCCGCTTCGCCCGCTGGGGCGAGCGGCTCTGGCGCCACCCACATCTCTACGGGCCCGCCGCGACGCTGATCCTCGTCCTGCTCGCGCTGCCCGTCCTCGGACTGAAGACGGGGATGCCGTCGATCAAGGTCGTCCCCACGCACGACGGCTCGCGGGTCGGCTACACGCAGGTGCAGCAGGCCTTCGGCGTCGGCGCGCCGGGCGCGCTCCAGATCGTCGTGCCCGCAGCGTGACGCCGCCGCGGTCTCGGCCGTCGCGAAGCGCGACCCCGGCATCGCCCGCGTCTCGCCCGCCCAGCCGGGGCGACACGGCCTCGCCCTGATCCAGGCGATCCCGAACGCCGACCCCTCGAGCACGGCCGTCGGCCACACGATCGACCGGCTCCGCTCGGCGCTGCCCGGCGCAGGCGCTCGTCGGCGGCGCCGTCGGCCGAGAACCACGACCTCGAGCAGGCGCTCGCGGCGAAGACGCCGCTCGTGATCGGCGTCGTGCTCGCGCTCGGCTTCCTGCTCCTGCTCGTCGCCCTGCAGGCGCCGCTGATCGCCGCGCTCGGCGTGCTCACCAACCTGCTCGCCACCGGCGCCGCCTTCGGCGTCGCCCGGCTGATCTTCCAGAACGGCCACGGCGCCGGCCTGCTCGGCTTCGAGTCGCAGGGCTTCCTCGACGCCTGGGGGCCGGTCTTCTTCTTCGCGATGATCTTCGCGATCTCGATGGACTACACGGTGTTCCTGCTCTCCGTCCGCCAAGGAGCACTTCGACCGCTCGGGCGACCCGCGCGAGGCGTCGATCGGCGGGCTCGCCCACTCCGGCCGCGTCATCTTCGCCGCCGCCGCGCGTGATGGTCGCCGTCTTCTTCACCTTCGCGCTCTCCGGGCCGCTGCCGCCCAAGGAGATGGGCGTCATCCTCGGCATCGCCGTCCTGCTCGACGCGATGCTCGTCCGGCTGGTCCTGATCCCGACGCTGCTGCGCGTCTTCGGACGCTGCGCCTGGGCGCTCGCCGCGCTGGCTCGACCGCATCCTCCCCGACGTCCGCTTCGGGCACGGGTAAGGAGCACGGCCGAGCAGTAAGCGAACGCTTTCTCGGCTCAGCCCGCCGCTACACGCTCGACGACTGCTCCGAGCCGGCTCTTCACCTCCGCGGCGACCGGGCCGAGCTCGTCGCTGTCGACGATCGAGAGCATCCGTTCCGCGTCGATCGCCGAGATGTGCGTCTCGCCCTCGCGGCGGTAGACGACGACGTTGCAGGGCAGCAGCACGCCCAGGTCGGGCTCTACCTGGAGCGCCTGATGCGCGAGCGGCGGGTTGCAGGCGCCGAGAATCACGTACGGCTCGCCTTCGACTCCGAGCTTCTCGCGCAGCGTCGCCTGCACGTCGATCTCGCAGAGAACACCGAAGCCCTCAGTCTTCAGCTCGGCTCTTGTGCGCTCGACGGCGTCGGCGAACGCCAGCGATGTCGTTGCGCTCAGCGTGTAACCGGTGGTGAGCATTCGCATTCCTCCTCCAGGTAGCGGCGGCGGGCCTTGGCCGCCTTCAAACGGTGGGCCTCGGCTTCGGGGGGATCGACGTAACGTGCGCATCGAGGTAGGCGCCGATCGCGTCCTCGCCCACGACGGCCGTCCCGTCTTCGAGCACGAGCGTCGGGATCGTATCGGTGCCGGTCGCCTCGAGAAGGACGGCTCGCTCGCCACGCGCGACGGGCACCTGGTGGACGAAGTAGTCGAGGCCGAGCTCGGTCAGGCGTTCGCGGACGCGTCGCGAAGCCGGGCACCACTCGGTCTGGTACAGCTCGAGCATCAGGCGCTCACGCGCTCGAGGAGGCGGCGGCGCGATTCGACCTCTCGCTGGAGGCTGCCGCAGACGGCCTCGCAGAGCGAGAAGACGCCCTCGTCGACGACCCGGTAGTAGGCGAAGTTCCCCTCTTTGCGCCGCGCGACGATGCCGGCATGCTGCAGCACGCCGAGATGCTTGGAGACGTTCTGCTGCGTCGTGCCGACCAACTCGGTCAGCTCGTGCACGCTCGCCTCGCCGGCACAGAGCCGTTCGAGCAGCTTGATCCGTACCGGCTCGCTCAGCGCGCGGAAGCGCGCGGCGATCAGCTCGACGAGGTCGGCGGGAAGTGGGTGCGAGACGGCCATCGTTCGGTCTCCCTGTTGCGGGGTGAGGGCCTCGACGGGCAGGCCCTCACCGGTGACTCCGATCGCGTTCATGCGTGCGTCGGCCGAGCGTGGTGGTGGAAGGTGATCTTCGACGCGAGGCGGTCGCCGTAGAGGCCGAAGCCGGCGAGGAGGATCAAGAGCACGCCGGGGACGACGAAGAAGACCGTGAACAGCCGGAAGTCCGGCAGGCTGCTGACCTGCTCGTAGTTGTCGACGTTCGCCTGCATCGTCGTGACCAGCGGCTCGTAGTGCTGGAGCCCGGCGGGCACGCGCGAGAAGATGCCGACGTTCGCGTGCATCGTACCCAGCAGGCCGCCGAAGTCGCGCTGCATCGCAGGCAGGTTCTGCAGCATCGCCGACATCGCGGGCAGCTGCGTCGCCATCATCGTCTGGACCTGCGCCGGCGACATCTGCATCGCCTGCGCCAGCATCGGCACGAGCTCGCCGGCGTCGGTCTGCATGCCGCCGAATCCCTTCAGGTACGCCTGGAACTTGGCGACGTTCTGGGCGCTCATCATCGGCGTGACCTTGCCGAGCGGCACGAACACGTCGTTGTAGTAGGCAGCGGTCGTCTTGACCTGGTCGGGCTGCATGATCGGCTGGAAGCCGTTCATCATCCGCTCGCCCGCGGCCGCCTTGCCCGGCAATGAGAGGGCGAATGGTGCGATCACGAGCGCCAGCCCGATCACGAGCACTGCCCAGAGCACCTTGCGATTCATCGTGGCCTCCTTTTGTCTGCCCTGGGTTCTCCGCCTGGCCGGCGTCGCTCCCATCCGCAGCGGCGCTGATCCGTCTACGGACAACTACGCAGCTGAGTAGTTGTCCGTAGCCCGGTCGGGGCGGCCGCGGATGGCGTCCGGCCGCCTGGCGGCGAGGTACTGGGCAGACCAAGCAGGCGGCATCTCGGGAGGCGCGCAATGGCGAGAAAGCAGATCGTGATCCTCGGTGGCGGGACCGGCGGCACCCTGACCGCCAACCGGCTGCGGCGTCGCTTCGACGTCGACGAGGCGGAGATCCACGTCGTCGACCGCGACGACCTGCACGTCTATCAGCCCGGGCTGCTCTTCGTCCCCTTCGGCCTGGCGCAGCTCGAGGAGATCGTCCGGCCGCGCCGGCGCCAGTTGCGAAACGGCATCGTCTTCCACGAGAACGAGGTCGAGGAGGTCTGGGTCGACCGCGACGAGGTGCTGCTCGACGACGGCACGGTGCTTCCGTACGACGTGCTCGTCGTCGCGAGCGGCGTGCGGCTCCAGCCGGAGGAGACCGAGGGAATGACGGGCCCGGGCTGGAACGAGCGCGTCTTCACCTTCTACGACCCGCCCGGCGCCGTTGCGCTCGCGAGGGCGCTCGAGCGCTTCGACGGCGGCCGGCTCGTCGTGAACATCGCCGACATGCCGATCAAGTGCCCGGTCGCGCCGATCGAGTTCGCCTTCCTCGCCGACTGGTACCTGCGCGAGCGCGGAATCCGCGCACGCAGCGAGGTCGTGCTCGCGACGCCGCTCGACGGCTGCTTCACGAAGCCGATCGCGTCCGAGCATCTGACCCATCTGCTCGGACGAGAAGGAGATCGAGATCGTGACCGAGTTCAACGCGGGCGAGATCGACGGCGTCGGTGGGAAGCTCACCTCCTACGACGGCCGCGAGCTCGACTTCGACCTGCTCGTCACGGTGCCGCTGCACGGCGGCGCCGCCTATGTCGAGCGCTCGCCCGGGCTCGGCGACGCGCTCGGCTTCGTTCCCACCGACCCGCACACGCTGCAGACGACCGGCGAAGCCGAACGTGTTCGCGCTCGGCGACGCGACCGACCTCCCGACCTCGAAGGCCGGCTCCGTCACCCACTTCGAGGCCGAGCTGCTGGACCGAGAACATCGCCCGCCTACCTCCGCGGCGACGAGCTCGAAGGCGTCCTTCGACGGCCACGCCAACTGCTTCATCGAGACGGGCTTCCACAAGGCGCTGCTGATCGACTTCAACTACGACACCGAGCCGCTGCCCGGCCACTTCCCGACCGCGTTCGGGCTGCCGCTGCTCCGCGAGTCGCGGCTCAACCACCTCGGCAAGCTGCTGTTCCAGTGGGTCTACTGGCACGCGCTGCTGCCCGGCCGCGAGATCCCCGGGATCGGGCCCGACGATGCCGACAGCCGGCAAGAAGCGCACCCGTCCATGCCTGAGCAAGGAGACGAACATGACCATGACCCTGATCGCCGAATGCCCCGGTCGACGTCGACGCCGAGGGCTTCCTGACCGACCCCGAGCAGTGGAACGAGCAGATCGCGCAGGCGATCGCCGCCGAGAACGGCATCGCCGAGCTGACCGACCGGCACTGGCTCGTCGTCCGGTTCATGCGCGAGCGCTACCTCGCCACCGGCACCGCGCCCTCGATCCGCTCGCTCGGCAAGGAATCCGGCGTCCCCGTCAAGGAGCTCTACCAGCTCTTCCCCAAGGGGCCCGCCAAGCTCGCCGCCAAGATCGGCGGCATCCCCAAGCCCAAAGGCTGCATCTAAGGAGCACACGATGACCGAACTGCTCGAACACCCGCAGACCGCCCCGGCCGAGCCGACGACGATCGAGAAGGTCGCGATCGTGATCTCGAAGGGCTCGCTCGAGGGCATCTACCCCGGCCTGATCATGGCCAACGGCGCCCGCATGGAAGGGCATCGAGGCCGACCTCTTCTTCACCTTCTTCGGCCTCGACGCGATCCGCAAGGACCGCTACGAGAAGATCAAGGTCGCGACCGTCGGCAACCCCGGCATGCACATGCCGACCCTGCTCGGCGCGCTGCCCGGCTTCTCGGCGCTCGCGACGAGGATGATGAAGCGGCAGATGGAGAAGATCGACATCCCGCCCATCCCGGAGTTCATCGAGCTGGTCGCCGACTCCGGCGCCCACCTGTACGCATGCAAGGCGACCGTCGACATGTTCGGCCTGACGCTGGACGACTTCGTCCCGCAGGTCGACGAGATCATCAGCGTCGGCGAGTTCTACGAGAAGGCCGCCGGCGGCCAGATCATCTTCACCTAGCCGAAGCTGCTGCGAACGACTCGCCAGGCGTCGCGCCGGTTCACCGGCGCGGCCGGGTCGTGCGTCCGAAATTGATCCACCTGCGTCAGTCGCGGAACGGGGTGCGCGGGTTAGAACGGACTGGCGAAGGACGGGGTCGACAACACGGAGTGGTGAACGAGCTGAACAGGATGCGAAGAGCAGCCGACGGGAACGCCGCCGGCTTCGTGCACGCGAAGGCGCCCAGGTTCTCCCTGGCGTGGTTCGCCGGTTCAGACGAGCGCGTCCTGGCGCTCGTCCCGAGTGAGCGGAGCTTCCTCGAGGCACAGGGTCTCGTGATCGCGGCGATGGCTTGCGTCACCGGCTTCGCGGTCGCGGTCGCGGGCAGCGGCTGGTGGAGCGTCCCGATCACGCACATCCTCTGGCTGGGCGTCGTGTGGACGGCGGTCATCTGCGTCGTCGATCGGCTGATCTACAAAAGCTTCGGGACGAACCGCCTGACGAACCTCTTGCTCGCCATTCCCCGCGCCGCGCTCTCCGTGATGCTCGCGCTCGTGCTCGGCCTGCCGATGGTGCAGTTCATCTTCAAGCCGTCGATCTCCAACCAGTTGACGCTGACCACGGCCGCCGAGCAGAAGGACGCGCGGCAAGCTGCGATCGCTTTCTACGAGCCGAAGATCGCGCAGGCGACCGCCCGGATCGCGACGATCAAGAACAACGAGACGGCGCTGCAGAACCGCGTCACGAAGTTCACGCGATTGTCTGGCTGCGAGAACAACGAACCGTCCTGCTCGCGCACGCACCGCCCCGGCTGCGGCCACTGGTGTCACTACTACGCGGCTCAGGCGACGATCGCCCGCAAGACACTCGCCGGCAACCGGGTCTCCGACCGGAAGCTGATCGCCGCCCTTCAGGCAAAGATCGACGACTGGCGGACGAGCGAGACGGCCGAAACCGGGGCACGTGTGCGGGCGATCGCCGCAGACCAGGATCTGCTCGCCCGGGCAGAGGCGCTCTCGGCAATCGAGAAACAGCACCCGGAGGTCTCGCGGTACATCCTGTTCGTACTCGGGCTCTTCGTCTGTCTCGACCTGATCGCGCTCGTGATGAAGCTGTCCCACCTCCTGATCACCGGTGCCGTGTACGAAGAGGTCGCCGCCGAGCTGCGTGAGCGAGATCGGCTCGAGGCGCACCGCCTGCGCGAAGGGACGGCGCTCCTGCGCCGGCGGATCACCGCGGAGGCACGCGCCGGTGCGGACGTCGACGAGGTTCAGATCGAGATGGAGCGAGCCCGGAGAGTGAACCTCGCCGGTGCCGCCGTTCCCGGGATCTAGCGGCTGATCCGAAGGGCGGATCGCTGGGCTGTCACGGCACGCAGAGAGGGCCGGTCACGAGAACGGCCCTCCCTGGAAGCCCGCGCGACTCGCTAGTAGCCGTAGCCGCCGTAGCCGCCGCCGTCGCTCGGGGCCGGGTCGCCGCCGCCACCGCTCGCGGCGCCGTGCATCTCGACCTTGGCTCCGGCGGGTGAGACGGCGTACCACTCGGCGCCGAAAGCGTCGATCGCCTCGCCGTACGTCTGGCCCTTCCGCGTGTCCTTGACGAACCTGTACAGCGGGTGGTGGTTGTAGGTGACCTGCAGGCGTCCGTCTCCGCGCTTCGTGGTTCCGAGCAGGGACGCCTTTGCCCCGCCCTTGGCGAGCGGCTTGCCGGACGCGATCAGCGGCGGCCACGCGGTCGCGCATTTTCCGGCGCAAGCGCTCTTGCCGTGCTTGTCCTTCTCGAACAGATAGAGGGTGCGGCCGCTGCCGTCGACGAGGATTCGGCCCAGCCCTGAGCTCGCCGTTGCGACCTTCACGCCGGAGCCGGACTGGTGATTCGCCGCAAGCACGCCGCTCAGGCCGACGCCGAGCGAGACGGCGGCGGCGAGAGCGATGACGGTGAGTAGAAGACGGTTCATTGAGAGTTCCTTTCAGTTGGGGTGGCTGGTGTCTCTTCCAAAAGACACCGCGCGCGGGCCGTTATTCCGGGCGCCGGAGACGGATGTGGGGGCCCCGCTGGCCGGGGCCCCCACGCGCTCCCGAGGAGCCTTCCCTCAGGGGACGAGGACTCCGTTCACGAGGAGCTGGATGGCCCCGGCGGCCAGGCCGCCCGAGTCGACCGTGTCGCGCCCCGCGAGGGTGTTGATCTCGAGCCGGTCGTTCGCAGCCTCCGAGTGGAGGACTTTGACCGTCGCAGCGAGGCCGCTCGCCTTGATGCCACCGGCGTCGCCGTTGACGTTGATCGCGTCGTTGCCGTTGGTGCCGTTGACGATCACGCGGTCAGCCTGGCCGTCGCCGGCGGAGCCGCCGAGGGCTCCGGCGAGATCGACCAGGACACTGCTGACGTCGGTACCGGAGAGGTCGTTGACCGTGGTGACGTCGGCACCGCCGAGGGCGTTGAAGGCGACGTTCTCGACGCCGGCCGTGTCCATCGTGATGTTCCCGATGTCGCGGAAGAACCGAAGCCGGCTTCCGTTCGCCGACAGGTCGACATGCTCCGCCGCGCCGGCGCCGTTGAACACCATCGTGTCGCTGCCGTCCTGGCCTTCGATCGTGTCACTGCCGTCACCGGGATCCCAGACGAAGCTGTCGTCGCCCGCGCCCAGCAACGCCAGATCGTTGCCACCGTTGCCGTCGATCGAGTCGTTGCCCGTGCCGCCGAGCAGTTTCTCGATGCCCTGGCCGCCTGCAAGCACGTCGTCGCCGGCCCCGCCGTCGAGGCTCAATGCGATCGACCCGGCAGCAAGCGCCTTGGCAGAGACCGCATCGTTGCCGCCGAGGCCGTTGACGTCCAGCTCGTCGGTCGGCTCCTGGTGGCGAACGGCGACCAGCGCCGGCAGTCCAGACACCGAAGCGCCAGACGCGTCGCCGCTGACGTCGATCGCGTCGTTGCCGCCCGTGCCGTTGACGATCACGCGGTCGAACTGGGCGTCACCGGCCGAACCGCCGAGGGTCCCGGCGAGATCGACGTTGACGCTCGTGACGTCGGTACCGGTCAGATCGTTGACGGTGGCCACGTCGGCCCCGCCGAGGGCGTTGAAGTCGACGCGCTCCACGCCACGCGTGTCCATCGTGATGTTCCCGAGGTCACGGACGAACCTGAGCCGGTGCCGGTTCGCGGACAGGTCCACGTGCTCGGCCGCGCCGGCGCCGTTGAACACCATTGCGTCACTGCCGTCCTGGCCCTCGATCGTGTCACTGCCGTCGCCCGGGTCCCAGACGAAGCTGTCGTCGCCCGAGCCCATGAACGCCAGGTCGTTGCCGCCGTTGCCGTCGATCGAGTCGTTCCCGGCGCCGCCGAAGAACACCTCGGCTCCCGAGCCTCCGGCGAGCGTGTCGTTTCCGTCTCCACCCGCGATCGTCGTCGGGATGGTGTTCGAGAAGGCTCCGTTGGCCTCGTCGATGCGCACGAGGTCGTCGCCTGCCCGGGCATCGACCACGATCGCCGCGATGCGCTTGCGGTGGAAGCTGAAATCGGCGGAGCCGTCGTCACCGACGTCCACCTGAAGCACGTCTGGGCGCCCGGCCTGGAGGCGAAGCGCGATCTTGTCGCTCGCCCGGGTGCCGACGATGATCAGCCGCTGGTGCTGGCGCTTCGGGTACTCGAACCGAGGCGCCCTGTACGAATGCCGGGCATCACCGCCCTTGGGGGACGCTGCGTTCCCCTGAGCGGCCGCAGCGCCGGCCACTGCGACGGCGGCGCTCATGGCCACTGCCGACGCTACGAGCCGTGCCCGCCAGACCGCTCCTGACTTCCTGATTCCAATGAGATTCGTCACGGGTCTTCCTTTCCGAGGAGTTGCTCTGTCGGATGGAAAGACACCGGCGGTCGCCGGCTATTCCCACGCCGGAACAACACCGGCGTGCTCGCTGCGAATCGGAAGTTCGCTCGATCAGGCTGCGCCGCCCTCGACGCGGCGGACGACCTGCTGGCGGGCGCGGTAGAGGCGGCTCATCACGGTGCCTTCGCGGATGCGCAAGGCGCGCGCCGTCTCCTTGTAGGAGAGGCCGGTGATGTCGACGGCAACCAGGACGTCGCGGAAATCATCCGGAAGCGCTGCGATCGCGGCATAGAGCTCGCCGGCCTCGAGCGCGGCCTGCGGCTGGAGCGCGTGCGGATCGGCGACGAGGTCGAGCTGGTCGGGTAACGGCCCGGGCCGAAGCCGGCGGCTCTCCGTCCGCCTCCGGTTCAGGAAGGTATTGCGTAGCGCTCGCAGCAGGTAGCCGAGGTCGTCCTCGTTGCGGAGCAGACGCGGACGCGCGAGCACCCGCGCGTAGGTCTCCTGAACGATGTCCTCGGCGTCCTCCCGCGAGCCGCAGAGCGCCCAAGCGGCCCGGTAGAGCCGGTCGAGGTGGTCTCCGAGTCGGGCGGGGTCGAGCGCACGCTCCATGAGGTTGCTGCTGGCGCCGGATCCAGCCTGGCGAGCATACGTCTGCGAGTCGGCGCTCGTGAGCTCTGTCTGGGAGCCGACAACCCCGGACGGGTCACTCGAGCCGAGGCCTGAGTCGCCGGCGCTCACACCTTTGGGGCGAGCCTTCCCAACTTCAGTCGAAGGTCTCCACGCAGCCGCTGTTGCACGGCGTTCACGCCGCTTCCAACGAATGCTCGGCGTCCGTCATTCCGCCGCCGTGTGCGCCAGGAATATCCGCGCCGCCGCGGAGTCCTTGTGTGAGTGACCAGTGATCCACACACAGCGATGTACTCGCAACCGAGAAGGAGTGAACGACCGTGACCGCGAGAAAGCCTGCCACCGACCCGACCTTCGACTGGGAAACACTGCACGCCCCCGGCCGCGTCCTCTTTCACCCTCGGCGCGAGCTCGCCCGTCGGGCTGGCGGCGGCATCGAGGTCACGCTCTATTGGAGCCCTCATGACGACAGCACGAGCATCGAGCTCCGGCAATCTGCAACCGAGGAGACGCTGCTCTTCAACGTCGCTCGCGACCAGGCCCTCGACGCCTTCTACCACCCATTCGCCCATCTTCCGACGGCGTCCGCCGAGCTGATGCCGGTGTTCTACTCGTGACGACACCAATCGACGACCGCTACGCCGCGATCGAGAGCGACTCGCCGGCGGAGCGGATCGGGAGTCCGAATCGGGCCCGCGCGCGCGACGCGAGGTCGTGGGCGAGCCCCGAGTGCTCGGGCGGTGCCGCGATCACGATCACGTCTGCCGGGAACGTCGGCAGCGCGTCCGCGATCGCCTGCAGCGGATCGGCGTCGCCGGCGCGTCCCTCGGCACGAGCTCCGCTTTGGATCAGGCGCCCGACGAACGAGGCTGCCCGTTCCTCCGCGCGCCGGCGAGCTGCGTCTTCGTCGGACAGCCAGTGCCGAAGCCAGGAGTTGAGTGCCGGTGCCACGACGAGCACATCGGCGGCCGGCGCCTCGACGGGGATCGCAGCATCGAGAGCGACGATCAGCACGCGCCGGGCGGTGCCGGGGGCAGTTTGCTGAAGCTTCGAGGTCATGGGTGCCTTCCTTTCCGAAGTGGTTGATCTCTCCGCTGAAGACACCGGCCGTCGCCCGTCTATTCCTGGACGAGAGAGCACCGTGGAATCCGGTTGCAGGTGCGGGAATAGCTGCGGCCAAACGGTGTCCTCTTGAGTGCGATGGTCTCTTTGGCTCCCAATCCGAATTCGCTTCGCCTCCGCGGCGGGGCGTTACCCTTGGCGGTGCCGTGTCGATGAGACATCGTCGAGATGACGCGACCCGCGATCGGGACATCGCCGAACTGGCGGCGCTTGCGGACGGATCGCTCGCACCGGAACGGCGCGCCGCGCTCGAAGCGCGAGTGGCTAGGTCTCCGGAGCTTGCGGAGCAGCTTGCCGAGCAGCAGCGGGCGGTCGCCCTCACGCGGAGCGCGACGGAGGGGGTCGAGGCGCCGCCGGCCCTGCGGGCGCGGATCGAGGCGCAACGACGCTCGCGCACGGGGCGTGCGCCGCGTCGTTTCGTGGGCGTCGGCGCCGCTGCGGCCGCCGCCCTCGTCGTTGCAATCGGGGTGGTGGGCGTCGGCGTACTGGGCTCGGACTCATCGGCCGAGAGCTTCCACGCCGCCCTGGCATCGCCCGACCCAGGGTCGGGGCCGACCGGCGACGCGAAGCTCACCAGGACGTCCGCGGGCTGGCGGATCGAGCTCGATGCAACCGAGCTTCCCCGTCTCGACGGGGGACGCTTCTACGAAGCGTGGCTGCGTAACGCCGACGGCGTGCTCGTGCCGATCGGGACCTTCAACGAAGGCAAGAACGTCACGATGTGGGCGGGAGTCTCCCCGAAGGATTTCGGGACGCTGACCGTCACCCGCGAGCTGGCCGACGGCGATCAGACCTCGTCGGGCGAGAGGGTGCTCGTCGGAACGGTCGACACGGGCGGCTGATCCCTCCCAGCTCAGCCGGGATGCGTCCGGAGAACCACCGCCCGGCCCACGATGCCCACCGCGAGCACGGCGACGCCCGCCGCGACCGAGGACCAGGGCAACGTGGCGACCAGCACCACGCAGCCGACGAGACCGGCGACGTTCAACGCGCGCGGCCAACGGCGGTGCTCGGAAGCCTGGGTGTAGGCCGAGGCGTTCGCAACGGCGTAGTAGACGAGTACGCCGAACGACGAGAAGCCGATCGCGCCGCGAAGATCGGTCGTCGCCACGAGCAACGCAACCACGGCGGCGACCGCAAGCTCGGCCCGCGCCGGGACCTGGTGACGTGAATCAACATCTGCGAGCGGACGAGGCAGGTCACCCGAGCGAGCCATCGCGAGCACGGTCCGGCCGATCCCCGCGATCAACGCCAGCAGCGCCCCCAGGCTCGCGACTGCGGCGCCGGCGCGGACGACCGGAAGCGACCAGCTCGCGCCCACCGCCTTGACGGCGTCCGCGATCGGAGCCGTGCTGGCGGCAAGCACATCCGGGCCTGCGGCGGCGAGCGCCGCGACCCCGACGACCACGTACAGGACGACCGTGATCCCGAGTGCCAGCGGGATCGCACGAGGAATCGTGCGCGCCGGATCGCGCACTTCCTCGCCGAGCGTCGCGATCCGTGCGTACCCGGCGAACGCGAAGAAGAGGAGGCCGGCGGCCTGGAGCACGCCGTAGACGCCGCCGTGGACGAACGTCGAGCCTGAATCGAGCGTCGACCAGGACGCGTTGCCGCTCGCCGCGATTGCGACCACGACGACGACGAGTGCAAGGATCGAACCGGCGACGAGGACGCGCGCTATGCCTGCCGTCCGTGAGATGCCTCTGAGGTTCGCGGCGGTCAGGACGGCGACCGCAACGAGCGCCGCCGCACGGCCTCCCCACCCTGATCCATAAACGAGGTACGAGCCGAACGTGAGCGCCATCGCCGCGCACGACGCGGTCTTTCCGACGACGAACCCGAAGCCGGCGAGGAAGCCCCACCACTCGCCGAGCTGCTCGCGGCCGTAGACGTACGTCCCGCCCGAGGTCGGATACTGCGCAGCGAGTTGCGCAGAGGCGACGGCGTTGCAGTACGCCACGCCCGCGGCGAGCACGAGCCCGATCAGCAGGCCGCTCCCCGCCGCGGCGGCGGCCGGCGCGAACGCCGAGAAGACGCCCGCGCCGATCATCGAGCCGAGTCCGATCACGACCGCGTCGGTCGTGCCGAGCCTCCGGGCGAGGGCGCCGCCCGAGGTCACATCGCAGCTGCGACGCGACGGGCGGCGTCTGCCAGCTCTTCGTCCGGCACGTTCGGCAGGACGTCCTCCCAGAGCGGAAGCATCATGCCCGCCGCCTCGACCATCCCGAGCGGGCGCGGGATGAACCAGACGTGGAAATGCGCGCCGCCGTCGCCCCAGCGGTAAAGGTGCACGCGCCCGACGTCACCGAGCGCGAGGATCGCCCGCTCGACCCGCGCTGCGACCGGTCCGAACTCGGCCGCCACCTCGTCCGGCAAATCCGAGAACGAATCCGCGTGGACCCGGCTTGCGAGCCAGACGGCTCCGGCCAGGCTGCCGCCGACAGGCGGATGCAACGTCCAGTTGTCGTCCGACCAGACCGCCGACGTCGCGCCCCCCGAACAGATGCCGCAGGGCGGGCCGCCGGGCTCACCGCGCCGCGGCGGCTCGGGAATCTGCCGCTCGCCCGGCTCGATCGGAACGAGGGGCTCCTGATACGGGAGCTTCATCGTGAGTCCTTTCTTCGGTCTGGCACTCCCTCGACGTCGAGCCGATGGAGCAGGAAACGGATGCGTGCCTCGACCTCGATCGCCGTCCGCTCGAAGACGGGGAGGGTCTCGGCGTCATCACCCGGCGTGGCGGCGGGGTCGACAACGCTCCAGTGAGTCGTCGCGGGCTCGCCGGGGAACTCCGGGCAGACCTCGCGCACGCGGTCGCAGAGGCTGATCACGTAGTCGAACCGCCTGCGGCTGAAGATCGTCAGCGGCTTTGTCCTGTTGCCGGAAATGTCGATCCCGCGGTCGCGCATCACCCGGACAGCGTTCGCGTGCAGAGCCTTCGGGAGGCTCCCCGCGCTCTCGGCTCTGATCACGCCTCCGGAAAGGTGCTCCGCCATCGCTTCGGCGATCTGCGACCGGGCGCTGTTGCCCGTGCAGAGAAACAGCACTCGTATCGTCTTCGGCCGCACGACTCGAGCGGGCCTGAACGCATCCGTGGCGGCAAGGAGTTCGCCGTACCGCGGCAGATTGAGGCTGTAGTACGCGTCGCGACCGTCGTACGAGCTCCGGTGCATCGTCACGAGATCGCCTCCTCGGAGGAGGCGAAGGTGATACGAGACGAGGCTCTGGGGCTGGCCGAGCGAGCCGGTCAGCTCCCGGACGCGGCGATCGCTCCCGGCGAGCTCACTCAGGAGCTGCCATCTCAGCGGGTGGCCGGCCAATTGGAACAGCGGCGGTGGCTTCGTCTCCATCGCCGCCGATACTACATCAATTCTAGTTGATGTATCAAATCATGTTGATGGATCTCCAGTTCGGTTCGGACCGGTCGGAGTTCGTTGCAGGTCGCGGACGCGCACCTGCTCGGTCAGCAGGCGGCGGAAGCGCTCCGGCTCGCCCGCGACGTACGAGCGGCAGAGCTCCCGCCCGGCCGGGTACGTGACGATGTAGGTGCGCGAGGTCGGCTCCTTGAAGAAGCGGATGACGTGCGCGGCGAGCTCCGGGCTCATCAGGCCCCAGCGCCTGAGATACGCCTCCGTCTCGGCCTCGCTCGCTCCCTCCTCGTGCAGCATCAAGGCCGCGTTGACCTCGGCCCACCGGCACGGGTCCAAGGCCCGCACGACGGCGAATGCGTGCCCGAGATCGAGCTCGATGCCGGCTTCCCGGACGAGCGCCGCGACTGCCGATGCGCCCTCGCTCCCGAGCAGCAGCTCCGGGGCGAGCACGGCGATCCCCTCGGCGATCAACGACTGCGGCGTCGGCACGAGCACCAGCGTCTCCTCGAGCAGCCCTCGCCCACGGACGAGCCCGGCTTCCTTGCAGGCTCGCTCGGCGTGGTGCCCGGGATACGTCTCGTGGATCGCGAGGACGAGCAGGTCGATCGCCGACAGAGGCAGGTCGACGTTGACCTCGATTCTGCTGCGCAGGTCGCCGAGGTAGTGGCAGAACGCCATCCAGGGCTCGTCGTGCACGATCGCCAGGTCGACGCCCTCGCCGTCCGGCAGCTCGACCAGGCCGCGCGTCCACACCCGCGCCTCCTCGATGACCGCAGCGACCAGGCGCTCGACCTGATCGGCGGGCACGCGGATCGACTTCTCCCATCGCTCGTGCCGCTCGGCGAGTGTCCCGTCACCGGGAAGCAGCTCCTCGAGCCGCTCGTGCGCGGCGGCGAAGACGGCTTCGTCGGTGAAGGTCGGCCGCACGCCGTAACACCCCTCCACTTCGTCGGCATACGAGCGGGACTCACCCGCGAGCACGCCGGCGTAGGTGCGGAGGCCGACGACCTGGTCGCGCAGCCAGCCGTCCTCGAGCTCGTCGAGCAGCGACTCTGCCTCGGCGACGAGTGCCCGCGGTTCCACGGGCGGCTCCGCGTCGACCTCGGCCGCCAGCTCCGGCGGCCCGAAGTAGGCGTCGACGATCCCGTCGACGTGGCGGCCGACCTGCAGCCCCAGCCGGAGGTAGCGCTCCGCGACGGTCGACTCACTCACGCGGCGAGCCTAGATGGTTGATGCCGCGTCGGTCACTTGCGTGGCTTGTCGTCCGCAGGCGCGGCGCGCCGCCGGAGACGCTGCTCGCGCAGCGCATCCATTGCCGCGCCAAGTTGAGCGTCGTCGAGCGGCGGCTGAGCGGACGGAGTCGCCGCTTCGGCTCGCAGCCCGTCGAGGAGCCAGTGCAGGTGGCGCCGCCACGCTTCCGGCGCGACCTCGGCGGTGGCATCGATCAACGGCGTGAACGACCAGAAGAGCAGAGCGAGATCGGGGAGCGTGAAGTCCTCGCGGAGCGCGCCTTCCTCTCGGGCTCGCTCGAGGACCTGCTCGAACAGCCGGCGCAGCTCCTTGCGTGCGCTCGACAGCCTGCCCGCGGCGGGCAGGTAGCGCGTGAGAACGTCCTTGAGCAGGCGGTCGGCGGCCTGGAGCTCCAGCGTCCGCTCGAGAAACTGAACGAACGCGCTCCAGCCGTCGGGCTCGGCCGCAGACGACTCGGCGAGCGCCATGAACTCACCGAGACGGCGCTCGAGGATCGCCTCCACGAGTGCGTCGCGGGTCGTGAAGTGCCGGTAGAGGGTGCCGATCCCGACGCCGGCACGGCGCGCGATCTCCTCGAGCGACGCCTCGACTCCCTGCTCGGCGAAGACCTCGCGGGCCGCGGCGACGAGGAGCTCGTGATTCCGCCTCGCATGGCGGCGCTGCCCCTTCTGCTCGCCGGCGATCTCGGTCATGAGAAGACGATAGCAAAACCGGAGGCAACCCTCCGGTATCTGCTACGGTCGTGCGATGAGCGACGTGAGCCCCGAGCGCAGAACGATGAGGCGACTGACCGGACGAGCGCTGACGACGGTGTTCGTCGCGCTGATGCTCGGCATGTTCCTCGCGGCGCTCGATCAGACGATCGTCTCGACCGCGCTGCCGACGATCGTCGGCGACCTCGGCGGCCTCAACCACCTCTCCTGGGTGGTCACCTCCTACCTGCTGGCCGTCGACGGTCTCGACGCCGATGTACGGCAAGCTCGGCGACATGTACGGGCGCAAGCCCGTCTTCCTGGTCGCGATCGTGATCTTCCTCGCCGGCTCGCTGCTCGCCGGCCTGAGCCAGTCGATGGGCGAGCTGATCGGCTTCCGCGCGCTGCAGGGCGTCGGCGCCGGCGGGCTGATGGTCAGCGCGCAGGCGATCATCGCCGACATCGTCCCGCCCCGCCAGCGCGGCCGCTACATGGGTCTGATCGGCTCCGTCTTCGCCGTCGCCTCCGTCGCAGGGCCGCTGCTCGGCGGCTTCTTCGTCGACCAGCTCTCCTGGCGCTGGGTCTTCTACGTCAACATGCCGATCGGCGCGCTCGCGATCCTGATCGTGGTCTTCCGGCTCCACCTGCACACGTACCGACGACCCGCCACCGGATCGACTACCTCGGCGCGACGCTCCTGGCCGGCGGCGTCGCGTCGCTGATCCTGCTCACGAGCTGGGGCGGCACGCAGTACCCGTGGGGCTCGTCGACGATCATCGGGCTCGGCATCGCCGGTGTCGCGCTGCTTGCGGCCTTCGTCTGGCAGGAGACGCCGAGCCGTCGAGCCGATCCTGCCGCTGACGCTCTTTCGCTCCAGCGTCTTCAACGTCTCGAGCGCGATCGGCGCCACCATCGGCATGGCGATGTTCGGCGCGATCATCTTCATCCCGCTCTATCTCCAGCTCGTCTACGGCGCCAGCGCCGACCAGCTCCGGGCTGCGGATGCTGCCGCTGATGCTCGGCCTGCTCGTCGCCTCGATCGCCTCCGGCCGCGCGATCAGCCGCATCGGCCGCTACCGGATCTTCCCGATCGCCGGCACGGCGATCCTCGTCGTCGGCATGTTCCTCCTCTCGCGGCTCGGCGTCGGCACCGCACCCTGGCTCGCGTCGGTCTACATGCTCGTCGTCGGCATCGGCATCGGGCTCGTGATGCAGGTGCTCGTGCTCGTCGTCCAGAACGACGCCGCATCCGGAGAACATCGGCGTCGCGACCTCGACCGCGACGTTCTTCCGCTCGGTCGGCGGCTCCTTCGGCGTCGCGATCTTCGGCACGATCTTCGCCGACGCGGCTCTCCGACGCGCTCACGCACTTCCCGCGCGCCGTCGTCGCGCAGCTCGGCAGCGGCGTCCAGCTCAGCCCGGCCGCCGCCCAGCAGCTGCCGCCTGACCGTGCACGCCGACTTCCTGCAGGCGTTCTCGCACTCCCTCCACGGCGTCTTCCTCTGGGGCATGGCGATCGCGGTCATCCCGTTCGCTCTCTCCTGGCTCCTCAAGGAAGTGCCCCTCCGGACGACGTTGCACCGCTCGGCCGAGCTCAGCGTCGAAGAGGCCGCCGCCGGAGGCGCAGTCCCGGAACAGATCGTCGAACCGCTCGAGAAGACTCCCGTCCGTTGAGCGACGTACGGGCGCGGCAGCACTATCACGTGACGTTCGCGTTGCTCGCGACCGCCGGTGTGTCATACGCACTGCTGCAGTCGCTCGTCGCTCCCGCACTTCCCGAGATCCAGCAGGCGCTGCACACGTCGGAGAACTCGGTCAGCTGGGTGCTCACGGCCTACCTGCTGAGCGCCTCGGTGGCGACGCCCCTGATCGGGCGCCTCGGCGACATGCACGGCAAGGAGAAGCTGCTGATGATCGTGCTGTCCTTGCTCTGCATCGGCACCGTTGTCTCGGCGCTCGCGACAGCGCTCCCGCTGATGCTCGTCGGCCGTGTGATCCAGGGTGCGGCGGGCGGCATCTTCCCGCTCGCCTTCGGGATCATCCGCGACGAGTTCCCGCGCGAACGCGTCGCGGCCGGCATCGGCCTGATGTCGGCGCTGCTCGGAGTCGGCGGCGGCGCCGGAGTCGTTCTTGCCGGGCCGATCGTCGACAACCTCTCGTACCACTACCTCTTCTGGCTGCCGTTGATTCCGATCGCCTTCGTGACCGTCGCCGTCCATCTGTTCGTCCCGGAATCGCCCATCCGCGTCCCCGGCCGCGTGAACTGGGTCGGGGCCGCCCTGATGTCGGTCGGGCTCGCTTCGGTGCTGATCGCGGTCAGCGAAGCCGCCACCTGGCATTGGCTCTCTCCGAAGACGATCGGCTGCATCGGCTTCGGGCTCGTGCTGCTCGCCTTGTGGGTCCGCAGCGAATCGCGCTCCGACCATCCGCTCGTCGACATGCGCATGATGCGCATCCGTGGCGTCTGGACGACGAACACGGTCGCCTTCCTGCTCGGGTTCGGGATGTACTCGTCGTTCATCCTCCTGCCGCAGTACGTCGAGACGCCGACCAGCACCGGCTATGGATTCGGCGCCTCCGTAACCGAGGCGGGCCTCTTCATGGTCCCGTCGACGCTTGCGATGCTGATCGTCGGCTCCCAGACCGGACGCCTCGAGAAGCGCTTCGGCTCGAAGCCCCCACTCCTCGCGGGCGGCGTCGTGACGATTGCGTCGTTCCTGATCCTGGCGTTCGCGCGCGACGAGCGGTGGGAGATCTATCTCGCCTCGGCTCTGCTCGGCGCCGGGATCGGGCTTGCCTTCGCCGCGATGGCGAACCTCATCATCGAGAACGTCGGGCCCGGCCAGACCGGCGTCGCGACCGGAATGAACACGGTCACCCGCACCGTCGGCGGCGGGTTCGGCGGCGCAGCGACGGCGTCCATCCTCGCGGGCACCATCGATACCGGCGAGTTCCCGACTGCGCACGGGTACACGGTGGCCTTCGCCTTCTGCGCGGTCGCCCTCGCGGCCGGAGTGGTCGCCGGCCTCTGGATCCCGCAACGCCGGCCCGAGCAGGCCTTCGAGCCACACCCGGTCGGCGACCTCGAAATCGCGTCGTAACGGCGTCGCCCCGTCAGCGCGTCGTCGGCTTCATGATCCGCAACTGGGGTGTCCCGGCCGTTCCGCTCTCGAGCGGGAAGTAGACCGTGACACTTTGCCCCTTCCGCACAGGACGCCTATGCCCGCCACGAGCCAGCCTCAAGCCGGCTCGGCCGGCGCCCCGCCGGACGCGATCGCCGGTCTCTTCGGCGTGCGGCGGTACGGCAAGGGAATCGAGCGCTCGAGCGCCAGCGCAGTGATCGCCGCCAGCAGGCAGACCGAAGCCGCGACCGGCCAGAGAACGGCGCCGCCGGCGGCGAGGATGAGACCGCCGAGCCCCGGCCCGGCGATGAAGCCGAGCTGCCAGGAAAAGCCGCTGACCGCCATGTAGCGGCTCCGGGATTCCTCCGGAGCGAGGTCGGCGACCAGCGGACCCTGCACCGTGTCGTACAGGCACTCGCCGACGGCGAAGACGATCACTGCGACGATCAGGACTGCGACCACTCCGGCCGAGCCGAGCGTGCCGATCGTCGCCACGAGCAGCCAGGCGGCGGCAAAGCACGTCCCCGTCAGCGCGAGGCCGGTCATGCGCCGATGCCCCTCGTGTGCGCGCGCGATCGGAAGCTGGCCGACGATGATCAAGACGGAGTTCAACAGGAACAGGAGCCCGATCGTCCGCTCGCTGACGCCGCCCTCGTTGCGGGCGAACACCGGCAGGAGCGACGCGAGGAGCGCGACCCCACCGGCGACGAGCAGGAAGTTGACCGCCGCGACGCCCAGGAACGAGCGGTCCCGCAGAACCTGCCCGTAACCGCCGGCAGTCGTGGTCGCGGGACGGCGGACGGGCGGCACTCGCAGGCGAAGCAGGACGACGATGTAGCCGAGGAAGGTCGCCGCGTTCAGCAGGAAGAGCCGCGTGAACGTCTCCGGCTGGGCCACGGTGACGAGCAGGCCGCCCGCCATGGCACCGAGACCGAGCCCGAGATTCGCGGCGACGCGCTGCTGTGCGAAGGCGGCGTGGCGCAACTGGGGCGGCGTGATCGTGGCGAGGAGGCTGGACTGCATCGTCAACCAGGTGCCGATCCCGGTACCCGCGAGCGCAGCGGCGACGAACGCCTGCCAGGGCTCTCGCACGAGTGGATAGAGCGCGTACGCGACCGACGACAGCAGCAGCCCGGCGATCATCGTCGGGCGCGCGCCGAGCCGGTCGCCGAGCAGGCCGGCCCCAAGCGCGGCGGCGAGCCCGCAGAAGGCGCTGGTCGAGGCGACGAGCCCTGCGAGCCCGAGCGGAACGCCGCGCACGTCGTGCAGGTAGATGACCATGAAGGGAGCGGCGGCCCCGTTTCCGAAGGCGTTCAGGACGAGTCCCGACTGCAGCACGAAGACGGACCGCGGCAGCCCGGCGTTCAGTCCACGCAGATACGCTCTCACTCTTGCAACCACGGTTACACCGTAACCACGGTTGCAGTATCATGTCAATCAATGCCGACGCAACCGACCGGCACGTGGGTGATGCTCGCCTATCGGCTGCCGCGGGAGCCCTCGACTCCGCGGATCGCACTCTGGCGACGGCTCAAGCGCCTCGGCGTCGCGCAGCTGCTGGACGGGCTCGTCGCGCTGCCCGCCGACGCGAAGACGCGCGAGCAGCTCGAATGGGCCGCCGAGGAGGTGATCGAGGCAGGCGGCGAGGCAACACTCTGGATCGGCCAACCCGGCACGGCGGTGGAGGAGCGCTCGCTGGCCGCGGGCATGGCGGAAGCCGTCGCGGCCGACTACCGCCTGGTCATCCAAGCGGCCGAAGCCGCACGCGCCGGCGCGGATGCCACTGCGCGCCGCCGGACGCTCCAGCGGCTGCGGCGCACGTTGCAGGCGATCGCCGGCCGCGACTACTTCCCGCCCCCGGAGCGCGAGCAGGCGAGGCGGGCTGTCGACCGGCTGGCCGAGCTCGTGGAGGTTCCGGGATGAAGTGGGCGACCCGCGCCGGCTGCCACGTCGATCGCGCGGCTTGCGCCTGGCTGATCGAACGCTTCATTGACCCCGACGCTGAGTTCGTCTTCGTCGCCGACCCCGACGATGTCCCCACGGATGCAACGCCCTTCGACATGCGCGGCGTCGAGCTCTCGCACCACGACGGCAACTGCAGCTTCGAGAGCTTCCTCCAGCGCTACGCGCTCGACGACGTTGTGCTCTGGGACATCGCGCGGATCGTCCACGAGGCCGACCTCGACGACGGCCGCTACGACGCGCCCGAGGCTCGCGGGCTCGACGTCCTGATCCGCGGCCTCTCGCTCACGCACGACGACGACTCCCTGCTCGCGCTCAGCCGCCCGCTCTTCGCAGGGCTCTACGAGTTCCGCAAGCGCGCCCTCATGCTGGGCCGAGAGCCCGCCTGACCGCTGCCCGCACGCGTCAGACCCAGGGGAGACCGGCCCACGCGTCGCGGCCGAGCCGCCACTGCGTGAAAGGCGCGTACGCCTCGGCAGGGCTGGCCGTCTCGGTCTCGACGCCGGCACCGCGGCCGAGCGCCGTCTCCGAGCGCGGGTAGAGAATCGTGCCGTCGTCGCGCCGCGCCCCCGTCATGAAGATCACGCACGGCTGGTCGCCGGTGCCGACAAAGGTGTGGTTGGTGCCGGCCGGGCAGTGGACGAAATCCCAGGCGCGGAGCGGCCGCTCCTGCTCCTCGATGATCAGCAGGCACTCGCCCGCGAGCACGAAGAAGTCCTCCTGGCTCGACTCGGCGTGGTACATGCCCGTCGGCTTCCCAGGCTCGAGCACCGCCAGCGTGAAGCCGGTCTCGGTGAACTGCTGCGGCTCCGTCTCGGGCCGCTCCGCGAGAACACGCCGGCTGCTCTCGAACACGCACCGGGCGCCGAAGGCGTCGTTTCGCACCCACGCCGCGTCACCCGCGTTGACGACGAACCAGCCCGGGCTCACCGGCGCGAGCCCCGAGCCGACGTCTTCGAGTGTCGCTTCCCCGATCGCCATTCGTGCTCCTTTCTCCTCGGCTTTCGGACAGTTCTAGCGAATCGCCTTCGCCTTCTCGAAAGCCGGAGACAGCGCAGCCCTCGAAGGACTCGATGCAGCTCACGCCGCCTCCGAGCAGAGCGAGCAGAACTCGGACCAACCTGGAAGGATGGACAACAGGTAGCGGAGCCGCGGGCCGGGTCGGCGGCGACGGGGTTCACGTCAACTTCTGGGACTTCGAGCATGGGCACGACACCAACCGAAAACCCTGAAGGCGCTTGGGGGAGACGCTCGTTCCGGTCAGCCGTGAATGCAGCGAGCGGGCTTCGACTCTCGTTGTCGTACAGGGATGCGGGCCTGATCCGCGCCAGGGCGCTCCGCGAGTTGGTTGCCACCGTCGGCCCGATCGCGGAGGACCTCAGTCGCGAAGCGGCTGCCCAGCTCGGCGTAGCGACCGATACCGAAGTCGACATTTCGTTCGACCTGAGCCTGCCCACGGAGCTGGTGACGCCGATTGCCGACGTGTTGCGGTCGATCGACCTGGCGTGGCGCCTCGCCGGGCTCGTTTCGGACTACGACGAGGGCCAGGTACCGCCGTACTCGAGATTCAGTTTGGATGACCCTGCGCCCCCGGATCGCTACGGGCTCAGTTTCGTCGACGCCCATGCCGGCTCGTTCAAAGGAACGGTCAAGTCCACGCGTACGTCGCTGAAGAGGGCATATGCGTTCGCCGAGATCCTCGCAGTCCTCTTCGGCGTGGCGGCGGGCCTCGGCGACGTGAAGGCCGTGCTCGGAGGAGAGGCCTCTCGTGCCGGCGGTACACCGTGTCAGGTCACGCTCGCCGGCAAGCTCAAACAACCCCTCCCCGACGTCATCGATCAGGAGTTTGGCGAGCTACCCGACGGGTGCGTCGTCACGATTGACGTCGAGACAAGCGAGGGCGCTCGCATCAAGATGAAGTACGTCAAGTCCGCAAGAGCCGCGACCGGCGAGAGCGACGTCGGCTCGCCGACACCGGATCCTGATCTGACCTGATGCGGTCTCGCTGCTCGCGCTTGAAACTCGCCTGTGAGGGCTCCTCGGAAAGAAGGTGGGACGGCGTAGCAACACGCGGCCCCCGGCTGTGCCGCTGCGCCACGCACACGCTGACGACAGCTCCCCCCGTGCGGAACAGCGACCTTGCCCGTTTGACAGAGTTCGCCGCGTGACACTCGCGCACTGGGACGACGTCGAGTCGCACCGTCTTGCCAAGGGCGAGATGGCCGCGACGTGGCAGCGGCTCGGCGACGCGGCCGGTACGCGGCGCGTCGGCGTCAACCGCGTGCGGGTCGAGCCGGGGCACCTGCCGACGCCACCCCACTCCCACGGCGCCTCGGAGGAGGCCTTCTTCGTGCTCGCCGGCTCCGGCCTCGCGTGGCAGGACGGCGACGTCCATGAGTTGCGTCCGCTCGACTGCGTGATCTACCGCGCGAACGAGCTCGAGCACACGTTCATCGCCGGCCCGGACGGGCTCGAGTACCTCAGCTTCGGCACCCGTCACCCGACAGAAATCGGCTGGCTGCCCCGCTCGCGCGCGATCCGGTTCGGCTGGCCGTGGGTCGAAGGACGCGACGACGACCCGTGGGACGTCGAGGCCCAGGCCGAGCCGCTTGCCCACGGCGAGCCGGCGCCGCGGCCGGCGAACATCGTCAACGTCGACGAGGTCGAGCTCGAGCACTGGCATGACCGGGTGACGACCGCGCCGCTGGCGACGGAGGAGCGCTCCGAGCTTGCCGGCCTGCACTGGGAGCAGATCGCGCCCGGACGGCGAGGCTCGGTGCCGCACTGCCACTCCGAGGAGGAGGAGATCTTCGTCATCCTCGAAGGCGAGGCCACACTGGAGCTCTGGCCGTCGCCCCGCCGGCTGGCGGACGGCGACGAGAAGAAGGAGCTTGCGCTGCGAGCCGGGCATGTCGTAGCGCGGCCGCCGGGCACACGCGTCTCGCACTCGTTCCGGGCGGGACCGGCGGGAGTGACGATGCTCATCTACGGCACGCGATGCCCGAACGACATGTGCTGGTACCCGCGCTCGAACAAGCTGTCGTGGCGCGGTCTCGGTGTGATCGGGCGGATCGAGACGCTTGACTACTTCGACGGCGAGCCCGTCGACGACGACTGAGCGCCGGCCGGGTGCGCAGGGTGCGTGGCGCCGGTTTGCGTTTGTGCGATAACTGACGCGGGGTCACCTGTCGAACCGAGGAGGCGCGATGAGCTCGCCTACTTCAGATCCGGCCGGCAACGAGACGATCGTGCTGATCCACGGCATGTGGATGACGCCGCTCAGCTGGGAGCGCTGGATCGATCACTACACCGCGAAGGGCCATCAGGTGCTCGCACCCGCCTGGCTCGGGCTCGAGGCCGAGCCCGAGCAGCTGCGCCGCGATCCGTCGCCACTCCGTGGGCTCAGCATCAGGGACATCATCGACAACTACGAGACGATCATCCGCGGGCTCGACCGCCCGCCGATCATCATCGGCCATTCCTTCGGTGGCCTCATCGCGCAACTGCTGCTGGATCGCGGTCTCGGAGCCGCGGGTGTCGCACTCGACACGGCCGCGCCGAAGGGCGTCCTGAAGCTGCCGCTCTCGACCATCAGGGCTGCCTGGCCGGCGCTCGGCAACCCGAGAAACGTGAAGAAGGAAACCCCTCTTACCTTCGAGCAGTTTCACTGGTGCTTCACGAACGCGCTCAGCAAAGAGGACTCTGAATCCGTCTACCGCCGCTACTACATCCCGGGCTCGGGGCGTCTCTTCTTCCAGGCGGGGCTCGCGAACTTCAACCCGAATGCGGCGACGAAGGTCGACTTCAAGAACCCGGCCCGTCCGCCGCTCTTGCTGATCACCGGCACCGAGGACCGCATCTGCCCGCCCTCGGTGAACAAGGCGAACTTCAAGAAGCAGCGCAAGGCGCCTTCGGCGACGGAGGCCAAGGAGTACGCGGGCCGCTGCCACTACCCGGGGCAGGACGGCTGGGAGGAGGTCGCCGACTTCGCCTTGTCCTGGACCGTGGACCATGCTCGATCGTGGTCCGGCGCTCCCAGCAGCACGTGACCGGTCTGCGGATCACCCACATCGGCGGCCCGACGGTGCTCATGAACGTCGGCGGCTGGCACCTGCTCACGGATCCGACATTCGATCCGCCCGGCCGGAAGTACAAGTTCGGCTGGGGCACGAGCTCCGTGAAGCTGGCCGGGCCGGCGATCGCACCTTCCGATCTGCCACCGATCGACGCCGTTCTCCTCACCCACGATCACCACGACGACAACCTCGATCCCGCCGGGCGGGCGTTGCTGCCCCGCGCGGGCACCGTCGTCACCACGGTCTCGGGAGCGACGCGCCTGGGACGGCGCCGCACGCGGCCTCGAGCCGTGGTCGAAGACAGTGCTCGAAGCGCCGGGGCGGCCGTCGATCGAGATCACCGCCACGCCGTGCCGCCACGGCCCGCCGCTGAGCCATCCGCTTGCCGGCGATGTGGTCGGCTTTGCGCTGCGCTGGGATGGACAGGAGCACGGCGTCCTCTGGATCTCGGGCGACACGGTCCTCTACAACGGCGTGCGCCAGGTCGCCAACCGCCTGCCGGTCGACACGGCGCTGCTGCACCTCGGCGGCGTGCAGTTCCCGGTCTCCGGCCCGCTCCGCTACACGATGACCGCCAAGGACGCGTCGAGCTCTGCAGCCTCGTCCGCC
The DNA here is from genome assembly GCA_963718065.1 of uncultured Actinomycetes bacterium. Lineage (GTDB taxonomy): Bacteria > Actinomycetota > Thermoleophilia > Gaiellales > Gaiellaceae > CAVPGP01. Next base: position 151,352 of record CAVQYE010000004.1, on the reverse strand, counting down.
CGCGCACGGTCATCCCGATCCACTACGAGGGCTGGAAGCACTTCCGGGAAGGAAGGGACGCGATCGAGCGCGAGCTCGCGAAGGCGCCGGAGGACATCCGCCGCCGCATCAAGTGGCTGCCGGTCGGCGTCGAGGTCGAAATCGCCGCGTGAGCAGCCGGCCCTCGGCAGCGAGCGCGCTGCACCTCGAGATCGACGGGCGCGAGGTCGGAGCCGCAGCGCTGTGGTCGACGACCTCCGCCTTCGGACATTTCACGGCCATGCAGGTCCGTGCCGGCCGGACGCGCGGTCTCGCGCTCCATCTCCGCAGGCTCGAGGCGGCCAATCGAGAGCTCTTCGGAACCGGGCTGGACTCCGATCGCGTCCGTGACCTGATCCGGCATGCGCTCGGCGACACCGAGGACGCATCGGTTCGCGTCTACATCTTCGAGACCGGCGAGGAGCCGGCGACGATGGTCACCGTCAAGGAGCCCGGCGGAGTCTCGACGCCGCAGCGCCTGCAGTCCGTCCACTTCCAGCGGCCCGACGCGCACCTGAAGCACCTCGCCACGGGTCAGGGCTTCTACTCACGACTGGCCCAACGGAACGGCTACGACGACGCGCTGCTGACCGCGCCTGACGGCGCCGTCTCCGAGAGCTCGATCGCCAACATCGGCTTCCTCGACGGGTCCGGTGTCGTCTGGCCGGCCGCGCCGCACCTGCACGGGATCACCATGCAGCTCCTCGAGCGCGACCTCCCCGGGCTGGGCGTGCCGTCACGGCGCGCGCCGGTGCGGCTCGACGACATCGCGTCGTTCGCCGGCGCCTTCCTCTCGAACGCGCGCGGCGTGGCCGTCGTCAACCAGATCGACGACGTGAGCCTGCCGGTGCCCGCCGATCGCCTGCAGACAATCGCCGACACCTACGCATCCGTGCCTTGGGACGTCATCTAGCGCAGCGGTACACCAAAACCAACGAGAGGAGAACCGAATGGCCGAGCAAGCCCCTGAGCCCCCGCGGTCGAGATCGCAACGCAGGACAGACGTTCTGGCGAAGCTGCAAAGCGAGGTCGACCTCTGGGTCGCGTCGGCCGACGGGACGGGTCGCGCCTACCTCGTTCCTCTCTCCTACTACTGGGATGGGTCGGCCCTGACGATCGCGACCCCGCGGGCGAGCCGTACCGCCGTGAACCTCATCCGTGCCGGCTCTGCGCGGGTCGCGCTCGGCCCAACCCGCGACGTCGTGATGATCGAAGGCCCCGTCGAGGCGATCCCGATCGGCACCGACCCGACGCTCGAGGATGCGCACGCCCGCGCAGCGGGGTTCGATCCGAGAACGCTGACGACGGAGTACATCTACATCACGATCACGCCCCACAGCATCCAGGCCTGGCGCGAGGCGAACGAGCTCAGCGAGCGGCAGCTCATGCGCGACGGCGAGTGGCTCGACTAGCGCCGGTGGCCAAGCGCGGTCTCCGCGGCGAGAGCGACGACGTAGGCCGCGGCGGCCGTCAGCACGATGGCTCCTCCCGGCGCGAGATCGCCGTAGTAGGAGACGACGAGGCCGACGCAGACCGAGAGCAGGCCGATGACGACGGAGATGCCGATCGTCGAGAGGACACTCCAGGCGATGCGCGTGGCCGCGATCACGGGCAACACCATCAGCGCGGCAACGAGCAGCAGGCCGACGACGCGCATCGAGATCGCGACGGTCACACCCGCGAGGGCGGCGAGCAGCACGTTCAGCTGCGCGACCGGGATCCCCGACACGCGGGCCGCGTCCTCGTCGAGCGCCGCCGCCAGGAGGCCGCGGTAGAGGACGGCGATCGTCGCCAGCGTTGCCGCTCCGAGAGCGCCGAGCAGGGCCAGGTCCGCGTTCGTGACGGTGAGAACGGACCGAAGAGGAACGTGAAGAGGTTCGCGTTCAGCGCGCCCGCGGCGGAGACGAAGACGACGCCGGCGGCGATGCCGGTGTAGAAGACGAGCGCCAGCGCCTGGTCGCCCGCGGCGCGGCGGCGCGCCCGCAGCCATTCGATGCCGACGGCGCCCAGAGTCGAGACGACGAGCGCCGTGCCGACCGGCGAGATGTCGAGCAGGTAGCCGAGCGCGACGCCGGCGAAGGCGAGATGCCCGATTCCGTCGCCGATCAGGCTCATCCGGCGCTGAACGAGGAAGAAGCCGACGACCGGCGCCACGACGCCGATGACCGCGCCGGCGGCGAAGGCGAGCCGCATGAAGTCGGCGTCAAGGATGGACATGCGAGGGGTCGTGCCAGGAGGAGGGAAGGAGCCGCGGCGGTCCGTCGAAGACGATTCCGCCGCGCACGAGCACGAGCCGTTCGACGTGCTGCTCGAGCGCGCCGAACTCGTGCGAGACGACGACGACGGTCGCTCCCAGCTCGTGGTGGAGCTCGCCCAGCAGCTCGGCCAGGGATTCCTGTGCGTCGACGTCGACTCCGGCCGTGGGCTCGTCCAGTGCCAGCAGCTCAGGCTCGGATGCGAGCGCCTTGGCGATGAACGCCCGCTGCTGCTGGCCGCCCGAGAGCCGGCTGACCGGGCGGCGGTCGAGGCCCCCGAGCCCGACGCGCTCGATCGCCGCGTCGACCGCGTCGCGATCCGCCTGGCCGTGCCTGCCGAAGAGCCCGCGACGCGCAACCCGGCCGGCGTTGACGACCTCTCTGACGGTCGCCGGCGCGTCGATTCCAAGCTGCGCCCGCTGAGCGAGATAGCCGATCCGCGCCCGGGACTGCGCGCGTTGGACGGGGTCGCCGAAGAGCCGCACCTCACCGGTCGCCGGCCGCTCCAGGCCGAGCGCCAGCCTGAGCAACGTCGTCTTGCCGCCGCCGTTCGGGCCCGCGACGGCAACGAACTCGCCCGGCTCGATCGCGAGGTCGACGTCACTCACGACGATCGGCCCGGCCGGATACGCGAACGAGACGTCCTTCAGCTCGATCGCTAGCGGCATCCGAGCGCCTCTCGGAGCGCCGTGAGGTTGGCGCGCATCAGGGAGAAGTAGTCGTCGCCGGCGCGCTCCTGCTCGGCTGTCAGCCCCTCGATCGGGTTCAGGGTGGCGACCTGCGCGTTCGTCTCCCGCGCGACCGTCTCGGCGACACGCGGCGAGACGAGCGTCTCGGAGAAGACGGTGGTCGCGTGCGTCTCGCGCACCGCCTCGACGACGTTCTGCAGCGTCTGCGGGCTCGGCTCGGCCTCCGGGTTGAGCCCCGTGACCGCGATCTGACGCAGTCCATACCGGCGCGCGAGATAGCCGAACGCCTCGTGGCTCGTGACGATGTCGCGCCGCCGGCAGTCGGCAAGGCCGCTCCTGAATTCCCGGTCGAGGCGCCGCAGGCGCGCGACGAGGGAGCCGGCGGGCCGGCCGGTGAGGATGCCGATCCGCCTCGCGATCCGCGCGTAGCGGAGCGGGTCGAGCCAGACATGCGGGTCGTTGGCGGCCGAGACGCCCAGGCCGGGAGTGTCGAGGAGCCGCGCCACGTGCGAGCCGTCGCCGGCTGCGCTCTCGAGCTGTGGCTGAAAGCCGCGCCCGAGGAGCAAGACGAGGTCGGCCGACTGGAGGTCGCCCACGTCGGCCGGCGAGATCTCGATGTCGTGCGGCTCCGCGCCGAGCGGCGTCAGGTTCTCGACGTCGGCGCGGTTCCCCTCGAGCGCGGCCGCCGCGTAGGCAAGCGGGTAGAACGACGCCACGATCCGCTTCCGGGACGACGTGCTTCCTCCGCTGCCGCAGGAAGCAAGGAGTGTCCCGGCCATAATGAGAATGATTACCGATCTCATCCGCCGCTAGACTAGTCGCCATGTCGTCCACGCCGCAAGAGGACTACCGGGTGCTGCTCAACCGGCACGGCGTCCGGCCGACGTCACAGCGGCTGCTCGTCCTCGGCGCGCTCGCCGACGCCCGTGACGACGCCACCGCCCAGCAGGTTCACGCCCGGCTACGTGAGCGGGGCGCGACGATCGGGCTCGCCACCGTCTACCGAGCCCTGGCCCTGCTCTCGGAACGCGGCGTCGTCGACGTGCTCCAGCATCGTCCGGGCGAGGCCTGCTACCGCCTGTGCAGCGCGGGGCACCACCATCACCTCGTCTGCACGTCGTGTCACCGCGTGGAGGAGCTCCACGACTGCTCGCTCGACGACTGGCTCGCCCAGGTCGGCAAGCAGCACGACTTCACCGTGACGGCGCACGCGGTCGAGGTCACCGGTCTCTGCTCGAAGTGCCGCGCCGCCTGAGCGGCTACTGCTCGTAGCGCTCGACGACCTCCGGGTCGCGAACGCGCGCGGCATCCTCGTCGTAGCCCGCCTCGCGGAGCGCCCGGCGCTGGCGAAGCAGATCCCAGCACTGATCGAGCCCGACCTTGACCGACTCGAGCCGAGCACGCTCGTTCTCGCTCAGCCCGTCCTCCTCGCCGCGCTTGAAGAGCTCGTGCTCCTCGGCGACCAGCTCCTCGATGCGGTTGTGGATCCCTTCGTCTGCCATCTAGACCTCCTGGGTGTCCGTCGCACGACAGGGTGACGTTAGCGGCGCGGGGCGAGGCTGCGGGCCGCAGACGAGAAAGCGGGCCCGGCGATTGGTCCAGGCCCGCTCTCGTTCCTCCTGGCGAGGAAACCCGTCTAGGGCGCTGCGATCAGCTCCCAGGTGACGTTGTCTCCGTGCTGCTGCGTCCAGAAGGCGCGCCAGGCGCCGTTGCCCTTGAAGGGCTTCGGGATCTTGGCGCCGAGGACCCCGTCCTCGCCCGGATCGCCGTTGGAGACGTGGATGCCGGTGATCTCGTTGTCGCCGTCATTCGTGAAGCCCGCCGTGCCGGAGAGGCCGGCGTCGATCGTCGCCGCGACATCGCGGCCTTCTGCGATGAACCTGATCGGCTTGTTGACGGCCGGGTTCGAGTAGTCGCGCTTGATGTCGAAGAGCCACGCGGAGTCGAGGGCGTTGCGCTGGCCGTGAAGCGTGTCGCCTGCGTCCTCGACGACCGCGAGGTGGTCGTCGGAGAAGAACGTCAGGTTGTCGAAGGCGCTGTGCTCCTGGTCGCCGTTGTAGAAGACGGAGATCTTGCCGTTGTCGCTCTTCGGCGACTGGTCGAGCAGGAAGATCGAGCCGAAGCCGCCGGAGGCGGCCGCGGAGGTGCGGTTGTCGGTGTCGCCGGTCTCGTCGAAGTAGAACTCCGTGAACTTCGATCCGGGCCGGAAGACGCCGTTCTCGGGCCGCTTGAACGGCGTGGCGCCGAACGCCTTGGCGAGTGCGTTCACATCCGGGCCGGGGAGCGGCGTGGACGCGGTCGTCGTCGCCACCGTGATCCACTTCGTCGGGTACGAGCTGCCGTACTGGTGCAGCGCGACGTAGCCGGGTGCGTTGATGTCCCCGTCTGGCGTCGCGCCGAATACGAGTGGCGCACCGCCGACGATCACCTGCAACGCCTGGATCTTGCCGCCCTGCTTCAGGTCGGACGGGTCGTTCGGCAGGAAGCGGGTGATGAAGCTGTTCGGGCGCCGCGCGCGGGCGTTGACGCCGGTTCCGTTCGTGCCGCCGGCGTCCTCGGCGAAGTAGATGTTGCCGCGATTGTCGTTCTGGACGCCCTCCCACGCCGCACGGCCGAGCTGCCCGGAGATGTCGTCGACCGGGCCTCCCGGCTCGGGCGTGGTCTGGTAGACGGCGCCGTTCGAGCCCGCCTCGACGGTCAGCAGCAGCCGCTCGGCCCAGGGATCCCAGGTCGAGCCGTCGATCGCCGACTTGAACGGGACACCGGCCGAGGTCTTGTCCGCGATCAGCGTCACGCGGTGGTCGGAGTCGGCGTCGAGGTTGATCCGCGTCACGTAGCCCGGCGAACCGCCCTCATGCCCCTGGAAGAGGAAATGCTGGCCGTAGTCGTAGCTCGGGTCGGCACCCTTCAGCCCGCCCTTGAAGAAGAGATACGTGTTCTTGTCGGGCTCGGTCTTCTGCGCTTCGACGTTCGAGCCGAGCGCCGGCACGAACGGCTTGCCGTCGGCCTGATAGCCGTAGTACCCGATCACGCCGTCCGGGTTCTCGAGCTTGTCCGACCCCTGTGCCGCGACCACCTGCGACAGCTCCGGCGACAACCGGTTCGGCGGCGCGAAGCCCACCGCACGCTGGTTCGCCGTCGGCACGTTTGCAAAGTCGAGATCGCTCGCCCACGCGAACGCGCCGACCGCTGCGACGACCGCCGCACCTGCGACCACGGCGAGTGCCGCTGAACGCTTCCCTACCGTCATCGTTCCTCCTCCTCGTGGCATTCCGCCGACACGATGTCGGCCAGCCAACGACGGTAGGACGCCGGTCAATTCGTTGGGCAACGGTCCCGTAAGGGTCTGGTTGCGATTTGGTGATTGCGTCCGGCCCGGTTCCACGGGGTCCGACAGACTCGCCCGCGTGCGCCACGAGTTGGAGTTCGAGGAGACATTCGAGGGCGACGCGCTCGACCTGCAGCGCTGGCTTCCGCACTACCTCCCGCACTGGAGCAGCCGGGACGCCTCCGCGGCGCGCTACGAGATCGCCGGCGGCTTCCTCACGCTACGGATCGATGAGGACCAGCAGCCGTGGTGCCCGGAGTACGACGGCCAGGTGCGCGTCTCTTCGCTTCAAACCGGGGCGTTCGCAGGACCCGTCGGCAGCCAGATCGGGCAGCACTGCTTCAATCCTGCCGCGGTGGTGCGCGAAGCGCAGCCGAACGTGCGCCTGTACACACCGCAGTACGGCCGGATCGAGCTACGAGCCAGGGCGAGCGACGATCCGCGGGGAATGGTCGCGCTCTGGTTGATCGGCTACGAGGACGAGCCCGAGCGCTCGGCCGAGATCTGCGTCTGCGAGATCTTCGGGCGCGACATCGAGCCGCACCAGGCGGGCGTCGGGATGGGCGTCCATCCGTTCGGCGATCCGCGAATCGTCGACGACTTCTCGCGGGAGACGATCCGCTTCGACGCCCGCGAGTTCCACATCTACGCGGCCGAGTGGACGGCCGATCGCGTCGTCTTCTTCGTCGACGGCGAGATCGTCAAGACCGTCGAGCAGTCCCCTGCATATCCGATGCAGCTGATGCTCGGCATCTACGACCTGCCGGCGCTCGAAGCAGACGAGGCGGCGCAGTCGTATCCGAAGGAGTTCGTCGTCGATTACGTCCGCGGCTACCGGCTCACGACCTGAGCGGCCCGTTCCTAGGAGATCACCTCGACGCTCTCCCCCGCCGCTGCCCGCTCGAGCTCGTCGATCTCGATCTTCTTCATCTTCAGCATCGCCTGCATGGCCCGCTGCGCCCGCTCCGGGTCCGGGTCGCCCAGCAGCCGGGGCAGCGCAGTGGGGACAATCTGCCAGGAGACGCCGTAGCGATCCTTCAGCCAACCGCACGGGCCTTCTTCACCGCCGTCCGCGGTCAGCTTGCTCCAGTAGGCGTCGACCTCTTCCTGGCCCTCGCAACTCACCGAGAACGAGACCGCCTCGTTGAACTTGAACTCGGGGCCGCCGTTCAGGCCGACGAACGTCTGTCCGTCGAGATCGAAGCTGACGGTCATCACGCTCCCTTCGGGCCGAGGCCCGGCTGAGCCGTACCGGGAGACGTCGAGGACCTTCGAATTCGGGAACACCGAGACGTAGAAGTTCGCCGCCTCTTCCGCTTCGGTGTCGAACCACAGCCATGGAGTGACCTTGCTCATGTGTGTCGTCCTTTCTGCAGGCGTTGACCTTCATTGGGTTAGACGGCGGCAACGGCGAGAACTCATCGGGCGCCCGGGTGTCCCTCGCAGGCCCTTAGTCGGCGATCCGCGCTGGAGAGTCCGGATCCCAGAGCCTGAACCCGCCGGCGAACGCGTTCTCGTTGTCGCCGAGGCGCGCGTTCGGCGGCAGCTCCTTCAGCTTCTTCGCGTTGCCGCCGCCCAGCACGACGTACTCAGGCTCGAGGGCGGCCGAGAGGGCCGCGACGACATCGGCGACATCCTCCCGCCAGCGCTTCTTCCCATTCCGCTCGAGCGCCGCCTCGCCGACGTAGTCCTCGAAGGTCGCCTTGCGGAACGGCAGATGAGCGAGCTCCATCGGCTTCACGATCCCTTCCGCACCGAGTGCCGAGCCGAGACCGGTGCCGAGACCGAGGAAGAGCATCGTCCCGCCCTCGTAGCTGCCGAGCGCCTGCATCGCTGCATCGTTGACGACCTTCGTCGGCTTGCCGAACGCGGTTTCGTAGTCGAAGTCCGTCCAGCCGTCACCGAGGTTGACCGGATCCGCCGTGATGCGACCGCCGCGGACCGGCGCCGGCACGCCGACCGAGACGCGGTCCCACGTCCAGCCGGCGGCGAGCTCGCACGCCGCAGCCACCATCTGTGCGGCCGTCAGCGCCGGGCCGGACTCGGCGCGGCGCTTCACCTGCTCACCGCTCGCGAGCACCTTCACGTGCGAGCCACCGACGTCCACCACGAGAACCGAGGCCACAACCCGATGATCGCAGTTCAGCCTGGCGCCCGGGGCCGGCAAAGCAATCGGACGAACGGCGTCGCCGGGGCCTGTGACAGGCCCCGGCGCACCGGTCAGCAGACGATCGCGACGACCTTGCCCGGTGAGTCGAGGCTACGTTCGGGCCGTCACCAACGCATCGTCCGCCGGGACGAACCGCGCTCATCCTTGAGATCGATTTGATGTCAGCCTTGGCGACAAGCCGGCGACAAGAGCGACACGGTCTTGACACCGGCGACGTTCGACGTTGTTCCATTCATCAAGACAGTGGTCTAGTATCCGGGACGTGACATTGGAGGCGCAGGTGGCGAGCGTCGGACGATGGAGCGCGGCATGCCCCGGTCCCGCGAGGGAGGTTTCGTCCTGGGCCCAGTCGGCGCCGCTTCGGGCGGACAGAGTCTCAGGTGACTTGACTCTCCGCCGCGGGGCGAATTACGGTCGGGCGGTCGCACAGCTGTTCGTCGAACGAGCCCCGGACCGGTCGCTGCGCGACGACCCTTGTCCTCCACGGGAGGAAGCCAACGCGAGGAGGACATGCTTGACGAGATCCTGATCTGAAGGCGCGGCACTTCCGCCGCGCCGACCGTCGCCCGGTCCAGTCCTAGGTAGCTAGAGAATCGAGGAGAGAGCTAATGAGATCGAGAAAGATCAACATCGGTGTTGCGTGCACCGCCGGCAGTCTTCTCGCGATGCTGGTGACGGCGGTGGCGATCGGAGCAGGCAGCGCACCACCGGTCGGCTCGGGCACCGCTTCCGCGAAGAAGAGCGTCTGCGGCAAGGGCACCGGCAAGAAGGCGACCGGGGCACCGATCAAGTTCGGCAGCATCAACATGCTGATCCCGGGCGTCGACTTCACCACGATGTCGAAGGTCGTCGACGCGTACTTCAAGTGCGTCAACGACAACGGCGGCATCAACGGCCGCCCGATCCGGTACATCCAGTACAACGAGCAGCTCAACCCGGCGCAGGAGGCCGCGCTCGCCCGGAAGCTGGTCGAGAGCGACAAGGTCGTCGGCATCGTCGGCAACACGAGCTTTGCCGAGTGCGGCACCAACTGGAGGTACTACAAGTCCAAGGGCTACACCGTGCTCGGAGCCGGCGTCCAGGCGGAGTGCTTCGGCACGCCGTCGATCGTCGAGTCGAACATGGGCCCGCGCTACAGCAACGTCGGCGCCGCGCAGGCGCTGCTTCGCGCAGGTGCGAAGTCGCTCATCGTGGCGTCCCCGGCACCACTCGCCGCGTACGCGGACGGCGGCGTGGAGATCCTCGCGAAGCAGAGGGGCGTTCCGTTCAAGAGCTTCCCGACCGTGCTTCCGGTCACGGACGCGAACTCCACCATCCTCAAGCTGGTGCAAGCCGCCGGCCCGGGTGGCGGCGTGATTCTCGACTTCACTCCCGACACGGCGCCGGCACTCTTGAAAGCAGCCATCGCGCAAGGTCTGGTGGACAAGGTGAAGTGGGGCTCGTCGACGCCGATCGCCCAGGAGTTCATGGCGAAGGACTTCCCTGAGTTCGACGGCAAGATCCTGATCAACCAGGAGTTCAGCAACCTCGACTCCACGGGCCCGGATCAGACCCTCTACAAGCAGATCAACGCGAAGTATTCGCCGAAGCTCGCTATCCAGGCGTTCGGGCAGATGGGCTACATGGACGCGAAGTTCGCGACCCTGGCGCTGCTCAGCGTCAAGGGGCCGATCACCGCGAGGTCGTACAACGCTGCGGTGAGGCGGCTCAAGAACGTCAAGACCGACATGCTCTGCAAGCCGTGGTACGTCGGGAGCGCTCTGCCGTACCACATCCCGAGCAACTACGACATCACCGTCACCTACAAGAACGGCAAGGTGGTCGTCGTGGAGAAGTGCTTCGCGATCGCTCCGGTCGATCCGGAGATCGCTCAGACCCGCATCTGGGAGAAGAAGTTCAAGTTGAACGGGTCGTAGGAGAACGACCGGTCAGGCAGTGGTGATCAAGGAGATCAGGGTGCAGCGGAGTTCCAATGCATAGCGTCATCGGGTTCTCGCTTTTCGGCGTGGACTGGGTGTTCCTCAAGCCGTACATCGTGCTCGGCCTGGCGCTCGGCGGTGCCTACGCGCTCTCCGGCGTCGGCCTCGTCGTGCTCTACCAGACAACCGGCGTGCTGAACATCGCGTTCGGTGCCGTCGGTGCCGCGGGCGCCCTGATCTCCTATTACCTCATCAACCACACGAGCTGTCCCGCATTGGCTCGCATTCGCCACCTGCATCGCGTTCGGCGGGGCCGTCAACCTCCTCTACGGAGTGCTGCTCGGCCCCGCCTTCGCGGCGCGTGATCCTCTCGTCAAGATGATGGGCACGCTCGGTCTTGCCCTGATCCTGCTCGGCCTGATGGCGTGGCGTGCCCCAGCAGGAGGCGCATTCGTCCGCGTGCTCACGCTTCCGACCACGGATCACCGGTTCCAGCTCTACGGGGCGGTCGTGAACTGGACACAAGTGATCTCGCTCGCCTTCGCGATCTTCCTCACCGTCTTCACGACGATCTTCCTTCGCATCACGAAGCTCGGCGCGGCGATGCGGGCGCTCGCCAACGATCGCGAGATCACCGCGACGCTCGGCGTGCCCGTGCGCAAGGTCGAGGCGTCGGCCTGGTTCGTTTCCGGCCTCGTCTGCGGCGCGGCAGGGCTGCTGCTGGCGGACCTGTTCACGTCGCTGGACTACGCGGCGCTGACCTTCCTCGTCATCTCGTCCCTCGCCGCGGCGCTGATCGGCCGGCTGCGGTCGCTGTGGATGACGCTCGCCGGCGGGCTCAGCGTCGGTCTCGTCCAGGCCGCGCTCACACCGTACGGCGTCGTCACCGCCTACCGCTCCGCAACGCCGTTCGTCCTCTCGATCGTGGCGCTGCTCTGGCTGTCGCGACACCGCGTCGTCTCGATCTCGCGGACGGCGCAGTAACCCTTGAATACGCCCGCCCTTTCGGTCGAGAGAGGCGCGATGGTTCGCGCCGCGATCATCGTCGCGCTCCTGGCCTTCGCGCTCTTCGTGCTCCCGAGCTTCGTCGGCGCCGACTGGATCACGACCTTCACGAGCGTCGCGATCTACTCCGTCGTCGCCCTGGGCCTCGGCATCCTCTACGGGCGAGTCGGGATGATCTCGCTCGGCCAGATCGCTCTGCTCGTGGTCGGGGTCTGGGTCGCGACGAGGCTCTCGTACGGGACCGGGCTTCCGTTTCCGCTGCTGCTCCTCGCCTCGGGTGCGGTCGCCTGTGGTGTCGGAGTGCTGATCGGATTGCCCGCGCTGCGGTTGTCGGGCCTCTACCTGGCGCTGATCACGCTGATGGCCGCCGGCGCCGTCAGCGTCGTCCTGACCACGATCAACTTCCCGAACGGCGGTCACGGCTTCACCGGCCGGACCACGAGCATCAACTTCTCGGGTCTCGAGCCAGTGCGAAGGCCGTCGATGGCCACGACCGACGGCGCGTACTACCGATACGCCGTGATCGTCTGCGCGCTGATGTTCCTGCTGGCGCTCCTGCACGTGTCGAGCAAGCCCGGACGGGCGTGGGCGTCGATCCGAGAGAGCGAGCCGGCCGCGCTCGCCGCGGGCGTGCACGTCACCCTCTACAAGCTGTGGGCGTTCGCCCTCGCCTCGTTCATGGCGGGCGTCGCAGGCTGCCTGCTCGCCGCCCAGGTCGGGCAGCCGACCGCGCAGAGCTTTCAGACCCAGGATTCGCTGACGCTGCTTGCGACCGTGCTGATCGGCGGCATCTTCAGCATCTGGGGCGCGGTCGTCGCCGGCGCCTTCAACCAGCTCGTGCCGTTCATCTTCCAGGCGCAGTGGGGTGTGAACCCGAACTTCCTGCTGATCATCTTCGGCGTCGGCCTGCTGCAGGTTCTGTTGACCGCACCGGGTGGGCTCGTCGACCAGATGCCGAAGGACCTCGCGAAGCTGGGCCGGCTCGTCGGCCGCCGCCTGCGCAGGACCGCGGGTTCCGACGGGCAGGCGAGATGATCGAGGTCAAGAGCCTCACCGTCCGCTTTGCGGGCATCACGCCGATCGACGACGTGTCGGTCGTCTTCCCCGGCGGAACCTGCGGACTGATCGGCCCCAACGGAGCCGGCAAGACGACGTTCTTCAACGTCCTCAGCGGCTTTGTCCGGCCCGCCGCCGGGACGATTGTGGCGTTCGGCGTGAACCTGCTCGGGATGGCCGACTACAAGCGGGCGCGCTGGGGGCTGCGACGGACGTTCCAGACGGAGATGGCAATCGAGAAGCTGTCGGTCTACGACAACGTGGCGATGATCCACGAGCACTCGGGGGTCAAGCGAGCTTCCCGAAGGGCGGACGTGCTCGCCGCGATCGACTTCGTCGGCCTGGAGGCGTCGCCCAAGGCGAAGGTCGGATCGCTCGGCGCGCGCGAGCGGCGCCTGGTGGAGGTCGCCCGCGCCGTGGTCGGGAGCCCGCGCGTGGTGCTGCTCGACGAGCCCGCGGCCGGCCTTCCCGACGAGGAGACCGGCCTGCTGAGCGACGTGATCAAGAGGATCCCCGAGCAGTTCGGCGCGCTCGTCGTCCTCGTCGACCACGACATGAGCCTCGTCTCCGCGTGCTGCGAGACGACGGCCGTGCTCGACTTCGGCAAGCTGATCGCCTCCGGCCCGACCGCGGATGTCCTACGGGACGAGCACGTGATGCGCGCCTACCTCGGGACCGAGGAGGTTCTGTGAGCGAGCCCGAGCCGGCTGCCGTCGCTCAGGCGACCACCGGGCTGCGCCTCGAGGACGTGACGGTCGCGCGCGGGGGACGCCCCGTCGTCCGCGACATCTCGCTGGAGATCCCGCCCGGCCAGGTGACGACGCTGCTCGGCGCGAACGGCGCCGGCAAGTCGACGCTGGTGCTCGCGGTCGCGGGCCTGCTTCGTCCCACTGCGGGGCGGGTGTTGCTCGGCGATCTCGACCTGACGGGCCTGCGGCCGGAACGAGTGCGTGCTGCGGGAGTCGCGGTCGTCCCGGAAGGGCGCCGGCTCCTCGGAGATCTCAGCGTGGAGGACAACCTCCGGGTCGCGACCTACGCACTGAGCAGCGCGGACGCGAAAGCGGGCATCGCCTACGCCCTCGATCTCTTTCCGGAGCTCGAACGGCGATGGCGCGTCGTGGCGCGCCTGCTCTCCGGCGGGGAGCAGCAGATGGTCGTGCTCGCGCAGGCCCTCGTCTCGCAGCCGAGGATCGTCCTCGTCGACGAGCTCTCGCTCGGCCTGGCGCCGGTCGTGGTCAAGCGCCTCGTGCCGACGCTGGAGGCGGTGGCCGCCAACGGTGTCGGCGTCCTCCTGATCGAGCAGTTCGCGCACGTCGCACTCGCGCTCGCGCAAACCGCCTATGTCCTGGAGAGCGGTCGCATCCGCTACCACGGCTCGGCCCAGAAGCTGAAAGACGAGCCCGAGCTCCTGCGGTCGGCCTATCTGCTGCGCGACGTGGACACGAGCAGCATCGCCACGCCTGATCTCTAGGGACGCGCTAGCCGGGGACGAGCACCGCGCGGCCGGTGATCTCGCCCTCGCGGAGCTTTCCGAGGACGTCGTTCACGGAGTCGAGCGGATGCGTCTCGGTCTTCAGCGTCACCTTGCCGGCCGAGTGGAGCTGCAGCAGCTCCCAGAGGTCGACCCAGGTGCCGACGAGATTGCCGACCAGCGCGTGCTCGTCGACGACGAGCGCCGCCGAAGGAATCAAGATCGTGCCGCCGTAGCCGATCACCGAGTACGTTCCGCCGCGGGCGAGCATCGCCGCCGAGTCGGCGTGGGTCTGATCGGTGCCGACGAAGTCGAAGACGAGGTCGGCGCCGCGCCCGTCGGTGAGATCGCGCACCGCAGCCACCGCGGCTGTGCCGTCGACCACGTGATCGGCGCCAAGCTCGGTCGCGAGCCGCCGCCGCCGCTCGTCGACGTCGACGGCGATCACCGAGCTCGATCCCAGCTCGCGGACGAGCTGCAGCGCGACGTGGCCGACGCCGCCGACGCCGATGACGACGGCGGTCGTTCCGGGAACGGCGAGGTGCGCGAGACGTCTGACAGCGTGATAGGCGGTGAGGCCGGCGTCCGCGTGCGGTGCGACGGCGGCCGGCTCGACCCCAGCGGGCAGCGGCACGAGCGAGCGCTCCGACACGAGGACGTACTCCGCGAAGCCGCCGTCGACCGACAGGCCGGTGAACTGGTGCCGCTCGCAGTGCATGTCGTTCCCGCGACGGCACGCAACGCAGAGCCCGCAGCTGTAGGGCGGATACACCAGCACTGCATCGCCTTGGCTGACTGTGGTGACGCCCGCGCCGAGCTCCTCCACCCAGCCGGCGTTCTCGTGGCCGAGGACGCGCGGCAACGTGACGCCGGCCGGCTCCATCAAGCCCTCGATCGCGTGCAGGTCGGTCGCGCAGACGCCGGCGCCGCCGATCCGGACGAGCACGTCGCTCAGCTGCGCGACCTCAGGCCGCGGCAGATCGACCAGCTCGAGCGGCCGGTGGTACTCGCGCAGAAGCGCCGCTTTCATGTCCAGAAGACTAAAACGGGAACGGCTCGGCCTTCTCCCTCGACGTCAGCCACTGCCACTCGGTCCAGAGCTCGAGCTGGCCGACGCCACCGAAGTGGCCGCCGTTGCTCGAGCACTTGAAGCCTCCGAACGGCGCCGGCGGCTCCTCGTTGACGGTCTGGTCGTTGACGTGGACCATGCCCGCGTCGAGACGCGAAGCGACCGCATCGGCCCGCTCCCGGCTGCCTGACTGGACCGCCGCCGACAAGCCGTAGTCCGTCCCGTTCGCGAGCTCGACGGCCTCGTCGTCGGTCTTGAAGGTCGTGACCGCGGCCACCGGGCCGAAGATCTCCTCCTTGAAGGCGGCCATCTCCGGGCGCACGTCGCGCAGCACGGTCGCGGGATAGAACAGGCCGTCGTGGGAGCCGCCGACGACCGCGGACGCCCCGGCCGCGACCGTCTCGTCGACGATCCGCTGCACGTTGTCGATCTGCTTCTCGTTGATGATCGGGCCGAGGTGGACCTGGTCGGTCGCCGGATTGCCGACGACGAGACGACCCGCCCGCTCGGCCAGCGCCGCCACGTACTCGTCGGCGATCGACTCGTGCACGAGGTGCCGGCTCGACGGAGAGGCAGATCTGCCCCTGGTGCAGGAACGAGCCCCACGCGCCGGCCGACGACGCGGCTTCGATGTCGGCGTCCTCCAGCACGATCAGCGGGCTGTTGCCCCCGAGCTCGAGCACGACCCGCTTCAACCCGCGGCCCGCAGCTTCGCCGACCAGACGGCCCGTCTTGGTCGACCCCGTGAACGAGATCATCCGGACATTCGGGTCCTCGACGAGCGCCTGCCCGACCTCGGGACCGCCACAGAGGACGTGCAGGACGCCTGACGGCAGCCCGGCCTCCTCGAAGATCCGCGCGATCACCACGCCGCCGGTCACCGGGGTGTTCGGATCGCTCTTGAGCACGGCCGCGTTCCCGAGCACGAGCGCCGGGCCGAGCGACCGCATAGCCAGCACGAGCGGGAAGTTCCACGGCGTGATCACGCCGACGACGCCGATCGGCACGCGACGCGCAGTCGACGTCCGCCCTGGGATCGGCGACTCCAGCTCCTGCTCGAGCGACGTCGAGATCAGGGAGGCGGCCTCGTTCAGCTGCCCGATTGACGCGCCGATCTCATGCTCGACCTTCGGCGGGATCGCCCCGGACTCGCGCACCATCCAGGTGGTGATCTCCGCCTGGTGCAGCTCGAGAAGCTCCGCCGCGCGGCCGATGACTGCCACACGTTCGGCCATCGGCAGCGCACCCCAGGCGCGCTGAGCGCGCGCGGCCGACTTCGCCGCCGCGGCGACGGAGGCCGCGTTCGCCACGCCGGCCGTCCCGAGCACCTCGCCCGTCGCGGGCTCGACCGTCTCGATCGTCTCCGGCGCGTCAACCCACCCGTCGCTGAAGATCTTGCCCGTCCAGTCCTGCTCGTTGAGGAGTTCCCCAACGGTCTGCTCGATCGTGCTCACGATACGCGCTCCTCTACTCGTTGAGTCTCTGGACTGCGCTCTCGGATCAGGTCTGCTGCCTTCTCGGCGATCATGATCGTCGCCGCATTCGTGTTCCCGCGCGTGATCGTCGGCATCACGGACGCGTCGACGACCCGCAGGCCGTCGATGCCGTACACGCGGAGCTCGGGGTCGACGACCGACCCGATCGCGCAGGTCGAGGTCGGGTGATAGACGCTCTGCGACGCCCGGCGGACGAAGTCCATGATCGCCTCGTCCGAGTCGCCGTCCGGCACGCTGAAGGGCTGCCGGACCGCCCGCTGCAGCGGCTCCTGCTCGGCGATCTCCAGTGCCAGGCGGATTCCCGCGATCATCGAGGCGCGGTCCTCGTCGGTGGTCAGGAAGTTGCACAGCACGCGCGGCTTGGAGTCGGCCAGCGGCGCGCGCAGCATCACCCGGCCGCGGCCGGTCGGCTTGACCACGACCGGGCCGAAGCAGTAGCCGTGGTCGTGCGGCGCGGTCAGCCCTTCGTCGTAGAACATCGACGGCGCGTAGTGGAACTGGATGTCAGGCGCGTCCAGCTCGGGGCGGGTGCGGAAGAACGCGCCGGCCTCCGGAATGTTGGACGACAGCGGCCCGCGGCCCTCGCTCTCCAGCAGCTTGAAGTTCTCGGGCGTGAAGGCGCCGAAGAGCGACGGCTCGTCGGTCTCGAAGTTCAGCTGCGCCATGCAGTGGTCCTGGAGGTTGTGGCCGACCGGCAGGTTCTCGCGGACCTCGATGCCGTACAGCTCGAGGTCCTCCGCCGGCCCGATGCCCGAGATCATCAGCAGGACGGGCGACTGGAACGAGCCGGCCGACAGGATCACGTCGCGCCCGGCGCGGATCTCCTCGACGGTGCCGCCGCGGTTCACCTCGACCCCCACTGCACGCGCGCCGTCGAACAGGATCCGCAGCGCCATCGCGTCGGTGATGACATCGAGGTTCGGCCGGCCTTCGGCCGGGTGCAGGAACGCGTCCGCGGTCGAGCACCTGCAGCCCGTTCCGCTGCGTGAGCTGGAACCGCCCGACCCCCTCCTGGCTGGCGCCGTTGAAGTCGGCGTTGACCACATGGCCCGCGAGCCGGCTCGCCTCGATCATCGTCTCGATCATCGGGCTCATCGCGCGGCTGTCCGAGACGCTCATCGGCCCGCCCACGCCGTGGAAGTCGTCCTCGCCGCGCTCGTTGTCCTCCGAGCGCTTGAAGTACGGCAGGACCTCGTCGTAGCTCCAGCCCTCGGCGCCGCCGGCTGCCCACCCGTCGAAGTCGGCACGGTTGCCGCGGATGTAGATCATCGCGTTGATCGAGCCGGAGCCGCCGATCACCTTGCCGCGCGGCAGGTAGAGGCGGCGCCCGCCGAGCCCAGGCTCCATCTCGCCGTAGAGATCCCAGTCGATGCTCGACTTCAGCAGCATCGGGAAGGCCATGGGCGTCGAGATCTCAGGGCGGCTGTCGGGCCCTCCGGCCTCGAGCAGCGCCACCTTCACGTCGGGATCCTCGCTCAGGCGCGCGGCCAGCACGCACCCGGCGGAGCCCGCGCCGACGATCACATAGTCGTACACCCGAACCTCCTCCATGTCAGGTAGCCAGATACTACGCCCGCGATCGTTTGCGGGACAACGTTCATGAGAGCACCGCCCGCGCGGCCGCTACGACCTCGTCGACGCCAGGCAGATAGGCATCCTCGAGCGGCGGGCTGAGCGGGATCGGAGCGAACGGCGCACCGACGCGTCCGATCGGCGCGTCGAGGTAGTCGAAGGCCGCCGCCTGGACCTGCGCCGCGATCTCGGCGCCGAAGCCGCCGTGCTCGACGGCCTCGTGCGCGACGACGAGCCGGCCGGTGCGCTTGACGGACTCGACGATCGTGTCGAGATCGAGCGGGACGAGCGTGCGCGGGTCGATCACCTCGGCCTCGATGCCGTCCTCGGCGGCGAGTCGCTCCGCCGCCGCGAGCGCGTCGTGGACGAGGCGCGAGAGGGCGACGATCGTGACGTCGCCGCCTTCGCGCAGGCGTGACGGCCTCGCCGATCCGCACCGGCGAAGGCGCGTCGGGCACCTCCTCCTTGCGGAAGTACAGCGTCTTGTTCTCGATGAAGACGACGGGGTTGGAGTCGGCGATCGCGCTCGCAAGCAGCCCGGCGGCGTCGACGGCCCGGCTCGGCATCACGATCTTCAGGCCGGGCACGTGCGTGAGCCAGCTCTCGAGGCTCTGCGAGTGCTGCGCCCCGCCGCGGTAGCCGGCGCCGCCCTGCGTGCGCAGGACCATCGGCACCGTCAGCTGGCCGCCGGACATGAAGTGCGCCTTGGCCGCCGCGTTGACGAGCTGGTCGAGCGCCAGCGTGATGAAGTCGATGAACATGATCTCCAGCACCGGGCGCAGGCCCGACTGGGCGGCGCCGATCGCCACGCCCGTGATCGCCGCCTCGCTGATCGGCGTGTTGATCACACGCTCGGTGCCGAACTCCTCGGCCAGGCCGGCGGTCGCGGTGTACGGCCCGCCCTCGGCGACGTCCTCGCCGAGCACGAACACGCGCTCGTCGGCGCGCATCGCCTCGGCCAGCGTCGAGGTGATCGCCTTGATGTAGGTCGTCTCAGCCATCGGGACGCGACGTGATGTAGACGTACCTAGCCATCGGCGTAGACCATGCGGGCGATCAGGTCGAGCGGCGGGAACGCGCTCTCGCGGGCGAAGCGCACCGCCTGCTCGACCGCCTCGGCGGCCTCGGACTCGATGCCGGGCAGCGCCTCCTCGGTCGAACCAGCCCTGCTCGATCCCGTGCCGCTGGAGCCGCAGGATCGGGTCCTTCGCCTGCCAGTCGGCGGCGGCGAGCGCCTCGCGGTACTTGCCCGGATCGCCCTCGTAGTGGCCGCGCAGGCGGTGCGTCAGGCACTCGAGCAGGAACGGCCCGCGCCCCTCACGCGCCGAGCCGAGGAAGCGGCCGAATGCGTCCCACACCGCCACGACGTCGTTGCCGTCCACGGTCTCGCGCTCGACCTCGTACGGCGCGACCACGTCGCTCACCCGCTCGACGTTCGTGTGCGCCGAGCGCGGCGTGAACTCCGCGAAGCCGTTGTTCTCGCAGACGAGGATCAGCGGCAGCCCCCAGAGCGTCGCGAGGTTCACCGTCTCGTTGAAGTGCCCGGCCTGCACGGCGCCGTCGCCGAAGAAGACGACCGCGACCGAGTCGTCGCCCCGCAGCCGCGCCGCCAGCGCGCTCCCGAGCGCGATCGGGATGTTGCCGCCGACGACGCCGGTCGCGCCCATGAAACCGTGCTCCACGTCGACGAGGTGCATCGAGCCGCCGAGCCCGCGGCAGAGCCCGCTGTCGCGACCCATCAGCTCCGCCATCACCCGCTCGAGCGGCGCGCCCTTCGCGATCGCGTGGCCGTGCGCGCGGTGCCCGGAGTAGACGGCGTCGTCGTCGCGCAGCTGCGTGCACACGCCGCGGCGACGCCCTCCTGGCCGACGCTGAGGTGGATCAGCCCGTGGACCTCGTCGGCGCGCTTGAGCTGGCCGACCCGCTCCTCGAAGAGCCGGATCCGCCACATCGTCGCGAGCAGGGGCGCGCCTGCTCGCCGTCGAGCGGCCGCGCTACCACCGGGCGGTCACGGTCGCTACGCCGTCACGGGCGCCGACCCGAGCACCTGCTGCACGGCGGTGACGATCTTGTCCTCGTCGGGCAGCACCCAGGCCTCGAGCGGCTCGCTGTAGGGGATCGTCGCGTCGAGCGCGGTGACCTGCACGATCGGCGCCTTCAGCGACGAGAACCCGTGCTCGGCCACCTCGCCGGCGATCACCGTCGAGGCCGACGCGTGCCGCGTCGCCTGGTCGACGAGCACCAGCCGGCCGGTCTTGTCGACCGACTCGAGGATCGTCGGCATGTCGAGCGGCGCGAGCGTGCGCGGGTCGATCACCTCGGCCTGGACGCCCTCCGAGGCCAGCCGCTCGGCGGCGCCGAGCGCGCGGTCGACGGTCCAGCCGGTGGCGACGATCGTCACGTCGCCGCCCTCGCGCCGGATCGCAGCCTCGCCGAACGGGACGAGGTACTCGCCGTCGGGCACCTCGCCGTGCTCGAGCGTCAGCAGGTAGTGGTGGAGGTAGACGACCGGGTTGTCGTCGCGGATCGCCGTCGCCATCAGGCCCTTGGCGTCGGCGGCCGTCGACGGCACGACGACCTTCAGTCCGGGCACGCCCATGAAGAGGGCGCCGATCGTGCCGGTGTGCTGGCCCGCCCAGCCGGCGGTGAAGCCGTAGCCGGCCTTGAGCACGAGCGGGACCTTCACCTGGCCGCCGCTCATCGCGCGGAAGCGGGGCGCCTCGTTGATCACCTGGTCCATCGCGACGAGCATGAACTCGGCCATGTAGAGCTCGACCACGGGGCGGAAGCCGGCCAGCGCGGCGCCGATCGCCATGCCGATCTCGGCCGTCTCGGAGATCGGCGTGACGCGCACGCGGTCCTTGCCGAACGCGTCGACGTACGGCTCGTTCTCGGTCGTGGCCATGTTCTGGCCGAAGTAGAGGACGGTGTCGTCGCGCTCCATCTCGAGCCTGATCGCCTCGTCGATGGCGGCGATGAAGGGCAGTTCATGTGCCATTGATCGATCCTCCTAGGGCTGATGTGGATCTTGGGTGCTTGCGGGATGGCTCAGACCAAGCAGATCGCCCGGGGCGGCGCAGGGCATAGTGGTGCCTACGTTCAAGCCCGACCCGGCGAGCTGCGCCGCGTCTGGCCACCATCGTGAGGCGGATTCCGTCAGCCTCTCACGCGTAGACGTACTCGAGGGCGGACTCGACGGCGGGGAACGGGCTGTCGAGGCCGAAGCTGACCGCGGCCTGCATCTCGTCGCGGACCTCGGCGGCGAGCTCGTCGGCGTCCTCGGCCGAGAGCGTGCCGTCGGCGACGAGCCGGCCGCGGAACGCCGGCACCGGGTCGCCCTTCAGCGCGGCCTCGTACTCCTCCGGCGCGCCGAACTTCTCGATCGCCTCGTGCTCGGGGAAGTGAAGCGGCACGCCGGGCGGGGCGATGATGTTGCCGTGCGCCGACAGGCGGTACATCTGCGACTCGACCAGCGTCGGCCCGTCGCCGGCGCGGGCGCGCGCGACCGCCGCGCCGACGGTCTCGTAGACGGCGACCGGGTCGCGGCCGTCGATCGTCACGCCCGGCATGCTGAAGGCCTTCGCCTTGACCGAGAGGTCCTCGCCGTTGGCGCGGTTGGCGTCCTCCTGCTCGGTGCGCGTGTGGACGTTGTAGCCGTTGTTCTCCATCACGTAGACGATCGGGAGCTTCCACAGCGAGGCGATGTTCAGCGACTCGGAGAACGCGCCCTGCTTGGAGGCGCCGTCGCCGAAGAAGCACAGGACGACCTGGCCCTGCTTGCGGATCTGCGCCGCCCAGGCCGCGCCGGTCGCGTGCGGGATCCCGGCCGCGACGATCCCCGACGTGCCGAGGAAGCCGTTCGAGACGTCGGTGAGGTGCATCGAGCCGCCGATGCCCTTGCAGAGGCCGTCCTTGCGGCCGTAGATCTCGGCCATCATCGCCTTCGGGTCGGTGCCGCGCGCGAGCGGGTAGCCGTGGCAGCGGTAGGTCGCGAAGAACTGGTCGTCGGGGCCGAGCGTGGCGATCGAGCCGACGATCGACGCCTCGGCGCCGTCGGCGAGATGCGTGTGGCCGCGGATCACGCCCGGGTGCTCCTCGAAGGTGCGCTTGACCCGCTCCTCGAACTCCCGGATCCGCAGCATCTGCTCGTACATCCAGACCAGCCGGTCGCGGTCGAGCTCCTTGACTCCACTCGGTGCGCTCATGCGGAGCTCCTCTCTGGTCCGAATTGGGCGGCGGTCGTCTCGTAGGCCCGCCGGAAGATCACGTCGATCGGGTTGTTGCGCAGCTCCTCGGAGAGCACCTCGACGCCCCAGGGCCCGGTGTAGCCGTGGTCCTGGCAGGCCTCGACGTACCCGCGCAGGTCGAACTCGCCCTCGCCGGGCAGCTCGCGGTGGTTGACGGTCTCGTCGATGAGGTCGTCCATGTCCTCGAGCCGGCCGTCGCTCAGCTCGACCCACGACAGGTACTCGATCGGGATGCGGCGCAGGTCGTCGGGCGCGATCCCGAGCTTGGACATGTGCCACGTGTCGATCGCGATGCCGCCGTTCGCGGCGCCCGCGCCGGCGACGACCTGCGAGCGCGGTGTCGATGCTGTTGACGTTCGACGTCGAAGGGCATGAACTCGTAGACGATCTTCGCGTCGGTGTGCTGCGGCCGCGTCGGCGCAGAGCTCGCCGAAGCGCTCGGTGAGCTGCGAGAGCTCGGCCGGCGTGCCGGGGATGTTGCCGACCTTGATGTGGTGGGCGTCGAGCGCGCCCGCCGCGTCGAAGAGCAGCTCGCGGATCTTGTCGGAGGCCTGACGGCGCTCGTCGTCCTCGTCGAGGAACCAGTCCATGAGGAACTCGAGCTCGAGGTGGCGCAGCCCGTTGTCGTCGAAGATCTGCTTCATCTCCTGCAGGCTCCGCGTCTCGAGCACGTGCTGCGAGGTCGGCGTGCCAGATCCCGAGCCCGCTGAACCCGACCTTGCGCGCCTCGGCGCAGCGGTCGGCCCAGTCGAAGAGGCTCCACTCCCGCCCGATGTGCACCTCGACCGGCCCGGAGACCGTCCAGTACAGGCCGAGCAGCTCGACGTCGTCGCCCATGCTCACGGCTCAGTGCGGCCGATACGAGGCACGGACGACCTCGGCGTACGGGACGGGCGAGACGATCGCCCGGATCTCGGTCTGCACGTGGCGCTCGACCACCGGCTTCGCCGATCCGCCGCCTTCCTCGCCCCAGACGAGCGTGACCTCGGTGCCGGGCTCGCTCTGCTCGACGTCGACGATCGCGAGCGAGAGCATCGAGCTCTCGTTCGAGCTGTAGCCGGAGAACGTCGACACGCCGACCATCTTGCCGTCCTTCAGCACCTTGTCGTTCGGCCACGTCGAGTAGTTGGACAGGGGCAGGTCGATGTACTTCGCCCGGTCCTCCTTCTGGAACATCGTCCCCATCGCGCGGGTGACGTCGTCGCCGTTCCAGGCGAGCGTGACCTTCTTCCGCTTCGGGTCGGCCGCATCTTCTCGAGCGCCTCGCGGCCGATGAAGTCGTGGTCGAACTTGACGAACGGCCCGTAGCCGAGATCGTACGGCGTCAGGTAGTAGTCCTCGATGTCGTCGGAGTAGTAGCTGCCGCCGAGCGAGCCGGTGCCCTCGTAGCCGTTCGCGGGCAGCCATTCGCGATACGCCTTCATGTCGTCGCCGGTGAAGACGGCCGGGAGCGGGCACGGGATCCAGCCCGACTCGAGCGTGTTCGTGGCGTAGACCCGCGACCCCACCTGCGCGAGCCCGAACTCCTTGCCGGCCTCGACGATCGCGGCCCTGACCTCGTCGCCCTCGGCCCAGGGGCCGAAGAGCTCGAGCCCGGGCACGCCGGACATGCCGTGGTGCAGCGCACGAACCTTGTGGCCGGCGATCGTGATCTCGCCCATGTTGAAGAACTTGATCTCGGGCAGCGGGCCGCCGGTGACCTTCTCCAGCACCTTGAGCGCGGTCGGGGCCCTGCACCTGGTAGCGGTAGAGCCTGCGGCCGGTCGGGTTCACCGCCGAGCGCTCGTCGCGCTCGAACGACACGTCGTAGTCGCCCGTCTCGCCGTGGTACTGCACCCAGTTGTGCGCCGACGGGCGCCCGACGAGGCTGAACACGCTCCTCGTCGAGGTAGAAGAGAATCGCGTCGCCGATCACGTAGCCGTCGTAGTTGCACGCGACGAACTGCTTCGCCTTGTTGACCGCGAACGTCGCGAAGCTGTTGACGCCGGTGGCCGAGAGCAGCTTCAGCGCATCGGGGCCCTTGATGTACAGGTCCGTCATGTGGTGCGACTGGTCGAAGAGACAGCACGTCTCCCGCCAGGCATGCTGCTCGTCGCGCCAGTTCGAGAACTCGCTCGGGAACCTTCGGATACACGTAGGGCCCGATCTGCGAGTTGCGGGCCAGGTCACCGGATTCCCGACGGTCTGTAGCAAAGCCTCCAAGCTCTGGGAGCTCATGGCGGCTAGCAACTCCTCCTGTCGACGAAACCCGCTGGGTGTACGAGCCGCCGGTTCCGTGCGAGGATCCCGACCACGCTCGGCAGGCGTCGCCGGCGGCGTCGACGACTTCGAGCCTCTCAGGGCTCTGCCCGTTTGTCAAGACGGTGTTCCAATTGCTGGAACGAGGCGTTAGGATGCGCGCATGCCGCCGTCGGAGGGAAGCACGGGCACATCGCAGTCGCTCGAGCGCGGCCTCGCGATCCTCTCCTCGTTCAACTCCGACCGGCCGCTGATCGGCGTCAGCGAGCTCTCGCGCGAGCTCGAGCTGAGCCGGAGCACGGCGCACCGCTACGTCGCGACGCTCGCCAAGCTCGGCTACCTGCAGCAGGACCCCGACTCGAAGCGCTACCGGCTCGGCCCGAAGGTGCTCGACCTCGGCTTCTCGGCGATCAACTCGATGGACCTGCGCGAGATCTCGGCCCCGCACCTGCGGCAGCTCAGCGACGAGACGCGGGCGCACGGTCAACCTGGCGATCCTCGACGGCACCGACGTCGTCTACATCGAGCGCTGCCGCACGGCCCGGCCGGGCCAGCGGGAGATCGACCTCAACCTCCACGTGGGCGCGCGGCTGCCGGCCTACTGCACCGCGATGGGGAAGGCGATCCTCGCCTTCGTCCCCGAGGAGCGCCTCGAGGAGATCATCGAGCGGATCGACTTCGCGCCGCGCGGGCCGAACACGCTCACCGATCCCAAGGCGTTCCGGGAGGAGCTGGCGCAAGATCCGTGACGTCGGGCATCGCGGTGAACGACGAGGAGCTCGCCTACGGGCTGCGCTCGATCGCCGCTCCGATCCACTCGCACTCGGGCGAGGTGCTCGCCGCGCTCAACCTCGCCGTCCACCGCACGATGGTGTCGATGGACGAGCTGATCGCGCGCTACGGGCCTGCCGTCACCCAGACGGCGCACGACATCTCGCTCAGCATGGGGCACAGGCTGGCGCCGCCCTGATGGCGCTGTGCCGCGCCGCGACGACCGCGGCGTCCTGTGGACGCCGCCGCCGGACGTTCGGGAGACGACCGAGATCGGGCGCTACCTCGCCTGGCTCGAGCGCGAGCGCGGGCTCGCGTTCGCGGACTACGACGAGCTGTGGCGCTGGTCGGTCGACGACCTGGCCGGCTTCTGGTCGTCGATCTGGGAGTTCTTCGAGGTGAAGGCGCACGCGCCGTACAGCACGGTCCTCGCCTCCGACGCGATGCCGGGCGCCGACGTGGTTCCCGGGCGCGCGGCTGAACTTCGCCGAGCACCTCATCGGCGGCGACGACGACGCCGAGCAGGTCGCGATCGTCTCCCACTCCCAGACGCGCGAGCCGACCGAGCTCACGTTCGCGGATCTCCGCGAGCAGGTGGCGCGCGCGCGCGCCGGCCTCCTGCGGCTCGGCGTCGGCCCGGGCGACCGCGTCGTCGCCTACCTGCCGAACATCCCCGAGACGCTGGTGGCGTTCGCGGCGACGGCGAGCCTCGGCGCGATCTGGGCGAGCTGCGCGCCCGAGCTCGGCACGCGCAGCGTCGTCGACCGCCTCGTCGCAGCTCGAGCCGTCCGTGCTGCTGACGGTCGGCGGCTACGGCTTCCGCGACCGCTCGATCGACCGCCGCGAGGAGGTGGCGACGATCCGCGCCGCCCTCCCCACCCTGCGCCACGTCGTGCACGTCCCCTACGGCGAGCACGCGGTTCCGGACGCGCTCTCCTGGGACGAGCTGCTCGCCGAGCCCGGCGCCGCTCGCGTTCGTGCCGGTCGCCTTCGACCACCCGCTGTTCGTGCTCTTCTCGTCGGGGACGACGGGCCGGCCGAAGGCGATCGTCCACGGGCACGGCGGCATCCTGCTCGAGTACCTCAAGGCGCACGCGTTCAGCTGGGACCTGAAGCCGGGCGGCCGCCTGCTCTGGTTCAGCACGACCTCCTGGATGATGTGGAACGCGCTCGTCGCGGCGCTCCTCGTGCGGTCGTCGATCGTGATGCTCGACGGCGACCCGACCTGGCCGGACCTCGGCTGGCAGTGGCGGGTCGCCGAGGAGACGCGCCCGACCTTCATGGGCGTGAGCCCGGCCTTCCTGATGGCGTGCCGCAAGGCGGGCCTGGAGCCCGGGCGCGAGTACGACCTCAGCTCGATCCGCGTCTTCGGCACCGCCGGCTCGCCGCTCCCGGCCGAGGGCTACCGCTACGTCTACGACCAGCTCGGGCCCGACGTGCTGCTGATCAACGGCAGCGGCGGCACCGACGTCTGCAGCGGGATCGTCGGCGGCTCGCCGCTCCTCCCGGTCTACGAGGGCGAGATCTCCGGCCGCCTGCTCGGCGTCGCGGCCGACGCCTTCGACCCGCAGGGCGAGCCGCTCGTCGGCGAGCTGGGAGAGCTCGTGATCACCAGGCCGATGCCGTCGATGCCCGTCGAGCTGTGGGGAGACACGGACGGCTCCCTCTACCGCAGCTCGTACTTCGAGCATGTTCCCGGGGGTCTGGCGCCAGGGCGACTGGATCATGTTCTCGGAGCGCGGCAGCTGCGTCGTCACGGGCCGCTCGGACGCGACCCTCAACCGCGGCGGCGTCCGCCTCGGCACCGGCGAGTTCTACAGCGTCGTCGAGGAGCTGCCGGAGATCACGGACAGCCTCGTCGTCCACCTCGAGGACGACGAGGGCGGCGCGGGCGAGCTCGTGCTGTTCGTCGTGCTCGCCGACGGCGTCGCGCTGGACGACGAGCTGCGCGCGCAGCATCGGCCGCAGCCTGCGCTCGCAGCTCTCGCCGCGCCACGTGCCCGACACGATCCGCGCCGTGCCCGCGATCCCCCGCACGCTGACCGGCAAGAAGCTCGAGGCGCCCGTCAAGCGCATCCTGCGCGGCGACGCGGTCGACGCCGGTCGCGAGCCGCGACTCGCTCCTCGACCCGACGGCGCTCGACGTGTTCGCCGCGATCGCGGCCGAGGAGCTGGCCGGCTCGCCAGGCGGTGACACGTGGCTGACAGCGCCGCTCACCCTCGCGGACGTCGTCGCGATCGACGTGCACGCGCACGTCGAGATGTCGGAGGCGGGCGGCGACTCGCTCCCCGACGAGCTGCGCGACGCGGCCGTGCGCCACTTCCGCGGCGAGTCGGCGCGGCCGACGGCGGTGGAGCTCGCGCGCTACTACCGCGAGCGGCGGATGATGGCCGTCGTCTTCACGGTCGACTCGGAGTCGTTCACCGGGCAGACGCGCGTGCCGAACGAGGAGATCGCCGCGGTCGGCGAGGGCGAACGCCGACGTCCTGATCCCGTTCGCGAGCATCGACCCGCACAAGGGGCGGCGCGGCGTCGACGAGGCACGGCGCCTGATCGCCGAGCACGGCGTGCGCGGCTTCAAGTTCCACCCGAACGTGCAGGGCTTCTTCCCGAACGACCGCATGGCCTACCCGCTCTACGAGGTGATCGAGGAGGCCGGGCTGCCGGCGCTCTTCCACACCGGGCAGTCGGGCGTCGGCTCGGGCCTCCCCGGCGGCGGCGGCGTCCGGCTCAAGTACTCCAACCCGATGCACGTCGACGACGTCGCCGTCGACTTCCCCGACCTGAAGATCGTCCTCGCGCACCCGTCGTTCCCGTGGCAGGACGAGGCGATCTCGGTCGCGCTGCACAAGCCGCAGGTGTACATCGACCTGTCGGGGTGGTCGCCGAAGTACTTCCCGCCGCAGCTCGTCCACCACGCGAACACGCTGCTGCGCGAGCGCGTGCTGTTCGGCACCGACTACCCGTTCATCACGCCCGAGCGCTGGCTCGCGGACTTCGACACGCTCGACATCAAGCCGGAGGTGCGGCCGCTGATCCTGAAGCAGAACGCCATCCGGCTGCTCGGACTGGAGGCCAACGTGAGCGACAAGCGTCCCGTCGTCGTCTACGGCGCCAGCGGCTTCTCCGCGCGGCTGATCATCGAGTTCCTGCGGGAGTACAACGTCCCGTTCGTCGCCGCCGGGCGCAACCGCGAGAAGATCGAGGAGGTCCTCTCGCACGTGCCGGGCATCGGCACGGCCGACTACGAGATCGTCCAGGTCGACCACGACGTCGACGCGCTCGCGTCGCTGCTCGAGGGCGCGAAGGTCGTCTGCAACACCGTCGGCCCCTGCATCTACTACGGCTCGACGGTCGCCGAGGCCGCGCTGAAGGCGGGCTGCCACTACATCGACACGGGCGGCGAGACGCCGTGGGTGCGGCTCGCGCAGGAGGAGTGGGGCGCGAAGTTCGCGGAGGCGGGCTTGCTGCTCGCGCCGGCGACGGCGTACATGTCGGCGGTCGCGGAGGCGTGCGCGCGGATCGCGATCGAGCGGGCGCCCGGGATCGACTCGCTCGAGATCCTCTCGATGTTCATGGGCTTCCCGACCTACGGGTCGACCCAGACGATCTTCGGCCAGCTCCAGTGGGAGTCGATCTACCTCGAGCAGAACGAGTACAAGGAGTGGCCGCCGGTGACGACGCTCGAGGTGACGATCCCGAGCGCGATCACGACCCAGCTCGCGCTGCCGTGGGGCGGCTTCCCGCACCCGGTCTGGTTCAAGGACCACCCGCAGATCGCGAACGTGCGCGCCTTCGGCGGCCTGCTCGACCGCTCGCTCATGGAGGGCATCGTCGCGGGCCAGCGGGACTACCAGGAGAAGATCAAGCCGCTGCCGCCGGACGAGCAGCGCGCGGTGCTCGCCGGGATCGCCGACTCGATGCAGCCGGGCCTGCCGCCGCGCGAGAACCGGCGCCAGCAGCGCACCGTCGACGTCGTCGTCGGGCGCGGCAACCTCGAGACGATCCGGGTCTCCGCGCACGGCCAGGGCGCCTACCTCCAGACCGGGCTGATCCAGGCGTTCGCCGCGCACCACCTCGTCCACCAGCCGCCGCGCAAGGTCGGCTTCGCGTCGCCGGGCGAGGCCTTCGGCCACCGGGAGCTGCTCGCGGCGCTCGAGGCGTACGGGCTCGCGCGGGTCGAGGTCGGCTAGCCCGCGTCGCGGAGCTGCGTCAGCCACTCGGCTGCGGCCGACGCGACGCGCGGCTTCACGCCGAGCTCCTCGAGGTACGCGGCGGCCGCCCGCATCTCGTCGACGCGCCGCGTCGCGTGCAGACGGGAGCCGGAGAGCAGCCGCTCGAGGAGCGGTTCGCCGATCACCGCGGCGATGTCGGCGCGTACGCGCTCCTCGACGCCCGCGGCCCGCGCCGCGTCGAGGCTCTCGACGGCGGCCGCCGCAACGCCTTTCATGAAGACGCTGCGCAGCAGCTTCAAGCCGGCCGCGTCACCCGCATGCGGGCCGACGACATCGACTGGCATCCCGAGCGGCCGGAAGAGCTCCGCGAAGCGCTCGGCGCCCGCTCCAGAAGCGAGCGCCGGCGTCTTCAGACCGAGGCTCGGGACGACGCCGACCAGCGCCACGTCGGCGAACTCGACCGGCAGCACCGCGGCGAGTTCCCGCTTGAGCTGCGGCGAGGACGTGTTCAGATCGGCGTAGAGCGAGTCGCCGCCGAGCGCGCCGGCGACTCGGGCCGCCGCGTCGAGGGCGACCGCGGCCGCGTTGATGCTGAGCACGACGTCGGCGCCTCTGACCGCGCTCAGATCGCTCTCCGCATTGACGATCCCGTCCCGCCGCCGGGCCGGATCCCACCCGCGCACCGCGCAGCCGGCTGCCACGAGATCGGCTGCGATCCGGCCGCCTGCCTCGCCGAGGCCGAGCACCGCGACCTCCATCAGCCGTCCACGAGCCCGCGCAGCTCCTGCACGTCGTAGGAAAGCTCGCCCGCCGCATACCGCTCTCGCATGACGCGCTCCCGCGCAGCCCGCTCGAGCGCGAGCGGCAGCACCTCGCCCACACGTTCGCCGGCCAGCGCCACGGCTCCGTCGCAGTCCATGACGACGAGGTCTCCCGGCCGGATCGTCGTGCCGCCGACGACGACCGGCACGTCCAGCTCGCCGACCTCGCTCTTGGTCGCGCCACGTGCCCGCACGAACCGCGTCCAGATCGGCAGGCCGATCGCAACGAGCTCGTCGAGGTCGCGCACGGCCCCATCGACGAGGATTCCCGCGACGCCCTGCGCCTGAGCCTGTGTCGCCAGCAGCTCGCCGACGAGCGCGACGGGACGACGGCTCGGCGCTCGTCAGCACCAGGACGTCGCCCGGCTTTGCGTGCGCCACGACCGCGTGCACCATCGTGTTGTCGCCCGGCGCGCAGAGCGCCGTCCGCGCGGGACCGGCGACGCGCGAGCCGGGCACGACCTGAATCAACGGGACGTCGACGATGCCGGCCTTGCCGGCGGCCTCGTGCACGGTCGCGACGCCCAGCTGGGCAAGGGCGGCGTAGTCGGTCACAGCGAGTCGACCACGACGGGAACCTCGCGCTGGAACGCCTCCGCATAGCGGATGTCGCTCCGCCCCGAGATGCGCCGCGCGTGATTGGCCCGGTGCTCCGCGCGCTCGGAGTAGTACTGCCGGAGATACCCCTGCGCACCCATGGCCTCCATCGCCGCCACCTTCTTGTCCCAGACGGAGGTGATGTCGAGAAACGTCGTCGGGACGAAGCCGCAGAGCTCGGGCTGGTGCGGCTCGAAGAGGAGCAACTCCGGCGGCGTGATCGTCTTGAACGCGCTCGCCACACCGCCTCCGCTGGCAAGCTGGCGCGCCTGCACGGTCGCCTCGTGCGCGACCGCGTGATCGTGGTTGAACGGGTCGCGCGCCGCGTGGCCGAGGACGAGCTGCGGCTCGAGCTCGCGGATCAGGTCCGTCAACCGCTCGACGGCACCGGGGTCGACCACGAGCGGGTAGTCACCAAGGTCGAAGCTCCGGAACTCCGCTCCGAGCACGTCGGCGGCGGCCTGCGCCTCGGCGTGGCGAATCTCCTTCACGCGCTCCTCCGTCTGCCCCGGCTCCTTCCACAGCTCGCCCGACTCGCCGCGCTCGCCGTACGAGAGCGCGACGACGTGTGCGGTGCCGCCGGCCTCGACGACCGTGGCGATCGCGCCCGCCGCGCGCCAGACGAAGTCCGCGGCGTGGGCGCTGACGACGAGGAGCGTCCTAGACACCGGCCAGCTTTCTCGTGTTGAGGACCGCCATCGTGTGCACATCTTCCTCGCTGAACTCCGCCTCGAGGAGCTTGTCCGCGAAGAGAGCCAGTCCGTCCTCGACCGGAGGGTTCGCCACCTGGCCGAGATCGGTCGAGAGGACGTTGTGCTCCGGCCCGGTCGCACGGATCGCCGCGAACGTCTGCTCCCACGAGACCTTGCCGGTGTGAATCGGCGCGAAGCAGCGTTCCAGCACGGCTCCCCGCTCCGCGAGCTCGCGCTGCTCCTCGACCGGGACACCCTGGGTCGGATAGTCCGGATGTGTGACGACGACGTGCGAGACCCCGGCCGCGAGCGCGGCATCGACGACCGCCGAAATCTCGGCGCGGCCGATGTGCCCCGTCGCGAGCACCACGTCGTGCCGCGCCACGACCGCGAGCACCCCTGCGAGGTCGTCGTCCGTCAGGCGCACCGGCCCGCTCGCGACTCCCGCCGCCTCGAACTCCTCCTGAATCGTGCGCCAGACCGGCTGCTTCGCCGGCTTCGGCCCGTCCTCGCTCGCCTCGTTCTCGGAATCGACCGTCGGCAGCCAGACGATCCGCGCGCCTCCCCGCGCCGCGATCTCGACCGCCTGTGCGTTCAGCCCGCCGACACCGGCGTTCAACGTGATCGCACCCAGGGCGTCGACGCCCGGCACGGCGCCGCGCACGACCGCCGCGCGCTCAGCCGTGGGCGCATAGTGGGACTTGAGGACGAAGCCCGCCAGCCCCAGCTCGGCGAAGCGGCGCGCGAGGCCGAGATCGTCGATCCGCCTCTCGGCAAGATCGGGCTCCACGTGCACGTGCAGGTCGTAGGCGCCGCGGACGAGCTCGCGAGCCCGGCCGGACGGATCAGTGTCCGGCAAGGAGCGCTTCCTCTTCCGGCACCGCCGGCGAGCCCTTGATGTGAAAGGCGGCGACCGTCTGCATCCCCCACGCCTGCCCCTTCGCGCGCTCCGCCTGCGACCAGACGACCGCCTCGTGGTCGGGCGCGAAGATCAGGAATCCCCCGGAGCAGACCTCGACCCGGTTCCCACCGGGCTCCCAGGTGTAGAGGAAGAACGTCTGCTGGATCGCGTGCTTGTGCGGACCCGACTCCATCACGATCCCGTGCTCGAGAAAGATGTCCGCCGCACGAAGCACGTCCTCGCGCTGATCGACGAAGAAGGCGATGTGGTGCAGGCGGCCGGGCGTCCGCGTCAGGTCGCGCGTGTACGTGACGTCGTACGACTTCTGACCCGAGGTGAGCCAGACACCCGCCTCGGTGCCGTCGTCGAGCATGATCTGCTCGGTCAGCCGCAGGCCAAGGTGCTCCTCCAAGAAGACGCGGTTCTCGGCGGGCTCGACGGCGAGGAAGTTGACGTGGTCGAGATGGCGCACTCCGACGCCTCGCCCCGGATAGCGCTGCGGCTGGTTCTTGAGCGCGGGCCGCAGCTCGGGCGGCGCTTCGTAGCGCTCGGACTCGTAGAAGAGCTCGTAGCGATGGCCGTCCGGATCGAGGAAGCCGAAGGCGCGGCCATGTCCAAGGTCTCCGTCGAGCCAGGCGCCCTCGACTCCGGCCGCTTCGAGTGCCGCGACCCGGCGCTCGAGGGCTTCGGGGCTATGGGTGCGATAGGCGATGTGCCCGACACCGGCCTGAGCCGCCGCAGTCAGCTTCAGCGAGGATCGCTCGTAGTCGCCGAAGCCGCGCAGGTACACCGAGTCGCCGCTCTCCCCGGCGACCTCCATGCCGAGGATCTCCCGGAAGTAGTGCAGGCTCTCGTCCGGCTTCGGTGTCAGCAGCTCGACGTGCGAGAGATGTGCGAGGTCACGAACGGCCTCCGTCACGCGAGGTACCCGTGCGGGTCGCCGTCGAGGTGGTCGGCGAGACGGCTCGCGAGGGCCATGATCGTCAGCGACGGGTTCACCGAGAGCGTCCGCGGCACGAGCGAGCCGTCGCCGACATAGAGGCGCTTGACGTCCCACGACTGTCCGTCAGCGTCGACGACCGAACGCTCCGGGTCGCTGCCCATCCGGCACGACCCTTGCTGATGCGTCGTCAGCAGTCCGGTCGACAGGACCCTCGAGGCGCCGGCGGCGCTGAGCACCCGGCGCGTGAACTCGAGCGCGCCGTCCATCCGCTCGCGTTCCGGGTCGGTGAACGCCGCCTCGAACGACTCCTCACCGTTCTCGTCGACCTGCACGCTGCCATTGTTGTCGTCGTTCACCATCACGAGCAGCCCGACCCAGCGGCGGAACTCTCGCACGGCCTCGACGAGCGGCGCTCCCCAGAGCGGTCCGTGCTCGTCCTCGAGCGTCGTCGCGAAGCCGATCGGATCCTGAATCGTCGTCGCCTCGATCACGAAGCCGCCGTCCTCGTCGTGCTGGTGGGTCATCGCGTGCGCGCTGATCGGGTAGACCATGTGCGCGTCCTGCGGCTCGTCGAACAAGCCGTAGACGAGCCGTGCCGGGTGGAAGCCGAGGTTGCGCCCGACGAGCCGGCTGCTCGGGCTGTCCGGGAGGCCCGACCGGAAGAGGAGCTGCGGCGTGTTCAGCGTGCCGGCGGCGACGACCACCGCTCCCGCGTCGACGCGCTGGAGCGTGCCGTCGCGGTCGACGTACTCGACGCCGGCCGCCTCGCCGTCCTCGATGACGACGCGGTCGACGTGTGCGTCGGCGCGCAACTCGAGCCGGCCGGCCGCGAGGGCGTCGTGGATGTACGTGTTGAGCGTCGACTTGCCCGCATTCGTCGGGCAGCCCTGGAGGCACGAGCCGCAGCGCATGCAGTTCGCGTCGGTGTACGAGCGCACCGGCTCGAGCTCCGAGCCGAGGGCGCGAAAGCCGGGCTCGACGGTGTACACGCTCTTCGACCAGTCCGTCCGCTCGCGGACGCCGAGCCGCTGCTCGACCTTGTCGTAGTAGGGGTCGAGCTCGGAGGAGCCGAACGGCGCACCGGTCGAGCCGACCAGCCCGCTCGCCTCGTGCCATTTCGCGAAGTCCTTCGCGTGCGCGCGCAGCGCCACCTTCGTGTTGATCGTCGTGCTGCCGCCGACGCAGCGGCCGCCGATCAGCCCGACTGCGCCGCCCGCGCCGCCGTCGATCAGCGCGAACTTGACCGGCCACCAGAGATCGTGGGCCGCCTTGGCCTCCCAGCGCGTGAAGTCGGCCGCGGTCCGGTGCGGGCCGCACTCCAGGAGGAGCACGCTCCTGCCGCGCTCCGCGAGCTCGCCGGCCACCACGCCGCCACCCGCGCCGGAGCCCACGACGACGACGTCGAAGCGCTCGCTCATCCGATCCCGAGGTAGGACCAGTCCTTCGCGAGGCGCGTCGCGAGCGGACTGTTGAAGTCGATCTCCGCCCAGGCGCCCGTGGTCTCGACGCCGGGCGCGACGAAGTCGCTGTAGAACGCCTCGATCGCGAGCGCGCGCACCTGCAGAAACTCGGGCGTGCCGGCCTGCTCTGCGATCTCCCCGTCTGCCAGCGCCACGAAGGCGGCGAGCACAGCGGCCCGGGGCGCCTCGTCCATCTGCGCCAGCAACGCGTCGACGTAGACGGCCGGGCGCACCCGCGCCGAGCCGGGGACGATCGCGTCGCACACCACCTCGACGATCCGAGCCGTCTCGACGTCGAGCACCTGCAAGGCGGACATGTGGCGATGATAAATCAGGCAGACTGACACTGGAAATGACCGTCGACCGTCACAGGCGGCGATGACCGCTCTCCGCGAACAGTTCGCGCAGCCCGGTGCGTTCGTCGTCGCCGCCGAGCTGGTCACGAGCCGCGGGCTCGTCTCGGCGGACGGCAGCCGCCGCGTCATGGAGCTGGCGCGCGAGCTCGCCGCCGAGCCGAGGATCGACGTGCTCTCGATCACCGACAACCCGGGCGGGCACGCGATGCTCTCGCCCGACACGCTCGGGACGGATCTGATCTCGCGCGACCAGGAGGTGATCATCCATCTCTCCTGCAAGGACTGGAACCGCAACGCGCTCGAGAGTCGCGGCTGGAAGCTCGGCTCGGAGGGGTTCGACAACGTCCTGGCGCTCTCCGGCGACTACCCGGTGACGGGGCACAAGGGGCTCGCGGCTCCCGTGTTCGACATCGACTCGGTCGGCTTGCTCAGCCTCTTCTCGGAGATGAACGAAGGGCTGCCGGACTCGCGCAAGCAGGGGACCCGGCTGGAGCGGACGGACTTCTTCCTCGGCTGCGCGGTCACCAACCACAAGCGGTACGAGCGGGAAGTGATGCCGCAGTACTTCAAGCTCCGCAAGAAGGTCGAGGCGGGCGCGCGCTTCGTCATCAACCAGATCGGCTGGAACGCGCGCAAGGACGACGAGCTGCTCCGCTGGATCAGGCGCGAAGAGCTGCCCGTCTCGGTGCTCGCCAACGTCTACCTCCTCTCACCGCCGGCGGCGCGTGCCTTCCACGCGGGGAGGATCCCGGGAGTCGTCGTCACCGACGCCTTGCTCGCACTCGCCGAGCGCCACGGCGCGAGCCCGGACAAGGGCCGTGCGTTCTTCATCGACCTGGCCGCCAAGCACGTCGCGGTCGCGCGCGGGCTCGGCTTCAGCGGCGTGTACCTCGGAGGCCACATGCCGTCGTCCACCTTCGGCGAAATCCTCGACCAGGCCGCCTCGTTCGCGGGCGACGACTGGCGGGCGTTCGCCTCGGAGATCCACTACCCGGTCGCCGACGAGTTCTACTTCTTCGAGCCCGACCCGGAGGCGAAGCTCTCGTCGGGCGAGGTGAATGCTGCGTACCTCGAGTCGAAGCGCCGGCGGAAGACCGCGTTGCACGTGCCGCTCAAGTACCGCTTCAGCCGGCGCCTTCATACGCTCGCGTTCGAGCCGGACGCACCGTTGTTCCCGGCCGGGCGTGCGTTCTACCGGGCGATCGAGAAGTCGGCACCGGCTCGCAAGGCCGCCCACGCGGCCGAGCAGGCGGCCAAGGTGCCGCTCTTCGG
The DNA here is from genome assembly GCA_963718065.1 of uncultured Actinomycetes bacterium. GTDB lineage: Bacteria > Actinomycetota > Thermoleophilia > Gaiellales > Gaiellaceae > CAVPGP01. The sequence continues at coordinate 114,829 of CAVQYE010000004.1, read as the reverse complement.
CTGCCGCGACTGCGGCGACTGCTCGCTGCCGGACATCGCCTACGTCTGCCCCGAGTCGCAATGCGCGAAGAACCAGCGCAACGGGCCGTGCGGCGGCACCCGCGAGAGCCTGTGCGAGGTCTACGACTCGGAGTGCATCTGGTCACAGGCCTACGAGCGGCTGAAGGCCTACGGCGAGGAGGAGTCGATGCTCGACGGGCCGGCGATCGTCAAGGACAATGCGCTCGCCGCGGACGAGCGCCTGGGCGAACACCTTCCTCGCGCGCGATCACCACGCGCGGGCGAAGCGGCCGTGAGAGTGTTCGCGCATGCACCAAGCCTCTCGCTCGCGTAATATCAGGTAGCCTGATATAGTCGGCGGGCACTCGAGCGAGGAGAACGCGGTGGCGTACGCGGATCGGTGGACGACTGTGCGGGTCGAGGTGGACGAGGGCATCGCCTGGGTGGAGCTGAACCGGCCCGAGAAGCGCAATGCCATGAGCCCGATCCTGAACGCCGAGATGATCGAGGTGCTGGAGGCTCTCGACGCCGACGACGACTGCGGCGTCCTCGTCCTCACCGGCGCGGGCGACTCGTTCTCGGCCGGCATGGACCTGAAGGAGTACTTCCGCGAGGTCGACTCGGCGGACGAGCACGTGCAGCGGAAGGTGCGGCGCGATGCGGCGCTGTGGCAGTGGCGGCTCCTCCGCACCTATGCGAAGCCGACGATCGCGATGGTCAACGGCTGGTGCTTCGGCGGCGCGTTCACCCCGCTCGTCGCGTGCGATCTCGCGATTGCCGCAGACGAGGCGACGTTCGGTCTCTCCGAGATCAACTGGGGCATTCCACCTGGCAGCGTCGTCAGCAAGGCTCTCGCCGACACCGTCGGCTCGCGCGCCGGGCTGCTCTATGTGATGACCGGCCGCACCTTCGACGGACGAGAGGCGGCCGCGATGGGCCTCGTCAACGCCAGCGTCCCGCTCGCCGAGCTCCGGGGCGAGGTCGAGTCGCTGGCGCGGAACCTGCTGGAGAAGAACCCGATCGTGCTGCGGGCGGCGAAGCTCGGCTACAAGCACTGCGCCGCGATGAGCTGGGACCAGGCGGAGGACTATCTCTACGCGAAGCTCGAGCAGTCGCAGTTCCTCGACGCGGAGCGCGGCCGCGAGCAGGGCCTGGAGCAGTTCCTCGACGAGAAGAAGATCAAGCCAGGCCTGCAGGCCTACGAGCGCCCGGCCGCGTCCTGAGCACCGAGCCGCGCCTCAGCTACGTCATCGGCCGGGTCGGCCGCGTGCTGCGCGGCCGGCTCACCGCCGCGATCCAGCCCGCCGGCCTCACGTTGCCCGCGTACACGGCACTGTCGGTGCTGCGGGCGCAAGACGGGCTCTCGAACGCGCAACTCGCGCGCCGCTCGCTCGTCACGCCCCAGTCGATGAGCGAGGCGCTCGCGCAGCTCGTCGAGCGAGGCTACGTGCGGCGACGCGCGGACCCGCGCCACGGCCGCATCATTCGGACGGAACTGACCGCGTCGGGGCGCCGGGCGCTCGAGCGCTGCGACCGCGCTGTCGACGACGTCGAGCGGGGAATGCTGGTCGACCTCGACGCAGCCGAGGTGGCGGCCCTGCGCGACGCCCTGCTGCTCTGCGGACGGGCGCTCGAATCCGAGCTCGCCGAGCGCGCCGCGGGCTGAGCTCCGCGACGACGTGGCTCAGACGAGGTCGAGCGCCCGGCCGACGCGCGCGAAGACGTCGAGCGCGGCATCGAGCTGGCTCGTCTCCAGGGCGGCCGACATCTGCACCCGAACGCGCGCAGTTCCCTCCGCGACGACCGGATAGCCGAAGCCCGTCACGAAGACACCCTCGGCGAGCAGGCGCTCGCTGAGCTGAATCGCGAACGCGGTTGGCCCGACGACGACCGGGATGATCGCCGCCTCGCCCTCGATCGGCTTAAAGCCGCGCTCCTGCAGGCCGGAACGGAAGAACGAGGTGTTGTCGCGCAGGCGCTCGAGCAGCGACGGCTCGTCGCCGATCACGCGGATCGCCTCGCGCGCGCTGCACGCGACAGTCGGCGGCAAGGCATTCGAAAAGAGCTGCGGACGCGAGCGCTGCGCCAGGATCTCGCAGACCTCGGCCGACGACGCGACGTACCCGCCTGCTGCGCCACCGAGCGCCTTGCCGAGCGTGCCGGTGATGACGTCGACCTCACCGAGCACTCCGTAGTGCTCCGCGACACCGCGGCCCGTCGCACCGAGCACGCCCGTGCCGTGCGAGTCGTCGACGATCACGACCGCGTCGTGGGCTCGCGCCAGCTCGAGGATGTCCGGCAGCCTGGCGACGTCGCCCTCCATGCTGAAGACGCCGTCCGTGACGATCAGCTTGCGCTGGCCGCGCTCGCACGACTGCAGCGCCGCCTGGAGCTCGTCCATGTCGGCGTGCTTGAAGATCACCTTGCTCGCGGGGCGCGCGAGCCGGATCGCGTCGACGATGCTCGCGTGATTGAGCTCGTCGGACAGGATCACCGTGCGCTCGTCCGTCAGTGACGGAATCAGCGCCTCGTTCGCGTTCCAGCAAGAGACGTAGGTGAGCGCCGCCTCGGTGCCTGCGAAGGCCGCCAGCTCACGCTCGAGCTCGACGTGCGGCTCGAACGTCCCGCAGATGAAACGCACAGATGCGGTGCCGGCGCCGTAGCGCTCGAGCCCTTCGATGCCGGCCCGCACGACGCGAGGATGGGCCGCCAGGCCGAGGTAGTTGTTCGACGAGAGGACGACGACCTGTCCCCGCCCGGCCATCTCGACGACGGGGCCTCTGCGGCGAGGCCAGCGTGTTGAAGTGCTTGTACGTCCCGGCGGCTCGCAATGCAGCAAGCTCGGCCGAGAGCTGCTCGACGAGAGGCTCGTTCAGGCGCCCACGCACAGCCTCGCTCACCGGTGACTCCACGTGCGGGCGCCCGCCGGCACCGGCGTCAACGCCTCCGCCGCCGAGACGAGCGCGCGGGGGCCCGGGCTCTGCGGGTGTAGGACGATCTTGCACGCCTCGCCGGCGTTCAGCTGCTCGAATGCCTGCTCGAACTCGTCGAGCGGGCACTCGCGCGTGATCAGCGGACGAAGATCCACGACGCCGCTCTCGAGCAGCCAGCGTGTCTTGTACCAGGTTGCGAAGATCCGCCTGCCGCTGAGCGCGAGCACGTCGAGATTCTTGAAGATCAGCGCCTCGGCGACGTCGATCTGCACGGGTCTCGACGGGATCCCGAACAGGATCACGCGCGCGCCGTTCCGGGCGATCAAGAACGCGTCCGAGATTGCCCGCGCCGCGCCCGACATCTCGAAGACGACGTCGAAGCCGCGTCCCTCGTGATGCGCCCTGAACCAGTCGGCCGCATCCGGGGTCTCGTCGACGTTCACCGTCTCGGTCGCCCCCATCTGCCGCGCCAGCCCGAGGCGGTATGGCGTGCGGTCGGCCGCGACGACGACTGCGGCGCCGTACGCGCGGGCGATCGCGATCGTGAAGAGGCCGACAGGCCCGCAGCCGAGCACGGCGACCGACCGTCCCGCGAGATCCTGCTCGCTCGTCGCGAAGACGGCGTTGCCGAACGGCTCCTGCAGTGTCGCCAGCTCCGGCGGCAGCTTCGTGCGGTCGTTGTTCCAGATCACCGACTCGGGTACGACGACGTAGGACGCAAAGGCGCCGTCCCTGTCGACCCCGAGGATCCGCGTCCGCTCGCACATGTGCGCCTGGCCGGTGCGGCAGTAGAAGCACATGCCGCAGGTGATGTGGCTCTCGGCCGAGACGTAGTCGCCGGCCGAGACGTGGCGGACGAGCTTGCCGGTCTCGACGACCGTGCCTGCGAACTCGTGGCCGAGCGTCAGCGGCGGCACGATCCGGTGCGCCGCCCAGTCGTCCCAGTTCCGAATGTGCAGATCGGTGCCGCAGATGCTCGCGGCTTCGACCTGGACGAGCACCTCGTCGTCTCCGCACTGCGGCACCGGCACCTCATCGAGGACGAGGCCCGGCCCGGCCGAGGGCTTGCGGATCGCGGGCATCGTCTCGGTCGTCACGCGACCGACCCTGTCGACGCCTCCGCTGTCGGCGAATCGAAGTGGGGCAGCGGGGCGAGCGGCTCGAACCGAGCCTGGAAGAAGCGCAGGTGCTCGGGCGCATACGTGAGCCTCAAGCCGGAGATCTCGTAGTGCGCGTCGTGGACGGCCTCGACGGTACGCGCCACGTACTCGAGATGCTCGGACGTGTAGACGCGACGCGGCAGCGTCAGCCGGACGAGCTCCAGCCCGTCGTACGGGTCATTGCCGTGCTGGCCGGAGACGATTCCGCGCTCCATCGTGCGCACGCCGCCGGCGAGGTAGATCGCCGCGGCAAGCGCCTGCGCGGGGAACTGCTCCTGCGGGACGTGCGGGAGAAACTGCTTCGCGTCCAGGAAGACAGCGTGGGCGCCGAGCGGGACGAGCACCGGCACCTCGGCCTTCTGCAGCAGGCCGCCGAGGAACGCGACCTGGCCGACGTAATAGCGAATCGTCGCCTCGTCGACCGACTCGTAGATGCCCTGCGCGAGGGCTTCCATGTCGTGCCCGGCGAGACCGCCGTAGTGGGGGAATCCCTCGTAGACGACGACCAGCTCGCGGGCCTTCTGTGCAAGCTCGTCGCTCCTGAGGGCGAGGACGCCGCCGATCGGGACGAAGTGGTCCTTCTTCGACGAGAAGATCGCTCCGTCGCTCAGCCGCGTGATCTTCTGGACGATCTCGGCGAGCGTGTGATTGGCGAAACCCGGCTCGCGCTCCTTGATGAAGAGCGCGTTCTCCGAGAGCCGTGTCGCGTCCAGGATCAGCGGTACGCCGTACTCGCGGGTCAGCGCGTGCACGGCGGAGAGGTTCGCGAGCGAGAACGGCTGGCCGCCGGCCATGTTGACGCAGGCCTCCTGCCGTACGAATGCGACGCGGTCGTCGGCCGCGCGCAGCACCGTCTCGAGCGACGCGATGTCGATGTTGCCCTTGAACGCGAACGGCGACGTCGGGTCGGTGGCCTCCGACACTGCGACGTCGACCCAGACGCCTCCGGCGAGCTCGACGTGCGCACGGGACGTCGTGAAATAGAGGTTCGAGGGGACGATCTGGCCCGGCCCGACCAGGATGCGCGTGAGCAGGTGCTCCGCGCCGCGACCCTGGTGAGTGGGGATCACGTGCTCGTAGCCGTAGACCTCCTGCACCGCCCGCTCGAGGCGGTAGAAGCTCCGTGAGCCGGCGTACGACTCGTCGCCGAGCTCCATCGCGGCGCGCTGCTCCTGCGAGAGGGCCGAGGTGCCGCTGTCCGTGAGCAGGTCGATGAAGACCTCGTCGGCGCGCAGCAGGAAGGTGTTGTGGCCCGCGCGGTCGAGCGCCGTCCGTCGCTCCGCAGCCGGCGGCAGCGCGATCGGCTCGACCACCTTGATCTTGAAAGGCGGAACCATCGGTCTCAGCTTCGAGCAGGAACCACCCGGCCACATCAGGCCCAGCACCGATCCACGTGACGGAGAAGTACGGAGCACATTTGAGCGGCGGGACGCTAGCCTCTCGGTCATGGCAGTCGTCATGGCAGTCCTTGCACGGCGCGATCGATGAGCGACCAGATGCCAGACGTCACGCCGCTGCCGGACCTGCTGCACGGTCTGTCCCACACCGGCCCGGTCCGAGAGCAACGTCCCGTCTACGTCGACCTGCTGCCGCCGTGCAACGCCGGCTGCCCGGCCGGCGAGAACATCCAGGCGTGGCTCGCGCACACCCAGGCGGGCCACCACGAGCAGGCGTGGCGCCAGCTCGTCGCCGACAATCCGATGCCCGCGATCCACGGGCGCGTCTGCTACCACCCCTGTGAGAGCGTCTGTAACCGCGCCAGCCTCGACAGCGCCGTCTCGATCCATTCCGTCGAGCGCTTCCTCGGCGATCTTGCACTCGAGCAGGGCTGGCTCTTCGACCCGCCGCCGGTACGCACCGGCAAGCGCGTGCTCGTGGTCGGCGCCGGCCCGAGCGGGCTGTCCGCTGCCTACCACCTGGCCCGGCTCGGGCACGAGGTGGAGATCAGGGACGCCGGCGCCGAGACCGGCGGGATGATGCGCTATGGAATCCCGGCCTACCGGCTCCCACGCGACGTGCTCTCGGGCGAGCTCGACCGGATCGAGGCAATGGGCGTCCGCGTCACGTGTGGGCACCGGGTCGAGGACCTGGTCGCCGAGCAGCAGGAGGGCGCCTTCGACGCGGTCTTCGTCGCGGTCGGAGCCCACCTCTCGAAGCGGGTCGACATCCCGGCGAGCGATGCAGGCCGCATCGTCGACGCGGTCTCGTTCCTGCGCAGCGTCGCTTCCGGCGAGAAGCCGGTGATCGGACGCCGCGTCGCGGTCTACGGCGGCGGGAACACCGCGATGGACGCCGCCCGCGTCGCCAAGCGGATGGGCGCGGAGGAGGCGCTGATCGTCTACCGGCGCACCCGCGAGCAGATGCCGGCCCACGAGATCGAGGCCGAGGACGCGGAGCGCGAGGGCGTGCGGATCAACTGGCTGCGGACGATCACCGCCTTCGACGGCCCAGAGCTGCAGGTCGAGCTGATGGAGCTCGACGAGTCCGGCTACCCGCAACCGACCGGACAGTTCGAGACGCTCGCCGCCGACACGGTGATCCTGGCGCTCGGACAGCAGTCGGACACCGAGTTCCTGCGCGCGGTGCCGGGAGTCGAGATCGAGCGCGACGGAACCGTGCAAGTGTCGGCGTCGCTGCAGACCGGCTGCCCCGGTGTGTTTGCAGGCGGGGACATGGTCCCCAGCGACCAGACGGTGACGGTCGGGGTCGGCCACGGCAAGAAGGCCGCGCGCCACATCCACACGTGGCTGGGAAGCCCGGCGGCCGCGAGCGCCCCGAAGCACGAGCTGGCGTCGTTCGACAAGTTGCACCTCTGGTACTTCGGCGACAACGCCCGTCGCGAGCAGTCTGAGCTCTCGCCTGAGGATCGGATCGCCGGCTTCGAAGAGATCGTCGGCGGGCTTTCGGCCGGCGAGGCGGTCTACGAGGCGGGACGGTGCCTCTCGTGCGGCAACTGCTTCGAGTGCGACGGCTGCCTCGGCGCCTGTCCGGAGGACGCCGTGATCAAGCTGAGCCCCGGCAACCGCTACAAGTTCGACTACGACCGGTGCACCGGCTGCCGCGCGTGCTTCGAGCAGTGCCCCGTGCACGCGATCGAGATGGTCGCCGAGCATGACTGAGCGCGCGACGATCGACGGCAACGAGGCCGCAGCCTCGGTCGCCTACCGCCTCAACGAGGTCTGCTGCATCTACCCGATCACGCCGTCCTCGGCGATGGCCGAGCTTTCAGACGAGTGGTCGAGCCACGGACGCGCCAACGTCTGGGGCACCGTGCCGATGGTGGTGGAGATGCAGAGCGAGGGCGGAGCGGCCGGCGCGCTGCACGGCGCTTTGCAGAGCGGCGCGCTGGCGACGACGTTCACGGCCTCCCAGGGCCTGCTCCTGATGATCCCGAACATGTACAAGATCGCCGGCGAGCTGACGCCGGCGGTGCTGCATGTCGCGGCCCGCTCGCTCGCGGCGCAGGGCCTGTCGATCTTCGGCGACCACTCCGACGTGATGGCGGTCCGCCAGACGGGCTTCGCCCTGCTCGCCTCTGCGTCTGTCCAGGAGGCCCACGACCTGTCAGTCGTGGCACAGGCCGCGACGCTGAACACGCGGGTCCCGTTCGTGCACTTCTTCGACGGCTTCCGCACCTCGCACGAGCTGAACACGATCGAGATGCTCTCTGACGACGACCTGCGCGCGCTCGTGCCCGAGGAGCTCGTACGCGCACATCGCGACCGGGCCCTCTCGCCCGAGCGGCCGTTCATCCGGGGCACCGCTCAGAACCCGGACATCTACTTCCAGGCGCGCGAGACGGTCAACCCCTTCTATGCCCGCGTCCCGGGTGCGGTCGAAGATGCGATGGCGCAGCTTGCCGAGCGCACCGGCCGCGAGTACCACATCGTCGACTACATCGGAGATCCCGAGGCAGAGCGTGTGATCATCGTGATGGGCTCAGGCGGCGAGACCGTCCAGGAGACCGTCGCGTCGCTCAACGAGCAGGGCGAGCGCGTCGGCGTGCTGCAGGTTCGCCTCTACCGGCCGTTTCCGGCGCAGGCCTTGACCGAGGCGCTGCCCGCAAGCGCGCGCAGCATCGCCGTCCTCGACCGGACGAAGGAGCCCGGCTCGATGGGCGAGCCGCTCTTCCTCGACACCGTCGCCGCTCTCACCGAGTCGTTCGCCGACGGCGAGCGTGCGGTGATGCCGCGGATCGTCGGCGGGCGCTACGGCCTGTCCTCGAAGGAGTTCACGCCCGGCATGGTCGCCGGCGTGTTCGAGGAGCTGAAGGCAGAACGGCCGCGTCGCCGGTTCACGATCGGCATCAACGACGACGTCTCCGGCACCAGTCTCACCTACGACGCCTCGATGGACATCGAGCCCCCGGACACGGTGCGCGCGATCTTCTTCGGCCTCGGCTCGGACGGGACGGTCGGCGCCAACAAGAACACGATCAAGATCCTTGGCGCGGAGGGCCTGCACGCGCAGGGCTACTTCGTCTACGACTCGAAGAAGTCCGGCTCGCAGACGGTCTCGCACCTGCGCTTCGGGCCGCGCCCGATCCGCGCGCCGTACCTCGTGCAACAGGCAGGCTTCATCGGCTGCCACCAGTTCGGGCTGCTCGATCGAGCCGACGTGCTCGGCCGCGCCGCCGACGGCGCGACGCTGCTGCTCAACTGCCCGCGCCCGCCGGACGAGGTGTGGGATGCGCTCTCCCGCCCGGTCCAGGAGCAGATCCTCGCCAAGCACATCGACCTGTATGTGATCGACGCCGGCCGGATCGCCCGCGAGGCGGGCATCCCCGGGCGGACGAACATCATCCTGCAGACCTGCTTCTTCGCCGTCTCCGGAGTCTTGCCGCCCGAGCAGGCGATCGAGCGGATCAAGGAGGCAGTCGCGAAGTCGTACGGAAAGCGCGGCGCCGAGGTGGTCCAACGCAACCAGGCCGCCGTCGACCTCGCGCTCGCGGGCCTGCACAAGATCGAGGTGCCCGAGGTGGCGACGGCGACGCGCGGGCTGCCGCTGGTCGTCCCCGCGCACGCGCCGGAGTTCGTCCGCACGGTCACCGCCGAGATGCTCGCCGGCCGGGGCGACGACCTGCCCGTCAGCGCGCTGCCGGTCGACGGCACCTATCCGAGCGGCACGGCTGCCTACGAGAAGCGCAACATCTCGGAGCTGGTCGCGGTCTGGGACTCCGATCTCTGCATCCAGTGCGGCAACTGCAGCTTCGTCTGCCCGCACAGCGTGATCCGCTCCAGCTACTACGACGAGTCGAGCCTCGAGGGCGCGCCCGACGGGTTCCGCTCGGCGCCGCTGGAGGCCGTCGGCCTGCCCGACACGCGGTACACGCTGCAGGTGTACGTCGAGGACTGCACCGGCTGCGGCCTGTGCGTCGAAGCGTGTCCTGCGGTTGCACCGGGCGAGCCGGTCACCAAGGCGATCAACCTCGCAGACCGCGAGCCGCTGGTCGCCGCCGAGCGCGAGAACATCGCCTTCTTCGAAACGTTGCCTCCGCTCGACCGGTCGCGCGTCGATTTCGGCACGGTACGCGGCACCCAGTTCCTGGAGCCGCTGTTCGAGTTCTCCGGCGCCTGCACGGGTTGCGGCGAGACGCCGTACGTGAAGCTCCTCTCCCAGCTCTTTGGCGACCGGCTGATGGTCGCCAACGCGACCGGCTGCTCGTCGATCTACGGCGGCAACCTCCCCACCACGCCGTGGACGACCGACGCGAACGGGCGCGGTCCGGCCTGGTCGAACTCCCTCTTCGAGGACAACGCCGAGTTCGGGTTGGGCTTCCGGCTCGCCGCCGACCGGCACACCGACCTGGCGCGCCGGCGTCTCACCGAGCTGCGCGACCTCGTCGGCGCCGAGCTCGTGGACGAGATTCTGACCGCGTCGCAGCTGCACGAGTCGGAGCTCCGCGCGCAGCGGGAGCGGGTGACCGAGCTGAAGCAGCGCCTCCACAGCCTCGACGGGCTCGACGGAGCTCCCGTCGCCGACCTGCTGAGCGTCGTCGATCACCTCGTGCGGCGCAGCGTCTGGATCGTCGGCGGCGACGGCTGGGCCTACGACATCGGCTCGGGCGGGCTCGACCACGTGCTCGCGAGCGGGCGGGACGTCAACGTCCTGGTGCTCGACACCGAGGTCTACTCGAACACGGGCGGCCAGATGTCCAAGTCGACTCCGCTCGGCGCGGTCGCCAAGTTCGCCGCCGCAGGCAAGACCGTGCCGAAGAAGGACCTGGCCCTGCAGGCGATCGCCTACGGCAACGTCTACGTCGCCCGGGTCGCGATGGGCGCGGATCCACAGCAGACGCTGAGCGCGTTCCGCGAGGCAGAGGCCTACGACGGCCCCTCGCTCGTGCTCGCCTACAGCCACTGCATCGCGCACGGCATCGACATGAGGAACGGGCTCGACCAGCAGTACCGCGCCGTCGCCAGCGGGTACTGGCCGCTGATCCGGTACGACCCGCTCGTCCGCTCGGCCGGCGGCAACCCGTTCCTGCTCGACTCGCCGAGACCGCGGCTCCCGCTCTCCGACTACACCAACCGCGAGCTGCGTTACCGCACCCTGACGAACACCGATCCGGCCGAGGCGGAACGGCTGCACGGGCTGGCCGAGGAGGCTGTCGACCAGCGCTGGGACGTGTACGAGGAGATGGCCACCCGCGGCGCGCACCGCTTCGCCGCCGACGCGCGGAGAGATCGCTGATGGAGCTCTCGACGACCTACATGGGCCTGGCGCTGCGCAACCCGCTCGTGGCGTCGCCCTCGCCTCTGTCCCGGACCGTGGACGGCGTGAGGCGCCTCGCCGACGCCGGCGTCGGAGCGGTCGTCCTCTACTCCCTCTTCGAGGAGCAGTTGCAGCGGGAGGCGGCCCAGAACGCGCTGCTCGTCGACGCCGGCACCGAGAGCTTCGCAGAGTCACTCTCCTATTTCCCGGCCACCGCCGAAGTGGACACCGGCCCGCGGCGCTACCTGAGCTTGCTCGAGCGAGCCGCCGCGGCCGTCGACGTGCCGGTGATCGGCAGCCTCAACGGCGCGACGCCGGCCGGCTGGACCGAATATGCCCGCGCGATGCAGGATTCCGGGGCCGCCGCGATCGAGCTGAACATCTACTACCTCCCCGGCGACCCGCAGGTCTCGGGCCGCGAGGTCGAGCAGCGCTACGTCGACGTCCTGATGCGGGTCAAGGACGCGGTCAGCGTGCCGGTGGCGGTGAAGCTGAGCCCGTATTTCAGCTCGACCGGCGAGATCGCGCTGCGCCTGGACGAGCGGGGCGCGGACGCGCTGGTGCTCTTCAACCGGTTCCTGCAGCCGGACATCGACCCCGATTCGCTCACCGTGGTCTCCCAGATCGGGCTCTCCGGCCCCGCCGAGGGGCGGCTGCCGCGCACCTGGATCGCGCTCCTGCACGGACGGGTGCGGGCCTCGCTCGCAGCCACCACGGGTGTCGAGACCTCCGACGACGTGGCCAAGTGCCTGCTCGCGGGCGCAGACGTCGTGATGACCGCGTCCGCGCTCTTGCGCCACGGCCCCGAGCACGCGACCGTGCTGCTCGACGGCCTCTCGGACTGGATGTCGAGCAAGGGCTTCGAGGCCGTCGACGAGCTGCGCGGGATGCTCGCCGTGCCACCCGGAGCGGACGAGGCGGTCTTCGAGCGCATCGGCTACGTCGCCGCGATGCGCGACGCCAACCGCGGCATCTACGAGAGCTGACGAGCCGCCGGCTGCGCGCGAGACTCAGGCGACGCAGCACAGCTCACGCTCGCCGCCGACACCCACCCTGGCTACCCCTCGGTCGCTGCCCGGGAGTACTCCTGCGCCATCAGCGGGCTGGAGAGGACGAAGTCGGCCGTGGCGCGATTGCAGGCCATCGGCACGTTGTAGACGACGGCGATCCGCAGCAACGCCTTGACGTCGACGTCGTGCGGATGCGGCTCGAGCGGATCCCAGAAGAAGATCACGAAGTCGATGCGCCCTTCTGCGATCGCGGCACCGATCTGCTGGTCGCCGCCGAGCGGGCCGCTCAGGAAGCGGTGCACGGGCAAGCCGAGCTCGTCGGCGATCAGGGCGCCGGTCGTTCCCGTCGCGTGGAGCTCGTGCGCCCCGAGCGTCTCGCGGTTGAAGCGCGCCCAGTCGAGCATGTCGGGCTTGCGGTTGTCGTGGGCGATCAGCGCGATGTGCTTGCGGCGGGGGAGCTGCGTGGCGGTGCTCATGCCGGAAACTCGATCACGGAACGGATGCCGTCCTGCGCCTCCATCAGCTCGAAGGCGTGGTTGACCTCCTCCAGGGCGAGCGTGTGGCTGATCAGCGGGGTGACGTCGATCTCACCTGCGAGCCACCGGTCGACGAGCTGGGGCACCTGGTCGCGGCCCTTGACGCCTCCGAACGAGGAGCCGGCGACGCGGCGGCCCGTGATCAGGTAGCGCGGCACGACGGCGAGCGTCTCGCCCTTGCCGGCGACTCCGCAGACGGTCGCGAGCCCCCAGCCCATGCGGGCCGCTTCGACCGCCTGCCGCATCACGTCGACGAGGCCGGTCGCCTCGAAGGTGTAGTCGGCGCCGAAGCCGCCGGTCGACTCGATGATCCGGTCGACCGTATCCGGGCCGGCTTCCAGCACCTCGGTCGCGCCCTGGCCGCGCGCCAGCTCGAGCCGCTCCGCCGAAAGGTCGACGGCGACGATCCGCTCTGCGCCGGCCAGCCGGCAGCCCGCCACCGCGCCGAGCCCGACGAGACCGGCGCCGAAGACGACGCAGGTGGATCCCGGCCGCACCTTCGCGGTGTTCAGCGCCGCGCCGAGCCCTGTCGAGAGCCCACAGGCGAACACGCACGCCTCGGCCAGTGGCGCTTCGGGTGTGATCTTCGCGAGCGCGATCTCCGGCATGACCGTGTACTCCGCGAACGTCGAGGTGCCCATGAAGTGCCGAATCGGCTCGCCGCCGCACGAGAGCCGCGTCGTCCCGTCCGGCAGGAACCCCTTGTTCTGCTGCTCGCGAATCGCCAGGCACAGGTTGGTGCGCTCGTCCAGACAGTGCTCGCACTCGCGGCACTGAGGCGAGAACAGCGTCACGACGTGATCGCCCGGACGGACCGACGACACGCCCTCGCCGACCCGCTCGACCACACCCGCGCCCTCGTGACCGAGCACCGTGGGCGCGTACCCCGACGGATCCGCTCCGGAAGCCGTGTAGAGGTCCGTGTGGCAGACCCCGCAGGCGACGAGGCGAACGAGCACCTCGCCCGCGTTTGGCTCGGCGAGATCGATCTCGTGCACCTCGAGCGGTGCGCCGAACTCCTCGAGAACCGCGGCCTTGATCCTCATCTGGCACCGAGGAACAAGTCGACTGCAGACGGCATGAGGCGATCCTATGGGACGGAGAGCGACTGTCCGTACACGACCCGACGCCGCCTCCGGGCGATCCTGAAACGGCGTGGTGACGATCTTGGGGGACCTCGTTGTACCGGTTTCGATACCGGGATAGCATGAGCCGATTCCGTCGTGCGCGGGCCGGGCCAAGCGGCTCGCGAATCGCTCAGTCTCGACAGCAAAGCTGGACTAGAGGAGGTTACGGAGTGGCGTCACTTGTTCGTCTCCGATCTATCGCCCTGCTGAGTGCCATCGCGGCTCTGCTTGTCCTGACGGCCCCCGCCGCAGGCAAGCCGACGACCGCGCTCCACGGCTCACCCGGGAACTCCTTCGGAAAGGCCGTCTTCTTCGCGGCCGACGGCATGCGTCAGGACCAGGTCGCGAGATACGTCGCCGAGGGTGCCCTCATGAAGACGATGGAGGACTTCCTCGAGCACGGCATCTCGGCGACTGGCAACGGGCTCCTGACCGAGGCGCCCCCGAACACGGGCGCCGGTTGGTACAGCCTCGCCACGGGCGCATGGCCCGGCGTGCACGGCTCCACGAACAACACTTTCCACATCAACGGCCAGCCGTTCGCAAACCGGACCTCGGCGTTCGACCCGAACGTGCTCCAGGCCGAGTCGATCGCGCAGTCAGCCGAGCGCGGCGGCCTCAAGGTGGCCCAGGTCGAGTGGGCCGGCGGCCGTAACGCCACCATCCGGGCCCGACGATCGACTTCCAGTCCTTCTTCTCGGGTCGCGGCGTGGCGACGAACTTCATCGGCCACGCAGGCGAGCCGCTCTTCGACGACGCGCCGTTCATCGCGTCCTTCGGGCTCCAGTTCGACCACCCGGCCGGCTACGCGGGCCAGGCGCCGTTCCCCGGCGCCGCACCGGTGGACGCAACCGGCTGGACCTCCGTCCCGACGTCGTTCAGCCCGGCGAAGGAGATGCGTCTCCGGGTGCTCGACTTCGGCGTCGACAAGTACGGGCTCAACGCGTACATCTTCGACAGCAACAACGACCACAAGACGCACGTACGACAAGGTTCTCTTCTCACCGACCAAGAGCGGCGCCGACTCCGTCGGCATCCTCAAGAAGGGCCAGCTCGCCGACGTCAAGGTGAAGATCATCGGCGGCGCTCTGGCCGGCCAGACCGCCGGCATGCTGGTCAAGGTCGAGGAGCTCACCGGCGACCTGTCGCGCGTGCGCCTCTTCCACACCTCCGTCAGCCGTGCGATCGCCAGCTGGCCGACGTGGCCCGGCGAGCCCGGCTTCACCGGCGACTTCGCCGAGTTCCTGGCTCAGAAGTTCCCGACCTCGACGGCCGCGGACTTCGCGATCCTCGAGGCCGGCGTCACGTCCGAGGAGACGTACGTCCAGCAAGGTCTGTACTGGTCGACCGGCCACGAGCCGATGCTCAAGTACGTCGTCAAGACGTACAAGCCGGACCTGCTCCTCGCCGGCGTGCCGACGACCGACGAGTTCCAGCACCAGTTCCTCGGGCTCGATCTCGAAGAAGCTCCCGAACGGCGCTCCGAACCCGGCCTACGACGACGTCGATCTGAACGGCGTGCCCGACCGCCGCGTCGCCGAGCGCTCCGAGTTCATCCGAACCGCGTACGAGGAGGCCGACGAGATCCTCACGAAGGCGCGGAACCTGATGGGCGGGAACCCGACGACGTTCGTCTCGTCCGACCACGGCTTCGCACCGCAGTTCCTGGCGATCGACGCCAGCCAGCCGCTCGTCGAGCATGGGCCTGCTCTCGAAGCCCCAGACCTCGAACTGCCGTCCGGCGACCGGGCGAGACGATCGGCAAGGCCAAGGCCTGCTGGGCCGGCGGCGCCGTTCAGATCTACCTGAACGTCGCCGGTCGCGATCCGGCGGGCGGCGGCTTCCAGCAGGTCGCAGCGGGCGACGTCGCCGCAACCGTCGCGGCGATCAAGGCGAAGTACCTCGGCCTCGTCGACCCGAACGACTGGACGCACGACGGCAATCCCGAGGGCTGGAAGGTGATCGACCGCGCCTTCACCAAGGCGGAGGCCCGCTACATCCCGAACGGGCCGGGCTCGACGGCCGACATGGCCCATCCCACGCGGACGGGCGATGTCGTGGCGTTCTCGTACCCGCCGTACCAGTTCGACGCCGAGACGCCGGGGACGCTCATCGCCCCGTCGCACTTCTTCGGCCAGCACGGCTACGTGCCGGACGTGCAGAACCTGGCCGCGAACATCAACATGCGGGCGACGTTCCTCGCCAACGGCGGCGAGATCGGCAAGGGGCAGGTCCCGGCACGGACGATCGACCTCGCGCCGACGCTCGCGTGGCTGCTCGGCGTCCCCGAGCCCCAGCAGAGCCAGGGCAAGGTCCTGCTCGACGTTCTCCGCGACCAGCGACGGGCACCCGTTCAAGGCGCTGTCGATCGTCGGACTGACCGACTTCCACGGTCAGCTCAGCCCGACGACGCTCGCGTTACGACGGGATCAACCAGAACGTCGGCGGCGGCGCAGTCCTGGCGACCCTGTTCGACGAGGAGCTCGCCGCGCTGCCCGGCCCCGGGCTGCACGCTCGCCGCCGGTGACAACGTCGGCGCCTCGCCGCCGAACTCGCTCCTGCTCGAGGACATGCCGGCGATCGACGTCGAGAATGCGTGGGGCCTCGACGCCACCTCGTACGGCAACCACGAGTTCGACTACGGAGTCGAGCGGCTCAAGCGACAGCAGGCACGGGCGCACTTCCCGTTCCTGGCGACGAACATCGTCGAGACCGCGACCGGGAACGCGCCCGACTGGGTGACGCCGTCGAAGGTCTTCACGGTCGACGGCGTCAAGGTCGGCGTCATCGGCGCGGAGCTCCAGAACACGCCCGAGCTCGTCTCGGCGGGAGCGACGGCCGGGCTGACCTTCCTGCCGGAGGCCGACCGGATCAAGGCCGAGTCCCAGCGGCTCCAGAAGCAGGGCGTCAAGGTCCAGATCGTCGTCATCCACCAGGGGACGAACACCGGCCTGAACCCGATCGGCAACTTCGCTGGCGTCCCGTGGGCGGGACCGATCCTCACGATCGCCGACGCCCTTCAGGACACGACGGTGGACGCGATGATCGTCGGGCACACCCACCGCATCTCGAACCTGATGCAGGGCCACATCCTGATCACCGAGGGGATCAACGCGGGGACGAGCTACTCCGTCCTGCAGCTGATCCTCAAGGACGGTGACGTCGCCTGGGCCGGCGGCGCAACGCGCATCGCCAAGGCTCTCGGCGTCGCCGAGCGGCCCGACGTCAAGGCGATCGTGGACGACGCGAACGCCCAGACGGCGGTGCTCCGGAACAAGGTGATCGGCACCCAGCTGAACGACATCACCCGTGCCCCGACCCGGCTCTTCGAGTCGGAGATGGGCAACCTCGTGGCGGACTCGATGCGCGCGAAGTACCCGGGCGTCGACGCCGCCTACACCAACTCCGGCGGACTCCGGCAGAACCTCGTCTTCACGCCACCGAGCGCAGGCGAGGCCCCGGGCGAGATCACGTGGGGCGAGGTGTTCGCGGTCTTGCCGTTCGGCAACCGCTCGACCATCCTCACGCTCACGGGCGACCAGCTCAAGACGGCGTTCCTGAACGGCTTTACGCCGTTCTGCGACCCGCTGTTCGCGGGCGGCACCGGACGCTTCCCGCAGATCTCGGGGCTGAAGGTGCAGTTCCACTGCACCGGCACCACGCCGGTCGTCGACACGATGTGGAAGGCGCCGAACGGTGTCAGCGGCACGCTGACCCCGATCGGCCCGACGGACACGCGTCCGGCTCGTCACGAACGACTTCATGTACGGCGGCGGCGACGGCTACACCATCTTCGCCAGCGGGCACGAACGTGGCGCAGCCGGGCGACGACCTGCTCCAGGTCACGATCGACTACATCACGGCGCACTCGCCGGTCGACCCGCAAGTCGAAGGGCGGATCGTCGGGCCGTAGTACCGACCCGCAATCCGCGAAGGACGAGAGCCGGCCCGCGAGGGCCGGCTCTCACATTTCTCGGGCAGACCCGCTCAGGCGCTCTGGGACTTCACGTGCTCGATGTAGCCGCGCACGTCCGCGGCCGGCTCCGCATACGCGTCGCCGAGCGACGACTCCATCGCCGCCAGGTACTCCGTGGCCCAGGCCGGGAAGTCGTAGTCGATCGCGTTCAGGAACTCGAGCGACGCCGCCAGGCGCATGTCGGCGATCGACGGCGCGCTGCCGCCGATGAACGGCTTCCCGTCCATGTAGAACGCGTGGTAGACGTCGAGCGGCTCTGCGATCGCCGCCGTCGCGTTCACCTGAGCGGTTGCCTTCAGGTCGTCGCCGGCCTCGGACGACCCCACCTCGCCGGGATACTGCGGGAAGGCGAGCGCCGGATACGTGGCGCGCGTGATCAGCGGATAGAGCGTGCCGATGACGTAGAACATGGCGCTGTCGACCATCGCCCGCCGGGCCGGATCCTTGGGGTAGAACTGGTCGAGATCGTGCTTGTTGCAGAGGTACTGCATGATCGCGCAGCTCTCCCAGATCGATCCCCTGGGCAGCCCTTCCTCTTCGATCATCGGCGTCAGGTGGGCCGGGTCCTTCGCCAGGAACTCAGGCGTGCCCGTCTGCCCCCACACGTCGACCTCTTCGAAATCGAGCTTGGCAGCGCGAACGAAGATGCGGACGGTCAGGTTGTTGACGCTCGGCTTCAGGATGTTGAGCGTGATTGCAGCCATGCGATCCTCCCGGTGTGTCGGTTGTCGGCGCGTCTCAATAGGGATCCTTTGGCGATCGGTCGTCCGAGAGCGAGGCGCGTGATCGCCTGACGAGCGCCTCGATCGCATCGGCGAGGTGGATCTCGGCGATGTTGTGATCGCCGCGCTCCACGCGGAGCTTGTGCGCTTCCAGCAGCACCTCGGGATGCGTGAACCCGATGGGCGGCTCGAAGCGATAGGACGCGAGCTCGATCGTCAGGCCGAGCGGATCCTCGAAGTAGATCGAGTCCATGAAGCCTCTATCCTTGACGCCGCTGTGGCGGATCTTGCGCTCGTCGAGCCGCTCCACTGTCTGGCGAAACGTTGCCTGGGACACCGAGAACGCGATGTGGTGCACGCAGCCGGGATCCGTCGGCGTGCGGCGCGGGTCGGGCGTTCGCTCCTCGTTGGTGAAGACCGTGATCAACCGGCCGTCACCCGGGTCGAAGTAGAGATGGCTCTCGGAGGCGTTGTCGAGGTTCGGCTGCTCGAAGATGAACGGCATCCCGAGCACGCCCTCCCAGAAGTCGATCGACGTCTGCCGGTCGGCCCCGACGAGTGTGATGTGGTGGACGCCCTGAGTCTGAAGCTTCTGCATCGGCTGACTTTCTTGAGCTAGTGCTCGACCAGCGTCGACTTGTACTCGCTGCGCTCCAGGCTTCCCCAGGGCACGAGCTCGATCTCGGTCTGGATGACGAGGACGCTGCGCAATCTCTCACGGATCGCGTCCGCGAGCGCGAGATCGGCCGACCCGTCACGCGCCAGCTCGACGCTCACCGGCAGCGGCGGCTCCTGCTTGACGCCCTGCGAGTGCGGCTTGACGAGGATCTGGCCGCTGACGCTGGGCACGAACGCGCTCACCACCTCGCGCACCGCGGACGGGAAGACGTTGACGCCGCGGACGATGAGCATGTCGTCGGTCCGTCCGACGCAGCGCACGCGCGGGCTCGTGCGGCCGCAGCGGCAGTCGCCCGTCCGAACCTGAACGTGATCGCGCGTACGGAATCGCAGCAGCGGCGCCGCACGATGCTGCAGGTGGGTCAGCACGAGCTCGCCCGCGGCGCCGTCGGCCAGCTCGACGGCGTGGCCTGTCTCCGGGTCGACCAGCTCGGCGTGCACGAAGCCGCGCGCGCCGAGGTGCATGCCGTCTTGCTCCTCGCACTCACCCCACAGCGACACGCCGATGTCACCGATGCCCATCGCCTCGGTGACCTTGGCCCCCCACCCCGACTCGAGCTTCGCGCGGAAGGCCGGCTCGCCGCCGCCGGGCTCGCCCGCGACGAGCACGCGCTCGACGCTCGACGCGGCGAGATCGATGCCCCGCTCCAGCGCCCATTCGACGAGATGGGCGGCGTAGGACGGCGTCAGCACCGCGGCTTCGGGCCTCAGCCGCTCGACCGCCTGCAGCAGCCGCGCGGTGTTGCCGGTACCGAACGGGATGTGGCAGAGGCCGACGCGCTCGAAGGCGCCGAGCGCCGCACCGGCCGCGAACGGCCCGGCGTTGTAGGTCGTGACGATGCGCTGGCCGGCGGTGATCCCCGAAGCCGCATAGCTCCGGGCCGAGGCCGTGACCCAGTTGTCGAGATCCCCGGCCGTGAGCGGGACGTAGCTGGGCTCGCCGGTCGTTCCGCTCGTCGAGTAGATGCGAACGATCTCCGACGGCACCGCGCAGAGATGGGTGCCGAACGGGTTGTCGGACGTGGATGTCGCCTTCAGCTCGCTCTTCTCGGTGAGGGGCAGCCGCGCGATCTCCGCGAGCCCGCCCGCCGCCTCAGCCGAAGCGAATCCCGCCTCCGCCAGCTTCTCGCGATAGAAGGCCGAGCGCTCGAAGAGATACGCGAGCTGCGCGCGGTAGGACGCGTCGTCGACTGCGAGCTGCTCGGCCCACGGACGGGCCTCGACCTCGGGCGCGAGCATCACGGTTGCTCGCCCTCCGCGCCGGCCTCGTACTGGATCGCCTCCTCCGCCTTCGCCGCCAGGAGGAAGCCGAGCGGGTGCTGCTGCTCCTCGGCGAGATGGGCGAGCAGCCCGGCGGTGCGCGCGAGCAGCGGCACCGCCTTCACCGAGGCGGACGGGAAGCCGAGGTCGAGCATCACCGCGGCGATCGGCATGGCGACGTTCATCGTCAGCGGCCTGCCCCACACAGCCGCCACCGCGTCGCGGAGCTCACGTGCGAGCACGACGTGCGGGCCGCTGACCCCGCGCTCGTCCGCCAGCTCGAGAATCCGCTCCGCGCGCGGGTCGAGCGGCGAGTGAACCGGATGGCCGAAGCCGGGCGCCTTGCCGCCGGTCGCGTGAATCGCACCCGCGAGCTCCGCGGCGACCGCCGCAGGCGTGGCGCCTGCGACCACCTTCCCCTGCGCCTCCTCGAGCAGGCGAGCGCACGACTCGGAGGTGCCGAGGATGACCGGTCCGGCGCCGAGAATCCCGGCGGCGACGGCGCCCTGCAGGGACCCAGGGTCGGCGGCCAGCGTCATGCGCGCCGCCACGTTGGTCGGCATCATCCCGTGCTCCGCGATCGAGACCAGGAGCAGATCGAGGAAGAAGCGCTGGTCCTCGGTCGGCTCCTCGCCGGTGAGAAGCAGGTGGAAGTACTCGGTGAAGCTGAGGCGGCCCATCAGGTCGCCGCAGAGGTCGCGCCCCCGCACCTCGACCCGGTCGGGGTAGGCCTGGCAGATGCGGCTGACCGCGGCTCCGGGCTTACCGATCTGCATGCAAACGCCTCCGGCCCGGCATCGCCGGCGAAGCTACGGATCGCAAACCCGAGCGTCAAGACTCGCAGAGCGAGACGCCGTAGGCCTCCGTGAACGCCGACTGGGCGTACGCGTACGACGCGTAGCCGAAGCCCTTGTCGCCCCACGTCGTGCCCCAGCTGTTTCTGATGATGAAGCGGTCGACCGTGTAGCCGACGATCGCAACCGCGTGCCCGCCGCGCTGGGTCTTCGGCTTGTACAGGTCGAGGTTGCCCTTCGTCGCCGGCGCGTCGTCCCACGTCGCGTCGACGCCGAGCCGCGTGGCGATCGGCCCCTTGGTCGCCAGCCAGGCCTTCCACGCGGGCAGGTCGACGCCGAGGTTGAAGTACGAGTGGATCTTCAGCTGCGCGGCAAGCGCGTAGAAGCTCTTCACGTCGCCGCTGTAGAGCTTGCCGGAGTCGAACGGCAGCACGGCCTCGCGAACCGCCCCGTATTTCCGCGCGACGTCGAGCGCGGCCTTCACGGTCGTCCCATCGCTCTCGATGAACGTCGTCGGCTGAGTCTTGAAGGCGTCCGTCTCCTTGGCCGCCATCCACTGAAACCGCGGCGCAATCTTGTCGGTCTGCGCGATCCGCCCGGCCTTGACGAAGTGCCAGCGCAGCACCGCGTCGGCGCTCGCCCAGCCCACGCACGAGCCCGTGCTTCCCTGATCCGAGATCTTCCACCACGCCTCGCGCAGGTCCTTCTTGGCCGGGATCGGCGGCGCCGCGGCCATCACGCCGGACTCCTTCGCATGCTCGAAGAACCAGTCCTGCTCCTGCTGCTTCGAGGGCAGGCAATTGAGGACCCTCTTCACCCTCCGGGGCCGAGCCATGTGTCCACCTCCGTTGTCACGACGGGAAATCCGAGTCGCGGTGCCGCGCGTCGCGATCGTCGGCCTTGCTGATCGAGCCAGCCTTGCAGATCGGCGTTGCAGCTCGCGGGTGCTTCGCGATGAGTTTGGCGTCGCGTCCGGGTCTACCTCGGGCAAAACGACCCGAAGGAGAGACCATGGATCAGCTCGGCATCGGCACGTTGATGCTCTGGGAGGCAACGCTCGGGAGGCGGCCGGAACGCGCCGCCTGGGAGCGGCGACGGAGCTACGGCGCCTCGTCCGGCAAGCCGAAGCTCGCGAAGATGCCCGGCGTGACAAAGGCGGTGATCTCGCGGATCTTCAGGCCGTCGAGCGTCAGCACGTCGAGCACCGCGGGGGCGAAACGACCCAGGTCGTCGTCCCACATGTAGCAGCCCACGGCGACCTGGCCGTTCGCGTGCGCCGCACGATGACGCCAACGCACGGTGAGCGCATGCTCCGTCAGGAACGCGGCGATCACCTCGCGGCCGCGGTACCAGGTCGACATCGGCGGCATCGACCAGGCCGCATCCTCGACGAGCAGCTCGAGGACGGCGTCCACGTCGGCGCGCTCCATGGCCTCCATGTAGCGCTCGACGAGCCGGCGCACCCGCTGGTCGCCGAGCGAGCGGAGGGTCGCCTGCTGGCTCTGCGCGGGCAGCCGCCCGGCGGCGGTCTTGCGCGCCCGCTGCAGCGAGCTGTTGACGGCGGCGACGGTCGTCTCGAGGGACTCGGCCACCTCGGCGGCCGAGAAGCCGAGCACCTCGCGCAGGATCAGGACGGCCCGCTGCTGCGGCGGCAGGTGCTGAAGGGTCGCGATGAAGGCGAGCTCGACGCTCTCCCGGTGCTCGTAGCGCGCCTCGGGCGCCGCGAAGCCGTCGTGGAGGCCCAGCGCCTGGTCGGGGTACGGCTCGATCCAGACCGACTCGGCGAGGGGCCGGCCCGGCGGCTCGTGCAGGCTTGCGCCGGGGACGCGGTCGAGCGGCAGCGCCCGCTTGGGCCGCCGCTCGGCCAGCGACAGGCACACGTTGGTCGCGATCCGGTGCAGCCAGGTCCGGGGCGAGCTCCTGCCCTCGAACCGTGCGAGCCCGCGCCACGCCCGCAGCAGCACGTCCTGAAGTGCGTCCTCGGCGTCGTGCACCGAGCCGAGCATCCGGTAGCAGTGCGCGTGCAGCTCGACCCGATGCGGCTCGACCAGCCGGCGATATGCGGCCTCGTCGCCGCCGCGCGCGAGCGCGAGCAGCTCTCGCTCCTCGCGGGTCGGACCGACCTGGATTGCGCTCATCGTCCGGTTAGACCGGCGCGGGCGCGCAAACTCATCGCTCAGTCGAATCCGATGAGTTGCGCCGATGAGTTGCACCGTGCGGGACAGTCCTAGCGACAAGGAGAATCACGAGAGGGAGGAACGATGGGAAAGCTGACACTCGACATCACCATGTCGCTCGACGGGTTCGTCGCCGGGCCGAACCAGACCCTCGAGGAGCCGCTCGGCGCGGGCGGGGAGCTGCTGCACGAGTGGGCTCTTCGCCTCGAAAGCTGGCGTGAGGCCCACGGGCTCTCAGGCGGCGACACCAACGGTGACAGCGAGGTCATGGAGGAAGGGATCCGCGCGACCGGCGCCGTGATCATGGGCCGCCGGATGTTCAGCGGCGGTTCGGGCCCGTGGGAGGACGACCCGAATGCCGACGCGTGGTGGGGAGACGATCCGCCTTTCCACGTGCCGGTCTTCGTGCTCACCCATCACGCCCGCGAGACCGTCGAGAAGCAGGGAGGAACGACCTTCACCTTCGTCACCGACGGGATCGAGGCCGCGCTCGAGCTGGCGCGCGCCGCGGCGGGCGACAAGGACGTCTCGATCGCCGGCGGCGCGGAGGTGGCGCAGCAGTATCTGCGAGCTGGCCTCCTCGACGAGTTGCAGGTTCACGTCGCTCCCGTCTTCCTGGGTGGCGGGGTGCGCCTCTTCGACGATCTCGGCGACGACGTGATCCAGCTCGAGGCCGTGCGCGTGCTCGAGTCGCCGTACGTCACCCACCTCAAGTATCGAGTCGGGAAGTGAGCCGCCCAGCTAGGACCCGACGACGCTCGAGGCCGGAACGCCGGCCAGCGAGAGCCCGCTCGCGAGATCGAAGAAGTGCAGCCGGCTGCTGTCGATCGCCAGCTCGACCTCCGAGCCGGTCGAGATCGAGCGCCGGGCGTCGACCACCGCCGTGAAGACGGCGCGGTCGTCGGCGAACAGCTTGCCCTCGGTCGTCTCGCTCGTCGGCGGCGGCGCGCACGGCCTCCGCGGTGACCCGCGGCGCGTCGAGCGTGAAGATCACGTGGTTCTCGGAGCCGAGGTCCTCGACGACGTCGGGCCGGACGCTGATCCGCGGCAGCTCGGCGCTCGCCGTCGCGCCGTGCTCGAAGTCGGTCGGCCGGATCCCCAGCGTCACGCGCCCCTGGACGCCCGCGGCCGGCGACGACTCCGGCAGGTCGAAGCTGATGTCCGCGAACGAGACTCGCCCGTTCGCGACCTCGGCGTCGACCAGGTTCATCGACGGCGAGCCGATGAACGCCGCGACGAAGAGGTTCACGGGGCGATGGAACAGCTTCTGCGGCGTGTCGAACTGCTGCAGCAGGCCGTCCCGGAGCACGGCGACCCGCTGCCCGAGCGTCATCGCCTCGACCTGGTCGTGCGTCACGTACACCGTCGTCACGCCGAGCCGCTCGTGCAGCTTCGCGAGCTCGGCGCGCATCGACACGCGCAGCTTGGCGTCGAGGTTCGAGAGCGGCTCGTCCATCAGGAACGCCTTCGGCTCGCGGACGATCGCGCGGCCCATCGCGACGCGCTGCCGCTGGCCGCCCGAGAGCGCCGACGGCTTGCGGTCGAGCAGCTCGTCGAGCCCGAGCGTCTTCGCCGTCTCCTCGACGCGGCGCTTCCACTCGGCCTTCGGCAGCTTGCGGAGCTTCAGCCCGTAGGCCAGGTTCTCGCGCACGGTCATGTGCGGGTAGAGCGCGTAGTTCTGGAAGACCATCGCGATGTCCCGCTGCTGCGGCGGCTTGTCCGTGACGTCCCTGTCGCCGATCGAGATCGCCCCGTCGGTGACGTCCTCGAGCCCGGCGATCATGCGCAGCAGCGTCGACTTGCCGCACCCCGACGGGCCGACGAGCACGACGAACTCGCCCTCGCCGATCTCGAGGTCGACGTCGTCGACCGCCTTGACGCCGTTCGGATAGACCTTCGTCACGTTGTCGAGCGTGATCCCGCTCATGCGACTCCCACCTTCTGCTCGATTCCGCCGCGCGCGCAACGCGGCGGGGATCAGCTCGCCGTGTGCCAGCGTCAGCTCGTCGCAGAGTGCATCGACCTCGTCGAGCGTCAGCGTCGCAGACGTGTTCGGGTCGAGCAGCGCGGCGATCCGGACGAAGTCGGGGCGCTCCTCGAGGACGGCGCGGACGGTCAGCTCGACGACGTTCGCGTACGTGCGGTTCAGCGCCGCCAGCTGCGGTGGGTAGTCGAGCACCTGCGTCGGGCGGAGCGCGTCCCGCTCGACGAGGCACGGCACCTCGACGCACGTCCCCTCCGGCAGGCCGGGGATCAAGCCGGTGTTCGGCACGTTCCCGTAGATCACGCTCGGCTCGCCCGTGACCATCGAGTTGACGATCGTGGCGGCGTACTCGTTCGAGCGCTCGAGCGGCATCTCCTCGCCGCGGGCCAGCGCCTCCTTGACGCGCTCGAACTCGATCAGGTTGTCCTCGCTGCGCCGGATGTACTCGTCGACCGGGATGCGGTAGCGCTCGATCTCCTCGTCGTGGCGCATGAGCCACGGCACGTACTCGGCGGCGTGCTCGCTCGACTCGGTCTGGAAGTAGCCGAAGCGCCGGTAGAGCGCAACCCGCACGCGGCGCTGCAGCTCCGGGATCGCCGGCGATCCGCTCGTCGAGCCGCGGGTAGAGCGACTCGCCGTCGTGCTCGAAGCCGCAGCAGGAAGGCCTGGTGGTTGATCCCCGCCGAGAGGAACGTCACCTCGTCGAGCGGGCACGCCGACGAGCTCGCGCGAGGTCGCGGACGGTCGCCTGCACCGAATGGCACAGCCCGACGACCCGCTTCGTCGGCGTGCCCTGGTAGACGAGCTGGCAGAGCACCGCCATCGGGTTCGTGTAATTCAGGAGCCAACCCTGCGGACAGTGCTCTGCCATCTCGTTGCCCAGCGCGAGCATGTGCGGTGCGGTGCGGAGCGCCCGGAAGATACCGCCGACCCCGAGCGTGTCGGCGATCGACTGGCGCAGCCCGTAGCGCGCGGGGATCTCGAAGTCGAGCAGCGTCGCCTCGTGGCCGCCGATCTGCACCATGTTGAGCACGAAGTCGGCGCCGTCGATCGCGGCGCGCCGGTCGTCGTGCGTCGTGATCCGCGGGCGGGCGTCGCGCTCGCGCGCGACCCACCGCGCCATCGCCTCGGCCGTCGCGAGCCGGTCGGCGTCGATGTCGTGCAGGGCGATCTCGACGTCACGCAGCGCGGGCAGCGCCAGGATGTCTCCGAGCAGGTTCTTCGTGAAGACGACGCTGCCCGCGCCGATGAATGCGATCCGCGTCATCCCTTGTTCGCCCCCAGGGTCAGACCGCTGATGAACTGGCGCTGCAGCGCGACGAAGACGAGGATCGTCGGCAGCGCGACGAGCACCGCCGCGGCCGAGATCAGGTTCGTTGTCCGTGAAGAAGGTGCCCTGCAGATTCGTGCAGCGACGAGGTGATCGGCCGCTTGTCGCCGGAGCTCATCAGCACGACGGCCCAGAGGAAGTCGTTGTAGATCCAGGTGAACTCGAGCGTCGCAAGCGCGGCGAGCGC
Source organism: uncultured Actinomycetes bacterium (assembly GCA_963718065.1). GTDB lineage: Bacteria > Actinomycetota > Thermoleophilia > Gaiellales > Gaiellaceae > CAVPGP01. The sequence continues at coordinate 88,241 of CAVQYE010000004.1, read as the reverse complement.
CGGCTTGCAGAGCGGCAGGATGATCCCGAAGAACTGGCGGAGCGGCACCCGCGCCGTCGACCCGCGCCGCCTCGCCGAGCGACGACGGAATCGTCTTCATGTAGTTCGAGAGCACGAACGTGCAGAAGCCCGTCTGGAACGCGACGTTGATCGCGATCAGACCGAAGAAGGAGTCGTACATCAGCCCGCTGCCCCCGCTCAGCCACCCCGGCAGCGAGACCCGGAGGTACAGCTCGTAGAGCGGCGTGATGATCACCTGCTGTGGCAGCAGGTTCGCGGCCATGAAGAAGATCAGCAGCGGGACGTTGAACCAGAAGCTGTAGCGCGAGACGACGAAGGCGACCGACGACGCGAAGAGCAGGATCAGTGCGATCGCGGGCAGCGTGATGATCATCGAGTTCCAGAAGTGCAGCGGGATCTGCCCCTGCGACCACGCGTGCCGGTAGTTCGCGAGGCTCAGCGTGTGCGGCATCGAGACGTAGCCGTGCTCCGCCGTGTCCGAGTAGGGACGGAACGACGTGAAGACGGCCCAGGCGACCGGAGCGAGCCACAGCAGGGCCGTCAGGATCAGGAAGACGTGCATCCCGACGCGAGGCAGGCGGCAGGGTGCGCTTCTTCGCGGCGCCGTGCGGTGGCGGGCGGTGGCGGCGGCGGTCGTCACGCCTGGTTCTCCTCGAAGCTGTTCCAGACGAAGACGACGATCGGGATGATCGAGATCACGATCAGGAACACCGCGATCGACGAGCCGTAGCCGATGCGGCTCGCCTCGCCGATGATGTTGTCGGTGACGAGCACCGACAGGAGCTCGAGGCCGTTCGCGCCCGCGGTTGACGATGTAGACGATGTCGAACGCGCGCAGCGCCTCGATCACCGTCACGACGACGATGACGATGTTGATCGGCCGCAGCGCCGGGAAGACGACGGTGCGGAAGGCATGCCACTCGCCGGCGCCGTCGATCGCGGCCGCCTCGCGCAGCGTCGGGTCGAGTGCCTTCAGGCCGGCGAGGTACAGCACCATGATGTAGCCGGCGTGCCGCCAGCCGACGGCGACAGGACGGCCCAGAGGTTGAGCTTCGGGTTCCCGAGCCAGTCGATCACGTGGCCGCCGTTGGCGGGGTCGCCGATGATGTTGTTGATCAGGCCCTGGGTCGGCGAGTACACCAGCTGCCAGATGAAGCCGATGATCGCGAACGAGAGCACGACCGGCAGGAAGAAGATGCTCTGGTAGACACGCGTGCCGCGGATCTCGCTTGTCGAGCAGGTAGGCGAGCAGGAGGCCGAACGGCGTCGCGACGAGGGTCAGGAAGGCGAGCCAGATCGCGTTGTGCCTCGACCGCCGGCCAGAACGGCGGGTAGATCGTCGCGATCTCGCGGTAGTTCTGGAGTGCCGACCCAGTGCGCGGTGCCGATGCCGCCGATCCCGTCCCAGTTCGTGAACGAGAGCACGATCGAGGCGACGGTCGGGAACCAGATCAGGGCGCCGACGACGAACACCGGCACGCCGACCATGACCGTGAGCGCGATCCGGTCGCGCGTCGAGAGACGGACGGCGCGCGTCTTCCGACGCGCGCCGCCCGCACCTGTCCTGGTTGCGATGTCGATCGCCATCGCGTCGGGCTCAGGCTACTGACTCATGACCCGAAGATCGACTTCTTCTGCTTCTGGATGCTCTTGACGAGGCCGTTGACGTCGGTGGGATTGTTGAGGAACTGCTGCAGCGCCGGGATCATCACGGTCGACGCGAAGTCGGGCCGCGTGTCGCGGTCCATGTACTGCGCGATGTGCTTGGCGCCGCCGATCATCTTCGCCGCCTTCTTCTGCAGCGCGTTGTAGTGCGCAGTGCTGGCGTGCTTGTTCGCGCCGACGTCGTTGGCGTCGCTCTTGAGGTAGATGTTCTCCGCCGCGGCGCTGCCGAGGTACTTGAGCAGCGTCTTCGCGCCGGTCCGTGTTCTTCGCCTTCTTCGACATCAGGAACCCGTCGATCGGCGCGTCGAGCGAGTCCTGCCCGTGCTTCGGGTTGATCGCCGGATAGGCGAAGAAGTCGAGGTCGGCGTGGTCGGCGGCCTTCGTCGCCTGCTGGCCGACGAACGAGCCGAGCAGGTACATGCCGGCCTTCTTGTTGATCATCTGCTGCGCGGCTTCCTGCCACGTCAGGCCGAGCGCGCCCTGCGAGGTGTACGGCAGCATCTCGCGCCACTGGTTGAAGACGGCCTTCGACCTTCGGCGCTGTCCCACGACTCCTTGCCCGCCATCAGGCGAACGTGGAAGTCGTAGCCGTTGATGCGCATGTTGAGGATGTCGAACGTGCCCATCGCCGGCCAGCCGTCCTTGTCGGCGAAGGCGAGCGGCGTCAGGCCGTCGGCCTTCATCTTCTTCGGCGAGCGCGATGAACTGATCCCACGTCTTCGGGATCGTGTAGCCGTGCTGCTTGAAGACGCTCTTCCGGTAGAAGACGGCCCACGGATAGTTGTAGATCGGGACGAAGTAGTAGTGCCCGTCGAGGCCCTTCGAGGCGGCCTGCATCGCCGGGCGAGAACTTCGGCTTCAGCGTCTCCCAGACGTCGTCGATCGGGCGTCAGCAGGCCCTTCTGCGCGAAGAACTGCATCCGGTAGCCGGCGAACCACGTGAAGACGTCCTGCGGCCGTCCCTGCAGGTACGTGTTGATCTGCTCCTGGAACGTGTTGTGGTCGACCGTGTTGACGTTGACCTTGATTCCCGTCGCCTTGGTGAACGCCTTGAACACGGCCGCGTAGGCCGCCTTCGGAACCGGGTCGGACGCGTTCGAGCCGAACGTGACGGTGCCGGCGAGCTCCGACAGCCACGACGCCGGCACAGCGCCGCGCGCCCGCGGCGGCGTGAGGCCGTAGCCGCGGCCAGGCCGCCGACGCCGGCCGCTGCGAGCAGCCCGCGCCGCGTCATCGGCCGATCTGCGAGCTCGTCGGGGTCGAACTGCAGGGGGTTGTCGTCCGACATGAGATCCTCCTGGGTCTCGGGGACGCGATCGCAAACAGCACACGATCGAACAAAAACGAATACGACTCGGCAACACTGGCACGTTCGCGCCGGCTCTGTCAAGCCTCGACCGTTGCAATCAATCGGCTCGCTCTGCGGCCTCTAGGTCAGGCCTTGACGGATCGCGTTCGGTAACGTTGAGTATTGTTCGATCTACCGACGCCGAGGAAACGCATGCTCGCGGCCCAACGCCAGAAGCTGATCGTCGAGGAGATCCGCCGCCAGGGCGCCGTCCGGGTCAGCGAGCTGACCGAGCTGCTCGACGTCTCCGAGATGACGGTGCGCCGCGACCTCGACGCGCTCGCCGCCGCCGGTCTGCTCGAGAAGGTGCACGGCGGCGCGACGGTCCGCGGCGGCCTCAGCGCGGAGGAGCCGGGGTTCGAGGCGAAGTCGCACCGCCAGCTGAAGGAGAAGGAGGCGATCGCCCGCGCCGCCGCCCGGCTCGTCGAGCCGGGCCAGTCGATCGGCCTCACCGCCGGCACGACGACGTGGCGCCTCGCCCACCACCTCGCCCAGATGCCCGACCTGACCGTCGTCACGAACTCGATCCAGGTCGCGAACGTGCTCCACCGCGAGGCGCGGCCCGGACCTGACCGTCGTGCTGACCGGCGGCGTGCGCACGCCGTCGGACGCGCTCGTCGGGCCGATCGCGATGACGGCAATCCGGTCGCTGCACCTCGACGTGCTCTTCCTGGGCGTGCACGGGGTCAGCGACGACGCGGGCCTGACGACGCCGAACCTGCTCGAGGCCGAGACCGACCGCGCGCTCGTCGCCGCCTCGGAGCGGCTCGTCGTCGTCGCCGACCACACGAAGTGGGGCGTCCGCGGCCTGAGCCGGATCGCGGGCTCTGGATGCGAGTCGACGTCTTCGTCTCCGATCACGGCCTCGACGCCGACGCGCGCGACGCGATCGGCGAGCACGTCGGACGCGTCGTGATCGCGCCGATCCGGGGGCAGCGCAGGCTACGCCGGACGCGGCGTGAGCACCTCCACCGGCGCCGACCTGCGGACGGACGACGCTGACCGGGCTGCGCACGTTCGTCGTCGACTCGCGCCAGGACCGGCCGAACCTGCCCGAGGTCGGGTGCCCGTTCTGCCCGGGCGGGCTCGAGGCGCCGGAAGCCTACGACGTCCGCTGGTTCCCGAACCGCTGGCCGGCGATGCCGGACGACCGCTGCGAGGTCGTGCTCTACACGCTCGCAGCACGACGCGACCTTCTGGTCGCTCGGCGCCGAGGGCGCGCGCAAGGTCGTCGACCTCTGGGCGGAGCGCACCGCGGCGCTCGGCGCGCGACGCGACGTCGGCTACGTGCTCGTCTTCGAGAACCGCGGCGCCGCGGTCGGCGCGACGATCGCGCATCCGCACGGGCAGATCTACGCCTTCGACGTCGTGCCCGAGCTGCCGCACCGCGAGCTCGAGCGCGGCACGCGGCTCGGGCGAGCCGGGCGACCGGCTCGTGGCGGAGGCGCCGGGCTGGCGCGCCTGGGTGCCCGAGGCGCCGGTCTTCCCGTACGCCGTCCGCGCTCGCGCCGAGCGACCTCGTGCCCGACCTCCCTTCGCTCGACGACCGCCGGCCGCGACGCCCTCGCCGCGCTGCTCGTCGACGTCCTCGAGCGCTTCGACCGGCTGTTCGACGCCGAGACGCCGTACATGCTCTGGATCCACCAGCGTCCCTTCGACGGCAGCGACTGGCCGGACGCGCGGCTGCACGTCGAGATCGTGACGCCGTGGCGCGCGCCGGGCGTGCCGCGGCTACGTCGCCGCCGGCGAGCTCGGCTCGGGCGTCTACTTCAACCCGTGTCGCACCGGAAGCCGCGGCGCAGTCGCTGCGAGACACGGTTGAGCACGCACGCCCGTAGCCTCGAGTCGCTGCTCCACATCGGCGGCCGGCGGACCTGGGAGCTCCCGGAGCTCGCGAGCCTCAACCGGCTGCCGCCCGTCGCAACCCTGGCTCGGAGCTCCTCGCGCGTCCGCGACCTCGACGGCCGCTGGGACTTCCGGCTCGTCCAGCGACCCGACGAGGCGCCGCGCGCGCTCGGCGTCGCGCGCGGCTGGCAGGAGGTCGAGGTGCCGGGGCTCTGGACGATGCAGGGCTTCGGCCGGCCGCACTACACGAACGTCGTGATGCCGTTTCCGGACCCGCCGCCGCACGTGCCGGAGCAGAACGAGACGGGCATCTACCGGCGGGAGTTCACGATCCCGCGGGGCTGGCGCTCGCGACCGGTGATCCTCCACTTCGGCGGCTCGGAGGGCGTTCTCTACGTGCTCGTGAACGGCGAGCCGGTCGGGATCGCCAAGGACGCGCGCACGCCGGCGGAGTTCGACATCAGCGACCTCGTGCGCCACGACGGGCCGAACGAGCTCGTCGCGGTCGTCGTGCGCTGGTCGGATGCGAGCTTCGTCGAGGACCAGGACCAGTGGTGGCACGCCGGGCTGCCGCGCTCGATCCGCCTCGTCTCGCCGAGCGTGCGCGACGTCGAGGTTCGCGCCACGGTCGACGGGCAGCTCACGGTGCTCGCGGCAGAGGGCGACGTGCGCGTCCTCGACCCGCGCGGGCGCGTCGCCGCAAAGGGCGCGCTCGAGGACGGGCGCTTCGAGGGCGAGGTCCGCTCCCCGCGGCTCTGGTCGGCCGAGGACCCGGCGCTCTACACGCTCGAGCTCAGCGCCGGGCGGCGAGACGGTCGTCGACCTCGTTCGGCTTCCGGCACGTCGAGATCCGCGACCGGCAACTGCTCGTCAACGGCGAGCCGGTGCTGATCGCCGGCGTCAACCGCCACGAGCACGACGACACGCGCGGCCGCGTCCCGACGAGGGAGCTGATGGAGCGCGACGTGCGGCTGATGAAGCAGTTCAACGTCAACGCCGTGCGCACGTCGCACTATCCGAACGACCCGTACTGGCTCGAGCTCTGCGACCGGTTCGGCCTCTACGTCATCGACGAGGCGAACGTCGAGTCGCACGCGTACTACCACGAGCTCTGCCGCGATCCGCGCTATCGCAACCAGTGGGTCGAGCGCGTCGCGAACATGGTCGAGCGCGACAAGAACCATCCCAGTGTCATCTTCTGGTCGCTCGGCAACGAGAGCGGCTACGGCCCGAACCACGACGCCGCGGCGGGCTGGGTGCGCAGCCGCGACCCGTCGCGGCCGCTGCACTACGAGGGCGCGATCGCGCGGCGACTGGCGCGGCGGGCGTCCCGGCCACCGACGTCGTCTGCCCGATGTACGCCGACGTCGACTCGATCGAGGCGTGGGCGGTGGAGCAAGACGGACGACCCGCGGCCGCTGATCCTCTGCGAGTACTCGCACGCGATGGGCAACTCGAACGGCGGCCTCGCCGACTACTTCGCCGCGTTCCGGCAGCACGACGCGCTCCAGGGCGGCTTCATCTGGGAGTGGGTCGACCACGGCATCCGGCAGCGCGACGAGACGCGGCCGGAGTACTGGGCCTACGGCGGCGACTTCGGCGACACGCCGCACGACTCGAACTTCTGCGCGGACGGAATCGTCTGGCCCGACCGCACGCCCCACCCCGCGCTGAACGAGCTGAAGTTCCTCGCCCAGCCGGTGCACGTCGAGGCGCGCGGCGGCGGGCGCTTCCGCATCCACAACCGCCACCACTTCACATCGCTCGACGGCTACCGCGGCGAGTGGGAGCTGACGGTCGACGGCGAGCGGCGCAAGGGCGGCCGCCTGCCGGCGCTGCGCGTCCCGGCCGGCGAGTCGCTCGACGTCTCGCTGCAGCTACCGCGCGGGGACGGCGAACGGTTCGTCACGTTCCGGTTCTTCCTGCGCGCAGCCGACCGAGTGGGCGCCCGCCGGTCACGAGGTCGCGTGGCAGCAGCTGGCCGCTGCCGGGACGCGCCGCGAAGAAGCCGGCATGCCGGGCGGAGCGTCAAGCCCAGCCGCGACGGCGTGCTCGAGACCGATCGTGTGCGGGCGATCGTCGACCTCGCCGGCGGCGTCCTGCGCGAGCTTTCCCTCGACGGGCGGAACGTGATCGTCGACGGCCCGCGACTGCAGCTCTGGCGCGCACCCACCGACAACGACGGCCTGCCGCAGGTGCCGAGCCGGCGGAGCGGCGTCCTCCCTCAGTGGCTCGAGCTCGGACTCGACCGGCTTGCAGCTCGAGCTCGTCTCGGCGCGCGTCGCACGCGACCGCCGTCGAGCTCGTCCACCGGCGCCGCCGCTCGTCGACGCACCGCCAGCGCTACCGGCTCTGGCGCCAACGGCGAGCTGCGCGTGGACAACACCGTCGAGCTCGCGCCGCGCCTCAGCGACGTGCCGCGAATCGGCGTCGGGCTCGTCCTCGTGCCCGGCCTCGAGCAGCTCGCCTGGTACGGCCGCGGCCCGTGGGAGGCGTACTCGGACCGCCTCGCCTCGACGGTCGTCGGCCGCTTCGAGAGCACGGTCACCGACCAGTACGTGCCGTACATCGTCCCGCAGGAGCACGGCCACCATCCGGAGACGCGCCGGCTGACGCTGACCGACGACACGGGACTCGGCCTTGAGGTCCAGGGACTGCCGACGATCGGATTCGGAGCGAGCCACTTCACCGCCGCCGACCTGACGAAGGCCCGGCACACGAACGAGCTCAAGCCCCGGCCCGAAGTGATCCTCAGCCTCGACCACGCCCAGCGCGGGCTCGGCACCGCGAGCTGCGGTCCCGACACCGCGATGCGCTACCGCCTGCTCGAGCCGAGCTACTCGTTCGGCTACGTGCTGCGGCCGATCGCGTCGCGCCAGGAGAACGCCGGCTCGTAGCCGAGCAGCCGGCGCGCCTTCGCGATCGAGAGCAGCGTCTCGAACTCGCCGACGCCGTCCCGCAGGTCGACGTCCGGGTACACCTCGGCCATCAGGTCGGCGCTCGGCCGGTCCATCACCGTGTCGGACGCGGCGACGATGAACGCCTCGGCGCCCGAGATGTCCACCTCGAGCGCCAGCCGGCACGACTGCGCCACGTCGCGCGCGTCGACGTAGCCCCAGAGGTTCCAGCGGCGGAGCTGGGCGTCCTTCCAGAACCCGGGAAAGCGCTCGTAGTCGTGCGGCTCCATCACGTTCGAGAAGCGAAGCCCGACGTACGGGATCCCGGTCCAGCGGCTGAACTGGCGGGCGAGCTCCTCCGAGATCACCTTCGAGACCGCGTAGCTCGACTCCGGCAAGAGCGGATGCTCCTCGTCGATCGGTGCGTAACTTGGTTGCTCGCGCTCGAACGGCAGCCCGAGTGTCGTCTCGCTCGAGGCCCAGACGACGCGGCGCGAGCCCGAGGAGCTGCGCGGCCGCGAAGACGTTGTACGTGCTGGCCGTGTTGACGCGGAACGTCAGCTCGTCCGGCTTCAGCCCCGGTGCCGGGATCGCCGCGAGATGGACGACCGCCTCGGCGCCCTTGAGCGCGTCGACCGTCTCGCCGTACTCCGTCAGGTCGGCCTGCAGTTGCTGCTCGTCCGTCAGATTCGGGTCTCGGGCTCGATCGACGCTGACGATGTCGTAGCCGTGCTCGAGCAGGTCGCGGACGACCGCGCGACCCGCCTTGCCGGCACCGCCGGTGACGACGACGCGGCTCATCGGGCGATCCTCGCCCCGGCGGACGCGACGGCGACGCGCGAGACGCCTTCACTTCCTGTCCGGTCGCGATAGGCGGACGAGACGGCGGCGGCGAGGTCGTCGGCGCGCTCGACGTCGGTGAGCGCGAGCACCGCGCCGCCGAAGCCGCCGCCGAGCAGCCGCGCGCCGTACGCGCCCGCCTCCTGCGCGAGCTCGACGAGCAGGTCGAGCTCGGGAATCGAGACCTCGTAGTCGTCACGGAGGCTTGCATGGCTCTCGAGCAGCAGCCGGCCGGCCGCCGCGAGGTCGTCGCGCTCGAGAGCCACCGCGAAGTCGCGCACCCGCTGATTCTCGGTCTGCACGTGCCGGACGCGGCTTGGCATCCCGGCCTCGAGCTCCTGCCGGCGTTGCGCGTAGCCCGACGTCTCGTGCCGGTGCTGGACGCCCGAGTCGACGACGACGAGCGCCGCCTCGGCAGGCACGGCGACGTGCCGATACTCGAGCGTCCCGCAGTCGAGCAGGAGAGCGTGTCCCTCCCGGCCGAAGAGCAATGCCGCCTGGTCGAGGATCCCGCACGGGACGCCGACCGCCCGCAGCTCGGCCCGCTGGCACGCGAGCGCGAGCTCGAGTGGCTCGAGCTCGAAGTCCGCGACCGCGCAGAGCGCGAGCCCGACCGCGACCTCGAGCGCCGCCGACGAGGAGAGCCCGGCCCCGGAAGGCAGGTCCGAGGTGAGCGTTCCCGCCAGTCCGACCGGCGGGCGTCCGAGCACGTGCAACTCGGCGGCGACAGCCTGCGCGTAGCGGATCCACCCAAAGGCCGCCGCGCCGCTGCCGTCGGCGGCGACCGGCGCCGACCGGGGAAGCGCTCGGAGGAGAGCGAAATGTCGTCCGCCACGGACGTGACCTCGAGCGAGATCCCGTACTGGATCGCGACCGGGAGCACGAGCCCGCCGCTGTAGTCCGTGTGCTCGCCGATCAGATTGACGCGGCCCGGCGCCCAGGCGGTGCACACCCCTGTCCCCGTCGTGCCCACGCCCACGATCATACGAGCAGCTCCGCGAAGCGACGCAGGGCTTCGTCGGTGCGCTCCGGGTCGGCCGCGGTGAGACGGTCGAGCAGCAAGCCGCGAATGACTGCGACATAGAGCGTCGCCGTCGCGGGATCGAGCGGTCCCGCCGGCCAACGCGAGCCCAGAAGCTCGAGCCAGTCGCCGACCATCGGCCGGCCGCCGCCGGCGTACGACTCGGGATGGGTCATCGCATCGACGTACGTCTGGAAGAACAACCGCATGAAGGGCGCCCGCTGCTCGGCGCTCGCCCACTCCCACACCGCGGCGAGCGTCTCCGTCGAGCCGGCCGCACGACCGGCCCGCAGCTCGACGAGGAGCGCAGCCTCGCGGCGCCGGATCTCTGCGAGGACGTCGTCGATCAGCTTCTGCTTGCTGCCGAAGTCGTAGAGGAGCATGCGGGTGCTCGTCCCGAGCGCGGCGGCAAGCGGCCGCAGGCTGAGCCCGTCGAGACCGTGCTCGAGGACGTAGTCGGCCGCCTTGGACAGCGTTCTCGCACGCCGATCGGGATCGGCCGGCCTGGCCAATTGCTCCCTCCAGGAGTTAGTGATACAGTCGTTTCATAAACTAGCAAGGAGCGCGGATGGTGCCCGACAAGTGATCGCCAAGCGGATCATCCAGACAGACGCCGCGGTCGAAGCCGTGCTCGGCCTCCTGCTCGTCGGCGGCGCAGCCGCAGGCCGCCTCGACGCGGGCGACTTCCCCGATCCGGTCGGCGTGCCCGTGATCGTCGCCTTCGGTTGCGCGCTGTTGATCGTCGGCGGGGTTCTGTGGCGGCTTGCGAGCGGCCCGAACGTCACCGGCCTGCTCCGCATTCTCGCTGCCGCCAATCTCGCCACCGCAGTCGCGGCGCTGGCCTGGTGGCTCATTGCGGCAGGCTTCTCAACCGCGGGCTCGGCCCTGACGCTCGCGACGGCGGCTGCCCTCGCCGGGTTGGCGGCTGCGCAGCTTGTCGTTGCGAGGCGCGGCCCGCCCTAGGCGGTCCGCGCGGTGCCGTTTCGCAGCAGGTTGCCGCGGCCGGTCGGCCACGGCAGGCAGTTCGTCGCCGAGCCGGGAACGCGGAACACGTCGATCCCGTGGTCGAACGTGGTCAGCACGATCTCGAGCCGGCCGTCCCCGTCGAGGTCGCCGATCGAAGGCGCCGCGGGGACGCCGACGCCGTTCCCGTCGACGCGCTGATGCGGGAGGCGGAGGTCGTAGAGCAGCTTGCCGGCTGCCGAGAGAACGACGAGCCGGCCGGAGCCGGCGGCAAGCGCGTACGTGCCGAAGACGAGCTCCGGCGTTCCGTCGCGGTTGAGATCGGCGGCCACGACCTCGGAGGCAAACGTCTTGGCCGCGCCGTGCGCGTAGTCGTAGCGCCACAGCTTCTTTCCGGTCGGCCCGACCGCGTAGACGAACCCGTCGGGGACGGAGGCGACGATCTCCGGGTGCCGGTCGCCTGCGATGTCGACGATGGTCGGCGCCGGGATCCCGCTCGGCGGATACCAGTCGCCGTCGCCGCGCACGGCCGGCTTGGCCGACAGCGGCGGCGTCACGAATCCCTTGTGCCTCCGCGCCGAGCGGGCGCCGCCGTGCTGGGCGCCGTCGAGCACCATGAACGCGTAGGCCTGCGTCTCGTACGGCTCCTTCTGCTCCGCGTTCGGGAGCCCGATCACCTCGTTGCGACCGTCGCCGTCGAGGTCGGCGATCGACGGCGGCGACGCCGTCCACTGCAGCCACATCGTCGAGCGGACGTCGGGCCACGGGCCGACGTGCCGGTGGTAGTGGTTGTCCTCGACCGCCAGGGCTCAACCAGCGGATGAACTGCCCCCACCCGAGCCGGCGGCCGACGAAGCCGGACTGCCGGTTCGTGTACCACGGCGAGGCGAGGACCGAGGTGCCGTCGTTGTTGAAGACGTTGATCTGGTGGTTGTCGAACGTGACGACGATCTCGAGCTGCGGATCGTCGTCGAGGTTGCCGATGCCGACGTTCTCGCCGTAGGCGCCGTAGCCGTGGTTGCCCGCGCCGTTGAAGTCGGCGTCGTTGCCCTTCCCGGCGAGCCGGTTGAACCGAGGCCACGCCGTCGCGGGCGCGCCCTTCGGCCGGTACAGCTTCCCGGTCGCGTCGAAGACGAAGACCTGCGAGCCGGTCGACGAGGTGTTCGTCGTCGTCACGACGACCTCGACGCGGCCGTCCCCGTCGAGGTCCGCCGCCGCCATCCCGCGCGCCTCGGGACACTGGCCGCCGCTGCAGGTCGATGCGGGCCACCCGGTCTTGAGCTTCAGCCGGCCGCCGACGAGATCGTAGGCCGCCACGGTTCCCTCGTTCCCGCCGACCACGATCTCGGGCACCTTGTCGCCGTCGAGATCGGCGACGACGCCGGGTGCGTAGACCCGCCCCTTCGTCGCCGTGCCCTTGCCGAGGCTGCGCCCCTTCGCGTCGAAGACGAACGTGGAGTAGAACGGCGCGACGATCTCGAGGCGTCCGTCACCGTTCAGGTCGACGAGGCCCGGCGACGAGAACCAGCCGGTCTCGCCGGTCGCGATCGTCCGGACGAAGCGAGGCGCCGCGACGGCCGCCTTCGCACCGCCTCCCTTGGCGACCGGGCAGCCGGCGCGCGCAGCCACGCTCGTGCTCGTCGCGCCCGAGCCACCGGCAGACGACAGGCAGGTCGCGCCCAGCGCGACGACGAGCAGTGCGCGGCGCGGCCTGTTTGACCACCGTCGCATCCCGGCATCCTACCCGGGGTTGGTGACGAGTCAGGTGCGTCGGTCGCGGGCCGGGCCGGTGCTACCGCGGGTCGTCAACCGGCCGGGCGCCGCCTCGACGTCCTCGAGCGCGTCGCCCTCGATCGCTGCGAGGAGTTGCGCCGTCGCCGCGCTGCCGTAGGCGGCGATGTCACGCGTCACGGCCGTCAGCGGCGGGTGCACGACCTGGCTGATGAGCGAGTCGTCCCAGCCCACGATCGAGACGTCGCCGGGCACCGCGAAGCCGAGCTGTTGCGCGACGCCCAGACCCGTGACGGCGAGCAGGTCGCTGTCGTAGACGATTGCCGTCGGCGGCTTGCGAGCCGCAAGGAGCGCGCGCGTTGCACGCGCGCCGCTCTCGGGCGTGTAGTCCGTCGCAAGCACTTCGCCCGCGAGCCCGAGCTCCCTCACAACTGCTTCGAACGCCTCGGTGCGCTGTGCCGTGTGCACGAAGTCGCTCACACCCGCCACGCGGGCGATCCGGTCGTGACCCAGTTTCGCGAGGAAGCGGACGACCTCGGCGACCGCCGACCCCTCGTCGTGCCAGACCGCGGGGAGCGCCCGGTCCGGGAGCGGCCCGCCGACGACGACAGCCGGCAGGCCGAGCCGGACGAGCTCGTCGACGCGCGGGTCTTCGATCCGCAGGTCGAGCATCAGCACGCCGTCGACGCGCCTCTCGCCCCACCAGCGCCGGTAGACGGCGATCTCCTCCTGGACGTCCGGGACGACCTGGATCATCAGTGCGCTCGAGCGAGCCGAGAGCTCCGCCTCCACGCCGGCGATGAACTCCATGAAGAACGGCTCGAGTGCGAGCGCCTTCGCCGACCTGGCGAGGACGAGCCCACACGCGTCCGCCCTCGCGGCCGAGAGCGACCGCGCGGCCCGGTTCGGGTACCAGCCGAGCTCTGCGGCGATCGCGAGCACGCGCTCGCGCGTCTCGTCGGACACGCCCGGCCGGCCGTTCAGCGCATAGGAGACCGCGCCTTTCGAGACTCCCGCCCGCTTCGCGATATCGAGGATCGTCACTCTGCGAGCTGAATCCGAGTGCGCCTTGGACAAGGCGTTCTCCTTGCTCGACCGCAGGCCGCTATCCGGTCGCACCATCTCACAGGAAGCGCGGATCACGCCACCCGCGGCCACTAGATGTAAGGGATCCCTTACAGGACTTCGGTAGGCTGACGCCCCTGCGATGACCTGGACGGGCACACGCAAGCGCCTGCTTGCGCTCACGGGCTTCGGCCTCGCTGCGACGCTCGGGCGGCTCGCGCCGGCGCTCGCGGCCCGTCCCCTCGTCTCGGGATTTCGCGTCGACAACGGCGGCCGTGCCTTCACCGGCGACTCCGACGTGATGACGACTCTCGGCGCCGCGTCGGGCCGCACGGTCGCGCGGCTGCGCTTCTTTCTGGCGCACCCCTCCAACGTTACGCTGGAGGTGTCGCAGACCGGCCAGGGCGTCCCGTCGGAGCGGCCCGTGGCGGTCGGGCAAACGAAGCTGAGCGCGCGCCACGCCTCACTCGGAGCGGGCGAGCACGAGCTCCACTGGAGCGCGGACCCGAAGCTCCCGGCCCGCACCTACGTCCTGCGCCTGAAGGTCCAGCCGCGGCGTGGCAAGGCGCGTCCCGTCTCGCTCAAGGCCGTCGCGCGCGTCCTCGGCGTCGATGCGGGCTTCACGGCCAGGAGCGCCCGCCCGGGCGACACGGCGACGCTCGTCATCCGGACCGATGCACTGAACCTCAGGCTGCAGATGCTGCGCAGCGGCCCGGAGACGGAGCCGACCTACGCGAACGGCGAGCTGAAGGGCGTGCCCGTCGGCGCACCGGCGACGGTGGAGTGGAGCGCCTTTACGAGCCGGCCCGCGGCGCTGCCGGTGCCGATCGGCGCCGACTGGCCGTCCGGGATCTACGTGGCGCGGCTCGACGCGGCGGACGGGCGGACCGGGTTCGCACCCATCATCGTCCGGCCGCCGGCGCCTCAGCACCGGGTCGCCGTCGTCATCCCGACCACGACCTGGCAGGCGTACAACTTCTACGACGGTGACGGCGACGGCTGGGGCGACACGTGGTATGCCCGCTGGCGGACGCACACGATCGACATGGCACGGCCCCACGCCGGCCGCGGCGTGCCCTATCGCTATCGCAGCTATGAGCTCTCGTTCCAGCACTGGCTCGCCGCAGCGGGGCAAGCAGGTCGACACCTACGCCGACGAGGATCTGGAGCAGTTCGCGTCGCCGGCGGCCCTTCGCGCCGCGTACGACCTGATCGTCTTCCCGGGCCACACCGAGTACGTGACAGGGCGGCTCTACGACCTGATCCAGGGCTACCGCGACCTCGGCGGCAATCTGATGTTCCTGTCGGCGAACAACTTCTTCCGGCGGGTCGACCGTCACGGGCAGAAGCTGACCCTCGTGGAGGAGTGGCGCGACCTCGGCCGACCCGAGTCGGCGCTGCTCGGCGTGCAGTACATCGCGGGCGACCGCGGTGAGCGACACGCGCCGTTCACGGTCGTCGGCGCCGACGCTGCACCCTGGGCCTTTGCGGGCACGGGGCTCGCCAACGGCGCCCAGTTCGGCCTCTACGGCATCGAGATCGACGCTCGCTCGCCGTCCTCGCCGCCGAACGTCCAGGTGCTGGCGACGATCCCGGATCTGTTCGGCGTCGGCCGGTCGGCGGAGATGACCTACTACGAGCACGCGAGCGGCGCGAAGGTCTTCTCCGCCGGCGCGCTCAACTTCGGCGGCCAGATTCTCCTCTGGCCGGCCACGGCGCAATTACTGGACAACGTCTGGCGGCGCCTCGGCAACGGGTTGTAAGGCACGCCTTACAAAAATATGTAAGGTGCGCCTTACATGTTGACCGCCCGGAGAGGAAACTGATGCTGCCGACCTTCGTGATCGGCCTGCGCGAGGGCCTCGAGGCGTCGCTGATCGTCGGCATCGTCGCCGCCTTCCTGCGCCAGCAAGGGCGCACGGACGCGCTGCGCTGGGTCTGGGCCGGCGTCGGGATCGCCGTCGCGATCTGCGTCGCGGTCGGCGTCGCGCTCGACCTCGTCAGCCGGCAGCTGCCGCAGGCCGAGCAGGAAGGCCTCGAGACGATCGTCGGCGCGATCGCCGTCGTCGCGGTCACGTTCATGATCTTCTGGATGCGCCGGCACGCCCGCGGGCTCACGGGAGTCCTCGAGCACGACGCCGCGAGCGCGCTCGCGCAGGGCTCGGTCCTGGCGCTCGTCGGGATGGCGTTCTTCGCCGTCATCCGCGAGGGCTTCGAGACGGCTGTCTTCCTGCTCGCCGCGTTCGACGCCTCGACGAACGCGGCGGCAGCCGGCGCCGGCGCTGCGCTCGGCATCGTCACGGCGGTCGCGGTCGGCTACGGGATCTACCGCGGCGGCGTTCGCATCGATCTCGCCCGCTTCTTCCGCGTCACCGGCCTCGTGCTCGTGCTCGTCGCCGCCGGGCTCGTCGCCTCGCGCCGTGCACACCGCCCACGAGGCCGGCTGGCTCAACGGCCTGCAGGCCGAGGCGGTCGACCTTCGCTGGCTCGTCGCGCCGGGAAGCGTGCGCTCGGCGCTCCTGACCGGCATGCTCGGCCTGCAGCCGCGCCCGACCGTCGGCGAGGCAGCCGCGTACCTGCTCTACGCCGTGCCGATGCTCGCGTACGTCCTGTGGCCCGTCTCGCAGCGGCGGCGCGTCGTCCGGCAGTCCGCCGAAGTGGCACAGCTGCAGGGCGGGCAGGCGTCGTGAAGGCCGTCGCGCAGCTCGGAGCGCTGGCGGTCGCTCGTTGTGGTCGCCGCCGGCTGCGGGGACAAGTCCGGCCAGCAGTCCCAGACCGGTTCGGCGTCCTCCCGCACCGTCGCCGTCGCGCATCACCGACGCCGGCTGCGATCCCGCCAAGCTGACGCTGCCGGCCGGGCCGACGACGTTCGAGGTGCGAAACGACGGCGCCGAGGAGGTGTCCGAGTTCGAGGTGCTCGACGGCGACCGCATCCTGGGCGAGGTCGAGAACCTCGCCCCCGGGCTCGACGGACGGTTCTCGCTGACGCTGCAAGCCGGGCACGTACACGACCTACTGCCCGGGCGGCACGAGCGCCGAGCGCGGCACGATCGCCGTGCGCGCCGCCGGCGCCGGCGACGCAGAAGCGCCGGCTCGCCGTCAACGCGGTCACCGCGTACCGCACCTACGTCGAAGGCCAGACAGCCCTGCTCGTGACGAGGACGGAGGCGTTCGTCGACGCTGTCGAGCGCGGGCGACCTGGCCGAGGCGAAGCGGCTCTACGCGCCGGCCCGCATCCCCTACGAGCGGATCGAGCCGGTCGCCGAGAGCTTCGGCGATCTCGACCCGGCGATCGACGCGCGCGCCGGCGACGTGCCCGCGAAGTCGTGGACGGGCTTCCATCCGATCGAGAAGACGCTCTGGGTCGCGGGCACGACCGCCGGCACGCCGCGCGCTCGGCGCTGAAGCTCGCTGCGCGACGTTCGAGCGCCTCGACCGGCGCGTGAAGACGATCGAGCTCGAGCCGGCGCAGATCGCCAACGGCGCCGTCGAGCTGCTCGGCGAGGTGTCGAAGTCGAAGATCACCGGCGAGGAGGAGCGCTACTCGCACATCGACCTCGTCGACTTCGAGGCGAACGTCGACGGCGCACGCGCCGGCGTTCGACGCGGTGCGGCCGATCGCTCGCCGAGAAGCGACGCTGCGCTCGCGGCGCACCATCGACGCAGCGGTTCGACGACGTCGACGAGTCGCTCCGGAGCTACCGGCGCGGCGACGGCTTCGTCTCCTACAGCGAGCTGACAGGCCCCGGACACGCGGAAGCTCAGCCAGGCGATCGACGCGCTCGCCGAGCCGCTGTCGCGCGTGGGCGCGCTCGTCGTCGCGGCGCTGATGACGCTTCGAGCAGCGAGCTCAGCCGTCGGGCGCCTGCTCGGCGCGGCCGGCGCTGGCGGGCGCCGGCACTCGCCCTCGGCGGCGTCGAGCGGCAGAGCGGCTGCTGAGACGACGAGGACCGCGCAGGGCAGACCGTCCCGTTCCACGGCGCCGCATCAGGCCGGCATCGCGACGCCGGCACAGGACCGGCTGCACTTCGCCGCCTTCGACCTGACCACCGACGAGCCGGACGGAGCTGCGCGACCTCCTGCGCGCCTGGACGCGAGGCGGCCGAGCGCATGACCGCCGGCCGGCCTGTCGGCGACGCGAACGACGAGCTCGCGCGCGCCGCCCGACGACACCGGCGAGGCGGTCGGCCTCTCGACGCGCGCGGCTGACGATCACCTTCGGCTTCGGGCCGACGCCTCTTCGAGCGCGGTCGCTTCGGGCTCGACGGGCGCCGGCCGGCCGCGCTCGTGGAGCTGCCGCCGTTCGCCGGCGACGTCGCTCGACCCCGAGCGCTCCGGCGGCGACCTCTGCGTCCAGGCGTGCGCCGACGACCCGCAGGTCGCGTTCCACGCCGTCCGCAACCTCGCCCGCATCGGCCGCGGCGTCATCGTGATGCGCTGGTCGCAGCTCGGCTTCGGACGCACGTCGACGACGAGCCGCGCGCAGGCGACGCCGCGCAACCTGATGGGCTTCAAGGACGGCACCAACAACATCAAGCTCGAGGACACCGACGCGCTCGCGCGGCACGTCTGGGTCGGGAGCCGACGACGAGCCGGCGTGGCTGCGCGGCGGCACCTATCTCGTCGCGCGCCGGATCCGGATGCTGATCGAGGTGTGGGACCGCAGCCTCGCTGGACGACCAGCAGCTGACGATCGGCCGCGTCAAGATCAGCGGCGCGCCGCTCGGCCGGGCGCGCGAGTTCGACGAGGTCGACCTGTCGGCCCAGGCGGCGGACGGCGCGCCGGTCGTCCCGGCCGACGCGCACATCCGCCTCGCGAGCCCGTCGGCGAACGACGAGACGCGCATCCTCCGGCGCGGCTACTCGTTCACCGACGGCATGGACGAGCGGCTCGGGCAGCTCGACGCGGGCCTCTTCTTCATCAGCTTCCAGCGCGACCCGGAGCAGTTCATCCGCCTGCAGCAGGCGGCTCGCGTCGAACGACGCGCTGAACGAGTACCTGGTTCACACCGGCAGCGCCGTCTTCGCAGCTCCTCCCGGGATCCGCAAGGGCGGCTACGTCGGCGAGACGCTCCTCGGCTGACGGGTCAGCGGGCGGGGATCAGCTCGACCGGGTCGCCGACCCGGATCGTGCCGCCGCGCACGACCGAGCAGTCGAGGGCGATGCTCGCGTCGAGATCGTCGACGATGTGCTGCAGGACGCCGCGGTCCTGCACGAGCGTGTCGGGGTCGAAGGTCGTCATCACGCACCGCGTCCGCGGGCGGGCGACCGCGATGTAGGCGGCTCCGCCGCCGAGCTTCAGCATCCGGCCGCTCCAGGTCTTCTCCGTCAGGCCTTCGACGCCGGAGATGACGATGTTGGGTCGGAGGCGCCGGTGGTCGTAGCCGAAGGCGGCGATCCCGCCGTCGGTCACCACCGTCAGCGGCAGCACGTCGTAGCGCTCGACGTGATCGTCGAAACGGAGCTCCGCCGTCGGCAGCTGCGTCGCCTCGCGCACCGCGGCCAGCACCGCCGCGTCGTCCCAGCGCCGGCCGTCGACGAGCGGCGCCCCGTCGGCAGCGAGCGTCGCGTGGAGCCCGAGCAGCTTCGGCCGCACGCGTGACGTGACGACCTCCTCCCCGCGCCAGACCTGCACGAGGCGGTCGCCTTCGATCCCGTCGGGCAGCAGCACCGCCTCTTCGAGCTGCTCGCCGCCGAGCGACTTGACCGGGTACCGCCACAGCTCCGCGATCTGCACGGACAGTGCAACGACCAGGCCGACGCTGCGCTTCCACGACGTATCTCGGTTCGAGATCGGTTGCGGCTGATACACCTCGGGCCGTGACGACTTCCGATCTGCTCGACGAGCACGGCGACGCTGCTCAGGTGTGTGAGCTCCAGTTCCGGCGCTTCGGCTCGACCGGCGACTTCTCGGGTGAGATCCAGACGGTCAAGTGCTTCGAGGACAACGTGCTCCTGAAGCAGGAGCTGTCCAAGCCAGGCGAGGGACGCGTGCTCGTGGTCGACGCCGGCGGGTCGTTTCGCTGTGCCGTGCTCGGCGACAGCATCGCGACGCTGGCACGCGACAACGGCTGGGCCGGGATCGTGATCAACGGCTGCGTCCGCGACCTGGCCGGGCTCCGCGAGGTCGGCCTGCCGGTCAAGGCGCTCGGCTCGAACCCGCGCCCCAGCCGCAAGACCGGCGACGGCGAGGTCGGCGTCACGCTGGAGCTCGGCGGCGCGACGTTCCGGCCGGGCGACACGCTCGTCAGCGACGAGGACGGGCTCGTCGTGCTGCCCGCGGCCTGAGCTTCAGAGAGAAGCGGCGAGGCCCCGTTTCCGGGGCCTCGCCGCTCGAGCTTCGCTACTCGGCCGACTACGGGCCGACGAGCCCGTAGGCGGAGATCGGACCGTCGAACTTGAAGACGGTGCCCGTCCTCCACACAGCAGGCAGCTCGGTCAGGTGGACCGACCTGCTGGTCTCACTCGGACCCGTGCCGCTGCCACCGCAGCATTCGTCGAGGAACTCGATCGCGCCGCTCCCCTCCGGGGAGACGATGGCGATCCAGTACGTCTGGCCGGCGGTGATCGCAACCGGCACATTGAGCGTGGCCGTGTTCCAGGCGCCGTTGACGGGCGCCGCGACGGTTCCCTGCGCCAGCAGCGTGGTCGGGTGGTTGCTCGCGTTGGCGTAGATGCCGAGCACGACCTGCGTCGACGGCGAGGCCGGCGTCAGGTACGCGCTGAGCGTCTTCATCGTCCCGGTGGTCGGAGCGACGAAGCGGAACGCCTCGGCCTTGCCGCCCTGGTTCCCGTTCGCATGCGACCGGAGCGTGTTGGCTCCGAGCACGCCCTGGATCGTGAAGTCGGCGTCGGAGATGTCGAAGAAGACGTTTCCGACCGCCTCGATCTTCACCCGGGCCTGTGACGTCGTCACGTTCGGAAGCGCAACCGCCTCCGAGCCGTCGTTCGCCGTGCTCCCGGTCAGCGTGTACGGATACGTGAAGCCGCCGTCGACCGAGAGGCTGATCTTCACGGCCGACGTGCTGATCGGAGCCGCGTCGGTGCCGGCGACGTTCCACGTGACCGTCTGCGTCGAGAGGCCGTCGAGCGTGGTGGCCGCGTTCGGAGACGTGACGAGGAACGGCCCGGTGCCCGGCGCCAGGTTGACGACCGTGTCCGAGCTTGCGACGCCGCCGCCGGCCGGGTGGCCGTCACGGGCCGTGAGCCGGAAGTGCAGCGGGCCTGCGTACGCCGAGGTCGGAAGGAACTCGGAGTAGCAGTCGATCAGCGCCTGCGGCACGTTCGTGCCACCGGTGGCGGGCGACGGCGGAGCCGGAGCGCCCGGGCAGTCGCCGGCGACGTTCGTGTTGTTGGCGACGATCTGCGCCATGTCGGGGAAGACCCGCGTCGGATCGGTCGTGACGTGGTTCTCACCCGGCGAGTTGATCGCGTGCGGGTCGTAGATCGCGCCGTTCAGCGGTGTGCCGAACTGCCTGAACAGCGGTCCGCTCGTCTTGTTCGGGTTGACGAGCGCCACGGCCGCCGTGCCGATGTCGTTCTGCTCCCACATGTACGTCACCGTGTCCCCGTTGGAATCGGTGGCGTTGCCGGTGAGCGAGAACGGCGTCCGGTACGGGATCGTGTACGACTCGGGCGTCCCGACCACCGGGGGCGAGTTGCCCGTCGACGTGACGGTGTTGCCCTGGTTGTCGATCGGCCCGCCCTTGGCGGTCTCGCCGAAGAAGCCCGTTGCCCCGTTCAGGTTCGTCAGGGTCAAGGCGCTCACGTTGACGAGGCCCAGGTTGCCGCCGAACGTGACCTGGAAGCCGGTCGTGTTGAACGTGCCGGCGCCGAAGCCGGCGACCGTCGCGGTCGCACCGGTCGGCAGGGAGCCGGCGGTGCCCTTCGCGGTCTCGGCGACGGTGCCGGTGGCGCCGGAGCCGTTGGTGACCGAGAGAGCGCTGACGTCGGTGCCCTGATGGGCGCCGCTGAAGGTCAGCGTGTAGCCGGCGTCGGTCAGCGAGCCGACGGCGACGGTGCCGCCTGCCGGCCAGCCTGCGATCGCCGCGCCGCCCTTGGCGTTCTCCCGCACCGCGCTGGTGCAGGCGCCGGTGCAGTTGACGATCGCGATCGACGGCACGTCAGTGCCTGCGGAGGCGCCGGCGAACGTCAGCGTGAAGCCGCCGTTGCCCGCTCCAGCCGAGGTCACCGTGCCGGCGAAGCCGGCGATGCCGTTGACCGCAGCCGCGACGTTGGCGTTGCTGATCGCCAGCCCGCCGCTGCCGAGCACGGCGGAGTTGACGCCGCCGATCTGGACCTGGAACGACTGGGTGGCGCCGCTGAAGCCGGTCAGCGTCACCTGCTGCTGCTCGTTCCCGCCCTGCAGCGCGTTCGCGATCCCCGCAGCCGTGTTGTTCTGACCGCGGACGATCGGCGTCGAGTCGGTGCCGTTGTAGTTGAGCGTGTACGAGTCGCCGTTCGTGTCGTAGCTCGTAAGCGACACCGTCTGGACTTCCGAGACGCCCTGGAGGGCGGCCTGGATGCCGGCGGTCGTGTAGTTCGTCCCGTTCGTGATCGGGGCGGAGTTCGTCCCGTTGTAGTTGAGCGTGAACGAGTCGGTCGCCGTCGAAGTCGACGCAGCGAGGCCGTCTGCACCTCGTTGATCGGCGGCCGGACCGACGAGACGTAGTTGGTGATCTCCGTCGAAGCTGCGCTCCGACCAGTACGGGTCGCTGTGCGGCTGCAGGTCGTCCTGCTGGCAGATCCCGGCGTACGCCATGATCGAGGAGCCGCTGCCCGGCTCGACGGACGTGCCGCCGTTGCGGTTGCCGCCCGAGCAGTTGAGCTGATTGCCGTTGAAGGTGTGGTTGCCGGCGAACTGGTGGCCCATCTCGTGAGCCACGTAGTCCACCGCGAAGAAGTCACCGTCCGGCTGCGGCAGCCCGGTGCAGCCCTGGGCCTTGCTGTTGCCGCCGACGACGCCGAGGCTCGGCGACGCCGCCACCGTTGAGGCCGAGGCCGATGTGGCCGACGTCGTAATTCGACGCGCCGATGATCTGGCCGACGACGATCCGTGTCCGCGTCAGCAGACCGCCCGGTGCAGCCGCCGGCGAGCTGCGCGGTCGTGTAGCACGCCGCCGCGCCACACGGCCCGTTCGGGTCGGTTGCGAGCGCCGGGGTGTTGAGGTTCAGTAGATCGGTGTTCGCGATCAGCACCATGCGGATCGACGGTCTCGTCCTCGTAGATCTGGTCGACGCGGTTCATCAGCGTCACCTTCGCGGCCGTCACGTTCGCAGCGCCGAAGTACGTGCGCGTACGACGGGTCGGTGACGAGCCCGAGCCGGTACGTGCGAAGGACGGAGCCCGACGTAGGCCCGCCGCCGTGTGGCCCGAGGTCGGAGAGCGCCGCCAGGCCTTCCGCCTCGCTGTCCGGACCTCGAATCGAACGTCCCGTGTGGCGAGTCGGTCAGGTTCTCGGCGAAGTAGCTGACGTAGACGCTCTGGTCGTTGTGGAACATCGGATCGATGAACCAGGAGCCCTTGGCGGAGCGGACCGACGCGTGGAAGCCGAGCGGGCTCAGGTCGAGCCTGATCGTCGCCGTCGGATCGTCGATGCCGCGGCCGCGTACGTCTTGATCTCCGGATGGTCGCGCGGCGAGCCCGGCTCCATGATCGGCGAGTCGAAGATCGCGAACCGCTGGAAGGCGTTGTCGGGGCCGGGCAGGGACACGACGAGCGGGTTCGAGCGCGCCGCGTTCGTGTTCTCGCGCGGTGCCTGGGCCAGAACGGCCTTCAGGTCGGCGCGGTCGAGCGTGAAGGCGCTGTAGTCGGAGGCCGTGACGACCGGGTTGCCTCCGTTCTTCGCCCGTGCCCTGGCGTGCAGCTTTTGACGCCAGAATTTCTTGGTGCCGTGCGTGTCTTTCATGGACCGCAGGCTCTTCGCGACGCGCGCGCTGGAGCGAGCGTGGTCGCCGACCGCCTGTGCGGCCGGGATCGCGAACGCGATCACCGTAATTGCGGCCAGCGCGAGCAGCGCCAAGCGCTGCCTGCCGGACCACGAATCGTAAAGACGACTCGTCATTCTCCTCATGTGCCCTCCCTGACTTTGTCCCGCCGAAAAAGCAATCCTCGTATTCGCGGCACCAGGGGTCAAGCAGAGGAATGACTATTTAGCCATGTGGCTAGTGACCTGCAATCTGCGACGCTGATCAGACGAAGGCGCTCTCGCCCGTCAACGCGCGCCCGATGATCAGCTTCTGGATCTGGCTCGTGCCTTCGTAAAGCGTGCTGACCCGCGCGTCGCGGAGGTACTTCTCGACCGGGTACTCGTCGACGTAGCCGTAGCCGCCGAAGACCTGCACCGCGGCGTTTGCCGCCCTGACTGCCGTCTCGCTCGCGTAGTACTTCGCCACCGACGATTCGTAGGTGTGCGTGACGCCGCGGTCGGCGAGCGAAGCGGCGCGCCACACCAGCAGCCGCGACGCCTCGGTCTCGACCGCCGCGTCGGCGATCAGCTCCTGGACCAGCTGGAAGCCGGCGAGCGGCTTTCCGAAGGCGTGGCGCTCCTTCGTGTACGCAACACAGGCGTCGACGCAGCCCTGTGCGATGCCGACACAACCGGCAGCGAGGGAGATGCGACCGATGTCGAGCGCCGACATCGCGACGCGGAAGCCCTTGCCGAGCTCGCCGAGGCGCGCCGAATCGGGAACGCGAACGCCGTCGAGCGAGAGCTCGGCGGTGTCCTGTGCTCGCAGGCCGAGCTTCCCCTTGATCGGGTGCGCCGCGAAGCCCGGGCTGTCCGTCGGGACGAGGAAGCACGTGATCCCGCGCGGCCCGTCCTCGCCGGTGCGGGCGAAGACGAGCGCAACCGACGCCCAGGTGCCGAGCGTGATGAACGTCTTCGAGCCCGAGATGACCCAGTCCGACCCGTCCAGCGTCGCCCGCGTCACGAGGGCCGCGGCGTCCGAGCCGCAGCCGGGCTCGGTGAGCGCGTAGCAGCCGAGCCCTTCGCCGGCGGCGAGCTTCGGCAGCCACTCCGCCTTCTGGTCCTCGGTGCCGAACCGGGCGATCGTCTTGCCGACGAGGCCGTTGTTGACCGAGACGATCCCCCGCACCGACGAGTCGGCCTTCCCCAGCTCCTCGACGACGAGGCAGTACGAGACCGTGTCGAGGCCCGCGCCGCCGTACTCCTCGCTCCAGCCGGCGCCGAGGAAGCCCGCATCTGCGAGCTTGGCGACGAGCGAACGATCGGTCTCCTCGGCACGGTCCCAGTCCCGCACGTGCGGCAGCACCTCGCGCGCCGCGAACTCGCGCGCCGCGTCGCGGATCAGCTCCTGCTCCGGGGTCAGTTCCACCACCGGGCTGAGGCTAAAGCAATGCGTCGATCAGATCGCGAGTACGCGGCGAAGCTCGTCCGCCGAGGTGAGCCCTGCTGCGACCTTCGCCAGCCCGTCGTTCCAGATGCTCTTCATCCCCGCTGCCTCGCAGGCACGCTGCAGATCGTCGGGAGTCGAACGGGTCAGCACCGCCGATCGCACCTCGGGTGTCACCTGGAGCAGCTGGAAGAGCGCGATCCGCCCGCGGTAGCCGCGGTGGCAGTTGCCGCACCCGGCGGGCCGGTACAGCACGACGCCCGGTTCCGTCTCGAGCTGCTTCGCCTCCTCGGCGCTCGCCTCGTACGAGACGCGACAGTCCGGGCAGAGGCGCCGCGCGAGACGCTGCGCCAGCACGGCAGAGACCGCCGAGGCCGCGAGGTACGGCTCGACGCCCATCTCGACGATGCGCGTCAGCGCACCGGGGGCGTCATTCGAGTGCAGGGTCGAGAGGACGAAGTGGCCTGTGAGCGCGGCGGTCATCGTCAGCTGCGCAGTCTCGACGTCCCGGATCTCGCCGACCATCATCACGTCCGGATCGCCGCGGAGCGAGGCGCGGAGGGAAGAGGCGAACGACGTGCCGACCGCCTCCTCGATCTGGATCTGGAGCAGGCCAGGAATGCGGTACTCGACGGGGTCCTCGATCGTGATCACGTGGATCCCGGGCTGGGCGAGATCGGTCAGGGCCGCGTACACGGTCGTCGACTTGCCGGAGCCGGTCGGCCCGCAGACGAGCAGGGCGCCGGTCCGCCGGTTGATCACGCGCTCGAGCTCCATCTGCATCTGCTTCTCGAGGCCGATCTCGGTCATGGTGGGCGCAGCGCGCGACTTTTCGAGCAGGCGGAGGATCACGGCTTCGCCGACGACGCTCGGCAGGACGGCGATGCGGATGTCGAAGAGGCGGGTGCCGATCCGAAGTGAGAGGCGCCCGTCCTGGTGCGCGCCGGTGCTCGGCGATGTTCAGCTGGGCCAGCACCTTGATTCGCGCGACCACCGCCGGCACGAACTGGGCGTCGACAGGATCGAGGTCGTGGACGACACCGTCGACCCGGATGCGGACGAGCAGCTTCTCGCCGTCCGGAACGAGGTGGACGTCGCTTGCTCCGAGCCCTGCGGCACGAGTGAGGATCTCGGTCACGAGCTGGACCGCGGGACTCTCTGCGTCCGCGCCGCCGCCCGGTGCGACCTCGAGCTCGGACGAAAGCGTCGGGTTGCCCGCAAAGCGGTTGAGCGCCGCCTCGATGTCGTCGCGAGCGGCGACCGAGAAACGGAGCGGCCGGCGACTCGTCATCCGGAGCTCGTCGAGCGTGTGGAAGTCGGTCGGGTCGGCGACGGCGACCTCGACGAACTCGCCGTCGGCGCCGAACGGGAAGGCCGGTGCGGCAAAGAGCAGGCTCCGCGGCAGGATCAGGAGGACGGATTCGTCGAAGATCCGGTCGCCGAGCTCGACGAAGGGAAGGCCGTGCTCTTCTGCGATTGCCCGTGCGCGCAGCGCGCGGACGGTCTCAGCCACGATCGACGAAGGCCGACACGCGCGCGGCCAGCTCCTGCGGGCTGAACGGCTTCACCATGTACTCGGCGGCGCCGGCTGCAAGACCCGCTTCGATGTCGTTCTGGGTCGAGCGCGCGGTGAGCAGGATCACGGGAATCGTCTGCGTGCGCGGGAGGGCCTTGAGCGCCACGAGCGCCTCGAGCCCGGTCAGCTCAGGCATGGAGACGTCGAGCACGGCAAGGTCGGGCAGATGGAGCTCGGCGAGCTCGACGGCCTCGCGGCCGTTGCGTGCGGCGAGCACCGTGTAGCCGGAGCGCTCGAGCCGGAGCTGCACCATCGTCAGGATGTCCGGATCGTCGTCGGCGATCAGCACGACGGGCGACCCGGTGGCCGCGTCGTCGGGCGCATTCAGAGTAAAAGCCGCGTTCACGCCCTTTGAATCGTCCGCACCGCGCCTCAAGTCCATCCTCCCGCACGTTCCGCCGCCATCCCCGATTCGGCGTAGGGGCCGTCACCCTCCTGGGGCGGACCGCCACCCGTTGCGGCGACCGTGACGTCACGCAGAGGGGAATGCGCACTCGCCGCCGACGGCCCGATGGGTTCGTATGCGGAAAGTCGAAGGAACGTGGTCGATGTTCGTGCGCGCTCACGCGCTGCAGGTCGTCGTCGGAGCCGGCGGTGCACTGACTGTTCTCTTCGCCGTCTCGAACGAGCCGCTGACGAAGACATTCGCGTGGGTGGTCGGCGGCGCGATCGCCCTGACGGGGATCGCCGACTCGCTTCTCCCGGTCGCGGCGGGCGAGCCCGGGGTGCGCAGGCGCCGCCTGGACTCTCTGCGGGAGGGATTGAACGCGCTCACCTGGCACCGCTTCGCGTTCATGGCCGGCGCGCTGGCGGCGGCGCCCGTGATCGGAATCGTTCGCGGCGCCATGGGCCAACCGGCGAGCGTCGTCGTCCTCGGCGTCGCCGAGCTCGCCGCGATGATCTTCGTGCTCTCCCGTGTCGTCGACCTCTGGCGCACGCGCGAGCAGGCCGAGTCCGACGTGCGCGAGAGCGAGGCCCGGTTCCGGGCGCTGTTCGAGGACGCCGAGGCTGCTCGCGTGAGCCTCGCCGAGCACAACGACCGGCTGCGCGAGCTCGACCGGATGAAGGACGAGTTCGTCGCGCTCGTCTCCCACGACTTGCGCACGCCGCTCACCTCGATCCGCGGCTACATCGAGCTGCTCCTGGAAGGGCTCGCCGGCGAGCTGAGCGAGGAGCAGCACAAATGGATGGACGTGATCGACCGGAACTCGGCCCGCCTGCTGCGTCTGGTCGCCGACCTCCTTTTCATCGCCCAGCTGGACGCGGGCCGCATCGCCCTCGAGCGCAGCGTGGTCGTACTGAGCGACGTCGTCGCCGAGACCGTCGAGACGGTCGCTCCGACCGCCGAAACCCGGAAGGTCGAGCTTCTCCTGGACTCGCCGGGCACCGTCGTCCTCTACGGCGACCGTGCGCGCCTCGCCCAGCTGGTCGACAACATCGTCTCGAACGCACTCAAGTTCACGCCGCCCGGCGGCAAGGTCGAGGTGCGCGTCGGCGGTGACGACACCACCGCCTGGATCGAGATCGTCGACACCGGCATGGGAATCTCGGAGGCGGAGCAGCTCCATCTGTTCGAGCGCTTCTTCCGCACCTCGGCGGCCAACTCCGCTGCGATCCAGGGAACGGGGCTCGGGCTTGCGATCGCCAAGGGCATCGTCGACGCGCACGGCGGCACGATCGCCGTCAGCAGCGTCGAGGGCTCCGGCACGACGTTCCGCATCGAGTTGCCTGTTCGCCAGCCCAGCACCCTGCCGACCGCAACGGAGGTGAGCGCGTGAAGCCCGTGAGGCCTTTGATCGTCGTCGCGGACGACGATCCCGACATCCTGGAGCTCGTCGAGCTGCGTCTGCGCCTGCTCGGCTGCGTCGTCGTCACCGCCGTCGACGGCATCGCAGCGCTCGAGGCGATCACCGCGATCACGCCGGATCTGGCCGTGCTCGACATCTTGATGCCCGGCCTCGACGGCCTCGAGGTCGTCGATCGTGTCCGTGAGAACCCGGAGACACACGGCGTGCCGATCATCCTGCTGAGCGCCAGCGCGCAGGAGGCCGACGTGGCACGCGGTCTCGCACATGGCGCCAACGCCTACGTGAAGAAGCCGTTCGAGGCGCACGAGCTGACCGCGGCCGTCGACAAGATCCTCGTCCGCACCTCCGTCGGGCTCGCCTCGTGAGCGAGGGATCGATCCTCCTCGTCGACGACGACGACATCGTTCGCGACGTGACCCGGGCGATCCTCGAGGCGAGCGGCTACGACGTGACTGAGGCCCCCGACGGCGCCCGCGCACTCGAGCTGGCCGGCGGGAAATTCGATCTCGTCCTCGCGGACCTCGTGATGCCGGTGATGCCGGGCCCCGAGCTGGCCCGCGAGCTGCGGAGCCGCTATCCGCACCTGCCGATCCTCTTCATGTCCGGCTACGCCGACGGGTACGACCACGACGTGGACAGCAGTCTGATCGTGGCGAAGCCGTTCACGATCGCCGTCCTGCGCGAGCGCGTTCGCGCCGCGATCAGCGCCGGCGTCGTCGCCGCCTGAAACTCCTCCTAGCGCGGCCGCGGGACGAAGAGCGCGGCGAGGCCCCAGAGCAAGGCGATGGCCGCGAACCCGAGCCGTCCGTCTCCAGGCAGCGAGAACGTCAGCCCGACGAGAGGCGTCAGCACGAGCACGGTGACCGCGGCCGCGCCGTTGACGAAGCCGATCGCCGCGCCGGGTGCATCGGGCCGGGCGGTTGCGGCGCCGGTGAACGCGGCGGCGAACGGAAGCCCGGCCGCGAGCCCTGCGAGCACGCAACCCGCCACGGCGAGCGGCAGCGGCCCGGCGAGGATCGCGACCGTCGCCGCGGCGCCGGCCAGCATGCTGCCGACGAGCATGCGATACGCCCGCTCGGGGGAGCCCCGCAGCAGGAGGCCGCCGTAGGGGCGCGTGATGACACCAAACAGGAGCGTCGCTGCGCCGATCGTGCCGGCGGTTCCTTCCGAGATCCCGGCGTTGCGGTGGAGCAGGGCGACGATCCAGTTGCCGATCACGAACGAGAGTCCGAGCGTCGCCACGTGCATGGCTGCGAAGGGATAGAGACGGCGGTCGCGGACGACCCCCGCGCGGCGCGCGGCCGGACGCCAGACCCGGGGCGGATCGATCGGGCCGGCGAGCAGCACTGCGATGCCGGCGGCCGCGACGATCACGGACGTCACAAACGGTGCGCGCCAGCCGAGCGCCGACTCGACCTGCGGCACGATCGCGATTGCGGCTCCACCGGCACCGAGGCTGACGGCGCCGAAGATTCCCTGTGCAACCGGCCCGCCGCCGCCCGCGCGCACGTAGTCGACGCCGCCGACGAAGACGAACGCCGTGCCGACGCCACCGAGAAACCGCATCGACAGCGCCAGCGCGGGGTCGGGCGCTGCGGTCGCGACGAGGTTGCAGAGGGCGATGATCCCGAGCCCCGCCAGGCCCACGCGACGCGCGCCGAGCCGGTCGACGAGCCGGCCGCCCGGAACCTGGAGCGCAGCGTGCGTGATGAACGCCGCGGTCGTGAAGAGGCCGATCGTCGCGAGCGACACCGAGTAGGCGTCGGCAAGCGGATCGGCGACCGCGCCGACGTTCGTGACATTCCAGCCCGCGGAGAAGCCGAGCGCCGCACCCCCGATCCCGGCCCTGACGTTCAGCTACGCGCGACCGCTAGACACTTCTTGATCGTCTTCTTCTCGGTCGTGAGCGTCGCCGTGGTGACGTTGACGCCGATGTTCTGGCCGGCCGTCGCGCCGTAGTCGAAGACGGCGTTCTCGATCACGATCTTCTTCTTGCCGCCGTGCGCCTTCGCCTCTTTGACGGACGGATAGAAGCGCATTGTGAACTGCAGCCCTGCTTCGGACGTGCCCTGGATCTCCTTGTCCTCCGGCTGGACGAGCCAGTTCTCGTCGATGAGGCAATTCGCGGTGTTGCCGAGCTCCTTGCCGCCGATGATGGGACGATCCGAGCTGCCGGCCGTCCGGGTGTCCGCCGCGCCGCCCGAACCGCCGCCCCCGCACCCGGCAGCGAGCACCAAGACGAGGCCGAGCACCAGGGGGAGGGCGAGCAGGTGCCTCAACGCACGGCGATGCTACTGCGCCGTACAGCGACGGGCAACGGCTAGGGTCCGAGCCATGTCAAAAGCAACCTTGCACACCAATCACGGCCCGATCGAGGTCGAGTTCTTCGACGACGACGCGCCGAAGACCGTCGAGAACTTCCGCAAGCTCGCAGGCGAAGGCTTCTACGACGGCCTGACGTTCCACCGCGTGATCCCGGACTTCATGATCCAGGGCGGCTGCCCCGAGGGCACCGGCTCGGGTGGCCCGGGCTACCAGTTCGAGGACGAGTTCAACGACCACAAGGTGGTCCGCGGTGCGCTCGCGATGGCGAACGCCGGACCGAACACGAACGGCAGCCAGTTCTTCATCGTCACGACGGCGGCGCGCTGCGTGGCTCGACGGCAAGCACACCGTCTTCGGCGAAGTGGTCATCCGGCGATGGATGCCGTCGACGCGATCGAGGGCGTCGAGACCGACGGGCGCGACAAGCCCACGCGAGCCGGTGACGATCGAGCGCGTCGAACTGGCCGACTAAGTACGCGGCGATTGTTGTCGCGGTAGACACCACTCCCGGTGGTACGGTGGTCAACATGGCTGACGTACCCACCGCCGGGGCGACCTTCGAGGTCGAATGCCCGCATTGCCACAAGACCTTCCAGGCGGAGGTGATCGCGGGACGGGCTGCACGGCATCACGGCTTCAAGTGCCCGCACTGCCGCCTCTTCGTTCCGTACGAGCGGGCCGACGAGCGCGACCTGCTCGAGCCGGCCTAGCGAAAGACGAAGGGCCGCTCGCGCGGCCCTTCGCAGCATTGTCGGCTCGATCGCGCGTCCCCTAGACGCAGTCCTTCAGTGCCTGCGCCTCCGGCAGCGACTCGAGCTTCTTCAGCGTGTTGTTCTCGATCTGGCGGATGCGCTCGCGCGTGACGCCGAACGCCTTGCCGACCTCCTCGAGGGTGCACGGCTGCTGGCCCGAGAGGCCGAAGCGCAGCTCGATCACCTTCCGCTCACGATCCGGGAGCGAGGCGAGTGCATTCTCGATGTCCGAGCGCCGCAGCGTCAGCGACGCCTCTTCGTCCGGTGACTGGGTGTTCTCGTCCTGGACGAAGTCGCCGAGCTCGGAGTCCTCTTCTTCGCCGATCGGCTTCTCGAGGCTGACCGGATGCTGGGCCATGCGCAGGATCTCGCGCACTTCCTCGGTCGTCATCTCGAGCTCCTCGGCGATCTCGTCGGGACGCGGCTCCCGTCCGAGGCGCTGCACCAGCTGGCGCTCGATGTGCACGACCTTGTTCAGCTTCTCGACCATGTGCACCGGAATGCGGATCGTTCGCGCCTTGTCGGCGATCGCCCGGGTGACGGCCTGGCGAATCCACCAGGTCGCATACGTCGAGAACTTGTAGCCCTTGCGGTAGTCGAACTTCTCCACCGCGCGGATCAGGCCGAGCGAGCCTTCCTGGATCAGATCGAGGAACGAGAGCCCGCGGCCGAGATAGCTCTTTGCGATCGAGACCACGAGGCGGAGATTCGCCTCGGTCATCTGAGTCTTCGCACCCATGTCGCCGCGCTCGATGCGCTTCGCGAGATAGACCTCCTGGTCGGCCGTCAGGAGCGGCACCTTGCCGATCTCTCGCAGATAGAGCCGCAGTGAGTCGAGCGACGGCTCGACGGTCAGGTCGAGCTTGGGAGCCGGCTTGTCGTCCTCGGCCAGCTTCGGCTCCTCGTGCGGCGGATGCTTGTGCTCCTCGCCCTCGACCAGGTCGATGCCGTGGTCGGTGAGGTAGGTGTAGAAGTCTTCGACCTGCTCCTTCGTGAGCTCGACTTCCTCGAGCCCCTTGACGATCTCGTCGTACGAGAGGAAGCCTTTTTCCGTTCCGTCGGTAACGAGCTTGTGAAGCTCCTCGACGTCCGGAAGTGCGATATCGACGGTGAGCATAGACCTCGGCTTTCTCGCGACTGGGTGGACGATGGACCTACTCAGACAACGAAAGAGCCGGCTCGGTGTGCCCCGGCTCACCCTCAGCTCTCGATCTTATAACGGACCGCGGCCAACTGGGAACCACATTTTCACGGCCTTGTAACGGGACCCTCCGGCAGCATGGAGACGCAGCTCGAAACGCGCGGCGCGAGGCGCCCGGTCCATGCGGCGCGTCCGAAGTGCGATCATCGAGGCGTGCCGGGAACGAGAACGGCGAGCCCGAGGGCTCGCCGTAGCTCCGCAGCCAGTAGGAAAGATTTGCCGTCAGTCCCCGACCAAGAAGCAAGGTGCGTATCGGCAGCAACGACCTGATCCTTGACCACGACATCGCCGGCGAGGGCGACGCCGTCGTGCTCATCCACTCGGGCATCGCCGACCGGCGCATGTGGGAGCCGCAGTGGCAGCCGCTCGCGGAACGGTTCCGCGTCGTGCGACCCGACCTCCGCGGGTACGGCAACACCCCGCTGCCTCCAGGGCCGTACTCGAACGTGGACGACGTGCTCCGTCTGCTCGACGTGCTCGGGATCGAGCGCGCCTCGTTCGTCGGCTCGTCGTACGGCGGCCGCGTGACGCTCGACCTCGTCATGCAGCGGCCCGACGTCGTCTCGAAGCTCGTCCTGATCGCGACCGGGGTCCGCGAATGGGAGTGGACGGAGCGGACGAAGGCGGCCTGGACCGCGGAGGGAGAGGCGTGGGAGCGCGGCGATCTCGACGCCGTGACCGAGGCGAATGTCCAAACCTGGCTCTCTCCGGACGCACCGGCGGAGGTGCGCGACCTCGTCCGCACGATGCAGCGCCATGCGGTCGAGGTGCAGTACGCCGCCGAGCAGGCCGACGAGCCGCCAGGCCCGGAGACGCCGGTCGAGCTCCACCCGTCGCGGATCGACGCGCGGACGCTCGTCATTGCCGGTCTGCAGGATCTGCCGGACTTCGTGCAGATCGCCCACATGCTCGCCAGGGAGATCCCGCACGCAACGCTCGTGGAGATCGACTCGGCCCATCTGCCCAACCTTGAGCGCCCGGAAGAGACGACGAAGCTCCTGCTGGACTTTCTCCAGTCGTAAGGGTTCGAGCCAAAAAGAAGAGCGGGGCCGCCGCCGGCCCCGCTCCGAGCACTTCCCATAGGGAGGCTCTTCTTGTGTTTTTTCGAGTGGCCCCCGCCGCATCGGGGCCTTGCTCGAACAAGGTGACTATCGTCGATCGGCCTCCGCTTCATCTATCACCCATTCTCGGTTGACTGCCTCGCTTGACTTGCTTCACTGCGGGACGGCTCGAAAACCAGGCGAAACCGGGCCGTATCTAGAGTCTCGGACGTGGCATCCCGCTTCACAGAGGCAATCTCGAGCGGCGTCCTCGTCGCGGACGGCGGCATGGGCGTCCTCGT
Organism: uncultured Actinomycetes bacterium; assembly: GCA_963718065.1. Classification (GTDB taxonomy): domain Bacteria; phylum Actinomycetota; class Thermoleophilia; order Gaiellales; family Gaiellaceae; genus CAVPGP01. The sequence goes on along the minus strand of CAVQYE010000004.1, from coordinate 54,485 downwards.
GCAGAGCGCTGTCCAGGGGCTGCGGTGCCCGGAGGAGGCCAATCTCCGGGCGCCCGAGAGCGTCGTCTCGGTGCACGTCTCGTACATCCGCGCCGGAGCGGACGTCATCGAGACCAACACCTTCGGGGCGAACCGCCCCAAGCTCGCAGCGCATTTCCTGGAAGCAGAGTTCGAACGGATCAACTCGGCGGCGGTCCGGCTCGCCCGCGAGGCCCGTGAGGTTGCCGGGAGAGAGATCTTCATCGCCGGCTCGATCGGCCCGCTCGGCGACGCGGAGCTCCGGCCCGAGAGCCGTGAGGAGCTCTATGCCGAGCAGGCGTCGATCCTCGAGGGCCGCGGCGTCGACCTCTTCATGGTCGAGACGTTCTACGAGCTCGACGAGCTGATCGCGGCCATCGACGGCGTCCGCAGCGTCTCGTCCCTGCCGGTCGTCGCGCTGATGACCTTCGACGAGGAGGGCCAGACGCTCGCCGGTGTCTCGGCCGAGGACGCGGCCGCCCGCCTGGCCGAGCTCGGCCTGGCGGCGATCGGGGCGAACCACAGCGCCGGTCCCGCCGCGGCGCTGAACGCGATTTCCCGGATGGGCGCCGACGGCATGCCGCTGGCTGCGCTGCCGAATGTCGGCCTGGCGAGTCTCTCCGGTTCGCGGATCGTCTTCCCGCACGCGACCCCCGAGTACTTCGGGGAGTTCGCCGCTCAGGCACGGGAGCTCGGCGCCCGGCTGATCGGCGGCTGCTGCGGCACGACGCCGGCCCAGATCGCGGCGATCGCCCAGGCGGTGCGCGAGAACCGCCGCCCGGCCGCGCGTTTCGAGGTGCGCGAGCGCGACCTGCCGGCTGCGCCGGAGGACGAGGTTCACGAGACGGAGCTGCAGCGCATGCTGCGCGAGGGCGAGTTCGTCGTCTCGGTGCAGCTCGACCCGCCGCTCGGCGGCAACAATCGCAGCCTGCTCGAGGCGGCTGCCGCGCTGCGGGAGCGCGAGGGCATCCACGTCGTCGACGTCAACGACAACCCGCGCGCCCGCGCCAGCATGAGCGGGATCATGGCGTCGGTCGCGATCCAGCGCTTCGCCGGCATCGAGACGATCCCGCATCTGACGCCGCGCGACTCGACGATCGTCGGCCTCGAATCGCTGCTGCTCGGAGCCCATGCCGAAGGGGTGCGGAACATCCTCTGCGTCACGGGCGACCCGCCCGAGACCGGCGACTATCCAGGAGCCGAGAGCGGTGTCTACCAGGTCGAGGCGATCGGGCTGACGAAGATCGTCGGGCGCCTGAACGCCGGCGAGGACTGGAGCGGTCGCGACATCGACGCGCCGACGTCGTTCTTCCCGGGGGTGGCGGTGAACCCTTCTGCGGACGACATCGAGCTCGAGCGGCGGCGCTTCGAGCAGAAGATCGAGGCCGGCGCCCGCTTCGCGATGACCCAGATCCTCTTCGACTTCGACTATCTCGAGCAGTTCTTCGAGCCGTTCGGCGGCTCGTCGCCGATCCCGCTGCTGATCGGCATCTGGCCGTTGCGAAGCCACCAGCTGGCGGTGCGCATCCACAACGAGGTGCCGGGCATCGTCGTCCCCGACGCGGTGCAGCAGCGCCTGCTCGACGCCGGGCCGAACGCGGCCGAGGCGGGCCTGGAGCTCGCACGCGCCTTGCTGGCGGAGTCGCGCGAGAAGGCCGCGGGAGCCTACGTCGTCGCGCCGTTCCGACAGCCGCTGGGCGTGCTCGACCTCTTCACCTAGGAAGCGCTTCGACTACGGGACGCACTCGCCCGTGGGCACCGGGGTGTTGGCGGTCGTGAGCTTTTCGCGGATCAGCTTGGCGGGGATGCCGTAGCCGCCACCCGAGTTCTCGCTCGAGGCGAATACCGTCGCCTGCACCGCACCGGTCGCGTCGACCGCCGGGCCGCCGGAGTTCCCGTGCCGCACCAGCCCGGCGAGACTCGTGATCAACGACGGTAGCTGCTTGCCAGGGCGCGGCAGCACGGCGCTCGTCTCGCCGACGCGGCCCGGCTCGGCGTCGAACGGCCCGTTTTCGGGATAGCCGAGAATCGCCACCGCCTTGCCGGGCGACGGGTCGACGAGCCGCAAGGGTGGCGCCCGCAGGCCCGGGACCCGCAGGACGGCGACGTCGTCGCGCCTGTCATAGACGATCGCCGTCGCAGGCAGACGGGGATGCCCAGCGAGGGGCACGACAACCGTGTCGTCCTGGCCGGCGACGACGTGCGCGTTGGTGACCACGATCCCGGGCGAGATCACCCAGCCGCTGCCTTCGACGCCGAGCCCGCAGGCGGTGCCGAGGACGCGCACGACGCTCGGCGCCGCTGCCCGCACGCCGGGTTGCCGAAGCACCCGCGGATCGAGCGGCTCCGTCGGCACTGCTGGGCCTGCGATCGACGGGAACGGATCGACGCGGCCGAAGGCCCGGAGGGCATCGCGCGGCGGCACGAGCTCATTGAGGAACTGCAGCAGCTGCGACTCCTGTGCCTGACGCCGGAGCTCGGTCTGGCCCGGCACCTGGAGGGCGACAGCCCCGATCGCCCACGCAATGCCGAGGCCGGTCGCCGCACCGAGGACGAGGCCCCCGGCCGAATCCAGCGCGCGCAGCGGCGGGATGACGTTCATCGACCCACGCGCCATCGAGCCGATCATGGAGCCGAGGCCCTGGAAGAGCCCCGCGAGGAGCACCGCGCCCGCAAGACCGGCGAGCGGCGTGTAGGGCGACGTCGACCCGCCGTGGAGGAACTGCGGCGCCAGGCGCGCACCGATGACGGCGCCGAGCACGAACCCGCCGAGCCCGAGCGCGCTCGCGACCAGTCCCCGCCGGAGCCCCACGATCCCGGTGAGAACGGCGAAGCCGAGGATCGCCCAGTCGATGTACGTCACCGGGCCAAGGCTAGTCAGGCGGCCGGTGGGCAGCCGCCCGGCTACACTGTCCGGCGCGCCATGGGGGCGTAGTTCAGTTGGTTAGAACGCCGGCCTGTCACGCCGGAGGTCGCGGGTTCGAGTCCCGTCGCTCCCGTCCCTATTTGTAGTAGTTTCCCGCCGCCCGGCTCGAGCTCGAGCGGCGGGAACACCCGAAATGTCAGCGCCGTGTCAGCGGACCGGCGACGCATCGCGCTTGCAAACCACCGTCGTCGGCGTAGCATCGAATGGAGAATGCTCGGGAAGCTCCGCGATGCGTGGGGAAACGGCGCGTGGAAGTCGACGCCAGTACCAACTCGAACGTGGCGCCGCACAAGGCGGGCGGCCATGCCACCGGGCCCTTCGCGACGACGGAACACCTCGAGGGGATCGAGCTGGCGACCGGCGCGAAACTCCCGCGCATCGAGGCACCAAAAGGCAAGGCGCCCGACCCGAGGGCCAAGTAGAGCTGAACGACCACGCCTAGTCGACCGACTCAGCGATCACGGCGCGCCTCCCGAGCGCCGTTTCACGCCAGGTTCTCCGTCGTGTCCATCAAGATCGCTTCATCGTTAACCCCCAGCCGCATCAGCCGCAGGATCGATGCCCTGGACGGCTGCGGATTCGCCGCGCAGGGTTGTCACGCCGGAGGTCGCGGGTTCGAGTCCCGTCGCTCCCGTTTCCGAAAGACGCCGCAAGCGCGTCTTTTTCGTTCAACCGCGGATTCCGCACTAAGCACGGGGTCGCTTCGGCGCATGGCGCCAAAGCGACCCCGTCAGCGCTACCTGCGCGTCCGCGCGCTCGCGACGTTCGAGTACGCCGAGTCGCCGCCCGCACTGTGGACCCGCACGCGGTAGCGGTACGTCGTCCGCGCCGCGAGCCCGGCGTCGGTGAAGCTCACCGCCGTCCCGGGAAGCGTCGCCACCTGGACGAAGGCGGTGCAGCCCGTCCCGCCGCATCGCTCGACCCGCACCTCGGTCTGATCGATTGCGAGGTTGGCCCACGTGAGGCCGATCGAGCTGCTCCCCAGAGCCGTCGCCGTCAGGCTCGCCGGCGCGTCGGGCGGAAGCGGAGCCGACACGACGATCATGCGCGTGGTCGTGCTCGACGCGCCCCGATCGTCGGTGACCGTCAGCGACGCCGTGTACGTCCCCCACGTCTCGTAGACGTGCGTCGTCACCGCGCCCGTGGCGGAGGCGCCGTCGCCGAACGACCAGGCCCACGCGACCACCGTCCCGTCGGGGTCGGCCGAGCGGGAGCCGTCAAAGCCGACCGTCAGCGGCGCGAAGCCGGTCACCGACGTCGTGGTGAACGACGCCAGAGGAGGCGCGTTCGCGGCGGGGGGCGGCGTTGCCCCCTCACGCCAGCACGTGACGAGCGCGTCGTAGCCGCCGGTGGCGCAGATGGTGGCGTCCGGAAGCGCCGTGGCCCAGACCGTGGCCATGCGCGCGAACGCCTCCCAGCGCAGCGACCCGTCGGGGCCGTAGCCCGCGGTCACGCCCTGGATGAACCCGCCGGGGAGATTCGGGCCGCCCACACCCGTCACGACCGTGGTGCCGTCGGCCAGCGCAAGGACGTCGGCCGGGATCTCGTTCGTGTTCAGCCCGCCGTCGCGCACGGCTTCCCATCGCACCGCCCCGGTGCGCTCGAGCGCCACCGTGTACCAGTCGAGGAAGCCGCGACTTGCGGTGCCGGCGACGACGAGGCTGCCGTCGATCGCCCGGTCGATCCGGAAACCGGCGGCGTCGGTCGCGCCCGCAGGCTTCCGGTTGACGCGCCACAGCCGTGCGCCCGTCGCGCGGTCGTAGGCGATCACCGTCAGCCAGTACGCGAGCGCCGGCGTGCCCGCGCCGGTCGCGGTCTGACCGGTCACGTAGACCCGCGTCGAGTCCACGACGACGTCTCGGAGCGCCAGCCCGTCGGCCTCTGTCACGAGCCAGCGGCGCGTGCCCGTGGCCGTGGCATACGCGGCCGTGATCCAGGTCGCCCCACCGACGACGTTCCCGGTAAGCACGACGTCCGCTTCGTCCGGGCTCAACGCGAGCGACGTGGCGACGTCGTTCGCGAAGAAGCCGGTCGACACCACGCGCGACCACAGGAGCGCGCCCGCCGGGCTGTACTTCTGGAGTTGGATGTCCTGCCCGTCGCCGACGGAGTTGAAGACGAGGTAGGCGTTGCCCGCACGGTCGACGAGCAGCCGGCCGACCGCGGGCAGCGTCCGGGTGATGTCCACCCGCCAGCTGAGCGTGCCGTCGGCCGTGTAGCGAACCAGCGTGACCGCGATCGGGCTGCCCCGCGAGGTGACGTTGTGGCCGACCGCGACGACCGCGCCGTCGGCCGCGGCCGCCACCCAGTCGCCCTGGAAGGTCCCGATCGACGGGGTCACGGTGCGACGCCACCGCAGCGCTCCGGCCGCGGTATAGGACGTGACGGCGAGCCCGGTGAACTCCGCCGGACCCGAGACCACCGCGACGTTGCCTGCGGGGTCCGAGGCGATCCGGGCGGCCTGACCCGCGCCGGTGCTGCCCGCGTCGAGCCCGCCGGCGGTCCAGAGCACCGGGAGCGTGACCGCCGCTCCCGCGGCGCCGGAAAGGAGCGCCGTCATCCCCGCGGCGGCGACCCCTGCGAGCACGAACCGTAGGCTTCTCATAATCCCGACCTCCTTTCGTGGTGATTGTCACGATGGATATCCCCTCGCCGGCGGTAATCAGTGAAATCGCCGATCCAATTTGGGACGACTACGGTCGGCGCGCGACCGCGGTAGCCGCGGGCCGGCGTGAGGTCGAGCTCCCGGACCAGCGGCAGGAGCCGCTCGCGCTGTGGATCGGCACGTCCGGCAGTTCATCAGGTGGCGTGGCCTCGAGCCTCACCGCTGAGTCGACGCCCGGCCACAACCGTGACCTGCGTGACGACAAGCTGCTGCGCAAGGTGTCACGCCGGAGGTCGCGGGTTCGAGTCCCGTCGCTCCCGTCTCTCGAAGAGCCTGTAAACCGCGGCAGCAGGCGCCGACAAGGCACCGTCATCATCGATCGTCGACTCGAGCAGCACGCCATCGATGACGAGGTGGCGCAGCCGTCAGGTCTGCAAGATTACGAGCACGACGGTCATGACGGCAAGCGCGACACCGCCGACGGTGAACACCGCGACGGTGCGGAATTGCAGCGGCACGTGGCCGCCGGTTCGCAGCGCCTGCTCCAACTCGCGCTGGCGTTGTGCGCCGACGATCAACAGGCCGACCGCGAGTGACGCGTAGCCGCAACCGAGCAGAATGTACGGCCACGCCGCGACGTCGAGCAGTTCCGGGGCGAACCGGCCCACAGCGAGTGCCCCGGCGCTGGCGCCCAGTGCGGTGCGCCACCACGCCAGCCACGTGCGTTCCGCAGCCATCGACGTACGCCGCATCTGATCGAGATCCAACGGCGACGTCGGAACCCGAGGCGCTTCGTGTGCGGCGTCGGCGGGCGCTGAATCCGGCGGCGGCTGCGGCTGCGCCATAACCGCATCTAACACAGTTCGTCCGGTTACGGGATCTGGACCTCACTGACGCGGCTGACGGTTGTGCGCTCAGCGACGTAGTGGGGGAGCAGACGGAGCGCCTCCTCTTCGGACTCGGCTGCGACCGTCCACCAGATCGCGTGTCCGCCGGAGCGGCACGAGGCCAGGGTTGGGCGGTGGCGAAGTGGGCTCTCATGTCCCTTGAACGCGGCAAAGACGACTCCGCACTCGCGCGGCTCGTGGCGGTGCTGGAGCAGGTACCGGGCCATGGGTCGAGCTTGCCGCCGACAAGTCGGCCTGACATCGGGGCGCCACCCTGAACACGCACCCTGATCTCCGCCGGCGTGCCAAGGACGGAGCGCGGTAGCGCCGTTGAATCCGTAGAGAACGCCGAGCGCGATCCGTGTTTTCCCTGATGGCGCCGATGCCCCGTTCGTGCGGACGTTCACTCACGCCAAAAGGAGGCGCCACGACGCAGGCGTCGCAACACGACCCGCGCGCCGGCAGAGCTCCCTTCGTGGGGCGCGCCGACGAACTCGAGTCACTCGAGCAGGTGCTCGAAGGGCTCGACCGAGGTCCGCCTGCGCGCGATCGAGCTGGTCGGCGAGCCGGGGATCGGCAAGACACGCCTGCTTTCGGAGCTGGCGGCTCGCGCGGAGCTGCGTCGGCACCTCGTCCTTTCGGGGTCGGCGTCTGAGCTCGAGCGCGAGCTGCCGTTTTCGGTCTTCGTACACGCGCTGGACGAGTACGTCGAGAGCCTTGGGCCCGGCCAGTTCTCCGCCCTCGACGACGACGTGCAGGCAGAGCTCGCGCACGTCTTGCCCGTCGCTGTCGGCGCTCGCACACGGTCGAGCGGTGGCGCTCCAGCACGAGCGCTACCGCAGCCACCGCGCGGTGCGCGCGCTGCTCGAGCATCTCGCGCGGACGAGGCCGCTCGTACTCGTGCTCGACGACTTCCACTGGGCCGACTCCGGCGTCGGTCGAGCTGCTCGGCGCGCTGCTGCGCCGGCCGCCCGCCGCGCCCGTGCTCACTGCAGTGGCGGTCCGCCCCCGCCAGACGCCGGAGCGTCTTGCAGCCGCGCTCGAGCGGGCGCAGCGTGCGGCCGCGCTGACCCGGATCGAGCTCGGCGCTCTCACGCGCGTTGAGGCTCGAGAGCTTCTCGGCGAACGACTCGACGCCGCCGGCGCGGCCGTCCTCTACCAGGAGAGCGGTGGCAACCCCTTCTACCTCGAGCAGCTCGCCCGGTCGCCCGAGCGGGCAGGTGGAGCCACCGCCGCTTCCGAGATCTCATCGACCGAGCATCGAGGTCCCACCCGCGGTCGCCGCCGCGCTGAGCGAAGAGCTGGCGCTGCTGTCCGCGGAGACACGCCTCGTGCTCGAGGGAGCCGCGGTGGCGGGCGATCCGTTCGAGCCCGAGCTGGCGGCCGCCGCGGCCGCCATCGTCTGAAGCTGATGCGATGCAACGCGGTCGACGAGCTCCTGCGGCTCGATCTCATTCGAACCGACCGACGTGCCCCGACGCTTCCGCTTCCGACACCCGCTCGTCCGGCAGCGCGGTCTACGAGGCGGCGGCCGGTGGCTGGCGGCTCGGGGCCCACGAGCGGTGCGCCGAGGCGCTCGCGGCGCGGGGAGCGACGGCAGCGGCGCGCGCGCACCACGTCGAGCGCTCGGCGCGCCAGGGCGACCTCGCCGCGGTCGCCGTCCTGCGCGAGGCCGGCGAGACGGCAGCACGGCTCGCGCCCGAAAGCGCTGCGCGAGTGGTTCGGTGGGGCGCTGCGGCTGCTCCCACAGACCGCGCCGGCGCCAGGACCGAATCGAGCTCCTGCTCGCCCGTGCCGGGGCGTTGGCGGCGGCGGGCCATTTCGCCGACAGCCACGAGGCGCTGCTGGAGGCGATCGCGATCGTCCCGGAGCAGTCGAGCCCTCTGTGCACGACACTCGCGACGGCATGCGCCGGGGTCGAGCGTCAGCTCGGGCGATACGAGCAGGCCCACGCGCGTCTGGTGAGCGCTCTTCGCGGCCTGCCAGAGCCGGCCTCGGTCGAGTCCGTCGAGCTGCTGATCGAGCTGACGCTCAACGAGTTCTACCGCTCGAGATACGAGGCGATGCACGACTGGGCCGGGCGCGCCGTGGGCGCCGCGAAGCTGCTGGGAGATGCGGCCCTGATGGCGGCGGCGCTCGTCATGTCCGCGCTCGCGGACGCCATGACCAGGGCCGACCGACCGAGCTCGATCCGACCGTGCCGAAGCCGCGGCGCTGGTCGACGGGCTGTCCGACGACGAGCTCTCGCTCCGCCCCGACGCGGCGGCCTGGCTCGCTGCGGCTGAGCTCTACCTCGACCTCTACGCCGAGGCCGACGCGCACGCGAGTCGTGCCCTGGTGCTCGCTCGCGCGACTGGGCGAGGGGATCCCTTGTTCCGCCTCTACCCGATCCTGCCCAGGATCTGGTACGTGCGCGGCAAGCTGGCCGAGGCCGCCGAGCTCCTGGACGGCGCCATCGAGGGTGGGCGCCTGCTCGGGTCCCCGCCGGCTCTCGCCGGGAACCTCTTCAACCGCTCCGTCGTCGCGGTCGCCGTCGGCGATCTGGACACCGCGCTCGCCACCGCACAGGAGAGCGTCGAGCTCACGCGCGACCTCGACGAAGGCTTCGTCGCGGCCTGGGCTGCGGTGAGGCTCGCCGGCGTCCTGCTCGAAACCGGGCAACCCAGACCGAGCCGTCGAGTTGCTCCTCGGCCGCGCCGGTGGCGAGGAGTTGACGCTCATCCCCGGCGGCTGGAGGGCGTACTGCCTCGAGCTGCTCACGCGGTGTCGGCTGGCGCTGGATCAGCCGCAGCGAGGCCGAGCGCGCAGCCGCGCTTGCCGAGGTCACGGCAGCGGCCGTGCGGCTTCCCCTCGCCACTGCCTGGGCCGATCGTGCCGCCGCCGCCGTCGCTCTGCACTCGGGGGACGCCACCCGCGCTGTCGAGCGCGCACTCGCTTCGGCCGCTGCCGCTCAGGAAGTCGGACGCCCCCATCGAGGAGGCGCTCTCGCGCACGCTCGCGGGCCGAGCGCTCGTCCAAGCCGGCCAGAGCGACCGGGCGGTGGCGGAGCTTCAGCGCGCGGCAGCAACGTTCGAGGCGTGCGGCGCGCTGCGCTACCGCGACAGCGCGGAGCGAGAGCTGGGGAAGCTCGGCCACCGCCCCCATCGGCGCACGCGCCCGGGCAAGACCGGACGGGACGGGCATCGACTCGCTGACCGAACGCGAGCTCCAGGTGGCACGGCTCGTCGTCGACCGCAAGACGAACCCCGAGATCGCCGCGGAGCTGTTCCTCAGCCAGAAGACGGTCGAGACGCACCTGCGCAACATCTTCCGCAAGATCGACGTGTCCACACGCGTCGAGCTCGCACGCGCGGTCGAGCGCGCCGACAACGGCGCGCGGGGAACCTCGCACTCGTCGCGCTCGGCCGCGGCCACCTAGTGCCCGGCTGTTCGAGAAATCAGGGTGCCGATCAGGGTGGCGCCCCGATGTCGCGGCCGCCTCGCAGCCGCAAGCTTGCGCCCATGGCATCGGACAGGAACGAGAGGCGACGAGCAAACGATGCGCCCGACGCGGGTGCGACACGGAAGGAGGCCGAGACATGTTCGAGGTCGAAGCGCGACTGAAGGTCCGCGACGGCGAGCTCGACGGGTTCAAGCAGCAGGCCGCCGAGATGATGAGGCTGACGAGGGAGAAGGACACGAAGACCCTCCGCTACGACTGGTTCCTCAGCGACGACGGAACCGAGTGCGAGGTGCGGGAGGGCTACGTCGACGCCGACGCCCTGATCGAGCACGCCCACAACGTCGCCGAGGCCCAGGGACAAGCTCTTCCGCGACTTCGCCTACGACCACGAGATGACGCTCTACGGCGAGCCGTCGCCGGCGCTGGCCCAGCTGATCGAGCAGCTGGCGGGTGTCGTCCCGTTCAGGAAGTTCTCCCTGTTGCAGGGACTGGACGTCGACATCGAGGCTCTCGACGAGGTCCCGGCGTAGCGCCGGGGGTGGTAACGGTGAACGAGACGCATGCTTCACCAACAGCGCTGAGGCCGGAGGCCGCAGCGCGCCCCGCGAGCTGGACGGCGGGCCGCATCACGGCGCTCGTGATCGGGGCGCTGCTGGTCCTGGTCTCGTTGGTCCTGCTGGGCGGCGGTGGGACGGCCCTGTGGGCCGACCGCACCCAGCGCGACGGAGGCTATGTCACCACCGGCGTCCACGAGTTCTCCAGCTCCGGATCGGCGCTCGACGACTGTGCACACCGATCTCGGCACGGCGGGGCTCGGGTGGCTGTACTCCCCGGGCCTGCTCGGCAAGGTTCGGATCCGGGTCACTCCGGTGAGCGCCGGCCCGCCACTGTTCGTGGGGATCGGCCCCTCCGCCGAGGTCGATCAATACCTCGCGGGGGTGCACCACACCGTCATCTCCGAGTTCTGGAAGGACGAGGTGGAACCCGTCGACGGCGGCCTGGCCCGATCTGCTCCCGCGACGCAGCACTTCTGGGTCGTCTCCGACACCGGCCCGGGGACCCGGAGCCTCGTCTGGGAGCCGACGGACGGAACGTGGACCGTCGTCGTGATGAACGCGGACGGGCGACCCGGGATCAACGTGGGCGCGGATCTGGGCGCCCGAATGCCGGCCGTGCCGTGGATCGGCCTCGGCCTGCTGGCCGCAGGAGGAATCTTCCTGCTCGGCGGGGTGCTCCTGATCGCGGGTGCGATCCGCGGCCGCCGGGCCAGCCCGACGGCGGCGGTGTGAAGGAGAAGGGAGGAGCTATGCAAGGCATCAAAGAAGCCGCGTCCGCTTTCCTGGCGAACAAGCGGGTGGCGGTCACGGGGGTGTCCCGTACGCCCAAGACGCATGGGAGCAACACCGTGTACAAGCGGCTGCGCGACCGTGGCTACGAGGTCTTCGCGGTCAACCCGAACGCCGACGAGGTCGAGGGGGACCGCTGCTACAACGATCTGACATCCATCCCCGGTGGTGTCGACGCAGTGGTGATCGCCACTCGGCCGGAGAACGCCGAGGACACCATGCGCGAATGCGCCGAGCTCGGCATCAAGCACGTCTGGATGCACTGGGGCTCCGGCGGAAGCAGCGTCTCGGCCGCCGCCACCGACTACGGCCGGCAGCACGGCATCGCAGTGATCGACGGAGGGTGTCCCCTGATGTTCGGGCCCACCGCCGATTTCGGGCACAGGGTCATGCGCGTCGTGCTCGCCGGGCACGTGCCGAAGCAAGTGTGAACAGAGAGGAGAAGAGCATGAGCGCATACAGGGAGCTGCTCGACCGCTACGTCGAGCGGTACAACGCCGGCGATCTCGACGCGTGCATGGATCTGTACGCGGATGACGCTGTTCAGGGTATGCCCGACGGCATCTTCGAGGGCCGCAGCGCGATTCACGAGCGTCTCGCGCGGGAGCTGGAAGCGATCCCGGACGTCACTCATACCGTTGTGAGCTTCGTCGAACAGGGCGACGCGTTCGCGGACGAGTGGACGTTTGTCGGAACGCAGACCGGTCCCTTCCTGCTGCCGAACGGCACCGTGCTGCCCCCCACCGGCAAGCGGGTGGAGGTCAGGGGGATGGAGGTCGTTCGGGTCGGGCCGGACGGGAAGATCGTCGTCAACAACCTGTACTACGACAACCTGGCCGTCGCGGTCCAGCTCGGTCTCGTCCCCGAGGGAGCGATCGCATGATCGAGCCATGACGAGCCGGCCGTCCGCTTGGCAACTGCCAATGGCCTATCCCGTCGTCTTCGATGTCGAGCGCCCGCCGGCGTCCTTCCAGCGGGCGCACGTCTTCCTTCGCCTGGCCCTGCTGGTCGTCGTCGGCTGAATCGGTCATCCGATTCGAGTCCCGTCGCTCCCGTACTGGCCGTTGGCAGGTCAGACGCAATTCCTCGATTCGTGGCCCAAAACGCGGCCCGCGGCATCAACCATCTAGGGTTGCGCCGTGCATGGCGAGATTCGTCGCCCGCGAGGTTGGGCCGGCGACGATCGCCGCCCTCGTCGTCGCCGAAGGGATCCTCTGGCTCGTTGCCCGGCCCGCCGGCGAGTCGACCGGGAGCTACGTCGGGCAACTGCTGGGCGCCGAATCGATCCTGCTCCTGTCGATCGGACTCGTGCTCATCAGCATGCTGCCGTGGGTGGAGGAGTGGTTCGACGGGATCGACCGCGCTGCGATCTGGCATCGGCGCGTCGCGATCACCGGTCTGTTCCTGCTTGCTCCGCACGTGTTGCTGTCGTCCAACTCGAACGGCACCGCGCTCGGCGGGCCGCTCGGCGCCGTCGGGGCGATCGGCCTGGTGGCACTCGCGCTGTGGGCGATCCTGCCGCGCTGGCCGTCGGTGGTGCCGGCGCCGCTACGGAGTGGCGTGCGCGCGCTGCGGGATGCACCGGTCGTACGTGACGTCCGCCGCATCTTCGGCGGCTATGACCGCTGGCGAGCGCTGCATCGCACCACGGGCCTGTTCGTCGCGGCAGGCTTCGTGCACGGCGTGCTCGACGGGACGCCGTTCGCCGAGGCGCCGACTCTTCGCTGGAGCTACGTCGCGATCGGCGCCGTCGGGTTGGGGTTCTACGTCTACCGCGAGCTGCTGGCGCGCTTCTTCCTGTCGCTGCACGACTACCAGGTGGACGCCGTCCGCGAGGTCGACGACGGCCTGGTCGAGGTCGCGCTGCGGCCGATCGGCAGGCCCGTCGACTTCATGCCCGGCCAGTTCGCGATGGTCTACCTCGAAGCGAAAGACGGCTGGCACCGTCATCCCTTCACGATCTCGAGCGCTCCGCGCGAGGATGTCCTGCGCGTCACGGTCAAGGCACTCGGCGACTACACGTCGCGCCTGCAGGAGCTCATCGAGCCCGGCATGCCGGCGGTCATCGGCGGTCCCCACGGGCGCTTCAACCATGCGAAGGGAACCGATCGGCAAGTGTGGATCGCCGCGGGCGTCGGCGTCGCGCCGTTCCTCAGCTGGCTGCGCGCGCTCGACGGAGATCTGCCGCATCGCGTGGACTTCTTCTACACCGCCGACGGTGAGGCGCCGTTCGCCGACGAGATCCGCGAGATCGCCGACCGCCACGAATCGCTGCACGCGCACCTGATCGACACGAGTGTGGAGGGCCGCCTCACGACCGAGCACGTCCTCGACGTCGCTGACGCAGACCCGGGCAAGCTATCGGTCTTCATGTGCGGTCCGGCGGGCATGCTCGGCAGTTTCGAGACGCAGCTGCGGCTGGCGGGCGTGCCGTCCAGGCGCATTCACCGCGAGCATTTCGACTGGCGCTGAAGCCCGCCCGCGGCGAGACGCGGGGCCGGTGAACGAGCCGCTATGACCGCCTCGCGACCGGCGCTGCAAGACGGAGGGCGCGTTTCGGGCATTCGGCGACGGCTCGGCGGGCGTGCTTGGCGAGCGACGGCGGCAGCGGCTCAGGATCGATGATCGGGAAGCCCCAATCGTCGAGCCGGACGCGTTCCGGGAAGAGCTCGGCGCAGAGCCCGTGTCCGTCGCAGGCGATCGGGTCGACGATGAGCGACAGCTTGGTCTTCATCCACGGGCACGTTCGGGAACGGGGAGCAATGCGCGGTGCGAACGGTTGCAGCGGCCGTGCCGGGTGTGTAGCTCGACCTCGTCCGCGAACGTCGCCAGTGCGCTTTCGACGAATCCAGCAACGCCGTCGGGGTGCCTGCAGGCGCCGCGCCCGCGAACCTGCTCGGCCCAGCGCAGGATCTGCGCCCGGCGATCCGCCCGTTCGCGTCGGTCTCCGCTCAGAAGACGCTCGAGCGCGTCGGCGATCGCCGCCAGCCCGAAGACGCATGGGCCGCACTGTCCTGCGCTCTCGTCGGCGAGGTAGCGCGCGACGCGAGCGCACTCCGAGAGCGCGCAGGCGTCGGCCGGAAAAGCGAAGACCGCTCCGGCGCCGAGAACGCCGGGCCTCAACCGCAGTGCGAACGCGTCGGCGGCCGGGATCCAGCGCCCGAAGTAGCCGCCGACGAGGACCGCAGAGATCGCTTCGGTGTCGCCGCCGGCGCGCAGCATGAGGTCGCCGACGGACGAGTCGAGCTCGACCTCGTGGACGCCGGGCCGCGCGACGGCCCCGGCAAGGGTGACGAGTGCCGTCCCGGGTGCGCGGTCGCTGCCGGCCGATCGGAACCAGTCGGCGCCGAAACGGGCGATCAGCGCGACGTGAGCCAGCGTCTCGACGTTCTGGACGAGCGTCGGGGCTCCGCCGAGCCCTCGCTCAAAGGGGTACGGCGGCTTGAGCGTGGGCTTGGGCGGGCCGCCGCGGATCGCGGCGAGCAAAGCGGTCTCCTCGCCGCTGACAAATGCGTCGGGCACCACGGCGACGCTCAGCTTCACCTTGCCGACGCGGCCGCGCTCGGCGATCGCGTGCAAGAGCACTGCGCGCTCAACCGTCGCCGTGTCTGTGATCGCGATGATCGCTTCACGGGCCCCGACCGCCAGGGCCGCCAGCGTCGCACCGTCGAGAACGAGGTGCGGCGCGACTCGGATCAGCGCCTTGTCCTTCTTGCTCGCGGGCTCACCCTCGGCGCCGTTTCCGACGACAACCGGGCTTGTTCGCTGCGCCACGACGCTTCGAAACTTGTGAGCTGTCGGGTAAGCCGCGCCGCCCCGGCCGGACAGACCGGCATCCTCCAGCACGGCAACGAGATCGTGCGGCGCCGAAAGGCGGCCGAATCGCGCGACGTGCTCCTGCAGCGTTGCCGCACGCTCCGAACGCGCGTCGGCGAGCAGGCGGGGAATGCCCTTTGGCGGCGAGGCGCGCCTGCTCTGAATGACGGCGGAGCTCATCCCTCACCCCCGGACGTCGACGCCTCGAGCACACCCGAGAGGGCGTTCGACGTCGAGTCGAGGTGGAGGTCGAACCCGAGGCGCAGCCGGTCGCCGGCTGGGTCGACGACGTCCGCGACCACGCTGCTGCCGGACAGCGAAAGCACGCCGCCGGTGTAGACCGCGCGCGTCGTCGCCGGCACGAAGGAGACACCGCCGGCGGTCATCGCCACTCCGTCGTCGCTCGGAACGCCCTGCAGGTCGATGCGCGCGGCGCCGCGCGGGCCGCCACGGAGCCGCATCTTGAGGCGCACGATGACGAGCCCGCCGGAGCTTCGGCTTTCGGAGAGGGTTCCGGAGAGCGCCGAGACGAACGACGTCGGCGCTGCCACGCTCACGCGCGCCGCTTCGGCCGCAGCCGGCGGCTTTGCGGCAGCGAGCAGCGTGGAAGGCGTGCCGGCCCGCCGCGCCCACCCTTTCTGGAGCGGCCCGCCCTGATACCAGACAAGCATCGCAAGCGGGACGAGCACCGCAGCCACCGCACCGGAAATGCGCGGAAGAGGCAGGCCGCCGCCGAGAGCGGCGCGAGCCAGCACGGCAAGGGCAACGGCGAGCACGCAGCCGATGCCGAGTGCCGCCAGCCACTCGGAACGCGCATCGCTGCCGGTGCCGAACGCGTGGAGCAGCGCGACGGGCCACGCCGCGTACGCGAGCCAGTGCACCGCACGCCAGAGCCGAGCCGCGATCCGGGTCCGCAACAAGCTCGTCACGACCAGTGCGAGCAGGAGGTCGAAGGCGATCGCACCGAGGCCGAGCCACAGCGGGCGATATGGCGAGACGAACGGGACGACCGCGTCTTTCAAGCCGATCGGCGCGTATCCGTCGGCGACCGTCGTCACGACGTGGAGGAAGACGAACACGATCGCAAGGAGCGTCAGGTTGCGGTGGGCGCCGGTCACCGCAAAGCGGGGCCATCGCTCGCCGCGCCAACGGAGAGCAGCGAGGATGCCGAGCAGCACAGACGCCGTCAGCAGGAGCAGGGCGACGACCCCGCTGCCGCGCGTCACGTACCAGAGCGTCTGCGCGTTCGCGGCTGCGAGAGTGGTCATGCCGCGTCCTCTTCGGCGGGCCAGCCGGCGACGCTGACGATCGCGCCGTCGGTTGCGACAAGTCGAGACGGCAGCCCGCGCTGCTCGAGCCACTCGGGCGCCTCGTCACCGAGGACGATCGCCGCGGTCGCGGCAATGTTGGCGTCGACACACGTGTGGGCGGCGACGGAGACCGTTCTCCACGGCGTGCGCGCCGGCAGGCCGGTCCGCGGATCGAGCAGATGGTGGGCCTCGCCGCGATCGGTGCGCCAACGGCGCACCGAGGTTCCCGAAGTCGCGAGGCCTCCGGCGTTGATCACGACGAGAGGACCCGCCCCTTCGAGCGGTGCCGCGTGATCGTCGGCCAACCGCACGCACCAACCGCCGAGCGGCGGCTCTCCGGCGACGGCGATGTCGCCGCCGAGAGAGACGAGTGCGCCGCAGCTCGCCGCTTTCGCGATCGCGCGGGCCGCACGATCGGCGGCGAGCGCCTTCGCGGTGGCACCGAGGTCGAGCTCGACGCCGGCAGGCACGCGAAGCACGGCGCTCTCGTCGTCGAGCTCGATGTGCCGCCAGAGTGCGCGCGGGCGGTGACGTAGCTCGACCTTCCAGCCCTCGCGCGCCTCGACGAGCGCGAATGTGCGGTCGTAGCCGGCTGCGCGCATGTCGGCGCCGAGCGTCGGGTCGACCAGCCCGTCCGTCGCAGACGCAGCGTCGACGGCAACACGGACTGCGGCCAGCAGCGTCGGACTCAGCTCGACGCGCTCGCCCGCGCGTGCGTTCACGTAAACGAGCTCCGAGTCCTCCCGGAAGCGGCTGCACGCACGGTCGATCTGGTCGAGCTCGGCCACAAGCACGGCATGCGCCGGCTCGAGTTGGGACGGGCTCGTCACCGCGACGACGGCGGTTGTGCCAAGCGCCGGAAACGAGGCGGTCGCGATCACGAACCGCCCGAGACGACGACCGGGGCCGCGGAGGCCGGTGCCGAGCTCGGGGCTTGCACAGGTGTCGCGGCGGCAGCAGCCGACTGCGACGAAACGAGCGGAGGAGCAGGGGCAGTTACCTCCCTGCTTGCCGAAGGGGCGCGAGCAGGCTTGGGGACGACGACTCTCCGCGGCGGGGTCGAGCCGGCCGCGAGCGCCGCGAAGGTTCCGGTCAGGGCGGCGGCGCCGGCGAGCGCTGCGCCGGTGAGCCGACGCACACGTTGGGACGCCGCCTCGCGGGCGGCGATGGCGCTGCGTGCGGAATGTGCCTCGGGGACCATGTTCCCCAGAGTCGCAGAGGCACATGAGGCGTCGATGAAACCAACCTGTGACTGTCCTAAGAGCGGGTGGCGACCTCGGCGGGCGGTCGTCTCCGGCCGTCCGCACCGCTGCGTCGGGGAAAGGCGATCCACACGTCGGCGCCGCCGCGCTCCCTGTTCTCGGCGTGGGCCTCGCCGTCGTGAGCGTGCGCGATCAGCGCGACGATTGCGAGACCGAGGCCGGTTCCGTGCATGGTGCGGGCGTCGTCGGCCCGGCTGAAGCGGTCGAACGCACGCTCGAGGAAGCTGTCGGGGAAGCCGTCTCCCTCATCGGTGACGTGCAACTCGACGACTCCGTCGTGCGATCGGGCGGCGAGTCGAACCTGTCCCAGCCCGTGAGACAGGGCGTTGTCGACCAGATTGCCGAGCGCCTGCTCGAGACGCACCGGGTCGGAGTCGAGCAACAACTCGTCCGTACGCTCGACTACGAGCTCACGCCCGAGCGCCGCCGCGCGGCCGGCAAAGCGTCCCCGCACACGCTCGAGCAGCTCGCCTACCTCGATTGCTTCGTGCCGGAGCGGCAGGGCTCCTTGATCCGAACGGGCGATGAGCAGGAGGTCCTCGGCGAGACGCGTGAGCCGCTCGGTCTCCTCTGCTGCCGAGCGAATTGCGTCCTCGAGTTCCTCGTGCGAGCGGGGCCGTCGCAGAGCCAGTTCGAGCTCGGTGCGCAGGAGTGCGAGCGGCGTGCGTAGCTCATGGCTCGCGTCGGCGACGAAGCGGCGCTCGTGCTCGAACGCGGCCTCGAGCCGTGCGAGCATCTCGTTCAGGGTGATCGCGAGGGCTGAGATCTCGTCTCGCGCAGGCGGCACCGGTAGACGTCCCGGCGACGTCGCGCTGACGGCCTCGGCCCGTCGGCGCATTTCGTCGACCGGCCGCAAGGCCGCCGCGGCGAGGCCGTAGCCGCCGAGGATCGCGAGCAGCAGCACCGCCGGCGCGAAGAGAAGGAACTCGCGGGCCAGCCGGTTCATCGTCTCGTCGCGCGCGGCGAGCGAGCTGCCGACGATGAGCACCGCGTTTCGGCCGTCGACCGGCACCCGTGTTGCGAGGAGCCGCCACTTGCCGCGCAGCCCGTCGACCTCCGTCGTCGTCCGCACGCTGTGTCCGGCGAGGACCTTCCGCGACGCGGTCGAGTCAAGGAGCACCGGCAGCGTCGACGGCGCCGAGTCGACCGTCGTGCCGTCGGCGCCCGTGACCTGCGCTATCGCCGGGCCCTCGCTTACGTCCCGATCGAGCAGTGTGCGCCCATCCCGTGCATGCGAGGCGGCCTCGGTCGCCTGGGCGTTGAGGTTCTGGTCGATTGACGAGAGGAGCTCGTTGCCGACGCGCAGGTAGATCACGGCGCCCGCGGCGACGAGCACGAGCGCCATGCCGAGCGCGAAGGGAAGCGTCAGGCGGAGACGGATCGGGATCCTGCTCAACCGCCGTCCTCCCGCAGGCGGTAGCCGACGCCGCGAACGGTCTCGATCGAGTCGATGCCGAAGGGCCGGTCGATCTTCTCTCGGAGGTAACGGACATAGACGTCGACGATGTTCGAGCGGCTCTCGAAGGCCATGTCCCAGGCCCCTTCGAGGAGCTGGACGCGCGAGAGCGTCTCACCCGGCCGGCGCATGAAGAGCTCGAGGATCGCGAACTCACGTGTCGAGAGGTCGAGCTCGGCGTCTGCCCGCCAGGCCCGACGTGCCGCGGGGTCGAGGCGCAGGCTGCCGATCTCGAGCATCGTCGGACGCTCTACCGGACCGCGACGGACAACGGCACGCAGCCGGGCCAGCAGCTCTTCGAACGAGAACGGCTTCGTCAGGTAGTCGTCTGCACCGCCGTCGAGCGCATCCACCCTGTCCCCAACAGCG
This sequence comes from uncultured Actinomycetes bacterium, assembly GCA_963718065.1. Classification (GTDB taxonomy): domain Bacteria; phylum Actinomycetota; class Thermoleophilia; order Gaiellales; family Gaiellaceae; genus CAVPGP01. Next base: position 35,048 of record CAVQYE010000004.1, on the reverse strand, counting down.
TCGCGCGCCGTCAGCATCAGCACCGGCGTCCACACCTTCCGAAAGCGCAGTCTCCGAACGACCTCGAAGCCGTCGATGCCGGGCAGCATCACGTCGAGCACGATGGCGTCGTATGGCGCCGCCTGCACCATCCAGAGCGCCTCTTCTCCCCGGGTGGCGATGTCGGCCGGATGCCCCTCCTCACGCAGAGCCCTCGAGATGAGCGCCGCCATCTTCGGCTCGTCTTCGACGATCAACACGCGCATCGAGTCATTGTTCCTGCGCTTTCGCGCCGCCGCCGACCGTTCTCATGAGCGTCTCATCGACGTTTTGTTCAGCTGCGGATGTGCTTGTCGACCTCGAGCGCAATCCCGGCGTGCGCCGGTCGCGGCTCACCCGGATTCTCCGCGGCGGGAGCGAAGGCAATGCGCGGCTTACGGCGACAACCGCGGCCGTTCTGCTCGTGCTGCTTGCGGCCGAAGGCGCAACGATCCCCTTCGTACGGCAGCAGCTGCCCCTGCACATCTTCCTCGGGTTGTTGCTGATTCCGCCGGTGCTGCTGAAGGTCGCGAGCACCGCGTGGCGATTCACGCAGTACTACCTCGGCAGCGACGAGTACGTGGCGAAGGGCCCGCCGCACGTGCTCATGCGGCTGCTCGTTGCGCCTGCCGTCGTCGCGTCGACGATCTGCGTCTTCGGCACGGGGGTACTACTCGTCGCCATGCACCCACAACGTGGGATCGTCCTCGGGCTGCACAAGGCGAGCTTCGTGGTCTGGTTCGGAGCGATGACCCTGCACGTACTCGGTCACGTGCTGAAGGTGCCGGGCCTCGCACGAGCCGACCTCGGCGCAACCGACTCGGGAGCACGGCTGCGTCAGCTGCTCGTCGCCGGCGCGATCGTCGCCGGGCTGATCGTCGCGATCGCAGGACTTCCCGCTGCCCATAGCTGGGCCCAGTGGGCAACCCTCCACCATCGCCACGACTAGAGCAGGTTCATCGTTTGCCCTCGCCGCCGTCGCGCTCATTGCGGGTTGCGGTGGCACCCACCGGGGCGCGGCGAAGACGACAACGAGCGACCCACGTGCAGCTCCGACCGGGCGCAAGGCGACACAACAGCCGTCACCGGCACGGAGGTTCCTCGGCCTGCCCCCGGTCAACCCAGGGCCGGTGCCCGGATACCTGCTTATCGCCGACCGCAACAACAATCGACTCCTCATCGTCTCACCGGCCAAGCGCGTCGTCTGGCGTTTCCCGCGCCCCGGCGAAGTCAGACCCGGAGGCTCGTTCCACGACCCCGACGATGCGTTCTTCACGCCCGACTACACAGGCATCTCGATCAACGAGGAGTTCAATCAGACGATGAGCCTCGTCGATCTTCGCAAGCATCGGATCGTCTGGTCGTACGGCCATCCCGGCGTAGCCGGCTCGGCGCAGGGCTACCTCTCCAACCCGGACGATGCCTACCGGCTTCCGAGCGGGCTCTTCATGGTCGCCGACATCCGCAACTGCCGTGTCCTCTTCGTCAACCGCGGACACGACGTCGTGCGCGAGCTCGGCCGCGCCGGTCACTGCGGACACGATCCCCCGCGCGGCCTCTCGTCGCCCAACGGGGCCACGCCCCTGGCGGATGGTGGCGTGCTCGTGACCGAGATCGGCGGCTGGGTCGACCGGTTCAGCGCGACCGGACGGCTCGTGTACGCGGCGCGCACCCCGACGACCTACCCATCAGATGCGCAATTGCTGCCGAACGGAAATGTCCTCGTCGCCGGCTTCAATACTCCCGGCCGGATCGACGAGATCACGCCCGCCGGACGGATCGTGTGGACGTACGGGCCAAGCTCGGGGCCGGGCGCGCTCGATCGCCCCTCGCTGGCAGTGCGCTGGCCGAACGGGATGATCGCCGTCACCGACGACTGGCATCACCGCGTGCTCGTGATCGACCCCAAGACGAAACGGATCGTCTGGTCGTACGGCCACGAAGGCGTCGCCGGCAGCGCCGCCGGCTACCTGAGCAAACCGGACGGCCTCGACCTGCTGCCCGCGCTTTCGCAACGAAGACGTACGGCCACGACGGCCAAGCCGCCGCCGCGCGAGACTAGGGTGCGCCGCGTTGGCTCGCTGCCGGAGCCGCTCTCACGCGCAAGCGCAGTCGGACTCCCGAACGGGCGCGTGCTCGTCGTGGGCGGGCTCGCCGGCGGCGCCTCGACCGACCAGATCCTGATCGGGACACCACCCCGACTGCGGTCGATCGGGCGGCTGCCCACCTCCGGCCACGACGCGGCGGCAGCCCTGCTCGGCGGCAGCGCCTACATCTTCGGCGGCGGCCAGGCGGTCTCGACGGACACCGTCGTCCGCGTCAACCCGGCCACCGGCGCCTCACTGGTCGCGGGCAAGCTGGACGAGCCGCTCTCGGACCTCGGCGCCGCCGTCGTCGGCGGACACGTCTACCTCGTAGGCGGCTACACCGGGACGCGGTACGCGAGCGCCGTCCTGCGCTACGCCGGCGGCGGCAGGACGACCGTGTCCGCTCGCCTGCCCGCGGGTCTCCGCTATGCAGGCGTTGCCGCGCTCGGCGGCCTGATCTATGTGGCGGGAGGCCTCACCCCGAGCGGCGAGACAGACGCCGTCTACGCTGTCGACCCGGTCGCCGGCACAGTGCACCGAATCGGAAGCCTGCCGGCACCAACGGCGTCGGCCGCGCTCGTCGCTCTCGGCGGCGCGCTCTACCTCGTCGGCGGCAAGACCACGGCGGGAACGCCGGTCGCAGCCGTCCTCAGAATCGACCCGCGAACTGGGACGACCAGTGTCGCAGCCCGGCTGCCGCGTGGCCTCGCCGAGCCGGCTGCGGTCGCCCTTGCCGGCACGATCGTCGTGCTCGGCGGCGAGAACAGCGACGCGGTTTACGAGCTCACACCGCGCTGAGTCGGCGTTGCCATTCTGAGCCCGCCTCGTCTACCACCCTGACGAGCCCCCGATCGTCTGGACGCAGGCCGAGCGCAACAAGGGCCAGACCTGGGTCAAGACGATCGAGGGCTTCCACACCTACGGCACACCGACGGTGGAGCCGTCGGTGCGCGTCGTCGCGAATCTCGACGGGGTTCGGGCTACGCCAGTGCCTTCGCCTTGAGTGCGTCGAACTCCGCCTGCGTGATGGCGCCGGTGTCGAGCAGGGCCTTGGCCTTCTCGATCTCGCCCGCCGCACCGCCACTTCCGGCCGTCGAGCGCACGTACTCGTCGAACTGCGCCTGCTGTCCCTGCGCGCGCTCGATGGCACGCTTCGTCATGCCGTCGTTGTTCGTCAGCAGATAGATGAAGACGCCAAGGAACGGCAGGAAGATCGTGAAGAGGAGCCAGCCGGTCTTGCCCAGGCCGGAGAGATCCTGCCGGTGGAAGATGTCCCCCCACACGCGGAACAGCAGTACGAACCACATGATCCAGATGAAGAAGATGAACATCGTCCAGAGGACGTCGAGAAACGGGTAGCTCGCTGCGAGAAGCACGGTTGATCCTTTCTAAGGCTGTTTGCTGTGACCGCGACTCTAGGGATTGAAACACCTCGGGGGGCGCCGATCACACTTTTCACCCCGGTGAATCCACTTTCGGCCGTCGGAGGCCCGGTCCTCCTTCTTGCGCTGAGCCGCGGCGTGCGGCCGCGAAGATCTTCGACGGGGTTGCCCGGCCGCCCGCCAGATGACACGATTCGCGCCCACCGCCGGACGAGTTGCGGACCGGCAGGCAATCGAAGCATCGGGAGAGAGGGCTTACATGCACAAAGGGAGAGGGCAGACCGCGCGCGTCAGCTTGGGGTTGATGATCGCGGCCGTGTTCGTGCTCGCGCTCGTCGGCTCGGCGATTCGCACGCCCGCCACCGGGGCGAGCGCCGAGGACAAGATCAACGCGGAGGTGCTCGACGCCACCGCCAACGGGCAGGAAACCTCGTTCATCGTCTACATGAAGGACCAGGCGGATCTGAGCGCGGCTGCGAGCATCAAGGACGAGGACGCACGCGGCCTGTACGTCTACAACAAGCTCAGGGAACAGGCGGCGCGCTCGCAGGCCGGGTTGCGCGACCAGCTCGACGCCGACGGCGTCGCGTACAAGACGTACTGGGCCGCGAACATGATCGTCGCCGAAGGCGACAGGTCGCTCGTCGAGGACGTGGCGGCGCGTTCGGACGTCAAGGTCATCGAGTCCAATAAGGCCGCCGACGCCCTCGCGGGCGAGGACGGCCCCGAGAGCATCGACGAAGGCAACGAGATCGCTGCGGCCGAGGTCGGGCTCAACAACGTGCAGGCTCCGAGCCTGTGGTCGCTCGGGTTCAACGGCCAGGGGATCGTCGTCGCGAACCAGGACACGGGCATGCGGTGGACGCACGCCGCCCTCAAGTCGCACTATCGCGGCTGGAACGGGACGACCGCCGACCACAACTACAACTGGCATGACTCGGTGCACGCGCGGATCACGTCCGCCGACGGCGGGACGGCCTCGGGCGCGAACAACTCGTGCGGCTACAACCTCCAAGCTCCGTGCGACGACCAGGGTCACGGGACGCACACCACCGGGACGACGGTCGGAGACGACGCGGGCGCGGGGGTGGGCACCGGAACGAACCAGATCGGAGCCGCTCCCGGAGCGAAGTGGATCGGCTGTCGCAACATGGACGCGGGCAACGGACGCGCTGCGACGTACACGGAGTGCTTCCAGTTCTTCCTCGCGCCGACGAACCTCGCGGGTCAGAACGCCGACCCGACGAAGCGGCCTGACGTGATGAACAACAGCTGGGGCTGCCCGCAGGCAGGCGAGCTCTGCGCACCCAACGTGATGCAGACGATCGTCGAGAACTCCGAGGCCGCCGGCATCTTCGTCGAGGCGTCCGCCGGTAACAGCGGCCCGAACTGCAACACCGTGACGGATCCGCCGGCGACGTACGCGTCAGCGTTCGTGACGGGCGCGATCAGCGGTACGACGAACGCGCTCCAGGGCTTCAGCAGCCGCGGGACCGTCAGCGTCGACGGCTCGTTGCGCATGAAGCCGGACCTGTCGGCGCCGGGCGCAAGCGTGCGCTCGTCCCTGCGGAACAGCGACACCTCGTACGGGAACATGAGCGGCACGTCGATGGCAGGCCCGCACGTGGTCGGCGTCGTTGCCCTGCTGTGGTCGGCGCGTCCGAGCCTCAAACGCGACATCGCGCGGACGAAGTGGCTGTTGACACGGAGTGCGAACCCGAACGTGACCGTGGCGAACAACGCCGCGGGCTGTGGCGGAATCGCCTCCAGGCCGAACAACCACTTCGGCTGGGGCCGCATTGACGCACTGGCCGCGTACAACCTCGAGCCGTCGCTGAAGCAGACGATCGACTTCCCGGCACTCGCCACGAAGACGGTCGGCGACGGCGACTTCGCAGCCGGTGCGAGCGCGAGCTCCGGGCTCCCGGTCAGCTACTCGGCAAGCGGTGCCTGCTCGGTGGCGAGCGGCGTCGTCCACATCGAGGGCTTCGGGTTCTGCACGGTCACCGCGTCGCAGGCGGGTCTTGATGTGTACGGCATCGAGGCCAGCGCTCCGAAGCCGTGGTATCCCGCGGAGTCCGTGTCACGGACGTTCGCGATTCAGGCGACGTTCGGGTCGAATGCCCTCCAGTCGCAGCCGAACGGAAACCAGAGCGGGAAGGCCGAGGCGTTCCGCCTCACGGCTTCCGAGACCGGCACGCTGCGCTCTCTGTCGATCTACCTGACGCCGGGTTCGCAGTCGACGGGGGCCGTGATCGGCCTCTACAGCTCGAACGCGTTGCTCAGCCATCCGGACGCCCTGCTCGCAAGCGGCACCATCGCCGCCCCGAGCAACGGCGCCTGGAACATGGCAACGCTCGCTCAGCCGGTCAGCCTCGTCGCGGGCAAGACCTACTGGATCGCGATCCTGAGCCCGGAGGGCAACGGAGCGATTCAGTACCTCGACGAGTGCTGCGGTGCGGTCGGCAACGATCGAAGCGAGACCAGCAAGTCCGTCCACCTGACGACGCTGCCGGCGAAGTGGGTGTCGGGCACGGTCTTCAAGACCGACGGACCGCTGTCCAGCTACGGGCTCATCGCCCCTGTAGGCGTCTAACCGAGTTGGGGCCTCCGGCACGCCGGAGGCCCCAAATCTCAACGCGACGAGCGGCTCAGCCCGGGTACCAGACGACGCGTGGGTCGTCGGCGGCGCGCTGGTAGTCCCACGCAGCGTCGGTCAGCTTCTTCAGGTCGTACCGGGGCCGCCAGCCGAGCAGGAATTTCGCCTTGGTGTTGTCGAGCCAGGTCGAGTGATACGGCGTCGCGAATACCGGTCGTGGGCAGTCCGCGTGACTCCGCGAGATACGCGCCGAGCTCGCCGTAGTCGACCGGCTCGTTCATGCAGATGTTGAAGGTCTGCTGGCGCGCGGCGGGACGATCGATCGCGGCGAGAATCGCGTCGACCAGATCGTCGACGTGGACGAAGTTCCGTTTGATCGGGCGTCCTTCCTCGTCGAGCATGATCGGCACGGTCTGAGTCTCGACGTACGCGTCGGCCTGCTCGGCCCCGACGAGATCGCGCCAGCGAGGACCGCCGAACACGTCCTCTCCGAAGGACAGCTGGACCTTGAAGTCGTCCTTCTCCATGATCCAGGGCGCGCGCAGGCAGCAGCCGTTCAGGTCGTACTGGATGTAGTACTGCTCGAGCATGACCTCCTCGAGCACCTTGGACAGCGCGTAGCAGCCCGGGTACGCGCTGTGCTTCTGCGTCTCGGTCACGGGGATCGGGTGCGGATAGAAGAAATGCCCGACACCCGCGTCGCCGCCGATCAGGATGAACTGCTCGAACGTGGCACTCGCACGGCAGGCCTCGAGCAGCCAGAACAGACCCTTGACCGCCACGTCCATGATCGAGTCCGGGGTCTCCTTGCTCGTCGCGAGGTGCAAGACGTGCGTCACGCCCTCCACCGCCGCAGCGGCCGTCTCACGGTGCTCGATCGAACCGGTCACCACCTCCAGGCGCGGGCCCTGGTTCGAGCTTCCGGTTGTGGCACAGCGCGCGCACGGTGAAGCCGGCGAAGCGCTCGTCCGGCGAGCTCAGCAAGCCGGCGATGAATGCTTGCCCGACCTTGCCGGTCGCGCCGGTGACCAGGATCCGCTTCGCGTCGCTCAAGGCGTCCTCAAATCTAACTCCCTGCTCCGCACGAAAGGCACGCGCCGGTGAGTACCCCCCGCTCGCGGTGAGAGAGTTGGTGCCTTAGCCGGCGATTCGTTCTTGGGCCGCTTTGGCGGGCGCGGCGGTGATGGTGAGCCCGCCCGTGGCGGCGACGAAGGTGACGCTGAGCAGTTTGGCGACGTCCGAGCCGAGGTGGGCGCCCCAAGTGGGGTCGTCGGCGTAGATGACGAACGCGGCTGCGAGACCGGCGGCGAGACCGCTGGCGAATGGGATCCACTTCAGGATGAAGTGGGTCTTCTTCTTCTCAGCGACCTGGGCAGCCGTGACGTCTGCATCCTTGGTGCTGTATTGCGCGAGCAGCGCTCCGAGGATGCTGACGAGGAGTGCGTAGAGCGCGACGTTTTGCCGCTTGACTCGGACGGTGATCTCGATCGGCAGATCGACCGAGGCGACGCGCTGGCCGGCGATCCGGACTGTCCCGGTGTACCGACCGGCGGGATCGGACCGAGTCGAGTCTCGGTAGGCGCAGACCTCGACGCGGATCGAGCGCCCATCGGGCTCTCGTTGGGCTGAGACGCTCGGCTCCGCTTGCAACGAGCGCTCCCCGGAGGAAGGACTTGCGAGCAGGAAGGCCGCCAACTTGACATTGGCGGGGATCGTCGGTTGCTTCTTGTTTGTCGCCGTCGGACTCACCAGCACGGGCTGCGAGCCCCGCCGTGCCTGCTTCACCCAATCCTCGAGCGCGATCACGAGCTTCGTCGTCTGCATCGGTAGGGCAAGTTTCCACTGCGCGGGCTTGTCCGAAGCCACGTCAACCTGCTGCTGCGGAGTGCAGGTCTCCGAGCCGCTGCCCTCGGCGGACAGGTAAGGCACGAACGTCTTCGCGGCGATCACAACCAGTACCGCTCCGACGATCACGCCCAGGATTATCAACAGGCGCTTCATCCGAGCTCAGGCCGCCTGGATGATCCCGGGGCACCGGGCGAAATGCTCGCGTACGGGCGACCGGTGGAACCTTCGCCTACGCATCCGAATCAGTCTTCCACCGCGACTACTGAAGTCAAGGCAAGCCGAACCCTGCGCAGCGGGCGCGCGGCAACTGCAATGGTTCATCCCGTGACGCAAACCGCCACCGAGGCGCTCGCGCCTGAAGTCTTCGACGAGGCGTATCGGCGCGTTGCGCCGCTCGTGCACCGCACGCCGCTGATCCACTCGACGTCGCTCTCGAACGAGACGGGATACGACGTCTGGCTGAAGGCGGAGATCTTCCAGCGGACCGGCTCCTACAAGGTGCGCGGCCCGAGCAACAAGCTGCCACAGCTGTCGAAGGACGAGCAGCAGGCAGGCGTCATCTGCTCGTCCGCGGGCAACCACGCCCAGGGCGTCGCGTACGCGGCCGCGCAGCTCGGGATCCCGGCCACCGTCCTGATGGCCAGCAACGCGACGCCCGCGAAGATCGCGGCCACGAAGGGCTACGGCGCCGAGGTGATCCTGCACGGGACGATCTGGGATGAGGCGAACGCCGAGGCGATGCGCCTGCGGGACGAGCGCGGCCTGACGTTCATCCACCCGTTCGACGACCTGCAGCTGATCGCGGGACAGGGGACGGTCGGGCTTGAGATCCTCGAGGACGCGCCCGATGCCCACACGGTCGTCGTCCCGATCGGCGGCGGCGGGTTGATCTCAGGCGTGGCCGCCGCGATCAAGGGGCGGCAGCCGGAGGTGCGGATCGTCGGGGTCGAGTCGACGGGCGCGCCTGCGATGACGCTGAGCGTCGAGCGCGGAGAGCTCGTCACGCTCGACGAGAATCACTGCGCCATCGACGGGCTCAAGGTGATGCGCGTCGGCGAGCACACGTTCTCGATCGTCAGCGAGCTCGTCGACGAGCTGGTCACCGTCGACGACGCGCGCATCTTCGATGCGGTGCTGTGGACGATGTCGCGCTGCAAGCTCGTCGTCGAAGGCGCAGCGGCGGCTCCCGTCGCGGCGCTACTCGAGGGACGCGTCGAGGCAGAGCCCGGTTCGAAGGTGATCTGCGTCTTGAGCGGCGGCAACGTCGACCTCGAGCATCTGCGCGGGCTCGTGCTGAACTAGCTCAGCGCCTGCGCAGCGCGGGGTCTGCGACCGCCGGCGGCGTCCAGCCCGCGTCCACGCGGCTGAAGCTCGTTCCCGGCGGGACGATCTCGTCGATCCGGTCGAGGAGCGCCGCGTCGAGCTGCACGTCGAGCGCGCCGAGCTGGCTCTCGAGCTGCTCCATCGTGCGCGGGCCGATGATCGGGGCGGTGACCGCGGGATGGCTGAGCACGAAGGCGAGCGCCATGTGGATCAGCGTCATGCCCGACTCTTCCGCGAGCTGCGCGAGCGCGTCGGCCGCTTCGAGCTTCTGCTGGTTCTCGGGCAGCGAGAGGTCGTAGCGGCCGGGGATCCGATCCGCGCGCGTGCTCTGGGGCGCGTCCTGGCCCTTGCGCCACTTGCCGGTCAGCCAGCCGCCGGCGAGCGGGCTCCACGGGATCACGCCCATGCCGTACTGCTGGCAAACGGGCAGCACCTCGGCCTCGACGCCGCGCACGAGCATCGAGTACGGCGGCTGCTCGCAGACGAACCGCTCGCGGCCGCGCCGCTCCGCCGTCCATTGCGCGGCGACGATCTCGCTCGGCGGGTACGTCGACGAGCCGATGTAGCGCACCTTGCCGGCGCGAACGAGATCCGTGAGCGCGCCGAGGGTCTCGTCGTGGTCGGTGCCGCGATCCCAGCGATGGATCTGGTAGAGGTCGATCCAGTCGGTGCCGAGCCGGCGCAGGCTCGCGTCGCACTCGCGGATCAGCCAGCGGCGCGAGTTGCCCTGCTCGTTCGGGTCGTCCCCCATCGTCCCGTGCGCCTTCGTCGCCAGCACGACGTTGTCGCGGCGACCCTTCAGCGCCTTGCCGACGATCTCCTCCGACTCGCCGCGCGCGTAGACGTCGGCGGTGTCGACGAAGTTGATCCCCGCGTCGAGCGCCGTGTGGATGATCCGGATCGACTCGTCGTGATCCGGGTTGCCCCAGGCGCCGAACATCATCGCCCCGAGGCAGAGCGGGCTCACCTGCACACCGGTAGTGCCGAGCGTCCGGTACTCCATCTCAGAAACGTATCCCACGACGCGCGCTAGTCGGACGGCAGAGCGGTGACGTCCGCGAGGACGGCGTCGGGACGGCGCCCGGGCGGGCGGGCGGCCGCCTCTGCTTCGGTCGCCGACCCCGGTGAGAACGAGCGCCGAGCGCGCCCCGGCCCGGCGCGCCATCGCGATCTCGAGCTCGAGATCGTCGCCGACGACGAGCGTCCGGGCCGGCTTGACGCCGAGCGCGCGGCACATCTCGCGCAGCGCGACGGGCGACGGCTTCCCGAGCGTGACGGCGCGCGCCCCGGTCGTCTGCCGGATGCCCGCGACGATCGCGCCCGACCAGCCCGGCGCCGGGCCGCCGTTCACCGAGAAGACCGTGGCCGTCGAGGTCGCGAGCAGCGGCGCGCCCGCCCAGATCGACTCGCAGGCCGCCCGCAGCGCCGCGTAGGTGAGCACGTCGTCCCACCCGACGAGCACGACGTCGGCGAGCGCCGGCTCCGCCGCGTCGATCGTCTCGATCCCGAGCTCGTGCAGCGGCGCCACCACTCCCGGCCCGCCGAGCACGAGCACCGACTTCCCCGGGTGGCGGCGGGCGATCCAGCGAGCGGCGACGACCGCCGGGTTCATGAACTCCTCGTCGGCGAGCGTCGAACCCGACCGAGCGGAGATCCGCCGCGTACTGCGCCGGAGGGCGGCCGGTGCCGTTCGTGAAGAAGAGCACGCGCCGGCCGCTCGCGCGGACCCGCTCCACCGTCTCGGCGGCGCCGGCGATCGGGCTGCGCTCCCCGCACCCCGCCCGGGTCGTTCGCGTGGAGCAGCGTGCCGTCCACGTCGAAGACGACCGCGTCGATGTCGGTGAGCAGGCTCATCGGGCGCGCAGGCGCACCCCGGGCGCCGTCAGATCGACCTCGCGAAGCGGACGCTGAGTGAGGCCCTCGACGAGCGTGACCAGCGGGTGTCTCGCCGGCGGGCGGCGCGACCGTCTTCGGCCGCGCGAGCATCGCGTCGACCTGCTCCGCCGGCAGCATCATCCGCAGCAGGAGCAGCTCGTCGGTGATCGCGTCGCCGTAGCGGGCGCGCGCCTCGGCGAGGTCGAGGCGGTGCTCCTCGCGCCGGAACTGCTCCGCCTTCGGCGAGGCGAGCACCGTCGCGGCGACATCTGGATCGAGCTCGCCGGGCGGACGGGCCGTACTGCCCGAGCACGTACTTCACGACCTCGTCGGGGATCTGCGAGTAGCGCGCGCCGGTCGTCACGTTGAGGAACGCCTGCACGCCGACGAACTGCGACAGCGGCGTGACCATGATCGGCCAGCCGAGCTCTTCGCGCACCCGCGGCAGCTCCGCGAGCACCTCGTCCCAGCGGTCTTCGAGCCCGACCTCGCGCAGCTGCCGGCGCAGGGTCGACGTCATGCCGCCGGGAAGCTGGTGCCGGTAGATCGAGACGTCGTACTCGGCCGGCGCACCGACCGGCCGTCCGATCCGTGCGGCGAGCGTCGTGAAGTACGCGGACATCTCCGCGAGCGCGTCGTCGTCGAGATCCACGGCGAAGCCCTCCGCCCGCAGGTTCGCGACCGTCTGCTCCGCCGACGGCTGCGACGTGCCGTTCGCGAGCGGCCTGACCGCGGTGCAGAGGAACGACGCACCGAGCCGCGCCGACTCCAGATACACGAGCGGCGCCATCGTCGCGGTGCAGTGCGAGTGCACCTCGAGCGGCAGCGACGGAGCGGCGGCGCGCAAGGCCGGCACCAGCGTGCGCACGCGCTCGGGCGTGAGCAGCCCGCCGGGGTCCTTGAGGTTCAACACGTCGACGTCGGCGCTCGCTGCGATCTCCCGCGCGCGGGCGGCGTAGTAGTCGTCGGTGTGCACCGGGCTGATGCTGTACACGAGGCCGACGAGCACCTCGTCCGCGTGCTCCTCCTTCGCGATGCGCGCGATCCGCAGCGCCGTCTCGACGTCGTTCATCGACTCCGCGACCCAGATCCGCCGGATCCCGTTGCGGATGACGCAGCGCAGCGCGAGCCGTCATCACGTCGATCGGCGCGCGCTCCCACGCCATGAACCGCATCCCCGGCGTGATGAAGCCGAGCGGCGTCTCGGGCATCAGGTCGCGCACGACGCGGATGCGCTCCCACGGGTCCTCGGCGTGCGTCCGCACGGCCATCGCCATGTGCGTGCTGCTCGTGAAGTCGATCGCGTGGAAGCCGACGCGGTCGATCACGCGGCGCGATCTCGGCGATCATCGCCGTCGTCAGCGCGTCTGCGCTCCAGAGGCTCTGGTGCCCGTCGCGGACCGTCGTGTCGACGAGCCCGATCACGCCGGGCGGATGCGGAAGAGCACGTCGCCGTACTCGACGGCCTCGCCGTTCGAGCGGCAGACCTCCGCGACGACGCCACGGGCGCCCGCGACCACGGAGCTCATCAGCTTCATGACCTCGAGGATGCAGACCTGCGTCTGCTCCTCGACCGGGCTGCCGACCTCCACGAACGGCGCCTCGCCCGGCGCCGGCGCGCGGTAGAACGTCCCCACCACCGGCGCGGTGACGTCGACGAGGCCGTCCGGAGCCTCCGCCGGCGCGCGTGCGTCGCGGCCTACAGGGTGGGTCGCCGCGGCGGAAGCGGATCGTCAGGCGCGGTGTCTCGAGCTCGAACTCGTCGAACTGCGACTCGTCGACGAGCCGCAGGATCTCCTTCACGTCATCCGGCGAGAGGTCGGGCGAGTCGCTCATTCCTTCGACGTCACCGCAGCGGCCGGTCATCGTCGCCGCGATCAACGCCATCGCGCCGCCCGCGACCGGTCGTGCCCGCGGCTTGCTGCTCCACACCGTCTCGGGCCTGGTCTGGAGCACGAAGAGCTCGTCGAGCTGGCGGTCGATCGCCCACTCGACGTCCTGCGGGCACGCGTAGTGCGTCTCGACGCGGCGCCCGATCTCGGCGAGCCGGACGATCTCCTCGTCGGTCAGGCTCGGCTGCGCCCGCAGCTCCTCGGGCACGTCGCGCGTGACCGTCGTCGCAGCCGCCGGGTCGGCGACGACCTCGATCGCCTTCTCGCCGATCTGGCGGCGCACGATCTCGTGCGTCACCTTCGAGACGAGAAACGAGTCGGGTGTCACCTCGCCCCCGACGACGGAGACGCCGAGGCCGTAGCTCGCGTCGATCGCGATCGACGACGGGTCGCCCGAGACGGGGTTGAGCGTGAACATCACGCCCGCGACGCGCGCGTCGACCATGTACTGAACGCCGACGCTCATGCCGCCGCGCGTGATCCCGTGCGCCTCGCGGTAGGCGATCGCTTCCGGGTTGTGGAAGCTCGCCCAGCAGCGGCGAACGCCGTCGAGCACGGCGTCCAGGCCGCAGATCCAGAGATAGGTGTCCTGGACGCCGGCGAAGCTCGCGTCCGGCAGGTCCTCGGCGATCGCGCTCGAGCGGACGGCGACCGGCGGGTCGGCGCGGCCGACACGGCGCCCCAGCTCGGCGTAGGCCTCCCCCACCGCCGCGTCGATGTCGTCGCGCTCGTACGCGGCGGTCGTCACCGCGAAGCCGGGCGGAACCGGGAAGCCGGCCTGCGTCAGCTCGCCGAGGTTCGCGCACTTCCCGCCGACGAGCTCCACCTGGTCGAGGTGCAGCTCGTCGAAGGGGATCGCGTACCGCGCGTCCGCCACGTCAGGAGATGATCGTCACGGTGCCGTTGTCGCCGTCGACGCGCACGCGGTCGCCCGTCTTGATCAGCTTCGTCGCGTGTCCGGTGCCGACGACGGCGGGCAGCCCGTACTCGCGGGCGACGATCGCGGCGTGGGACATCATCCCGCCGATGTCGGAGACCGCGGCGGCGATCTTCGGGAACACCGGCCCCCAGCTCGGCGCCGTCACCGGGCAGACGAGCACCTCGCCCTGCTGCACCGTGCCGATCTCGTTCACGTCGCGAACGACGCGCGCGATGCCCTCGACGACGCCCGGCGACGCGGCGTACCCGTGCACGCCCTCGTCCTCGGTCTGATTCGCCCAGGCGCGCAGCCGGTCGGCGGTGACGCCCCAGAGCAGCTGCACCGTCGGGTCGTTGATCACCTCCGGCACGACGCCGAGCGCCGGCGGCGGCGTCCACTGCGAGAGCCGCGCGAGGATCTCCTTGCGCCGCTTGACCCGCGGCGGCCAGTAGACCGTCCCGCGCGCGGCCGCGCCGCCCGACCACGCGAGCCCGAGGTCGGAGAGCGCCTCGTGCACCTCGTGGATGTTGAGGTAGAAGACGTCGTCGGCGCTCTCGAAGAAGCCGTTCTCCGCCATCACCGCACCGATCTCGCGCAGCTTGTTGAAGAAGAGCGAGGTGCCCCAGTGCTCGATGAAGAACTTGTGCCCTTCCGCGTGCGGGAACACGTGGCGGCAGAGACCGAGCATCTCGTCGAACGACTTGCGTTCCTCCGGCGAGGCGAGCAGCTGCGAGTACTCCGTCGCGATCCGGTCGCGCTCGGCGAGCAGCCTCTCCTTCGGCCGGTCGAGGCTCGTGCCCGCGCGGATCTGCGCGATGTACCCCGTGATCGCGGTGAACGGGAGCCGCAGGTCGTCGGCCCACGCGCGATGGTGGTGGTAGAAGCCGTCGCCGGTCGACATGAAGAACCACGGGTGCTTGCGCGACTCGAGATCCTCGATCCACGCGCGGCCCTCGTCGCTCGTCGCCGAGCTCGGCCAGCACTTCCTCGGGCGTGCGGCCCTCGGCGAACGAGCCGTCGACGCCGCGCTCGAGCGCCGACGCGGCCAGAGCCTTCAGCTCGTCGTCGGGACGGAACATCGTCGTGTCGTAGCCCGCGATCATCTGCGTCATCACCTGCGTCCCCATGTCGGGGAACGCCTGCTGGCAGAACTGGAAGAACGTCAGGTACGCGCCGTACGCGAGCAGCAGCAGCTCGAAGTGCAGCTGGTTCAGCTCGTTGTAGAGGCCGAGGCACCGGTCGTACGCGGTCATCAGCCGGAAGTTCGAGCCGAGCTTGTGGTCGTGCAGCAGCTCCTGCTCGTCCTCGAGCGCGGGGAGGCGCGGCACCTCGAGCGCCGCGAGCTCCTCGATCGCCTTGTCGACCGCGGCCTGCCAGCGGTCGACGAGCATGTCCCAGTTCTCGTAGTAGAAGCCGATGCGCGGCAGGAAGACCTCGAGCCGCTTCTCGATCTCCGCGGGATCGCTCACCTCGTTCGAGGTGATGTAGACGTAGCCGTTGACGACGCGGTGCTCGATGCCGAGCACGGTCGGGATCTGGAAGACGCGGCCCTGGTAGAGGCCGATCGAGAGATAGCACGACTCGGCGGTGATCATGTCGAACGCCGGCATCGGCTCCGGGAAGTGCATCCCGTTGTAGAACCAGAAGCGGTTCTCCTCGGCGTCGCGCCGCTCCGGATCGAAGAGGAGGTAGTACGGGTACATCTCCTCCCAGCCCTCGGCGCCCTCGGGAGTCGGCACGTCGAAGGGGCTGAGGAACTTCGTCTCGGCGCGTGCCTCGGTCATGCGGGTCTCCTGGCGGACTCGATGCGGATGAGCGCGGGTCAGCTCGAGCCGAGGTCATGCATTCGCGGGACGGCGATTGCCAAGATTCCGAGCTCTGGACTGCAGCGCGATGCCTGCGGCGAGGACGTCCCAGTCGGACTGCGCGGCGCCGATGAGCGACACCCCCACCGGCAGGCCGCTGCGGCGGCCGACGCCGGACGGCAGTGCCGCGACCGGGAAGCCCGTCCAGTCCCAGTAGTGCGTGAGCGAGATCTCGGCGACGTCGGTGAACGCCTCGTCGTAGCCATGGCCGCGCGGGCGCGCCACGATCGGCACCGTCGGCTCGAGCAGCGCGTCGATGCGGTGCTCGGCGAACCAGTCGAGCCACGACGCGGTCGTCCTCGGCGCGCCGCTCCTGAACGGCGACGTACTCCTCCGCCGACAGCGCGCGGCGCTCGCCGTACTCGAGGAAGCCGCGGATCGACGGGCGGTAGAGCTCGCGCCGGTCGTCGAAGCGGCGGTGGTAGACGAGCATCTCGGTGCACACGACGTCGAGGAGCGCGAGCCCGAGGTCGAGCTCGACGTCGGGCGGCGGCACGTCGACGAGCTCGACGCCGAGGCCCGGCAGGCGTCGAGCGCGGCGTCGAAGCCGTCGGCCGACGTCGCGCGTCGAGCTCGACGAGCCCGAGCCGGGGCGAGACGGCGACGCGCCGCAGCGGCGCGCGCTGCGGCGGAGGGCTCGCGGCCGCAGAGCGCGGCGAGCAGCGGCTCGCAGTCCTCGAGGCTGCGGGCCATCGGCCCGGCGTGGTCGAAGCGTCGAGCGCGAGCGGCACGATGCCCGCGGATCGGCACCGACCCTCGGGTCGGCTTGAACGCCGAGGTGCCGCAGAAGGCCGACGGGATGCGCAGGGAGCCCGCCGTGTCCGTGCCGGTCGCGGCGGGCGTCATCCGCGCGGCGAGCGCCGCCGCCGAGCCGCCGCTCGACCCGCCGGCCGAGCGGTCGAGCGCCCACGGGTTGCCGACCTGGTCGGTCGTCCCGCCCGCCGCGAACTCGTGCGTGTGCAGGTGGCCGAGCAGCACCATGCCCGCGGCCTCGAGCCGCGCCCACGCGTCGCACGAGCGCTCCGGCACCTCGTCGAGCAGCCGGCTGGACGCCGTGAGCGGCTTGCCCGCGACGGCGTAGAGATCCTTGAGCCCGACCGGAACGCCGCAGAGCGGCGACGCGTCCCCCGCCGCGAGCCGCGCGTCCGCGCGGTCGGCGGCCGCCAGCGCGTCGTCCTCGTAGACGCGCACCCACGCGTTGATCGAGCCGCGGGTCGCCGTCGTGACTGTGCGTGCCGTCGCGCTCCCGGATGCGCGCGAGGCACGACTCGACGAGCTCCCGCGACGACACCTCCCGCCGGGCGAGCAGCGCGATCGCCTCGACGACGCCGGCGTCAGCAGGTTCGATCACGACACGTGCCCGGCCGCCAGACGTGCCTGCGGTCGCTCGGCCTGGCGGAGCGCGGCGACGACGTCGCGCTCGACGGCCGCCGCGAAGCTCTCGATCGCCAGCTGCGCTTCAAGCTCGGCAGGGCTGACCACGAGGACGACCGACCGCTCGCGCGCGGCGGCGGCCGCCGTCGCGTCGCCGCCCGCGATCAAGCCCGCGTAGCCGAAACCGCGGCCCGGGCCGGCAAGCGCGACGCGAATCGCGCAGCCGTCGCGGCGGATCGCCTCCTCGACGGCGCCGTTCAAGGTCACGAAGAGCGCTCGCGCGGGCTCGCCCTCGGCGACGAGCAACGCGCCGCGCTCCACTCGCTCGACCGAGACGCCGGCGAGCAGCGCCGTCGAGGTCCGCGGCGTCGTAGTCGCGGAAGAACGGCAGCCGGAGCAGATACGCAGCTTCGGGAGGCTGGGCGGCCTCGCCCTGCACCGCAGTCGCTGGCCGCCAACGCTCCCGATAGCGTCGCCGCAAGCGCGCGATGGCGCTCACGGAGCCGAGTGCAGGCGAGGTCGGTCAGCCTGCGGCGGAGCGTCCGCGCCGAATCGTCGCGGCGGGAGACGAGCGCCCGAAAGTCCGCCCGGGCGAGACGGAGCAGTCGCGTCGGCTCGAGCGCGCGCACGCTTGCCGTGCGGACACCGCCGTCGAGCAACGCGAGCTCCCCCAGCACCTCATGGGCACCGAGAGTCGCGAGCGTGTGGTCGCGCTCGCCGGGCAGACGAGCCGCCACCGCGAGGCTCCCCGTCTCGACGACGTACAGAGCGTCGGCCGGCTCTCCCTGGCGCCAGAGCTCCTCGCCGGCGGCGAGATCGATCGACCCAACGAGGCCCGCCAGCTCCGCGAGCTCCAGCCCGGCGAAGAGCGGCAGCCCTCGGAGCAGTTGGTCAGACGTCGAGGTCACGAAGCTCCATCTTCAGCTCGCCACCGTCGAGCGAGGCGGCGAGGAGGGAGTACTCAGGTACCTCGAGCCAGGTCGAGGCATCGGCGGTCGAGCGGCTCAGAGGCCAGCAGCAGCGAGTGCGCGTGGCCGTCGCCGGTCATCATCCACTCGCCGTCGCGCGACGCATACCGGTCACCGAGCGTGTACCAGAGGCTGACGAACGGGAGGTCGACCTCGAGCAGCGAGTCGGCGTCCGGATACCAGCCGTAGTCGTAGCTGAAGCGCGTGGCGACGACCGAATTTCCCGTCGCAAGGAAGAGGTTCGTCGGCGACGACGTCTGGATGCCATGGCGGGCACGAACGTCGCGCACGATCTCGAGTGTCCTCACCGTCGCCTCCGCGAGCTCGTCCGCCGCGGGCATACGCCGTCGGGTCGCCGAGCTGCGAGAGGAGGACTGCGTAGAGCCACGCCGAGTCGATCATCCCCTCGATCCGCTCCTGCACGTCCGGCCGGATGTGCGGCACGAGGGAGAAGCGCATCCGTTCGAACTCGCGCAGGTGGCCGTTGTGCGCGAACGTGACGCTCGCGCCCTGCTGACGGAACGGATGGAGATTCCCCTCGCTCACGAGCTCCGAGTCGGAGAGCTCGACCCCGCGCACGTGCGCCAGCAGGCAGCTCGGTTCGAGCTTCCGCGCCAGGCCGCGAAGGTTGCGGTCGTAGACGGGAAGCGTCGTCGAGCGGTAGACGAACGGCTCGGCCGGACGGGACGATCTTGCGTCCCAGGCCGCGAAGCCGAAGCCGGCGAGGTTCATCACCGCGGTCATCTTCGGGTCGTGCGCCTGCCGGACGAGCGAGTTGTCCGTCTCGTAGAGGACGTCCGCGAGCGAGAGCGGACGCCCGAGGTAGGCGAGGACCCGGCACATCGACGCCGGCCGGATGATTCTCGATCTGCTGCGCTGCGTTCAAGCGACGGCTTGGCGGTGCGGCGGCGAAGCGCCTACGATCGAGCCATGACGGGGACGCTGGGCAACTCGCGGCTGTCCGCGGCAGCGACGCTCTTCCGCGACCTCGACGAGGCGCACGGCCGAGGTCGTGGCGAGCTTGCTGCGGCCGTTCTCCGCGGGCGAGCGCGAGACGTCTGTTCAGGGCGGGTGCGCCCGTCGAGCAGCTCCTTCTGCTCCGGTCGGGGAGCGTCCGGCGTCGGCGAGCCGGTACTGACGAGCGCGGGGCCGGGCGACACGCTCGGCGAGCTGGCGCTCAACGGGCCGACGGTGCACACGGCGACGGCGCATGCCCTCGAGCCTGTGGACGGGCTTCGCGCTCGACGTCCGCCGACTTCGACCAGTTCGCGGCTCGCGGGCGACCCGGTCGCCTTCGCGGTGCTCCGGCGGCTCTCGCTGCTCCTGGCCGAGCGGATCCGCGCGGCAGGCGACGGGGCCTCGCCCGCTGCAGCCCCGGCCCAGCCGCAGGCGACACCTGGCCCGCCCGTCGCCGACGACGCTGCCGTTCCTTCGCACGCTGCCCGTCTTCCAGGTAGTTCGAGCGGCCGGAGCTCGAGTGGCTCGCCGACTCGCTGCGCACGTGGGACCTCGAGCCCGGTGCGACCCTCTTCACGGAGGGCAGCCCCGCCCACTCCGCGTTCGTCGTCTTGCGCGGCGCGATCGAGATCACCCGCGACCGTGGCGACCGCCGGCTTCGCCTGGCGACGGTCGGGCCCGGGCCGCATGCTCGGAGAGCTCTCGCTGATCGACGGCGGCGCGCGGACCGCGACCTGCGCCGCCGTCGAGCCCGCGCTGGTGCTCGAGATCGACCACGACGACGTCGACGCGGCTTCTGGACGACGGCTCGCCTGCGGGGCTCGCCTTCCTGCAGGCCGTCAACCGCTCGTTGATCGCCGCGCTGCACGCGACCGACGCTCGTCGCGCAATCGGCGCCGACTGGCCGGTGCCGCCCGACGAGGCCGCGGATCACGCGCCGCGAGCGGCTGATCGAGAAGATCCGCGCCTCCGTGATCGGCGACGACACGGTGCTCGAGGGGCCGTTCGGCGCGCGCCGGACCGTCTACGCGGACTACACCGCCTCCGGCCGGGCGCTGACGTTCATCGAGGACTTCGTTCGCGACGAGGTGCTGCCGCTCTACGCGAACACGCACACCGAGTCGTCCGCGACCGGCCTGCAGACGACGCGACTGCGCGAGGATGCGCGCCGCTTGATCCATCGCGCGGTCGGGCGGCTCCGACGACGACGTCGTCCTCTTCTGCGGGTCGGGCGCCACCGGCGCGATCGACAAGCTCGTGCAGATCCTCGGCCTGCGGATCCCGGCCGAGCTCGAGGACGACTACCACCTCTCGCGACGCGATTCCCGCCGACGAGCGCCCCGTCGTGTTCGTCGGCCCGTACGAGCACCACTCGAACGAGCTCCCGTGGCGCGAGTCGATCGCCGACGTCGTCACGATCCTCGAGGACGCGGACGGCCGCGTCGACCTCGCGCATCTCGAGCAGGAGCTCGCACCGGTACGCGAACCGGCCGCTGAAGATCGGCAGCTTCTCCGCCGCCTCGAACGTGACCGGGATCGTCACCGACGTCGAGCGGGTCGCGATCCTGCTCCACCGGCACGGCGCGCTCTCGTGCTGGGACTACGCAGCTGCCGGCCCCTACCTCCCGATCGACATGAACCCGTCGCCGGAGATCCCGGACGGGCACCTCGCCTACAAGGACGCGGTGTTCCTCTCTCCGCACAAGTTCGTCGGCGGCCCCGGCACACCGGGCGTGCTCGTCGCGAAGCGCTCGCTCTTCCGGAACCGGGTCCCGTCGGTGCCGGGCGGCGGGACGATCCTCTTCGTCAGCCCGACCGGGCACTCGTACCACCCCGAGCCGTCGATCCGCGAGGAGGGAGGCACGCCCGCGATCGTCGAGTCGATCCGCGCCGGGCTCGTGTTCGCGCTCAAGGACGCGGTCGGCACCGACGAGATCCAGCGGCCGCGAGGACGACTTCGTCCGTCGTGCGCTCGCGTCGTGGGGCGCGAACCCGCAGATCGAGATCCTCGGCAATCCGGAGCTCGACCGGCTGGCGATCGTGTCGCTCGGCCTGCGGCATGGACGCGGCTTGCTGCACTCGCACTTCGTCGTCGCGCTCCTCAACGACCTGTTCGGGATTCAGGCGCGCAGCGGCTGCTTCTGCGCCGGGCCGTACGTGCATCGGATGTACCCGATCGACGAGCGTCTGGTCGGATCGCATGGACGCGGAGGCCGTCGCTCGGCCACCTGGGCGCGAAGCTCGCGTTCGTCCGGGTCAGCTTCAACTACTTCACGAGCGAGGCCGTCTTCGACTACATCGTCGAAGCGGTCCACCTGCTCGCGAACGAGGGCTGGAAGCTGCTGCCGCTCTACCGCTTCGATCCGTTCACCGGTCTCTGGCACCACGAGAGCGGCCGCCCTCGGCCACCGTTGACGCTGCACGACGTCTCGTTCGCCTCCGGGCACGCTGGAGTTCCACGGCCCGCGCGCGACCGAGCCCGAGAGCGCGCTCGCGCGCTACCTCGAGGAGGCGCGGCGGATCATCCGAGCGGTCGAGGCCGCACCGCCGCCGCGAACCGGTGCACGACCCGCCGATGACGCCGAGTTCGAGCGGATCCGCTGGTTCCCGCTTCCCGGCGAGGCGCTCGCCGAGCTGCAAGCCGGCCGCTAAACGGCAAGGGCCGCACGCGCGCGTCGGCCGCGCGAGGCTTCGACCTCCGTCGGTAGTTGACCGCAATTGGATCGGCACATCGCCGGATGACCGTCTCCCGAGGCCGTGCCGACACTCGCGGGCATCGCCACGAGCTCCTTGGAGGTGATGCCGTCCCGGCGACTTTCGACTGTAGGGCAGGCCACTCGCCGCGCCCACTCTGCCTGCGCGTTGCCTGCGTTCGCCAAAGACCGATCTCGCTCCCCATAGGAGGTTCACGATGCGTTCGATCATCGCTCTGTCGACACTCGTCGCGGCGCTGGCGCTGGGAGCGCCGGCAGCTCTCGCGACCACCGCAGAGAACACCGACAACGGGATCTTCGTCCAGGTCGCCCTGCCCGACCAAGTCAGCGCAGGCTCGCTGTTCACGATCTCTGAGACGATCGCGAACAGGACCCCGAGACCGCGGTTCGTCTGGGTGACGCAGGAGCTGCAGGGGCCGGACGGCATTCGTGCGCGCCTTTCGTACCCACTCTTCCTCCCGGCGAGCGCCTCGCGGTCCTTCAGCGTCGCGTTCACGCTGCCCGCCGTGGCACCGAAGGGAACCTACTCGCTGACGCTCCGCGCAAACACCGCGAGCGCGACGGCGACAACCGTCGTCGGCTGACCCGCGGACAACGCGAGCGGCCGACCCGAGGAGGCCCGCTCCGGTGGGCCTCCTCGACTGCGCGCCGTGGGACCAACGTCTCATTGCCGCCCGGACCGAGCGACCGCGAGGGTGCGGTTGCCATGAGCCCGCCCGCCACATCTCCGCCGCCAACGTGCATTCCAGAGCCGGCGCAGGAATGGCTTGTCGCGCTGATCCACGCCGGCGACGGCTCCTCTGCAGACGCCCGGTATCGAGATCTCGCCGCCGGGCTGCGGGCGGCGATCGCGAGCGGCGCGATTCCCGTCGGCACGAGGCTGCCGCCCCAGCGCGAGCTCGCCTGCCTCCTCTCGATCGGGCGCACGACGGTGGTCTCCGCTTACAACCTCCTACGCGCGGAATCGCTCCTCGCCGCCAGGCAGGGCGCGGGGACCTGGGTCGCCCGCCGTCCGTAGATCGCCGCAATTGGATCGGCGCATCCGCCGAGGGCACCTTTCCGGTCGCGCCGTAGGTTCGTCGCCAGGAGGTGGTCGCAATGCGCACAAAGGCGCTTGCTCTTGCACTACCCGTAGCGATGCTCGTCCTTGCCCTCCCGGGCGTCGCCTCGGCAGCTTCGTTCACGGTTCTCCACAGCTTCGGTGGCCCCGAGGGGGAGACGCCTGCGGCACCGCTCGTCCAGGGCGCCGACGGCTTCTTCTACGGGGTCGCGGCCCACGGCGGCGACTTCACGGTGCTGCCTCCGTACGGCATAGGCACCGCATTCCGCCTGGACGCAAGCGGCAACGTCAAGACGCTGCACGTGTTCCGCGGCCCCGAGGGCGCGCTTCCGAACAGCCTGATCCAGGGCCGCGACGGGTCGTTCTACGGCACCGCCACCCGAGGCGGGCAGACGGCGATCTCGTCGCTCCAGCCGGGGTACGGGACGATCTTCCGCATGGATGCGGCCGGTGCCGTGACTGTGCTGCACGTCTTCCCGGCCAACGACACAGGGGTCTTTCCGAACCCGATCGTCCAGGGCGCCGACGGGGCTCTCTACGGAACGGTCTCGGGCGGAGTCGGGCAGCTTGGCCATTCGCCGGGTTTCGTCTACCGCCTCGATCCGGTCACGGGCGACTTCCGACACTTGCATGACTTCGTGATCAGCGACGGGGAGAATCCGACCGGACCGCTCTTCCAGGCCCGCGACGGCTTCTTCTACGGCACGACCAACGAGGGCGGACCGTGGAACTCTGGCGTCGTCTACAAGGTCGACGTGCTCGGCAACTTCGCTGTCCTGCATGCGCTCTCGCCGTTCTTTCCCGGCGAAGGCTCCGAGCCGAAGGGCGGGGTCATCCAGGCGAGCGACGGCTTCTTCTACGGCACGACCGAGCTCGGGGGCTACGGCGGCGAGATCTTCCGCCTGGACGCCGCCGGCAACTTCACCGTCGTGCACCGCTTCGACGCCTACGCGAGCGACGGGTGGAGGCCGGTCAGCGGGCTGATCGAGGGCCGCGACGGCTTCCTCTACGGAACGGCTCCGGTCGGAGGCCAGCCGGTCACCGGGACCCGCTACGGGGTCGTCTACCGGCTGGACACGTCCGGCACCGTCTCCGTCCTGCACACGTTCACCGGCCCCGACGGCCTCAGGCCGCTTGCCGCACTCGTCCAGGGTGCCGACGGTGGGCTGTACGGCTCAACCGTCGTCGGCGGAGCGTCCGGGCTCGGCGTTCTGTTCCGCGTCGACAACGCGGCGCCGACCCAGCTGCCGACGCTGACCGGGCTGGCACTCAGGCCGTCGAGCGTCGTCGGCGGGCAGACTTCGACCGTGACTGTCACGCTCAGCGGGCCCGCGCCGTCGGGCAACGCGATCGTCGCGCTCTCGAGCAGCAACTCCGCCGTCGTCTCCGTCCCGGCGACGGTGACCGTCCCGGCCGGCGCCACGAGCGCCGCCTTCGCCGCCTCGACGAAGCAGGTCAAACGGACGAGGACGGTGACGATCAAGGCGAGCTACAACGGCGGCTCAGTCTCGGCTTTGCTGACCGTGGGCCGCTAGCCCTCAGAGCGGCGGGGGCTCTCGCCCCCGCCGCTGTCGCGCCCCCCTCTTTTCCCGCCTAGTCCGTGACCACGAACGCGTGGAACGAGCAGGCGCGTTGCGCTTGGCTCGCCACAGACGTCATCGCGTACGTCACCCCGCCTCATCGTGTCCCTTCCGTCGAGGTCACGTGCCCTCGCGAAGGCGGCTTCCGGTCGACGGACGCCGCCCCGCGAGGACACGCACCTCGAACGTAGGCGCGATGCAGGCAGATCGCCCCCGGGGAAGCCCTAGGGTTTTGCTCCTCGTTCGTCGCCTCCAACCGGGACGTAGCGCGCGCCGAGCGTCGTCGCGAGCGTCCGGTGCGCGGGGCCGGTGCCGATCAGGATCGAGCGGGCCGGGTCGACGCCGTGCGCCCGAGCGAACGCAAGGGGCAGCCCCGGCAGCGGCGGCCGGCACCAGCAGCTCGGCGGCCCGCGCGGGGTGCGGGCAGAGCGCGCTCTCCACCGGGCCCGTGACCTCGCCCGGACAGACGGGCCACGTCGTCGGCAAGGGCCGCCACGGCGCCGTCGGGATGCCAGTCGAAGACGAGGTGAGGCGCGGCCGGCTCGGCTTGCGCCGAGCGCTCTCCTCCCAGCCGGGCTGCCGAAGCGCAGCCGCCGCGACGAAGACGCCCGCGCGCCCGTCGCGTGCCGGCGGCAGGCGCGTGAAGGGCACCTGCTCGACGTCGCTCAGCCCTTCGTCGGTCGACGGGCGGCTCGAGCTCGCGCAGCGCGCGCATCTGGGAGGTCGGCAGCAGCAGGCCGGGCTCGTCGCCGCGCCAGCACGCGCAGCTTCGCCGGGCCCGGTAGCGAGTCGAAGCGGTCGAGCAGCCGCTCGACGAGGTTGAACTGCGCCTGGGCGAGCGGCGTGTCCAGCCAGACGCACCGAGCCGCGACTCCGTGACGGGCAGCCGCGTCGATCGCGTAGCTCCGCGCCGCGCGAGTCAGGTACGTGTTGTCGAGGACGACCCGGCGAGCGCCCGCCGCCAGCTCCTGGTCGAGCGCGTCGGCGAGCTCGCGCAACGAGCCGCCGCGCTCGTCACGGTTCAGGCGGAGGTAGCCACGGGAGACGTACTCCTCGGCGATGCGGCTCTTGCCGGCTCCCGGGATGCCCATCACGAGCACCACCTCCCCGTCGCCCGCCGGCTGTGGACGCTCCGCGCGATCAGGACGAGCGCCGCCGAATGCCTCGGCGAGCGCCGCCCGGTCGCCGGCCTCGAGCCGGAGCTCCGCCGCGCGCGCGGCGGAGCGCGCCGTCTCCGGCCGCCGCGCGCCCGGGATCGCGACCACCGCCGGCGAGAGGCCGAGCAGCCAGGCGAGCGCAACCTCGGCCGGAGTCACGCCACGTGCCGCCGCGATCTCGGCCAGTGGCTGCCGGCGAGCGAGACCGCCCGCGCGGCGCGGCCCGCCGAGCGGCGAGTGCGCGATCAGGGCGATTCCCCTCTCGGCACACAGCTCGACGATTCCTCCTCTCAGGGCGTGATCGTCGAACGGGCTGAGCGCGACCTGGACGGCCGTGACGGGGGCCAGCTCGATCGCCTCCTCCAGCTGAGGGCGGTTGACGTTCGCGACCCCGACGCGCCGCACCAGACCTCGGTCGACGAGCCGGGCCAGCGCGCGGACGGTGGTCCGCCACGGCGTCCGCGGATCGGGTGCATGGACCAGGTAGAGGTCGATCGCCAGGCCGTCCAGGGCGGTGAGACTCGCCTCGCAGTCGGCGAGAATCGCCTTCGCGCGACCGTCGGGGACCCAGCCGCCGCCGGCCCGAGTCATGCCGCCCTTGGTCACGATCCGCGCGCGCCCTTCAGCCCCGGCGCGGCGCAGCCCACGCGCCAGGAGCTTCTCGTTGTGACCGAGCTCGCCCTCGTCGCGGCCGTAGGCGCGCGCCGTGTCGAAGACGGTCACACCCGCTTCGGCGGCGGCTGCGATCGTGGCGAGCGCGAGCTCCTCGTCGCGGCTCTCGTCCGTCGACAGCCGCATGCAGCCGAGGCCGATCCGGAGCTCCGAAGCGTCGAGCCAGTCAGGGCGAGTCAGAAGACGAGCGTACGCGGCGCGAAGAGAACGTGCCTCGGGGCCTTCCGGCTGGAAGGCCCCGAGGACGTCTGCTATTCGTCGGTGCCGAGATCGACGACCGTCGCGATCACGTCGGCCACGTCGGGCGCAACGGTCACGTTGTCGTCGCCTGCGAGCGTCTGCACCCGCAGCGTGTCGAGCGTGGGCTCGCTGCCCACGATCCGCGTCAGGACCGCGAGGCCCGCGACGGAGACCTGCGTGCCGGTGCGGGTGACCTGGACCGTGTCCGGCCTGCCCGTCCCGTTGACGATCACCGTGTCGGCAGTGGCGTCGGGGTTTCCGTCGAACGCGTTCAGATTGGCGTCGACGGTCTTCACGTCGGTGCCGTCGAGGTCGTTGACGGTGAGCGTGTCAGCACCACCGAGCGTCCGGACTGCGACGTGCTCGATGCCGTCGAAGTCCATGTTGATGGCGGCCACGTCACGCGTCAGACGCACCCGCGGGCCGTTGGCCGACAACTCGATCTTCTCGCCGATGTTCGAGCCGTTGAAGTCCATCGTGTCGTCACCGGACTCACCCTCGACGACGTCGCTGCCGTCGCCGGGATCCCACTGGAAGTGGTCGTCGCCGGAGCCCATGAACGCCGAGTCGGCGCCGATGTTCCCGTCGACGTGGTCGTTGCCGTTGCCGCCGAGCAGCAGGTCGGCACCGTCGCCGCCCCGCAGGTCGTCATTGCCGTCGCCGCCGTCCAGCGTGAGGGACGTCAGCGCGCCGATGCCGTTGGTCGCGACAAGTGCGTCGTCACCGCCGAGCCCACGGACGACGAGGCTCTCGACGCTGGGCGCGGTGTCGAGCAGTGCCGTCCCAGGGGTGAACGTGGCGACGTCGCCGCCGTTGCGAGCGATCCCGATCTGATCCGGGTCGGCGGTGCCGCTGTAGAAGACGGAGTCCACGTCGTCGCCGCCGTCGGCCTCGAACGGGGTCGTCCCGAAGACGCCGACCGCCATCGAGATCTCGTCCCGGCCACCGAGGGTCGCCGCAACGAGGTGGTCGAGCGGCTCGCCGCCGGTGACCCGGGTCAGGGCACCCAGCCCGGAGACCGCTTCGCGGCCGTCCGAGTTGATCAGGCGGGCCTGATCCGGGCCGTCGGTCCCGTTCGCGACCACGCGGTCAGCCGAGGCGTCGGGGTTGCCGTCGAACGCACTCAGGTCGACATCGACGGTCTTCACGTCGGTGCCCGCGATCTCATCGACGGTAATCGTGTCCGCGCCGCCGAGGGCGCGCACGTTCGCGGCTTCGATGCCGTCGAAGTCCATGTTGATCGCCGCGACGTCACGCGTCAGCCGCACGCGCGGGCCGTTGGCCGAAAGCTCGATCTTCTCGCCGATGTTCGAGCCGTTGAAGTCCATCGTGTCGGAGCCGGACTCGCCCTCGACGACATCGCTGCCGTCGCCCGGATCCCACTGGAAGTGGTCGTCGCCGGAGCCCATGAACGCCGTGTCGGCGCCGATGTTCCCGTCGACGTGGTCGTTGCCCTTGCCGCCGAGCAGCAGGTCGGCACCGTCGCCGCCCCGCAGGTCGTCGTTGCCGTCGCCGCCGTCCAGTGTGAGGGACGTCAGCGCGCCGATGCCGTTCGTGGCGACAAGTGTGTCGTCGCCGCCGAGCCCGGACACGACGAGGCTCTCGACCGCAGTGATGTCGAGCCGCGACGCCAGAGGTGCGAACGCCGCGACCTCGGTGGCGCTGGCGCGGGCGATCGAGAGCTGATCCGAGTCAGCCGTACCGTTGTAGCGGGCGGTGTCGTCGCCTGCGCCGCCGTCGAAGTTGTACGCCTCCGGGCCGAAGACCTCCCGGCCGGAGATGACCGTGTCGTTACCGCCGAGGGTCTCGATGTTCACGTTGTCGTTCGCGGACTCGCTTCCCTCCACGAGCACCTGGGCTGCCAGGCCGGAGACGGTTGCGAAGCCACCCGGCGAGGAGAGGGTCACGCGGTCGTCGCGCTCCGTCCCGCGTGCAGTCACGGTGTCGGCCGAGCCGTCGCCGCCGCCACCGCCGCCTGCGTTCAGGTCGACGTCGACGAAGTTGGTGTCGGTGCCGTCGAGATCGTCGACGGTCACCGCGTCGGCACCGCCGAGCGCGTGGAAGTTGATCCGCTCGACGCCGCCGAGATCCATGTTGATGGCGGCCACGTCACGCGTGAACCGCACGCGCGTGCCGTTGGCGGACACGCCGATCTTCTCGCCGATGTTCGAGCCGTTGAACTCGAGCGTGTCGCTGCCGCCCTGGCCGTCGACGACATCACTGCCGTCACCGGGATCCCACTGGAAGACATCGGCACCCGAGCCCAGCGACGCGGTGTCCGCACCGATGTTGCCGTCGACGAAATCGTC
Organism: uncultured Actinomycetes bacterium; assembly: GCA_963718065.1. Lineage (GTDB taxonomy): Bacteria > Actinomycetota > Thermoleophilia > Gaiellales > Gaiellaceae > CAVPGP01. The sequence continues at coordinate 6,209 of CAVQYE010000004.1, read as the reverse complement.
GCCGGCGCCGCCGATGAACGTCTCGGCTCCGGAGCCGCCGATCAAGGTGTCCTGGCCGGCGCCGCCGTTGATCGTGATCGCCTCGTCGGTGAACGCGCCGCCGCCCTGGTCGATCCGAACCTCGTCGTCGCCGCCATCGGCTGTGACGTCGATCGCTGTGAACGTGTTGCGATCGAAGCTGAAGTCGGCGGTGCCGTCTTCGCCGACGTCGAGCTGCAAGATCGTCGGCGAGCCGCCCTGGAGGTGAAGCGACAGCTTGTCGCTGGCCGCATCGCCGGTGACCTTCAGTGTTCCCGCCTGCACCTTTGCTGTGTAGGCGGCCTGCGCCGGGTGGGCGGCGAAGCCGAGCATCGCCGCCACAAAGGCGCCCGTGAGAACGCTCAATGCGAGCGCTCTCCGTCCGGTTGAGACTCTTGCTGTCATGCGAGTGGGTCCTTTCGTGTTGTGATCGAAGGTGCCGCGGTGGCCCACTGCTTCAGGCGCCGCTACCTCGAGGTCGCTACTGGGCGATTGACTCGCTGGGCGGTCACTCACTGCTCGGCCGCCGTGGCCTCGGTGGTGTGCTCAGAAACATTCACGCCCCCTCTTTCCTTCTGAACACACCGAGGAGACAGAGACCGGCGTGCTCGCTGCTAGTCAGCCCACGGTAGGCTCGACCCCCCTCGGCCCCGAGGACGATTTGGCGTCGTCCGGGGGAACGAGCCGCGAAAGTGGGAAAGCGTCGTAACGCTGGCCGGTTGCGCCGAGGACGCGTCATGTCCACAATCGATTGCGTGACCGAGATCAAGCTCGATATGCGACTCGCCCGCGACGGCGGCACCCCCGCCCGGACGCGGCCCGAGCGGCCGATGTTTCCCGGGGGGATGGAGCTCGGCGACGAGGAGGCCGAGGCGGCTGCGCGCGTCATCCGCAGCCACAACGTCTTCCGCTACTACGGCGTCGGCGACGGCCCGCACGAGGTGGCGGACTTCGAGCGCGAGTTCGCGGAGCACATGGGCGCGAAGCACGCCCTCTGCCTCAACGCCGGCTCGTCGGCGCTCATCTGCGGCCTGATCGGGGCCGGCCTGCGCCCGGGGGACGAGGTGATCGTCCCGGCGTACACGTGGAACGCGACGCCGAACGCGGTGATCGCCGCCCGGGGTGTCCCGGTGCTGGCCGAGGTCGACGACTCGCTGACGCTGGACCCCGAGGACGTGGCGCGCAAGCTGACGCCGCGCACGAAGGCGATCCTCCCCGTGCACATGCGCGGGGCGCCGGCGAACATGACGGCGCTGACCGCGCTCGCCGCCGAGCACGGCCTCATCCTGATCGAGGACGCCTGCCAGGCCGCCGGCGCGACGTTCGAGGGACAGCGGCTCGGGACGTTCGGCGACGCCGGGGCGTTCAGCCTCCAGTTCAACAAGATCATCACCACCGGCGAGGGCGGCGTCCTGATCACCGACCGCGACGACCTCTACGACCTCGCGATCGACGTCCACGACTGCGCCGGGCTCGGTTCGCCGCGGCGTCGGACTGCCCCAGTTCGCCGGCTGGAACTTCCGCGCCTCCGAGATCCAGGGCGCCGTCGCGCGCGTGCAGCTCTCGCGCCTCGACGGGCTGCTGGAGCGGATGCGCGCGCAGCAGGCGCGGCTCGCGGAGCGCGTCGCGCAGCTGCCCGGCCTGACGCTGCGGCGGGCGAACGACGACGGCGGCGACGCCGGCATCTGCCTGATCGCGTTCTGCGCCGACGCGGAGCTCGCAACCGAAGCGGTGACAGCGCTCGCAGGCGGAAGGTGTCTTGGCGATGCGCGTCTACGACCCGGCGTTCATCGACCTGCACATCTACCCGTTCTGGAAGCCCGTGCTCGATGCGATCGCGGAGGCAGGACAGCCGGCGCCCGACTGCCCGCGCACACTCGACTTGCTGGCGCGAACGATCCACGTCGACCTCTCGCCCGCAGAACGACGAGCAGGACATCGACGAGATCGCACTCGCGTTCGAGAAGGTCGCCAACGGCGTACTGGGCGCCGACGCTTGACGGTTCGCGTCGGGGTCGTCGGCGGCGGTCTCGTCGCACAGGCCGAGCACCTTCCGTACCTCTCGGCGCTACGCGACCGCTTCACGATCGCGGCCCTCGCGGAGCCCAGCGCGACCGTCCGTGAGGCGCTCGGCGCGCGCTACGGCGATCCCCGGCCTGCACGCCGACTACCGCTCGCTCCTCGACGCCGGCGACGTCGACGCGCTCGTCGTCTGCTCGCCCGCCGGAACCCACGCCGAGGTCGTGCTCGCGGCGCTCGACGCCGGCCTCCACGTCTTCGTCGAGAAGCCGATGTGCATCACGCTCGCCGACGCCGACGCGATCGTCGCCGCGCGCGACCGTGCGGGCAAGGTCGTCCAGGTCGGGACGATGAAGCGCTACGACCCGGCCGTCGAGGCGATGCTCGAAGCCCTCCCCGATTCGGCCGGCGACCTCCAGCTACGTGAGCGTCGTCGTCAACGACCCCGAGGCCGAGCCGTACTTCGAGCCCGGCGACATCGTCCGCGGCTCGGACGTCCCGGGCGAGCTGATCGACGCGACGCGCCGGCAAGAGGCCGAGCAGGTCGAGGCAGGCGGTCGGCTTGGGGACCGAGGACGTCGTGCGCGCGTTCAGCGAGAGCTTCCTCGGCAGCCTGCTGCACGACCTCAACGTCGTGCACGGGATGCTCGAACGGCTCGGCGAGCCGTTGCCGCGCGAGGTCGTCGCCGGCGACTGGTGGAACGAGGGCCGCGCGGTCTACGGCGCGCTGCGCCTCCAGAACGGCGCCCGGGTCGACGTCGCCTGGATTCAGCTGCTCGCCACGTACGAGTACCGCGAGACGATCCAGTTCATGTTCGCCGAGGAGGTGCACACGCTCGAGTTCCCCTCGCCCTGGCTCAAGCAGCACCCGACCGTGTACCGGCGCAGCCGCAAGGACGGACGGCTCGACGACGTGCGGATCGTCAACGCCTACGACGAGTCGTTCGCGCGCGAGCTGCGCCACTTCCACTCGTGCATCGCCGACGGGACGCCGTGCCGCACCCCGCCCGAGGGCGCCCGGCTCGACATCGACGTGCTGACCAAGATGTTCCTCGCCTCCCGCTGATGCGCGCCGCTCTCGCCGGTACCGGCTTCATCGCGCGCGTCCATGCGATCGCGCTGCACGCGATCGGCGTCGAGGTCGTCGCGGTCGTCGGCCGCACAGCTCGAAGGGCGCGGCCGGCTTCGGTGTCGGGATTCCGTACGACGACCTCGGCGAGCTGCTCGCGCAGCAGCACGTCGACGTGCTCCACGTCTGCACGCCGAACGACGTCCACGCCGCGCAGGCTCTCGCGGCGATCGAGCGCGGCATCCACGTCGTCTGCGAGAAGCCGCTCGCCGTCTCCACCGCCGAGAGCAGCGCGCTGATCGAGGCGGCAGCAGAGCGAGGGCTCGTGAACGCGACGTGCTACCACGTGCGCGGCTACCCGCTCGTCGAGCAGATGCGGGCCGACGTCGCCGACGGCGCGATCGGCGAGCGTCACGTTCGTCCACGGGCGCTACCTCTGCGACGACGTGCTCTTCCCGGCCTCGGGGTGGCGCGTCGACCCGGCCCGGTCCGGGACCGTCGTATGTCGTCGGCGACCTCGGCACGCACTGGCTCGACCTGGCGGAGCACGTGACCGGACAGCGAGGTGACCGGAGGTGCAGGCCGAGTTCCGGTCGTTCACCGGCGGCCCGCTCGAGGACTACGCGGCGCTCTGCTCCTGCGGCTTCGACGGCGACGTGTCGGGCTCGCTCGTGCTCTCGGCCGGCGCAGCGGGCGCGGAAGAACCAGCTGCTCTTCGAATGCGAGGGCACCAAGGCCGGGCTGACGTGGGACCAGGAGCTGCCGACCGAGATCCAGTTCCGGCCGGCGGACGGGCCGCGGCGGATCGTCGTCAAGGATCCGGCGACGAACGCCGAGGCGGCACAGCCGCTCTCGCGCTACCCCGCCGGCCACGGCGAGGGCTACGGGCAGGCGTTCCGCAACCTGTTCGACCGAGGTCTACGCGGCGATCGCGGGACAGCCGCACGCGCCGTTTCCCACCTTCGCCGACGGCCACCGCGGCGTCGCGACCGTCGAAGCCGCCGTCGAGAGCGCCCGCGACGGCGGCTGGGTGACCGTCAGTCGGGCTAGGCGCGGCGGGTCTGCACCGAGTGCGGCATGCGGCGGACCACCGCGGGCAGGACGAAGGCGATCGCGATCAGCGTCAGCGACGCGCCGAGCAGGAGCGTCGCGAGCGCGTTCACCTCGGGCGTGATGCCGAACTTCACCTGCGTGTAGATGTAGATCGGCAGCGTGTTGTGCGCGCCGATCAGGAACAGCGTGATGATGAACTCGTCGAGCGAGAGCGTGAACGCGAAGAGCGCACCCGCGAAGACGGCCGGTGCAGATCAGCGGCAGCACGACGTAGCCGCAGCCGGTTGTACGTGTTCGCGCCCAGGTCGCTCGCCGCTCGCTCGAGCGACGGGTCGAAACCCTGCAGGCGCGCCGCCACGAGCAGGAGCACGAACGGCGTCGTGTAGACCGCCTGCCCGATCACCGCCGTCTGCGGAGAGAGCTGGAAGTGGAAGACGCTCGTCAGCAGCACGAGCAGGCTGACCCCGATCAGGAGCCCCGGGATCATGATCGGCAACGTCATCCCGATCCGTACGCCGCTCCTGAACCGCATCCGCGACCGCACGAGCGGAAACGCCGCCGCCGTCCCGACGACCGTCGAGATCACCGTCACTTCGTCGCCACCTTCAGCGTCGTCGTCAGCGCGTCCTTGATCTGGTAGTCGCTGAAGACCTGTCCGTACCACTTCGTCGTCCAGCCGGTGAAGGGGAACGTGCCGTACCGATTCGCGTTGAAGCTGAAGAGGACGAGCAGCACGATCGGCGCGAACAGGAAGACGTAGACGAGCCCCGCCCAGGTGCCGAGGACGCTGCGACGAGGCCCGCGTGGGGCGAGACGACCTCGAACTCACGCACGGTACGGGTCCTCCACCTCGAGCGAGCGGCGGAAGACGACGCAGCAGCACGACGATCAGGCGCGGCGATCAGCAGCGCCGCCGCCGCACCCCGCGTGTACTGGCGCCGCGTGAAGAAGTTGACGATCAGGTTTCCGATCATCAGCCCGCGCGCGCCGCCGACGAGCTGCGGGCGCCAGGTACTCGCCGAGGATCGGGATGAAGACGAAGATGACCGCAGTCGTGATCCCCGGCCGGATCTGCGGCAGCAGGATGCGCGTGATCGCCGTCCGCGGCGCGCGCGCCGAGGTCCATCGCGGCCTTGAACTGGTCCCAGTCGAACCGCTCGAGTGACGCGTACAGCGTCAGCGCCGCAAACGGGAAGTAGAGGTAGACGAGCACGAGCACGACCGCCGGCCGGTCGTAGAGGAACGAACGACACGGGCTCGTCCGTGATGTGCGTCCACTGCAGGAAGCGGTTGATCGCACCGCCGTCGCCGAGGATGTTGAGCCACGAGTAGACGCGGAGCAGGTAGCTCGTCCAGAACGGCAGGATGACGAGCACGAGCAGCAGGCCGCTGGAGCTTCCGCGGCACGTAGCGCACGAGCCAGTACGTGAACGGGAAGGCGATCAGATCGTGATCGCGGTCGCGAGCACCGAGACCCACACCGTCGCCCACATCGTCCGGACGATACGTCGAGACGCTGAAGAAGTAGCGGTAGTTGTCGAGCGTCCAGTCGTGGACGACGTTGTAGTCGACCGTCTCCCAGAAGCTGTACGCGACGATCAGCCCGAGCGGGACGACGAAGAAGCAGCCCGAACAGGACGAGCGCAGGCAGGAACCCCGCGTACTTGCCCGAGGCCGGCACAGCCGTCCTCGAGGCGCTCTCCCGTGCCTCCTCCCGCCCGTCGGCAGGAGGAAGCACGGGAGCATCAGAATCGCCAGCCGGCATCTAGGCTCCGAACACCTCGTTGAAGGCGTCGACGTACGCCTGCTCGTCGCCCGCCGGGCCCTTGATGCGTCATCTTCAGCGCGTTCTGGGGCTTGTTGTAGAGCTGCCGGCGAGCACGATCGCCGTGGCCCTGGTTGACGAGCAGCTTGTAGGCCTTCTCGTTGAAGAGCGGCCGCCCGTTCGTGACGAAGTTCTTCGCGATCCATGGTGCCTGCTGCATTGTGTTCTCGAACTTCTCGAACGAAGGTCGTGTTCTTGAGCGCCTTGACGATCTGCTCGGAGTCG
>CAVQYE010000003.1:0-132871 GCA_963718065.1 uncultured Actinomycetes bacterium | reverse complement strand
TACAGGTTACTTACTCCGGGTGAATTGCTTCAACAGGGCAAACATCAGCGCAAGCGCCACAATCAGTGCAAACCTCAGGATCAATCACGTAAATATCACCTTCCTTAATTGCTTCAACGGGACACTCATCGATGCAGGAGCCGCAAGCAGTACAATCATCATTTATTTTGTAAGCCATGATACACTTTTTATTTATACCGGAAAAATTGCCGGCAGGGTTAATGAATAAATCTGATTTGCAAAGATACAAATTTTTAAGAATTGCAAATTTTCTGTGAAAAACTTAACACCCTTTCGACTTTCGACTTTCGCTGCTTGCTATTCGCCATTCGCTGTTCGTTTTTTGACTTTAGCATCATAAATTGAAGTTCAAACTTTAAGCAAATAACGAATGGCCAAAGGCGAAAGGCGAACAACGAAAATAAAACCTCAAACTCTTTTATAATAATCCCGAAATAGGTAACTTTGCAAACCCTAAATATACTCAAATTATGACCAAGAAAAAAAGATCTGTAATTGAACGGGAATCTGTAGTGGTTAAGTTTGTTGGTGATTCCGGCGACGGGATGCAGTTCACCGGCGCATTGTTTTCTGACACCGCTGCCATTGCCGGAAACGACCTGGCAACATTCCCTGATTTCCCCGCTGAGATCCGTGCCCCGCAAAATACGGTTGCCGGTGTTTCAGGATTTCAGGTTCACATGGGAAGTGAAAAGATATTCACAACAGGAGATCTCGTTGACGTGCTCATCGCAATGAATCCAGCTTCTTTGAAATCCAATCTTAAATGGGCCAAGAAAGGCGCTACAATCCTTGTTGATACCGATGCCTTTGACAGCAAATCGATTGAAAAAGCCGGATATAAGGCGGATCCCCTTTCCGATAATTCGCTTGACAGTTTCAATATGATCAAAGCGCCAATCAACCTGCTTACAAAGGAAAGCCTGAAAGACATGGGCATAGAGAATAAAACGGCAGAAAGAAGCAAGAACATGTTTGCTCTCGGCATGCTATATTTTATTTTCAACCGTGACCTGAAATCATCTTTCAAATATATTGAACAGAAATTTAAAAAAGACAAGAGCCTTGTTGAAATCAACAAGGTTGTTCTGCAGGCAGGTTATAACTATGCAGAAACCATCGAGGCACTGGAATCCGTGATCCAGGTTTCTGCTGCTAAAATGGAAAAAGGCCGATACCGTAATATCACGGGAAATGTTGCAACGGCATGGGGATTATTGGCTGCTTCTGAGAAATCAGGCCGCCCTTTGTTCCTTGGTTCTTATCCCATCACTCCGGCTACTGAAATCCTGATGGAACTTTCAAAACATAAATCCCTTGGAGCAAGAGTATTCCAGGCGGAAGATGAGATCGCAGGAATTTGTTCAGCCATCGGCGCCAGCTATACCGGGGCAATGGCTTGTACCACTACTTCCGGACCAGGCCTTTCATTAAAGAGCGAAGCCATTGGCCTTGCTGTTATAACAGAACTGCCTCTGATCATTGTCGACGTACAACGTGGGGGGCCATCTACCGGATTACCCACAAAATCTGAACAGTCGGATCTTTACCAGGCACTTTTTGGTCGCAATGGAGAATGCCCGGTACTTGTCATCGCAGCATCCTCATCCGACAATTGTTTTCATTATGCCTACATGGCTGCCAAACTCTCTATGGAACACATGACTCCATGTATCCTGTTAACTGATGGTTATCTTGGATTCGGATCAGCATTATTCAAAATTCCTAAAATGAAGAATTTGCCGGCCATCAACCCTCCCATTGCTGAAGCAAATGACCCTGAATATAAACCATACCGGAGAAATGTTAAGACACTTGTCAGGAAATGGGCAATACCCGGTACAGAAGGCTTGCGGCACAGGATCGGTGGACTCGAAAAGGAAGACATTACCGGGGTCGTTTCAATGGACCCATTGAATCATCAGAGAATGACTGAATTACGGGCCGCTAAAGTTGAAAAAGTCGCCGATTTTATTCCGATGCAGGAAGTCGATGGAAAACAGACTGGAGACCTTCTTGTTATCAGTTGGGGAGGCACGTATGGTTCTGTCCATTCTGCTATTAAGGAATTGCAAAAGGAAGGAAAAAAAGTAAGTCACGCGCATTTCCATTATATTATGCCATTGCCAAAAAATACCGGAGACATCCTGAAAGGCTTTAAAAAAATAGTGGTATGTGAACTGAACAGCGGTCAGTTCGTCAATTATTTACGGATGAAACATCCCGGTTCAACGTATCACCAGTTTAATAAAATACAGGGACTGCCCTTTTTGATTACTGAATTAACTGATAAATTTAACCAACTTCTTGAGGAGAAATAGAAATGGATTTCATAAATAAAACCATTGAACGTTCAACGGTTCAATTGACCAAGACCGATTTTTCCAGTGATCAGATGGTAAAATGGTGTGCCGGTTGCGGAGCACATGCCATCCTGGCTGCTGTTGAAAGGGTATTCCCGAAAATCGGTTATAAGAAAGAAAATTTCTGCATGGTATCCGGTATCGGGTGTTCATCCCGTTTCCCATATTATGTGAATACTTACGGCATTCATGGGATTCATGGTCGTGCCGCAGCAATTGGTACCGGAGTTAAGGTTGCAAATCCACGCCTGAGCGTATGGATCGCAACCGGTGACGGAGACTCACTTGCTATCGGCGGCAATCATTTCATCCATATCATCCGGCGTAATGTAGATGTCAATATCCTGCTTTTTAACAACCAGATCTATGGTCTTACCAAAGGCCAGTATTCACCTACCACCCCCATGGGAAAAGTCACAAAGACATCTCCCAGGGAACCATTGAACATCCTTTCACTGTCGGGGAATTGGTAATGGGTGCTCAGGGAACATTTTTCGCAAGGGTTCCCGATAACAATATCAACCTGATGACTGAAGCAATGTTCGAATCGGCCAAGCACGATGGAACTTCGATCATTGAGATCATGCAGAATTGCATCATTTTTGCCGACAAAGCCCATGCTGATGTCATCGATAAAGAAGTCCGGGATGATGCAATGCTTATTCTGAAAAACGGAGAACCCATGGTTTTTGGCAAGCAACATGAAAAAGGTCTTCACCTTAACGGAACCAGGCTTGAGGTTGTAGAGATTGGCAAGGATGGCATCACCATCGATGACCTTCTTGTTCATGATGCCTATGATCAGGATCCCGGGATCCATACCATGCTTGCAAAGCTTGCACCGCCTAATTTTCCGATGGTTTTTGGCGTTATACGTGCTGCCATGTTCCCCACTTATGATGACCTTGTTGAAGAGCAGATCAAGTTTGCAAAGGAAAATTCCAAGATTAAAAATGTAGATGATCTGCTGAATTCAGGAGATACCTGGGAGATCAACTGACATTCACAAAGTCGCAAACTTACCTTCAGAAGACAGGGTTATGAAACCCGACCCGTAGAAATACGCATTCAAAACCCGTTAAATCCACAACAAGATAAGGCATTTCAGCTCTTTTCCCGCTCATGCAATGGTTGTAGTTTTGCTAAGTCAAAAATAATGGATTAACCTTAAAAATGAATGCCATGAAAGCGATAAAAAACAAGCCGAAAGCAATAAGAATAATTCAGATTATTTTCGAAATATTAAGCCTGCAAATAAATTTTATTTTTGCAGCCAATCCAATCGGGATCGAGCATTTCAACAATCCTTCAATATGTGTAATCTGCAACAATAATGCCTCGTCAACTCAAAAAGACATCCTGTTAAATGAACTCATTTCACTTGCACCCAATACACCTGACGAAGCCACCTTTTCTGATGAAGCCACAACAACAGAAATCAATCTTGCGCCCACCACGCCGGCAGAAGCTTCATTTGACAATGATACCGAATCCATAAGTCCATCTGTTATTGAATTTCTTGCCCCCACAACCCCGCCAGAAGCCGATTTCAACGATTAAAATTTGTTCATCTGAAAAAAATATTTCCATTAAAAAACTCTTTCAAATAATTCATTTGCAAGGGTTTTTCAATTTAGGGACTGTCTCATCACGTTTTTTAACTTTTTATGCATTTGGTTTCCATAGCTACTGCCCTATTACACTCTTGCCCCTTCCGCCCTAAAATTTATATAACTATTTTCTTAATTAATGTTAATTCCCGGAAAATAATTGACAATTATGGCTATCTTTGTATTTATTTAGTCTAAATTATAATTGATTATTGTATTATGCGTTCTTTTCACAAAGTAATTCATACAAAAAATCTTTCACTGTTTATCATTTTTACAGTTGTTGTAGGATGTGCCGTTTTTGGCAGTCCTGCTTCTGACTATTTGATGTAAAATAAAAAATGGATTTTACCATCATAAAAAATGGACAATCAATGAAAAAAATAATCCTCCTTGTCATTATGGTAACCATGACGGAGTTATCCTTTACACAAAAGAATGGACATCAAAAAATCGACTCCCTGCTTTACACTTCTGAAAAACCAGCCGGTAAATTAAAAATACTGAAACAAAAATCCATTGCTTTTAACAACATCGGACAGATTTATTTTAAACAAGGCAACCATCCCGAAGCATTGAAAAATCACCTGGCTGCCTTAAAAATCGCAGAAGAAATCGATGATAAGGATAACATGGTTTCATCTTTCAGCGGTGCCGGATTTGATTACTTTCAGCTCAAAAAAAGCAGTGAGGCATTCAGGTATCTGAATCAGGGTTTATCTCTTGCCAAACAGACTGGAAACCTTAAATATGTTACCGAATGCTATTTGTCTTTGTCAAAGCTAGACAGTATTCAAGGTGATTTTAAACGGTCATTGGAAAATTACAAAATGTACGTTACTTTCAAAGACAGTTTATTAAACAGTGAGAATGCAAAAAAAACAACGGAAATTCAAATGCAATTTGCGGTTGATAAAAAACGGCTTGCAGATAGCCTTTCAAACGAAAAAGAAAAGCTTTTGCGGGAAATTGCATTCAGGGAAACCCTTCGTACAAAAAGCAATCAGCGAAATATATTTTTATTTACCGGATTAGCATTCCTGTTGCTGGCCGGTGGATTATGGAGCAGGTTACGATATATAAGGATGTCGGCAGCCATAATCAATAAAGAAAAAGAACGTTCAGAAATTCTGCTGCTCAATATACTTCCTGCAGAAATTGCCAGGGAACTCAAGGAAAAAGGAAAAGCCGATGCAAAGCATTTCGAGGAAGTCAGTGTACTCTTTACCGATTTCGAAGACTTCACCCGCACCTCCGAAAAACTTTCAGCCCAGGAATTGCTTACCGAGATCAATGTTTGTTTCGAAGCTTTTGATGATATCATTGGAAAATACGGTATAGAAAAAATAAAAACCATAGGAGATTCATATATGGCAGCAGGCGGATTACCCGTACATTTTCCGGAATCCGTAACAAACACCGTCAAGGCAGGCCTGGAAATGCAGGAATTCATCACAAGGCATAAGCAGGAACGGGAATCACAAGGCTATCCGGCATTTGAAATGAGACTTGGCATCCATACCGGCCCTATAGTTGCAGGAATTGTCGGGGTGAAAAAATTCCAGTACGACATATGGGGCGATACGGTAAATACTGCTGCCTGCATGGAAAACAAAGGAGAGATTAGGAAAGTCAACATTTCAAAGTCCACTTTTGAATTCATTAAAGATGATCCTGGTTTCTGTTTTGAATATCGCGGCAAAATTGAAGCAAAGCACAAGGGAGAACTTGATATGTATTTTGTTCTGGGCACGAACCAGTAAAACCATAGTGCCTCCGTGGTGAACATTTTCGTATATTTGCTCTATGCTTCAGTCCTTTAAAACCTTTATTGAGAGAGAACAACTCTTCCTCCCCGGAGAGCGTATTCTTCTTGCTGTGAGTGGAGGGATGGATTCAATAGCTATGAGCAGTCTCTTTTTCGATGCTAAATTCCATTTTGGAATCGCACATTGCAACTTTTTGCTCCGGGGAAAAGAGTCGGATGCAGATGAGACTTTTGTGAAGGGCCTTGCAAAAAAACTGAAAGTACCTTGTTACATCAATCAATTTTTCACCACAGATTACGCAGAAAAACACGGATTATCGGTACAGATGGCAGCAAGGGAGTTGAGATACGGTTGGTTTGAGCAACTCCTTGAAAAAGAAGGGTTCGGATATATTGCCACTGCCCACCATAAAGACGACCAGATCGAAACCTTCTTTATCAACATGATGAGAAGCAGCGGTATTGCCGGGTTTCATGGAATCCTGCCAAAACAGGGCAAAATCATCCGGCCGATGCTTTTTGCATCCCGCGAAGAGATAGAAGAATTTATCAAAAAGAATAAGCTGGTATATCGCGAAGACAAATCCAATCAGGAAATTAAATACCTCAGAAATAAAGTCCGTCATGCTCTTATCCCTGTTCTTGCAGAAATAAACCCGGGTTTCAGCAATATACTCACTGAAAATATCTACCGGATCCGGGAAGCGGAAAAAATATTCAGGGATACCATTGACAAGGTGAGGAAGACCATCGTTAGAAAAGATAAGGAACGAATATCAATTTCCATCGATAAAATTAAAAAACTCAGTCCTGTCACGACCTATCTTTTCGAATTCCTTTCCCCTTTCGGGTTCAATTACCCTGTGGCTAAAGATGTCAGCGAAGCGCTCGATGAAGAACCCGGAAAACAGTTTTATTCCCCTACCCACAGGCTGATCAAAGACAGGAATGACCTCATCATTACCCCGCTGGTATCTATCAAGAAAGGTGAAATTGAAAAGACCGAATTTCAGATCCTTGAAAATAATACCCGGCTGAGAAAACCATTGAACCTTATCCTGAAAAAAATATTGAAAAATCACGATTTTCAGGTTGATGTTTCACCAAGGGTCGCCAATCTTGATCTTCATAAAATCACCTTCCCCCTTACACTGCGGAAATGGCAGCATGGTGATGTGTTCCATCCTTTCGGAAGAGATCACAGGAAAAAACTCAGCGACTACTTCACCGATAATAAATTCCCGATTGATATAAAAGAAAATACATGGTTATTATGTTCCGGGGAAAAAATTGTCTGGATCGTTGGCCACAGGATTCGCTCATCCGCCCGACTCTCGCTCATCCGCGCTCTTGCCAGCGAGCCGCTCGCGCTCCTGGTGGGCGGTGAGCGCGTTGTGCTCGTCCAGGTCCGCAGAACGAGGGCTGCGGTCCACCCAGCACATGAGGTGGCACCGCGGGTCGCTCGCACCCGGGGAAGATGCACGTCTTCGGCGCGCTCTCACTCATCGGTCACCCAACCCGGAGTGACATTGCCCCGGCGTGGTCCGTGACCGCTCGGCATCCCGACCGAGCTGCCGGGCACCGGCGTGGCGCTGGCCCACGGCTCGGGCTCGGACACATCCGCGGTGAACAGCCCATCGCACCGACGCGGCCCGAGTCGGCCCCGATCGCCGCGACGACCTCGCCGAGCGCCTCGAAGCTGTGGCCGCTGACGAGCGCGTCGCAATGCGGCAGCGCGGCCACCATGCCGCCGGCCTGTACGGAGAAAGAGCCGGCGCCGGCCCGAGGGTTGACCCACACGATCCGGTGGGCCAGGCGGCCGAGGCGCTCCAGCTCGCGCCCGACGAGCATCGGATCGCCGCGCTCCCAGCCGTCGGAGAGGATGACGATCACGGCCCCGCGGGCCATCCCGCGACGTCCGTGCCGGTCGTTGAACTCCTTCAGCGCATCGCCGATCCGGGTCCCGCTCGACCAGTCGGGCGCCGCGGCCGCTGCGCGCTGGATCGCGCGCTCCGGGTTGCGGGCCGCCAGCGCGCGCGTCAAACGGGTCAGCCGCGTCGCGAAGACGAACGTCTCCGCGTTCGGCCCACTCGCGGCCGCACAGGTCAGGAACTGCAGGTACGCGCGGGCATACGGCTCCATCGAGCCGGAGATGTCGCACAGCATCACGAGCCTGCGCGGGACGATACGCCGCCGCCGGCGCGCGAGGCGGATCGGATCGCCGCCGGTCCGCAGGCTGGCGCGGAGCGTCCGCCGCATGTCGATGCGCCCGCCGTGGCGTCCCCGCTCGTAGCGGCGCGTCAGCCGCAGCGGCGTCTCGAGCTCGAGGCGTGACATCAGCCGGTAGAGCTGCGCGAGCTCGTGTGCCTCGAGCGCGTCGAAGCTCTTGCGCCGCAGCACTTCCTCGTCACTGGCCATCGCCAGCGGGACGTCGACCTCGGTCGCATCGTCGTCTCCGTCGGCGCTCGGACTGGACGACGAAAGGCCGCGCGAAACATCAGGGCCGGCCGAGTCCCGCGGCGGGGCCTTGTGCTCCGCCTTCGGCCGATCGTCCGCCGGTGCGGCGACGGTCCGCGCGTCCTCGAGCTCGACGTCCTCTGTAGCCGATTCGCCGCCGAAGACCGAGAGGAACACCGCGTCGAATGCCTTGACCTGCGCCGGGTCGGAGACGAACACGGCGCGCGCCGTCCAGTACAGCCGCCGGCGGGCGATCGGCCGGACGAGCGTCAGCGCCCGCGCGAAGTCGGCCGAGCGGCCCGGGGTGACCGGCAGCCCGGCATCGTGCAGCCGCCGGCTCAGTGCGCTCACGAGCGGCGGCAAATCGAGCTCGATCGTCTCGACCCCGAACACCGCACCGGCCGTATCCCGGTCAGTCACGGGCGCGCACGAGCTCGTCGAGACCGGCCGCGCGGACCACCTCCTGGTCCTCGCTGTACTTCAGCACCGACCCGAGCGTGAGGTCGATCGCAGCGGCATCCAACTGCTCGATCCCGAGGACGTCAAGCGCCGCAAGCCAGTCGATCGCCTCGGCGATCCCGGGCGGCTTCTGCACATCGCTCGAGCGCAGGCGCGACACGGCGTCCGCGACCTGGACCGCCAGCTGCTCCGACGCGCCCTTGACGCGACGGCGGACGATCTCCACCTCGCGCTCCGGAGTCGGGTACGCGATCCGGTGATAGAGACAGCGGCGCTTGACGGCATCGTGAAGGTCGCGGGTCCGGTTCGAGGTCAGCACGATCACCGGTGGATGCGTGGCCTGGATCGTCCCGAGCTCGGGGATCGTGACGCTGGCGTCCGCAAGCAACTCGAGCAGGAACGCCTCGAAGTCGTCGTCGGCGCGGTCGATCTCGTCGATCAGCAGGACGGCGGGCCGCGGGCCCGGGTGCTCGAGCGCCCGCAGCAGCGGCCGGCGGATCAAATAGTCGGGGCCGAACAGATCCTCCTCGGCGAGCTTCGAGCCGCTGGAGTCGGCGAGACGGATGCTCAGAAGCTGCCGCGGGTAGTTCCACTCGTACAGCGCCTCGGCCGCGTCGATCCCCTCGTAGCACTGGAGCCGGATCAGCGGCGTGTCGAGCACCAGCGCGAGCGACTTGGCGGCCTCGGTCTTGCCGACACCGGCCTCGCCCTCGAGCAGCAACGGCTGTGGCAGCCGGAGACACAGGAACATCGCCGTGGCCAGCCCTTCGTCGACGAGGTAGTCGACGTCTGCGAGACGCTGGGCGAGCGTCTCGATGTCGGGCACCCGTTGCCGGACTTCGCCTGCCGCCTCGCCCGTGACCTCACCCGGCTTCATGGCTCACTCTGCCGCGAATGCATGCTCGTGCTGGGCCTGGAACTTGGTCCGGCAGCCCTCGCAGCAGAAGTAGATCGTCTCGCCCTCGTACTCCAACGAAGGCGTCCCCGCGACCGCGGCAACCGTCATGCCGCAGATGGGGTCGATCGCGATCGGCGGCGCCTCCGAGCTGGGCTCGGTGCGCGCACTGAAGGCCGGCGCCTCGGTTGAAGCTCCGGTCTGCTTGCCCCGGCGCACCGCGACGATCTCCACGAGGATCGAGAGCGCGACCTCCGCGGGCGTGCGGCCGCCGATGTCGAGCCCGGCGGGCACGTCGATCAGCGCCAGATGCTCATCCGAGACTCCGTCGGCCCGCAGCTCGTCGAGCACGCTCGCGCCGCGCTTGAGGCTCGCGACCAGGCCGACATACGGCACGCCCGACTCGAGCGCGCGCCGCAGCGTGTGCAGCTCGTCTCGCCCGTGCGTGGCGACGACGAGGGCGAGATCGCCGGCCGCCGGCTCAGGTGCGCCGGCCTCGACGAGGACGAGCGCGAGCCCGAGCTCCTCGCCGAGCGACAGGACCGCGGCCGCGATCGGCGAGTCGCCGACGACCAGGACGCGCGGCGCCGGCAGCACCGGCTCGAGGAAGACCTCGATCTCACCGCCGGAGAGGCACGGGTTCTGAACCGTCACGGCTCCGTCCTCGATCGAGACCTCCTGACCCGTGGAAGGGTCCTCGCCGATTGGTCCATCCGGAACGATTCGCAAGAGCAGCGCCTCCTCGGTCTCGATCGCCTTCAGTGCGTAGACGCGCACGCTCTGCTGCGCGCACACACCGCCGACGAAACCTTCGATTGTGCCGTCGCCGAGAACGATCGCCACGTCTCCCGGCTTCACGCTCGTCGGCCGCTTCGCCCGCACGACCGTCGCCGTCACGAACGCCGTGCCCTCTGCCGCGAGCTCCTGCGCCCGCCGCGACACGGCGGCGCTCATCATTGTGGTGGCTCGGGACGTCCCTGCATCGCCGCCCAAACGCGTGCGGGCGTGCAGGGCATGTCGATGTGGTCGACACCGTGCGTCTGGTACAGAGCGTCGATGACGGCGTTCACGATCGCCGGCGGTGAGCCGACGTTCGGCGACTCGCCGACGCCCTTGGCCCCGAGGGGATGGTGCGGGCACGGCGTCACGGTCTCGCCGAGCTCGAAGTCGGGACACTCGAGCGCGGTCGGGATCAGGTAGTCCATGAACGACGAGTTGAGGCAGTTGCCCTCCTCGTCGAAGGTGATGACCTCCATCAGCGCGATGCCGATCCCCTCGGCGAGGCCGCCGTGGATCTGGCCGTCGACGATCATCGGGTTGATGCGTACGCCGCAGTCGTCGACCGCGATGAAGCGCCTGACCGTGACGTGGGCGGTGTCCGGGTCGATGTCGACCACGGCGATGTACGCGCCGTACGGATAGGTGAGGTTCGGCGGGTCGTAGATCACCTGCGCGTCCAGGCCGCCCTCCATGCCGGCGGGCATCTCCTCGCCGCTGTACGCACGCGACGCGATCTCCTCGATCAGCGCGCCCTTCTCGGGATCGCCCTTCACGTACCAGCGGCCCTTCTCCCAGGCGAGATCCTCCGGCCGGGTCTCGAGCATCGTCGCCGCGATCAGCCGCGCCTTGTCGCGCACCTTGCGCGAGACGACTGCGACCGCGGCGCCCGACACCGGCGTCGAGCGGCTGCCATAGGTGCCGAGCCCATACGGCGACTTGTCCGTGTCGCCGTGACGGACCTCGACGTCCTCCGGCGGGATTCCGAGCTCCTCGGCGACGATCTGCGCGAACGTCGTCTCGTGACCCTGCCCCTGCGTCTGACAGCTGATGCTGACGACTGCCTTGCCCGACGGGTGCACCCGCAGGTCGGCGCCGTCGTTCATCGCGAGCCCGAGGATGTCCATGTGCTTGCGCGGCCCCGCGCCGACGCCTTCCGTGAAGAAGGCGACGCCGATTCCCATCAGCTCGCCGCGGGCGCGCTTCTCCGCCTGCTCGCGGCGCAGGTCCTCGTAACCGGCGATGTCCATCGCCACGCGCATCGTCTCGGCGTAGTTTCCGGAGTCGTACGTCCAGCCGGTCGTCGTCTCGTACGGGAACTGCTCGGGCCCGATGAAGCTGCGCATCCGCAGCTCGATCGGGTCGACCTTCATCTCGAGCGCGAGCGCGTCGACCATCCGCTCCACGAGATAGACGGCCTCGGTGATGCGGAACGAGCAGCGATACGCGACGCCGCCCGGGGCCTTGTTCGTGTAGACCGCCTTCACCTGCACGTGTGACGCCTCGAGGTCGTACGACCCACAGACGATGTGGAAGAACCCGGCCGGGAACTTCGTCGGCTGCGCGGTGCTGTCGAAGGCGCCGTGGTCGGCGATCACCTCGACCCGCAGGCCGGTGATCTTGCCGTCCTTGGAGCAGATTTCGCTGCGCATGATGTAGTCGCGCGCGAAGCCGGTGGACATCAGGTTCTCGGAGCGGTTCTCGATCCACTTGACCGGGACGCCGGCCACGATCGAGCCGGCGATGGCGCAGACGTAACCGGGATAGACCGGGACCTTGTTGCCGAAGCCGCCGCCGATGTCCTGGCAGCGAATCCGGATCATGTGCTCCGCGAGACCGGCGACGTGCGCGTAGACCGTGCGGTGGGCGTGCGGCGCCTGGTTGCCGTTGTAGATGTCGAGCTGGCCGGTCTCGGGATTGAAGTCGGCGATGATCCCGCACGTCTCGAGCGGGGCGGGATGGCAGCGCGGATAGATGATGTCGCGCGTCACGATCGTGTCGGCCTCGGCGAACACGCGGTCGGTCGACTCCTTGTCGCCTGCTTCCCAGGTCGGGCTCGCGAGGTTGTCGCGCTGGCCGGCCTTGTCGTCACGGATCAGCGGCGCGTCCGGGTCGAGCGCCTTGCGCGCGTTGACGATCGCCGGCAGCGGCTCGTACTCGACGTCGATCAGCTGCAGCGCGTCGTTCGCCGAGTACTCGTCGGTCGCGATCACGAACGCGACCTCCTGGCCCTGGAAGCGGACCTTGTCGCCGGCGAGCACGGCCTGCGTGTCGTAGGAGATCGTCGGCATCCACGCGAGCCCGAGCGTCTCGAGGTCCTTGGCGGTGACGACCGCGGCCACGTTGGGGTGCGCGAGCGCTCTCGAGGTGTCGATCGAGACGATGCGCGCGTGGGCGTACGGGCTGCGCAGGACAGCGCCGTGGACCATGCCCGGCAGCCGGATGTCGTCGAGGTAGGTGCCCTTGCCGCGGATGAAGCGCGCGTCTTCCTTGCGCTTCAGGCGGCCGAAGCCGATCGGACGCTCGGTCTTCGCACTCGGCAGGTTCTCGATGATCGCCATGGTCAGGCCTCCTGTTTTGCGGCGGCTTCGTACTCGGCTGCCCAGCGCACGGCGCTGACGATGTTCTTGTACCCGGTACAGCGGCAGATGGCACCTGAGATTGCGGTCCGGATCTCCAGCTCGGTCGGATTCGGGTTCTCGTCGAGCAGGGCGCGGGCGGTCATCAGCATCCCCGGCGTGCAGAAGCCGCACTGGAGGGCGTGCGTCTCGTGGAAGCCCATCTGAACCGGGTCGAGCTTGCCGTCCACCTCGAGCGACTCGACGGTGCGGATCTCGTGGCCCACGGCCATCGCCGCCAGGATCGTGCACGACTTGACCGGCTCACCGTCCATCTGCACCACGCACGCGCCGCAGTTGGACGTGTCGCAGCCCCAGTGCGTGCCGGTGAGGCCCGGCGTCTCGCGAATGAAGTGGACGAGCAGCTGCCGGGGCTCGATCTCGCGCGAGACCTGCTCGCCGTTGATCGCTATCGAGACGTTCATGCTCAGGCCTCCTGACCTTGCGCGCGTGCCGTCGCGCGAACCAAAGCGCGCGTCGTGAGGACGCCGGCGAGGTGGCGCTTATAGTCGACAGGCCCTCGGCCGTCCGCACTCGGCGAGCAGTCCGCCGAAGCGATCTCGCCCGCCTCCGCGAACAGCTCGTCCGACGGGGCCTTGCCTCGCAGTAGCTCCTCCGCCCGGGTGAGGTGGATCGTCGTCAGCCCGACCGCGCTGAGCCCGATGCCGGCGTCGACGATCTTGCCGCCCTCGATCCAGACGGCCGCCGACGCGGCGGCGATCGCCCAGTCGCCGGCGCGGCGCTCGACCTTCTCGTGCGCGCTGCCGCCGCCCGGTCGCAACGGCACCCGGATCTCCGTCAGCAGCTCACCGTCGCTCACCGCGGTCACATACGGCCCGACGTGGAAGTCCTCCATCCCGACCACCCGCTCGCCGCCGGCGCCGCGGATCACCACCTTCGCCTTGATCGCCGAGCACACGGCCGAGAGGTCCTCGGCGGCGTCCGCCTGGCAGAGCGAGCCGCCGATCGTGCCCCGGTTGCGGACGACCGGATCCGCGATCACGTTCTCGGCGTCGCGGAACACCGGCAGGTGCTTTGCGAGCAGCTCCGACTTCAGCAGGTCGACGTGACGGGTCAGCGCCCCGATCAAGATCTCGTCCCCCTGCTCGCGGATGTACGAGAGCTCCGTCAGATCGTTGATGTCGATCAGATGCTGCGGGTTCGCCAGCCGGAGCTTCATCATCGGCAGCAGGCTGTGCCCGCCCGCGATGACGCGCGCCTCCGAGCCGAGCCTCTGCAGCGACGCGATCGCACCCTCGACGCTGGTCGCGCGCTCGTACTCGAATGCCGCAGGAGTCTGCAACGGGTACTCCTCTCCTATCAGGAACGGCTCGGTAGCCGCTTGCGGGGGGCCCCGATGTCGTCGCGCTTTTCGTACTGCTCGGGGGCGTCGGTGCCGATCACCGGCGACCGCGACAGCCTCTCCGGACGCGTCTGGCGGATCTCCGGGTAGAGCTCGCGCGCCGCGAGGCTTCCGCCTTCGACGTTGCGCAATGCCGGACCGTTCGGGCTCGCGGCGGCGATCGGCGCCTCGCGGCCGAGCCGTGCCAGTGTCAGCGTGCCCCTGGTGTAGACCTCGCCGATGCGCGGCGCCTTGACGGTCGCGCTCTCGGGAAAGCTCCTGAATCCGGCCGCGGCAGCACCCGCGTAGAGGCCCTCGACGAGGCCGACGGCGTCCGTCATGCCCGCCTTCTTCACGAGCAGGCCCTCGAGCAGGTCGACGCCGGCGTCGAGTTGCCCGTTGATCGCCGTGACGATGTCGTTGACCGGTGCGCTCTTCTCCACGATCTCGCTCACGCTGCCGATCACCTCGTCCAGGCCGGCCGTGATCTTGCGCAGCTGCAGGATCACCGAGACGAGGTAGAAGACGAGCGCGAGGACGATCAGGACGACGGCGAGAATCGTGACCGCGCCGACCGCCGCAAGTGCGAGCACCGGTGTCATTTCCCTCCTGGGGCGTCGTCGAGGATTACGTCGAGGGAGCCGCCGTAGTTTGCGACGCCGGCCACCGTCTTCGCGACGTGATCCTGCGTCGTCACGAGCAGCGCGGCCGCGTCGAGGTCCTTCGAGCCCGCGGCCGCGACCGTTGCGATCTGCTGCACGCTCGGGACGATGCTCTTCGCGGCCTTGAGCACGGAGCTGAGCAGATAGATGACGACCGGGAGGACGACCGCGATCAGCACGACGTTTCCGATCCACCAGAGGGTCATCGCGGCCTCCGCTCGGCGACGATCGCTGCCTTGCCGGCGATCCCAGGCAACGCTCCGAGGATCGTCTCGAACTGCGCGTTGATGGCCGTGACCGAGCCTTCGAGCCCGCGTAGGTGCTCCGCCTCGACGCCCTGCAGCGCCGACCCGAGCGACGCGAGCCCTTCGGAGATCCTGGTCAGGCCGCGGCGCACCTCGATCAGCGCGACCGCCAGCACGAGCACGACGCCCGCCGCCAGCACGACGCTCAAGAGGACGAGGACGTGCGTGCTGCTCATGCCGCACCACCGAACCCGTCGGTGAGCGCGTTCATGTAGCCGTCCTGGACGACGGCCTCGTCGACGATCAGCGCCAGCACGGGCGCCGTCGCCTCGAGTTGCGGAATGCTCGCTGTGTTCGACGCGACCTGGCCCGCGATTTCGAGCAGACCGTCGACCGACTTCTCGATGTCGCCGACGGTCTCCACCAGCACCGTCAGCAGGATCGCGACGACCACTGCCGCGCCGAAAGCGATGCCCAGGGCGATCGCCCAGTAGGTGTTGCCGGACGTCGCGACAAGCGTGAATGTCATTTCCCGACCGCCACCTTTCGGAGGGACCGAGCGGCGTGCAGGATCCTCACCCCGGAGTCGTTGATCTGCGCGATGCCGCCGAGCCCGTCGGTCTGCACGCGCACCACGCCGACCGCGCCCACCGCGGTACGAGCCTGCTTGGCAATCCGCAGCGCGAGCAGCACGATCACGATGACGATCACCGCCGCCACCGCGATCACGACGATCCCGAGGGCGATGCCCACCTGCCAGGCGGTGGATGATGCCGTCAGTGCGAGCATGATCCTTCCCCTACGTTGCCGGTGTCGGTGTCGGAGACGGTCTGGCGGCCGCGCGGGTGCCCGGCTCGAGACGCCGTGCCAGGAGCAGCATCAGCAGCCCGTAGAGGATCACGATGATCCCGACGGCCAGCACCAGCGGCCCGATGAAGTCGATGGTCGATGTCGAGACGAGGTTGTCATAGTTGCCGCCTTGGGTCTCGAGCACAGGGATCACGTCCGACCCGAAGTACGAACGGACATCGGGCACGGTTTTGATCGGCGTCCCGTCGAAGCGCGTGGCCCCGTCGATGTTCTGGACCTGGTTCCAGCCGTTCGTGACCGTCGGCAGGTTGGTGATCGACTGGGCGATGCCCGGGAAGTTCGTCTTCAGCGCTGCGAGGAGCTGCGGCTGCGTCACGTGCAGCGCCTTCTCGAGGAACGCAAGCAGACCGGGCAGCTCCGTCGTCACCGCCGACAACGGGATCGCCTGCAAGAGGGCCGTCGTGTGCGGGAAGTTCTTCTGCAGCGCGGCGACGACCTCGGCCTGCGACAGCCCGGTCTGCTGGGACACGAATGCGATCAGCTTCGGCACTTCGGCCGCGGCGCCGCCCTCCGCAGTCATGATCGGGTCCTCAGTGTCGACGATCGCGGAGACCATGTTGATCCCGCCGCGATCGCCGTGGATGCGCGTGTCGACGTTGGCGGGGCCGAGCGCGTCGAGCAGCTTCTGTCCGTTACTGACCCGCGGCACGAGCGAGATGACGAGCACGAGTGCCACAACGCCTACGCCGACAGCGAGGACGACCGACGCGGCCGCCACGCCAAGCCCGCGCGAGACTGGACCCCTGAGGTTCAGCACGATCATCACTCCCGCGAACAGGATCACGATCAGCCCGACGATCAGGAGGAGCGGCGCGATCCAGTCGACGGTCGACGTCCCGTCGAGACTCTCGAAGTTGCCCTGCTGGCTCTCCAGGATCGGAATCAGATCCGCGCTGAAATAGTCCCTCAGCTGCGGCACGGTCTGCACGGGCGTGCCGTCGAAGCGCGTGAGCCCTTCGATGTTCTGGATGTTGTCCCAGCCGCTGGTCAGCGTCGGCAGGTTGGTGATCGACTGTGTGATGTTCGGGAAGTTCGTCTTCAGCGCCGCCACGAGCTCGGCCTCTGACAGATGAAGCGCGCTCTCGAGGAACGTGAACAGGCCGGGCAGCTCCGCCGTCACCGCCGAGAGCGGAATGGTCTGCAGGAGCGCCGTCGTGTGCGGGAAGTTCTTCTGCAGCGCCGCGACGACCTCGGCCTGCGAAAGCCCGGTCTTCTGGGAGACGAACGCGATCAGCTTTGGCACCTCGCCTGCAGCAGAGCCCCGCGCCGTGCCGATCGGATCGGCCATGTCGACGTCCGTGGAGATGATGTTGATGCCAGCGCGGGCTCCGGCGAGGCGGTCTGTGGCGAACGCCGGCCGGGCCGCGTCCAGAACTTTTTGCCCGTCGCTCAGACGCGGAATCAGACTCAGGCCGAGGACGACAGTTACGACCAGGACGCCCACCACCAGCACGACGACCCACTGCAGAACTCCGGACCGGCTCCCGCTCGTGCCTTGCAAGAAGAACCTCCTCACGCGCTGGTTGCCGGACGCGCCCGACTGGCAGAGGGCCACAGAATCGCCTGCATCGGGCACGGATTGAGTCCAGCTCGCTCCGCCGGACCGACACTAACACCGAGGGCAAGGCAGTCAAGGGCTGGTTGACATCGGGCCGAGGAGATAATCGCCGGCGGGAAGTCAGGCAAGCGGAACGAGCCGCGTCCCTGTCGCTTTGAATGTGGCGAACGCGGCGCCGCCGCGGGCGAGCTCGAGCTTCTCGGCCGAGGCTGTCGTGACCTCGGCGGTGATCGGGCCGACGCGGACGCGGACCCGGTTGCCAACGGTGGCGACGGAGCGGATCTCGCCCTGGATCAGGTTCATGGCGGAGTCCTCCTGGTGCAGGCGGCCGACCGACACTTCCCACGGGTACACGACGACGCCCACGTGCCCTTCGCCCCACTCGGTCGAGTAGACGAGCTCGCCGGTCTCGAGCTCGACGAGGGTCATGTCGTCGTCGAGCCGGCGTGCTTCGCCGCGGAGCAGGTTCGCCCCGGTGAACGACGCGACGTACGGGTCGGCCGGCCGGTCGACGAGCTCGTTCGGAGTGGCGAACTGGCGCAGGCGCCCGTCGACGATCACGCCGATCTGGTCAGCGAGCGCAGCGGCGTCCTCGAAGTCGTGCGTGACGAGGATCGTCGGCAGGGCAAGCTCTCGCAGCAGCTCCTGGAGCTCGGCCCGCACGGTGCCCTTCGTGTGCGTGTCGAGGGCGGAGAGCGGCTCGTCGAGCAGGATCACCCCGGGACCGCGGGCGAGCGCTCGGGCGAGCGCGACCCGCTGGCGCTCGCCACCCGACAGCGCGGTCGGCCTGGCGTTGGCGAGGTCGGAGATCCGGAAGCGCTCGAGAAACTCGTCCGTGCGTCCGTCGCCCGCGTACGCCACGTTCTGCCTGACGGTGAGGTGCGGAAAGAGTGCGTACTCCTGGAAGACGAGCCCGACCCGGCGCTCGTCGGGCTTGCGAAAGAGGCGCCGCTCGCTGTCCTGCCAGACGTCGTCGCCGAGCGCGATCCGTCCACGCGGCGGCCGGACGAGGCCGGCGATCGCCCTCAGCACCGAGGTCTTACCGGCTCCCGACGGCCCGACGAGGGCGACGGTCCGGTCGACCTCGAGCGCTAGTTCCAGCTCAAAAGACCGAAGCGGGAGCCGGAAGTCTGCTCTGAGGGCTGCCATAGGGACGCCAGCTTGAAGGAGATCAGCAACGCGACGCTGATCAGGACGAGCAGTGCACTGATCGCGAGGGTGACGTCGAGGTCGACCTCGAACTGGGCGTAGACCGCGAGCGGCAGCGTCTGCGTCACCTTCTGCAGGCTGCCGGCGAACATGATCGTGGCTCCGAACTCGCCGAGGCCGCGCGCGAATGAGAGCGCCTCGCCGGCGACGAGCCCGCCTCGCGCCAGGGGGAGCACGACGCGGAAGAAGGTGCGCGCCGGTCCCGCGCCGAGCGTGCGAGAGGCGGCGACGAGATTCTGGTCGACCGCTTCGAAGGCAGCGATCGCCTGGCGCACGTAGAACGGGCCGGCGACGAACGCGACCGCGATCGTCACCGCGGCCTGCGTGAACGGAAGCGTGATCCCGAACACGTCGAGCGTCGAGCCGAGCAGCCCGACGCGGCCGAACGCGACGAGCAGCCCGATGCCGGCCACGGCGGGCGGGAGCACGAGCGGCAACTCGACGAGCGTGATGCAGAGCAAGCGGCCGGGGAAGCGGCGGCTGGCGAGGAGGTAGGCGGTCGGCGTCCCGAACAGCAGGATCAGCGCCTGCGCGATCAAGGTCGTCTTCAGGCTGACGATCAGCGCGTCGACAACGACCGGGATTCGAGAGCTGCTCGAGCAACTGGCCCGGCGGAACGTGGACGAAGATCGCCAGCACGGGCAGCACGAGGAACGCAAGTGCGATCCCGACGGCGAGGAAGTAGAGGACGGCGAGCAGAGCTCTGCGCATGCGTCGGCTCGAGCTCAAGACCCCGGCTTCTTCGCCGGGATCGGCAGGAAGCCGGCGGCCAGCATCTTCTTCTGGCCCGCCTTGCTCAGGATCTCGTTGATGTACCGCCGCGCCGCCGCCTTGTTGGAGCTCGAGGAGACGATCGCCATCGAGTACGCCACCTTCGGCTGCGCCCAGGCCGGGACCTTGATCACCTTCACCCTGCCGGGCACCGTCCTGGCGTCGGTCGAGTAGACGAAGCCGGCGTCGGCCTCGCCGAGCGCGACCTTCGAGAGGACACTGCGGACGTCGGACTCGCGGCTGACGACGTTCGGGAGCACGCTTGCCGTCAGTCCCATCTGCTTCAGCACCTGCAGCGTGTAGCTGCCGACCGGGACCGCGCTGGCTGCGATCACGAGCTTGATGCCCGGCTTCTTCAGGTCGTAGAGGCTGTTGATGCCAGCAGGATTCGACATCGGCACGACGAGCACGAGCCGGTTGCGCGTGAAGACGACGGGCTTCTGCACGAGGCCCTTCGCGAACAGCTGGTCGGGGATCGTGGTGTTCGCCGAGGCGAAGACGTCCGCCGGCGCTCCCTGCGTGATCTGAGCGGCCAGGGTGCTCGAGGCGCCGAACGAGTACTTCGGGCCTTTGTCGATCTGCGGGAACACGTCGGTCAGCGACGCGGCCGCGTAGACGGTGATGCCGGTGACCCGGGCGGCTGCGCTCGATTCCGGGCGCGCCGAGGCGCCGGCGGCCGTCAGCAGCGAGGCAAGGAGGCCGGCGATCGCCGCGAGGACGGTGAGCCGGCGCGCTCCGAGGCGACGAGATGCAGATGCGACATGCACTGTCGAGGACCCCTTTCTCAATGCTCGACCATGACCGACGTGGACTTGATGACTGCGACCACGTGATTGCCGGGTTTCAGCCCGAGCTCCGCGACGGAGTCGGCGGTGACGATCGCCGTCAGGACGGTGGGCTCGGTGACGACCATCTCGACCTGTGCCATCAAGCCCTCGACCCGGACGTCGCGGACGATGCCGCTGAAGCGGTTGCGCGCGCTCATCTGATGCTCGGCGCCGGGGCCGCCGCGCAAGCGCTCGATCTCCTTCGCGGTGACGATCCGGCGATTGCTCGAGTCTCGGCTCGTCTTGATGCGCCCCTGACGGTCCCAGCGGCGGAGCGTGTCGAGGCTGATCCCGAGCGTCCGGGCCGCCTCACTCGCACTGTAGAAATCTCTCGGCATCTGGCTCCCCCCTCGCTAACTCGCGAACGCGTCGAGTGCGTCCGAGGCCTCGTCGATCGTCAGCGGCTCCGGGAACGAGATCCCGATCGGACCAGCGCCGGAGAGCCGCGCCAGGACGCTCAGGTGCTCGGCCTCGCTGGCGGCAATGCGCGCCACCGTCTGCTTCAGCGCGTCTGTCTCGAGACCGGCGACCGCGCCCAGGTATGCGCCCACGAAAGCGGTCTCGAGGGTCACGCCGAGCTTCGCGATCGACCCCTTCGAGGCGAACGCGCCCTTCGAATACGCGAAGTCGAAGTCCTCGGCGACAGCGGGCGGCTGCCCCGCGCCGTCGAGGACCTGCGCCATCGCCCGGTAGTGCTCCTGCTCGTTGAAGAGCGCCCGCTTCGCGTACTTCAAGGAGTCGCCTGTGAGCTGCTTCGATGCGATCGCCTGCGCGTAGAAGTCCGAGGCGAGCAGCTCCGCCCCGACCAGCAGCCGCGCATAGGCAAGATCGCCGTCCGGGATCGTCTCCGCCGCGGCCGCGGCGGCGAGGAACCCCGTGGCCGAGCCGGCCGCGAGGAAGCCTGTTCCAGCGATAGCACCGCGCGAGAGCAATTGTGCCCTGCTGAGTTGGCCGGTCACGCCGTCGCCGCTCCTACCTCTGATGTGGTTGACATACCTGTGAAATGCCTATGAAAGACACCGCGGCAACACTACCACCCGCTCAGCCCAACATGGGCGGCCCGCTGTGGACTTCCGTAAGCGACGGTTGTAGCGTCGTCCTCGCTTGCAGGTCTGGTGGCAGACACATTTCGGCGGCATCGAGCGCCGCGAGAGGTGGGGCTACGGCGTCTGGCTGTTCTTCGCCGTCCTCGTGCTCGTCCCCGAGTTCTGGGCGGCCTTCTGGAAGGACAGCGCCAAGTGGCCGACGATCTCGGGCACGATCGGCAAGCTCGAATACGACCGCCCGGTCGTCGCGCTCGTCGTCGTCGGCGTGATCGTGCTCTGCGCGTACAGCGGCTTCCGCTACCCGCCGACGAGGACGGGCGTCCTGCCGGTCAAGGGCGCGGCCCCCAACAAGGCCGGCGGGGTCGAGGGTGATCTGCTCCTCCCGTACCGCACGCCGATCGGCGGCCGGTTCACTCGGTCGACGACTCCCGTCCACGAGATCGCCGCAGCCCTGTACTTCGCGGTCGCGCTGCTCATCATCGTCGTCGGCACAGCCGTCGCTGCGTTCGTGACCGACGTCGACGACGAGTTCGCAACCGGGCGCACCCTCTACGGCCTCACCTTGCTGTTCTGGGTCGTCATTCCGTCGCTTCTCGCCTGGCCGAAGCGATTCGCGGCCGACGTCCCGTTTCCGACGATGTTCGAGACGCTCCGCAGCCTCGAGCGCCGGCTGCGAGTCCTCGCTCTCGTCGTCGCCGCCGGGCTCGTGATGCTCCTGCTGCACCTCGTGTTCTATCCCTGGCCGTCGATCGTCCCCGACCTCAGCCGGCTGCACCGCGTGTACGACTGCCACCCGCTGGAGCCGGCGAAGCATCCGCTCTCGCCAAAGCAGCAGGCGGCGTGCAAGCGGCTCGACGATGCCGAGATCGAGCCGACGCCGGTCTCGCCCTGACGCGAGATCCGGCGCCGGCTAATTTCGTTCGTGTTCGGGCGGGCCGTCGAAACGCCGCTAAGCGCGCGGCTGCGCGACGATCCGGATGTAGGGGCGCGGCGACTCCCAGCCGTCCGGGTACGTCTCCCTCGCCTCGTCGTCCGAGACCGAGCCGGCGATGATCACGTCCTCGCCCTGCTTCCAGTTCACCGGTGTCGCGACCTTGTGCTTCGCGGTCAGCTGCAGCGAGTCGATCACGCGCAGGACCTCGTCGAAGTTCCGGCCGGTCGTCATCGGGTAGATCAGGATCAGCTTGACCTTCTTGTCCGGGCCGACGACGAAGACGTTGCGCACGGTCTGGTTGTCCATCGGCGTGCGGTCGGCCGTGTCACCCGAAGTGTCGGCCGGCAGCATCCCGTACTGCTTCGAGACGTTGAAGTCGACGTCGCCGATGATCGGGTAGTTGGGGGCGTGCCCCTGCGTCTCCTCGATGTCGGTCGCCCACTGCTCGTGCTTCTCGGTCGGATCGACAGAGAGACCGATGATCTTGACGTTCCGCTTGTCGAACTCGGGCTTGATCTTGGCCATGTAGCCGAGCTCGGTCGTGCACACCGGGGTGAAGTCCTTCGGGTGCGAGAAGAGCACGGCCCACGAGTCACCGATCCAGTCGTGGAAGTGGATCGGGCCTTCCGTGGTCTGCGCCTCGAAATCAGGTGCCGTATCGCCAATCTGCAGAGCCATCAATTCCTCCTCTAAGCCGGACGTCCCGGTGGGTCAAATCTACCGAGAGCTATCTACGCTACGACGACGGCATCTACCAGACGCCGTCGCGCGTGTCCATCTTCCGCCCCGCGCGGAGCGGGCGCTACTGGACGGCGGCGAGCCCGCGCGACTTGCGCGATGTGGCGCTTTGGCGCTTCTGGGCCGAGAGCTCGACCTTGCGCAGGCGGGCGTGCAGCGGCGTCACCTCGACGCACTCGTCGTCACGGATGAACTCAAGCGCCTGTTCGAGCGACATCGGCCGCGGCGGAATCAGGCGGACGAGCTCGTCGCTCGACGAGGCGCGCATGTTCGTCAGCTTCTTTTCCTTCGTGGCGTTGACGTCGAGATCGTCGGCGCGGGCGTTCTCACCCACGATCATGCCTTCGTAGACCTCGATGCCGGGGGCGACGAAGAGCTGGCCCCGCTCTTGCAGATTAGACAGCGCGAAGGCGGTCGTCGGCCCCCGCCGGTCGGCGACGAGACTGCCGGAGGGACGCGTGCGCAACTCGCCGTGCCACGGCTCGTAGCCCTCGAAGACGTGGTGCAGGATGCCGGTGCCCCGCGTCTCGGTGAGGAACTCGGTGCGGAACCCGATCAGCCCGCGGGCGGGGACGAGGTACTCGATCCGGACCCAGCCTGTGCCATGGTTCACCATCTGCTCCATCCGGCCCTTGCGGAGCGCGAGCAGCTGGGTGATCACGCCCACGTATTCCTCCGGCGCGTCGATTGCGAGGCGCTCCATCGGCTCGTGCGTCTTGCCGTTGATCTCGCGCGTGACGACCTGCGGCTTGCCCACCGTCAGCTCGAAGCCCTCGCGGCGCATCAGCTCGACGAGCACCGCCAGTTGCAGCTCGCCGCGGCCTTGCACCTCCCAGGCGTCCGGACGCTCCGTCGGCAGCACTCGCAGGGAGACGTTGCCGACGAGCTCCTGGTCGAGGCGTGCCTTGACCATGCTCGCGGTGAGGCGGGTCCCGTCCTGGCCCTGCAACGGCGATGTGTTGATGCCGACCGTCATCGACAGGCTCGGCTCGTCGACGCCGACCACGGGCAACGGCCGCGGATCGATGGGGTCCGCAAGCGTCTCGCCGATCGTCACCTCCGGGATGCCGGCGACGGCGATCAACTCGCCCGGGCCGGCTTCCTCGACATCGACCCGGTCGAGCGCCTCCGTGACGTAGAGCTCGGTGACCTTCGTGCGCTCGATCGTCCCGTTCGCCCGGCACCAGGCGATCTGCTGGCCCTTGCGGATCGACCCTTCGCGGACGCGGCAGAGCGCGAGCCGGCCGACGTACGGCGACGCGTCGAGGTTGGTGACGAGCGCCTGGAGCGGGTGGCCCTCCTCGTACGAGGGCGCGGGGATCCGCTCGAGGAGCACCTCAAACAACGGCTCGAGGTCGTCTGCCAGTTCCGACGGGTCAAGGCCGGCCTTGCCTGCTCGGGCGTTGCAATAGACGATCGGAAACTCGATCTGGCGTCTCGTCGGCGTCGAGGTCGAGGAAGAGCCCGTAGACCTCGTTGACGACCTCCTCGATCCTGGCGTCCGGCCGGTCGACCTTGTTGACGACGAGGATCAGCGGCAGCTTCGCCTCGAGCGCCTTGCGAAGAACAAAGCGCGTCTGCGGCAGCGGCCCCTCGCTGGCGTCGACGAGGAGCAGCACGCCGTCGACCATCGTCAGGCCGCGCTCGACCTCGCCGCCGAAGTCCGCATGGCCGGGCGTATCGACAATGTTGATCTTGACGCCTCCGTGCCGGACGGCCGTGTTCTTGGCGAGGATCGTGATCCCCTTCTCGCGTTCGAGGTCCATTGAGTCCATGACCCGCTCGGCGACATCCTGGTTCTCGCGGAACGATCCGGACTGCCAGAGCATGGCGTCGACCAGCGTCGTCTTCCCGTGATCGACGTGAGCGATGATCGCGACGTTGCGGATGTCCTTGCGGAGAGGCACTTCGGCAGGGTAGCCGGGCCTCGGCTCTGGAGCGCCGTTCGTGGCCTCAGCGGCTACTCGCGCAGGTACCAGACCGTCAGCCGCGGCCGGACCGCCGGATCCGGAAACGACGAACTCGGGAACGCGGGACCGCCCACCGCGAGATCCTCGAGACCGGACGTCAGTTGCAGCAGGACGCCTCGATTCGGCGCGCCCAGCAGCCAGTCGGCGACGAGATCCGTCACGTCCCAGGTCACCCACACGGGCGCCGACGACGGATCCACCGCTGCCCAGGCGATCGCAGGTCCGTACTCGAGCTCGCGCACCGACGACCAGTCGTCCGTGAACACCGGATGAGCCTCGAGCTCGAAGCCTCGTCCGTCGCAAGGAACCGTCGCCGGCGCGGCGCGGCGCAACGGCGGTCGTAGCGGAGCGACAGCTCCGCCGTCAGCACGACGGAGCCGGGCGGCAGCGCCGCGAGAGAGAAGCGCAGCGCTGCACGCCAGGCCTTGCTCGCCGCGCCGTCCTCGATGCCGCCCAGGGGAAGCCGGCTCGAGTCGTCGCGGTAGCAGCGCTCGTCCGCGTCGTATCCCCAACTGCACTGGTACGGGAACGAGACGTCCTCCGAGGGCGAGAGCGTCACGACCTGCACCGCAGCACCGCCGGCGCCGCCGGCCCGGGAGGTGCCCGCGAGCGCCAGCGCGGCAAGGATCGACACGACGAGCTTCATGCATCGATCGTGCCGGGGAAATCGTCACGCGTGGGAGACGGCTCTGTGACGAAAGTGGAACTTTTCGCCGGCGCGCTACGTCAACGAGCGCCGGGCGACGTGCCCGAGCCCGACATCCTCCGGCCGTCTGCAACCGAGCAGTTGCAGCGCCAGGCAAATCTCCTCCTGCAGCAACTCGAGGACGCGCGCCACGCCGGCCTCCCCGCCCGCCGCGAGGCCCCAGAGGATCGGGCGACCGACCATCGCCGCGCGCGCACCGAGTGCAAGCGCCTTGACGACGTCGCCGCCGCGCCGCACGCCGCCGTCGAGATACACCTCGATCCGGCCCTCGACGGCGTCGACTACCTCGGGCAGCGCGTCGAGCGTGGCGGCGACGCCGTCGAGCTGGCGCCCGCCGTGGTTCGAGACGACCAGCGCGTCGGCGCCGTGCTCACAGGCGAGACGCGCGTCCTCGGCCGTGATCACTCCCTTGACGACGAGCGGGAGGCCGGACATCGAGGCCAGTGACTCGACGTCCTTCCAGGTGACCGCGGCTGACATGAGCGCGAACGCCTCGGCCGGCGTCACCTGGCCGGCGCCGAGCGCCGCGACCGTGTGCGTGACCGTGAAGCCGGTGCGAAGGTCACGCTCGCGCCGGCCGACGACGGGCGTGTCGACGGTGAGCACGATCGCGCCGAAGCCGCTCTCGACCGCCTGGTCGACGAGCGCCCGCGTCACGGCCTCGTCGCGGAACACGTAGAGCTGGAACCAGCGCGGTCCGTCCGCGACGGCGACCTCCGCGGGCGTCGCGGTCGCCAGTGTGGAGAGCGTCATCACCGTTCCCGCCGCGGCCGCCGCCCGCGACGTGGCGACCTCCCCGTCGGGATGTGCGACACGTTGAAACGCGGTCGGCGCGACGAGCAGGGGCATCGAGACCTCCTGGCCGAGCACCGTGGTCGCCGTGCTCGGCGCGCTGACGTCGACGAGCACGCGCGGGCGGAGGAGCCAGCGCCCGAACGCCTCGACGTTGTCCCGGAGCGTGACCTCGTCACCCGCGCCGCCGGCGTAGTAGCCCCACGCACCGGGATCGAGGCGCTCCTCCGCGCAGCGCTCGAAGTCCTCGCAGTTGAGCAGCCCGGTTAGCGAGTCCACCAGCCGCGCCTTCGCTCCGCGCGCGGCGCCTCGCCGATCGCATGCGCGCCGGCCGCGACGTCCTCCGCTCCGATGTGCATCAGCTCGGCCGTGTCCAACTCCTCCAGCTCGCGGCCTTCGAGCCGTGCGAGACGCAGCGCCTGGGCGGCGATCGACTGCTCGAAAAGCGTCCGAGCGAGACGCGCATTCCCGAAGCCCTCGCCACGGCCTGCCCCGCCGAGCACCCGTGCCAGCTCCAAGTCGGCGCCCTCGTCGAGCAGGTACTCCGCTTCGCGGGCGAAGCGATGCGAGATCTCGACGAGCTCCGCCGTCGCGTAGTCGGGGAACGAGATCTCCCGGGCGAAGCGCGAACGCAGGCCCGGATTCGAGTCGAGGAAGTGATGCATCAGCCGCGGATAGCCGGCGACGATCACGACGAGCCGGTGGCGATAGTCCTCCATCCGCTTGAGCAGCGTCTCGATCGCCTCGGAGCCGAAGTCGAGCCGCGCTTCCTCGGGTGAGAGGGCATACGCCTCGTCGATGAAGAGGACGCCATCGAGCGCCCGCCGGATCACGTGGTCGGTCTTGATCGCTGTCGCACCGACGAACTGACCGACGAGTCCCGCTCGGTCGACCTCGACGAGGTGGCCGCGCTTCAGGAGGCCCATCGCGCGATACATCTCCGCGAGCAGCCGCGCCACGGTGGTCTTGCCGGTGCCGGGGTTGCCGAGGAAGACGAGGTGCTGGCTCGTCGCCGACTCGGCGAGCCCGTGCTCCTTGCGCCGCGCCTGGACCGCCAGATAGGCGACGAGTGAGTGCACCTGCTCCTTCACGGTCTCGAGCCCGGTCAGCGAGTCGAGCTCCGCCTGCAGCTCTTCCATGCTCCGCGTCGACTCGGGCTTGCGGAACGAGTCGAGCTGGTCGGCGAGCTCATCGCCGACTGTCTGGCGGAGCTGCTCCCCGAGTGCCTTCAGCGCATCGAGCGGATTCGGCGGCATAGCGGAAACGGTATACCGTGGCCACCGTGAAACCGGTGCTCCCACCCGACGAGCTCGCCCGCTACGCGGACGCAATGGTGCGCACGGCCGTCTCCGTCGGCAAGGACGACCACCTCATCGTCACGTGCGAGCCGGCGCACCGCGAGTTCGGAATCGCCCTTCTCGAAGCGGGTTACCGCGCCGGCGCGCAAGCCGTCGAGGTGATCTACACAGACCCGTTGCTGCGCGCCGCCCGCCTTCGCAACGCGCCGGAGCGCTACGTCGGCTACGTCAGCCCGTGGCGTGCGAAGCGCCTGCGCTCGACGCTCGAGCCGAAGACCGCGACGTTGCTCGTGGCCGGCGACGGCGAGCCGAACGCGTTGAACGACATCGACCCGAAGCTGCTCGCGATCGAGCAGACGGCCCCGCTGAACCAGCTCCCGTGGCTGCGCCGCGCGCTCGGGAAGAACCTGCGCCGCTGGGGGATCATCGCGTGGCCGACGGAGCCCTGGGCGCAGCAGGTCTATCCGAATCTGAAGCCGGACGCCGCGATGCGTAAGCTGGCGCACGACCTGATGTGGTTCTGCCGTCTCGGCCCGGACGACCCTGCCGGCCGCAAGGGCCTGAAGGACCATCTCGACGCTGTGCGGCGGCGCGCCGGGCGCCTGACGAAGCTGAAGCTCACCGAGCTCGAGCTGCGCGGGCCCGGGACCGACCTGCGCCTGGCACTCCATCCCGAAGGGCTCTGGCTCGGCGGCGGCGAGAAGAACGCGCACGGAATTCACATCTCGCCGAACCTCCCGACCGAGGAGAGCTTCACGACGCCGATCGCCGGCTCCACCGAGGGGACGTTCCGCTGCTCGCGGCCGCTGATCTTCCAGGGCCGGCTGATCGACGGCATCGAGGGCCAGTTCCACGGCGGCCGGCTCACGAAGCTGAAGGCCAAGGGCAAGAACGGCGTCTTCTTCCGCGAGTACATCGGCTCGATCAAGGAAGCCGACCGGCTCGGCGAGGTCGCGCTCGTCGATGCCTCGTCCCGGATCGGCCAGACGGGGCGCGTCTATTACAACACCCTGCTGGACGAGAACGCCGCGGCGCACATCGCCTTCGGCCTCGGCTTCGCCAAGGCGCGCACGCCCGGGAAGGGGGCGCGCGGCGTCAACCGCTCGCAGACGCATGTCGACGTGATGATCGGGACCGACGACTTCGAGGCCACGGGAGTCGATTCCCGCGGCCGGCGCGTGCCGCTGATCCGCGGCGGCCTCTGGCAGCTGTAGGCACGTCAGTTCAGTAGCCGCAGCGGCGCGGCGCACTCCCCTGGTGCGCCGCCGCCACCACGATTCTCCGCGCTGGGCTGGAAGGACTCCGAGGCTCGCAAGCCTTGCGGCTCGCGCGCCTCGTCCGCCTGACGGCACCCGGGCGAAGCGCGCGCATGGTAGCCCCATTTGGGTCAATCGCATGCCGGGGCGCGAAAAACCTGCGAATAGTTGGTAACCTAGTTAATGAATGACCGAGCTAACGATTACCGCCGCCGATCCTGTCCAGCTTGCGAACCAGCTGAGGCCGGTTTTGCTGAAGCTCAACCGGGAGCTACGGCGCGAGATCCACACCCTCGGAGTGACCGGTGGGCAGACGACGCTGCTGATCCAGATCAAGAATCACCCCGGCGTCGGCGTCCGCGACCTCGCCCAGCACGAGCGCGTCTCGCCGCCGGCGATGTCCAAGGCCGTCGACAAGCTCGAGCGCGCCGGCTTCGTCACGCGCGTGCGCGGCGTCGACAGGCGGCGGGTCGGGATCGAGCTCACCGACGAGGGCCAGCGCGTCCTCGCCTCGGTCGAAGCGCCGTCGCACGGCCTGGCTCGCGGCCCGCCTGCAGGAGCTCTCGCCCGCCGAGCTGGAGACCGTCGAGGCGGCACTGGAGCCGCTGTCCCGTCTGCTCGAGGTGCACGCGTGACCCTGCTCAAGCGGGTCAGCGGCCGCACCTTCAAGAGCCTCCGCACCCATCGCAACTACCGCCTCTTCTTCACCGGCCAGGTCATCTCGGTCAGCGGCACCTGGATGCAGAACGTCGCGCTCTACTGGTACGTCCTGACCCTGACGAACTCGCCCGTCGCGGTCGGCGTCCTCTCCTTCTGCCGCTTCGGCCCGTTCACCGTCTTCGGGCTCTTCGCCGGGACGATCGCCGACCGGTTCGACAACCGGAAGACGATCATGGTCACGCAGGCGCGTGCAGATGGGCCTCTCGGCCGTGCTCGCGGGAATCGCGTTCACCGGCCATGCCCAGGTCTGGATGATCTACCTGATCGCCGCCGGCATGGGCACGGTGCTCGTGCTCGACGCACCGGCGCGGCAGTCGCTGACCTTCCAGATGGTCGGGCGCGACGAGCTGCCGAACGCGGTCGCGCTCACGTCGAGCCTCGTCAACCTCGCGCGGATCGCCGGGCCGGCGCTCGCCGGCATCGTGATCGCGGCGGCCGGCGTGGCGTGGTGCTTCGCCGCCAACACTGCGAGCTTCCTCGCCGTGCTGACGAGCCTCGCGCTGATGCGCGTCGCCGAGATGTACAAGATCAAGCGCCCGAGCCGGCCGAGCATCTTGCGCGGCACGCGCGAGGGCCTCGCCTACGTGCGCCAGGCGCCGACCGCGAAGGTGATCCTCGGGATGATGCTCGTCTTCGCGAGCCTCTGCTTCAACTTCAACATCATCCTGCCGGTGCTCGCGCGCGAGACGTTGCACCAGGGGCCGCGCACCCTCGGCATCCTCTTTGCCAGCTTCGGCGCCGGCGCGCTCGTGGGCGCGCTCGTCAGCGCGGCGATCGCACGCGCGCGCTGGAAGACGATGCTGATCGGGGCGACCGGCTTCGCGCTCTGCGAGCTCGCGCTCGCGCCGGTGCGCTCGACGGTACTCACCGCTCTCATCCTCTTCGCCTGCGGCGCGTTCTTCACGTCCTACACGTCGAACTCGAACGCCCGGATCCAGCTCGAGGCGCCCGACCATCTGCGCGGGCGCGTGCTCGGCCTCTACTTCTATGCGTGGAACGGGCTCTCGCCCGTCGGCGGCCTGATCGTGGGCTGGCTGCTCGCCGCCGGCGGCACCGAGCTGACGTTCACCGTCGCCGGCCTGGCCGGGCTCGTGATGGTCGCGGCCGGCTCGTTCGTGCTCCTGCACGGGAACGAGACCGGCGCCGTGCCTCGGCTGCGCGCCGCGCTGCCGGCCCGCGCTCGCTAGCGGGCGGCGGACGCAAGCGGTTTCCCGGGCCTTCCAGAGGACGAGTTGCCGACGCGTCGAGGGCCTCGACCTGCTTAGGATCCGGTTTGCCGTACAGAGCATCGAGGAAACGGAGCCGACGATGGCTGAGGTTGTCTTCGAGGGTGTCGCGAAGATCTACGCGGACGGCACGCGGGCGGTCGACGACATCAATCTCGAGATCCGGGACGGCGAGTTCATGGTCCTGGTCGGACCGTCCGGCTGCGGGAAGACGACCGCGCTGCGGATGGTGGCCGGGCTGGAGGAGATCTCCGAAGGCACGCTCCGAATCGGCGAACGCGTCGTCAACTACGTCCCTGCGCGAGACCGGGACATCGCGATGGTGTTCCAGAGCTACGCGCTCTACCCGCACCTCTCTGTCTACGACAACATCGCCTTCGGCCTGAAGCTGAAGAAGATGCCGAAGGACGAGGTCGACAAGCGCGTCCAGGACGCGGCGCGCCTCCTCGGGCTGACGGAGTACCTGAAGCGGAAGCCGAAGGCGCTCTCCGGCGGCCAGCGCCAGCGAGTCGCGATGGGCCGCGCGATCGTGCGCCAGCCGGCTGCGTTCCTGATGGACGAGCCGCTGTCGAACCTCGACGCGAAGCTCCGCGTCCAGATGCGAGCCGAGATCTCGAAGCTGCAGGGCGACCTCGGCGTCACGACCGTCTACGTCACGCACGATCAGATCGAGGCGATGACGATGGGCGACCGCGTCGCCGTCATGCGCAAGGGCGAGCTGCAGCAGGTCGACGAGCCGCAGGTCCTCTACGACCGGCCCCTGAACCTCTTCGTCGGCGGCTTCATCGGCAGCCCGGCGATGAACATGCTCGAGGCGAAGATCGAGGGCTCGAACGGCGAGCTCGTCGCGGTCGCCGGCAGCCAGCGGATCACGCTCGGCGCGGAGACGCTCGACGCCCGCCCCGGGCTGAAGGCCTACGACGGGAAGCCGGTCATCCTCGGCATCCGCCCGGAGGACCTCGAGGACGCCGAGCTCGCGAGCGACGTCACCGAGGCACATACGCTGACCGGGACGGTCGAGCTCCTCGAGGCGCTCGGCGCCGAGATCATGGCGCACTTCTCGGTGGACGCCGCAGCCGCGGAGACGGACGAGACGAGAGAGCTGGCGCGTGACACCGGCGCACCGGAGGAGGCGGGAGTCTCCGCGCCCGAAGGCAAGACCGTGGTGGTCGGACGCTTCGGCGCCCGCTCGCGCGTCAAGCAGGGCGACGCGGTCAAGGTTGCGGTCGACACACGGGCGCTGCATTTCTTCGACCCGGAGACGGGTCTTGGCATCTACGACGGGAACGAATCGAAAGGAGCAGCATGAGCAAGCGGTTTTGGGGGGTCATCGCCGCCCTGGCGCTGGTGCTCTCGGTCGTCGCCGCGGGGTGCGGTGGCGGTGGAGACAGCGGCAGCAGCGGCGGCAACCAGCGACGTCTCCGGCACGATCAGCACACTCGCCGTCTGGACCGGCCCGGAGGGCGAAGCCTTCCAGGCCGTGCTCGACGGCTTCCACAAGGCGTATCCGAACGTCACCGTCAAGTACAAGTCGGCGAAGGACCCGGGCCAGGCGCTCTCGACATCGGTGCAGGGCGGCAACCCGCCGGACGTCGCGGCGCTGCCCTCACCGGGCCTGATGAAGGACTTCGCAAACCGCGGCGCCCTGAAGCCGATCGAGTTCGCGAAGGACGACATCACGAAGAACTTCTCTGCCGACTGGATCAACTTCGGCACCGTCAACGGCAAGCTCTACGGCCTCTTCTTCAAGGGAGCCAACAAGTCGACCGTCTGGTACAACGTCCACTCGTTCGAGGACGCGGGAGTCAAGCCTCCGGCCGAGTGGGAGGATCTCCTCAACGACGCGAAGACGATCGACGCGGCCGGCACGCCCGCCTACTCGATCGGCGGCGCAGACGGCTGGACGCTCACCGACCTCTTCGAGAACATCTATCTGCGGACGGCCGGGCCGGACAAGTACGACCAGCTCGCCGACGCACAAGATCCCGTGGACCGATGCGTCGGTGAAACAGGCGCTGAACGAGATGGCGCAGGTCCTCTCCGACACGAAGAACATCGCCGGCGGCACGACGGGCGCGTTGAACACCGACTTCCCGACCTCGGTGACGAACGTGTTCCAGCCGTCGAACCCGAAGGCCGCGATGGTCTTCGAGGGCGACTTCGTCCCGGGCGTCGCGACGGGCCAGACCGCGGCCAAGCCGGAGACCGACTACAACGTCTTCAAGTTCCCGGCGCTCGACGGGAAGGGCGGCGACTACGTGGTCGGCGGCGGCGACGTGATCGTCATGTTCAAGGACAACCCGGCCTCGCAGGCGCTGGTCAAGTACCTCGCCACGCCGGAGGCGGCGGAGATCTGGGCCGCGAAGGGCGGCTTCTCGTCGCCGAACAAGAACGTCAACGCGAGCGTCTATCCGGACGAGATCACGAAGACGACGGCGACGGCGCTCGCAGAGGCCGCGACGTTCCGCTTCGACCTCTCCGACCTTCAGCCGGCCGCCTTCGGCGGTGACTCCATGTTCACGGACCTGCAGGCGTTCCTGAAGAACCCCTCCGACGTCGACGGGACGGCGTCCAAGCTCGAAAAGGACGCGGCGGCCGCCTACAAGGGCTAGCCGGCGCGAAGACCGAACGACGTGAGCAGCACGAGCGTCAGCGCGGAGCTCCCCGAACCGAGGGGGACTCCGCCCGCGCCTCCTCGGCAGTCGAAGATCCGCTCGCTCGGGCTGCCGCTGTCGTTCCTGGCGCCGGCGCTCGTGCTGCTCGGCGTCTGGATGCTCTATCCCGCGCTCGCGACGTTCGTCCGGAGCTTCTTCGACGACCAGGGCAACTCGTTCGTCTGGTTCCAGAACTACGACCGGATGTTCCACGACGACATCATCTAGTACGGCGATCAAGAACAACGTCATCTGGATCCTGGTCGCGCCGATCTCGGTCACCGCCTTCGGTCTCGTGTTCGCCGTGCTCACCGAGCGGATCGCCTGGGCGAGCTTCTTCAAGATCATCCTCTTCATGCCGCTCGCGATCTCGCTCTTCGCCGTCGGCGTGATCTGGCGGATCATGTACCAGCAGGATCCCGACCAGGGCGCGATCAACGCCGCGGTCAAGGTGGTGCACGACGCTTTCTCGACGACCGGCGTGCTGCCACGGGCGCAACCGTCGTCCGATGCGCTGACGCAGCACTTCCGGCTCAAGAAGCCGCTCGCCGCCGGCCAGACGGCCAAGCTCGGCCTGACCGGAATCAGCCCGAGAACGATGCCGAAGGGCGCCGAGCAGGCGGTCGACCCGAAGCCGGTCGAACGGTCGAGATCACCGGCGTCGTCTGGCGCGACTTCTCGCCGGGCGGCGGCAAGCCCGACGTGGTCGAGCCGAGTGAGCTGGGCATCCCCGGCGTCACGTCGCTCTGCAACAGGGCGGCAACCAGGTGCGGACCGCGACGACCGCGGCCAACGGGTCGTTCGCCTTCGAGAACATCAACGGCGGCGGCTATGAGGTGCAGGTGGCGCCGTCGACGTTCGCGCAGCCGTACGCCGGGGTCAACTGGGTCAGCCCGAGCCTCGATCACGCCCGCGATCATCGTCGCCTTCCTCTGGACCTCGATCGGCTTCTCGATGGTGATCATCGGCGCGGGCCTCTCCGCGATCCCTCGTGACGTGCTCGAGGCGGCGCGGACCGACGGCGCCACGGAGTTCCAGGTGTTCAAGCGGGTCACCGTGCCGCTCCTGATGCCCGTGCTGACCGTGGTCTTCGTGACGCAGATGATCGGCGTGCTGAAGGTGTTCGACCTGATCTACGCGATCGCCCCCGGCTCCGTGCAGAACGACGCCACGACGCTCGCCTTCGAGATGTGGAAGCGCTCCTTCTCGGGTCAGAACCGATTCGGCTTCGGCGCCGCGATCGCCTCGTTCCTGATGCTCCTGTTCGTCCCGTTCCTGATCTACCAGGTGCGCTCGCAGCGGAGGCAAAACTGATGGCAGTCGCAGAAGCCGAAGCGCGGCAGCCGGCAACGCCCCAGCAAGCCCGACCACGCCTGGCGGCACAGGCTCTCGTCCGCGCCGATCCACTTTCTGCTCGCCTTCGTCGGCATCCTCTGGCTGATCCCGGCGGCGGGCCTCTTCGTGACGTC
The DNA here is from genome assembly GCA_963718065.1 of uncultured Actinomycetes bacterium. Lineage (GTDB taxonomy): Bacteria > Actinomycetota > Thermoleophilia > Gaiellales > Gaiellaceae > CAVPGP01. The sequence continues at coordinate 97,610 of CAVQYE010000003.1, read as the reverse complement.
GATCCTGCCGAAGGAGATCTCGAACTCGACCGGCTGGTGGCACATCTTCTCGGACCCGAGCGTGGCCACCTGGGAGAACTACGACGCGATCTTCCACAACAGCGCGATCACGCACGCCCTCTGGGTGACCGTGTTCGTGACCGCGGGCGCGACCGTGCTGCCGATCCTCGTCGCCTCGCTCGCGGCCTACGCGCTCGCCTGGATCGAGTTCCCGGGCCGCGACTACGTCTTCGTGACGATCATCGGCCTGATGGTCGTGCCGATCCAGATGGCGCTGATCCCGATGTTCAGCCTCTACAACACGCTCAACCTCTTCGACACGATCCCCGGGCTGATCCTCTTCCACACGGCGTTCGCGCTGCCGTTCGCGATCTTCCTGCTCCGGAACTTCTTTGCGGGGATTCCGCGCGACCTGATGGAGGCGGCCCGGATCGACGGCGCGTCCGAGTGGCGGCTCTTCTTCAAGGTCGTCCTGCCGCTCGGCCTGCCGGCGATCGCGGCGCTCGCGATCTTCCAGGTGCTCTTCGTCTGGAACGACTTCCTGATCGGCTTCACGCTGGCGCAGGACAACGTGCCGATCGCGGCGGCCCTCGCCGGCCAGCTCCGCCAGTTCTCGTCGAACCTCGACATCGTCGCGCCCGCGTCGTTCTTCTCGGCCGTGATCCCGCTGACGATCTTCGCGCTCTTCCAGCGCTACTTCGTGCAGGGGCTCCTCGCCGGCTCGGTCAAGTAAGACCGTGCCTTCGTCGGTCGAGGTGATCCTCGCCGGGCAGCACGAGTCCGGGGGCTACGCCGCGTGCCCCGCCTTTCCGAACTACCGCTACTCGTGGCTGCGTGACGGGTGCTTCATCGCCGACGCGATGCGGATCGCCGGCGAGCGCGAGTCGGCGCAGCGCTTCCACGAGTGGGTGGCGCGGATCGTGCGCGCGAAGCCGGCGGGGCCGTGGGACGCGCGCTACGAGCTGGACGGGTCTCAGTCCGCCGCCGAATGGCCGAAGCGGCAATGGGACGGCCTCGGGCTCTGGCTCGCGACGGTCCGCCGCTTCGGCGGCGGCTGGGACGAGGAGACCGCTCTCGTGTCGGCGTGGCTCGGCGAGCACTGGGCCGAGCCGTGCATGGACTGGTGGGAGGAGCGCGAGGGCGTCCATGCTGTGACGGTGTGGTGCATCGCGAACGGGCTCGACTCGGCCGAGCTGCGACAGGAGGCGCTCGCGCTCGCCGAGACGGAGCGCGTCGACGGCTCGCATCTCTTCATCGGCACCGACGAGCTGGTCGACCGCGTGGAGGACTCGCTCGTCTCGCCCACGGGCGGGGTGCACCGGCACGCGGACGACGTCTACTACGGCGGCGGCGAGTGGCTGCTGCTCGCGGCGATGCTCGGCCAGGCGTACGCGCGGCAAGGTCGGCTCGACGAGGCGCGCGAGCAGCTGGCCTGGGTGCGGGCGCAGGCGCGGCCCGAGGGATTGCCGGAGCAGGCGCACGAGCATCTGCTCCATCCCGAGTCGCTGCGGGTCTGGGTGGACAAGTGGGGGCCGCCGCCGTCACCCTTGCTGTGGTCGCACGCGATGGAGATCGCCCTCGCAGCGGAGGTGGCATGAGCGACGTGGCAATCGTCGGCTCGGGGCTCGCCGCGCTGACGGCGTTCGCGACGCTGCGCGAGGGCGGCGTCGACGCCGACGTCTACGGCGAGCGTGGCGACCCGGCCGAGGTGTGGCGCGAGCGCGCGGCGGCGATCCGCCAGACGCACATGCGCTCGGAGTCGGACGGGCACGTGCGCCCGCGGACGTTCCCCGGGCTGGCCGCGCGCGAGGCGTGGCGCCGCCGCGACCCGCGCCCGCTCGCGCAGTCGGTGCTCGACCGGTACCGCCCCTCCGTGACGGAGTTCCTGGAGGACGTCGAGCGCGTGCGCGAGACGACCGGCTGGGCGGTGCGCGAGCAGCGGGTCGACGAGATCCGGCCGGTCGACGGCGGCTTCCTCGTCGCGGGTGCCGAGTACCGGCACGTGCTCGTGGCGACGGGTCATCCGGGCCTCGCGGTGCCGGACGAGCTGGCGGCCGACCCGCGAGCGGTGCATGCCTACGAGCCGCACGAGTACGCCGACAAGGTCGCGGTCGTCGGCGCAGGCATGGCGGCCGCAACGGAATGGCGAAACGCCCTCGCGGCCGGCGCGGAGGTCGTCTCGATTCGCCGGCGCGATCCGCTGCGCCGCCCGCTCAACCTCCCGCGCCAGCTCTTCACGAAGCGTGGCCTCGCCCGCTACCACGCCTCGCCGCCCGCGGAGCGGGCGTCGTTCCTCGGCAAGCCTTTCGACCCCCAGCTACCCGCCCGGGCGGGACTGGGACGCGCCGGCGGAGCACCCGCGCTTCCGCGTCTCGTACCTCGTCCCGTACCAGGTACAAAATGGTGTTCCAAACGAGGAAATGCCTGCAGACGGGGCACATGGCCGTGCTTTCGTACCTGGTCCCGTACCTGGTACGGAATCTGTGGAACAAGTCATATGCGCGACCGGCTTCCGCCGCGGGTTCCGCCACGACCCCCTGCTGCGGCGCCTCGCCGACGAGCATGACCTCACCGCGGCGAACGGCTGGCTCGTGCTCGACGACGACGCCGCCGTGCCCGGGCTCTCCGATGACTCCCGCACGCTCGCTCTCTCCGGGGTCCACGCCCAGTGGGCCTACCCTGCCGCCGACACGCTGATGGGCATGCGCTACGTCGCCCACGGCTTCCTCCGCCGATGTCGTACACGCTGAAGGGACGCCTCCAGTCGCGGCTCGCCGCCGCGCTCCTGCCGCTGGCGGTCACCGCGGCGCTCTCCGCGGCGATCCACGCGTGGTGGCCGGTCGAGCTCGCCGCCCTGATGCTCGCCGTCGGGATCGCGCTCGACGCCGCCGTGTACCACCCGCTGCTCCCGTACCAGCCTGGTTGGGCGGCGCTGCCGCTGGGGCTCGTCGAGCTCGCCGGGACGATGAGCCTCGTCTACGCGCTCGACCTGCAGGCGCCCGTCGGCCCGGCACTGGCCATCTTCTGGCTCGCCTGGCTCTGGGCGCAGATCCTCGGCCACGCCGGCTTCCCGCTGCTCGAGCTCTCCTACGCCGAGGACGGGGGCGAGTTGCGGCGAGCCGGGCCGCTCGCGGCCGGCGGCGTCGCGGCGATCCTGGCGCTCACCGGCGGCGTCGCCTGGGCGACGCGCCCGCCCGTCGTCCATCTGCACGGCGTCGTCCAGGGGCCGCTCGTCCTCGACCACGAGCAGACCGTGATCGGCGGCGTCGTCCGCGGCGGGATCGTCATCACCGCCGACGGCGTGACGCTGAAGCACGTCTCGACGATCGGCGGCGACTACGGCATCGAGATCCGCGAAGCGTCCCGCATCCGGCTCGAGGACGTCAGCGTCCTCAACGCGCGCGAGGACGGGATCCATGCCCGGCGCAGCGGCGTCATGATTCGCGGTTGCTCGATCGCGGCGCTCCCCGGCACGCAGGCGATCGACATCTCGTTCGCCATGCACGAGATGAGCGACGTCTCGGGCTGTACGGTCACCGGCGGCTCGGAAGGGATCGTCGTCCACTTCACGATGGCTCATATCCACGACAACACCGTCACCGGGCACGACGCATCGCGGGATCGCCATGACCGAGATGTCGATGGGCGAGGTCTCCGACAACGACGTCGTCGGCGCACAGGGCACAGGCGTGTACTGCGGCGACTACTCGGAGTGCACGATCGAGGACAACACGATCGTCGGGCCGGAGAGCTCGATCGTCGCGAACTACGGCGCCTCCGCGCAGGTGCGCCGCAACGCGGTCGACGGCAGCGTCAAGGCGATCGTCAACTCCGAGCTGCGCCGCTGAGCGTGGCCGAGAACACCCCATCGGCCGCGCGCTTCCAGCTGCTCGCCCGCACGGGCTATCCGGACTTCCTCGACCTGCCGTGGGACACGTCGCTCGCCGAGTGGCAGACGGACCGCTTTGTCGAGGTGACCCGCGGCATCCATCGCCACGTGGTGCGGTTCGTCGACTACGACGGCGCGCTCTTCGCCCTCAAGGAGCTGCCCGAGCGCTACGCGGCGAACGAGTACCGGCTGCTGCGCCAGCTGGCCGACGAGGAGATGCCGGTCGTCGCGGTCGTCGGTGTCGTGCGCCGGGAGGACCTCGATCCGATCCTGATCACGAAGCACCTCGAGTACTCGCTGCCGTTTCGCGCGCTCTTCACCCAGACGCGTCGCGGCGAGCTTCGGGGCAAGCTGCGTGAGCTCGATGGCGGAGCTGCTCGTGCGCCTCCACCTCGCGGGCTTCTTCTGGGGCGACTTCTCCCTCTCGAACACGCTCTTTCGCCGCGATGCCGGCGGGCTCGCCGCCTACCTCGTCGACGCGGAGACCGGGGAGATGCACCAGACCCTCTCGTCGGGTCAGCGTCGCCACGACATCGAGATCGCGACCGAGAACGTCGCCGGCGAGCTGCTCGACGTCGAGGCGGCGACGGGCATCGAGCTTGCCTACGACGCCTTCGAGACGGCCGACCTCCTGCGCGAGCGGTACGAGCGCCTCTGGAACGAGGTGACCCGCGAAGAGGAGTTCTCGCAGGACGAGCGGTGGCGCCTGCACGAGCGGCTGCGGCGACTGAACGAGCTCGGCTTCGACGTCGAGGAGATCGAGCTCGTCGCCGGCCCCGAGGGGTACAAGCTCCAGCTCAACCCGCGCGTCGTCGAGCCGGGCCACCATCGCCGGCGGCTGCATTCCCGCACCGGCCTCGACGCGCAGGAGAACCAGGCGCGCCGCATGCTCAACGACATCGCCGCCTATCGCGTGCACCTCGAGCGCGAGGAAGGCAAGCCGGTGCCGGACTCGGTCGTCGCCCACCGCTGGGTGAACGAGGTCTTCGAGCCCACAATCGCCGCGATCCCGCGCGAGCTCCTGTCCCGCCGCCAGCCGGCCGAGATCTTCCACGAGATCCTGGAGCACCGCTGGTACCTGACCGAGCAGAACGGCGGCAAGGACGTGGGCTTCGACGAGGCGATCGACTCCTACGTCACGAATGTCCTCTCGCAGCACCCGGAAGAGCGTGTCCTGCAGGCCGACGACTTTACGTAGGGATTACGTTGAGGGCACCCGTTCATGATCGATCAGGGTGACAATCTGACCATGTCGCGCAAGTGGATCGCCCTTGTCACCATTCTCGCCGCCGTCAATGCGAGCCTCTGGCTCGCGACAGGTGTCTTCGGCAGCGCCGCCGACGCGGTGCAGAACCAGCTCTTCGGCAATGCGATGGTTCGCGCCGAGGTCGTCGTGCAGCAGGCCGACGGGCTCCACGACATCCGGGCCGACCGCGGCAAGATCGTCGCCGTCTCCAGCACGTCGCTGACGCTGAAGGAGAAGGACGGCTCAGTCGTCACGCTTGCGCTCTCGCCCACCGTCTCGGTGGCTCTGAACGGCGCCGGCCGCCAGGTCAGGGCTCTGAAGCCGAGGATGAACGTGCAGTGGGCGCTCCGTGACGGCGACGGCGCTGTCACCCGCATCGTCGCCTTCACCCGGTAACGTCCGCTTGGTGTCCGCGGGCACTGTCCTGCTGGTCGAAGACGAACCGAGCATCGGGGCACTCGTGCGCTCGTATCTCGAGCGCCAGCACTACGACGTGGTGTGGGTGCGCTCCGGAGAAGAGGCGCTCGCCGAGCTGACGCGCCACCAGGTGCGGATCGTCGTCCTCGACGTCGGGCTACCGGGGATGGACGGCTTCGACGTCTGCCGCGACATCCGCCGCCGCTCACGCGTGCCGATCGTGATGCTGACGGCGCGCGACGAGGAGCCCGACCGCGTCGCCGGGCTCGAGATCGGCGCCGACGACTACATCACGAAGCCGTTCTCGCCCCGGGAGCTCGCGGCCCGGATCAAAGCGATCCTGCGCCGCTCCGAGCAGGTCGCCGACAACGTGACGCTCGAGCACGCGTCGATCGTCCTCGACCGCGACGCCCGCGAAGTGACCGTGGAGGGCGACATCGTCGAGCTGACCGCCAAGGAGTTCGACCTGCTCGGCTGCCTGATGGAGAACCCGGGCATCGTCCTCTCGCGCGACACGCTCCTCGATCGCGTCTGGGGAATGGACTTCCCGGGCGGAACCCGCACCGTCGACGTCCACGTGGCGCAGGTGCGGCGGAAGATCGGCCTGCCCGACCTGATTCGCACGGTCCGCGGCGCGGGCTACAAGCTCGTCAGGCTGTGAACTCCCTCCGAGCACGGCTCTTCGCGGCGATCGGGCTGATCGTCGTGCTCTCGATCGGCGTCACGCTCGCCGTCGCGATCCCGCTGACGCGGCGCCAGGTGCAGAACTCGACGCAGCAGGACGTGAGCCGCCAGGCCGACCTGATCGCCGAGAACCGGCGGCAGTCGGTGGCGAAGCTCCTGAACCTCGGCCCGCTCCGGCGCCAGCTCGCAGACCAGGACGAGGAGCTGATCGTCGCGCCGCTCGGCCGCCCGTCGAAGTACCTGGGCGTCAACGAGCTCGCGCGGCTGCGGCGCAACCGGCCCGTGGACGGCATCTCGCACGGCTCGTACCGCTCGGCGCGCAACGTCGCCGGCAAGGCGCTGATCCTGGTGCGGCCGCAGCGCTTCCCGAGCAAGCCATATGTCGAGGCGCTCGTGCTCGGCGGTCTCGCCGGCGCGCTGCTCGCCGCGCTCGCCGCCTTCCTGCTCGCCCGCGCGCTGGCGCGGCCGATGCGACGCGTCGCCGAGGCGAGCCGCCGCGTCGGCGCCGACCTCGTCCCGGAGTACGTGCCGGAGACAGGTGTCACCGAGCTGCGCACGCTGGCGCGCTCGTTCAACGAGATGACCGAGCAGCTGCGGCGGGCGCGAGACGCCGAGCGCGCGTTCCTCCTCTCCGCCTCGCACGAGCTGAAGACCCCGCTGACGGCGATCCGCGGCTATGCGGAGGCGCTCGGAGAGGGAGTCGTGTCGGTCGAGGACGCCGTGGCGACGATCCGGCTCGAGGCGGCCCGGCTCGAACGGCTCGTCCACGACCTCCTCGACCTCGCCCGCATGAACAAGGCCGAGTTCTCGTTCCACACCGAGTCGATCGACCTGGGCGAAGTCGCCGGCGAGGTCGTGCGGCGCTACGAGCAGGAGGCCCGCGCGTTCGAGGTGACGCTCGAAGCGCAGACGAACGGCGCCGCGCCCGCGTCGGCCGACCCGGACCGCGTCCTGCAGGTCGTCTCGAACCTCGTCGAGAACGCGCTCCGGCTCGTCCCGGCCGGAGGAGTCGTCCGTGTCGCGGCCTCGCCCGGCGAGCTCCGCGTCGAGGACACCGGGCCCGGGCTCGAGGCCGACGAGCTGAGCCGCGCCTTCGAGCGCTTCTACCTCTACGAGCGCTACGGGAAGGAGCGTCCGGTCGGGACGGGGCTCGGGCTGGCGATCGTCAAGCAGCTCGTCGAGGGGATGGGCGGCTCCGTGTCGGTCGAGAGCGATCCGGGGCATCTGACCCGCTTCACGGTCCGCCTGCCCGGCGCCCAGCCGGGTTTTACGTCCGTCTTACCCTCGGCGAACTAACACCTGACGGCACCCGGAGAGACTCCTAAGTGTCAATCGGAAAGACCTAGGGAGGATCACCGATGAAGGGCAAGGCAATCATCTCAGTCGTTTTGCTGGCACTGACGCTCACCGGCGTCGCTGTCGCAACCGACTTCAACAAGATCAAGGGCACGCCGGGCAACGACACCATCACCGGCACCGACGGCCACGACTGGATCGCGTCCTACAAGGGCGACGACTCGATCGCGGCGCTCGCCGGCAACGACCGGGTCTGGGCAGGTGCGGGCAACGACGTCGTCGAGGGCGGCGCGGGCAACGATCGCCTCACCGGCGGCCCCGGCAACGACGTGCTGCGCGGCGGCGCGGACAACGACACGCTGCGTGGGCGCACCGGTGACGACGTCATCGAGGGTGGCGACGGCAACGATGTCGTCTGGGTCGGCTCGGGTGCAGACCGCGAGTTCGGCGGCCCCGGCAACGACCGCATGCATGCACTGGCGAACGACCATCAGGCCGACTTCGTCGACTGCGGCTCCGGCGACCACGATGTCGTCTGGCTGAACGCTGCCGAGCAGGACACGCAGATCAACTGCGAGATCGTCAAGACCGTCACGGTGACGCCGCAAATGGCCGCCACCGACGACCAGGGTTAACACCAAGCTCCTCCGCAACACCCTCTCCAGACGAAGGCCCGCTCCGGCGGGCCTTCGTCGTTCCGCAAACCCTGAATGTCACCGGAAATAGTGATACGGGGTACCCCGTTCGAGGCCGATGAGGAATGACGGAGCCCACCTGCTTCGTCTCTTGTCCTTCGAGCACCGCAGCCGGCGAGACCGGCCATCCCATGAGCGCATCGGAACTGCAACCAGAACCCACTCCGCCGGCCCGCCCGGCCGACCCCGTCGAGAAGGCGCCACTCGAGACGCTCCTGCTGCGCTCGGGGCTGATCACACTGCGCCAGATCGCCGAGGCCCATCGCATGATGGAAGAGACGGGCAAGGAGGTCGCCGTGGTGATCGCCGAGAACGGCTGGGTCGACGCCGAGACGATCGCCAACCTCGTGGCCGAGAGTGAGCCGCAGGTCGCCACCGGGCCACCCGCGCTCTACATCGTCTTCGCGAACCTCGACGACGGCGCGCGGCTCGAGGTCTCGGAGCATCCCGACGCGGAAACGGCACGCATCTCCGCCGCCGGCGCAGTCGGGCTCGTCGAGTCGGACGGCAATGCGCTGCTCGAGCTCGGCGACCGGCGTTTCCCGGCGCACGCGATCACCTCGATCGAGATCATCGAGATCACCTAGCTCGATCACCTAGCTCGGACGGGTTAGGCTCGCTCGCGTGAGCGCGGTGTTTCGCACTCCCGAAGAGCGCTTCGACGATCTCCCCGACTGGCCGTTCCGGCCGTGTTACGTCGAGCAGGGCGCGCTGCGGATGCACTACGTCGACGAGGGCGACGGCGATCCGATCCTGCTCTGCCACGGCGAGCCGACGTGGGCGTTCCTCTACCGCAAGCTGATCCCGCGGCTCGCGACTGTCGGTCGCGTCGTGGCGCCGGACTACTTCGGCTTCGGGCGCTCGGACAAGCCGACCGATCCGGGTTGGTACAGCTACGACGCTCATTACGCCTCGATCGAGGAGCTTTGCGACCAGCTGGTGCTGTCACGGCTGACGATCGTCGTTCAGGACTGGGGCGGCCCACTCGGCCTGCGCTACGCGGTCGAGCATCCGGAGCGCGTCGAGCGGCTCGTGATCCTGAACACCGGCATCGGCGGCGGCCGTGCGCCCTCCGAGGAGTGGCTCCGGTTCCGCGAGGTGATGCGCAAGGTCGGCACCGACATCGTCCCGTCGCGGCTCGTTCAGTCGGGCTGCGTGGGGGAACTGCCGCAGGCGGTGCTGGACGCGTACGACGCCCCGTTCCCGACCCCGGAGTCGCGCGTCGGCGTCGCCCAGTTCCCCGAGCAGGTGCCGGTCGAGCCCGACCATCCGAACACGGCGAAGATGAATGCCGTGCGCGAGAAGCTCCGCGCCTGGGAGAAGCCCGCGCTCGTCATGTTCTCCGACTCGGACCGGATCTTCTCGCTGCGCCACGCGGAGCGGCTCGCCGAGTTGATCCCCGGCGCGGAGCTCGGCGCGCCCGTCGTCGGCGCCGGCCACTTCCTGCAGGAGGAGAAGGGCGAGGAGATCGCGGAGCGCATCGTCGAGTGGATGGCCCGCGTGGCCTGAGTCACGCGGCGGCGGCGGCGGCGATCCGGCCGTCGTCCACGAAGGCGACGATCCGCTCCTGCGCGCGCGGGCCGGGGCCGAGCGCGGCGAGGACGGGCGCGGAGTCGACGAACGGGAACTGCGGCCGGTGTCCGGCGAGTCCCGGGTAGCTGCTCCACGGCCAGTCTTCGGCTCGCGCGACTCCGTGCCGCTCCGGATTGAGGGCGATGTAGCGGAACGTCTGCAGGAACTGCTCGTCGGACTCGATCCGCTTGCTGAAGTAGGGAGCGTCGAACACATGCCCCTTGCGCCCGTGCGATCGGTTGAAGGCGACGGCGTAGCTCCGGTTCAGCTTCTGCATCACGCGCGAGATGGCCTCGTCGTCGAACGAGAGCAGCATGTGCTCGTGCGTGCCGATCAGGCAGAACGCGTGGCACGCGAGGTCGTCCCGCTCCACCGCCTCGCCAAGCTGGGTGATGCGAAAGAGGTAGTCGGCCTCGCCGGCAAACAAGGGCGCCCCGGCGATCGCGTGGTTGCACACGTGGTACGTGCCCGCGGCCTGGATCCGGTGCATCTGCCCCATGTCGGTCATCGTGCCGTCGCCATCGCTTGGGCGCCAGGGCTGGCGGGGCAAAGTTCCAGTTTCGTTGCACTTGTACCTGGTACCCGACCAGGTACGAAACGTAGGCCACTGTGCTGCGGAGCAGGGCTTTATTGTCCCAACAAGAGAATCCGTACCTGGTACCCGACGAGGTACAAGGAGCGAGGCACGGCGCCCCGCAAGCGGCCCGTCGCAACGACGAGCGAGAACGCCCGAGCGAGAGGCCCGAGCCGAGAAGCCCCGCGCTAGAAGACCACGGTGCGCGCGCCGTCGACGAGGATCCGATCCTCGAGGTGCGACTTGACGGCGCGGGCGAGGACGACTCGCTCGATGTCGCGCCCGATGCGCAGCAGGTCGTCGACCTCCTCGCGGTGGCTGACCCGCGCCACGTCCTGCTCGATGATGGGGCCGCCGTCGAGCTCCTCCGTCACGTAGTGCGCGGTCGCACCGATGATCTTGACGCCCCGCTCGAGCGCACGGCGGTACGGGTCGGCGCCCGCGAACGCCGGCAGGAACGAGTGATGGATGTTGATCACCGGCGCACCGATCCGCCCCAGGAAATCGCCGGAGAGGATCTGCATGTAACGCGCGAGCACGACGAGCTCCAGGTCGTCGCCGAGCAGCTCGAGCATCTGCGCCTCCGCCACATCCTTGCGCTCCGGATCGACGGGCACGTGGTGATACGGGACGCCGTGGTTCGCGACCGCCTGCTCGAGGTCGGGATGATTCGAGATCACCACCGCCGGACGCCCCTCGAGCTCGCCCGTCTCGAAGCGCCAGAGCAGATCCCGCAGGCAGTGGTCGTGCTTCGAGACGAGCAAGGCGACGCGCTTCTCCGGGTTCGGCACGGATAGCCGCCAGTCCATCGAGAACTTTGCCGCGACCTTCTCGAAGCCCTCGCGCAGCGAGTCGAGCGAGTCCTCCGCAGCGAGCGTTGCGACGAGCCGCAGGAAGAACCGATCCTCGGTCGTGTGCTGGTCGGCGTGGACGATGTTCGCGCCGCGGGCAAACAGCAGCCCCGAGACCGCGGCGACGATCCCCGGCTGGTCGGGACACGAGACGCGAAGGCGAACGGTCATCCCGGCAGTCTGACGCGCGCTAGATGAGGCCGACGCGCGCTGCGTGCGCGGCGGCGCCCGCGCGTGACGACTGCGCCAGCTTGCGCAGGATGTTCGCCACGTGGCGGTGCACCGTGTGCTCGCTGACGACGAGTGACGATGCGATCTGCCGGTTGTTCAGCCCGGACGCGACGAGCCGCAGCACCTCCGTCTCGCGGGACGTCAGCGGCGACGGCGACGAGCCGTTTGCGTGGCCGTTGTGGCTCCCGTTGTGGCTGACGACGGGCGCCTCGAGGAAGCTCGTGATCGCCCGCAGACCCTCGCGCGGGTCGCCGTCCCACGGGTGATGGCCCCGCCCCGCGAGCGGCACGAGCCGCGCGCCGGGGATCAACGCGGCAAGCTCGCGCCCGAGCCGCGACGAGACCGTCGAGTCCGACTGGCGCTGCAGGACGAGCGTCGGCACGCGCAGGCGCAGGCACTCGGCCCGCGCGTCCGCGGAGTAGTTCAACTCGAGGAAGCGCGCCGCCGCCTCTGCGCTCGCGGCCATCCGCTTGGCCCGCGCATGCTGCGCGATGTCCGTCGCAGCACCGCGCGGCAGGAAGAGGCTCGCGATCAGCCGCGAGCCGACACGCCAGTCGGCCCGTGTGAGCGCGACGATCGAGCTGCCGAGCTCCGGCGTCGCCAGGTCGTGCCCGTCCGCGTACGAGTTGTAGAAGACGAGCGAGCGAACGCTCTCCGGATGGCGGTACGCAAACCGCGCGGCCAGCGTCCCGGCGCACGAGAGCGCGAGCAGCGAGCACTGCTCCTCACCCAGGTGATCGAACAGCGCCTCCAGCGTCCGCAACTCGCTGTCGTGCGTCACCGACGCGAAGTCGACATCGCGGTCCGAGAGCCCCGCACCCAGCCGGTCGTAGCGCACGACACGGTGCGTCTGGCCCAGGTGCTCCAGGAAGATGCGCATCTCCGGCAGCTGCCAGTCGAGCTCGAGATGGCTGAGCCACCACGTCGGCATGACGAGCAGCGGGCCCTCGCCGACCGTGGCATACGCGACGCGCCTGCCGTCGACGGGGCAGAAGCGGATCTCCTGCTCCATCTCGTGAGAGTAGACCTGCGCGCGAACCCTGGGCAAGCACTCTGGCCCGTCCGGGCCATCTTCGCCGCGTGGCCCGGACGGCCGACGCGCAGCCCTCTGCGCCGCAGCCACCATCAATAGATGCATTCGAGAGCGATCCCCGCCAAGCGAGGCCGGCCCGCCTTGACGATCCGTCCGCTCGCCCGCGGCGACGTCGACACGGTGCTCCGCGTCTTCGACCGCCTCGGCCCGCGCTCGCGCGAGCTCCGCTTCGGCGCCGCGAAGCCCCGCCTCTCCTGCGCCGAGCTCGCCAGCCTCGCCGACGTCGGCCCCGACCGCCATGCGCTCGTCGCCTACGCACACGGCGACCCCGAGCCGATTGCGATCGCCCGGCTCGTCCGCGACGCCGACGAGCCTGCGACCGCCGAGCTCGCCGCTGCCGTCGCCGACGACTACCAGCACCTCGGCGTCGGCTCGGTCCTCGCCGACCTGCTCGCGGCCGACGCGCGCGCGGCCGGGATCCGCTTCGTCAGCGCCAGCGTCTCGGCCGAGAACCGCGCCGCGCTCGCCCTCGTCAAGCGTGTCACCGAGAGCATCGAGTCGCGTTACGCCGGCGGCGTCATCGAGCTCAGAGGCGCGCTGCTGCCCACGGCTCGAGCGAACGGCCGCCGAAGGCTGCGTCTTCGTCCGACAGGTTGAGCGCGAACGTCGTGTCGCCTCGCGACCAGGCCCACACACCGTCGTCCGCCGGCAGCGTCTCGTAGGGCTCGGCGACCCACGCGGGCCGTGCCTGAATCGCCTCGCGCACGAAGTTGAGCGTCGAGGCGGGGTCGGCCTGCTGCTCCTCGACGTTGCGCGACGTGTCGCCGAGCGGCAGCCACGGGTCGCGCCACTCCTTGCCATCACGCGTCCACGGCATCGGCGTTCGCCCGGGGTCGCGCGACGGCCTTGCCGGATCGAGCATCCTCTCGGGCGGCACCTCGCCGTTCTCGAGCGCAAGCTCGTCGCCCATGTAGAGGAACGCCGTCCCGCGCAGGCCGAGCAGCATCGCCAGAGCGGCGCGTGCCTTTCGCTCGTCGCCCTCCGCCCAACGCGTGGCAAAGCGCAGGTCGTCGTGGTTCGAGCCGGAGTACGCGGGCCAGGCGCCTTCCGGGAGCGTCGCCTCGACCTGCTCGACGATCGGGCGCAGGTCGCGAGCATCGAGCCGCGACTTCATGAAGTCGACGTTGTGCGCGAGGCTCAGCTCGTCGTGCCCGTTGCCGTAGAAGAGCGGCAACCGCTCCAGATCGACGTACGTCTCGCCGAAGAGCGCCGCCTCGCCGTACTCGTCGATGATCTCGCGCCAGTGCGAGAGCACCTCGTGCGTCTCGGGCTGGTTCATGCCCCGGTCGTTCCACGAGCCCATGCGCTGCACCCACTCCGGGTCGCCGGGCTTGGCCGGCGTGTTGTCGCGGAGCAGGCGGTCCTTGACGATCGAGTGCGCGACGTCGATGCGAAAGCCGCCGACGCCCCGCTCGAGCCAGAAGCGCAGAATCCGGTCGAACTCTTCGCGGACGGCCGGGTTCCACCAGTCGAGGTCGGGCTGCTGAGGCGTGAAGTGCGCGAGGTAGTAGCGGCCGTCGCGCGGCACCCACGCCGACTGTCCCGTGAAGACCGAGCGCCAGTTGTTCGGCGGCGCCTCCGCCCAGAGGTAGTAGTCGGGATGGGCGCGGAACCACGGATGCTCGATCGAGGTGTGGTTCGGGACGAGGTCCAGCATGATTCGGATCCCCCGCCTGCCGGCCTCGGCGATCAGGCGGTCCATGTCGGCGAGCGTGCCGAGCTCCGGGTGGACGTCGACGTAGTCGGCGACGTCGTAGCCCCAGTCGAAGTTCGGCGAGGGGAACGATGGGTTCAGCCAGATGCCCGTGATCCCGAGCCACTCGAGGTAGTCGAGCTTCTCGACGATCCCGTTCAGGTCGCCGATCCCGTCGCCGTTCGAGTCGGCGAACGAGCGCGGGTAGATCTCGTACAGGACACCGTCACGCCACCAGGACACGGCGGCACGCTAGCGGTACCCGCCGGCCCCGCGCTCGCTACTCGCCCTCCGCACCGACGAGGAAGAGGAACCCGGTCACTCGTCCGGCCGCCACCTCTGCGACGAGCTGCGGGATGGTGACCTTCCGCGGCGTGCAGTCGCCCACGGCGCACGTGGTTCGCCGCGTGACCAGCCAGTACCCGCGGCCGTACCACCCCGAGAGGCCTGCGTGGCTGGGCGCATTCGGGTAGAGGCTGCGCAAGCGCCCGACGCTGTCACCGGCATGAAGCCCAAACGAGGTGTGCCAGTCCCGGCCGACGACCCGCACTGTGTGCACATGGATGGAGCGCGGCGCGGTGCACCCGGTCTGCCGCGGGGGGATTCCTCCGTACGTCCTCAGCTCGACGTTAACGCCGATGCTCTTCCAGGTCGCACCAGCCCATGACGGGTCGGCCGCGTGCAGCTTGCAGGAGTCGGCCGGGCCGAGCGCGGCCAGCGCGTCCGCGTAGGTTGCGGTGTCCGAGATCTGCCACGGACCCAGGCGCTGGAACGTGGCCGACGCGCGAATCGTCCAGGACGGCGCCCCGACCGCAGCTGCGCCGGCGCCGAAAGCGAGGAGCGCCGCGACACAGGCGAGTCCATTGCGCATTCAATTCACTGTAGGGCAGCATGCCGCGCGGCGGCGGCACCCGGACCGCGATGTTCCGGGATGCGTGCAGGTGGGTACCCTGTAGGCACCGGAGATCGTCGAATACGTGTCGGCAGGCCTCATCGCAGCCGTCGCGAAGACCTTCACGCAGTCCGGTGCCGCAGCTGCTGGCATTCTTCCCGCCACCAGGACGCTTTTGAAGGAAGGAACGAGGTACAGCCGTGACCCGTGCTCACAAGATCGCAAACTTGCTAGGAATCATCCTGCCCTTCATCGGCCTCGTGGCTGCGATCGGCCTCCTCTGGAACAAGTGGGTCGGCCCCCACGACCTGATCCTGCTGACCGTCGGCTACGTGCTGACGGGCGTGGGCATCACCGTCGGCTACCACCGCCTCTTCACGCACCGGGCGTTCCAGACCTACACCTGGGTGCGCTACACCTTTGCGATCCTGGGCTCGATGGCCGTCGAAGGCCCCGTGCTCGCCTGGGTCGCCGATCACCGCAAGCACCATCAGTTCTCCGACCAGGAGGGCGATCCCCACAGCCCGCACGTCGGCCACGGCGAGGGCTTCTGTGTCCGCGGTCAAGAACCTCTTTCACGCGCACATGGGCTGGCTCTTCGTCGCCGAAGGCCGTGCCGACATGCGCAAGTACGTGCCCGACCTGATGGCCGACAAGGGGCTGCGCACCATCCACAAGCTCTTCGGCGTCTGGCTCGCGATCGGCCTGCTCGTGCCGGCGCTCATCGGCTACTGGATCGCCGGCACCTGGCAGGGCGCGCTCACCGGCCTGCTCTGGGGCGGCGCCGTGCGGATCTTCCTGCTCCACCACGTCACGTTCTCGATCAACTCGATCTGCCACTTCTGGGGCCGCCGCAGCTTCAAGGTCACGGACGAGTCGCGGAACGTCGGCTTCCTGAGCCTGATCTCCTTCGGCGAGAGCTGGCACAACAACCACCACGCCTTCCCGAGCTCGGCGTTCCACGGCATGAGCCGCCGCGAGGTCGCACTCGACCCGGGCGCATGGGTCGTAACCGCCCTCGAGAAGCTCGGCCTCGCCTGGAAGGTCGTCAAGATCCCGAAGGAACGGCAGGCGGCGAAGAAGCTCTCGAGCTAGCGCCTGGCGCCGAGCGGCACCAATGCCACCGCCGCGCAGACGGCGTAGGTGCAGGCCGAGCCGATCAGCACCCAGGCGACCTGGTACCAGACGAAGAACGGAATCCCCCAGAGCCGCGGGTCGTGCCGGGCGTAGAGCAGGAAGACGAACGGCAGCAAGAGCAGCAGCAGCGACCAGTTGCGCTTCCGCGTGGTTCCTACCGGGATGTGGTCGTGCGCCTCCATCGCGGCTCGGGTTGTTGCCAGCTCGTATGATGTGAAACCTATGTTCTAGTGAAGGGTCGGCTGCCTCGGAGCAGGCAGCCTGGTGTCGTGAGGTCGCAGTCAGGGGCCGCGACCGTTAGCGTTCGCCATGTGATCGTTCGACGGCAGCGGTGCGCCCTTGACTTGTCGAGTGCTATCGCGTAGGCGACGGAGCGATGGATTGGCTGAAGGCGCTTGACTTTGATCTAGCCCTAGCAAACGTCAAGACGGACGTACTGGGCGACTGGTACCGAGACCCGTGGAATTGGTGCGAACTTGACTGGCTGGTGCCGACACACGTAGTCGATTACGCCGTCCCGCGATTGAACGCCACTGGAGTAAAGAGCGTCGCGAAGCTAGACGTTGCGAAGGAGAACTTTGCGATACGTCCAGCCGTTGTCCTCGATCCGCTTGACAGGCTCATCTATCAGGCGCTCGTTGACTGCCTCAGCCTTGCGTTACTCCGCGACGTGCCCGCGTGGGTCTACGGATGGCGCCTTCCGGTGAAGGGCCCGAAGCGGGGCATCTACGCCAAGAATGCAGAGGAATGGCAGGCATTCCGAGACCATCTAAAGCGCCTGGCTAACTACGACACCGTCGCCCTAACTACGGACATTGTCTCGTTCTTCGTTTCAATCCCTAGCGACGTTCTTGCGGAACAAATAACCGAGCGGGGCAAGAACGAGCCAGCCGAACGCCTTGCCGACATGACGACCTCTTGGTCGCGGAGTTCTGGTCGTGGCCTTCCTCAGCGTTCGGCGGCGTCAGCAGCTCTTGCACACATGTACCTCGGACCACTCGACGTTGTACTCGAGCGCTACAACGAGATTCCCGGCGGCGCTAAGCGGATCATTCCTGAAGGACGCACGTTGCGGTGGATGGACGACATCTGGGTTTTTGGTCGCACGGCGGACCGCCTGCGAGAAGCCCAGATCGCTCTACAAAAGGGTATACGTGACATCGGGCTCGAGATGAACTTCGGAAAAACGAAGCTTCTCCGCGGGGCCGATGTGGGTATCGCTGTGCACGAAATCGAGCACAGCGCGGTCGATAGTGGGCTTAACGATGACGTACCCGACGTCACACCACTGGACGACCTCATTGATGAGGTGCTCGCGAGTCCTGAGCTCGTCGATCGCACAACGATTCATTTCATGACAACCCGAATGCGTACTCACTCCATCTACGACCGCGTGGACGAGATTGGTAAAGCGACGCGGCGCATGCCGCATGCTCCTGATCATCTGGCGCGACTGTTTTTCGTGACTCGGGTCATTGGGATGATCTCCAGGAGTGGTACGTGTCCTACGCAAAGAGCTGGAGGACACGACTTCCTTGGACCGTCGCGCAGCTTGGAACGATGTTCCCTTCAAAGGCATCTGTCGACAATGAGCTTCGCGAATTCTTCGAGGAGATTCTTGCGACAGGCAATGCGTCGCTACCACTCACATCACTCGCCTCGCAGCGTCTGGCGTCCTGGGACCCAGCTGCGGCCCGAGTTCTCTTACGCGAAGCCGCGGAGACAGAGGAGAATCCCCTTGCACGTAGATCGCTCGCGCTGGCGGCGGTGCATGCAGGAGAGACGAAGAGCGTGGTTCGGAAGATGCTTCGTCAAACGGAGGAGAACGCGCTCACGCTGGCGATGCTCGAGGAACGAGGATTCAAGAAGAGCTCGATTCCAGTCGTCCCAGACTTTGCCGGCTAGCTCAGCATCAAGAACCTCTCCGGAACGGCAAGGCTATCCGCGCCTCGGCGGCCACGACATGTGGCCTAGCGCGCGCCACCGCTCCGGCGCCGGCTCGTGCCGTTAGCGGGCGGGGCCAGCAAACCGGCCCCGCCCTCACGCTTGACGGCTAGTGCAAGTGGGGCGGCAGCCCCACGTCCGGCTTGGTGTAGTCGCAGACCCCGGTCGGGAAGATCTGCTGGAGCCGTGCGACCTCCGTGGCGCTTGGCTGCCAGGAGCCGTACAGGCCGCGGCTGATCGCGGTGCCGACCGGCTGCAGCGCGCACTTGAACACGCCGCCCTCGAGCGGGCCGCCGGCGACGATCCGTGACGTCGAATAGATCGGGAACGCCTGCGTGCAGGCGCCCGCCGGCTTCGAGTCGAGGATGCCGTTCCAGACGTCGTTGCCCTTGGCGAGCAGCGAGCCGTCGGTGTGGAAGCACGAGTCGACCGCGTCAGGCGGCTTATTGCCGGCGACGCCCCGCCACGGATGCGCGGCGATGTTCCGCATCCACTGATCCATCACCTGGAGCGCCAGCGGCGTCTGGTCGAACTGCGCCGACGGACGCCCGTCGGTCGACCAGATGACCTGGTTCGAAGCGTCGTGGTCGTAGTTCAGCATCCGCTGCCGCTCAGCGAACGACTGGTGCGAGTTGTGCATGTTCAGCGACTCTTCGAGGTAGTTCCGCCAGTCGATGATCGGGATGTCGATCTTCCCGCGGAAGACCATCCCGCTCCGGTACGCGGCGTTGATCGCCGCGATGTTGCCCTCACGCCGAGGTGCCGGCGTGGCGCCGCCGTCGGGCGAGAGGTTCATGTTGCGCTGGCTCCAGACGTCGACGGTCGCCGGCGTGCACGGGCCGACGAACGGGCAGCCCTCCTGCACCATTTCGGACGACCGCTTCCACGAGCCGACGTTCGCATTCAGGTCGAGGAACTGCGCCGGCGTGATCTTGCCGTCGCGCAGCGCCTTCAGCCCGTACTGGACGCCGACGTTGTCCCACGGCGAGCGCGCGTAACCGGTCTCGTCGGTGCCGTAGATGTTCACGAGGTCGTCCCAGTGCGTCCACTTGGTCGTGGCCTGCTCCTGAGGCGTGACCCCCGGGGCCGTGCCGTACAGCGGGTTCAACGCGAGCGGCGAGAGCCCGCGCCAGCCGTTGATGCACTCGTCCGATCCGGGCGTCGGCATGTACGGCATCAGCGCCCCGTACGGGTTGCCGACCGTCGCCGACGCGGCCAGTCCTTCGATCGACGTGCGGTTGAGCCAGGTGCGCCACATCGAGGTCGGGCCTTCGGTGAGCACCTTGAAGTCGGCCCAGCGCTCGAGCAGCTCGCAGTCGCCGACGTGGATCGTCTGCGTGACCATGTCCGGGTACGAGTACTGCGGGATGGCCGCATCCAGGAGGCCCGGGTGGTTCTGGCCGTAGACGTACTGCTGGATTGCGCCACCCGAGCCGCCGACCGCGACCGTATAGCGAGGCTCCGCGTAGGCGGAGACGAAGCGGTCCTTGACCATGATCGCCGCCTCGCCGCCGAGCTGGAGGTTGTAGTGGACGTTCGTGACGTCGCCGGTCGAGTAGGCGATCGCGTACCCGAGACCGAGCCCCGGCTGCCACAGCATCGAGCCGCGCTGCGGGTTCCCCTGGTAGTGGCCGATCGCGACGCCGCCCTCGAACTTGTCGAGGAGCACGCCGTTCCAGGCGGAGAGATCCGGCTGCGCTGCGTCCTGGCTCGCGGGCGAGAGCATGGCCAGCGAGTAGACGAAGCGGTCGATCGTGCCGCGCTCCCAGCGGACGACGAAGTCGACCGTGGCGCCGCTCATCGTCGTCGTCTGTGTCATGTCGGCCGGCCGCGGCGCGCCCGGGGTGTACGGCTTGAAGCTTCCGTCGGTGGCGCGATAGACCCAGTCGACCCGCGTCGGGATCGAGCACAGCGGCTCGACGCCCGGGGTCGTGAGGTTGGCCGCGGCGAGCCGGTCGGCCTGCGTGCACTTGAACACGACCTGCCTCGGCCCGGAGAACATCGGTCCGTCGGTCGAGTAGTTCGTGAGCTCGAGCTCAGCGCGGTTCCAGGGCGACCAGCCCAGGCTCGCCGTGAGCTTGTTCGAGCCCTCGCGCAGTCCGGTTACGACGCCCTCGAGCTGGTGGTCGTCCTCGGGGTCGCGCGCGAAGGTGCGTGTGACGTCGACGCCGTTGAGCCTGATGCGAATCGCGGCGAAAGGAATCTTGTCCGGCACGACGACCTCGACCCGGGCGTCCCCGCCCGAGACGTACTGCGGCGGACTCGAGACGACGCGCAGCTTAAGCGTGCCGAAGAACCCGTGGTGAGGCCCTCCGTTGCCCGCAGCAGCGGGAGCAACGAGCAGAGCAGCGGCGGCGACTGCGATCGCGGCTCGCCTGACGGTGAGTGTCATCTCTCCTCCTGTCACATCGTTGGAGGGTTGATGCTCTCGTGCCGCGAGGTTGAACGCAAGCCGGTGCAATCACCGGCGACGACGGTCTAGCGACGCGGCGGCCAGCGCACCAGGCCAAGCGCCCGCAGCCGCTCCGGAGGCGGCTCGCGCCGGGTGCCGATCACGATCGCGCCCTCATCCGACTTGACCGCCTCCTCGCCGGTGCGGTCCTCGCCAAAAAGCGCGTCCGCCTCGTCGAAGAACAGCACTGCGTCGCTGCGCTCCGCGGCATCGAAGAGCCGCGCCAGCTCCTTCTCAGTCTCGCCGAGGTACTTGCTCTGCACGGCGGCGAGGTCGACGCGGTACAGGTTCAGCCGGCGCACCGCGATCCGGCTCTTCAACCCTCGGAGCCGGCCCGTGACGAGATAGCGCTTCGCGGCTACGTGATCGTCCAGGTGTCGCCGCCGCCGAGGAGCGCTGCGAGCTCGCCTTCGCCCTTCTCCTTCGCGGTTGCGATCTGCTGCGCGACGAGCTCGTCGTAGCTCGCGCGGTCGATGTCGCGGAAGACGCCGATCGGCGTCGGGCCATGCGGTGTGTGAGCGAGCCGCGACAGCGTGAACGCAAGCGACGGGTGCTCCATGTGCTCGTCATGGACGAGCAGGTTCTCCTCGCCGGTCTGGGCGACGTCGCACAGCTCGGCAACGCCGTCGGCGCGAAGACGCACGCCCTTCTCCCCGTCGGCGCCGAAGCGGATCGGCTCGCCGTGCTTCAGGTAGATGCGGTTCGTCTTGTCGTCACGGATCGAGTCGAATGCGCCGTCGTTGTAGATGTTGCAGTTCTGGTAGACCTCGACGAAGGCCGCGCCCCTGTGCTCCGCAGCGCGGCGCAGCACCTCGGTGAGGTGCTTGCGGTCGGTGTCGATCGTCCGCGCGACGAACGTCGCCTCGGCACCGAGCGCCACCGACACGGGGTTGAACGGCCAGTCGACCGAGCCGAACGGCGTCGAGCCGGTGATCTTCCCCTGCTCCGAGGTCGGGCTGTACTGACCCTTCGTCAGCCCGTAGATCATGTTGTTGAAGAGCAGGATCTTGATGTTGACGTTGCGGCGCAGCGCGTGGATCAGGTGGTTGCCGCCGATCGAGAGCGCATCGCCGTCGCCGGTGACGACCCACACCGAGAGGTCCTGGCGCGAGACGGCGAGGCCGGTCGCGATCGCCGGCGCGCGGCCGTGGATCGAGTGCATGCCGTAGGTCTCCATGTAGTACGGGAATCGCGCGGCGCAGCCGATCCCGGAGACGAATACGATGTCTTCCTTGGCGATCCCGAGCTCAGGCATGAAGCCCTGCACCGCGGCGAGGATCGCGTAGTCGCCGCAGCCCGGGCACCAGCGGACCTCCTGGTCGGACTTGAAGTCCTTCGCGGTCAGCTGGAGCAGCTGCTTCCCGTTCCCGTTGCCTGCGCCGTTGTCTGCTCCGTTGCCCGTGCTCACAGCATTCCCTCGATCGCGCCCTCGATCTCGCTGGCCTGGAACGGCTTGCCGGTGATGCGGTTGTAGCCGGCGGCGTCGACGAGGAACTCGGCGCGCACGAGCTTCAGCAGCTGGCCGGTGTTCATCTCCGGGATCAGCACCTTGTCGTACGAGCGCAGCAGGTCGCCGAGGTTGCGCGGGAACGGGTTCAGATGGCGCATGTGCGCGTGCGCGACCCGGTGGCCGTTCCCTCGGACGCGCCGCACGCCCGCGTGCACCGGGCCGAACGTGCCGCCCCAGGAGAGTACGAGCAGGTCGGCGCCCTCCTGGTGGTCGAGGATCTGGTCGGGCACGTCGATCCCGGCCACCTTCGCGGCACGGAGCTGCGTCATCAGGTGATGGTTCTCCGGGTCGTAGGAGATGTTGCCGGTGACGTCCGCCTTCTCGAGCCCGCCGATGCGGTGCTCCAGGCCGGGCGTGCCGGGGATCGCCCACGGCCGCGCGAGCGTCTCGGAGTCGCGCGAGTAGGGCTGGAAGCCTTCGGGGTTGGTCGCGAAGTCGACGTGCAGGTCCGGCAGCGTGTCGATGTCCGGGATCCGCCACGGCTCGGCGCCGTTCGCGAGGTACGCATCGCTCAGGAGGAACACCGGCGTGCGGTACTTGAGCGCGATCCGCGCCGCCTCGATCGCGGCGAAGAAGCAGTCGCCGGGCGTCCCGGCCGCGATCACCGGGATCGGCGACTCGGAGTTGCGCCCGAACATGACCATCATCAGGTCGCCCTGCTCCGGCTTCGTCGGCATGCCGGTCGACGGGCCGGCGCGCTGCACGTCGACGATCACCATCGGCAGCTCGAGCTGCACCGCGAGGCCGATCGTCTCCGACTTCAGCACGATGCCCGGCCCGGCCGAGGTCGTGACGGCCAGCGAGCCGCCGAACGCAGCCCCGAGTGCGGCACCGGCCGCCGAGATCTCGTCCTCTGCCTGGAAGGTCCGGACGCCGAACTTCTTGTGCTTCGCCAGCTCCTCGAGGATCGACGACGCGGGCGTGATCGGGTACGCGCCGAGGAAGAGCTCGAGACCCGACAGCTTCGACGCGGCGATCAGCCCATACGAGAGCGCCTGGTTGCCCGTGATCTGCCGGTAGACGCCCGGCTCCTGCACCGCAGGCTTGACCTCGTAGCGCACGGCGAAGCCCTCGGAGGTCTCGCCGAACGCGTAGCCGGTGTTGAACGCCTTCACGTTCGCCTCGGCGATCTCCGGGCGCTTCGCGAACTTCTTCCGCAGGAAGTCGACCGTCCCCTCGGTGGGGCGGCCGTAGAGCCACGACATCAGCCCGAGCGCGAACATGTTCTTGGCGCGTTCGGCCTCGCGCTTCGTGACGCCCTCGATCTCCTTCAGCGCCTCAATCGTCATCGACGTCAGCGGCACCGCGTGCAGCTGGTAGTCGGCGAGCGTGCCGTCCTCGACCGGATTCGTCTCGAAGCCGGCGCGGCTCAGGTTCTTGTCGGAGAAGGCGTCGTTGTCGAGGATCAGCGTCCCGCCCTTGGGCAGGTCGTTGAGGTTCGTCTTCAGCGCGGCGGGGTTCATGCAGACGAGGACGTCGGGCCGGTCGCCCGGCGTCAGGATGTCGTGGTCCGCGAAGTGGAGCTGGAAGCCGGAGACGCCCGGCAGCGAGCCGGCGGGGGCGCGAATCTCGGCCGGGTAGTCCGGGAACGTCGAGATGTCGTTGCCGAGGAGCGCCGTCTCCGAGGTGAAGCGGCCCCCGGTGAGCTGCATGCCGTCGCCTGAATCCCCCGCGAACCGGATGACAACGCTGTCAAGCTGCTCGACTGGCTTCATCGCCATGGTCTAGGTATAGCGCACTAGATGCTGCTTCGGCCGAAAAACGGTCACTTGCCGTCGGTCTCGAGGCCGAAGCCCGCGAGACCGTAGACGGCCAGGTATGTGACGGTCAAGAACGCCGTGAAGAACCCGGTCACGGCGAGCAGCTGCGGGTTGCCGAGCGGCGCTTCGAGCCGCACGCGCGCGATGTCGAGGAGCCTGCCCGGGTCGGTCATCGCATCCCAGCTGTTGAGACGGACGAACCGGCCGAGGTAAATGCCGATGCTGCCGAGCCCGAGCGCCGCGAAAGCGGTCGCCCACGCGGCTGCGGCACCGACGGCGTCGCGGACGACCGCCTGCACGAGATACAGCGACCCGTAGCCGAGCAGGAGCCCGGTGAACGCGAACGACGAGATCAGCGCCGCGTCGAACCAGAGCGGCACACCCTGGTTCGGAGCGAGATGGATGAAGTCGGTGAGGATGTACGGCGCGTTCGGGAAGAAAAGGAGCCAGAGGGCGCCGAGCGGCCAGAGGACCACCGGCGAGACGCGGCGGCGGGAGCCGTCGTAGAGCACGAGCGCCAGCAGGAACGGGATCCACGCGAGCCCGAGATTCCAGACGAGCCACCAGTGCTGGTACGAGCCCGTGTGGCGGATGCGGAACGCCTCGGCAGCGACGGCGAACGCGGACGCGGCGGCAAGGGCACCGAGCGTCGCCAACCTGCGGGCGCTGAGGCTCATCGCGACCAGCCTAGCCGTCGCCGGCGCTCTGTCACCCGATTCACACGGAACCGTTACACCTCCTGCGGCGGGCTCTCGGTACGTTCGGACGAACCGACGAAGGGAGCCACCATCGAGCCGTACCTCAGAGATCTCTGGCTTGCCGACCGCTTCCGTGACCTGCACGGCTGCGGCGCCGAGCCGGGCGGGACGACGCGCATCGCCGCAGTACTGAAACGCTTCGCAGACGACTGCCGGACGGGCTTTGCGCGCGGCGATTGGTCGGCCGGTCCCATTGAGCAGCGGCGCGGCTAGCGCCTGCGGTCACACCCGGAAACGAGTACGAGCGCGGCGAGAGCCGGCGGCACTTGCGTGCCGCGCAGTCTCTGACCGCGCTCGGGTACAGCGCTTACGAGTGCGAGTGGGTTACCAGCGCGACCGGCGGCCGCGGCGGCTCGTGTAGAGGAGCTTCGGGCGGGCGACGGTCATGCCCTCGCGCCTCGAACTGCTCTTTGTGGCCGAGGATCGTGGGCGACGCGGCTGACGTCGGCCTGCTGCTCGGGAAGCACGAGGTGATCCCGGTGCCGCTGCGGCCGGCGCGGCCGGTACGGCCGACGCGGTGGACGTAGCCCTTGTCGTCCTCGGGCGGATCGAAGTTGATCACGTGCGTGATGTCGTCGAGGTCGAGGCCGCGTGCGGCGACGTCGGTGGCGACGAGCGTCTGCACCTTGCCGCTGCGGAAGCGCTCGAGCGCCTTCTCGCGTGGCGCCCTGCGTCATGTCGCCGTGCATCGCGGCGGCCTGGACGTCCTGGCGCTTGAGCTTCTGCGACGAGCCGGTCGGCGCCGCGCTTGGTGCGGACGAAGACGAGCGTCAGGCCGTGGTCGGTCGTTGAGCTGCTCGATCAGCGCGTCGACCTTGTCGTCGTGCGTGACGCGGACGAACGTGTGATCGACGTCACCGCTCGCCGTCCTCGTCCGGCAGGCTCGGCCTCGAAGTACGCGGGCGAATCGGTGTAGGCGCGGGCGAGCTCGCCGACCTCGCCGTCGAGCGTGGCCGAGAAGAGCATCGTCTGGCGGTCGTCCGGCAGGCGGCGGATGATCCGCTCGACCTGCGGCTTGAAGCCCATGTCGAGCATCCGGTCGGCCTCGTCGAGCACGAGCGATCGCTGACGCCGTCGAGCTTGACGAGCTTGCGCTCGACGAGGTCCCGAGCCGGCCCGGAGTGGCGACGACGATATGGGCGACCTTGGCGCGCTTCGCCTGAGCCGGGAGCGGAGCGCCGCCGTAGACGACGGCGACCTTGAGGCCCTTCGGCTTGCCGAGCGAGCGTCAGCTCTTCGGCGACCTGCTGGGCGAGCTCGCGGGTCGGCACGAGGATCAACGCCGACGGCGTCTTGCCGTCGCGTGACGTCCGCTCGACGATCGGCAGGCCGAACGCGAGCGTCTTGCCCGAGCCGGTCGGCGACTTCGCGAGGATGTCCGAGCCGCGAAGCGCCTCGGGGACGACGAGCTCTTGAATCTTGAACGGGCTGTTGATCGAGCGGGCTGCAAGAGACTGCTCGACCTCGGGACTCACGCCTAGTCCGGCAAAGGACGGTCCCTCAGACGAGGGCAACGGCGTAGCCGCAGAAAACTGTGTCATTCGACTCCTTGGATTGTCTGGTTTCGAGACCTGATCGAGCTCGAAACCACCGAAGGAGGAACGAGAACGCTTTGGCCTCACGGGACGACCCAAATGCCGTCCGTGCGAACAACGTAGCAAGAGTTGTCAGATGTGGCGTCCCCCGATGTGTTGAGCCAGAGGCTTGATGTGGAATTCGGGTGGGTACGGGGATGGGCCAGACCAAGCGGGTCAGCTGGGTCGGGCGCGGCGCATAGTGGTTGCTACGGGCAAGCCCGAACCGGGTGACCCGCGCCGTGTCTGGCACACCAGCCGTGCCTGCCGGAGTTTCACATCAGGCCTCTAGCCAGTCGGCAAGCGGGCCGACGGACATCTCGACGAACTTCGGCTCCACGCGCGCGCCGGCGGCGACGAGCCGCTCCGCGACGCCGCGATAGTCGGCATCAGGCACGGAGAAGTTGTCACCGGGATGATCGGGGCTGTAGCGCGAGCCGACGGCGGCCCAGCCGAGCGGTGTCGCGTACTCGGTCTCGACGCGCTCGTCGACCTCGGCGCCGCGTTCGAGCAGGAACTCGACGAAATCGACGCGCCCGAGCCAGGCCGCCTGATGGAGGAGCGTTCCGCGCGGGCCGCCGCCCCAGCTCGCGCTGAAGTTTGGGCCGACCGCGTCGACGACGCGCGCGAGCGTCTGCGGGTCGCGCATCGCCAGCTCGATCAGGGCGCCCACGGTGTCCGAGTCCATCGCGAGCCCCGACGGATCCCCTTCGCCACGCGCGATCGCGCCGAGCGCGGCGTCGCCCGGCGTCACGTCGGTCGGCGACCCGAGCACCCGCGAGCGTCTCGGCCAGCTCGACATGACCGCGCCTGACGGCGTGCTGGTAGGCGGTGCGGCCGTGCGCGTCGCGCCGTGCCACATCGGCTCCGTGATCGACGAGCAGACCGGATCGTTTCGGGACTGCGACCGCGGAAGACCGCGTGGTGGAGGTTCTCTACCTCGTTCGGATCGGCGCCGTGGTCGAGCAGAAGCCGCACCTGCTCGATGCGGTCGTAGTCGAGTGCGTGCGCGAGTGAGTTCGTCCCGTTCGGCTCGGCGCCGTGCTCGAGCAGGAGCCGCACGCAGGCCGGGTCGACCGGCTCCATCGAGTGGTAGAGCGAGTCGTTGTCGTTCGGCTCGGCGCCCGCTTCGAGCAGGACCCGGACGAGCGGCGCGTCGCCACGCGAGCAGGCGAGCGAGAGGCAGGTCCAGCCCTCGCTGCTCGTGCCGTTGGGATCCGCACCGCGGGCGAGCAGATCGCGCGCGGCGGCGCTCGTGTCCGCGGCGAGCCGGGTCCGGACGACGTAGTAGAGCGGCGGCGCCTCGAGCGGGCCGCCCGGCTTGACGGCATCGTCGATCTTCGAGGTGTCGGCGAGCGAGAGCGCCACCCACGGGTCGTCCCGCAGCTCCGGCACGCGCTCGAGCATCTCGGCCGCGCGGTCGGGCATCCCGTAGGCGGCGTCCACGACCCGCGCCGGCGTCGGCGGCTCGAGCGCGTGGACGAGCGCGGGCCAGCTGTCGTAGCCGAGCCCCCGCGCAATCTCCCGCTGCGCGTCGGCGAGCTTCGCGGCGCCGCCCGCCTTGACGAGCTCCTTGGCGCGCTTGCGCGCCTGCTCGATGTCGATCTGCATCACGACCTCCTTCGAGAGAGGCCCGACGTCCGCGTCTCCGGGCAGAAGGTGGTCGTTCCGTGACTGCGGTGCTGCGGCGAGGTGGGCTCAGCCCTGCCCGCGGACCGGGTGCGCCCTCGTGGCGCTCGCCGTGCTTACGACGAACGCGCCGGGGTTACACACCTGTGTGTCGGCGGCAGGGTACCTGTGTGTCGGCACAGAGGTACCTGTGTGCCGCCCAGGGTCCTGGGCCCTAGGACTGGTCGCCCGCGAGTGTCCAGAGCACGTACGCGAGCCACGGCACGCCGATCACGTCTGTCTGGATCCCGAGCAGGAGCACCGCGACGAACGAGGCGCCGAGCCACGCCGATCGCGGCAGGACGCGGCGCACCAGCGTGATCGACCAGGCGATGAAGAGCAGCATCCCGAGGATGCCCGCCTCGACGCCGAGCTCCGTGTACGTCGACTCGCCGGCCTTGAGATCCGTTCCCGTGCGGAAGGCGGTCACCCCGGCATTGCCGGGGCCGTAGCCCTGCGGGTGCTCGACCACGGTCTCGACGCCGTCGCGGAGGTTGCGCCAGTGGCTCGACGTCGACGACTCGCCCGCCGAGAAGGGATCGTGGCTCTCGCTCGGCTTGCCGGAGCCGTGCCGGTCCTGGAACACGAGCTCCGCTTTCGTGAAGCTCGTCTGCGGGCCGAAGTCCTCGTAGCCCCGGAAGAAGAAGAACGCCGCCGCGATGGTGACCGCGGCGAGCGCGAGCGGCAAGAGCCGGCGGCTCGCCCACGCGAGCACGCAGAGCCCGGCCGCGAAGGCGATGACGCTGGAGCGCGAATGCGTCCAAAGGAGGCCGGCGAAGAGGACCGGCGAGGCCCAGAGCGCCCATCGCCGCTCGCGCAGCGCGGTCGCCAGCAGCAGCGCGACGACGAGCAGGTACGACGCCGCGAGCGGCGAGAGGAATGTCGAGACGAGCCGGCGGAAGACGTCGTGGCCGCCGGCGTTGTAGACGAAGTTCTCCGGCAGGCCGCTCAGGCCCTTGTAGGTCAGGCCGAGCTGCTCGCCGTACCAGCCCGGCGCGCCCGAGTCGCGCCACCACTGGAGCGGCACGAGGTAGACGTCGAGGAGGCCGACCGCGGCGACCCCTATCCCCGTACCGATGATCAGATAGCCGACGAGGCGAAGCTCACGGGCGGTGAGCGACAGGCCGCGTCCGTAGAAGTACGCCGCCACCGGCAGCAGGTCGTGGCGCAGTCCGTAGAGCTCGGTCTTGCGGCTCGCCTCGCCGCCGAGCCACGACTGCGGGACCAGGAACCAGACGACGACCACGGCGGCGTACGCGACCGCCAGCCAGTCCGCCGGCGACGACTTGAACGGCAAGCCGTGGCGCGCCCGGATCACGGCGATGAGCCCGAGCGCGAGCAGAATCTCCTTCCAGGCGGAGACGACGTCGAGCTTCCAGCCGCGGACGCCCGCCTCCCAGAGCTCGGCCATGACGAAGTTGTGCACCGCGAGCCCCGGGATGAAGGCGTAGAGCGCCCAGACGGCACGCGGGCGGGGTAGGCGCCGCCCGGCCACTAGCGACCCCCGCCGACGGCGACGATCGTCATCCCGCGCCGCACGATCTCGACGGAGCCCGGGAAGAGGCTGCGCACCTCGCCGGGCGAGAGCAGCTCGAGCGTCTCGGTCCAGCCGCGTGCGCGGAGCGCCCGCTCGCGCGGGCCGCGCGGCAACCAGTGGACGAACGGGAGGAGTGTGTGCACCTCGAGCGGGAACAGACGATTCGGCGTCGTCAGGAAGACGCGCCGCGCGACGCGGCAAAGCTCCTCGACGAACGCACGCTGCTCGTCACGGCCGCCGACGTGCTCGAGGACGGCGTTCGAGAAGCCGAGGTCGAACGCATCGTCTGCGAACGGAAGCTTCCCTCCGTCCGTCTGCACCGCGGTCACGGACGGGAACGCCTCCCTGAACCGGTCGAGCGGCGTCACGCCGACTGCGGTGATCCGCTCGGGCCACGGGTACCACGCCTCGAAGAAGTTGTCCGGGTGGTCGCTGAACGGGGCGTCGGTGACGCCGAGGTCGAGCACGGCTGTCTCCGGTCCCGGGCGAAACGTCTCGATGAAGAGGTCGAACTTCCGCCGACGGCTCCGCAACGAGACGCGGTCAGCTAGGCGGCGCAGCACACGACGGAGCGTAACCGGGGGAGCGGAACTGGGCGGGAGCGCCAGAGCGCTCCCGCCCACCCGCCTGCCAACCTACGGGCCCCACGGGCCGCTGACGGCGTTGAGCGCGGCCGCTGCGACTGCGGCCAGCACGCCCAGTGTGAACTGAAGCTTGCGCACGATTCCTGCACCTCCTTCCACCAATTGGCGGCGACGGGGGATGGGGAGCCCCCGCGGAAAAACCAGATCCGGCGACGGCCCTTGCGGGCGCCCCGGATCACTCGCGTTCAGTGCGGCTGTGACGATGCGGCGACGAAACCAACCGCAACCCCAAGCCTGCGAACCATGTCCTACACCTCCTCGTCGGGATAATCCACGCCTGACCGGCGGTCGCTCGTAACAGTTGCTGCGACGTGAGGAGTCAAACAGAGTTCCGGGACTTTTGTACGCAATGCACGTTCCCGAGTTGACGCCGACCCGTTTACCGGTTTGAATGAGGACGAGTGCCTGGCGAGGCCAACGAGATCGAGTCGATCGGCCAACGGCTGCGGCGGCTGCGGACGGACCGCGGCTTCTCACAGCGTGAACTGTCGGCTCCGGGCGTGTCATACGCCTACATCTCCCGCATCGAAGCGGGAGCGCGGCAGCCTTCGGTGAAGGCGCTGCGCATGCTCGCGCGCAAGCTCGGGGTCTCGCCCGACTATCTCGAGACCGGCCGTGACCTCCGGGAATCGGACCAGCGCGAGCTGCAGTTGACCGAGCTCGAGCTCCGGCTGCGGCTCGGCGAGGACGACGGCGTCGAGCAGGCGCTCGACGCGCTGCTCGCCGATGCCGAAGCGGCGGGCGACGCCCCGATTGCCGGCCGCACCCGAATCATTCTCGGCTTCGCCTCCGCACGCGACGGACGGGACGCCGAAGCCGTCGAGTTGCTGCAAGCCGCGATCGACGAAGGCCATGTGACCCCCGTCGAGCGCCCGGACGTCTTCGCGCAGCTCGGACGCTCGCTCGCCGTCACCGGCCGCGAGCGCCAGGCTGTCGGCCTCTTCGAATCCTGCCTCGAGCAAGTCACGGCCGCCGAGCCGGACAACGTCGCCGCACAGATCCGCTTCGCCACGTATCTCAGCTTCGCCCTCACCGACGCCGGCAACACCCACCGCGCCGAAGAGGTACTGCAGGACGCGCTCACGCGCGCCGGCGACATCGCCGATCCGTTCACGCGCGTCAGGCTCTACTGGTCGCTCGGGCGTCTCGCCGCCAACGAGGGACGCTATGCCGAGAGCCTGCGCCACACGCGCAAGGCGCTCGCGCTGCTCGAGGCGACCGAGGACACGATGCACCTCGGCCGCGCACACGTGACGGTCGCGTGGGTGATGAACTCGAGCGGCCGCGCCGACGAGGCCCGGCGCCATCTCGACGTCGGGGCGCAGTTGCTCGGCACGAACGCCGATGCGGTCGACCGGCTCTCGCTTCTCGTCGAGCAGACCCGCAACGCGGTGCTGCGGAGCGACAACGACGAGGCGATCCGGCTCGGCAATGAGGCGCTCGACGTCGCCGGCGAGGGCTATCCGAGCGAGCGCGGCAACGTGCTGCTCGCACTCGCCCGCGCGAACGAGGCAAAGGACAAGGACGTCCAGGCGGAAGCGTCGTACGCCGCCGCCTCGGAGCTTCTCGCGGCGCACGGCAACCCCGCCGAGCGCTCGGATGCGTTCCGCGCCTGGGCCCGCTTCCTCCGGCGTCTCGGCCGCGAGAGCGAAGCGCTCGACGTGCTCGACCGTGCGGCCGACGTGATGGCCCACGGCGACATCGTTTAGCAGTACAGGCGAGCCCACCCGCCGCTCGCACTAACCTTCGCGGTCGTGATCCACGATCGCATCCGACCGCAGGGACCGTTCTCGTTACGTCTCTCAGCGCGGATGGCAGGCGACGCGACCCGGACCGCCGTCGACGGGGTGCTCGAAGGCGTCGTCGACGCCGACGGGACGCCGGAGCACGCGCGCGCCCAGCAGTTCGTCGACGGCACCGTGCACGTGTGGGCCGAGAGCGAGGCCGGGCTGGCGCGAATCCGTGCCGTGCTGCCGCTCGAGAACGACCACTCGGAGTTCCTGTCCCGTTTCGCCGACGACCCGCTGATCGGCGAGGCGACACGACGCCTGCGAGGCCTCCGCCCACTGCGTCTCGGGAGCGTCGCGCAGGCGCTGCTCCGTGCCGTCTGCGGCCAGCTGATCCAGGCGAGCCGGGCGGCTGCGATCGAACGGGCGGTGATCCGCGCGCGCATCGCCGAGCCTCGGACGCTTCTTCACGCCCGCCGACGGCGGCGGCGCTCGGGCGCTTCTCGCCGGCCGAGCTGCGCGCGCTCGGGCTGGGCACCCGCCGCGGCTCGACGCTCATCCGCCTCTGCCGCACGATCGACCTCGAAGGGCTGCACGACGTCTCGACTGCGCGGGTCGCGGCGCGGCTCGAGCGCGAACCGGGGCTCGGGCCGTGGTCGGTCGGCATCGTCGCGCTCCACGGTCTCGGGCGCTACGAGTGCGGCCTGGCGCGGGACCTCGGCCTCGTCAAGCTCGCCTCCGTGCTGTGGGGCCGCTACGTCGAGGCGGAGGAGACGGACGCGCTGCTCGAGCCGTACGGCGAATGGGCCGGGCTCGCGAGCGTCTACCTGCTGAAGGGCCACGCCGTCGGGCTCGTACCGGTAGACGGTTGACGCCACGACCGGGCACGCCGCAGCATCAACCGTCTAGCGCCGAGGCGCAGCGAAGCGGCCGACCGCCAGCGTCGACGGCGAGTAGCTTGAGTCGCATCGCGGCGCCGTCACCTGCCCGTGCAGCTCGACGCGCAGCACCGACGGCAGCCGCCCGAGCGTGACGAGGAGCCGCGGGCGGAACAGGCCGAAGTCGTCACCGCACCAGTTGCGCCACTGAAGCGCGGCGTACGCCTTCGCGCCAGGCTTCAGGAGTCGCAGCCGGACGGGGCGCGCCGCAAGCTGGACACGCTGGATGTTCAGCGTCTTCCCCGCCCAGCTGATGCGCACAGTCGGGCGCTCGGGCAACGTACAGGCCTTCTGGCCGACGTTCATCACCTGCAGGCCGCCGAGCAGGCTGCCGGTCGCCCCTTGCAAGGACGCCTCCGCCGTGAGCGAGCCCGGGCGGCAGGCTGGAGCAGTGGTCACGAGAAGCGCCAGTGCGAGCGCGAGCATCACACTCACCGTACGCCCAACCTAGACTTGCGTCCATGACCCGCATCGCGATTCTCGGCACGGGCAAGATCGGCGAGTCGCTGCTTGCCGGGCTGCTCTCGCTCCGGCTGGACCGACGTCGTCGTCACCGCCCGGCGCGAGGCGCGGGCCGACGAGCTGCGCGAGCGCCACGACGTCGACAGTGACGCCTGTCGAACGTCGAGGCGATCCGGGGCGCCGGCGTGATCGTGCTCGCCGTCAAGCCGCAGGACATCGAGATCGCTGCTGGGTGAGATCGGCGGCCTGCTGACTCCCGAGCAGACGGTGATCTCCGTCGCCGCGGCGATCCCGACCGCGATGATCGAGCAGCGGCTCGCCGAGCCTGTGCCGGTCGTCCGCGCGATGCCGAACGCACCGGCGACCGTCCACGAGGGGATCGCCGGCATCTGCGCCGGGCGCCACGCCGGGCGAGGAGCACCTCGCGATCGCCGAGGACGTGCTCGCGCACGTGGGTCGACTGCAAGAGTCGACGAGCCGTACATGGACGCCGTCACGGCCGTCTCCGGCTCGGGGCCTGCCTACTTCGCGCTGCTCGCCGAGGCGATGATCGAGGCGGGGATCCTGCTCGGCCTGTCGCGCGAGATCTCGACGCGCCTCGTCGTCCAGACGATGCTCGGCACGGCGAAGCTGCTCCGGGACGAGAACATGCATCCGGTCGAGCTGCGCGAGTCGGTGACGTCACCGGGCGGGACGACGATCCGCGCGATCCGCGAGCTGGAGCAGGCCGGTGTCCGCGCGGCGTTCCTGAACGCGATCAACGCGGCGATGGAACGCTCGAAAGAGCTCGCGGCCGAGCACGAGTGAGCTTCCACCTGCAGGTCTTCGAGACGGAGGGCGAGGCTTTCCGCGCCACCGCCGAGCGGCTCGTCGCCGCGGCGCGGGCAGGCGGGGCACTGGCGCTCTCCGGCGGCTCGGGCCCTCCGGCGGCGTTCGAGCTGGCAGCGGCATCGGAGCCCGACTGGAGCGCGCGCCCGGATCTACTGGGGCGACGACCGCGCCGTGAAGCCGGACGACGAGCGGTCGAACTACCGGCTCGCGAAGGAGTCGCTCTCGAACGGCTCGAGCGCACTCCGAACGAGGTGTACCGCATCGACGGCGAGCTCGGCGCCGAGGAGGCGGCGCGCCGCGTACGACGCGCTGCTCGACGGCGTCACCATCGACCTCGCGCTCCAGGGCCTCGGTCCGGACGGCCACACGGCATCGCTCTTCCCGGATGCCGCCGTCGCTGAGCGTGCGCGACCAGCAAGCCGTCGCCGCGGAAGCCCAGCTCGAGCCGTTCGTCGCCGCGCGTGACGATGACCGTGCCGGCGCTATGCGCCGCGCGCCGGGTGATCTTCCTCGTCGTCGGCGAGTCCAAGGCCGAGGCGGCCAAGCGCGCTTTCGCGGATGCACCGAGCCCGGCTACCCCGGCGAGCCTCGTGCGCTCCACGGAGGGCGAGACCGTGGTGATTCTCGATCGCGCCGCGGCCGGGCATCTGGACACCACCTGAGAGAACGATAAGAATCTGCGCCCAATGGCCACAAATCCCACACCCCAGCAGTCAGACGTCCTCACCATCGAACGCCCCGAGCAGCTCAAGGCGCTCGGCCATCCGCTGCGCCTGAAGGTGCTGCAGGCACTGGGCGAGCACGACGATCCACTCACGAACCGCGAGCTCGCCGCCAGGCTCGGCGTCGATCCCGGGCACCTGCACTTTCACGTGCGGATGCTGCACAAGGCGGGGCTGATCGAGCTCGCCGAAACCGGCCGAGGCCGCGAGAAGCCGTACCGCGCCGTCGCCGCCCACGTGCGTGTCTCGCCCGAGATCCGCGCCGCAGGTCTCGCCGGCGAGCTGCAGGCTGCGATGCTCTCCGAGATCCAGCGCGGCTGGGAGGCGTACGGAGCGCAGGGTGAGTTCCGCAGCGCCCAGATCAACGTGCGCATGAACCCCGAGCAGCTGCGTGAGCTCTTGAACGTGATGATCGAGCGCGCCGAGGCGCTCGAGGACTCGGAGCAGCCGCTGATGGTCGTGACGCTCGTCGCCCACCCGGCGACAGAAACACCGGATACAGCTCAGTCGCCGGATGACACACAGCCACCGGACGACGGGTCTAGCGAGAGCTCGCCGCCGGCAGCAACGTCGAGCTGAGCTCGGCCTCGAAGCCGCGTCGGCGCGCCAGCGCCTGCAGCACCATCACGGTGTCCGCGACCGCGATGTCCTCCAGGTACTCCTCGCGGGTCTCGAACGACTCGAGCACCGACTCGACGGCGAGGATGTAGCCCGGCAGGTCGTCGCCCGCGGCGATCATGCGCAGCGAGTCGGCCACCGCCTGCGGGAATCCTTCCCGGTCCCGGATCGACTCGGCGAGCATCTGGCCACGCAGGTCGTCACCCAGCACGAGCGCGGCGAGACATGCGGCATAGCGGCCGATCGGAGACTCGGTCGCCGCCGCGCCGCCGTCGAGCGTCCAGCGCGCCGCCTCCTCCGCTCCGGCCCAGTCGTCGGCGAGGATGCGCGCCTTCAGCACGCCGATCATCCGCCCCCAGCTTCCCGACGGCGCGTCGTTCCACGACTCGCGCCAGCACTCGGCCGCCCGCGAGAACCAGCCGTCCGCCTCTTCCGTATTGCCCTGCATGAGCAGGACGAGCGCCGCTCCGTTGGCCGCATTGCCCATCCGTGTCAGCTGCCGCTGCCGCACATCGGAATCTTCAGCAGTCACTATGCGTTGTTCACCATCGCGGTATCTCTCGACCTGACGCGCCAGCGTCGCACTCCAATCCACGGCACGAGTATGGCCGAAACCACTTTCTACGGACTCCAGCTGAATACCCGGCCCGGCGCGGTCATGTCGCCCCGCGTGGCGACCGAGCAGCTCGTCGACGCCGCGCTGCACGAGATCGACGGCCGCGCGCTGCGCATCGCCGACGTCGGCACCGGCTCGGGCGCGATCGCGGTCGCTCTCGCGCGCTCGGCGCCGCAGATCGAGGTGTGGGCCTCCGACGCGAGCCCCGAGGCCGTGGCGCTCGCCCGCGAGAACGCCAAGCGACATGGTGTCTGCGGCCGGATCAACCTCGTCCACGGCGACATGCTCGAGGACATCCCGGAGGATCTCGATCTGATCGTCGCCAACCTGCCGTATCTCCCGCCGGCGGACGAGTACGAGGGCGAGCCGCACGAGGCCGTCTTCTCGACCGGCGACGGGCTCGACCACTACCGGCGGCTGCTCGTCGCCGCAGAGCGCCACCTCGCTCCGGAAGGGCTGCTGCTGATCCAGCTGCACCGGCAGGTCGTCGGTGCGCGCCGCGAGGATCTCGCGGCCCTCGGCGCGCGCATCGCCGCTTGACGCCGATCATCTGCATCGTCTGCCGCCGTGGCACATGACGACTGGCGCCTGAGGATCGAGCTCCCCGAGGAGGAGCACGCGCGCGGGCTCCTGTCGCGGCTCGGCATCGGTCTCGGCTCCGAGGCAGCGGAGCTGGCGAACGAGCTCGCCGAGCACCGGCTCGTGGCGACGCATGACGGCGACACCGTGTTCGTCTACGCCGCGGCGCGTGGCCAGGCGGAGCAGGCGCAGCGCGTCGTCGAGGCGGAGCTCCGCGAGGCGAGCCTCGAGGGGGCGCAGGTCGTGCTCGAGCACTGGCTCGCCGACGAGGACCGCTGGGACGACGAGGCGCCTGGGCCGAACCTCGACGAGCAGACGCTCGCGCGCGGGTACGCACCCTGGGAGGTGCGTGTCGAATGCGGATCGGTCGACGAGGCGAATGCCCTTGCCGAGCAGCTCGAAGGTGAGGGCTATGGCGTCTCACGCGTGTACTCGTACGTGATCGCCGGCGCCGCGTCGCGCGAGGAGGCCCAGGAGCTGGCGCGTCGCGTCCACGGCGAGGTCGAGCCGGGCGGAGAGCTCGTCTACGAGGTCGCACCGCAGAACCCGTTCGCGGTGTTCGGCGGCCTCGGCGGCGCCGGCACGCCGCTCTGAGCAGCCGCACGCGTTGAAGGCGTAGCCGCGCTCGGCCGCTGAATCACCCTTTGCGGCCCAGATGGTTGATGCCACGACCGGGCACACCTGGATGGTGGCTCATGCGCGGCGCCGTGCGGCCGGCTCAGCCTCGACCAGGCAAACCAGCATGCTCTTCAGCTGATCCGACCGCACGGCTTGGCCTGAGCCATCCCCAGACACACCCTGCCGCGGCATCAACCATCAGACATGTTGTTCGATCCGCCGCAGGATCGGCTATGCTTGACAAGACGCTCGCGTGGGTCATCCGTGGCGGGCGGCAACCTCTGGTTCAAACGCTGCAGCACCGTTCCGTGCTGCGCTACTTCTCTAAAAACGGCAGTGTCAGAAACGATCGAGCAGCCGACACCTGCGTCGGAGGCCCCGGACGCACTAAGCGAGTCCGCCCTTCGCGCCGAAGCCTGGGCAGGCGAACCGTTCCTCCACGAAGGTGAGGATCCTCTCGTCGTGCTCGCGCCCGGCACCGCCCGGCGCCGTGCGCTCGACGACGCGGTCGCGGAGCAGGCAGCCGGCAGGCCGGAGCCGTCGTCCGAGTGGAAGGTGCTCTACGGCCTGATGCTCGGCCTCGAGCGCGTGCTCTCCGAGAAACCGCCGCACCTGGCCTCCGGCACCGAGCTTCGCCGCCACCAGATCGACGCGCTCGCCGGCATGCTCACGGAGCTGATCGCCGCCGCGCAGAAGCAACCCGAAGATCTGAACGGCAACGGCAACGGCGATGAGCTGGAGGACGACGAGGACGAGGAGCTCGACCCGTCGTTCGAGGAGACGACCCCGGACATCCCGGAAGCCGACGACGAAGAGGAAGAGCTGGAGCCGCCCTCGCCGGAGCAGGATCCCGGCGCGGCCCGCCGCTACCGCTTCCGCCACCCGACGGCCTCCGGCAAGACGATCGCCGCGGCCGGTTTCATCGAGGCGGCGCGCACCCTCGGCGTCCTGATCCTCACGCATCGCCGCTTGCTCGTCTCGCAGTTCGAGCGCGAGCTCACCGAGCACGGGTACGGCCCGCGGTTCACCGGCGCGATCGGCGCCGGCGGCGACCGCACGAAGAAAGCGCCGGTGACGATCCAGACCTACGCCTGGTTCGCGCGCCACGTCGGCGACATCGACCGCGAGGCGTACCAGCTCGTCATCGCCGACGAGGCGCACACCGCCCTTGGCGAGAAGACGAGCGCCGCGATCCGCTCCTACCCCGAGCCGGTCTACATCGGCATGACCGCGACCGAGCAGCTGATCGCCAAGCAGGTCTCGGACGTCTTCCCCGCTTCGGTCGACGACCTCCCGCTCGCCGACGCTGCCCGCCGCGGACTGATCGCACCGCTCCGCTCGCTGCGCGTGCCGCCGGTGGCCGCGATCCACAACGTGCCGATCATCGGCGGCGACTTCGACGAAGGCGAGCTGGCGAAGGCCCTCGACCACCAGGCACTGAACCTCGCCGCGGCGAGCCTCTACAAGGAGCGGTTCGACTCGGCGCCGGGCGTCGTGTATGCCGCCGGCGTCGAGCATGCGTACAACCTCGCATCCGAGTTCCGCGCCGTCGGGATCAAGGCCGAGGCGGTCTCCGGGCGAACGCCTCCCGTCAAGCTCGCCGAGATCCTGGCCGCGTACGAGCGCAACGAGATCGACGTCCTGATCAACGCGATGCTGCTCGCCGAGGGCTGGAACTCACCGCGCGCGACCGTGGTCATGCACCTCGCGCCGACGGCGTCCAAGCGCGTCTACCAGCAGCGGATCGGGCGGATCATGCGGACGCATCCGCGCAAGGAGGCGGGCATCGTCGTCGACTTCGTCCCGAAGGCCGCGACGCACAACGAGCGGGTCGTCTCGCTCCACTCGCTGCTCGACGCCGATTTCTATCGCGAGGGCGCCCGCGTCACCCCGGCGCCCCGCCGTCGGCAGCAGCGCCGCGCCCGCCGCAAGCTGACCCCGGCGCAGTGGCTCGTTCCGGTCACCCCGGATGTGAGCCGCCGCATCGAGGTGATCCGCCGCGAGTGGCAGCGGATCGACCCGAAGTACCTCGACGAGGAGGAGCAGGAGATCTGGGCGACAGTCGCGGCGCGGAACATGCGCTTCGACGAGCGCACCGAGATGGTGAAGAAGTTCACCGAGCGCGGCGCGTCCAAGCGGGCGCTGGCGCAGTTCCTGAAGATCTGTGCCGGCGAGAATCCGAATCGCCGGCTGCGGCTGATCGCGCTCGCCGACCGCGTCTCGATGCCGATCGACAGCGCGGACTTCGACGATCTCGTGACCCTCGTCAGCCAGGCGCCGCCGTGGGAGAAGGACCGCGCCGCCGGGGCGAGACTGCTCCTGAAGGCGATAGCCGAGCGGAAGCCCGTCGCGCCCGACCAGACGCTCGCGCGCTGGACCTGGCGTCTCGCGCGTGCGGTGCGCAAGGTGCTCGACCGGAAGGCGAGCCAGGAGTTCCCGGACGCGAAGCGGCTGCTCGGCGCGCTCGCCAACTCCCGCGGCCACCGCCACGAGGAGAACGCGATCAAGCTGATCGCGGCCGCCAAGGGCGTGCCGCCACACGTCGCCGCCGGGCTGCTCGCCTCCGCCGAGGCGTACACGCCCCGCGCGACCAGGATGATCGAGGACGCGCGCGAGGAGCTCGGCTCGATCGAAGAGGTGGCCGAGGCGCTCGCGGAGAACCTGCCGCAGCCGAACACCGGGCCGACGCGCAAGCGCCGCCGCCGGCGGAACAAGAGAAAGCCCGGCGAGGCCGGGGCAGGCGGGACGCAGGCCGGCGGGACGCAGAATGGCGCCGCGCCGGGAGAAGGCGCATCCGCCGACGGGACGGAGCAGCCGGCCGCGCCGAAGAAGCGCCGCCGCAGGCGCCGCAAGCCGGCAGGCGCGGCCGGAGCCGCGCCACGCGACGGCAGCCGGAACGGAGCCCAGCCGTCCGAGTCCACACAGCCGTCCCAACCCGCCACACCAGAGCCGGCCAAGCCAGAGCCGGCCGAGTCCGGGCCGGCGCGGGGTGAAGGCGAAGCCGCCTGATGCGGCTGCGGGCCGCAACGGCTCGCGCACAACCGATCGTCCGACTGTAACGAACCTCTGAGAGTGCAGACTGGACCGCGTTGCTGTTCCTGATCGGCATCGGCTTCGTCGCGGGCGTCGTCACCGCCGTTTCGCCCTGTGTGCTCCCCGTCCTGCCGATCCTGCTCGCCGGCGGGGCGACCGGGCGCAAGCCCTTGCGCATCGTCACGGGCCTCGTGCTCAGCTTCAGCGTCTTCACGCTCTTCGCGACGTGGATCCTCGACAAGCTCGGACTCCCGGCCGACTTCCTCCGCAATCTCGCGATCGCACTCCTCTTCCTGCTGGCGGCGACGCTGCTCGTACCGCAGGTCGCGCTCTGGGTCGAGCGGCCCTTCGCGTCGTTGACGCGCCTACGACCGCAGAATGCCGGCGGCGGCTTCGTCCTCGGCGCGAGTCTCGGGCTTGTCTTCGTCCCCTGCGCGGGACCCGTTCTCGCGACGGTCTCCGTCGTCGCTGCGAACAACGACGTCGGCCTGCGCGCGCTCGTGCTGACAGTCGCGTACGCCCTCGGCGCGGCGGTGCCGATGCTCCTGATCGCCTACGGCGGCACGAAGGCAGCCGGGCGCCTGCGTGCGCACGCGGTGCTCGTGCGCAACGTGGCGGGAGTCGCGATCGCCGTCGTGGCGCTCGGGCTGGTTTTCCACGTTGACGACAACATCGCCACGTTTACGCCCGGCTACACCGACTTCCTGCAGCGGAAGGTCGAAGCGAACGGCACCGCGAAACGGGAGCTCGCGAAGGTCACCGGCGGCGGCAAGGCCCTGGCGGCGGCGAAGCCGAAGAAGACCGGCGATCTCCCCGACTATGGCGAGGCGCCGGAGCTCGTCGCGGGCGGTCGTTGGTTCAACTCGCCGCCGCTGACGATGAAGGCGCTGCGCGGCAAGGTGGTGCTGATCGACTTCTGGACGTACTCGTGCATCAACTGCCTGCGCACGCTGCCGCACCTCGAGGCCTGGGATGCGACATATCGCAAGCAGGGGCTCGTGATCATCGGCGTGCACACGCCGGAGTTCGCCTTCGAGCACGAGTCCTCGAACGTCTCGGCCGCGACCGACCGGCTCGGCGTCAAGTACCCCGTCGTCCAGGACAACGACTACGCAACCTGGAACGCCTACGGCAACCAGTACTGGCCCGCCGAGTACCTGGTCGACAAGCAGGGCCACGTGCGCCACGCGCACTTCGGCGAGGGCCAGTACGGCGAGACCGAGCACCTGATTCGAACGCTCCTCGCCGCGAAGGGCTCGCTCGCCCACCCGGTCGCCGACACGACGCCCAAGGGACTGCTGTCGCCCGAGACCTACCTCGGCTACCAGCGCGCGCAGAACTACAGCGGCTCGCCGGTCGCCCAGAATCGCTTCCAGCGCTACAGCTTCCCCGCGTCGATGCAGCAGAACGAGCAGGCGTTCGCGGGCACCTGGAAGATCGAGGCCGAGCGCGCCGTCGCGGGCCCCGACGCGAGGCTCCGCTACCGCTTCCTCGCGAGCAAGGTCTACCTCGTGCTCGGCGGCAAGGGCACCGTCCAGGTGCTCGTCGACGGCAGGCCGCAAAGAACGGTGCGAGTCGACTCGTACAGGCTCTACACGCTGCGCAACGGTCCGACGAAGGACGCGCTGCTCGAGCTGCGCTTCTCGCCGGGCGTCGCGGGCTACGCGTTCACGTTCGGCTAGACCGCGGCGAGAATCT
This sequence comes from uncultured Actinomycetes bacterium, assembly GCA_963718065.1. Classification (GTDB taxonomy): domain Bacteria; phylum Actinomycetota; class Thermoleophilia; order Gaiellales; family Gaiellaceae; genus CAVPGP01. The sequence continues at coordinate 55,651 of CAVQYE010000003.1, read as the reverse complement.
CCTGCACCTTCGCGACCCGCTCCGCCACCGGCCCGGAGACGACGTGGTAGTCGATTCCGCGAGCCGAGAGGTCGAGCAGCTGCTGCTCCTGAAACCGCTCCGCCTCACCGTCCGCCATCTCACGCGTTCCATCCTGAATCCAGCCGAAGTCGTTGTCGCACACGATCCAGATGTAGTCACCCATCGTGGTGTCGACGAGCTCGAGTAGACGGGCATCCGCCGTGCCGTAGGAGCGCAGTGACCACTGCAGCGTCGTCCACGCGTTCGTATCGCAGAACAGGAAGCGCCGGGCATGCCGCAACGCCGCCTGCTCCCGCCGGTGCTGCCTTAGTGCCGTCTTCAGATGGTCGGCGAACGTCCCGGTCAGATTCTGGGCCTCCCAGAGCTCGCGGCCGAACTCGTGGACCCAGAGCGTCTCGAACGCCTCTGCGCACGCGCGCGCCAGAGTCGACTTTCCGGACGACTCGGTGCCGACGAAGGCCACCTTCTGGATCAGCGACGAGTAGACGAGCGGATCGATCCAGCCCCGGTGCTCGTAGAGGTCGGCGCGGATGATCGTGCCTGATGTCGGGACTGTTCCTCTCGACTCGTCGACGACGACATGGGTCGCGCCGAGCTCCCGGGCGAACTCCCCGTAGTTCGACTCGGACGAGAAGACACGATCGAACGGGCCGAGGAACTGCAACTGCGTGGCGTACGCCTTCGCGTACGCGGGCGAGTCGCGGTCGGGGTTGTGCTTCTCGGGATCGTCGACGGCCAGGATGTTCTCGACGTCCGGGTACAGCTCCCGCAGCCAGCTGAGCCGAAGCTCGATCGGCATCACGGCCGCGGAGCCGTCCAGCGGGTCACTGTCGTAGACGACGATCGTCAAGTCGTCGCACGCCGTCAGCGCGGTGTCGATCAGATGCTCGTGGCCGCGATGCAGCGGCATGAACTTGCCGAAGACGAGTCCGCGTCTCATGCGAGAGCCCCTTCTCCGGCGACCGATCGCCGGCGCGTCCTCGTCACCCTCATCGCCGAGTGGTCGCGGCGCACGGAGGTCCCGCTCCTCGCGGACCCGCACGATCCAGCCGTACACGTTGAGCGCCTGGTAGAGGAAGATCGTCCAGAACGGGCCCCACAGCCTGCCGTGGAGAAAGAGCGGCGCCGAGAAGCAGTTCGAGACCGTCCAGCTGACCCAGTTCAGCTTGTACCGGAACGCGTCCATCCACATCGCCGCGATCGCGGCGAGCACCGATGCGAGCTCGAACCACCACCAGGTCGTGCCGCGATAGCCCGGCTGGTCCCAGTACGCCACGATGGAGAACGCGAACAAGCCGAGCGCGAGCATCGACCCGAAGATGTCCGCGCGGAAGCGGAAGTCGACTCCGATCCGCGACCTGTGCAGCCACCACTGCAGCGCCCCGTAGCCGGCGAAGATCAGGAACGAGACCTGGAGGTAGGCGAGCATCGGCAGCTGAACGTGGAAGAACAGATACGTCCACAGGGCCGCGTTGACGATCATCCACGCCCAGTACCCCTGTGACTTGAACACGAGGAAGAACGTCGCGATCACTGCGGCGAAACCTCCGCCCCAGCCCTGGACGAAGTCGAGCCCGCCTGCAAAGCGGTAGCCGGCCGCCATGCCGACGACGAACGCGACCGCAGCCGCCGCGTGGAACCACGGCCGGTGCGCCATTGCGGAGATCTTCATCTCTCCTCCTTGTTGGTTTCCAGCTTGCGCTGATTTGGCCTCTTGGCCCGGCCGCCGATCAGGAACGCGGCCTGTATGTCATCTCGCAGTGTAGTTCAGAGCTCAGAGCTGATGGTGCTATTAGTGCTCTGAGCCGGGTGCGCCGTTGTCGTCGCGCTCCTTCAGGAAGCGCGTCAGCTCGGCTGCGATCGAGTCGCCCGACGGCAGGTTGAGCTCCTGCTCGAGCTGGTCGACGCGCTGCTCGAGCTCCTCGACGTACGCCTGGGTCTCGGCGTCCGACGAGACCGCCTCGGTCACCTGCTCCGCGTAGGAGCGCCCCGCCTCCTCGAGCTCGCTGACGTCGAGCTTCGCGCCGAGGATGTCGGCGAGCCGCACGCACAGTGCCTCGGCTGCCCGCGGGCTCGGCGTCAGCTGCACGTAGTGAGGCACGGCGGCCCAGAGGCTCGCCGCGGGGATGTCGGCCTTCTTGCAGGCATCGTGCAGCACGCCGATGATCCCGGTCGGCCCCTCGTAGCGCGAGACGCCGAGGCCGAGCTGCTCGACGAGCGCCGGGTCGCTGGCACTGCCCGTGACCGGCGAGGGGCGGGTGTGCGGGACGTCGGCGAGCAGCGCGCCGAGGGTGACGACGAGCTCGACGTTGATGCGCTGCGCAAGCTCGATCACGTTCTCCGTGAACGTGCGCCAGCGGTTGTTCGGCTCGATGCCGAGCAGGAGGACGACGTCACGATCGACGCCGTCGGGCCGCGCGTGCAGAAACGACGTCTCCGGCCATTCGATGTGCCGCGTCTCGCCGTCGATCAGCGTCACCTGCGGACGGGTGACCTGGAAGTCGAAGAAATCCTCCGGGTCGATGTCCGCGAAACGCTCGGCGTCCCACGTTTTCGCGAGGTACGCCCCCGCCAGCGAGGCGCCCTGCGCACCGTCGTTCCACCCGCGAAACGCGGCCACGAGGATGGGCCGCTCGAGGCGTGGAAGTGAGTCGATGCGGAGCGAGCCCGCCATGAAGCGAGTCTATCCGTGGCGGGGTGCGACAGCCGCGATCGGACGGCGAAAAAGCGCTGCCAGCGCCACGATTCCGGCCCAGACGGCCGTGCCCGCGACGACGTGCACGAGCACGAGCCACCACGGGAGCTTGGTGCGGTATTGGATCTCGCCGATGGCCATCTGCACGATCAAGAGGCAGAAGACGATGAGGCCGACGCGAAAGAGGCCGGGCCAGCGGTCGCGGTTGCGCCACAAGTAGGCGATCGCGACGAGGAACGCGATCGCGAACGCCGCGGTGACGCGCACGTGCACGTAGACCGCGGGCTCGAAGCTCCACACCCGGCGGACCGCGACGCCTCCGGGATGCGGCCCCGCCGCCGTCACGAATGCGCCGCTGACGAGCAGCCCGAGATTCAGCGCGGCGAGCAGGAGCACGCCTTGCTGCGCCCAGCGCGGCAGGTACGGCTCCACGCGCCCCGTCGCGAGCCCCCATGCCTCGACCGCCACGACGACGCCGATCGCGAGGACGACGAGCGAGAGGAAGAGGTGCGTCATCACGAGGTAGGGATTCAGATCCGAGTAGACCGTGATCGCCCCGAGCGGCGCCTGCGCGAGCGTGCCGAGGAACGTCGCCGCCGCGGCTCGTTTCACCCAGCGCGGAAGCCCGGGCGTCCGCTGCGCACCGAGCCAGGAGAGCAGCACGAGCACGATCGTCACGGCGCTGACCATCCGGTTCCCGAACTCGATGAACGCGTGGTAGTCCTTCTCCGGCAGCGGGTTGCCCTTCGTGCACCCGGGCCAGTGCTGGCAGCCGAGCCCGGAAGCCGTCAGGCGCACGGTTGCGCCCGTGGCGACGATCACGAGCAACCCGACCGCCGCAGCCGTGGCGATCGTCCGGTAGCGCGTCGCCGAGAGCTCGAGTGTGCGGAGCTTCGGGAGCACGGTCGCCACGGGTGTCAGCGTATCCCGGCGCGCGCCACCGCGAGCTCGACGACCGGGCCGTAGTGATCGTCCTCATCGGGGCGCTCGGCCTCGTCGGGGCGAAGCAGCCGGTCGACGATCTTCCGGAAGAGGACGGCGCGCAGAAGAAACTGCGGGTCGACGAGATCGGCGAGCCCGTGATCGGCGTCATGCCAGAGGAGCGAGTCGGCGACGACGATCGCCCGCGCGTACTCCGGCGGCGCCCACCACGGGGAGACATCGATGATCGCCGGCGGGAGGGGATCGGCGAAGAGGACGTTCGACGTCAGGTCGCTGTGCACGAGCTGCGGCCGCCCTTCGACCGGGCGGAGCACCTCGGCGAGCTTTGCCACGTGCTTCAGGCCGAGATACGGCTCGAGCGGCGTCTTGCCCCAGACAGCGCGCTGAGTCGTCGTCCAGGGATCGCTCGCGCGGTCGAGGAACGACGGCCGCGGCTCGAGCGCGATCGCCCGGTGGAAGCGCTGCGAGAGAGCGAGCACGTCGAGCTGGCGATCCGTCGAATGCTCCCCGTCGAGACGCTCGAGCGCGATCCAGCCGTCGACGACGATACGTCCGTCCGCAGCACGTCGCGGCCTCGGCAGGCGGAAGCCGTTCTTGATCGTGCGCTCGTAGAGGACGGCGCGCCATGTCTCCTCGTGCGGGTCGCCCGCCGGCTTGAGCACGACGTCGCCGACGAGCAGCGCAGTCCCGCGGCCGCCCTCGAGCGGCACCGGCTCGCCGGCCAGCCCGAAGGCTGCAAGAGGCGGCTCGTTCACCCCTGAAGCCTCGCGAGCACGGTCGCCACGGCGTCAGGGTATCTCGGCGTCGAGGCAGGACGCGATCCACCGGGCCGAAGCCCGGTGGATCGCTTTGCGCGCAGCGCAGCCAGCCGGTGCGGCTTAGCCGGCGGAGATGAACACGTTCGGCTGCAGCTGGACGCCGGTGTTCAGCTTGATGATCTCCGACAGTGTGTGCTTGTACGTGATCCCGAACGCCCTCTCGATCACGGGCAGCGCGGAATCGTTGGCGTAGAAGAACCGATCGCCGTCACGGATCGCCTCGAACTGCTTCTTGAAGATCGCGTTCTGAAGCTCGCCGAGCTCCGACCCGCGGAGGTGCTTCTCAGCGATCATGCCGACGAACGGATCGACGTTGTCGACGTCGCCGTAGATCGCCTTCAGCCGGGCGGCAAGAGTCGTCCGCCGGACACCTGAGACGGCTTCCTCGTTCCGATCCGGATCGTCGAGCGGGATCACGTTGCCCTCGAGGTCACGCAGCTGCGTGAAGTCGAGGATGTTGGGATCGTCGATCGGGTTCCTCCGGTCGATCAGGGGATCCGACGGGAAGCGCTCGGTCGACTCGCCCGTGATGTCCGTGAACGACCTCTTCGGCGCCAGCCCGTAGGCACGGCGCAGGTCGTTGTAGAGCGGGATCCCGTGGTCGCGGGCCCGCTGGATGTCGATCGCGCCCAGATCGACGACGCCGTTGAAGCAATCCGGGTTCACCTGGCCGCCCGAGCACACGGTCGGGTCGGGGATGCCGGCCTTCGGAACCTGGAAGAGGATGCTCCGGAGCGTGTTGTCGATCTGCTCGTCGTTCTTGTACTGGGGATCGAGCAGGCTCTGGAAGAGCGGCCCGAGACCGACCTGCTCGAGGAGCCCCGGGTTCCCGAAGGCGACATTCAGCGGGATCACGAGCGTGATCGTGCCGTCGCCGTTGTCCTCGATCGTGATCCCCTGCTTCTTGAACGACGCCAGGGTCGCGGCCGAGTAGAGCGTCTTGGACACCGTCGGCTCGAACTCACCGTGAATCATGCTGTGCGCCCGGTAGCCGACGACGGCGAACTCGTTGCCGAGACTCGCGTTGACGCGGGGGTCGTAGCCGTCGTACCTGCTCAGCTTGACGCCCATCGCGGGGAGGAACTCGTTGTAGGTGATGAACTGCAACTCCGCCCCGACCACGCGGCGCGCGATCTGGAACTCATCCTCGTCCGACAACCGGTTCGTCGCACGATCGAGTACGCCGACGATGCGGTTGTGCTCACGCGCGAACAGCGTGTGCATCGACGTCAGCGCGATGTTCTCGTTCCCGCGGACGTCACCCGCGACCGCCGCCTTGGCAGGCGTCGCGACGAGCGCGCCCATCAAGTCCATCGGCGGGGCAGCCGCTGCGTTGTCACGGGCATCTGCACGAGGCAGGAATCCGTTCGGCAGCATCAGCGTTGCCTTGTCGTTCGCCGGGTTGCCGTCGAGCGGTCCGGTCGCCGGGTTCCGCAGCCAATCGAGACGCGAGTTCGTGACTCCGAAGACGTTGGAGCCGTCGATGTAGCTGCTGATCGTGTTGATCTGCTGCCGCGGCGAGTTCTTCCCGGTTCCCGGCGCCGCCGGTGTCCGGTCGAAGCCGATCGAGCCGAAGTCATTGACGAACCCCTCCAACGGGTCCGCCTTGTTGAACGCGATCGGCGCGCTTTCCGCCGGCGTCTCGTCCCGGAGCCCGAAGTCGTGGTCCATGAACTGGCCCCACGTCCAGACGAACTGCGAGTTGCTGTTCTCGGAGAACAGGTTCTGGTTGGCGTCGTTGATGACCCTGTTGCTCACGTACCGTGGCCCAGGGCCGCCGATCATCTTGCTCACTCCGTCTGCGTAGTTCGTCCTCGCAACACGGATGTACTGCGTCCCCGCCTGCCCCCACGCGGGATGATCCCGGTTGTTGCCACTCCCGTCCAGCGTCCGGACGGCAAAACTGAGATCCGACTGGTTCGCAGCCCCCGGAACTGCCCCGGCAAACGCCGCGAACAGCAGGACCACGACCGTCGACATCACGAGCTTGTGCATTCCAACCTCCTTTACCGGCGAGGGCGGACTGCCGCACTGTCGTGCTCGTCGAATCGATGCTCTTACCCATCTCAGGACGACGACTGTCTGTCTTTCCTCGGCCGTCCTGAGCCCGCAATCGATGATTTCGCGATCCGAGCTGGAGAGTCAATAGGCTTCCATAAAGGGCAGCTAAAACTTCGATAAAAGCCGCATAAAAATGACTGCGACCCTTTGGCAACACGTTTTGCACACACCCTCGAATTCGAGGGTGCTCGCGTCGAGCGATTAGGGCTCGCGCAGCACGTAGCCCACGCCGCGTACGGTGTGGATCAGCCGCTCCTCGCCCGACGCCTCGGTCTTACGCCGCAGATGGCCGATGTAGACGTTGAGCGAGTTCGACATGCCGCCGAGATCGAAGCCCCAGACGTGCGTGAAGAGCTGGGCGCGCGTCAGCACCTGGCGGGGAGAGCGCAACAGGAGCTCGAGGAGGCTGAACTCCGTGAGCGTCAGCTCGATCGGCCGGCCGGCGCGCGTGACCTCGCGGGTCCTGGGGTCGAGCATGAGGTCGCCGAAACGCAACACGTGCTCCTCGACCGCGACGTCGCCGGCGTAGACGTTGCGCCGCAGGATCGAGCGCAGGCGCGGCGAGCAGCTCGACGAGCACGATCGGCTTGGCGAGGTAGTCGTCGGCGCCCGCCTCGAGGACGGCAATGCGCTCGCGGACGGTGTCGTCCGTGCCGAGGATGATCACGGGCACGTGCTGGCCCGCCTCCCGCAGGCGGCGGCAGATCGCGACTCCGCCGGCATCCGGCACGTCGACGTCGACGATCACGACGTCGGGTGCGACGTCCTCCACGACGCGAAGGGGATCCGCCTCGCTGCTGGCCACGGCAACCTCGAATCCCTGCTCCAAGAGCGCTCCCGACAACTCGTTCTCCGCTGTCGGTTCGTCGTCGACGAGAAGGAGGCGGCCTTCCACGGTCTCATCGTCTGCGGGAACCAGCCGGCTTGCTATCACCTTTCCGGCCTCTGATCGACAACGCAGAGCGTTGCTGCCCCGGGCAGAGGCGAAGCCAAGCCGCAGCAACGAGTGAGGCGAAACTCGCCAGAAAGGCCGACCCTTCGTTGCTGATAACCGCGCTCGAACGTACCCGAGTCGCCCGGAGCGAGTCAAGTCGGCATCCTGCCATGCCGAACGCCGGCGGAAAGCCGTGACTCTCAGACCTCTAGAGGCTCGAGGAGAGCCGGGTAGCCGTCGGCCCCGTCGTAGGGCGTCGGGCGCGAGCCGAGGAAGAGAGGACGGTCGGCGGCGTTCAGGAGGACCGGCATCATGTCCGGGCCGCGCAGGTGCCCGAGGATCCCCTGGGAGCACGGGAGCTCGCCGAACTCGGTCACGCCGTCGGCGCGCACACCCGGCCCGGCGACGAGGAACGGGACAGGATCGCCCGAGTGGATCACGTCCGGGGTGCAAGGCGTGGCGTGGTCGCCGGTGATGCAGACGATCGCCCGGTCGGTCGGCAGCGCGTCGAACGCCTGGTCGAGGTTCGCAATCGTGTCCCGCTTGATCGACGGATTCTTGGTGTGCCCGGCGGCGTCCGTCGTCTTCTGGTGCACGAAGACGAACGTGTCACCGGCGTCGAGCCGCTCGCCCGCCAGAGCGAGGCGCCGGCGCATGTCGGCCACCGGGTCGTCCGTCTCGGCTTCCGCGATCTCCGCCAGGCCGACGGCGATCGCGAGCCCGCGGAGGAACGCCGACTCGCCGATGAACGTCCCCGTGACGCCGTGCCGCTCGAGGAACGTCGGCCGCGGGTGCTCGCGGCCGTACCACTTGAGCGTGATCACGTTGTGGCGCTCGCCGTCGAGCCGACGCAGCACCTCGCGCGTCCACGCCTCGACCGCGTGGGCCGTCCGCTCGGCCTCCGGCACGAGAGGACGCGGCCGCAGGACGGGATACCAGTCCTTGAAGAATGCGTCGGTGTCGGTGATCCGGTCGTCGGCGCCGCCGGAGATGCGGCAGATCGCCTCGCCGCGCCAGACGTGCTCGAGCCGGAACGTCAGCCCGTCGACCTCGATCTCCGCACACCGCGCAACGAGCTGGGCCGCCAGCTCCGCCTCGGTCCGCGGGTCAGGGCGTCCTGCCAGCCACAGCTGACCGTCCCGCAGCTCGGCCGGTCGCAGCGCCGCGTACGCGAACACCTCGTCGCCCACCTCCTGGCCGCGCCCGTATGCCTCGAAGATCGCACGGCCGGGAAACTCGTCGGGCCGGTAGCCGAGCATCGACCAGTGCGCGACCTCGCTCGACGGCGCCCGGCCCGGCCCGATCGCGTACAGCACGCCGTTCGAGCCGGCGGCGGCGAAGCGGTCCAGGTTCGGGGTCGCGGCCGCCTCGTTGCCCGAGCGCCCGCCCAGGCTCTCGTGTGCGCGGTCCGCGAGGCCGTCGAGCAGGATGACGACGATCGGCAGCACGGCCGACGAGACTACCGCTCGAGCGAGTCGATCACGCGCGCGACGGCCGCGGGCACGAGGTCCCGCCACTCCTCACCGCCGCGAATCCTCGCCCGCACGTCGGCGCCGGAGATCTCCTTCTCGGCGCCCTCGTCGAGGACGACGACTTCGAAGCCGGCGTCGCGCATCCGGTCGAGCTTCGTGCCGCCCCACTCCGAGAAGAGGCGGATGAACTGGATCACGTCGGACGGCACGTAGGCGCTCCAGAGCTCCGGCTCGTTGACCGGAAACGGGATCACGCGCACCGCGACGCCGGCATCGGCGGCCGCGGCCTCGATCATCAGCAGCCGCTCCCAGTACGAGTACGGGTTCGACTCCGGCAGATGCCGCAACGGGTCGCTCGGCTCGGGCTTGATCCGCGCCGGGTCCGGGTTCGTGATCCCGACCCAGACCTCGTCGACCCGCGCGGCGGCGCCCTGGAGAAACTCGAGGTGACCCGAATGGAAGGGCTGAAACCGCCCGTGGATCATCCCCCGCCTACTCGACGACGACGCCGCTCCCCTCCTCGACGATCCCGATGCGGCGGAGGAAGAGGCCCTTCGACTGGAACTCCGCCTCGAGCACCGCGGACTTGTCGGCCGGCAGCGAGATCAGCAATCCGCCGGCGGTCTGCGGGTCATAGCCGAGCCCGATCAGCGTCTCGGAGATTCCCGGCACGACGTCGACGTGCTTCGCCGCGAAGTCGCGGTTGCGCGGGTCGCCGCTCGTCGCGACCCCCTTGCGGATCAGGTCGAGCGCCCCGTCGATCGCGGGGAACCGCTCAGATGCGAGACGAATCCGCACGCCGCTCCGATCGGCCATCTCCCAGGCGTGCCCGAAGAGCCCGAAGCCCGTGACGTCCGTGACCGCGTGCGGCTCGAACCGCCGCAACGTCTCGGCCGCGTCTCGATTCAGCGTCTTCATCCAGTTCACCGCGCGGTCGAGCTGCATTGAGCCCGCGAGGCGTCTCTTGTAGCCGGTCATGATCACGCCGGTGCCGAGCGGCTTCGTGATGAAGAGCGCATCGCCGGCGCGAGCGCCGGACTTCGGCCAGATGCCGTTCGGATGCACGGTGCCGACGACTGCGAGCCCGTACTTCGGCTCGACGTCGCGGATCGTGTGACCGCCGGCCAGGATGCCGCCGGCCTTGCGCACCTGGGCGTCGGCGGCGGCGAAGACGGCCGCGAGCAACTCGCCCGGCAGCTCCTCGGGGAAGGCCGCGACCGAGAGCGCCAGGAGCGGCGTGCCGCCCATCGCGAAGACGTCGTTCAGCGCATTCGTCGCCGCAATCGTCCCGTAGTCGGCCGGATCGTCGACGACGGGCGGGAAGAAGTCGACGGTGAAGATGATCGCCTGCTCGTCGTTCAGCTTGTAGACGGCGGCGTCGTCGGCGGGCGCAAGTCCCACCAGAAGGTTCTCGTCCGAGACCGGCGCAAAGCCGCGCAGCAGCTCCTCGAGCATCGCTGCCGAGTACTTCGCGGCGCAGCCGCCCGTGGCGGCGAGATCGGTCAGCTTGATGGTGTCGGCGGCGTCCATCTTCAACCCTCCCGGGTCGGGGAACGGCGAACTGTAGGCCTTGCGGCCGTGTTCGTCTAGGGCCTCTTGCGCAATAGAGGACAGGTGGCGAATGGGCCGTGCATCGAGCCTCTACGGTCCCGCCAGGCTCCCGATTGTTACACCGTGAAAAGGTGGCGGCGGCCTTGCGGCCGCCGCCTGTCAGGGGGAGAGGAGAAGCCCTAACGGGCGTGAGTTCTCCGCAGACCGCGTTTGACCTTCTTGCCCAACTCCTGTCTGATCGTCCCGTGAAGTCGGCACTCGTCACGGGCGGCTCGTCGGGCATCGGCCTTGCGATCGCCCGCGCGCTCGCCGAAGACGGCTACGGGCTGACGCTCGCCTCACGTACGAAGGAAAAGGTCGAGGCGGCAGCGGCGGAGCTCGGCGCCACGGCGGTCGCCGCGAACGTCGCGAGCGAGGACGAATGCGAGGCGCTGGTCGCGGCGCACGTCGAGGAGCACGGCGGGCTCGACGTCCTCGTCAACTCGGCGGGAATCGGGATCGCCGGCGGCATCGAACAGCAACCGCTGAAGCACACCGACCTGATGATCGGCGTCAACCTGCGCGGCCTGATCGCGGTCACGAAGTACGCCCTGCCCCACCTTCGCACGTCACGCGGCTGGATCGTCAATCTCGCCTCGATCGCAGGCACTGAGCCCGTGGCCGAGCTGCCGGTCTACGCGGCGACGAAGGCCGCGGTCATCTCGCTGACACGGTCGCTGAACGCGGCCAACGACGCCGACGGCGTGCGCGCGGTCGCGATCTGCCCCGGCTTCGTGGATACACCGATGGCCGAATGGTCAGGCATCCCGTCGGAGCAGATGATCCAGCCCGAGGACTGCGCCGAGATCGTCCGCATGTGCCTGCGCCTCTCACCGCACGCCCGCGTGCCGCAGGTCGTCGTCGAGCGCCTCGGCGCCGTCAACGGCGTCGGCTGACGCGGACATGCCTGAAGCGGACACGGCTACCGCGGACACGGCTGCCGCGGACACGTCCGCTCGGGACCAGCACCTGGCCGGGCTCCATCCCTAACCCCCACCCACCCGGGGGTCCACCCAGGGTAGACGCGCGCCCGGCCACGAGGTCGTAACGATTCAGCACCAAATCATCCCGCTCGCGCGGGCGCCAGCCGGCGTCCCGGGCTACGGGCGGTCGGGCTTGACGCGCTGGCGGGCGAGGAACGCGTCGACCGCATCGCCGTCAACGCGGAGCACGCGGCCGATCCTGACCGCGTCGAGACGGCCATCATGGATCAGGCGCCTGATCGTCTCGGGATGGACTCCGAGCTGACCCGCAACCTCCTTGACGCTGTACAGCGTCTTGCCGCCGCTCTCAACCGCCGCCATTCCCGGCAATCCTCGCACGGTCTCGCCACGAAGGGAATAGGCCGTGCGACCTATCTCGCGATATTCGTCTTCACTGCCTGCCGAAGCTCACGGGCCGAAAACGCCCCTTCGAACTTGGCTTTGATCAGGCCGTCGGCGCCGACCACGAACGTCCAGGGCTCGCTCGGCAGCTTCCAGGCCCGCACCCAGCGGTTCTGACCCTGGTGGGGATCGTTGTGCTCGTAGATCTCGACGTGGATGAATCGAATCCCCGGAAAATCGTGCGCGACGCTGCGCACGACGTCGACGACCGGGCCGCACGTCCGAGAATCGCAGTACTTCGGTGTCGCGAACGTGACGACAAACGGCTTGTGCGCAGCGATCGAATCTGCGACCGACCAGCGCAGGAGGTCCCGGTCGGGGGGCGTCCGCGTCGTCAGTTGCGAGATCGGCAGCTCACCGAGGGTCGGCGTGTCGGTCCGCGGGGCCGGCGAGCCGAGGGCAGGCGAGCCGGACTTGGCCTTCACCTCGAACTGTCCGAGCGCCTGCACGGTCGATCCCTTCGGCTGGGCGACGAGCCAGTACGTACCGGGCTCTTGGATGCGGAGCTTCGCCACGTACAGCGCGGGCAGCTCGCCGGTGTCCGGCGCCGCGACACGCTCGAGCCGGGCGGTCACGCGCTGGAACGGAGCGTCGTTCAACCCGCGTGCCAGGTCGACCGTCGCCGTCGGACGCAAGACGAGCTCGCCGTTCATGCGCACGACGAGAAACGAATAGCGGACGACTCCGGGCGAGAAGTCGCCGGTCCCCGGGACGACGGTGACGTTGTCACCCGGTTGATCCCAGATCGCCTGCAACGTCCCCTTCTTGGCGGACGTCGTCGTACCGGCGTCGTGCGTGCTCGAGCCGCAGCCCGCCAGCGCGCCGGCGAGCAGGAGGAGCAGAGCCGCGTTCCGCACCCGCCTCAGTGTAGAGAGAGGAGCTAGAGCGGTCCGTCCGAGAAGCCGAGTCCGTCGAATGCGTCGTATGCGAGACCCAACGCGAGCACGACGGACACCGCGATCACGAACACCAGGACGGCAATCTGCCGCGAATTCATCCTGGCCACAGCGATCCTCACCTCCTCCCGGTGCCCGGGTCGTTCTTGGAACTTAGAACCTGAAGTCTTGCAGCGTCTCTGCGGCGCGGCGGTACAGTCGCGCAGCCGTAGGATCGTCGCCGCGCTTCTGGGCCAGGTCGCCCTGGGCGACCCACGCAGCTGCGCGGTGGCTCGTCGACTCGGACTGTGCGAACGTGTTGTCCGCGTCCGCGAACGACGCCTCTGCCTCGGCGAGCATCCCGCGCTCGAGCAGCGAGCGGCCCAGCACGAGCTGCGCGTTGCCGATCTCGAGCAGGAACTCGTCCTCGCGGCCGCTCAGGAGCTCGAGCGCGTGGCGCGCCTGCTCCTCGGCAAGCTCGAGCTCACCGGTGCGGAGATGCACCTGAGCGAGGGACGAGACTGCCTGCGCCGCGTCGTCGTCGTGCCCGACCTCGAGCGCGACGCCGAATGCGTCCTTCAGATACCGCTTGGCCTCCTCGGGCTTGCCGAGCAGGAAGTTGAGACCGCCGAGGTTGTTGAGCAGCCGGCCGACGTTGGCGCGGTCGGAGAGCTCCTCGTACTGGGTCTTTGCGCGCTCCGCATACGTGCGGGCGAGCACCCACTGGCCGTTCCGCTCGGCGATGAGCGATGCCTGGAAGAAGACGTGTCCGAGAGCACGGCGATCGTCGAGGCCCTCGGCGAGCTCGAGTGCCCGCTCGACGTCCTCGCGCGCAGCCTCCCAGTCGCGCTGGCGCCGGTAGCAGCGCGAGCGCCACGCGAGAATCTCGGAGCGAAGCAGGTCGCACGGCATCCCGGAGCGCTCGGCGAGCGACAGCGACTCGCCGAAGAGCGCGATCGCGGTCGAGATGCTTGAAAGCTTGTACCGGCAGACGCCGAGCCGGAACATGACGTCGGCGCGATCGACGTCGGAGAACTGCGGCTCCTCGGCGAGCTTGCGAGCCTCCGAGAAGAGCGCGAGCCCCTCGCGGACCTCGCCGCGCTGCTGCCTGGCCCAGCCCTCGCCGCTCAGGGCGCGGAACTCGATCTCGATCGAGCCGGTCGCCATGACAGCGGTGCGGCTGTGCTCGTACTCCTCCACGGCCTCGTCGTAGCGGTGCGCCTCCGAGAGCGTCTCCGCCCGGGCCAGCACTGCCTCGACGCGGGCGCGCTCGTCACCGGAGACGCCGTTCGCGAGAAAACCTGGATCGACTCCGAGCCGGGCGGCGAGCCACTCGATCGTCTCGCGCGTCGGCCGGGTCTTGCCCCGCTCGATCTGGCTGACGTACTCCTTGGAGAAGCGGTCGCCGGCGAGGTCGGTCTGCGTGAGATTCGCACCGACCCGCAGCTGACGCAGACGCTCACCCAGGCGGGAAGCGCGAGGCTGAGTCGATGCGGAACTGATCGTGTGCGGCGTCACGATGGCCTTAGCTAAGTCGATACTTCACTGAAACGCAAGTGTCCAAAGGGACGGATCACCCAAAAGGGGCACAATAATGCGCCCTGAGCGGTGAAGTAGATCACGCCAAAATCACTTGACCGAGTCACTTGACAAGCAAGTATAGCCGCCCTACAGTGAGGCCAACTTGCACGGCGGCCGGACGCCAGGCCAAAGTGCAGGAGGAGCGCCACTCATAGGCGCGGCACACAATTCGAGGCTGGTTGGGCCGCAGAGCCAGCCGTCGGATCGCCGCTCCAGAGGCGCCCCGCCTGACCAGAGGAAGCCCTCCGGGTGCCGCAGCCGGAGGGCTTCTCTTTGGTCCGACGGCTTTTGCGTCGTCTCAGGCTCGAGCCTAGGAAGGCGACCAGCCCGGAAAGACGGCCCGCAGCCCCGCCTCGATGCAGGCGCGGTCGTCCTCGCCGCTCGCGCCGCTCGCCCCGGCGGCGCCCAGCACGCTCTCGGCCTCCCGGATCAACACGGACCCCGGGCCCGGGATGAGCGGCAGCCGGACGAGCCGGTCGACCGCGTCGAAGAATCCCTGGTGTGCCTCCCGCCCCGCGGCGAGCCGCTCGCCGTCGCGGTGCCAGAGCGCCGCGCCGGCTGCCTTCGCTTCGGCGATCTGCGGCGCGAGCGGGAACGCACCGTCCATCCGGCTGAGCGCGACGAGCGCTCCGCCCTCGTCGACGACGGCGACCGCGATCTTCCAGTCGTTGGCGGCTGCGTGCTCGTGCGCGGCGGCGATCAGCGTTTGCGCCTGTGCGAGGCTCAACGGCATTGTCGTCAAGTATGTCGCGGCGCTACGTGCCGGTGAGCCAGCGGCGGCGCTGGGCGATCGACTGCTCGACGTCTGCGTCGGTCATGACGCCGAGGCGGCCGGCCAGCATCGAGACGAACGAGACGCCCATGTGCGTCCATGCCTCCGCCTGAGGGTCGCGGTCCGGCGCGATGCCGCCCCGCTCCTGCACGGCGGTGAAGACCTTGGTCATCAACCCGTGCACGCGGCGAACGTGCTTGCGCATGTAGGCCTGGATCGTGGGATCCGCCGGAGCGTCGGCGAGCCCCTGCACCAGCAGTCCGATGAGCTGGGGCTTCGTCTTCCGGATCTCGCTCTGCACCCGCAGGAACAGCTCGAGCAGCTCCCGGCCGTCCGCGACCTCGTCGATCGCCGTCGTCCAGCGCGCCTCCATCGCCTGCCACCCGCTTTCGATGCAGGCGATGAAGAGCTCCACCTTCGACGGGAAGTGCCGGTAGAGGATCGGCTCGCTGACCCCCGCTTCGGCCGCGATCTCGGCCGTCGTCGTCCGGCGGTAGCCGCGCTCCGCGAAGATCCTCGTCGCCGTCTCGAGGAGCGCCTGACGACGCTCGGCCGCGGGCAGACGAGGCCCACGACCGAGCTTCGCGGCGACGATCGCCCGGTGGTGGCCGGGCGCGTTCCGGCGGTGCTCCCTCACCCGAGCTCGGTCACCGGCACGCCGGGACGGCTGGGCTCGTGGTGCGAGCGGATCAGGCCGATCGCGACAAGCGCACCGACGAGCGCAATCGCGCCCGCGACCTGCAGCGAGAGGGAGAACCCGTCGAGGAAGGCCTCGGTCGTCCTCCGGCCGCCGGCCTCGTGCGCCACGATCGCGCCCATCAGGGCGATGCCGATCGAGCCGCCGACCTGACGGCACGCGTTCAGCACGGCCGACCCGACGCCCGACTTGTCGACGGGCACCGCACGTGTCGCAGCGGCGGCGCTCGGCGTCATCGTCAGGGACATCCCGACACCGCCGATCGCGAGACCGGGAAAGAGCGACCAGAAAGTTGCGTCCGCTCCGAGAGTCGAGAAGTAGAAGAGCTGAACCGAGAGGAGCGTCATGCCGGCGCCGATCAGCCAGCGCGACCCGTAGAGGTCGGACACCTTCCCGGCGATCGGAGCCACCAGGATGATGATCAACGTCATCGGCAGGAACGCGGCACCCGTCTGCACAGGCGAGTAACCGAGGACGTTCTGCATGTAGAGCGAGACGAAGAAGAAGACGCCGAACATGGAGAGCGCCGTCATCAGCATCGCGACGTTCGCGCCGGTGTACGTCGAGTTGCGGAAGAGGGAGAGGTCGAGCATCGGCGCGCGCTGCCGCTGCTCGAGCACCACGAACGCGACGAGCAGGACGACCGCGAGCACGAAGGCGGTGACGATCCGCGCCGAGCCCCAGCCGTAGGTGTTCGCCTCGATCAGGCCGAACGTCAGCGCGAAGAGCCCGATGCCAGACGTCACGAGGCCGGGGATGTCGAGCCGCTCGTGCGTCGAGTCGCGCGACTCGTCGATCAGCAGATAGCTGGCGGCGATGCCGAGGATGCCGACCGGAATGTTCACGAAGAAGATCCAGCTCCAGCTCAGGTGCTGCGTGAGGAGGCCGCCGACGAGCGGGCCGATCGCGAGTGCGAGAGCCGAGGTGCCGGCCCAGATCCCGATCGCCTTTCCGCGCTCACGCGGCGCGAACGTCGCGGCGATGATCGAGAGGGTCGCGGGATTCATCAGCGCGGCGCCGACTCCCTGGACGATCCGGGCGCTGATCAGCATGCCGCCGCTCGTGGCGAGCCCGCAGGCGAGCGACGAGAGCGTGAAGATCGCAATCCCGACAACGAAGATCAGCCGCCGCCCGTACGCGTCGGCGAGCTTGCCGCCGGTGAGCATCAGTGCCGCGAACGTCAGCGCGTAGCCGGCGACGATCCATTCGAGCTCCGAGAGGCCGACGCCGAGGTCGCTCTGGATCGAAGGGAGCGCGACGTTCACGACGGTGTTGTCGAGCATGATCATGAACAGCCCGAACGAGACCGCTGCGAGCGTCCACCACTTCTTGTTCTCGGGCGTAACGAGGCTCTGTCTCATGCCTCTCCTTCCTTCTCTTGTTAGCGCTTGCTAAGTTAGCAGCCCGCAAGTTAGCAGACGCTAACACCGAGTGGCGCAGAGATCGGTGGTTAGAGTCAGCCCGTGGCCGACGTCGTCTGGTCTCCGAGCCCCGAGGTGGTCGAGCGCGCGAACCTGACGCGACTGCTCCGCCGCGCGGGCGTCGACTCGTTCCGCGAGCTCTTGCGCCGGTCGCAGGCGGAGCCCGACTGGTTCTGGCCGCTCGTGGTCGAGGATCTCGGGATCGAGTTCTCGACGCCTTGGCAACGGGTGCTAGACGACTCGCGCGGGCCGGAATGGTCGACGTGGTTCGTCGACGGGCGGATCAACATCGCGCGCGCCTGCGTCCACCGGTTCGCCGCCACGCGGCCGGACGACGTCGCAGCGGTCGGGCTCCAGGAGGACGGCACGCGCTCGCAGCTGACGTTCGCCGAGCTCTCACGTGACGTAACGCGCCTCGCAGAGCATCTCGTCGCGCTCGGCGTCGGCCCCGGCGACCGCGTGGCGATCTTCCTGCCGATGTCGCCCGAGGTCGCGGTCGCCTCGCATGCGTGCGCGCACATCGGCGCGATTCAGGTTCCGGTCTTCTCCGGTTTCGCGGCGCCGGCGGTGGCGCAGCGCCTGCAGGCATCCGAGCCGAAGGTCGTGATCACGCGCCACGAGTCGTCCCGGCGAGGCAAGCCGGTGCCGATGCTCGAGATCCTCGAGGAGGCGAAGCGAGAGGCACCCTCAGTCGAGCACGTCGTGCTCGCGCCGTTCGAGCTGGACGAGCTTCCGGGCGCACTCGAGCCGCTCGAGGTCGACTCGGAGCACCCGTACCTCCTCACGTACACGTCGGGCACGACGGGCCGGCCGAAGGGCGTCGTCCACGTGCAGGGCGGGTTCCTGGTCTCGATCGCGCGCGAGGCCGCGTACCAGGCGGACGCCCAGGCCGACGACGTCATGCACTTCTCGACGGACATGGGCTGGATCATGGGCCCGTGGACACTCGTCGGTGCGGGCGCGGCAGGGACGCGGATCGTGTTTGCCGAGGGCGCGCCCGACTGGCCGAGCGACCGGCTCTGGCAGCTCGTCGAGGACGAGGGCGTGACGATTCTCGGGCTCTCGCCCACGCTCGTTCGTGCGCTGCTCCCGCACGGCGCGCCGACGCAGGACCTGTCGTCGCTTCGCGTGTTCGTCACCACCGGCGAGCCGTGGAACCCGGAGCCGTACCGCTGGCTCGCCGACGAGGTGGGCGGCGGTCGCGTGCCGATCATCAACTGCTCGGGCGGGACGGAGATCGGCGCGTGCTTCCTCTCCTGTGTCCCGATCGAGCCGATCAAGGTGTGCTCTCTCGGAGGCCCGGCGCTCGGCATGGCGATGGACGTCGTCGATCAGGAAGGCGAGTCGCTCGTCGGCACCGGCGAGGTCGGAGAGCTCGTCTGCCGGCGGCCCTTCCCCGGCATGACGCGGGGGTTCTGGCGTGACCCGGAGCGCTATCTCGACGCGTACTGGCGGCGCTTTCCCGGCGTGTGGACGCATGGCGACTGGGCCTCGGTGGACGAGGACGGGTTCTGGTTTCTGCACGGGCGCTCCGACGACACCCTGAACATCGCCGGCAAGCGAGTCGGCCCGGCCGAGCTCGAGTCGGCCGCCGTCGGGCACCCGGCCGTGCGCGAGGCCGCGGCGATCGGCGTCCCGCACGAGGTGAAGGGGGAGGTCGCATGGATCTTCTGCTGCCTGCTCCCGGGCGAGCAGGCGTCGGACGAGCTCGCGCTCGCAATCGGCGCAGCGGTCGCCGCCGAGCTCGGCAAGGCATTCAAGCCCGACCGGATCCTGTTCGTCGACGCGCTGCCGAAGACGCGCTCGGCGAAGATCGTCCGCCGCGCCGTGAAGGCGACGGCGCTCGGCACCGACCCAGGCGATCTTTCGTCGCTCGAGAATCCGGAAGCGTTGACAGCGATCGAGGAGGCGGTGCGATGAGCAAGGTGGCGCTGGTCACGGGAGGCGGCCGCGGGATCGGCGCAGGGCATCGCGCGGGCGCTCGCAGGTGACGGCTGGGAGGTTGTCGTCGGCGCGCGAACGCGTGTGCAGGTCGACGAGGTCGCGGCCGAGATCGGCGGGCGCGCGATTGAGCTCGACGTCTCCTCAGACGAGTCGGTCGCGAAGGCGGTGCGCGAGGCGGGCGACGTCGAGCTGCTCGTCGCGAACGCGGGCGTCGGCACAGGCGAGACCGCCGCATGGGAGATGGATCCGGCCGACTGGTGGCGGGTCTTCGAGGTGAACGTGAGGGGCGTGTACCTCTGCGCGCGGGCGGTGATCCCCGGGATGATCGAGCGCGGTTCAGGCCGGATCGTGATCACCGGATCCGGCGCCTCGTACCTGCCGGGCGCCGGCCGCAACAGCGCCTACGCGGCGAGCAAGGCGGCGGTCGGCCGCTTCGCGGAAGGCCTCGCGCAGCAGCTGGAGCCCCATGGGATCCCCGTCTTCCTCTTCTCGCCCGGCCTCGTCAAGACCGAGATGACGGCGTCGTTCCCGGACGACTTGCCGTGGACGCCGCCGGAATGCGCACCGGAGCTCGTCCGCGTGCTCGCCTCGGGGAGAGCCGACGCGCTCTCGGGGCGTTACCTCCACGCCGAGCACGACGACATCGAGGACCTGATCCGCCGGGCCGAAGAGATCCGGGAGGGCGACCTGAACGCGATCCGTCTCCAGCGCTGACGCGGCTTCGCCGTCAGGCGCGCGGGACGAGCCACGTCTGGCGGGCGCAGGCGAGGACACGGCCGTCGTCGCCGTAGAGCGCGGTGCCGGCATGGACCTTGCGGCCGTCCTCGCCGAGCGGCCAGCCGGCGACGACGCAATGCTCGCCGACGCGCGGCAGCTCGTCGATGCGCGCCGCCATGCGGCCGAGGACGACCGTGCCGCGGCCGATCGCACCACTGCCGTAGGCGCCGGTGCAGTCGATCGCCGCCCACACCAGCTCGGGGCTCACCTCTGCGGGCTGCCACGGAGCCGCGGACAGGCTGCGGCCGGCAACCGGGCCGGGGAAGATCCGCAGCCCATCGTGACGGTCCCGCCCGCAGACGAAGCACTGGGAAAACGGGCTGTCCAGATCGCCGTGCGGCAGGCGGGCTACCTCCGCCTCGGCGAGCGTCGGCGCGGCGGGCACGTCGAGCGCGACCTCCGCCGCAACACCTTCGGCCACGAGCGCATCGCCGTCCCAGATCGACACGGCCCCGTCGTCACGCCGAACGCCGAGCTCGCGGTCGAGCGGTGGCGGCAGGCGCAGCGTCACCTGCGCGGGGCCGGCGACGAGCGACGCAACGACGCCGGCCACGTAGCCGCCGTTTCCGGACTCGTCCGGCCCTCGAAACCGGCGGTCGATCCTCACCGTCTCCACCCGGTTATTCTCACTGCTCGATGGACGAGCGGGTCATCCTCTGCTTCGGCGACTCCAACACGTGGGGCTACCAGCCGGGGACGGACGGTGGCCGCTTCCCGCGCGAGACCCGCTGGCCCGGCGTCCTGCAGCAGCGGCTCGGCGACGAGTACCGGGTGATCGACGAAGGGCTGAACGCCCGCACGACCGCGCTCGACCATCCGTGGCGGGCCGGCCGAAACGGGCGCAAGTATCTCTTTCCCTGCCTGCAGACGCACGCCCCGCTCGACCTCGTGATCATCTTCCTCGGCACGAACGATCTCGCCGACCGCTACTCGCTGCCGGCAAATGAGATCGCCGAAGCGGCGGCGTCGCTCGTACCGATCGTGCGCTTCGCCGAGTGCGGCCGCGACGGAGGCATGCCGCCGGTGCTCCTCGTCTGCCCGCCGCCGATCGCGCCGGACGGGCCGTTCGGCGAGTCCTTCACGCAGGCGCCGGCGAAGTCCGAGCACCTCGGCGAGCACTACGCCGAAGCCGCCGCGCTCGTCGGGGCGGAGGCACTCGACCTGAAGGGCGTGGTGTCGTACTGCGCGGAGGACCCCATCCATCTCGACGCGGACGGGCACCGAGCCCTCGCCGAGACCGTCGAGCCGATCGTGCGCCGGCTCGCGCCGTGAGACGAATCACGCCGCGCGGCCGTCTCCTGCTGCTGATCGCAGTCGCGATCGCGTTCACGCTGCCGGCGACCGCGACGGGCAATCCGATCCTGGGCTGGCTCGGGATCGCCGCGTTCGCGGCGGCGCTCGTCGCCTACGTCGCGTGGAGGCGCGAGGTCCGCCGTGGTAGAGTTTTCGACCGATAGTCGAAAACTACCATGCGCCTCGCCCTAGCCCAGATCAACACCGTCGTCGGCGACCTCGCCGGCAATCGCGAGCGGATTCTCGCGCGGCTCGAGGAAGCCCGTGACGCGCGCGCGGACCTCGTCCTCTTCCCCGAGCTCGCGGTCACCGGCTATCCACCGGAGGACCTGCTCCTGCGGCCCGGCTTCATTCGCGCCGCGCGCACCGCGATGGAGGAGCTCGCGGGTGAGGTGACCGGCCTCGCCGCGCTGATCGGTGCACCGCATTTCGACGACGACCTCTACAACGCGTGCTTCGTCTGCGCCGACGGCGAGATCAAGGCCGTTTACCGCAAGCGCTTCCTCCCGAACTACGGGGTCTTCGACGAGGACCGCTACTTCGCGCCCGGCCGCGACACGTTCCTGATCAGGATCGGCGAGACGCTGGTCGGCCCGACGGTGTGCGAGGACATCTGGCAGCCGGGGCCGCCGGCGACCGACATGGCGCTTGCGGGAGCTCAGCTGATCGCGAACATCTCGGCGTCGCCGTTCCACGTCGGCAAGGAGCGCGAGCGCGAGGAGATGTTGCGCACCCGGGCGCGCGACAACTCGTGTTTCGTCGCGCTGTGCAACGCGGTCGGCGGCCAGGACGAGCTGATCTTCGACGGCCATTCGGTGCTGATCGACGACGAAGGCGAGATCGTCGCGCGGGCACCCGGCTTCGAGGAGTGCCTGCTCGTCGTCGACGTCGAGCCCGTCGAGGCGATCGGGCGGAGGCTGCGCGACGTACGGCGCCGCGCGCTCCGGCGCGACCGCCCGGACTTCCAGGAGGCGCCGGAGATCGATCTCGGACCGGCGCAGGAGCGCGAGGGTGAGCCGCTGCATCCGCAGCGCGCGCCGCTCGAGCCCGAGCTGGAGCAGATGCGCCTCGCGCTCGAGCTCGGCCTGCACGACTACGTGACCAAGAACGGGTTCGGCGACGTCGTCGTCGGCGTCTCCGGCGGCATCGACTCCGCGCTCGTCGTGGCGCTCGCGGTCGAGGCGCTCGGCGCCGACCGCGTGCATTGCGTCTCGATGCCGTCGCGCTACTCCTCCGAAGGCACGCGCGGCGACGCGCGCCAGCTTGCGGTGAATCTCGGCTGCGAGTTCCGCGAGCTCGCGATCGAGCCGATGGTCGAGGCGTTCGAGGGGGCGCTCGCCCAGAGCTTCGCCGGCCGCGAGCCCGACCTCACCGAGGAGAACCTGCAGGCGCGCATCCGCGGCACGATGCTGATGGCGCTCTCGAACAAGTTCGGCTGGCTCGTCGTCGCGACGGGGAACAAGTCGGAGCTCTCGGTCGGCTACGCGACGCTCTACGGCGACATGGCCGGCGGCTTCGCGCTCCTGAAGGACGTCTTCAAGACCGACGTCTTCCGGCTGGCGCGGCACCTGAACGAGCGCGCCGGCCACGAGCTGATTCCGCAGTCGATCATCGACAGGCCGCCGAGCGCCGAGCTGCGCGCCGACCAGCTCGACGAGGACTCGCTGCCGCCCTACCCGCAGCTCGACAAGGTGCTCGAGGCCTACGTGGAGCTCGACCGCACGCGAGAGGAGCTTTCCGAGGACGGGTTCGAGCCGGACGTCGTCGAGCGCGCGCTCGCACTGATCGACCGTGCTGAGTACAAGCGCCGGCAGGCGCCGCCGGGCGTGAAGCTCCGCCCGAAGGCGTTCGGCCGCGACCGCCGCGTGCCGATCACGAACCGCTGGCCGGGCTAAGAGGCTAGCGGCTTCGAGAGATACGACGAATCTCCACCTCGCATCAACAGCACTGACGGCGCGGCGTCTCCTGTAGCGCACCCGCACGTCTCGTGCGGCGTGAGGGCCAGGCGAAAGGAGAACCGTTGTCCAAACCGCACATCCTGTCCGCGCTTTGCGTGGCGTTCGCAGTCGCGCTTCTCGGCACCGCCGGCGCATCCGCGTCGTCGGGCGTCAAGCAGGGCGGCACGTTCAACATCGATCTGTCCACCGACACGGACTACACCGACCCGGCGCTCGCGTATCTCAGCTCGAGCTGGGAGATGGAATACGCGACCGGGCTGAAGCTCATGAACTATCCGGACGTCAATGGACCGCGCAGCTCGCAGCTCATTCCAGAGGCGGCATCCGGCTTCCCGCGGGTCACGAACAACGGCAAGACGTACGACTTCAACGTCAAGGTGCCGTTCACGAAGTTCTCGGACGGCAAGCCGGTGACGGCGGCCAACTTCAAGGCTGCTCTCGACCGCATCGTCGACCCGAAGATGCAGTCGCCGGCGACGGCGTTCCTGTCGGACGTGGTCGGCGCTCAGGCGGTCGTCGACGGCAAGGCGAAGTCCATCTCGGGCGTCCAGGTCAAGGGCACGCACCTCTTGATCACGATGACGAAGCCCGCGCCAGACTTCCTGTCCCGGATCGCGATGCCGTTCTTCGCGGCCATCCCGGTCAACCTCGAGCGCGATCCGAACGGCGTCCTGACGCTGCCATCGGCCGGCCCGTACTACGTGGCGAGCCGTGAGCCGAACAAGTCGGTCGTGCTCAAGCGCAACCCGTACTACAAGGGCAAGCGCCCGGCCAACCCGAATCAGATCGTCTACAACATCGGGAACAGCCTCGAGTCGATCCGCCTGCGGGTCGAGCAGGGCGAGTCCGACTACGCAGCCCAGGGGCTGCCGCCGGCGGCCTACGCAGAGATCGCGCAGAAGTACGGGATCAACAAAGGCCAGTTCTGGGTCAAGCCGATCCTGAACACGGCCTACCTGGCGCTGAACACGCAGCGGCCGATCTTCAAGGGCAACGTGCCGCTGCGGAAGGCGCTCAACTACGCGGTCGACCGGCGGGCGCTGCTGGCGCAGGCCGGCTACCTCGCGGGCAAGCGCACCGATCAGATCCTGCCTCCGGGCATGTCCGGGTTCCGCGACGCGAACCTGTACCCGCTCAAGGGACCGGATCTCGTGACGGCGAAGAAGCTCGCCACGGGTCACACGCGTGACGGCAAGATCGTCCTCTACGCGTCCAACCGCGCGCCGGCGCCGCTGTACGCGCAGGTGATCGAGTTCAACCTGAAGCAGATCGGGCTCGACGTCGAGACGAAGCTGTTCTCGCGCGCCGTCCAGATCCAGAAGGAAGGCACCCGCGGCGAGCCGTTCGACGTCACGGTCGAGTCGTGGCTCGCGGACTACGCGGATCCGTTCGACTTCGTCGACATCCTGTTGAACGGCAAGAACATCCAGGACGCGAACAACAACAACTACGCGTACTTCGACGACCCGGCGTTCATCAAGAAGATGGACGCGGCGGCGAGCCTCTCGGGCGACAAGCGGTACAAGGCGTACGGCGACCTCGACGTCGACCTGTCGCTGAACGCCGTGCCGTGGGTCGCACGGGCGAACGGCAACGCTCGCATCTTCGTGTCGAAGCACGTGGGTTGTTACACCTACTCCGGCATCTACGGCACGGTGATCAACGCCGTCTGCATGAAGTAGTAGGGCATCGCACCGCTGGCCCCGACGGGACAGCGCATCCGACGGAGGGCGCCGGGCCCGGGGAGGGACCGGCGCCCTTCGTTTTGCATCTGGTCGTTGCATCCGGCACGACGGAGCAGGAAGATGGCGCCGGACCCTCGGAGGGGACCAGGGGACCGGCGCCGTTCGTTCGCCTAGGCGGCTACGTGGAGCGGCGCGCATGCGGCGCGGGCCGCATCGACGAACGCAACCGCCGGCGAACGAAGCGTGCGCTGCGCATGCCAGGCGATCCCGATCCGCCTCGGCGCCAGCGGCACGGACCCGTCGAGTGGACGGACGACCGTGCGCCGGTCGTCCGAGTCGACGGAAAGCGAAGGCAGGAGCGCTGCACCGAGGCCGCCCGCGACGAGCGCCTGGACGGTGGACGTCAGATCCGAGCGGTACGCGATGCGCGCGTCGATGCCGGCGCCGCGAAGGCGATCCTCGACGCTCGGGCGCATGCTGGCGTGGCCGATCAGCGCCACGTCGGTGAGGTCGGCGAGCGTCACGCGGTCGACCGAGGCGAGCGCTGAGCCCGCCGGCGCGAGGACGACCCAGGGATCGACGACGAGCTCCTCGGCGGTGAACGGCCCGTCGGGCAGCGGCAGGTCGACGAAGGCAAGGTCGAGCTCGCCGCGCTCGATGCGGGAGAGATGGCCGAGGTCGGTGACGGCGTCGTGCAGCAGGATCTGCGTCTCGGGGCTGTTCCGGGCGAGGCGGCACAGGACCTGCGGGACGATCCTGGCGCTTACGGTCTCGAAGCTGCCGACGTCGAGCAGCGTCTTCGCGCCGCGCGCGAGCGCGGCGAGGTCGGCCTGGGCGGCGCGTAGCCGCGCGACGATCGCCCCGGAGTGCGCGAGCAGCAGCTCGCCCGCCTCGGTGAGCGCGATCCGGCGCGAGCCGCGCGAGCGGAGTACGAGCGTCTCGCCGACGGCGTTCTCGAGCGCCGCGATCTGCTGGCTGACGGCCGACTGCACATAGCCGAGCCGCGTGCCCGCGCCGCGGAACGAGCCCTCGCGGGCGACCGCGTCCAGCGCGATCAGATGTCGCAACTCGACTCCAGGCCACTGGTATGCCACGAGAACGCCCTCCCGACGTTGATCGTGCTGACTGAGACGATCTGTCGCTGCAGGTGTTGTTGCGCTTGCGTTAAGAGGCGCTCGACCGCTACACGCCGACGTCGAGCGGGCGCTCCGGCGGGCCGTCGCGCAACAGGCCCGCAACGAGCTCCGGCAGACGCCGCGGCGAGAAGCGCTCCTGCGAGCGGGCCAGCTCCGGAGGCGTCCACCAGCGCACCTCGTGCACGCCTTCGGCCAGCAGGTCCGTCTCCGGGACCGGCTCGTGAGAGTGCACGCGGACGAGGACGTAGCGCTCGTGCTGAGTGATCAGCCGGCGGTCCCACGGGAATGTGTGCTCGCGCTCCCAGATTTCCGGGCCGAGCTCAACGTGACGCAGGCCCGCCTCTTCGGCGAGCTCGCGGCGCAGCGTCTGCTCGTGCGTCTCGCCCGGGTCGATGCCGCCGCCCGTCGTCGCCCAGAAGGTCATGCCGGTGGCCGGATTGACGAAACGGACGAGCAGGACGCGGTCGTCGGCGTCGAGCACCAGTGCCCGCGCCGCGACGCGTGGCTCGCCCTCGGCCCAGGCGGCGAGCTCCCGGAACCAGCGCAGCCGCTCGTCCCACGGCACAGCTGCATTCGCGGGCGAGGTCGAGGGCAGAACGAAGAGCCCCGTGTCGTCGAGCGTCCGCAGCTGCGGCCCGAGCTCGGGGCGCTCCCCGAAGGTGCCGCGATAGGCCTCCTTGCCGACGAAGGCGATCACGCGCAGATCGAGCTCGTCCGCGACCCTTGCGAGCCGCTCGGACGCGCCGGCGAAATCGCCTTTCCGGAGGTCGCCCGACCCGGGAGTCGTCCGGTAGGCGGCATTCGTGACGCCGATCCCGAGCGAGAGCAGCTCCTGCTGCTCGGAGGGGTCGAAGAGACGCGGTGTGAAACCCGCGGCGTGGAGCAGGCGCCAGAAGTCGTTGCGCGGGTTCGCGAAGTGGGCGTGGGCGGCGGCGGAGACGCGGCCGGGATTGATGCCGCAGAAAACGACGCGCAGGCCGGGCGCGAGAACGTCCGGTACATCGGAGGGCGTTACCTCGTCCGACAGCGCCGGGTTGCTGCGCCCCGCTTCCATGCGCCCAGATTCCATGCGCCCAGATTCCATGCGCCCAGCGTGGCACAGCGCCACCCGACGGCGCATGGCGGCGGTGTCGCGCGTTGCGGCACCCGCGGCTGTCCGAGCTTGCGGTGCGCACGACCCGGCGAAAGGGAGCGCGCCCGGCAGCGGATCATGCGGCCTCGGGCTCCCGCTCGTCGAGCCTGCGCTCGAAGGAGCGCCGCAGGTCCTCGCCGCTGACATCCAGGTCGTAGCGTGGCCGCCGCGGCTCGATTGCGACGATCCGGACGCTCTCGTCCGAGACGCCCCCGTAGCAGCGGGCGTAGCACTCGGCCTCGCTCAGTTGCCTGAGACGCATCGCGTCGCACCTTATGAGCCGGACCGGACGGATAACGTGCGCCGGTGGCCGCCCCGCGCGCGAAGATCCTCGAATACGACGCGTCGGTCGACCGTGCGGGCCGGATCGCGACCGGCGACGGCGGCCCGGTTGCGCTCGGCGACGAGTGGTCGGCAGACGATCTGCTGCTCGCGGCACTCATCCGCTGCTCGCTCGAAAGCCTCGTCTTCCACGCGCGCCGCGCCGGCCTCGACGCCGTCGGCTCGGGCAAGGCGCAGGGCACGGTGACGAAGAACGAAGGCGAGGAGCGATACCGGCTCGTCTCCGCGCACGTCGAGATCGAGTTGGAGATCGACCCGCGCCCGGACGAGGCCGCGCTCGCCGAGCTGCTGGAGAAGGCCGAGCGCGACTGCTTCGTCGGCGCCTCGCTGCTCGTGAAGCCGACATACGATTGGCGGGTCTCGTGAGCACGCTCGCCTTCGACGTCGTCGCCGCCCGCGCGCGCTTCTCAGCGCTGCAGCGACCGCTCGCCTTCTTCGACGGCTCGGCCGGCACCCAGATGCCCGACGAGGTGATCGAAGCGATCGCGCGGTACCAGCGTGAGGACAACGCCAATCTCGGCGGCGCATTCGACACCTCTCGGCGCTCCGACGCGCTCGTCGCAAGAGCCCGGACGACGGCGGCGCGCTTCCTCGGCTGCAGCCCGGACGAGGTGGCCTTCGGCCAGAACATGACGACGCTCAACTTCGCATTGACGCGCACGCTCGCGCGGACGCTTCGCGAAGGCGACGAGGTCGTCGTCACGAAGCTCGACCACGACGGCAACGTGGCGCCGTGGCTCGAGCTCGCGCACGACCTCGGCATCGTCGTCCGCTTCGCCGAGCTCGACGACGAGTGCCGCCTGGACCTGGGGCACCTCGAGTCGCTGCTGTCGGAGCGGACGAAGGTCGTCGCGTATCCGTGGGCGGCGAACTCGGTCGGCACGCTCGTCGACGTCGCCCGGGTGGCCGAGCTCGCGCACTCCGTCGGAGCATTGGCATGGGTCGACGCCGTCCATTACGCGCCGCACGGGCCGATCGACGTCGCGGCCGTCGGCGCCGACGTGCTCCTCTGCTCGCCCTACAAGTTCTACGGACCGCATCTGGGTCTCGCGTTCGGGCGTGCCGACCTGCTCGCGTCGTGGCGCCCGTACAAGGTGCGCCCGGCGCCGAACGAACCGGTCGGCTCCCGCTACGAGACCGGCACGCTGGCCCACGAGCTGCTTGCCGGGTTCAACGCGGCCGTCGAGTACCTGGACTCGCTCGGCTGGGACGCCGTCGTCGCGCACGAGCGCTCGCTCGGGCAGCGGTTCCTCGACGGGCTACCGGCGAGCGTGACGCTGTACGGAATCCCCGCCATGGAGGGGCGCGTGCCGACGTTCGCGTTCACGATCGACGGCTACACGCCCGAGGCAGTCGCCACGAGGCTCGGCGAGCGCGGCTTCGCGACCTGGCACGGCGACTACTACGCCTTCGAGACGATGAAGCGCCTTGGCCTCCCGGACGGCGCCGTTCGCGTCGGGATCGTGCACTACAACACGGCCGACGAGGTCGACCGCCTGCTGGAGGAACTATCCGCCTTCTGATCCTGGGTGGCACGAAGTTCCTCGGCCGGCACACCGCCGAGCAGGCGCTCGCGCGCGGGCACGACGTGACGCTCTTCACGCGCGGGCAGACGAACCCGGAGCTCTTCCCCGAGGCGACGCACCTGACGGGCGACCGCGACGGCGGCCTCGAGGCGCTCGAGGCGGGCGAGTGGGACGCGGTCGCCGACATGTCCGGCTACGTGCCGCGCGTCGTGCGTGCCTCGGCCGAGCTGCTGCGCGAGCGGGCCGGCCGCTACCTCTTTGTCTCGTCGGTTTCCGTGTACGCGAGCTTCGCCGAGCCCGTGTCCGAGGACACCCCGCTGGGCGAGCTCGAGGATCCGGAGACCGAGGAGGTGATGGCGCACTACGGCGAGCTCAAGGTGGCCTGCGAGCGCGTCGTGCAGGACGTCTTCGGCGAGCGCGCGACGATCGTCAGGCCGGGACTCATCGTCGGCCCGTGGGACCCGACGAACCGCTTCACGTACTGGGCGTCGCGGCTCGCGCGCGGCGGCGAGATCCTCGCCCCGGCCCCGGCGGAGCGGAACACGCAGTGGATCGACGCACGCGATCTGGCGTCGTGGATGATCGACCTACTCCAGCGCGACGCCGGCGGCGTTTACAACGCTGTGAACGACGGCGTGCCGTGGGGCGACCTGCTCGCCGGTGGGGACGTCACGTGGGTGCCCGACGAGTTCCTGCGTGAGCACGAGGTCGGCCAGTGGATGGAGCTGCCGATGTGGGTTCCGGACGAGCCGGGCATTCAGCAGACGGACGTCTCGCGGGCGATCGCCGCCGGCCTCACGTTCCGCCCGCCCGCTGAGACGCTCCGCGACACGGCCCAGTGGAATGCCGAGCACGGCGCCGAGGTCGCGCCGACGCTCACCGGAGTCTCGGGCGCGGGACTCGCGCCCGAGCGTGAGCGCGAGCTGCTCGCCGCCTGGCATGAGCGGGCATAAGGACTACTCGGCGACGCCGCTCTCGAAGAAGCTCGGCGCCAAGCCGGGCACCGAGGTGGTCGTGCTCTTCACGACGAGTGCCGACGAGCTGCGGTCACGCTTCGAAGCGCTGAAGGCGACGCTCGCCCCCGCCGACCGCCTCTGGGTCGCCTGGCCGAAGAAAGCGTCGAAGCTGGAGACGGATCTCGACTTCGACACGGTGCAGCAGATCGGCCTCGACGCGGGCCTCGTCGACAACAAGAGCGCCGCGATCGACGACCTCTACCAGGCGGTGCAGTTCGTTTACCGCCTCGCCGACCGCCCGTAGGCGGGGCGACCGGCCGCGGCGCAACACCACCGCGTACCTCATCCCGTACCAGGTACGAAAGAGGTGTTGAAACGAGGAAATGCCTGCATATGTGGCACTTGGCCGCTCATTCGTACCTGGTCGTGTACCAGGTACGAAATAGGCGTAGCAAACCGTACGGACGCTCGCTGCCGGCTCGAAGCCCCGCTACTCGTACGACTTGCGAGCCGCGCCCCACGGCTCTTCGTCCCAGCGGATCTCGTCCGGGTCGATGCCGCGCGCCGCGGCGAGGTCGAGCGTCAGGAGCTGGAACGCGACGATGTCGACGACCGGCTCCGCGGTCGGCACGAGCGTCACGTCGCAGCCGAGAATCTCGACCGCCCGCGCGCAGTCCGCCGCGCGTGCCGCGACGACGCCCTCGCCCTCCAGCACGAAGCAGCGCACCGACGGGTCGATCGCAGCGAGGTGGCCGTGCAGGAGCTCCTCCGTCCGGTGCGCCTCGGCCGCGATGTGCACTCCCTCGCGCAGCTTCAACGCCGCCTCCTGCGCCGTCGGCCAGTCGCGCCCCGCGCCGGTGATGACGATCCGCTGATGCTCCGAGACGGCGAAAGCGCTCGCCCGCGAGACGCGCCTCGACCTGGTCGCCGAGCGACGAGACGTCCTCGCCGAGCAGCGCCCGCACCGCGGCGACGCCACACGTGTAGGCCACCGTGTGGCAGTAGCTCGGATCGATCTCCGGCGTGCAGACGATCACCTCGTCGCAGAGCTCGCCGAGCGCCGAGTCCGGCTTGGCCGTCACGAGCCACACCGGCCCGGCGAACGCCTTCGCCGCCTGGATCGACTGATACGTGCCGCCCTCGTGCGAGACGACGACGAGCACATCCGCGTCGGGCGGCGCGAGCACCGCCTCGAGCGCCTCGACGTCGCGGCCCGACGACTGCGCGACGTGCCACGACGTCCCGCAGCCGGTGAAGACGGCCCGCCCTTCGAGGCGCTGCTCGACGCGAAGCAGCCGCAGCCACTCCGGCTGCACCTCCACCCCGTGTCGTGTCTTCTCGCCGGCCACGGAGCCGTCTATACCATCACCGCGAGTGGAGAGTCCCGGCAACGGCCACGAGTTCACGCATCGCGAGAGCATCCGCTTCCGCGATTGCGACGCGATGGGGCACGTGAACAACGCTGTCTACTCCACGTACCTGGAGCAGGCCCGGATCGGCGTCCTCGGCGGTCTCGACGACTTCATCCTCGCCCGCGTCGAGATCGACTTCCGCGCGGAGCTCGACGCCGGCGGCGAGGTCGAGGTGCTGACGCGCTGCCCGCGAATCGGCACGAAGAGCTTCGACCTCGAGCACACGATCCGAAAGGACGGCCGCCTCGTCGCGGAGGCCAAGTCCGTGCTCGTAGGCTACGACTACACCAAAGGCGAGAGCGTCCCGATTTCCGAAGACCTGAAAAGGAGACTGACCGGATGAAGTTCGAGCGTCACACGATGGAGAACGGCCTGCGCGTCCTGACCGCACCGATGGAGCACGCACAGTCGGTCACCTGCTTCGTGATGCTCGCGGCCGGCTCACGCTACGAGCACCGGGAGAATCGCGGCATCGCCCACTTCGCGGAGCACATGTTCTTCAAGGGGACCGAGAAGCGGCCCACCTCGCAGGACATCACGAAGCTGATCGACGGGATCGGCGGCGAGTTCAACGCCTTCACCGGCAAGGAGTACACGGGCTACTACGTCAAGTGCGCCGCGGAGCACCGCGACCTCGCGCTCGACGTGCTCGTCGACATGCTCCGCAACTCGAAGTTCGCCGAGGAGGAGATCGAGCGCGAGAAGGGCGTGATCCTCGAAGAGATCAACATGTACTACGACACGCCGCGCGACATCATCGGCTCGATCTACGAGGAGCTCGTCTTCGGCGACAACCCGCTCGGCTGGGAGACGCTCGGGACGCGCGACACGATCAAGGGCGCGACGCGCGAGACCTTCCTCGACTACGTGCAGCCGAACTACACGCCGGACCGGATGGTCGTCGGCGTCGGCGGCCAGATCGGCGACGGGCTGCTGGACCGCGTCCAGGAGCTGCTCGGCGACCTGGGCCAGAACGGCAAGGTGCAGCCGGAGCCGGCCGAGATCGCGCGCTCGCTCGAGCCGCAGGTCCGCGTGCACCACAAGGCCTCCGAGCAGGCGCACTTCGTCCTCGGCGTGCCGTCGCTCCCGGTCTCGCACCCGGATCGTTACGCCCTGCAGCTGCTCTACACCGTGCTCGGGGCCGGCATGTCGTCGCGACTCTTCACCGAGGTGCGCGAGCGCCGCGGCCTCGCCTACTACGTCTACGCCTCGAACTCCGGCTACACCGACGCCGGGTCGCTCTACTCGCAGGCCGGCGTCGACATCAAGCGCATCGACGAGGCGGTCGAGGTGATCGTGCACGAGCTGCGCCGGATCGTCGACGAGCCGGTCGAGCCGGATGAGCTCGAGAAGGCGCGCAACCTGAGCAAGGGCCGCTTCGTGCTGCAGACGGAGGCGCCGCAGGGGGCGATTCTCTTTGCACTCCGCCGCGAGGTGCTCGAAGGCAACGCGAGCGACACCGACGAGGTGCTCGCCGGCCTCGATGCGGTCACCGCGGAGGACGTGCAGCGTGTCGCGAAGGACACGCTCGGTGCCAGCGGCCTGAACCTGGCGCTGATCGGGCCCTTCGAGGACCGCGACCACTTCGAGGCGCTGGTCCGCTAGCCCAGAAGATCAGCCGAGCAGGCGGGCGAAGCGCCGCGCCGAGCGCCTGTGCGGCGCTCGGCTTCATGTTGGGCTTGTACGTGACGACGACTGCGATCCAGGGGCCGTTGCGGAAGTAGACGAGCGCGGCGGTGTCGCGCGTATCGGAGATCCAGCCGTTTTTCTGCGCGATCGGCGTGCCGGGGAGGTAGGGGCGGATCAGCCCGATGTTCTCGCCGCGCGGGTCGGCGGAGAGGAGCAGGCGGATCGCCAGCTCGGACTCGTGCCGGCTGAGCCCGGTCAGGCTCTGCGCGTAACGATTGCCGAAGGCGCCTGCCTGCAGCCGCCACAGCGCCCGGCCGAGGTCGTGCGCGGTCGCGACGCGCCAGTGGGCCTGCGGCGGCGGCTTCGGGGCGTCGCCGACCGAGCTGCCCGCCCGGTAGTCGCCCGGGTAGGTGCTAGACCACATGCCGAGCCGCTCGAGCTCCTCCTCGACGGCGGGCTGGCCGCCAAGCTTCGCGGCCAGCCGGTTCGCGGCCAGGTTGGATGACCAGCCGGCGAGCTGGCGCAGGTCGTACCAGGCGGCGGAGCGCTCCGGTCGCGGCCCGTACTGCCGCAACGCGGCCGCCAGCACGCCGAGCTTCACCGTCGAGGCCGCCGGAAAGCGGGCGTCGGAGTTCCAGCGGGCCGTCGAGCCGGTGCGGAGGTTGTGCACCCAGAAGCCGGCCCAGCCGTCGAACGACCGGCCGAGCTTCGCGAGCTTGCGGCTCAGCGCCTCGTTTTCCGGACCCGCGGCACGGGCGAGGCCGGCGCTCTCGGGCAGGCCGCCCAGGCTCGGCACCGTGAGCGCTCCGGGCGGCTTGCCGTCAAAGCGCTCCACACGGGCGATCTCCGACCAGGCGACCTTGTCCCGCGGGTGGACGACGACACGATCGCGAGCTGTGTTGTATGTTGACTGCAGTTGCTCGGGGCTCGGCTTCGCTGCCGCAGCGGAGATCGCCGCCATGCTGGCCACGAGCAGCAGAAAGACCAAGGCAAGCCGAAATGAACGGCCGAAGGCCGCGAATCGGGGGGTTCGTCGCATGCCGAAAGTCACGATCGTGACAATTATGACCTTGCTGCTGGTCGGTCCAGCGGCCGCCGCGCCGCTGGCCGAGCGCGCAGACGATACGGCGTCGAGCGCCTCAGCCCAGGTTTCCGTCGCCTCGACGAGCATCGTCGTCGGGGGCCGTCCGTTCTTCCCGATCATGGTGCTCGGGCAATGCACGGCAGCCAACGTCGTCGCCGCCCGCCGCACCGGCGTGAACCTCTTCATCTCCGGGGAGTGCCGGTCGGTGTCCGCGAAGCGCCAGCTTGCGATGGTGCGCAAACACGGTCTCGCCGTGCTGCCGGTCGCCAACGCCTCGGTGCGGGGCAACGCGCTCGCCGGCTGGACGTATCCCGACGAGCCCGAGGGCAGCCACTGGACACCGGAAGGCCTTCAGCAGGCCTACGCCTCACGGCCCGGCACACCCGACGGGCTCCTCAGCTTCATGACGACGGGCGCCGGGTTCTTCACGCACGATCCGGCGCATCCTCGCTCGGTCTACCGCGGGTTCGCTCGTATCGCGGACGTCTCGGGCTTCGACCTGTATCCGCTCGGTCACTGCCACAAGGACCTCGTTTCCGTCTACGACTCGCAGCGGGACTTCGTCGGGCTCGCGGGCGTCAGGCCGACGTTCCAGTGGATCGAGACCGGCCCGATCGTGCCGACGTACTGCGGCGGCTTCCAGATGCAGCCGGACGAGCTCCGTGCCGAGGTGTGGCTCGCGATCACGGGCGGGGCGACCGGGATCGGCTACTTCACGCAGACGTGGTCGCCGCAGCACAAGACGTTCGACATCCGGCCGGCGATCGCCCAGGAGATGCGACGTACGAATCGCCAGTTGACGAAGCTCACACCCGCTCTTCTCGGCAGCCGCGTCCCGATCACTGCCGACACGGGCGCGATCAAGACGGTCGCGCGCCGCGCGAACGGGAGCGTCTACGTCTTCGCCGTCAACAGCACACGCGGGCCGGTCAAGGTGCAGCTGCACGTGCCCGGGCTCGGGAACCGCAACGTCCGCGCAATCGCAGAGAACCGCGTCCTGCGCTCCGACCAGGGTCGACTGATCGACACGTTCGCGCCGCTCGCGGTGCACCTCTACGTCGTGGAGTAGAGCTCTAACCCTCTTTGTCGCGTTCGGCGTCCGAGCGATCGCGCAGCTCTTCGACGACTGCCGGATCGGCGAGCGTCGTCGTGTCGCCGAGCGGCCGGTGCTCGGCCACGTCGCGCAGCAGCCGCCGCATGATCTTGCCGCTGCGGGTCTTCGGCAGCTCGGGCGTGAAAACGATGTTCGCCGGCTTCGCGATCGGGCCGATCTTCTGCGAGACGTGATTGCGGAGCTCCTCCATCATCGCCAGCGATCCCTCCTGGCCGCCCTTCAGGGTCACGAAGGCGACGATCGCCTGGCCCGTCGTCGAGTCGGCCCGAGCCGCCACCGCCGCCTCGGCCACCTTCTGGTGGTCGACGAGCGCCGACTCGACCTCGATCGTCGAGATCCTGTGGCCGGAGACGTTCATCACGTCGTCGACGCGGCCCAGGAGCCAGTAGTCGCCTTCCTCGTCAATGCGCGCTCCGTCGCCCGCGAGATACGTGTCCGGATACTTCGACCAGTACGTCTCGACGTACCGCTCGTGCTCCTGGTAGAGGCCGCGCAGCATCGCCGGCCAGGGCTTACGCAGAACGAGATAGCCCCCGCCGCCCGGCGCCACCTCGTTGCCCTGCTCGTCGAAGATCGCGGCATCGACCCCGGGGAACGGCTTCGTGGCCGAGCCCGGCTTGGTCGTCGTCACGCCCGGCAGCGGCGTGATCAGGATCATCCCGGTCTCGGTCTGCCACCACGTGTCGACGATCGGGCAGCGGCCGCCGCCGATGTGCTCGTGGTACCAGACCCATGCCTCGGGATTGATCGGCTCGCCGACGGAGCCGAGCAGGCGCAGCGACGACAGATCGTGGCTGTCCGCGTACTCGGGGCCCCACTTCATGTGCGAGCGGATCGCGGTCGGCGCCGTGTAGAGGATGTCGACCTTGTAGCGCTCGATGATCGCCCACCAGCGATCCTTGTCCGGGTAGTCAGGCGTGCCCTCGTACATGACGCTGGTCGTGCCGTTGCAGAGCGGGCCGTAGACGATGTAGCTGTGCCCGGTAACCCAGCCGACGTCGGCGGCGCACCAGTACACGGAGCTGGGCTTGATGTCGAAGATGTAGTAGTGCGTCGAGGCGACGCCGCAGAGGTAGCCGGCGGTGGTGTGCGCGATGCCCTTCGGCTTGGCGGTCGTCCCGGACGTGTAGAGCAGGTAGAGCAGGTCCTCTGAGTCCATCGGCTCGGGCGGGCAGTCATCGTCGGAGGTCGCGAGCTCGTGCCACCAGTGGTCGCGCCCCTCGGTCATCGGCACGTCGTTCCCCGTGCGGCGCAGGACGACGACGCTCTGCACGGACGGCGAGTCCGCAACCGCCTCGTCGGCTGTCCGCTTCAGCGGCACGGTCGTCCCCCGCCGCCAGGCCTCGTCTTGCGTGATCAGCACCTCGCATTGCATGTCGTGCAGGCGGCCGGAAAGCGAGTCTGCCGAGAAGCCGCCGAAGACGACGGTGTGCGGCGCGCCCAGCCGGGCGCAGGCCAGCATCGCGATCGGTGCCTCCGGGACCATGCCGAGGTAGATCCCGACCGGTGTGCCCTTCTTGACGCCGAGCCCCTTGAGCGCGTTGGCGAGCCGGACGACCTCACGCTGCAGGTCGGCGTACGTCAGCTTGCGGCGGTCGCCCTCGGGCTCGCCCTCCCAGTAGTACGCGGTCTTGCCGCCGTCGCCGTTCTCGACGTGCCGGTCGACGCAGTTGTACGAGACGTTCAGCTTTCCGCCGAGGTACCACTTCGCGTAGGGCGGCTGCCAGTCGTAGAGCTGCGTGAACGGCTCGAACCAGGTGATCCGCTCGCGGCCCTCCGTCTCCCAGAACTCGTCGAAGTCGCGCTCGTAGATCTCCGGCTTGGCGTTCGCGTGAGCTGCGAAGTTCGGCGGCGGCGGATACCGGCGCTCCTCGAGGAACAGATTGTCGATCGTCTCGCTCATCCGCTTGCGACTCCTACGGTTCGAGGTCGTACGAGAAGCTGGTCAGGTTCTCGGCGCCCTGCTGCGTCACGAGCACGAGGTCTTCCAGGCGAAGCCCGCCGAACCCCTGCCGGTAGAGGCCGGGCTCGACGGTCACCACGTCGCCTGCCTTGAGCGCCTTCTTCGAGGCAAGCCCCATCCCGGGCGCCTCGTGCACCTCGAGGCCGACACCGTGACCGAGCCCGTGGAAGAACCCGTTCTCGAGCGGCTTGCCCTGCTCCTTGGTGCGCTGGGTCGGATAGCCGGCGGCCTCGAAGATGTCACAGGAGACGTCGAAGATCTCGCGGCCCTGCACCCCGTCGGCGATCCGCTCGATGCAGGCGTCCAACGCCTGCTTGCAGAGCAGATGCCATTCACGGACCTCCTCAGGGATCGCGCCGACGACGAACGTCCTCGTCATGTCGGCGAAGCAGGCCGACTCGTTGTCGCGCGGCCAGAGGTCGATGACGATCGGCTCGCCGGGCCGGATCGCGCCCTCGCCCATGTGATGCCCGATCGCCGACTGCGGCCCGTGCGAGACGATGAACTCGTCTGCGTTGGCGCCCTCGGCGATGAAAGCTCCCGCAATGGCCACCTTGATCCGCTCGACTGTGAGCGGGTCGCCGTCGATGAGGATCACGTCTCCGTCCGGCTCGGCGCTGCGCAGCAGGTCGCGCGCCGCGGTCATCCCGGCCTCGGCCGCGTGCTGGGCGCGGCGAATCCCGGTCAGCTCCGCCTCAGTCTTCACGCGCCGCCGGTCGTCGAAGAACTCGCCGTCGACGGTCAACTCGACGCCCTCGGCGCGCAGCCGGTCGGCGAGGAAGAGCGGGAACGCCTCCGGCACGAGCGGTGCCGAGACGCCCAGCCCCTTGATGGCCCTGACCGCAAGCTCGAGACGCAGCTCGTTGTAGTCCATGCCTGCGGCGACCAGCTCGTCGCTGCCGAACTCCTCGTACGGATGGCAGACGAGGCCGCCCAGCTCCTCGATGCGCGGAATCTCCATCGAGCCGACGACGACATGCTTCACACCGCCCTGCTCGACATAGAGGAACGGATCGGGGACCCCGATCCCGACCTCGTGGCGCAACTCGGGCGAGCGCACCGTGTCGGAGTAGATGACGACGTCCGGCACCGCGGCGAGTCTAACGATGCCGCGCAAGAGAGGACACGATGCCAGAGGTTTGGTGTGGGCCTCGGGTGCGTGCGGGGATGCGTCAGACCAAGCGGATCAGCCGGATCGGGCGCGGTGCGTAGCGGTGCCCTACGGTCAAGCCCGATTCGGTTGAGCCGCGCCGCGTCTGGCGCACCAGCCGTGCGTGCCGGAGGTTCGCATCAAGCCTCTAGACTGAGGGCGTGGAGCCGGTCGAGCGGGCACGTGATCTTCTGGAGCGCTACGAGCACGACGTGCGCACGCTGATCCCCGCCGGTACGCGGATCTTCGACGCGCACGTGCACCTCGGCGACGACATCGACGGGATGACCGGCAGGCCGGCGGAGCTGCTCGGGATCATGGACCGCTACGGCATCGACCGCTGCTTCATGTTCTGTCTCGACGAGCCCGATCGCCACCCAGGCTTCCGGGCCGCCAACGACCGGACGCTCGCCTACGCCGCCGATGCGCCGGACCGGCTCGTTCCGTTCGTCCGCCTCGACCTTTCCGAGTCGCCGGCCGAGGAAGCAGAGCGCTGCCTGGACCGCGGCGCACGTGGCATCAAGCTCCATCCCCGGGCGCAGAAGTTTCACGCGAACGACGCGCGCCTGGAGCCGGTGTTCGCGATCGCCGCCGAGCGGCGCGTGCCGATCCTGATCCACGGCGGACGAGGGCTGCCGCCGATCGCCGACGGGCTCGGCCGCCTGATGGAGCAGCACCCGGGGGCGCAGCTGATCATCGCGCACGCCGGCATCGCCGACCTGGCGGCGCTGGCGCGGAACTTCGCCGGCAAGGCGGGCGTCTTCTTCGACACGTCGACGTGGAGTCCCGTCGACCTGCTCGACTTCCACCGCCTGATCTCGCCCGAGCAGGTCGTCTACGCATCCGATTACCCTTACGGGCGCCAGCCGAACTCGCTGACGATCGCCGTCCGCACCGCCCGCTTCTCCGGCTTCGACGACGAGCAGGTGGCGAACATGCTCTGGGGCAACGCGGCGCGCATCGCGGACGGTGAGCCGCCGCTCGAGCCGACGACGCCACGCGGCCCGGAGACGTTCGCCCAGCCGATGCAACTCGCCCGCGTGCATCAATATCTCTCGATGGCGATTCCGCTCCTCTGGATGCGCCAGCCCGACACGATCGGCGTCATCGGATTGGCGCTCAACACGTGCGGCGAGCGCAACGGCGTGCCCGAGGTGAACGACATCGCCGAGCTCGTCAGGGCGGCCGGCGACCTCTGGAAGACGTTCCCCGCCCTGGGCGAGGGCGAGCAGGCGCAGGCGTTCCGCTCGACCTTCAGCCTGCTGCACCTGGCCGACATCCTGGCGGTGACCTCCAGTGTCTGAGCTTCGCGTCAACGGTCACGCGTACGACGTGGATGCGCCGGTCGGAACGGGCCTCGCCCAGGTGCTGCGCGACCGTCTCGGCCTGACGGGAACGAAGGTCGCCTGCAACGAGGGGCACTGCGGCGCGTGCACGGTGCTCGTCGACGGCGTGCCGGTGCTCTCGTGCATCACGCTCGTGCACACCGTCGAGGGCGACGTGACGACGATCGAAGGCCTGCGTGACCATCCGCTCGTCGAGTCGTTCGTCCGGCACGACGCGCTCCAGTGCGGCTTCTGCACGCCCGGGCAGATCGTGTCCGCGGCAGCACTGGTCGAGGCATCCCCCGAGCCCACGCGCGAGGAGATCCGCCACCGCATGGCGGGCAACATCTGCCGCTGCGGGGCATACCCGAAGATCGAGGAGGCGATTCTGCATTGGCGCGACTGATCCGCACCGAGAAGGAAGTCGAAGGCCGGGCCGAGGAGGTCTGGCTCGTCGTCGAGGAGGACGCACTCGAGCAGTGGCCCGCCGGGCCGCTCGAGATCGTCGGCCGGCCGGCGACGCGGATCGACGGCCTCGAGCGTGCGCGCGGCGAGGCGCGCTACACCGGCGACTTGAAGCTGCCGGGGATGCTGCACGCGGCGGTTCTGCGCTCGCCGCACGCGCACGCGCGCCTGAAGCGGATCGACCTCGCGGCCGCGCTCGCTGCACCCGGTGTGCACGCGGTCGTCGGCCCCGGCGAGATCGACCGGCTCGAGGAGCTCGCGGGCTATCAGGGCGCGCCGGTCGCGGCCGTTGCCGCCGACACGTATGGCAAGGCGCACGCCGCACTCGCCCTCGCGGGCGCCGAGTGGGAGATCCTGGAGCCGCTGCTCGACCGCGATGAAGCGATTCGACGCGGACAGCTGATCGGCGATGTCCGGCGGTACTCGCGCGGCGATGTCGAGCGCGGCTTCGCCGAGGCGGACGTCGTGATCGAAGGCGAGTACGAGACGCACACGGTCATCCACAACCCGATGGAGACGCACCAGTCGGTCTGCGAGTGGGAAGGCGACACGCTGAACGTCTACATCTCGACGCAGTTCATCTGGGGCGTGCGCGAGGAGATCGCCTCGGCGCTCGGCATGGACGCCGATCGCGTACGCGTGATCTGCGAGTTCATGGGAGGCGGCTTCGGCGCCAAGAACGGGGCGGGCGACTACACGTACGTCGCCGCCGAGCTTGCGAAGAGGACGGGGCGCCCGGTGCGCTGCGCCCTGACGCGGCGCGAGGAGAACCTCGACGCCGGCAACCGGAACGCGACGAGGCAGCGCCTCGCCGTCGGCGCCCGCTCGGACGGGACGATCGTCGCGCTCAAGGGAGATTTCGTCGCCTCGGTCGGCTGGGGCGGCTGGCACGCGCCGACCGCCGGGCCGATGCAGATGCTCTACGCCTGCGAGAACGTCGAGACGGTCGAGCACGGCGTCAAGCTCAACACGCCGCCGATGGCCGCGTTCCGGGCGCCCGGCTTCGCGGAAGGGACATTCGGCCTCGAGTGCCTGCTGGACGAGCTGGCGGCGAAGCTCGAGCTCGATCCGCTCGAGCTGCGGCGCCGCAACCACGCCGATTCGGACGCGCAGGACGGGCGCCCCTTCTCGTCCAAGAATCTGCTGGCCTGCTACGAGCGGGCAGAGGAGCATTGGGCCCGGCGGGACGACACGCGCGCTCGCAGCGAAGGCCCTTGGCGCTACGGCGTCGGCGTCGCGAGCCAGATCTGGTACGGCGGCGGCGGACCGCCCTCGTACGCGTGGATCCGCGTCGGGTCGGACGGCCGCGCACAGGTCGTGACCGCGATGCAGGACATCGGCACGGGCACGCGCACCGCCATGGCGCAGATCGCCGCCGAAGAGCTCGGCGTCCCGCTCGACCAAGTGGGCGTCTCGCTCGGGGACTCGGCCCGCGGGCCGTATGCGTCGATCTCGGCGGGCTCGTCGACGACGCCCTCGATGGGCCCGGCCGTGCGCGCGGCGGCCGCAGACGCGAAGCGCCAGATCATCGAGATCGCGGCCCAGCGGTACGACGTCGAGGAGCGGGTTCTCGACATCAAGAACGGCACTGTCGTGTCCACCGACGGCGGCTCCTGGCCGCTTGAAGATGTCGTCGGCCTGCTGGACTCCTCGCAGATCCTCGGTAAGGGCGCCCGTGGCCCGAACCCGACCGGGATGCAGGTGCTGACCTTCGGCTGCCACGTCGCGGAGGTCGCCGTCGACATCGAGACCGGCGAGATCCGGGTCGAGCGCGTGGCCGCGATCCACGACGTCGGCCGGGTGATCAACCCGCTGGGAGCCACAAGCCAGGTCGAAGGTGGCATCGTGCAGGGGATCGGGCACACGCTCTCGGAGGAGCGGCTCCTCGATCCCGAGACGGGCACGATCCTCACCCAGACGCTCGATGCGTACCGGATGCCGACGATCGCCGACATCCCGGAGATCGTCACCGAGTTCGTCGACGAGCCGGACGCGCACCTCACGAACCTCGGCTCGAAGGGCCTCGGGGAGCCGCCGATCGTCCCCGTCGCCGCCGCGATCGCGAACGCGATCCGTGACGCGACGGGAGCGTCGATCACCTCGCTGCCGATCTCCCGCGCGGAGATGCTGCGTGCCCTGCGGGAGGCCGAGGAGCGCGCGAAGCAGAGAGGAGAGCGTGGAGCTCCTACGGCCGTCTAGCGTCGAGGAGCTGGACGGTGCCCGCCCACTCTGGGGCGGGACGGAGCTCGTCCCGCTGCTCCGCGACCGGCTCGTGGAGGCGGAGCGGATCGCCGACGTGCGCGGCATCGTCCCCCGCGGCATACACACAGGTACACATGTGCAGGCACATAGGTACCTGTGTGTCGGTGCCGGCACCACTCTGGCCGAGCTCGAGGCCGACGAGCAGATCCCCGAGGTGCTCCGCGAGGCGTGCCGACTTGCCGCGTCGCCGCAGCTGCGCAACATGGGCTCGATCGGCGGCAACCTGCTCCAGGCGCCGCGCTGTTGGTACTGGCGGCTCAAGTTCCCGTGCCGGCTCCACGGTGGCGACCGCTGCCACGCCCGCGAGGGCGAGCATCGCGAGCACGCGATCTTCGCCAACGACTTCTGCGCCTCGGCTCACCCGTCCGATCCCGCAGCCGCCCTGCTCGCGCTCGGAGCCACGGTCCGGACCGACCGGCGTGAGCTCCCGCTCGGGGAGCTCTACCGCCTGCCCGACGAGGCAAACCGCGAGCTGACGACGCTCGAGGCCGGGGAGCTGATCCTCGAGCTCGATGTCCCCGAGCCGGATGCCTCGGTGTACCTGAAGGCGATGGACCGCAAGCGCTGGTCGTTCGCGATCGTCGGCGCCGCGGCCGCACGGTTCGGCGACGACATCCGCGTCGCGCTCGCCGGCGCGGCACCGGTCCCATGGCTCCTGTCGTCGATCGACGATGCCACGCCGCTGCCGCTGAACGCGTACAAGCTACCGCTGACGAAGGCACTGGTCGAGCGCGCTCGCGCTCAGGTCGCGGCGTAGACGCGCCGCGGCTCGTCGACGCCCTTCAGCTCCACGTCGCCGCGATCCGCGAACACGATCCCCGAGCCGGCGACAAGGTCGCGCGTGGTTGCGGTGACGAGCACCTCGCCCGCGCCCGCAACCGCCGAGACGCGTGCGCCGACATGCACCGCGATCCCACGCGGCGCTCCGTTCCCGGGCCGTTCCACCTCGCCGGTATGGACACCGGCGCGCACCTCGAGCCCGAGCGTTTGCACCGCGTCGCGGATCGCCAGCCCGCAGCGGACGGCGCGGGCCGGTCCGTCGAAGACCGCGAAGAAGCCGTCGCCGGCGGTGTCGATCTCCTCGCCGTTGAACCGCGTCAGCTCGTTGCGGACGGCTTCGTGGTGACGGCTGAGGAGCGTTGCCCAGTCACGGTCGCCCAGTGATGTCGCGCGCTCCGTCGACCCGACGAGGTCGGTGAAGAGCACCGTCGCTAGCACACGCTCCTCGAGGTGGGTCGGGCGCGCTCCGGTGAGGAACTCCTCCACCTCGTCGACGATTTGGTCGGGGTCGAAATACGGGATGTGGTCGTCCCCCGAGAGCTCGACGAAACGGGCCCCGGGGATCCGCTCGGCGATGTACCTGCCTTCCTCGACGTTCGCATCGCGGTCGCCGGTGCGATGCATGACCAGGGTCGGCGCCTGGACCGCCGGCAGAGCGGCTCGCACGTCCGCCTGGCTGTTCATCAGGATCAGGTCGCGCGCGGCCGCCGGGCTGAGAGCCGCCCGGCCGCGAGTCGCAAGCCAACGGACGAGCTCGGCGTCCGCGTTCGGCGCCAGCACACCAAGGTCGTACTCCTCTCCCCAGTTGCGCTCCAGCTCTTGCGCAGTGGCAACCCGTTCCTCCCAGGTCGGCGCCCACGGATAGTCCTCGCTGTGGAGACGCTTCGCATAGGTCCCGTACAGAGCAAGTGCGCGCGTTCGCTCCGGATACGTCGCGGCGAAGAGAATCGCCATCGGCCCGCCCTCGGAGTAGCCGAAGAGGGCTGCGCGCTCGCTGCCCGCCGCATCCATCACCGCTCGAACGTCGTCCATCCGAGTCTCGAAGTCCGGCAGACCGACATTGCGGTCGGAGAGGCCCGTGCCGCGCTTGTCGAAGCGAATCAAGCGCGCGAACGTCCCGAGCCGCTCGTAGGTCGAGCGCGCGGCCGGATGCTGCCAGTCGAGCTCCAGGTGCGAGAAAAACCCGTGGACGAGCACGAGATCAAACGGCCCGGCGCCGGTCACCTGATAGGCGAT
Organism: uncultured Actinomycetes bacterium; assembly: GCA_963718065.1. Taxonomy (GTDB): domain Bacteria; phylum Actinomycetota; class Thermoleophilia; order Gaiellales; family Gaiellaceae; genus CAVPGP01. The sequence continues at coordinate 11,218 of CAVQYE010000003.1, read as the reverse complement.
GTTGACCTCACCGCTCCGCGCGTACCGGATCGGCGCGTCAGACATGCGACGACGATAACGCTAGAGCAGCCGGTCGCCGAGCACGCGGCGGATCTCGTCGAGCGACGTGATGCCTTCGACGCACGCACGGATGCCCTCGTCGCCGAGCGTGACCATCCCCCGCCGCACTGCGGCGGCGAAGACGTCCTCTTCGGATCGCTCGATCATGTCGCGCACCTCACCGCGCACCTGCATCACCTCGTGCAGCGCCGTCCGGCCCGCGTAACCCGTCTCGTCACACCTCGTGCAGCCGACCGCCCGGTGGAACGTGACTTCATCCGGTCGGTCCGGCGCCTCGGGGAGGATGCCTGCCGCGGGAATCTGATACGGCTCGCGGCATTCCGTGCAGAGGAGCCGCACGAGCCGCTGCGCAACGATGCAGTTGAGCGCGTTCGCGATCAGCCCGGGCTCGACGTCCATGTCCCGCAGGCGGGCGATCGCGCTCGCGGCGTTGTGCGCGTGCAGCGACGTGAGCACGATGTGACCCGTCATGGCCGCCTGGATCGCGATCGACGCGGTCTCCTCGTCACGGATCTCGCCGACGAGCAGGACGTCGGGGTCGCTGCGGAGGATCGTGCGCAGGCCGCGGGCGAACGTGAGGCCCGCGCGGACCTCGACCTCGATCTGGTTGACGCCTGGAATGTCGTACTCGACCGGATCCTCGATGCTCATCAGCACGCGGCCGGGGTCGTTGAGGAGGTCGAGCGCGGCGTAGAGCGTCGTCGTCTTGCCGCTGCCGGTCGGCCCGCAGACGACGATGCCGCCATAGGGCTGCCGCACAGCGCCGGTGAAGACGCGCTCGTTCGCCTCGCTCATGCCGAGATCCGTGAGCGTGGGCTGGCGCGACGCGCGGTGCAGGAGGCGCAGGACGATCTGCTCGCCGTGCGTCGTCGGCACGACCGCGATGCGCAGGTCGAACGGGTCGTTGCCGAGTCGGACCGACACGCGACCGTCCTGCGGCAGCCGGCGCTCGGCGATGTCGAGCCGGGCCATCACCTTCAGCCGGCTCGTCACCGACGCCTGCATGTGCTTGGGCACCTCGACGAGCTCGCGCATGACGCCGTCAACCCGGGCTCGCACGACGAGGCGGTCGGCGTACGGCTCGACGTGGATGTCGGATGCGGCCAGGTCGACCGCGCGCGTGAGAATCGAGTTGACGAGATTGATCGTCGGCGTCGCCGAGGCATCCCGGATATCCGCGGCCACCGCCTCGCTCGCGGCCCGCGGCTCGGGGTCCGAGACGACGAGCTCGATGCGCCGCGCGAAGACGCGGGCGACGGCGGTCTCGAATGCATCGCGGTCGATCACAGCCACGTGGTAGCCGGTGCCGAGCGCGAGCCGGAGGTCGTCCGCCGCGCGCAGGTTCGTCGGATCGGTGACCGCGAGCAGGAGCGAGTCGTCGTCGAGAACGCGGATCGGGAGCGCCTCATAGCGGCGCACGAGCGCCTCGGGCAGACGGTCGACGGCCTCAGGCTCGATCTCGAGCGTCTCGAGGCTCAGGAGCTCGAGCCCGTACTGCTCTGCGATCGCCCCGGAGATCTGCCGCTCGGACGCAAAGCCGAGCTCGACGATCGTCTCGCCGAGACGGCGTCCGTTGCCGCGCTGCTCGTCGAGCACGACGGCGAGCTGCTCGTCGGTGATCAGTCCGGCGTCGCGCAGAATCGGTAGCTCACTTAGCAGCTTATGCCATTACTAGCGAGAAAGCGATGCGACAAGTTGGCCCAAAAAAGTTTTGCCTGGTATTCCGGTGAAAATTCTTTAGGGAAAAACCTGATTGACCCGGATACAGGCGGTTGTTTTGACGGGATTACTCCCGATGGCGTAAACCGCAATCAAGGGGCTGAAAGCATAGTTGGTTATGCGATTGCTAATTTGGCTTTGTCAAAATACAAACTGGATGACTAAAGGAGAACATGGCGAGTTTCAGTTTTTATAATATAAGGGAGATTATGAGATCAAAATTGTTATTTTGGCTGGCGGTGGCGGAACTCGGCTTTTTCCTTTATCGCGCAGTTCTTATCCAAAGCAATTTTTGCAAATTGAAAAAGGGGAACGATCTTTGTTGGCGCAGACGGTGACCCGTTTTTTAGCCATTGTGCCACCATCGGATATTCTGATTGTTACCAATGATGCCTATCAACACCATGTGCAGTTGGAACTGGCTGATTGCAATGCCCAAGCTGCCCATATATTGTTAGAGCCGGTTGGACGGAACACGGCTCCGGCTATTGCTTTAGCAGCGCGATATTGTTTGGATAAACTCGGAACTCGAAAATGAAGTGATTTTTGTATCTCCTTCCGATCATATCATTCGTTCCCAACAAGATTTTGTTGCTGCTGTCAAAAAAGGTGGAACTAATGGCCAGACAAGATAAAATCGTGACCTTAGGCATTCAACCAGACAAACCGGAGCCTGGTTACGGATATATTCATGCCGGGGAAGCCTGTGGTGACGGTTTTAGCGTGAATGATTTTAAGGAAAAACCGGATCAGGTAACCGCCCAAAAATATCTCGCGGCAGGTGGTTATTACTGGAATTCGGCATGTTTGCCTTTACAATCGGCTGTCTGAGCGCAGAGTTCCAAAAATATCAGTCGGATGTTTACCAGATTTTGGCGCTTCCGTTTGATGAAAATGCAGAATCAATTTCAACAGATGCCTAATATTTCCATTGACTATGCAGTGGCTGAAAAATCACATCAGGTGGTTATTCCCTTCCAGGGATATTGGAATGATATTGGTTCATGGGATGCTATTTATGAGGCGATGCCAAAAGATGAGCTGGCAATGCGGTTAGGGGAGATTGCTTACCGCTTCATTGTACAAATACCTTAATGATGAGCCGCAGCCGCTTGCTTGCCGGTATTGGTCTCGAAGATTTATTGGTCGTTGAAACCGATGATGTCATCGTCGTGGCACATAGAGGCGAGTCCCAGCACGTAAAAAAGCTGGTAACGGAATTAAAGCGGCAAGGCCGTAAGGAAGCCGATGAGAATACGACGGTGTACCGGCCGTGGGGAAGCTATACGATAATGGGTGAAGGAAAAGGCTATAAAATAAAAAAAATCAGGGTGACTCCCGGCCAGAAACTCAGTCTGCAACTGCATTATCATCGTAGTGAGCATTGGGTGGTGATTGGCGGGACAGCTAAGGTCACAGTTGACCAAACAGAAAAAATGGTTCATCGTAATGAAAGTGTTTATATTCCGCCTACAACCAAACATCGTTTAGAAAATCCGGGGAAAATAACGCTAGAAATTATTGAAGTCCAAAATGGGGATTATCTTGGAGAGGACGATATCGTCCGCTTTGAAGATAGTTATGGCCGAGTCCGAGAACAGGAGGATGTACAGTGAAATTAAAGCGAGATGCATTTAAAGCTTATGATATCCGCGGGCGAGTACCTGAGGAATTGAACGCGGAAATGGCCTATCGGATTGGCCAAGTTTTTTGCGCAGTCCTATCAGCGCAAAAGGTGGTGGTAGGACGAGATATTCGTTTATCGAGTCTGCCGTTGACCAAAGCCCTGATCCACGGATTAACGGATGCGGGCTGTGATGTAGTGGACATTGGGCTGTGCGGTACCGAACAAATTTATTTTGCTACTGCTCATCTGGCGTTGGATGGCGGCATCATGATCACAGCCAGCCATAATCCCCAAGATTACAACGGTATGAAACTGGTGCGAAAAGGATCCCGGCCGATTAGTGGGGATACCGGGCTGCGCGAACTGGAAGAACGAGTCGTTGCCGAAAACTTTACCCCACATATTGTTCCGGCCGAACAACGCGGTAAGATTACGCCGGTTGATACCATGCCGGATTATGTGGAGCATGTTTACTTACATTGATTGCAAGAGTCTAAAGCCTTTGCGGATCGTGGTGAATGCCGGCAATGGTTGCGCCGGCCCGGTGATTGATGTTCTGGAGAAATGGTTGCCATTATCGAATTTATCAAAATAAATCACAAACCGGACGGCACCTTTCCGCAGGGAATTCCCAATCCGATTTTAATCGAAAACCAGAAGGTGACGGCCGCGGCAGTGCGAAAGTATCAGGCGGACTTCAGGGATCGCCTGGGATGGTGACTTTGATCGTTGCTTCTTCTTTGATGAAAGAAGGAACATTATCGAAGGATACTATATTGTGGGTCTTCTGGCGCAGGCCTTTTTAAGACGACAACCTGGCGCCAAAATCATTCATGATCCACGCCTCACTTGGAATACGATTGAATTAGTTAAGGCTTTAGGCGGTGAGCCGGTACAGAGTAAGACCGGACATGCTTTTATTAAAGAGCGGATGCGTTTTTAGAAGACGCGGTTTACGGCGGAGAGATGTCGGCGCACCATTATTTTAAAGATTTTGCCTATTGCGACAGTGGCATGATTCCCTGGTTGCTGGTGGTGGAAAGTATGTGCTTTAAGAATCAACCGCTTTCAGAGTTAGTTGGAGAAAGAGTAGCACGGTATCCGGTTAGCGGTGAAATAAACCGCAAAGTGAGCAGTCCATTGGAAATTTTAGCAAGGATCGAAAAAACATATGTTCCCAAGAGCTTAGCGATCGACCGGACCGATGGTTTGAGCATTGAGTACGAAGAATGGCGCTTTAATATTCGTATCTCAAATACCGAACCGCTTTTACGATTGAATGTGGAAAGCAGAAGCAATATTGGGTTAATGAAGGAAAAAACCGAAGAGCTCTTGCAATTGATCGATAATTTTTAATCATGCGAGTCAAGCCAGCGACAGTCATGACGGCGGAGGTTGACCGGCATTCAGTCGGCTTTGCCCTGCCATGAATCGTCTCTACCAATTAAATTTGGAAATGCTACTTCGTCCTCAATTTCTTTGGGCAAGCTAAATGAATACTTGCCCATAATGTTTCCCTACCTTCATCAACAAACGATAATGCGTCCCAATATCCTTATATCAGGTTTCGATAACGATTTAACAGGATAATTTTTATTGAAAAAATTAGTTGAATAATAATATATGTTAGTATATAATATAGTTAATGTTATATATGGTTAATGATTTATATAGTTAAACAATTTAATGGTTAAGGAGATGCAAAATATGGCAATAAAGGATTCTGTTTCGATTGTGTTATGCGGAGGAGCCGGACAAGGTATACAAACCATTGAAGCTGTTTTAACCAGACTTTTAAAAACCGCCGGTTACCAAATTTTCGCCAGTAAGGAATATATGTCCCAAATTCGGGGCGGTAGCAATTCCACGGAAATCAAGGTTTCTTCCCAGTCTGTAGCTGCTTTTACCGACAAAATCGATATCTTGATTCCGCTCGACAAAGCTGCTCTTGCCGCATCTTCAAAAACGGATCAGCGCGGAGACGGAAATACTAGGAGAAAAGGCTAAAATTCTCCCCCCGGACGGGATGTCTGTTTTTGATATCCCTTTTTCAAAAATTGCAGACGAGATTGGCGGCCCGCTTTTCGTCAACACCGTGGCTATCGGCGTCATTGCCGGATTGTTTGCCATCGCGCCGGCTCTCCTTACGGACAATATACGCCAATTTTTTGCTACGAAAAGTGAGGTGATTTTTAATAAGAATTTGGAGGCTGCTGTAAGAGGTTACCAGTTAGGAGCGGAGCTCCGGAACTCCGGTCGGATAGTTTTCGATATACCGCCAATTTCAACAATTGAAGATCATATAATCGTCAGTGGTGCAGAAGCTGTTGCATTAGGGGCGCTTGCCGGAGGCTGCAATTTTATTTCTTCTTATCCGATGTCGCCGGGAACGGGGGTCTTAACCTATTTGGCCAAATATTCAAGGGATCTCCCGATTGTTGTCGAGCAAGCTGAGGATGAGATCAGTGCCATCAACATGGCTTTAGGGGCGTGGTACGCTGGCGCCCGAGCCATTGTAACTACTTCCGGCGGGGGCTTCGCCCTAATGACCGAGGGTATTAGCTTGGCCGGAATGATTGAATCACCGGTCGTGGTCCATCTGGCGCAACGTCCGGGACCGGCAACCGGCCTACCCACCCGGACCGAACAAGCGGACTTGGAATTAGCCCTTTATGCGGGCCATGGGGAGTTCCCCCGAATTATATTGGCTCCCGGTAATATCAACGAGGCTTTTGACCTTACCCAAAAAGCTTTTCAACTAGCAGATCAATTCCAGGTACCGGTCTTTATTCTTACCGATCAATTTTTGGTTGACTCTTATTGCAATGTTCCGGCCTTTGAGACATATAAGCTTACCGTAATCCCACAGATCGTCGAAACCACACCTGGCTATCAACGTTACCAATTTACCACCACCGGAATTTCACCCCGCGGCATTCCCGGTTATGGCGAAGGTTTGCGTAGGGTTGACAGTGATGAGCATGACGAAGTAGGGCATCTCACCGAAGATTTGGATTTGCGGGTCCGGATGAACCAAAAACGGCTTCGGAAAAACGACCTTATTAAACAAGCAATAATCCCACCGGAACTGGTTGGCAACTCCGATTACCGAGTTTTGATCATTGGATGGGGCTCAACTTTTGAGGCGATTTTGGAAGCATTGACTATTTTACAAAGAAAAGAAGTGGCTTTCCTTCATTTTAAACAGGTTTTTCCATTAGCGATGGAGACCGCAAGCTATCTTAAAAAAGCGGCGCAAACTATTGTGGTGGAAAATAACGCCACCTGCCAATTTGGCAAGTTAATTCAATTATCTACCGGCATCACAGTCCGGCATCGAATTCTTAAATATAACGGGATGCCTTTCTCCGTAGAAGAACTGGTGGACCAAATTCAAGCAATATTGGCGAAGGGGTGAAAACGATGAATGCTGAAGTTTTTAAAAGTGATTGCATCGATATTAGCTGGTGTCCCGGTTGCGGTAATTTCGGAATTTTGAACATTTTAGAAGCAGCCCTAGCCGAACTGGAGATCAGCCCGGAAAATTTGGTCATGGTTTCCGGGATTGGTCAAGCGGCCAAAATACCCCACTATTTGCGCTGTAATTTTTTCAACGGGTTGCATGGCCGGGCTTTACCGGCGGCAACCGCGATTAAGGCTGCCAATCCGGGACTGACAGTGATCGCTGAAAGTGGCGATGGCGACATGTATGGAGAGGGCGGCAATCACTTTCTCCACACTATCCGGCGCAACCCGAATATCACGAATATTGTCCATAACAATATGGTTTATGGTTTGACTAAAGGACAGGCCTCCCCGACTAGCGCCCAAGGTTTTCAAACTCCGGTACAAGTAAACGGCGTTACCAATGAACCGTTTAACCCAATCGCAGTTGCTTTGGCGCTAGACGCTTCCTTTGTGGCACGGGCATTTATGGGCGATGCCGCACAAGCCAAGGAAATCTTTAAAAAAGCAATTACCGCATCGCGGTTATGCTTTGGTAGATGTTCTCCAGCCCTGCGTTTCCTTTAATAAACACAATACCTATCAATGGTTTAAAGAACATACTTATTACTTGGATGAACAGTATGATCCAACCAACCGGACTGCGGCTTTTGCCAAAGCAATCGAAGCTGAAAAACTGCCGCTGGGGATCTTTCTATATCAATCCCCAAAAACCTTCGAAGATAATCTTGGTATTTACGAAGGACAATTCCTGAACCGCTTTACCGGAGAAAACTTGATATTTTGAAATTGGAAAAGTTAATTGCCGCAAATAAATAACTTAACTGATCAAACGAATTGAAGGAGGATGATGACAATGACGATGGACGCTTTGAAACTCGCAATGCAAATGGAGCAAGACAGTGAAATCTTCTACCGTGATCTGGCCGAAACGAAGCGACCGATATACGGTTTTCAGGAGAATTTTTAATGCAACTCGCCGAACGATGAAGTCAAACATTATCAGATATTTGAAAACATGCGACGGGCGCCGGTAGTTGTTTGTTGCGACCATGGCCTTTTAAAAAACGCCGGTAATATCTTTGCAGCAAATGATCGCTCAGAGACGGCTTTGAAGAATTTGGACATTTCCCAGTTGGAACTCTACCAAACGGCCATGGAACTTGAAAGGAAAAGTCAAAAATTTTATCTGGAAAAGGCCGTCGATACGACGGATCAAAAGCAAAATGAGTTATTTAAAAAAATTGCCGAAGAAGAAGAAAAACACTATTTTTTGCTGCATAACCTTTACGAATTGGTCTTGCGACCGCAAACATGGGTTGAAAACGGGGAATTTGTACATTTAGAGGATTATTGATAAAAATTAATAAAATTAAAGGAGCAAATAATGATGATTAAGCAAAAGATTAAGGAAATGATGAACCAACAAATCAAGCACGAACTGGAATCCTACTATATTTACTTATCGATGGCCGCCTATTTTCATTCGTTGAATTGGGACGGAATGGCTCACTGGATGCGCTGTCAGGCGCATGAAGAAATGATTCATGCGATGAAGCTCTTCGATTACATTAATAACCGGGGCGGTCTGGTAGAACTGCTGGATTTAAAACAGTTGCAGACCACGTGGAGTACTCCGGCTGACGTTTGGGAATCCGCGTATCAGCATGAAGTGTTTATTACCCAAAAAATCGGCGAGCTGTTGCAAGCAGTCCGGGAGGAGAGCGAATATACTGCTGAGCCCTTGCTTAGCTGGTTTATCAATGAACAAGTTCAAGAAGAAGCCGACTCCCAGCGAATTTTCGAACAAGTCAAACAGGTTAATGATTCCAAAGAAGGCTTGTTGTTATTAGACCGGGAACTGGGGGCCAGAGTATTTCCAACCGGTTCGCCGTTAGACCCGTTGGCATATCAAACAGCAATTTAGTAATTTACAGGCGTGAACAGGGTTAATGAAGCCACTTGGCTCATTATAGCCTGATGATCCAATACAAAAAGGAGGATGATATTTGATGGACTTGAAAAAAGTTTTTGAAGCAAGGCGCGCGGTGAATTTTTTTAATCCGCAGCGCCCCGTGGCCGACGCAGTTTTAAGGGACATTGTTAATCTGGCGGCACTGGCGCCATCGGCCTTCAATTTGCAGCCGTGGGAGATTATTGCGGTTAAGTCCGAGCAGGCCAAAGAAAAGCTCTTCCCCTTGGCGATGAATCAGCCTAAGATTAAAGAAGCGCCGGTGACGTTGATTATGATTGGCGATTTAGATGGTTATAAGCCGGAGAATCAAGCCTGGTCCGATTTAGAGGCTCTATTGAATGACAAGGAAGCGGTAGCTAATTCCCAAAAATTTGCGGCGCACTTATATGGCTCGACTACTGAAAGAAAAATCAAATTCGCCGAAAGCAATGCCGGATTATTGGCGATGGCGCTGATGTATGCGGCCAAATATTACGGCGTCGATTCTCATCCCATGAGCGGAGTTGACTTTGACGGCGTTAAAAAAGAATTTGGACTGTCCGAAAATAAAAACGTAGTGATGTTGATTGCCTTAGGCTATTTTGACGATACTAAGACATTGTATCCAAGGATTAAGCGTAAAGAATATGCCGATATTGTAAAAGAAATATGAAACAATAAATAAAAAAGGATCAAAGCTTGGAGCAATTAAAATAACCATGAATGAGACTAAATCAATAATTGCCTTAAAAAATAAATTGGATGCCAAACTACCATCATCCGATACTGGGAGCCAAAGATTTCATTAAATATATCGGACCCGGGTCTGCTAGTAACAGTGGGATTTATCGATCCCGGAAACTGGGCCGCGAATTTGGCGGCCGGATCCGATTATGGTTATACATTATTGTGGATGGTAACCCTTGCAACCTTGATGTTAATCATGCTACAGCATAATGTGGCCCATTAGGGGATTACAACCGGTGATTGTCTGGCTGAAGCGACTACTAAACATTTACCTTCCGCCGCTGCCAAAATAATTCTTAGTACAGCGATTTCAGCTTCCATCTCCACCGCTTTAGCCGAAATTTTGGGTGGGGCCATCGCCCTGGAACTTTTATTCAAAATTCCCTTGAAACTAGGCGCGGTGATGGTCTTGATGCTGGTCTTGTGGCTGCTTTATTCAAATTCATATCGGCGTCTGGAAAGATGGATTATCGGATTCGTCTCCTTGATCGGAGTTTCATTTATCTATGAAGTAAGTATCATTCCTGTCAAATGGGGAACAGCCACCTATAACTGGGTCACTCCCAGCTTTCCGCCAAATGCGATGCCGATTATCATGGCTGTCCTGGGGGCGGTGGTCATGCCGCATAATTTATTCTTGCATTCCGAGATCATTCAAAGCCGGGAATGGAATTTGCAAGACCATCGGATCCATCAAAAAACAGTTGAAATATGAATTTATGGACACCTTGTTCTCGATGATCGTAGGGTGGGCGATCAATAGCGCCATGATTATTTTGGCGGCAGCCACTTTTTTCAGCAAACGGATACCGGTAGCGGAGTTGGGTAAAGCGCGGGAACATCTTTAGAACCCATGCTTGGCAAAGGCGCGGCGGTGGTTTTTGGAGTGGCGCTACTCTTTGCCGGAATATCATCGACTACTACGGCGGGCATGGCCGGAGGAAGCATTGTGGCCGGGCTGTTTAAGGAACCCTATGACATCAAAGATCTACATACCAAGCTTCAGGCGTCGGAGGCCATCCTAAGTTTGGCGACAGTCGCGATATTTATGATCGGAGATCCTTTTCGGGGACTGGTCTATTCGCAGATGTTTTTAAGCATTCAACTACCGATTACGATTTTCCTGCAAATTTATTTAACCTCGTCAGCTAAGGTAATGGGGCAGTATCGAAATTCGACGCTGGATCAAACCGTATTATGGATGATTGGAATCGTCGTAACCGTGTTAAACCTGATGTTGTTAAAAAGCTATTTTTAGCTTTATGTTTACACCAAAAAAAATTTAAGGAGTGATTCAAATGATTTTAAAATTGCAAATTTATAAGTGTTCTCATTGCGGAAACGTTGTCGAAGTAGTTTATGCCGGAGGCGGGCAGCTGGTTTGCTGTGGGGAGCCGATGGTATTGCTAACTGAGAATTCGGTGGACGCCTCTAAAGAGAAACATGTTTCCGGCGATTGAGAAAACTGACAGTGGTTATAAAGTAACGGTGGGAAGCGTACCCCATCCGATGGAGGAAAAACATTATATTGAATGGATTGAATTAATCGCCGACAATAAGTCCTACCGCCAATTTTTAAATCCCGGGGACTTTCCGGAAGCTTTTTTAGCATTGCAGCTACAACGGTAACGGCTCGTGAGCATTGT
>CAVQYE010000002.1:0-94370 GCA_963718065.1 uncultured Actinomycetes bacterium | reverse complement strand
GTCAGCCGGACGTCGACGTGCTGGCCGGCGCGGTGACCGCGCCAGCCATCGACCGCGAGTACCAGGGTGCGCACGGGCGGCGTCTCGGGCACGAGCTCGACGACCTCGGCGGGCGCCAGCTCAGTCGCCCCAGTACCGCTGCTCCTTCCACGGGTCGCCGTAGTGGTGGTAGCCGAGCCGCTCCCAGAACCCCGGCTCGTCCTCGAGGCGCAGCGACAGTCCCCGCACCCACTTCGCGCTCTTCCAGAAGTAGAGGTGCGGCACGAGCAGCCGCGCGGGCCCGCCGTGCTCCGGGTCGAGCGGCGCTCCGTCGTACCCCTGCACGACCCACGCCTTGCCGCCGGTGACGTCCTCGAGCGGCAGGTTCGTCGTGTAGCCGCCGTCGCAGAACGCGACGACGTACTCGGCCGACGTCTCGACGCCGTCGAGGATCGTGTCGAGCGAGACGCCTTCCCATTGCGTGTCGAGCTTCGACCACTTCGTGACGCAGTGGATGTCGACCGTGATCTCCTCCGTCGGCAGTGCGCCGAACTCGTCCCACGTCCAGCTGCGCGGCTCGTCGACCTCGCCCGTCAGCGTGAACGTCCAATCGACGAGCTCCGTCCGCGGTGTCGGGCCGGCCGAGAGCACGGGAAAGTCGTCCGTGAGGTACTGGCCCGGCGGAACCCGGTCGGCGGGAGCGTCGGGGCGCTTGTGGTGAAAACCTCGGGAGATGATCGGCTGCATCGGCCCTCAGTCGCGGCGGATCGACATTTCGTTACGGAAACTCTCACACGCGACGGTGCCTCGCCTGAGGATCGAGCGGCGGACGGAGGGCCGGGACGCGTCACCGCGTCCCGGCCCGATGCCTCTCTTGGGCCTTGCTAGTTGACCGAGACCGCCGACCAGGCGGCGGCGACGGTGTTGTACGGGACGCTGCCCGTGCCGTAGAGATCACGGGCGGCGTCGAGCGTCGCCACCCGCGCTCCTGTGTAGTTCGTGCTGGACGTCATGTAGACCGTCAGCGCGCGATACCAGATCTTCTCGGCGACCGCGTTGCCGACGCCCGTGACGACCGAGCCGTTGCACGTCGGGCTCGCCGGGTTCGCGTTCGAGCCCTGCGCGAGCAGGTAGTAGAAGTGGTTCCCGACACCGGACGAGTAGTGGACGTCGAGATTGCGGACGGTGGAGTTCCAGCAACTCGCCGACCTGCCGTCGAGGCTCGGGTTGTACATGTAGCGCAGCGCTCTCGCGTCACCCGGATTCGACCGGTACAGCCTCTCGCCGATCTTGAAGTCGGGCGTGTCCCTCGGGTTGTTGGCGAAGTACTCGACCATCGTCCCGAAGATGTCGCTCGTCGACTCGTTCAGGCCGCCGGACTCGCCGGAGTACACGAGCCTTGCCGTCCGGCTCGTGACGCCGTGGCTCATCTCGTGCCCGGCCACGTCGAGCGAGTCGAACGGGTTGAAGGTGACGCCGTCGCCGTCGCCGTACGTCATGCAGAAGCACGAGTCCGACCAGAAGGCGTTGTTGTAGTTCCGCGAGTAGTGGACGCGGTTGGACGCACCCCGGCCGTCGTTCGCGATCCCGTTCCGGCCGTGCACCGTCCTGTAGTAGTCCCAGGTGACGGCGGTGCCGTATTGCGCGTCGACGGCCACGGACTGCGTGTTCGCCAGGGTCCCGTCGCCCCAGACGTTGTTCGCGTCGTCCATGTTGCGACACGTCGATGTGCGGTTCCTCATGTCACACGTGAGCTGATTGCCCCGCGTTGGGTCGATCAGCCGGAAGCCGCCGGTGATCGGCGTCGTCTGCAGCGCAACCGTGCCGCTGAAGAAGCCGTTGCCGGTCCCGGCCGCATCCTCGATCCCATCCCATTGCTCGAGCACCGTGCCGTAGGCCGCATCGACGAACACGTGCAGCTCGCTCGGCGAGACGCCGTCGGCGTGGGTGCCCTCGACGACCGCTTCCCACGCGAGCACCGGCGCGGCGCCGCGGTCGTAGACCACGAGCTCCGCCGAGCCCTTGTCGGGCGCTCCGTCGAACTGCGACGCCGCCGTCTGGATCGCGTCGCGTCTCGAGAGCCAGGCCGACCTGTCGAACGACGGCTTCGCCCTCAGCGTCTGCGACAGGCCGATCAGCGCGCCGCCGGCCGACTGGTGGACGACCAGGTCACCGCCGACCACGCGCAGACCTCTGAACGTGCGCTCGAACCGCACGTGCTCGGTGCCGTCGGCATCGACCAGGACGTCGGCCGCCGACACGTCCTGCTCCGCTCCCCACTTCGTCTCCCCGGCGTGCTGGCCGACGTTCGCCTTCGCGCGCGCGATCGCGTCGTCCTTCGAGCCCGCCAGGGCCGGCGATGTCGCCATCATCGCCACCAGAGCCGCAGAGACCAGCGCCACAGAGAACATTGCCACCGCGCGTGGGCGGCGACGAGCACAGCTCTCCACTGTGTCTCCTCTCGGTTGTTATCCCCTCCTCCGGCGTCCTTGCCGCCGGTCGCCGGAGAATGACAGTCCGGCAGGCGGCTGTCCAATTGAGCTCCGACAGGCGCGGAACCCGTCGCACGCGAGCGGGGTACGAGAGACGTGGCGCTGCTCGCCGTCGTCGTCGCGCTTGCACTCTCGCCCGTCCGAATCCCGGTGGCGATGCACCCCTGCGGCACGGCGGCCGGCTTCGGCTCCGTCTGGGTGGCGAGCGACTCCGGCACGGTCTCGCGCATCGACCCGCGGCACAACACAGTCCAGGCGCGAGTCGCCGCCGGCCGCGGCGCGTGCTCGGTGACGACCGGAGCCGGCGCCGTCTGGGTGACGAACTACAGCAACGGCACAGTGCTCCGGATCGATCCGAAGACGCTGCGGCGGCGATCGGTCCGGATCGGCAGGACGCCGTTCGACGTGCTCGTCGCCGACGGACGGGTCTGGGCCACTGCTTGGAACGACGGCAAGCTGGTCGAGATCCAGCCCCGCACGCTGAAGGTGCTCTCGCGGATCGACGTCGGCCCGTACCCGACCGGCCTGCACGCCCAGGGTGGAGCGATCTGGATCGGCTTCGGCCGGGACGCCACCGCCGTGGCGCGTTTCGACCTGCGCACGCGGGCGATCGAGCGGGTCGAGATCGGTGCGCGCAGCCCCGGCTGGTTCGCCCATGGCACACGCGACCTCTGGATCCAGACGGACGACAACCTGCTCGTCCACGTCGACCCGGCGACCCGCCAGGTCGTCGGCTCGGAGCGGATCGGCCGGACGCTCGCGCAGCCGGCCGCTGCCGCCGACGGCACGATCTGGGTTCCCGACAAGGAGCTCGACGTCGTCTTCCGCGTCGATCCCGCGACGGGAAAGGCGATCGACTCGTTTCCCGGCGGCGACGGCGCCTTCGCCGCGCTGAACGCCTTCGGCTCGATGTGGGTGACGAGCTACGCCGGCGACGACGTCTGGCGCTGGCGCTGAGAAGTCCCGCTACGTGAGCTGGTACTCGGGGCCTGACCCGCCCTCGGGCGGCGTCAGCCGTCCGCCCTTGGCGGTGATCGCGCCGCACTGGACGCAGTTCGACGGCGTGATCTGCACCTCGACGGTGTCGGAGCTCTCGTCGCCCGCCCGGATCTCATAGACCTGTGCGGGGCACATGCGGACCCACGTCTGCGCGAGGCGGATCGGGACGTTCTGCTCGATCCGAATGTGGTTCGGCTGGTCGTCGCGCGTGCGATTCCCGGACGCGAAGACGGACGACAGCTTGTCGAACGTCAGCTTGCCGTCGGGCACCGGGTAGCGCTTGGCCCGCTCGCTCCGCGTCAGCGTCTGGTCGGCGTCGGGCTCGGTCGGAAGATCCTTCGCGGGGATCCTGCCCTTGGTCGCCGTCTGGAGCGTGGCCGCGGCGCCGCCCCGGTAGAAGCCACGGCCGAACACCTGGCGCATGTTCCGCACCTCGCGCAGGTCGTCCCAGACGAAGCTCTCGCGCAGCGCGTCGTCGTACGACGAGAGCGCGCGTAGCGACGAGCCGCGCTGCAACGCCTTCCAGGCGGCCTCCGCTGCCAGGCGTCCCGACTCGACCGCATAGTGGACGCCCTTCAGCGCGGGCACGTTGACGAGGCCGGCGCCGTCGCCGGTGAGCAGCAGGCCCGGCGCGTGGAGCCGCTTCGGCAGCGCCACGAAGCCGCCCTCGGGAATCGTCTTCGCGCCCCAGGCGACACGCTCGCCGCCCTCGAGGATCTTCCGGATCCGTGAATGCGTCTTCAGCTCCTGGAGCACGTCGTGCACCGACAGCTCCGAGTCGCGGTAGTCCATGCCGACGACCATTCCGATGGTGACCATGTCGTCGCCGAGCGGATAGATGAACGAGCCGCCGAACTCGCGGTACTTGCGCTGCGGGCGCAGCGGCCAGCCCATGGTGTGGATCACCCGGTCGAGCGGCTTCGCCACCTGCCAGACCTCCTTGACGCCGAGCGCCCACACCTGCGGGCTCGACCCCTGGAGCCCGAAGCGCTGCAGCGCGACACCGGTGAGATGTCCCTGTGTCCCCTCCGAGAGCACGGTGACGCGCGCGGTGACGTCGGCGCCGGGCTCGAAGTTCGGCAGCTCCTCGCCGTTCCGCCCGCGGCCCTTGTCGCCGGTGCGCACGCCGACGACGCGGCCGTGGTCGACGAGCAGCCGCTCGCCGGCGGTCTCGGGGAGGATCGTCGTGCCGCCCTCCTCGGCCTGCTCGGCGAGCCAGCGGCCGAGCCGCGAGAGCGAGGCGACGTAGTTCGCGTGGTTGCGCATCGTCGGCGGCGTCGGGATCGGCAGCGCCAGCCGCGGCGTCATGAAGTAGACGGACTCGTGGTCGACGCGCCCGTAGAACGGCAGCTCGTCGATCCGCTTGCGGTCCTTGAAGAGGCGGCGCAGCGACCGTGGGTTGACGACCGCCCCGGAGAGCAGGTGCGAGCCCGGCTGCTTGCCCTTCTCGAGCACCGCCACCGGCACGTCGCCGAGCCGCTCGGCGGTCGCCGGGTCCTCCTCCATCAGCTGCCCGAGGCGGATCGCCGTCGCAAGCCCGGCCGGGCCGGCGCCGACGATCAGGATCCCGACCTCGATCCGCTCGTCGACGGGGTCGGTCGGCTCGCCGACGTAGTCCCGCCAGTCGAACGGAGGCGGGTACTCGCTCGGCTTGACGCTCACGTCACGACCCGCGGTGCTGGCGAACGAGCTCGGCCAGCTTGGGGACGATCGTGTGCAGGTCGCCGACGACGCCGAAATCGCTGAACTCGAAGATCGGCGCGTTGGGATCCTTGTTGATCGCGACGATCACGTTCGAGGCTTGCATCCCGACCTTGTGCTGGATCGCGCCGGAGATGCCGAGTGCGACGTAGAGCTTGGGCGAGACGGTCTTGCCGGTCTGCCCGACCTGGGCCGCGTACGGGTACCAGCCCGCGTCGACGACCGCGCGGGTCGCCGCGACCGCGCCGCCGAGCGCCTTCGCGAGCTCCTCGGCCAGCGAGAAGCCCTCCGGTGCGCCGAGCCCGCGGCCACCGGCGACGATCACGTCGGCGTCCTCGATCGACGGCCCGCTCGACTCTTCGTGTGCCTGCTCGACCATCGTCGCCTGCGTCGAGAAGTCCTCAAACGACACGGAGACGTCCTCGACCTGCGCCGAGCCGCCGGTCGCGACCGGGTCGAACGTCCCGGAGCGGAACAGCCCGAGACGAGGCGTCGACGTCCAGCCGACGTCGACGTAGACCGAGTCGGCGAGGGCGGCGCGCTTGCCCGTCAGCCCGGTGTCGGTCGTGACGTCGATCAGGTCCCAGTTCAGGCCGGCGTCCAGCCGGGCCGCGAGCCCGGCGGCGACGTCGGCGGCCAGCACGGACTGCGCGAAGAGGACGTTCTCGATCCCCTTGTCACGCACGATCGCGGCGAGCGCATCGACGCGTGGCTGCGGCAGCGGCGCCTCGAGCGCGGGGTCGTCGACGACGTAGACCGTTGCGGCGCCGTGCTCGCCGGCCTTCGCCGCGAGCTCGCCGACACCGGAGCCGAGAATGACGCCCGCGACGTCGCCGCCGAGTTGCCCGGCTTTGGCGAGGACGCCGAGCGAGCCCTTCTGCAGCTGCCCGTCGTGGTGCTCGAGAAAGACGAGTGTCGTCATCAGATGAGCCTCTTCTCGGCGAGGAACGCGACGATCTTCTCGGCCGCGCTGCCGTCGTCCTCGATCTTCTGCGAGTCGCCGCGCGCGGGTGGGTCGCCGAGCGCGAGCACCGACGTTCTCGACGCGCCTTCGCCGGCCTCGACGCCGAGGTCGGCGAGCGAGACGGTGTCGGTCGGCTTCTTCTTCGCGCCCATGATCCCCTTCAAGGACGGGTAGCGCGGCTCGTTGATCGCGTCCGAGACGGCGATCACGGCCGGCAGCGGCGCCTCGATCACGTCGTAGCCGAACTCGGTCTGGCGCTTGCCCCGCACCTTGCCGCCCTCGACGGTGAGCTCGGCGACCTGCGAGATGAACGGCCGGCGCAGGCGATCCGCGACGGCGGCCCAGAGCACCGCTCCGTCGGCGTCGGAAGCCTGCTGGCCGAAGAACACGATGTCCGCGCCTTCACGCTCGAGCGCCGCGGCGAGCACGCGGCTCGTCGCGACGAGGTCGGAGCCCGCGGCGGCCTCGTCGGTGACGAGCACCGCCCGGTCCGCGCCCATCGCCAGGGCCTTCCGCAACGAGTCGACCGCCTTCTCGGGGCCCATCGAGACGACGACGACCTCGCCTTCCCCCGCGGCGTCCCTGATGCGCAGCGCTTCCTCGACGGCGTTGGCGTCGAAGCCGTTCATGGCGCCGTCGCCGGAGCGGTCGAGACGCTTCGTGCCGGGATCGATCCGCTTGGTCGCAGCGGCGTCGGGCACATGCTTCACGCAGACGGCGATCTTCATCCGGGGCGAGACTCTATCGGCGCGACCGTCACCCACAGCGGGGTACCTGTTCGCCGAAAACAATGGTAGGGTGCGGCCCTTCGAGCGCGAACCGGAGCCTTATGCTCAGCCACCGGACGACAGCCCGAGGGATCCTCTTCCTCTTTCTGGCCGCGACACTCGCGTCGGCGGCGGCGTCCGCACGGGCGGGCAACGAGCCGCCGAAGAAGGCTGCATCCTCCGTCTCGCCGATCGTCTTCCCGGTCCTCGGCGGCGCCACGTACACGGACGATTTCGGCGATCCGCGCGCGGGCGGCCGCCACGAGGGCATCGACATGATGGCCGCCAAGCGCTCGCTCGCCCTTGCCGCCGAGGCCGGCACGGTCAAGTTCTGGACGACCTCCGCGAACGCGGGCTGCATGCTCTATCTCTACGGCGACAGCGGCACGACGTACCTCTACATCCACCTGAACAACGACCTCACGGCGGGCAACGACAACCGCGGCAAGTGCGTCGCAGGCGTCTCGTATGCCAAGGGGCTAAAGGGCGGCGACCACGTCGAGGCGGGACAGCCGATCGGCCTCGTCGGCGACTCAGGCGACGCGAACGGGATCGCGTCGCATCTCCACTTCGAGGTGCACCCGAAGGACGGCGCCGCGACCGACCCGCTCCCGTACCTGAAGAAGGCCCAGAAGCTGCTCTTCACCGAGCGCGAGGGGACGACGTTCACGCTCGTGCTCGATGGCACGGTCGTGAAGACCGAGGACGGCTTGCTGACCCTGAAGATCGACCGCCTGCGCGAGTGGCCGTCGCACCAGCATCAGACGAAGGTCAACCGGACGCTGACGGTGGCGGTGCCGACTGACGCGACAATCGAGTCGACGGGGACCGGCGGCACGGCCTCGCTGCAGGTGGCGCTGTCGCTCTCCTCGGCCTTGCCGGGGCAGAAGCTCTCCCTCTGGACGGCCGCGGCGCCGACGACCGCGGCGACCCGCGCGGGCGCGGCGTCATCGATCACCGCGAAGCGCATCGTTCTTCGCTAGCCGTACTCCCGCGGTGGCCCGGCCTCGACCCGGGCGAGCGTGGCCTTCAGGTCGTAGCGGCGATCATGGAAGTTCTCGAGCCACCACGTTGCACCGGCCTGCGCGTAGGCGTGCACGCGTCGTGCGTCGCTCGGCTCCGAGTAGCCGTTGAAGGCGATGTCGAATCCGGTTTCCGGTCCCGACCCGCGTCCGATCCGCTTGACGCTTGCGGCGAGCTCCTCAGGCGACATCTCGATCCGGTCCGGGGTGAGGCTGTCGGGGATCCAGCCGTCCCAGCGTGCTGCGCGACGGAGAGCCGACGGGGCGTTGCCGCCGATCCAGATGTGGCCCTCCCAGAAGCGGCGGACGATGTGAAGCCCGTCGTCGAGAAGCGTCTCGCGCCGGCGCCGGTCGTAGTCCTCGCCGAACTCGGTGAACTCGCGCTCGTTCCCACCGAGGCCCGCACCGAGGACGACGCGCCCGTGGTTCAGTCGGTCGAGGGTCGCGACCTGCTCGGCAACGACTTGTGGACGCCGGCGCGGGACCGGCGTCACGGCGGTGCCGAGCATCAACCCCTCGGTCGACGCGGCGACGGCCCCGAGCGTCACCCACGGGTCGGCGGACGGCCCGTTCCAGACGAAGGCAAGGTGGTCCCAGATGAAGAAGCCTTCCCACCCGGCCGCGTCAGCGGCGTGCGCAACGGCGAGCGAGGCGTGCGGGTCGGCGTAGACGCCGAAGTTCGCGATACAGACCGCGAAGCGCATCTAGCTAACGACCGGTGAAGCGCGGCTCGCGCTTCTCGACGAACGCCGTCAGGCCCTCCCGTGCGTCCTCGCTCGCGAAGAGCTCGCCGAACCACTCCGCCTCGCCGTCGAGGTTCGCCCCGTGGTCGCCGGCGAGCGCCCGGTTGACGAGATCCTTGGCGGCCTTCAACGCGACCGGGCTCTTCGAGGCAAGGAGCCTCGCGGTCTCCATCGCCTTGTCCAGCACCGGGTCATGGACCGCCTGGACGAGACCGGCACGCAGAGCCTCGTCGGCGTCCACCAGCCGGCCCGTGAAGACGAGCTCCTTCGCGTAGCCGATGTTCGTCGCCCGGGCCAGCCGCTGCGTCCCGCCCCAGCCGGGGATGATCCCGAGGTTGATCTCAGGCTGGCCGAGCTTCGCGCGCGAGGAGGCGTAGCGGATGTCACACGCGAGCGCCAGCTCGCAACCGCCGCCGAGCGCGAAGCCGTTGATCGCGGCGATCGTCGGCTTGGGCATCGTCTCCAGCAGGCGACCGGCCTCGTGCCCGAGTGCTCCCCACTCCTTCGCCCGGCCGGCGTCGAGGCCGCTCATGTACTTGATGTCCGCGCCGGCGACGAATGCCTTCTCGCCCGCGCCGGTGAGAACGACGACGCGCGCGTCCGCGTCGCCGGCGAGCTTCGCGAGGCGGTCGCGCAGCTCGGTGAGCGTCTCGACGTCGAGCGCGTTGAGCGCGTCCTGACGGTCGATCGTGACGACGGCGACGCCGTCGGCCTGCGCGAGCGAGACCGGCACTAGGCCGGAACCCGCGCGTTCAGGAAGTCGACGATCTCGGAGGTCGAGGCACCCGGGGTGAAGACCTCGGCGACGCCTTGCTGCTTCAGCTCGGTGACGTCGTCGCCGGGGATCGTGCCGCCGACGACGACGAGCACGTCCTCGGCCCCCTGATCCTTCAGCAGCTCGAGGATCTTCGGCACGAGCGTCATGTGCGCGCCGGAGAGGATCGAGATGCCGACCGCGTCCGCGTCCTCCTGGATCGCCGTCTCGACGATCTGCTCGGGCGTCTGGTGGAGACCGGTGTAGATGACCTCCATGCCGGCGTCCCGCAGAGCCCTGGCGATGATCTTCGCGCCGCGATCGTGACCGTCGAGACCGGGCTTTGCGACGACCACTCTGATCTTCTTAGCCATCTATCGGCCAGTATAGGAGCGTGAAGTTGACGATCGTTGGCTGTTCCCCCGCCTGGCCGAACCCCGGCGGCGCCCAATCGGGGTACCTCGTGCAGACCGACGGGAAGCGGCTCCTCCTCGACTGCGGACCGGGCGTGCTCGCCCGGCTGCGCGCTCTGAACGGAGGGTGGCCGCACGTCGACGCGATCGTCGTCACGCACTGGCATCTCGACCACTGGGGCGATCTCGTCCCGTGGGTGTGGGGAACGATGTCCGGCCCGGGCCGAAACGTCGCGAAGGTCGAGCTCTTCGTGCCGCCCGACGGCGAGTCGCGACTGCGGGACTTCGGCACTCGCCTCGGCTGGGAGGACATGTGGGAGAGCGCGTTCTCGCTGCGCGAGTACCACGAGCACGAGCCGTTCGAGGCAGCCGGCCTCCACGTGACGCCGTACCGGCTACCGCACTACACGTTGCAGACGTTCGGGCTCCGCGTCTCGAACGGCGAGCGCACGCTCGCCTACTCGGGTGACAGCGGACCGAGCGACCGCCTCGCCGAGCTTGCCCACAACGCCGACCTCTTTCTCTGCGAGGCGACGCTCGCGCGCGGGGAGCTCGACGGACAGCCGCGCGGGCACCTCGCGGCGGACGAGGCGTACGCCGCGTTCCAGGCCTCCGGCGCCAAGCGCCTCCTGCTCACGCACCGCCCGCACGAGCTCGGGCTCAGCGCGGACTTCGAGCTCGCCTACGACGGGCTCGAGCTCGAGGTGTAGCTCTCCGGGAGCGGCGGCAGCTCGCGCGTGCCCTCGTACTCCCTCATTGCCCGCTTGCCCTGGCGCCAGTTGCGCACGCCGAACGCTGCCGGGACCAGCAGGATCAGACCGAGGATCCCGATCGGGATCAGCAACCACGTGGCGCTCAGCTTGCCGGTGTTCGTCGGCGGCGCCAACGCCTCTTTATGCCGTTCTGCAACGGGCGTCGAACCGCCGCCGACGCCTCTCGGCACCCAGGCGGCGACACGCCACGGCGATCGCTCGCTCTTCCCCGCCTGCTTCAGCTCGACCATGAACGTCTTGACGCCGCCACGGTTTCCGATCAGCGCCACGTCGAACGCCACGTCGCCGGTGTACGAGTAGTCGAGGATCATGTCGTAGATCCCCACCGACGGAAACGGCACGACCGGAATGTTCCCGGTGCGCCAGGCGGCGCGGGTCAGCTCGCCGCGCAGCTCGGGCGCGGCCATGTCGTACGAGGCGTCGAGCTGGCGACGGGCGACCGCCGTGTCGATGAAGCGGGACATGACGGTCATCACCTGCCGGCGCTGCGACTCGCTCAGGTGCGCCGCCGTCGGCGTCTTGTAGACCCAAGCCGGCTTGTCGACGAGAGCGCTGTCGTAGTGCTTGCCCGTGTTGCCGATCCAGATCGAGCCGACGGCGACGGCCGCCGCGGCGACCACCGCGCTTCCGGCCCACGCGAGGCGGCGACGGAAGCGGTGCGAGCTCAACCGTCCCCTCATGGTGTGCCCCCTAGTCGGGCTAGCCGTTGTTCGACGAGCCGTTTGGCACCTGCGCGCCTGAGCGCGGTACCCAGCCGTTCACGAGCCAGTGAGCCTGGTTTCCCTTGCCGACCTTGATCAGCGTCAGGAAGAAGATCTGCGGCTTGATCTTGAAGCCCTTCTTCGGCAGCAGGGCGACCTCGACGAGCGCTTCCTTGGGGTACGAGTAGTCGACCTTCATCGGCGCGTAGTCGATCGCGTCGCCGGGATACGGGACGACCGGGATCGCGCCCTTGTTCCATTTCTTCAGCGACATGCCCTGCCGGATGAGCGGGCCCGAGAGCGCGTAGGCGCGCGTCAGGTTCTGGCGCGCGACGGCTGTGAGGATGAACTCGCGGGCCACCTGCTTCGCGTCGGCCGGCAGCTTCACGGTCGCCGGCACCTTCGAGTTGTCCTGTGCGGGCTTGTTCGACAGCGGCGTGTCGAGCGTCTTGCCGGTGTTGCCGACGAACGCGATCAGGAAGACGATGATGCCCGCGACGAGGACGACCATCGACAGCCAGAAGATCCTGGCCTGGGTCCGCGGCGAGCGCAGACGCGTGCGCAGGGAAGGAGTTTGTGACTGTGCGCTCATCAGGGCCTCAGAGTAGACGACCTTTTTGGCAAGTGTGTTAGCGCACCATTAAAGAAGCGTTGAGGTGCTGCGACAAGGACCGTGCGCCTAGAAGACCGGCGTCTCGCGCCAGATGCCCCACACCTCACGGAGCGCGTCGCACATCTCCCCCATCGTCACGTACTCGCGTGCGGCGTCGAGGATGATCGGCATCAGGTTCCGGCCTTCGACCGCCGCGGCCTCCTTCAGCCCCGCAAGCTCGCGCTCGACGACGGCCGAGTCGCGCGAGCCCTTGAGCGCCTTGACCCGCTCGATCTGCTTGGTCTCGAGCGCGGCGTCGATCTTGAGGATGTTCGGCGAGGCTTCGTCGGCGAGCTGGTAGCGGTTGACGCCGACGATGATCCGCTCGCCCTTCTCCACCTCGGCCTGGTAGCGGAACGCCGCGTCGGCGATCTCGCGCTGGAAGAAGTTCTCCTTGATCGCGGGGATGACGCCGCCGAGCTTGTCGATCTGGTCGAAGTACTCGTACGCCTGGCGCTCGAGCTCGTTCGTCATCTGCTCGACGTAGTAGGAGCCGCCGAGCGGGTCGATCGTGTTGACGACGCCCGTCTCGTGGGCGATCACCTGCTGCGTGCGCAGCGCGATCCGGACCGCGTCCTCGGTCGGGAGCGCAAGCGCCTCGTCGAACGAGTTCGTGTGCAACGACTGCGTGCCGCCGAGCACCGCGGCGAGCGCCTCGATCGCGGTGCGGACGATGTTCACCTCCGGTTGCTGCGCGGTGAGGGAGACGCCCGCCGTCTGCGTGTGGAATCGCATCAGCCACGAGCGCGGGTCCTTGGCGCCGAATCGCCCGCGCAGCTCGCGCGCCCAGATGCGCCGGGCCGCGCGGTACTTCGAGATCTCCTCGAAGAAGTCGAGATGCGCATTGAAGAAGAACGAGAGCCGCGGCGCGAAGTCGTCGACGTCGATGCCGCGCTCGAGACACGCCTCGACGTATGCAAAGCCGTCGGCGAGTGTGAAGGCGAGCTCCTGTGCCGCAGTCGATCCCGCCTCGCGGATGTGGTAGCCCGAGATCGAGATCGGATGCCAGAGCGGCATCTCCTGTGCGCACCACTCGACCATGTCGACGACGAGCCGCATCGACGGCTCGGGCGGGAAGATCCATTCCTTCTGGGCGATGTACTCCTTGAGGATGTCCGTCTGGATCGTCCCGCGGAGCGCGGAGGCCGGGGTGCCCTGCTGCTCGCCGACCGCGACGTAGAACGCGAGGAGCATCGCCGCCGGCGAGTTGATCGTCATCGACGTCGAGACCTCGGCGAGCGG
Organism: uncultured Actinomycetes bacterium; assembly: GCA_963718065.1. GTDB lineage: Bacteria > Actinomycetota > Thermoleophilia > Gaiellales > Gaiellaceae > CAVPGP01. The sequence continues at coordinate 81,168 of CAVQYE010000002.1, read as the reverse complement.
GATGCCGGAGAAGAGCGTCTCCATGTCGGCGAGCGAGTCGACCGCGACCCCTTCGCGACCGACCTCGCCGAGCGAGCGCTCGTGGTCGGAGTCGTAGCCCATCAGCGTCGGCATGTCGAAGGCGGTCGAGAGCCCGGTCTGGCCGTGCTCGCGGAGATAGCGGAAGCGCTCGTTCGTCTCCTCGGCGGTGCCGAAGCCGGCGAACTGGCGCATCGTCCAGAGCTTGCCGCGGTACATCGACGGGTAGACGCCGCGCGTGAACGGATAGAGACCCGGGTAGCCGAGCTCCGCGTCGTAGTCGACCGACACGCTGTCCGGTGTGTACAGCGGCTCGTTCTCGATCCCGGACATCGTCGAGAACAACTCACCCTGCCGCTCCGGCTTCGCCGCGTAGAGCTCCTCGCGCCAGGCCTGCGTGCCCGTCTCGTCCTCGGTCGTCGCCATCTGGCCTAAGTGTAGGAGCGCACGGGGATCGATAGCCATACTCTAACCCTCAACCTAACTGTTAGACATTGGAGATCCGGGGAGGAATTGCGCGAGGATCCTGCCCCAAACGGGTGATCTTTGGACTCTAGGCCTCGTTTTTTCGGCCCCAAGCCTGTGGGAATGCGGGATTGCCGCCGATAGAAGCCTCGCGCTCGCAGGCGGAGGCATCCGCTCGTGAGACGCACAAAAGCAAATGGCGAGCAACCCGAAACTGCGGACAGGTTCGAGCTCGGCGCAAGCCGCGCGCTTTGGCCTGTCCGGAGGTCGTCGGTCGCCGTTTGCAATCGCCGCGCTTCTCGCGCTCGCCGCAACAGCCGTCTTCGCTGCCTCTCAGCTCGCCAGGCAAGGCTCGAAGACGCCGACGTCCGCTCCTCGCTTCCTCGCCACCGTGCTCGGCCCGCGCCAGACGGATGCGCAGCTTCGCCGCTCGCTTCCGCATGGCTGGTCGGCAGGCGTCGAGAAAAGTGAAGGATTCGGCGCGTCCAAACGCGGTAGCCGCCTGACGCTCGCGGTGGCGGGCGCCGGTGGCGGAAGCTGGAATGGCTTCCGTCACGGCGTCTCCCGCCAAACCCCGTTCGGGCTCCAGACGGTCACGACCTTCCCGGGCACGACGGAGGAGTTCCTCACAGTCTCGAAGCGTCAGGGCGCGAAGACCTGGCACTGGGGTCTCGGTCTCAGCCGGGAGTTGAAGCTGACGACGTCGCACGACGGCCGCGTCTTCGCCGGCACGTCCGCCGAGCCGCAGCGGTTCCAGATCCTCCCGGTCAAGATCCTCGACGCCAAGGGACACGACGTCACGCCCGCGGGCGCCCGCTGGCAGATCGCGAAGAGCGCCGGCCGCCAGGAGCTGACGCTGAAGCTCGACGACTCGAAGCTTTCGCTCCCGTACGTGATCGACCCGACGATCTCGTTCGACGTCGCGTCGCAGGCCAACGTCGTGGGCGCGACGAGCCTGACCTGGTCGCACACGGTCGGCACGACGCTCGGCAGCCGGATGCTCGTCGTCGGCGTCGGCGCGGAGAACGCGACGACCACCGCGTGCACGCCTTCGGTCGCCGTGACCTACAACGCCGTCGCGATGACGCTCATCGACCAGCAGGTCTCGTCCACCGGCCCGTCCTACAACTGCTCGAGCCTCTGGATGATGAAGAACCCGCCGACAGGTGCGCACAACGTGGTTGCCACGTTCGCGAACGCCGTCGACATCGTCGGCGGCGGCGTCTCGCTCTACCAGGTCTCGCAGAACAGCGCTCCTGACGCCTCGGGCAAGGCAACCGGAATCGCCAACGCCAACTCGGTCGTCAACCTCACGACGCTCTGGCCGAACACCTGGGTCGTCGACCATGTGGAGAGCGGCCAGAACCTGACGCAGGCGCTCACGGCCGCAGCGGGCCAGACGTCGCGCTGGACGCGCGCCAGCAACTCGTCGTCGGGCGGCATGAGCACGAAGCTCGTCGCGAGCGCGGCCGCGACGACGATGACCTGGTCGCAGACCGGCATCAACCGCAGCACGTCGGTCGCAGCCGCGTTCTCTCCCCTCGACACGAGCGCCCCGACACAGACGCTGACGCTCACCGAGTCGTCGACCTTGACCGCGATCAACGGCACGACGCTCTATTACAACGCGCAGGGCGCAAACGCGGGGAGCTTCGACGTCGGCGACGCGGCGGTCGACACCGATTCCGGCATCGCGAACGTCGCCTTCCCCGCCGTCACCGGCATGACCGGCGGCGGCACGGATGCGGTCAGCCCGTACTCGACGACCTACAACTGGACCGCTGCGACTGCTGCGACCGGCGCGCAGACCGTGGTCGCGACGAACGGCCAGGCGCTGACGGGGAACTCGACCTTCACGCTGGTGAAGGACATCACCGCCCCGGCCGGCGGCGCGATGTCCGCCAACGGAACGGCCGCGTCGGCGGGCGGCACGACGAGCATCAATACGACCGGCGTCATCTCGCTCACGAAGACCGACTACACCGAGACACAGGGCGCGGCGGCGGCCGGCCTGCAGAGCAGCAGCCTGACGCGCGCGTTCGCGACTTTCAGCAACAACACGTGCGGAACCTTCGGCGCGCCGGTCGCGGCGACGATCACCGGCGGCAACGACACGGCGGGCCCCTTCACGGTCGGGTGCTACCAGTACGTGCTGACCGGCAAGGACAACGTCGACAACACCGTCACGCTGACCACGACCGTGAAGGTCTACGGCGCGGCGAGCAAGGTCGTCGTCACGAGCGCGACGGGCAACCTCACCTCCGGCACTGCCCGGACGCTGACCGCTGAGCTGCGGGACGCCAACGACAACCTGCGCACGATGGACTCGACCGTCGTCACGTTCGCGAAGACCGCCGGCGTCGGCACCGTGACCGGGCTCACCACCGCCACCGCCGCAGCCGGCATCGCGTCGCTGCCGGTGACCGCCGTCCTCGCCGGCTCGATCACGATCACGGCCTCGGCCGGCGCGCTCACGGCGGGCACCACCACCTTCACCATTGACCCCGGCGCGGCCACGCACGTGACCGTCACGAGCTCGGCCGCCAATCTGACGTCGGGCGCGGCGCGGACGTTGACTGCCGAGGTGCGCGACGCAGCACAAAACGTGGTCACGACCGACAACACGACCTCGGTCACCTTCGCGAAGACAGCAGGCGTCGGCACGGTCACCGGCACCGGCGCGGCCACCGCGGCAGCCGGCATCGCCTCCAAGGCCGTCACCGCAGTCCTCGCCGGCTCGATCACCGTCACCGCCTCCGCCGCCGGACTCACCTCCGGCACGATCACGTTCACGATCGACCCCGGTGCCGCCGACCACCTCACCTTTACCAGCGTGACCACCAACCTCACGTCTGGGGCGGCCCGCACGCTCACCGCCGAGGTTCGTGACGCAGCACAGAACGTGATCACGACCGACAACACGACCTCGGTCACCTTCGCGAAGACCGCAGGCGTCGGCACCGTCACCGGCACCGGCGCGGCCACCGCAGCAGCCGGCATCGCTTCCAAAGCCGTCACCGCTGTCCAGTCCGGCTCGATCACGATCACCGCGTCCGCCGCCGGGCTCACCTCCGGCACCACGACCTTCACGATCGACCCCGGCGCCGCCGACCACCTCACCGTCACGAGCGCCACCGCCAACCTCGCCTCCGGCGCGGCGCGGACGCTCACCGCCGAGGTGCGCGACGCAGCACAAAACGTGGTCACGACCGACAACACGACCTCGGTCACCTTCGCGAAGACCGCCGGCGTCGGCACCGTCACCGGCACCGGCGCGGCCACCGCGAGCGCGGGCGTCGCCTCCAAGCCGGTCACCGCCGTCCTCGCCGGCTCGATCACGATCACCGCTTCCGCCGCCGGACTCACCTCCGGCACGACGACCTTCACGATCGACCCCGGCGCCGCCGACCACCTCACCTTCACCAGCGCGACCACCAACCTCACCTCGGGCTCGGCGCGCACGCTCACCGCGGAAGTCCGCGACGCGGCACAGAACGTCCTCACCGCGGACAACTCAACGTCGGTCACCTTCGCGAAGACCGCGGGCACGGGCACCGTCACGGGGCTCGGCGCCGCGACCGCGAGCGCCGGCGTCGCTTCCAAGGCGGTCACCGGCGCAGTCGCAGGCTCGATCACGATCACCGCCACCTCCGGCGTCCTTACCGCGTCCACGAGCATCTTCACCGTGGTCGTCGGACCGGCCGACCACGTCACGGTCACGAGCGCGACGACGAACCTCACCTCGGGCGCGACACGCACGCTGACCGCGGAGATCCGGGATGCCGCCGACAACCTGCTCTCCGCCGACAACTCGACCTCCGTCACGTTCGCCAAGACCTCCGGCGTAGGCACTGTCACCGGGCTCGGCGCCGCCACCGCCGCCTCGGGTATCGCCTCCAAGGTCGCCACCGGCGCGCTCGCCGGCTCGATCACGATCACCGCGTCCGCCGCCGGGCTCACCTCCGGCACGACCACCTTCACGATCGTCGCCGGCGCCGCGGATCACCTGACGTTCACGAGCTCGACCGCGAACCTCACGTCGGGCGGGGCGCGCACGCTGACCGCCGAAGTACGCGACGCGGCCAACAACGTCCTCATCGGCGACAACGCGACCTCGGTCACCTTCGCGAAGACCGCCGGCCTGGGCACGGTCACCGGGCTCGGCGCGGCGACCGCAAGTGCGGGGATCGCGTCGAAGGCGGTCACGGCCTCGGTCGCGGGCTCGATCACGATCACCGCCTCCGCCGCTGGGCTCACCTCCGGCACGACCACCTTCACGATCGACCCGGGCGCCGCGGATCACCTGACGGTGACGAGCTCGGCAGCCAACCTCACGTCGGGTGCTGCGCGGACGCTGACCGCCGAGGTGCGGGATGCCGCCAACAACGTGATCACCACCGACAACACGACGTCGGTCACCTTCGCGAAGACCGCCGGCGCCGGCACGGTCACCGGGCTCGGCGCGGCCACCGCCTCGAGCGGCGTCGCCTCGAAGCCGGTCACGGCCGTCCTCGCCGGCTCGATCACCGTCACAGCCTCCGCCGCCGGACTCACCTCCGGTACGACCACCTTCACGATCGACCCCGGCGCCGCGACTCACATCACCGTCACGAGCTCGACCGCGAATCTCGCGTCGAATGCCGGCCGCACACTGACGGCCGAGGTTCGGGACGCGAACGAGAACGTCCTCACCGCCGACAACTCGAGCTCGGTGACGTTCGCCAAGACCGCGGGCGCCGGCACCGCGACCGGCCTGGGCGCCGTCACCGCTTCCGCGGGCGTCGCGTCGAAGGCGATCACCGCGGTCGTGGCCGGCTCGATCACGATCACCGCCTCGTCCGGCGCCCTTACCTCCGGGACGACGACCTTCACGATCGACCCCGGCGCCGCGGATCACCTGACGGTCACCAGCTCGACCGCGAACCTCTCCTCCGGGAACGCACGCACGCTCACCGCGGAAGTCCGCGACGTGAACAACAACGTCCTCACGGCCGACAATGCGACCTCGGTGACCTTCGCGAAGACCGCGGGCGCCGGCACGGTCACCGGAGCAGGTGCCGCGACCGCCGCGTCCGGCATCGCCTCCAAGGCCGTCACCGCCGCCGTCGCCGGCTCGATCACGATCACCGCCTCCGCCGCCGGGCTCACCTCCGGCACGACGACCTTCACGATCGACCCCGGCGCCGCGGATCACCTGACGGTCACGAGCGCGACGACGAACCTCTCGTCCGGGAACGCACGCACACTGACCGCAGAGGTCCGCGACGCGGCCCAGAACGTGATCACGACCGACAACAGCACCTCCGTCACGTTCGCGACGACCGCGGGCACGGGCACGGTGACGGGAGCAGGCGCCGCGACCGCCGCGTCCGGCATCGCCTCCAAGGCCGTCACCGCCGCCGTCGCCGGCTCGATCACGATCACCGCCTCCGCCGCCGGGCTCGGCTCCGGCACGACGACCTTCACGATCGACCCCGGCGCCGCGGATCACCTGACGGTCACCAGCTCGACCGCGAACCTCGCCTCTGGCGCGGCGCGGACGCTGACCGCGGAAGTCCGCGACGCAGCGAACAACCTGCTCACCGGCGACAACGCCACCTCGGTCACCTTCGCCAAGACCGCGGGCGTGGGCACGGTTACCGGGCTCGGCGCAGCAACCGCCGCCTCGGGTGTCGCGTCCAAGGTCGCAACGGGCGCGGTTGCCGGCTCGATCACGATCACCGCCTCCGCCGGTGTCCTCACCTCCGGCACGACCACCTTCACGATCGACCCCGGCGCTGCAGATCACCTGACCTTCACCAGCTCGACCACCAACCTCGCCTCCGGCGCGGCGCGGACGCTGACCGCCGAGGTTCGCGACGCAGCCGGCAACGTGCTCACCGGCGACAACTCGACCTCGGTCACCTTCGCCAAGACCAGCGGCACCGGCACCGTCACCGGGCTCGGCGCAGCAACCGCCTCCTCGGGCGTCGCCTCCAAGGTCGCAACCGGCGCGCTCGCCGGCTCGATCACGATCACCGCCTCCGCCGCCGGACTTACCTCCGGAACGACGACCTTCACGATCGACCCAGGCGCCGCCGACCACCTCACCTTCACCAGCGCGACCACGAACCTTGCCTCGGGCTGCTTCCCGGACGCTGACCGCCGAGGTCCGCGACGCGGCCGGCAACGTCCTCACCGGCGACAACGCCACCTCGGTCACCTTCGCCAAGACCAGCGGCACGGGCACCGTCACCGGCCTCGGCGCCGCGACCGCCGCCTCGGGCGTCGCCTCCAAGGTCGCCACCGGCGCGCTCGCCGGCTCGATCACGATCACCGCCACCGCGACCGGCCTCACCGCCGACACGACCACCTTCAGCGTCGTCGCCGGAGCGGCCGATCACCTGACGTGTCACGAGCGCGACCACGAATCTCACCTCGGGCTCGGCGCGGACGCTGACCGCGGAGGTCCGCGACGCAGCCGGCAACGTCCTCACGGGCGACAACGCCACCTCCGTCACCTACGCCAAGACCTCCGGTGTCGGCACCGTCACCGGGCTCGGCGCCGCGACCGCCGCGAGCGGTGTCGCCTCCAAGGTCGCGACCGGCGCGCTCGCCGGCCCGATCACGATCACCGCCACCGCGACCGGGCTCACCGCCGACACGACCACCTTCACGATCGTCGCCGGCGCAGCCGACCACCTCACCTTCACCAGCGCGACCACCGAACCTCGCCTCCGGTGCGGCGCGGACGCTGACCGCCGAAGTCCGCGACGCGGGCGGCAACCTCGTCACCGGCGACAACACGACCTCCGTCACGTTCGCCAAGACCTCCGGCGCGGGCACCGTCACCGGGCTCGGCGCCGCAACCGCGTCCGCCGGCATCGCCTCCAAGGTCGCCACCGGCGCGCTCGCCGGCCCGATCACGATCACCGCCACCGCGACCGGGCTCACCGCCGACACGACCACCTTCACGATCGTCGCCGGCGCAGCCGACCACCTCACCTTCACCAGCGCGACCTCGAACCTCGCCTCTGGCGCCACTCGGACGCTGACCGCCGAGGTTCGCGACGCGGCCGGCAACCTCCTCACAGGCGACAACGCCACCTCCGTCACCTTCGCCAAGACCAGCGGCACGGGCACCGTCACCGGCCTCGGCGCGGCTACCGCCACTGCGGGTGTCGCCTCCAAGGTCGCAACCGGAGCGCTCGCCGGCTCGATCACGATCACGGCCACCGCGACCGGGCTGACGGCCGACACGACCACCTTCACCGTCGTCCCGGGCGCGGCCGACCACCTGACCGTCACGAGCGCGACCTCGAACCTCTCTTCGGGCTCGACGCGCACGCTGACCGCCGAGGTTCGCGACGCCGCGGGCAACGTCCTCACCGGCGACAACGCCACCTCCGTCACCTTCGCCAAGACGAGCGGCACCGGCACCGTCACCGGGCTCGGCGCAGCGACCGCCTCGTCGGGTGTCGCGTCGAAGGTCGCAACCGGCGTGCTCGCAGGCTCGATCACGATCACGGCCACCGCGACCGGGCTCACCGCGCGACACGACCACCTTCACGATCGTCGCCGGCACCGCCGAGCAAGGTCGTCATCGGCGGCTCGGTCGCCAACCTCGCCTCCGGCGCCACCCGCGCACTCACCGGCACGATCCAGGACGCCGCCGGCAACACCATCACGACCGACAACACGACGAGCGTCACCTTCGCCCAGACCGCGGGCAGCGGCTCGCTCGCCGGGCTCGGCGCCGCGACCGCAGCGAGCGGCGTCGCGACGATCAGCCCCTCGGGCCTGCTCGCCGGCTCGGTCACGGTCACCGCCTCCGCCCCGCTCCTCGCCTCCGACGCGCTGACCTTCAGCGTCGTCGCCGGCGCCGCCGACCACCTCACCGTCACGAGCGCCACCGGCAACCTCACCTCCGGCGCCGCGCGGACGCTGACCGCCGAGGTTCGCGACGCCAACAACAACGTCCTCACCGGCGACAACGCCACCTCCGTCACCTTCGCCAAGACCAGCGGCACCGGCACCGTCACCGGGCTCGGCGCAGCGACCGCCGCCTAGCGGCATCGCCTCCAAGGTCGTCACCGGCGCGGTCGCAGGCTCGATCACGATCCACGCCACCGCCGGCGCCCTTACCTCGGGCACGACCACCTTCACGGTGGTCACGGGCGCGGCGGATCACCTCACCTTCACGAGCTCGACCGCGAACCTGGCCTCGGGCGGCGCACGGACGCTCACCGCCGAGGTTCGCGACGCGGCCGGCAACCTTCTGACGGGCGACAACACCACGTCGGTCACCTTCGCCAAGACGAGTGGCGCAGGCACCGTCACGGGCCTCGGCGCCGCGACTGCCACAGCCGGCGTCGCGTCGAAGCCGGTCACCGCCGCTCTTGCAGGCTCGATCACGATCACCGCCTCCGCCGGCGTCCTCACCTCCGGCACGACGACATTCACCATCGACCCGGGCGCAGCCGACCACGTCACAGTCACGAGCGCGACCTCGAACCTCGCCTCGGGCTCGGCGCGCACGCTCACCGCCGAGGTTCGCGACGCCGCGGGCAACGTCCTCACCGGCGACAACGCCACCTCCGTCACCTTCGCCAAGACCAGCGGCACCGGCACCGTCACCGGGCTCGGCGCCGCGACCGCCGCCTAGCGGTGTCGCCTCCAAGGCCGTCACCGCCGTGCTCTCCGGCTCGCTCACCGTCCAGGCGACCGCCACCGGACTCACCGCCGACTCCGCCACCTTCACGGTGGTCGCTGGCGCAGCCGACCACCTGACGTTCACCAGCTCGACCGCGAATCTCACGTCTGGTTCCGGACGCATCCTCACCGCCGAAGTGCGCGACGCCGCCGGCAACGTCCTTGTCGGCGACAACACCACCTCCGTCAACTTCGCCAAGACTGCCGGCACGGGCACCGTCACCGGGCTCGGCCCCGTGACTGCCGCTTCCGGCCTCGCGTCCCAGCCCGTCACCGCCAGCCTGGCCGGCTCGATCACTGTCACCGCCTCGGCCGCCGGGCTCACCGCGGATACCACGACCTTCACCGTCGTCCACGGCACCGCGGACCAGCTCGTCTTCACCAGCTCCTCTTCGAACCTCGCCTCCGGCGCGGGACGCACGCTCACGGTTGAGCTGCGCGACGCGGCGGGCAACGTGCTCACCGCCGACAGCTCGACCGTCGTCACCTTCGCCAAGACCGCCGGCACGGGCACCGTCACCGGGCTCGGCGCGGCCACCGCCTCGAGCGGCGTCGCGACGAAGGCGGTCACCGCCGACGTGGCCGGCGCGATCACGATCACCGCTTCTGCCGCCGGCCTCACGTCCGGGACGACGAGCTTCGCGATCGACCCGGGTGCGGCCGACCATCTCACCTTCACCAGCTCGACCGCCAACCTGACCTCGGGCGCGGCTCGGACGCTGACCGCCGAGGTTCGCGACGCGGCCGGCAACGTGGTCACCGCCGACAACGCGACCTCCGTCAGCTTCGCCAAGACAGCCGGCGCGGGCACGGTCACCGGCCTCGGCGCTGTGACCGCTGCGAGCGGTGTCGCATCGACGTCCGTCAGCGCGTCGGCGGCGGGCGCGATCACGATTCAGGCAACCGCTTCGGGGCTCAGCTCGGACTCGACCAGCTTCACGATCGTCCCCGGCGCCGCTGATCATCTGACCGTCACCAGCGCGACCTCCAGCCTTGCCTCCGGCTCTGCCCGGACGCTGACCGCCGAGGTTCGCGACGCCGCCGGCAACCTCGTCGGCTCCGACAACACCACCTCCGTCACGCTTCGCCAAGAGCGTCCGGCGCCGGCACCGTCAGCCGGCCTGGGCGCCGCGACCGCCTCCGCGGTGTCGCCTCGCAGGCCCGTCACCGGCGACCTCGCCGGCCCGATCACGATCACGGCCTCGGCCGGCGGCCTCACCGCCGACACGACCAGCTTCACGATCGTCCCCGGCCCGGCGAGCAAGCTCCTGATCGGCGGCTCCGTTGCCAACCTCGCCTCCGGCGCCGCACGCGCCCTCACCGCCACCGTTCAGGACGCAGCCGGCAACACCCTCACCGCCGACAACACCACCAGCGTCAGCTTCGCCCAGACCGCCGGCTCCGGCTCGCTCACCGGCCTCGGCGCCGCAACGGCCGCCGAGCGGCGTCGCGACGATCAGCCCCTCCGGCCTGCTCGCCGGCTCGGTCACGGTCACCGCCTCCGCCCCGCTGCTCACCAACGACTCGCTCACCTTCAGCGTCGTCCCCGGCGCGGCTGACCACCTTACGATCACCAGCGCGACCGGCAACCTCACGTCGGGCGCAGTGCGCACGCTGACCGCCGAAGTCCGCGACGCCAACAACAACGTCCTCACCGGCGACAACGCCACCTCGGTCACCTTCGCCAAGACCAGCGGTGCCGGCACCGTCACGGGCCTCGGCGCCGCGACCGCCGCCTCGGGCGTCGCCTCCAAGGTCGCCACGGGCGCACTCGCCGGCCCGATCACGATCACCGCCTCCGCCGGCTCTCTCACCGTCGACACGACGAGCTTCACGATCGTCCCGGGCACCCCGAGCAAGGTCGTCATCGGCGGCTCGGTCGCCAACCTCGCCTCCGGCGCCGCCCGCGCCCTCACCGGCACGATCCAGGACGCCGCCGGCAACACGATCACGGCGGACAACACGACCAGCGTCACCTTCGCCCAGACCGCGGGCAGCGGCTCGCTTGCCGGGCTCGGCGCCGCAACCGCCGCGAGCGGCGTCGCGACCATCAGCCCTTCACCGCCGCCTCGCCGGCTCGATCACGATCACCGCCTCCGCCCCGCTCCTTACCTCCGACGCGCTGACCTTCCGCGTCGTCGCCGGCGCAGCCGACCACCTCACCGTCACCAGCGCCACCACCAATCTCACCTCCGGCGCCGCGCGCACGCTGACCGCCGAGGTGCGCGACGCAGCGGCAACGTACTCACCGGCGACAACGCCACCTCCGTCACCTTCGCCAAGACGCTCCGGCGCCGGCACCGTCACCGGTCTCGGCGCCGCAACCGCCTCGAGCGGCATCGCGACGAAGGCAGTGACCGGCCAGACGATCGGCTCGATCACGATCACCGGCGAGCGCAGCCGGGCTCGACCGCCGGAACGACCACCTTCACGACCGTCCTCGGCTCGCCGATCGCAGTCGTCGTCACGAGCGGCACGACCAACCTCGACCTCGGGCTCCGCCCGGACGCTGACCGCTGAGATTCGCGATGCGGGCGGCAACGTCGTCACCACCGACAGCTCCACGTCGGTCGGCTTCGCCAAGACGTCCGGCGCGGGCACCGTCACCGGGCTCGGCGCTGCAACCGCTGCGAGCGGCGTCGCCTCACTCCCGGTCACCGGGCAGACGGCGGGCGCGCTGACGATCACCGCGTCGGCCGCGGGTCTCTCGTCCGACACGACGAGCTTCACCGTCGTCCACGGCGCAGCCGACCACCTCACCTTCACCAGCGGCACCGGCACCCTCGTCTCGGGCGCGGCGCGCACGCTCACCGCCGAGCTCCGGGATGCGGCCGGCAACGTCGTCACCTCCGACAGCTCCACCTCGGTCACATTCGCGAAGACCAGCGGCACCGGCACCGTCACCGGCCTCGGCGCCGCCACCGCCTCGGCAGGTGTCGCATCCCTCAGTGCAACCGCGCTGCTCGCCGGGCCGATCACGATTCAGGCGACCGCCGCCGGCGTCACCGTCGGACTCGACGAGCTTCACGCTCCTGCCGGGCGCGGCGGGCCACCTCGTGATCACGAGCGCGCCTCGCAGCCTCGCGTCGGGCGCCGCGCGCACGCTCACCGCCGAGGTTCGCGACGCAGCGGGCAACATCGTCGGCAGCGACAACTCGACCTCCGTCACCTTCGCCAAGACGAGCGGCACCGGCACGGTCACCGGGCCTCGGCGCCGCCACCGCCTCGAGCGGCATCGCCTCGAAGGCAGTCACCGCGCAGCTCGCCGGTGCGATCACGATTCAGGCGACCGCGGCCGGGCTCACCTCCGACACGACGACGTTCACGATCGTCGCGGGCGCGGCGGATCATCTGACCTTCACGAGCGTCGACCGCGAACCTCGGCTCCGCCGGGACACGCACGCTCACCGCCGAGATCCGCGACGCGGCCGGCAACGTCGCGTCACCGACAACTCGACGTCCGTCACGTTCGCCAAGACGAGCGGCGCGGGCACCGTCACCGGGCTCGGCGCAGCAACCGCCTCCGGCCGGCATCGCCTCCAAGGTCGTCACCGGCCAGCTCGTCGGCGCCGATCACGATTCAGGCGACCGCGACCGGCCTCACGGCGGATTCGACGACCTTCACCATCGACTCCGGCACGGCCGACCACCTCACGTCACCAGCTCGGCACGCGCAACCTCGCCTCGGGCGCGGCGCGCACGCTGACCGCCGAGATGCGCGACGCGGCCGGCAACGTCGTCACCGGCGACAACTCGACCTCGGTCACCTTCGCGAAGACCTCCGGCGCGGGCACCGTCACCGGGCTCGGCGCCACGACCGCCGCGAGCGGCGTCGCCTCGAAGGCGATCACTGCCGACCTCGCTGGATCGATCACGATCGCCGCTTCGGCTGCCGGCCTGACGACCGGCTCGACCACCTTCACGATCGACCCGGGCGCACCGACCAAGATCGTCGTCGGCGGCTCGGCCACGAACCTCGCCTCCGGTGCGAACCGCGTCGTCACGGCGACGATCCAGGATGCCGCCGGCAACACGGTCGCCTCCGACAACACGACGTCCGTCACGTTCGCGCAGACGCTCGGCTCGGGCTCCGTGGCCGGCACGGGCACCGCCACCGCCGCCAACGGCGTCGCCTCGAAGACTCTCACGGGCTCGCTCGCGGGCACCGTCACGATCACCGCCTCCGCCCCGCTCCTCACCTCCGACTCGCTCGGCTTCAGCGTCATCCCCGGCGCGGGGGACCACCTCGTGGTCACGAGCGCGACGACGAACCTCACCTCGGGCAGCGGCCGCACGCTCACCGCCGAGCTGCGTGACGCCGCCGGCAACCTCCTCACCGGGGACAACTCGACATCGGTCACCTTCGCAAAGACAAGCGGCTCGGGCACCGTCACCGGGCTCGGCGCGACGACCGCCGCGAGCGGCGTGGCCTCGAAGGCGATCACCGGCGGCCTCGCAGGCCCGATCACGATCACCGCGTCCACGGCCGGTGTCACCTCCGCGACCACGAGCTTCACCGTCGACCACTCGGCGGCAGATCATCTGACCTACACCAGCTCTTCGACGAACCTCGCGGCCGGTGCGGACCGCACCCTGACGATTGAGGTTCGCGACGCCGCGGGCAACCTCGTCACCGACGACAACACGACCTCTGTCACGTTCGCGAAGACCAGCGGCGCGGGCACCGTCACCGGGCTCGGCGCGGCGACCGCCTCGAACGGCGTCGCCGAGGTCACCGTCACCGGACAGGCCGCCGGGTCGATCACGATCGGCGCGGCCGCGGCCGGGCTCACCGCCGACACGATCACCTTCAGCATCGTCCCGGCCACCGATCCGACGCAGATCGTGATCACCAGCTCCACCTCCGATCTCGCCTCCGGCGCGACGCGGCAGCTCACCGCCGAGGTACGCGACAGCGGCAACAACCTCGTCGCCACCGACAGCGGGCGGACGATCACCTTCGCGAAGAGCGGCGGCGCAGGCACCGTCGCCGGCCTCGGTACCGCCACGACGTCCAACGGCGTCGCGCAGCTCACCGTCACCGGCACGCTCGCCGGCCCGATCACGATCGGCGCCTCGGCCGCCACGCTCGCCTCGGGCTCGACGACCTTCGCGATCGTGCCGGGCGCTGCCGACCGCGTGACCGTCACGAGCGGCACCGGCAGCCTCTCCTCCGGGACGCCGCGCACGCTCACCGCGGAAGTCCGCGACGCCGCCGGCAACGTCCTCACCGGTGACGGCTCCACCTCGGTCTCATTCGCGCAGACGAACGGCTCCGGCACCGTCACCGGGCTCGGCGCCGCGACCGCCTCGAGCGGCGTCGCCTCGAAGACCGTCACCGGCCACACCGTCGGCGCCGTCACGATCCAGGCGACCGCGGCCGGGCTGACCGCCGACGCGACGAGCTTCACGATCGTTCCCGGCTCCGCCGACCATGTGGCCGTCACCAGCGCGACCTCGAACCTCGTCTCCGGCGCCGCTCGCACGCTGACGGCGGAGATCCGGGACGCGGCGGACAACCTCGTCACCGGCGACAACTCGACCTCGGTCGCCTTCGCGAAGACCGCAGGCACCGGCACCGTCACCGGGCTCGGTGCAGCCACCGCGGTCAACGGCGTCGCCTCGCAGTCGGTCACCGGCCAGCTCGCCGGCTCGATCACGCTCGGCGCGACGGCCACAGGCCTCGGCGCCGGCTCCTCCACCTTCACGGTCGTCCACGGCGCCGCCGACCACCTTGCGGTCACGAGCTCGGCCTCGAATCTCTCCTCGGGCGCGGCGCGCACGCTGACCGCAGAGATCCGGGACGCCGCCGGCAACCTTGTCACCGCCGACAGCTCCACCTCGGTCACCTTCGCCAAGACCGCCGGCACGGGCACCGCCACCGGGCTCGGCGCCACGACCGCAGTGAGCGGCGTCGCCTCGAAGTCCGTCAGCGGCCAGCTCGCAGGCTCGGTCACGATCACCGCCTCGGCCGGGTCGCTCACATCGGACGCGACCACCTTCACGGTCGACCCGGGTACCCCGTCGGCCCTCGTGCTCTCGGGCTCCGCCGCCGACCTCGCCTCCGGCGCCACACGCGCGCTGACGGCGACGGTCAAGGACGCGGCCGGCAACACCGTCACGTGGGACAACACGACCACCGTCACCTTCGGCCAGCCCTCCGGCACCGGCACCCTCGCGGGCCTCGGCACCTCGTCGGCCATGGCCGGCATCGCGACCAAGACGCTCACCGGCGCGCTCGCCGGCCCGGTGACCGTGGACGTCTCGGCGCCGCTCCTCTCGCCGGACACGATCTCGTTCGCCGTCACACCGGGCGCGGGAGATCACCTGACGATCACGAGCGCGACCACGAACCTCCGGCTCACGAACCAGCGGACGCTCACCGCCGAGCTCCGTGACGCGGCGGGCAATCTCCTGACCGGCGACAGCTCGACCTCGGTCTCGTTCGCCAAGACCGCCGGCGCGGGCACCGTCACCGGCCTCGGCGCCACGACCGCAGCGAGCGGCGTCGCGTCGAAGAGCGTCACCGCCCTCACTCCCGGCCCGATCACGATTCAGGCGACTGCCCTGGGCGTCACGGCCGACTCGACGAGCTTCACCATCGACTCACTCGCAACCGTCTCGATCACCGGCGGGCCCTCCGGCCTGACGACCTCGGCTGCCGCCAGCTTCCCGTTCACCGGCAGCGAGGGCGGCCTCAGCTTCGAGTGCAAGCTCGACACGGGCTCGTTCGTCGCCTGCTCCACCCCGGCCACCTACTCGGGGCTGGCCGACGGCCCGCACACCGTTGCGATCCACGCGATCGCCGACGGCGCGACCGGGCCGAACACGACGCAGGGCTGGACGGTCGACACGACCTCGCCGACGATCACGATCGGCACCGGCCCGTCCGGCACGATCGCGGTCGACACCGCCACCTTTACCTTCGGGGCCTCCGAGCCGGGCGTCACCTTCCAGTGCTCGCTCGCCGGCGCCGCGTTCGCGCCGTGCACCTCGCCGCAGGTCTTCACCACGCTGGCCGACGGCCCGTACACCTTCGAGGTCAAGGGCACCGACGCCGCGGGCAACCCGGGCGCGACGGACTCCCGTTCCTTCACCGTCGCCGCCCCCGCGCCGAGCGTCGCGATCACGGCGCCCCTCAACTACGTCAACACCCCGTCCGAGACGATCGAGGCCGACGCCGCAGACACCGGCACCGGGCTCGCCTCGGTCACCTTCTTCGAGTGCTCGAACACGAGCAGCAACTGCTCCACCGGCACCTGGAACGCCATCGGCGTCGACACGACCTCGCCGTACAGCGGCTCCTGGACCCCGGTGCCCGCCGACGGCCCGCGTGCGATCCGCGCGATCGCCTCCGACGGCAACGGCCGGAGCGCCACGGACATCGTCAACGTCACGGTCGACCAGACTGCGCCGGCCACCACGCTCGCGACCCCCGGCGCGAACGTCCGCGGCGCGGTCGCGCTCGCCGCCGCGGCAACGGACGCCACGAGCGGCATCCAGAGCGTCGCCTTCCAGGTCTCGCCCACCACGGCCAACACCTGGACGACGGTCGACAGCGACTCGAGCTCCCCGTACGCGGGCACCTGGACGACCTCGCCGGCCGACGACGGCGTCTACGACGTGCGCGTCTTCGTCACCGACCGCGCGGGCAACACGACAACGGACATCCTCACGGGCATCCGGGTCGACAACACTCCGCCGACGGCCTCGCTCGACGATCCCGGCGCGTTCCGCAGCGGCACGATCACGCTGTCGATGACCGCCGGCGACGGCGGTTCGGGCGTCAACGCCACGGCCACCCACTTCGAGGCGCGCAAGGGCGCCGCCGCTTACGCCACCGTGCCGACGAGCTGGACGCCGACCGACGGCGACTGGGACGTGCGCGCGGTCGTCGAGGACAACGCGGGCAACGTGACGACGACCGGTGTCCGCAACGTCGTCGTCGACAACACCGCCCCGGTGACCTCCGACGACGCGCCGGCCACCTGGAGCAACTCGCCCGTGGCCGTGACGCTGACCGGCGCCGATCCTCAGTCGGGCATCGCCTCCACGGAGTACCGCGTCGACGGAGGCGCCTGGACGCCCGGCACCTCGCTCACCGTCCCCGCCCCGGCGGCGACCGAGCACGTCTACGCGATCGACTACCGCTCGACGAACGGCGCGGCCGTGACCGAGACGATCCGCTCGACCGCAGTCCGCATCGACACCCGGGCGCCCGCCGCGACCGTCGGCAATCCCGGCGCGATCGTCCGCGGCACCGTCACGCTGACCTCCTCGGTGACCGAGCCGAGCCCGCCCGCCGCCTCCGGCATCGGCGCCGTCTCGTACCAGTCGATCCCCGATGCGGCCGACTCCTCCGTGCCCGGCAACTGGACGGACACCGTCGCGAGCTGGGATACGACGAGCCTCGCCGACGGCGCCCACAAGGTCCGCGTCAAGGCGGTCGACAACGCCGGCAACGGTGTCTTCTCGGCGCACGTCGTCACCTGCATCGACAATCACGCCCCGGCCACGTCAGACGACGCTCCGTCGGCCTCCCGCGCGAGCGACGTCCTCGTGTCGCTGATCGCGACGGACGGCACCGGCTGCGGCGGCGTCACGACCGAGTACTCGCTCGACAACGGCGCCACCTGGCTGCCTGGCACGTCGGTGACGGTCCTCGCCCCGGCCGATCATTCGAACGACGGCCGCACACGGTCAAGTACCGCTCGAGCGACGGCGCCGGGAACGTCGAGGGCGCGAAGTCGTTCACGGTCACGATCGACACCACCGCACCGAGCGGCAGCGGTGCCGTCGACCCGGGCTCGTTCCTCCACGGCACCGTCAC
The DNA here is from genome assembly GCA_963718065.1 of uncultured Actinomycetes bacterium. Lineage (GTDB taxonomy): Bacteria > Actinomycetota > Thermoleophilia > Gaiellales > Gaiellaceae > CAVPGP01. Next base: position 63,164 of record CAVQYE010000002.1, on the reverse strand, counting down.
GCTGACCGCCTCGCCGGCCGATCCGGATGTCGCCAGCGTCAAGTGGGAGTACCGCGTCGCGGGCTCCACCGGCGCGTACACCACGATCGGCTCCGACACCACCTCCCCGTACTCCGTGGACTGGAACACCCTGCTCGGCGCGGGCGGCGTGGCCGACGGCTCCTACGAGGTCCAGCTCGTCGTCGAGGACACGGCCGGCAACACCAACGCCTTCCCGCTCTCGCCGAAGACGGTCGACAACACCTCGCCGAGCGGCTCCCTGACGGCGCCGGTTGACGGCTCGGTGATCGGCGGCACGATCGCGATCTCCGCCACCGCAGTCGACGCCACCGCCGGCGTCCAGTCGGTCGCCTTCGAGGTCAAGGGCAGCGGCGCGGCGGCATTCACCACCGTCGGCACCGACACCGGCGCTCCGTACTCGACGAGCTGGAGCTCTGCAGGCGTCGCCGACGGCCCCGCCGACATCCAGGCGGTCGTCACCGACTTCGCCGGCAACACCTTCGTGACCCCGCTCCACACGGTCACGGTCGACAACGACGCCCCCGTTGTCGCGCTCTCCAACCCCGGCGCCTCGAGCGCAGGGACGATCAACCTGACGGCGACTCCGTCCGGCGACACGACGACCGTCTCGTTCGAGCGTCAGACCGGTGCAACGTGGACGGCATTCGCCACGGACACCACGGCGCCGTTCGAGGCGAGCCTCGACACGACCACCGTCGCCGACGGCGACCTCGTCCTGCGCGCCGTCGCCACCGACGTCGGCCTCAACACGGGCACGAGCCCGACCCGGACGACGCGGGTCGACAACACCGCGCCCGCCGGCTCGGTGACGAGCCCGGTCGCGAGCGCCACGATCGGCGGCCCGAGTGTCGCGCTGACGGCGAACGTCACCGATGCCGGCAGCGGCGTCGCAACCGTCGTCTTCCAGATCCGCTCGGCTGGTTCCGCCGGTGCCTGGACGGACGTCGACACCGACTCGGCCGCACCGTTCACGGCCACGCTCGACGCCCGCCCGCTCGCCAGCGGCGACTACGACATCCGCGTCGTCTCCACCGACGCGCTCGCGAACCAGGTTGCATCCGCCGCCGTCCGCGTCACGGTCGACTCGACCGCTCCGACGGTCACCTTCAACGGTCTCGACCCGGTCATCTCGGGCGCGTACCTGCTGCGGACGACGATCGTCGGCACCGGGACGGCGCAGGTCCAGTTCGAGCAGAGGGTCGGCGCCGGCCCCTGGACGGAGATCGACACCGACACGACGGCGCCCTTCACGGCGATCTTCGACACGAGCCTCGTGCCGGACGGGCTCGTCGACCTCCGCGCCACGGTCACGGATGCCTACGGCAACAGCTCGAGCTTCGACGCAATCGGCATCCGGGTCGACAACACCGCTCCGCGCCTCGTGTCGGCGACGCCCGGCGACGGCTCGACGCTCCCCTCGGCCGGCGGGATCACCCTGACGGCCACCGAGCCCATCGCCTCGGTCGACTCACCGCTGCTGGACGGCTCCCCCGTCGGCGCACCCACGATCACCGGCGCCGACGCGATGTTCGCCACCGGCGCCTTCTCTGACGGCCCGCACACGCTCGAGGGCTGGCTCACGGACGCGGGCGGCCAGTCGCGCCGCTTCCGCCTCGACTTCACCGTCTTCGTGCCGTCCGGCGCCGTCGTGGATGCCCCCTCCGTCTCGAAGAGCGCCGAGGCTGCCATGACTACGACTCTCACCTCCGTCGATGCCATGACGACGGTGACCATGCACGCGGGCAGCTACGTCGCCCCCGCCTCCGACCCGAGCGACTGGCTCGTGCTGACCGTCGATCCGACGCCGACCGGCGGCGCAATGGCCAGCGCGGCACTCGCGCCCGGCGCACAGATCGTCGACGTCACCGCCCGCTGGGCAATCGCCGGCAGCATGCAGCACGCCTTCATGGAGCCGATCGAGATCCTGCTCACCGACACGAGCGGCGTGGCCGTCGTCCCCGCCACCTTCGAGGGCAGCCACTGGCGCGCGATCCCGGAGATCGGGAGCGGGGCGACGACGCTGCCCACCGGTGCTGCCGACGGCTACTTCCGCGCCGCGGACGGGATCCATGTCCTCACCCGCCATCTGTCCCTCTTCTCGCTCGTCAGCGACTTCGAGGCGCCGTCGCCGCCGACCGTCGCGACGGAGATCGCCCGCGACGGCCTGACCATCCGCTGGACCCCGGGGACCGACAACGCATCCGGGATCTCCCAGTTCGGCCTCTACGTCAACGACTCGGGTTACGCGACCTTCGGCGCCACGACCTACGAGGCGAAGATCGGCCACATCGAGCCGGGCGACACGCGCGAGTTCACGATGACCGAATGGGACGGAGCCGGCAACGAGAGCGCGCGCACCACCACGCTGACGGCGCTGCCGCCGCTCGTCGGCCAGACGGTCGCCAACGCACGCTGGGCGCTCTTCGCGCGCAACTTCATCGTCGGCTCGGTGACCGAGCGCGCCTCGAGCGCCCCGGCCGGGACGATCATCGAGCCCGCAGGAGTGCAGGTCCGCATGATGGGCACGAAGGTCGATCTCGTTGTCGCGTCGGCCGGCCCGGCTGCCGCGGCCAAGCTCTCGCTCGAGGTCGTCGGGACGAAGAGGATCGCCGGGACCAACCGGACGATCGGCGCCCGCCTGAAGCTGACGAAGGCTGCCCAGGTGACCACCACGCTCTTCAGCCCACGCCACGTGAAGCTCTACACCTGGCGCCGCCAGGTGAAGGCCGGGACGTCGATCCTCCGGCTGCAGGTACCGGCGAAGCTCGTCTCCGCCGCCGGCCGCTACTCGCTCACGTGGACGGCGCGCGCGGGCGACCAGACGGTCACGCGCACCCAGAAGCTGCGGGTCGCCGGCGCGGGCGTCACGTCCTCCGGTCTCGTCGAGGCCGTGCTCGCCGGCGACCAGGCCACGCGCAATCGCATCGCCGCCCGTCTCGACAGGCATTCGACGCGGCTCACGCAGGCGTCGTCCGACACGGCGTTCGCGCTCACCGCCAGCACGACCCGCAACGTCCAGGTGGTCGTCGTCGACGTCCACATGCTCGGCCCCTCGCTGGTGCACGACCTGCGCCTGGTCTTCCCGAGCGTGCGCGTTCTGGCCCTCGGCGGCACGCCGCAGGAGCTCGCGGACGCCATGAAGTCCGGCGCAACTGTCGCTCTCCCCCGCACCACGTCGCCGCAGCGGCTCGCCGCAGTGATCGAGCGGCTCGCGCACGGCGGCTAGTCCGCCTTTCGGTTCCTAGCGCGACATCCCGGGCTTCCACAGCGGCTCGTCTGCACCCGCGTTGGCAGCGCGGGCGAGGATAAAGAGCAGGTCGGAGAGGCGATTCAGATAGACGAGCGCGAGCGGGCTGAGCTCGACCTCCTGCGCCGCCGCGATCGCCTCGCGCTCGGCGCGGCGGCAGACGGTGCGGGCGACGTGCAGCCGCGCAGCAAGCTCGGTGCCGCCGGGGAGGATGAAGCTCTTCAGCTCCGGCAGCTCGGCGTTCCAGCGGTCGCAGTCGGCCTCGAGCGCGTCGATCTGGCTCTGCTCGATGCGAAGGCGTCCCTCCACCTCGCCGGGCACCGAGAGGTCGGCGCCGAGGTCGAAGAGCTCGTTCTGGACCCGGGTCAGCGCAGCTTCGATCGGAGCCGGTGGTGCCGCCGCGACGGCGAGGCCGACGACGGCGTTCAGCTCGTCGACCGCGCCGTAGGCGCGCAGCCGCGGGTCGAGCTTCGAGACGCGCGACCCGTCGCCGAGCGACGTCTCGCCCTGGTCGCCGCCGCGCGTGTAGATCCGCGTCAGGCGGACGGGCTCCTCGCGGCGCCTCACGCCCCGCCGCCCTCGTACCTCGTCGCGTACCAGGTACGAAAGCTGGCTTGAAAACACGAAAGCCCTGCCCAGGGCACAATCCGCTGCGTCGCGTACCTCGTCGTGTACCTGGTACGGATTCTGTGTTGCAAATGGGGTCTCACGCTGCGCCCGCGCCCTGCGGTGACTCGCGCAGCTGCTTGCCGAGGATGGCGCGCGCGATCACGAGGCGCTGGATCTCGCTCGTGCCTTCGTAGATCTCCGTGATCTTCGCGTCGCGGTAGTAGCGCTCGACCGGGAACTCCTTCGTGTAGCCGTAGCCGCCGAGCACCTGGATCGCCTCGGCGGTCTGGCGCCGCGCCATCTCCGAGGCGAACAGCTTCGCCTTCGCGCCCGCCTCGGTGTGCGGCTCGCCCTGCTGCTTGAGCCACGCGGCCCGGTAGGTCAGCAGGCGCGCCGCGTCGATCTCCGTCGACATGTCCGCGAGCTTGTGCTGGATCGCCTGGAACTCGGAGATGCGCTGCCCGAAGGCGCGACGCTCTTTCGCATACTCGCGGGCCACGTCGTAGGCGGCCTGTGCGATCCCGACCGCCTGCGCGGCGATGCCGATGCGGCCGCCGTCGAGCGTCGCCATCGCGACGCGAAAGCCGTGGTTCTCGACGCCGAGCAGCCGGTCGCGGCCGACGTGGGCGCCTTCGACGACGAGGTCGTTCGTCAGCGACGAGTTGAGGCCGAGCTTCTCCTCGTCGCGCGTCACCTTGACCTGGTCGGCGTCGAGCAGGAACGCCGTCACGCCGCGCGCGGAGGTCGTGTCCGGGTCGGTGCGGGCGAAGAGCAGGAAGGTGCCGGCGGCGCGGCCGTTCGTGATCCACTGCTTCGCGCCGTTGATCGTCCAACCGTCGGCGTCGGGCTCTGCGCGCGTGCGCAGCGAGCCGGCGTCCGAACCCGCCTCGGGCTCCGTCAGCGCGAACGCCCCCAGATGCTCGCCGCGCGCGAGCGGAGGCACGAACCGCTCGCGCTGCTCCTCCGTACCGAACGACAGGATGGGGAGCGTCACCGCAGACGTGTGGACCGCGACGGTCACCCCCACGCCCGCGTCGGCGCGCGAGAGCTCCTCGAGCACGAGGACGTACGAGACGAAGTCCGCGCCGGCGCCGCCGTACTCCTCCGGGATGCAGGCGCCCATCAACCCGAGCTCGCGCGAGCTTCGGGAAGAGCTCTTCCGGGAACCGGTGCTCGCGATCCCAGTCCGCGGCGTGGGGCTCGATCTCCGCCTGTGCGAAGTCCCGGGTCAGCGCCTGGATCTCCCGCTGGTCGTCGGAGAGCGAGAAGTCCATGGGCCCTGACTATAGTCGCGGCCAGGTGAGGGCTCTCCCGCTGCTCCTGGTCGTGACCGCGCTCGCCGCCGGCTGCGGCAGCGGGGGCGACAGCAAGAAGCCGCTGACCCCGGAGCAGGTCGTCCGCGCCTGGAGCACGGCGCTGAACCGCAGCGACAACAAGACCGCCGCATCCCTCTTCGCGGACGGCGCCAAGATCGAGCAGGGCACCGTCCAGTACGACCTCCCCGACCAGCAGAACCGGATCGACTTCAACACCGGCCTCCCCTGCTCGGGCACGATCGTCGAGCTGCAGGTCCGGGGCGACGACGTCACCGCGACGTTCCAGCTCGGCGAGCGGCCCGACCACCACTGCGACGCGCCCGGCAAGAACACGACAGCGGTGTTCACGGTGCGGAACGAGAAGATCGTCGCGTTCCGCCAGCTGCCGGCCGCCGCGCCCGGCCCCGTCGCCTAGCGCCCCGGTGGAGCGCTCAATCCTTCGGCATCGGCTCGAGGCGGTAGCCGACGCCGAAGCGGGTCTGGATGAACGTGTGCCGAGGGGCGATCGTGTCGACCTTCTTGCGCAGCCGCCGGACGAAGACGTCGACGGTGCGGTCGCGATGCGTCTCGCGCCGGCCCCACACCTTCTGCAGGAGCTCGTCGCGCGTGACCACGCGGCCGCGGTCGAGCGCAAGCGTGTAGAGGAGCTTGAACTCCGTCGGCGTCAGATCAACGCTCTGGCCGTCGACGAACGCCTGCACCTCGCGCGGGTCGATCCGCAGCTCCTCGATCGCGATCTCGTCTCCGCGCTGGACGGTCGCCGGGCGGGAGCCGCGACGCGCCGCTGCGCCGACACGGGCCACGAGCTCCTTCATCGAGAACGGCTTGACGAGGTAGTCGTCGGCGCCGATCTCGAGCGCGTGCACACGGTCGTGCTCGGTGCCGCGCGCGGAGACGACGACGATCGGCGTGCCGATTCCCTCGGCGCGGGCCGTCTCGATCAGCTTCCAGCCGTCGATGCCGGGCAGCATCAGGTCGAGGACGCAGACGTCCGGCTTCTCGTACCGGAGCCGCGCCAGGCCCAGCTCGCCGCGCGGGACGACGATCGGGTTGAAGCCTGCGGCGTTCAGATGACCCGCCATCCCCTGGGCGATCACGTCGTCGTCCTCGACGATCAGAACCTTTGTCATTCCACCTACCATAGTGTCGTCCGAGGCGTGTCCTCCGGGTCGACTCATGGTGAATCCCAGGTGAACATTTGGTGAAGCGCCTGTTCGGCCGTTCCCGGAATCCAGACACTCGCGCCGTGACGCAGGCAGCCGAGCCGAACGACGAGCCGGAGCCGCGCGAGGCGACGATCTCGACCGCCGGCCCGGACGATTACGCCGCGCTGCGCATGAGCTTCACGGCCGCGGTCTCGCACGAGCTCCGAACGCCGCTGGCGCGCATCCTCGCGTTGCTCGATTCCGCCTCCCTGCCGGGCGCCGCCGTGCACGATCTGATCGACCAGGCGCGGGTCGAGGTGGAGCAGGCGGGCCACCTGATCGACGAGGTGCTCTTCCTCTCCGAGCTCGAGACCGGCAGCGAGGTGGTCGCGTTCGGGTCGACCGCGGCGGGACCGGTCATCCGGGAGACGCTCGAGTCGCTGGAGGACAGCGCCCTGCGCGGCCGGAGTGCAGCTGCGGTTCGAGGGCGACGAGGACCTCGCGGTGCCGCTGCGGCCGCGCATGCTGCGGGTAATCGTCCAGAACCTGGCCGAGAACGCGATTCGCTACGCGGGCCACGACTCCGTCTTCACGATCTCGATCCGGCACGAGGCGGACGGCGTCGTGCTGGCCGCGAGCGACGACGGCATCGGCGTCGCCGAGCGCGACCTCCCCCGCCTCTTCGAGCGCTTCTACCGCGCCGACCAGGCCCGCGCGAGCCGCGGTACCGGCCTCGGGCTCGCGATCGTCAAGCACGTCGTCGGCGCAGCCGGCGGGAACGGTTGAGGCCCGCGGCGCACGTGCCGCGGGCCTCGAGATCCGTTGCGTCTTTCCCGGAGTCAGCTAGCGGGCGTGATCTGCTTCAGGGTCTTTTCCGCAGCGACGAGCACCGGCTTCGGGATCGGGACGAAGAGCAGCTTCGCCTCGTACTGGGACTTCTGGCCCTGGGTGAGCGCCCAGAACACCATCCGCCGCAGCTCGGCAGCCTTGCTCGACTTCGTCGGGATGATCACCCAGGTGAAGGTGCTGATCGGGTAGGCGAGCGGCGCTCGACTTCGGCGGGTTCACGATCGAGACCGCGTTGTCGGCGGGCACCTTCTTGACCGTCGCCGCGGCCGCCGCGATCCGCCGCAGGCTCGGGTAGAGGAACTTGCCGGCCCGATTCTGGATCGCCGCGAACCGGATGTGGTTCTTGATCGCGTAGGCGACGTCGACGTACGTCAGCGCACCCTCGGTGCGGGTGACGACTCCGGCGACGCCGGACGAGCCGCGGGCGCCGACGCCGGTCGGGAAGGTGGGCTGCGTGGAGGCGCCGCCGATCTTCGACTTCCACTCGGCGCTGACGCTCGAGAGGTAGTCGGTGAAGTTGAACGAGGTGCCCGAACCGTCCGAGCGGAAGACGGGCGTGATCTTCAGGTTCGGCAGGTTCGCGCCCTTGTTGAGCTTCACGATCGCCGCGTCGTTCCAGTTCGTGATCTTGCCGAGATAGATGTCGGAGAGCACCTTCCCGTTCAGGTTCAGGTGCACCGGCGCACCGGGCACGTTGTAGGCGATCGACGTCGCGGAGAGCGCCCACGGGATCTGGACGCAGCCCTTGCAGGCAGCTGCCTGGTCGGGCGTCAGCGGCGCGTCGGAGGCGCCGAAGTCGACGGTGCGGTTCGTGACCGCCGCGATGCCGCCGCCGGAGCCGATCGGGCCGTACGTGATCTTGTAGCCGAAAGCGTTGTCGAGTGCCGGGGTCCAGGTCGAGACGAGCGGGAACACGAATGAGCTCCCGGCGCCGGTGATCGTCGTATCAGTGGATTTCGCAGTCGAGGCGCCGGCGACGGAGAGCATCGCCGCAAGCGCTGCGAGAAGGGCAAGCCCCTTCTTCGTCATCTGAAGTTCTCCTCTCATCGGGTTGCCAGCAGCCTGACCTCGATCCGGCCGACCCTGGGCTGTAACTCGGTTGCGGTCTGGTGACGGACCGGTGAACGCGGTCAAGGGCTTCACCGCCGTCAGTGCGAGATGCCGAGCTTCCGCCGGTTCCGCGCCAGCAGGGCCCTGGCCGTCATGCTCGTCACGAGCACGAACGCGATCAGGACGAAGGCGGCCGCCCAGGCTTGCTCGTGCAGCGCGGGGTCGGGCGACTCGGAGTAGGTGAGGATCGTCACCGGGATCGAGTTCAGCGCCTGCGTGATGTCGGTGCTGACGGTCGTGCCGGCGATCGAGGTCGTGAAGAGCAAGGGCGCCGTCTCGCCTGCGGCGCGCGCGATCGCGAGGGTCGTGCCGGTCAGGATCCCGCCGAACGCGGTCGGGAGCACGATGCCGAGGACGGTGCGCCAGCGCGAGGCGCCGAGCGCGAAGCTCGCCTGCCGAAGCTCGGGCGGGACGAGTGACAGCACCTCCATCGTCGCCCGCGCGACGAGCGGCAGCATGATGATCGCGAGCGCGAAGCCGCCGGCAAAGCCGCTCTGATGGTGCCCGACGACGAGCAGCGTGAAGACGAAGATGCCGATCACGATCGAGGGGAAGCCGTTCAGGACGTCCAGGACCAGCGTGATCGCGTGACGCACCCGCCGCCGGGCGAACTCGCTGACGAAGATCGCGAGCAGCACGCCGACCGGTAGAGCGATCGCAGTCCCGATCAGGACGATCAGCAGCGACCCGACGAGCGCGGGCGCGATCCCGCCGCCCGACTCGCCGAAGGTCGCCGGGCCCTTCGTGAGGAAGTCGATGCTCAACGCTCCCACGCCCTCCTTGAACACCGAGCCGACGAGGATCACGAGGACGGCGACAGCAGTGAGAGCGGCGAGCGTCGCCATCACCTCGGCAGCGAGGTTCCATGCCCTTGCGGCGCCGGGAGCGCCCGCTCGCGCGCAGTCTGAGCGGCTCTTCCATCAACTTCCCGTCCGCTGGCGCTCGAACCGCCGCACGACGACCTGTGCGCCGAAGTTCGTGACGAGCGTGATCGCAAGCAGGATCACCGCGAGGTAGACGAGCGAGGCGACCTGGAGATTGCTGACGGCGCCCTGGTACTGATTTGCAATCCGGCTCGCGAGCGTGTCACCGGGCGCAAAGAGCGAGCGCGAGATCGAGTTGGCGTTTCCGATCACCTGCGTGACCGCGATCGCCTCGCCGAGCGCGCGGCCGAGACCGAGTATCACCGCCGCGACGATGCCGCCGCGCGCGTACGGGAAGATGACGCCTCGCACCATCTCCCAGCGCGTCGCTCCGAGCGCGAGCGCGCCGTCCTTCAGCTCGTGCGGGACGCCGGTGAAGAGCTCGCGGCAGATCGAAGACGTGATCGGGATGATCATGATCGTCAGGACGAAGATCGCGGGCAGCACGCCCGAAGGGCTCGTCGGGCCGCTGAAGATCGGCAGGAACCCGAGCACGTCCTGCAAGAGCGGCTCGATGTGCTGCTGCACGAACGGGGCGAGGACAAGGATCCCCCAGAGGCCGATCACGACGCTCGGTACGGCTGCGAGCAGCTCGACGAGGCTGCCGATCGGGCCCCGAATCGCACGCGGCGCCAGCTCGGTGAGAAAGAGGGCGATCGCGACCGCGATGGGCCCGGCGAGCAGCACGGCCACGAAGGAGGTGACGATCGTGCCGATGATGAAGTCGCGCGCCCCGAACACGTTCGTCGTCGCGTTCCAGCCGCTGTGCCAGACGAACGAGAGGCCGAACTGGTCAATCGCCGGCCAGGCGCCGTCCAGGACCTTCCAGACGATCGCGGCGAGCAGGAGCACCGTCGCGATCGCGGTCAGGCCGGTCAGGCCCCAGAGGACGCGGTCGCCGATGCGGTCGGCGAGACCCCGCGTCCGCGGGAAGCCCGGTGCGTCGGAGACGGCCGCCACGGGCGGCAGCATCGCAGCCCGAATCGCGAGTGGCAGCGTCGTTCACCACTCCGCCACAGCTTGTTCACAATGTTTCGACCCCCGCCCCGCGGAACCGGCGAGAGACTGGTCGGCAGTGACGGGCGTGGAGACTTCCCCTTCCAACGAGCAGGCCGGCATCGCCCCACTCGGGGCGATCACGCAAGCGGCGCCGGCCCCGGTCGACCGCCGCACCGTCTTTCGGATCAACGACCTGAGCGTCGCCTACGGGCCGTCGATCGCGGTACGCAACGTCAACCTCGAGGTCTACGAGCATGCGATCACGGCCGTGATCGGGCCGTCCGGCTGCGGCAAGAGCACGTTCCTCCGCTGCCTGAACCGGATGAACGACCTGATCCCGAACGTCAACGTCGGCGGCGAGCTGCTCTACCAGGGCGTCGACCTCTACGGGCCCGACGTCGATCCGATCGAAGTCCGGCGCAGGATCGGCATGGTCTTCCAGCGGCCGAACCCGTTCCCGAAGTCCATCCACGACAACGTCGCCTGGGGCCTGAAGATCCTCGGCATGAAGGACGACCTCGACGGCCGAATCGAGCGCGCGCTGCGTCGCGCCGCGCTCTGGGACGAGGTCAAGGACCGGCTGAAGCGCTCGGCGCTCGGCCTCTCCGGCGGCCAGCAGCAACGCCTCTGCATCGCCCGCGCGATCGCCGTCGAGCCCTCCGTGATCCTGCTCGACGAGCCCGCCTCCGCCCTCGACCCGATCGCAACCGCCGCGATCGAGGACCTGATGCACGAGCTCAAGCGCGACTACACGCTCGTGATCGTTACGCACAACATGCAGCAGGCCGCGCGGGTCGCCGAGATGACGGCGTTCTTCTCGCTCGAGGACGGCGCCGGCACCCTCGTCGAGTACGACGCGACCGAGAAGATCTTCACGCAGCCCTCCGACGAGCGCACCGAGGGCTACGTCACAGGACGGTTCGGATGAGAGCGACCTTCCAGGAGGAGCTCACCGCGCTCGAGATGTCGCTCCGCGAGGAGGCCGACTTCGTGCTCCGTGCCCTGCGCGGCGCGTTGAACGCCTTCGCGCGCGAGGACGTCGAGCTCGCCGACGAGGTGATCTCCTTCGACGACGAGATCGACCGCCGCTACATCGATCTCGAACGGAGCATCGAGTCGCTCCTCGCCCGGCAGACGCCCGTCGCCGTCGACCTCAGGCTCGTGCTGGCACTCCTGCACATGAACGTGCACCTCGAGCGCATGGGCGACTACTGCGTCACGATCGCCAAGCTGACGAAGCTCGTGCACCCGCTCTCGGCCGGCGACCCCGACATCACGGCGAGCCTCGAAGAGATGGGCGCACGTGCCGAGCAGATGATCCGCGTCGCGCTCGACTCGTTCGCGAACCGCGACCTGACGGGCTCCGAGTCGCTCGTTGATCTCGACGAGCTGATCGACCGCGCGAACCGCCGAGCCGTCGAGGACGTGCTGAACCTGCCCAGCGATCCAGCCTCGCACGAGTACGGGCTGCGTGTCCTCTTTGTCTCGCGCTGCATCGAGCGGATCGGCGACCACGCGGTCGACATCGGCGAGCAGACGGCGTACCTGATCACAGGCGAGTTCCGCGAGTTCACGGACGCCTCGCATCCCGCGGCCGAGCGCTAGCGGCTAGCGGAATCACCCTCGGCGCAGCCGCTCTTTCGCGTGGCGGGCTTTGCGGGGTGCCTCAAGTGAAGTCGAGACTTCAGGCGTGAGAACGCTGGCCCACGCGAGCGGCTTACGCCTATGACGGGCGCTATAGGGATCTTGCCTACCGCACCAGCGGCTAGTCAGCCCACCAGTCGCGCCGGCCATCGACGTCTTCGCGCGGGTCCTCGCCGAGATTGGGCGCGCCGATGACGAGGATCTCGAGGCCCTCCGGTCCGGCCTCGTAGCCTCGCCACACACCGGGCGGGACCCGCACCGCGTCCCATTCCTTGAGCTCGACGATCTCGTCGTCGACTTTCATCCGTCCGCTCCCGCGCACGACCACGTAAACCTCCTCCTGCTTCACGTGCGTGTGGCCGTACGGAAAGCGATAGCCGGGCGGGACGCGCTGGTAGCTGAGAGCGGATTTCTCGAGCTCGAGCGCCTTGGTCGCAGCGCGGAACTCCAGGTCCGGCGCGCCGTCGAACCTAGGGCCGACGTCCTCGAGATCCTCCTTGATGTTCCTGAGCGTGAACGGCACGGTGCAATCCTCTAGTTGTTCTTGACCAGGATGTTGCCCACCACGTGAGCAACCGTCTCGCAGGCGTCGATCGCTTCTTCGAGCGATTCGTAGATGTCCTTCCAGCGGACGATGATCAGCGGGTCGATGGCGTCGGACTTGAAGAGCGAGGCGACGGCGGCGCGTTTCACCCGGTCTCCGTCGTCCTCGAGATTCTTGATCGCGAGCAGCCGCTCCTCCGACCCGGTCCGGCCCTTCAGGCCGGAGAGCAGCTCGTCCAGCTGCCGGCTCGCCGAGACGAGGATCCGGCAGAGCTCCAGCGACTGCTTCGTCGGCGACTGGACGTCGTAGAGCCCGAGCAGCTCGCAGGCGTACTCGATCGCGTCGACGACGTCGTCGACGCGACCGATGAGCATGTAGAGATCCTCGGGATCGAACGGTGCGATCAGCTGCTGGTTGAGATTCGTCAGCAACTCGGTCGTGATGCGGTCACCCTCGTTCTCGAGTGCCTTGATCCGCGCGTGCTCGGGCCCGCTCGGCCACTCGCGGAAGATCTCCTCGGCGAGGGCGGCTGCCTCGCGGGCGTTCTTCCCGGCGGCCGCGAGCAGGTCGTAGAACTCCTGTGTGCGTGGAACGATCCGCATCTAGAAGACCGCCTGCACCGGCCAGTAAAACAGCGCGGCGACCAGCGCGGACATCGGGATCGTGAGTATCCACGCGACGACGATGTTCCCGGCGACGCCCCAGCGCACCGCAGACAGACGCTTCGTCGCGCCGGAGCCCATGACGGCGCCCGAGATGACATGGGTCGTGGAGAGCGGATACCCGAGGTGCGTTGCGAGGTAGATCGTCGCCCCGGCGGTCGCCTGCGACGAGAAGCCGCTGGCGGGCTCCATCTGGATCACGCGCTGGCCGAGCGTCCGCATGATCCGCCAGCCGCCCGTGTAGGTGCCGGCGGCGATCGCGAGGCCCGCGGCGACCTTGACCCAGTCAGGGATGTAGAACTCGTCGATCGACCCGTGTGCGAAGAGCACGAGGGCGATCACCCCCATCGTCTTCTGCGCGTCGTTCGCGCCGTGCGTGAAGGCGACAAAAGTGCCGCTGACGAGCTGTCCGAGCCGGAAGCTGCGGTTCGCCAGGCCGGGCGTCATCCAGATGAAGATCCAGAAGATCGTGAGCAGCAGCAGGAACGCCGCGGCGAAGGCGATCAGCGGCGCCGCGATTCCCGGGATCGCAACCTTGTGGAGGATGTCGTGCCACTCGACTCCCTCCGGGCCCGACTGGACGAGCGCGGCGCCGATCAGGCCGCCGATCAGCGCGTGCGAGGAGCGAGGACGGCAGGCCGAGCCACCAGGTTGTCAGGTTCCAGGCGATCGCCCCGAGCAGGGCGGCGAGCACCGTCTGCTCGGTCGCCAGCCCCGTGTCGATGATCCCCTTGCCGACGGTCGTTGCAACGGCCGTCGTCACGAACGCGCCGGCGAGATTCGCGATCGAGGCGACGAGCACGGCCAGGCGCGGCGACATGGCACGCGTCGAGACCGACGTGGCGACGGCATTGGCCGTGTCGTGGAAGCCGTTCGTGAAGTCGAAAGCCAGCGCGACAACGATCACGACGACGAGGAGAATCGTGTCCATCAGGTGCTGGTCAGCGGTTCTTGACGAGGATCGCCTCGAGCACGTCTGCGGCGTTCTCGCAGGCGTCGACGGCCTCTTCGAGGCGCTCGTGGATGTCCTTCCAGCGAATCACCTCGATGGGGTCCGCGCCGGAGCGGAAGAGCGCAGCGACGGCCTCGCGGACGAGGTGATCGCCTTCGTCCTCGAGCTCGCGCAGCGCGAGCAGCTGCGCGCGCGAATCCTTGAAGCCCTCCAGCAGCTGCACCGCAGAATGCAGATGCTCCGCCGAGCGAAAGATGACCTCGGCCTGCGTCTTCGCGCGCTCGGGCACGTCCGTTACCTCGTACGCATCGATGTTGTCCGCCGCTTCCTCGACGTGGTCGCAGATGTCGTCGATCACCGAGGCGAGGCGGTACATGTCGTCGCGGTCGAACGGCGTCACGAAGGTGCGGTTCAAGAGATCGATCACCGCGTGGGTCAGCCGGTCGCCCTCGTGCTCGCGCTCCTTGATGTCGCGAAAGAGGCCCCGGCCGTCGGCCGGAAACCGGTTCACGAGCTCGACGAGCAGCCGCGCGATGTCGACCGCGTTGGCGGACGCCTGCGTGAACAGGTCGAAGAACTCGCGCTTCTGGGGGGTCAGGCGGAGGGCCACGCGGCGAAGACTGTTACACAAAGGTGAACGGCCGTCGCGGGTATGCTCCGCGCCGTGACGGCCGCCCCAGCCTTCCGAGGCAGACGCCTCGTCTACGCCGTCGCCGCCGTCCTACTGCTGGTCGCAGTCGTGCTGGCGGCGCTGCGCGTCGGCGAGGAGGCGGGCCGCCTCTCCGACTGGCAGGCGCTGATCCTCGGCATCACGCAGGGCGCGACCGAGCTGCTGCCGATCTCTTCGTCGGGCCACCTGATCCTTGTGCCGTGGCTGGCGAACTGGCACTACCTCGAGACGCATCCCGACTTCAACAAGACCTTCGACGTGGCGCTCCATCTCGGCACGCTCGTCGCGGTGATCGTCTACTTCTGGAGCGACCTCGTGCGCTACGTGTCCGCGTGGTTCGCCTCGGTTCGCGCGCGCGCCGTCCGGAGCGACGAGGAGCGGATCGCGTGGGCGGTCGCCTTCGCGACGATCCCGGCGGCGATCGCCGGCGCGCTCGGCGAGAGCGCGATCGAGGACCACCTCGGCCAGCCCTGGCAGATCGCGATCTTCCTCGCCGTCTTCGCCATCCTGCTCTGGATCGCGGACCGGCAGCCGGAGCGGCACGAGATCAACGGCCTGACGCTCCGCACGGCGTTCGCGATCGGCGTCTCGCAGATCCTCGCGCTGATGCCGGGGGTCTCGCGCTCGGGGATCACGATCACGACCGGGCGCTTCGCCGGGCTGACCCGCGACGGCGCGGCGCGCTTCTCGTTCCTGCTTCTGATCCCGGTCGTGTTCGGCGCCGTGCTCTTCAAGGGACTGAAGGACGTCGTCCTCAACCCGCTCCCCGCCGGCTCGATCGGCCCGTTCATCGTCGGGACGCTCGCGGCGGTCGCCGTCGGGCTGGTCGCGATCGACGTCCTGCTCGGCTACGTGCGGCGCCACAACTACACGCCGTTCGTCATCTATCGCCTCGTGCTGGCCCTGGCGATCTTCGGGATCATCGCGAGCGGCTGGCGCGACTCGACGTTCTAGAAGCGCGGCGCGCGTCCTGCGGACGCTGCGATCGCTACTATCGCTGTGCCGTCCAGTTCCGACTTCGACGAAAGGCGGAACCGGGGCCCGGCTCGGGTCGAGATCCCGAGCAAGGCGCTCGGTCGGGTCACTCGATCAGCGAGCCGTCGTTACGAAACGTCAACCCCCTGTTCACGTCCCCGCGCAGAGAATCAGCCTGTGGCCCCACCATCCGAGACGTCCCCCGCCGAGCGGCTCCTCAACCGTGAGCTGTCCTGGCTCGCCTACGCCAAGCGGGTGCTCGCGCTCGCTGCCGATCCCGATCAGCCGCTCCTCGAGCGCATCAAGCTCTGCGGGATCTTCTCGTCCAACCTCGACGAGTTCTTCCAGGTCAGGGTTGCCGGGCTCCTCGACCAGACCGCGACCGGACTGACCGTCCGCGGCCCCGACGGCCGCTCCGCGCAGGAAACGCTCACCGAGGTGCGCCGGCGCGTGGTCGAGCTCAACGCGGCGCAATCGAAGCTCTGGAGCCGTGAACTCTGCCCGGCCCTCGCCGAGCAGGGGATCATCGTCGGGGAGATCGCCGACTGCAGCGAGTCAGAGCTCGTCGAGCTCGAGGCGATCTTCGCGCGGGACATCTATCCCGTGCTGACGCCGCTCGCGGTCGGTCCCGGTCAGCGCTTCCCGTACATCTCAGGTCTATCGCTCAGCCTCGGGGTCAGCGTCCGCGACCCGGAGAGCGGCGAGGAGCGCTTCGCACGTGTCAAGGTGCCGGAGGGCCTGCAGCGGTTCCAGACGGTCGGGCGCCGGGGACTCCGCCTCCCACTCGAGGTCGTGATCGGCCACTTCCTGCCGTGGCTCTTCCCGGAGATGGAGTTCGTCGAGCAGATCGTGTTCCGGGTCACCCGGGACTCGGACTTCGACGTCTCGGACGAGGCAGACGACCTCCTCGAGGCCGTTCAGAGCGAGCTGCGGCGGCGGCGGTTCGGCGACGTCGTCCGCCTCGAGATCTCGGGCTCGGTCTCCGGCACCCTGCTCGAGCGCCTCGAGGACCGGCTCGGCATAGCAGAGGAGCAGGTGTATCCGGTTCGCGGCTTGCTCGACCTGGCGGACCTCGACGAGATCGCCGCGATCGACCGCCCCGACCTGAAGCACGAGCCCTGGCTTCCGTTCACCCAGCCCCGGCTGGCCGGGCCGGTGGACGGCGATGTGCTCGGAGAGATCCGGCGCGGCGACATCCTCGTGCACCATCCGTACGACTCCTTCGCGACGAGCGTCGAGGAGTTCGTCGGTGCGGGCGCGCGCGATCCGAACGCTGTTGCGTTGAAGACCACGATCTACCGCACCAGCGGCGACTCGGCGCTGGCGCCGGCCCTGATCGAAGCCTCTGAGTCCGGCAAGCAGAGCGTCTGCCTCGTCGAGCTCAAGGCACGCTTCGACGAACGCCGCAACATCGAATGGTCGCGACGCCTCGAGGAGGCGGGCGTGCACGTCGTCTACGGGGTTCCGAATCTCAAGATCCATGCGAAGACGACGCTCGTCGTCCGGCGCGAGGCCGCCGGCCTGCAGCGGTACGCCCACATCGGCACGGGCAACTACCACGCAGTCACAGCCCGGCTCTACGAGGACGTCGGGCTCTTCAGCGCCGATCCCGAGATCGCCGCAGACGTTGCCGACCTCTTCAACTTCGTGACCGGCTTCGGCAAGCCGCGTGAGTTCCGCCGGCTGCTCGTCGCTCCGATCAACCTTCGTTCAGGATTGCTCGCGCTCATCCGGTCGGTCAAGACAGCCGCCGAGGCGGGCAACCCCGCGCGGATCCGGCTCAAGGTGAACAACCTCAACGATCCGGAAGTGATCGAAGCTCTCTATGCGGCCTCTCAGGCGAGCGCGGAGATCGACATCATCACCCGCTCGATCTGCACGCTCCGGCCGGGCGTGCCCGGTCTGTCGGACAAGATCCGTGTCCGCAGCGTGCTGGGTCGATTCCTCGAGCACAGCCGGCTCTACTACTTCCAGGCCGGCGAGGAGGAGACCTATCTTCTGGGTAGCGCCGATCTCATGCCCCGCAACCTCGACCACCGCATCGAGGTGCTCGCGCCAGTCGACGACGGGCGTTTGCGAGTCCAGCTGGACGGCGTCTTCGAGACGCTGCTGCGCGACAACTCCACCGCCTGGGTGATGCGACCGGACGGGAGCTGGGATCGGGAGCGGCCGCGAAAGAGCGAGCGGCGGCGGCCCACCCAGGGAACGATGATTCAACGACGGCAGCGTCTTCGTGCTGCGGCGTCTCGCCCGTAGGCGTGCCGACCGACGCGATGGGAAGAATGACGCCGTGCGCATAGGAGTGATCGACGTGGGTTCGAACACGGTCCGTCTGCTCGTCGCGTCGAGCGACGGTCGTACGGTGAGTCCCATCCGCCAGGAGAAGCTGACGCTTCGGCTCGGAGCGGCGGTCGAGGAGCACGGCCGGATCCCGGTGGGCAAGCTGGCCGAGACGGCGAACTGCGTCCGCGAGTTCGTCCAGGGAGCGCAGCGTGACTGCGCCGCCGTCGAGATCCTCGTCACGAGCCCGGGCAGGCAGGCCGACAACGGCCCGGAGTTGCTTGCTGCGCTTGGAGCACGCGGGCGGAGTGCCCGTTCGCCTCTTGTCGGCCGAGGAAGAGGGTCGGCTCGCATTCGACGGCGCGGTCGCCGCGCTCGACGAAATGCCGTCCACGATCGCCGTCTGCGACGTCGGCGGCGGCTCGACCCAGATCGTCGTCGGCACCCGCGAGGACGGGCCGATCTGGTTCCGCTCCGTCGACATCGGCTCGCTCCGGCTGACGAGCCGCATCCTCGCCGCCGATCCGCCGGGGCCCGAGCTCTTTGCAGCCGCTGCGGCCGAAGTGTCGAGCGCCTTCGAAGGCGTCCTGCCGCCGTTCCCGCAGCTGGCGATCGCGGTCGGAGGCAGCGCGCGCGGGCTACGCCAGCTCAACGGCCCTGAGCTCGACGCCCGCGCGATCGCCAAGGTGCAGGTGTTGCTGACCCAGCTCGGATCGGCGCAGATCGCCGACCGGTACAACGTGGCCCAGCCCCGTGCCAAGACGCTCGCTGCCGGCAGCGTCATCCTCGCCGAGGCGCAACGGCGACTCGGCGTCCCGCTGCGCATCGGGCGTGGCGGCATCCGCGAAGGCGCCGTGCTCGCGCTCGCCCGCCGCGCCGTCGCGGCCGCCTAGCCCGGTCCGCCTAGCCCAGCCTCAAAGGAGACCGAAGCCCGCTCCGGCGGCGGGCGCAACGCTTGCCGGCCCCGGAGCGGGCTCTCCCACAAGAGTCGCTCGCAGGCGGCGCGGGCGCCAGACCTCGTCACGAGACTGTCCCCGCTCGTCACCGGATTGCGGCACGGAAGTCGCGCGGGGCCGCCGAAGATGAGCACATGACCATCGAGCCGCTTCTCTGCGAGCTCCACGCCCACTCGACGTGGAGCGACGGCACCCTGGCGTTGCCCGAGCTGGTCGACCTCTACGGCCGCGCCGGCTTCGACGTCCTCGCCGTCACCGACCACACGACGCGCGATCCGTCCGCCCACGTGAACGAAGCTTCGTACGCCGCCTACCTCGCCGAGCTCGAGGCCGAAGCGGAGCGGGCCGAGCATGCGTATGGCCTCCTCGTCGTCCCCGGGCTCGAGCTGACCGACGACGACCCCGATCCGCGGCGAGCGGCACATGCGCTCGCGATCGGGCTGCGCACCTTCACCGGCGTCGCCGGCGGACTCGACGAGGCACTCGCACGCGCTCGAGCCGCCGGCGCCGCACTCGTCGCCGCGCATCCTTATCCGGTCCGCGACGCGTGGCAGTCGTCGCGCGGCACGGGGCGCTGGGCCGCGGAGCCCGAATGGGCCGCCGGCGCCGTCCACCGGTTCGAGCTCTTCAACCGGCACGACGTCTTCGCCTGGGTCGGCCGCGCCCGCCTGCCGGTGATCGCAAGCGGTGACTTCCACCGGCTCGAGCACCTGCACACCTGGAAGACGCTCTTGCACTGCGAGCGAAGCGAGGAGGCGGTCGTCGAGCTTCTGCGCTCGCCGCGGCCCGTCGAGCTGACGCTGCACGAGCGCCAGTCGCGGCGTGCCGCATAGCTAGGGTGCGTGCAGCACCCGGAGCGGTTGCAGCGACTCGTCGACCACCCAGACCGCGCCCTTCTTGACCTTGCGTCCGAAGAGGGTGAGCGTGAGATCACCGTGGACGCAGGCGACGGTGTCCGTGCCGGCGAGCTCCGAGAACAGCGGGCGCCAATCCGATTCCGCCGCGCCTTCGGAGATCTCGGTGCGCTCCTCGATCTGAAGCCCGTGCGCCGCGGCGAGCGGCTCGACGGTCTGGACGCAGCGCACCAACGGGCTCGAGACGATGCGCGCCACGGGGTACCCGTCCAGCACTACGGGCAAGAGGCGCGCCTGCGCGAAGCCCCGCTCGTCGAGCGGCCGCAGTCCGTCGTGCTCGAGCCACTCCACCCGGTCGCCGGCCCAGGCGTGCCGGAGGACGAGGAGGCTCAGGCGAACGCCTTTCGCGCCAGGTCGTCGAGGGACTTCCAGGCGGCCGGGACAGCAGCGCGTGCCTCTGCGCGGCGCCGGCGCTCGCGCTCCACAAGCACGCCGGCGCCGAACGCGACCTCCGGCGTCCCGAGCCGCGCGGCGATCTCGCGCACACGTTCCTCCGCGACGACCGAGTCCTGATGCTCGCCGATCACGTCTTGCACGACCTTCGCGGCTTCGACGGCACGCGTCGCCGGTTTCCCGAGTGACGCCGCCGCGAGCTCGGCGGCGTAGCGGAGTCGCTTCGCCCGGATGCGCACAGCATGCAGCTCCTCGTCGGGAGGATTGCCGTCCAGGATCTTCGCCGCCTTCCGGAGCCCGCGGTATTCGGCTGCGGCGATCTCCCTCAGCGAGGGCTCAGCCGCCACCGGCGAGCTGCAGACGACCTCTTCGAGCCGGTCGAGGAGGGCAAAGTACCGTTGGGTTCCGAGCACCCTGAGGAAGCTTGGTCCGGGCCCGGCCGCGCTCGCGACGAAGCTCCTTGAGGATCGGGGCGACCTGCTTCTGGTCGGGGAGGTTGGCGGACGTCTGCTCGAGATGCCCGAGGAGCACGTCCAGGTCCCGCACGGCGCCGAGCGCCGAGCCGAGCCAGCGAAGCTCCTCGCGGACCGGGCCGGCGCGATTCGGATCGAGGAGGCCCTCGCCCGCGCGGAGCAGCGCCCTGCCGCGACGGGTCGCGACGCGCAGCTTGTGCAGGTCCTCCGGGTCGGTGCCGAGGCGCGTGCCCGGATCGTTGGCCATCAGCTCCCGCAGCTGGCGGCCGAGCAAGTAGCGGAGGTGCTCCCCCGGGGGAGCATCCTTGTCGAGCGGCGCGGCCGGCGGGATGCCCAGCACCCTGAACACCTTCGGCAGGCCGGCTCCGCGCACGGCTCCGGCCCGTCGCAACCGCTTCCCGAGCCGTGACAGCTCGCGCTCGTCGCCGTCGACCAGTTCGATCTCGATCTCGACGAAGCTGCTGTCGACGCGCCGTGCGTCCATGACGTCGACGTTGTCGACCGTGACGTCGGCGACGCTCCGCCCGTTCTCGGTCACTCGCACGCCTTCGCGCCGCGTGCGCAGCCTCGCGACCGGTGTCACTGGGCCGCGGCGGACGTGTGCGGCGAGCAGGATACGGAGCGGCTCCGGTGGACCTGCCGGTCCACCTGGCACCTCGAGCTCCGCACGGTGACCGTCGCGGGGCAGCTTGAGCTGCCAGAGATTCAGTCCGTTCTCGAGCCGGCGGCGAAGCGTGATCCCCGCCCGGCCGAGGCTTCGCGACGTGGTGTCGTAGTACACGGACTCGAAGTGCCGCAGCGCCAGCGGCTCGCCCGGAAGCTCCGGGATGCGGAACGCCGCCTCGGCGACCTCCAACTTCAACTCGCGTTCGAGCGTCTCGCGCATGGGTCGATCGTACGCGTGCCTCTCAGAGGCTGCCAGCCGGTCCGGGCAGACACCGGTCCGACGCCATTCGTTCACCAAATCGTCATCACATCGGCTGGACATCTGCACGACTCCGCGCTAAAAGGTCTGTCCGACCCCGAGTACGGAGGATCACGTGACCGTCTACCAGCGTCTCAGGCAGCTGCTCGACGATGGCAACTGGCACACACAGCGGGAAATCGAGGAGTTCACGTCTTTCCCCGAGGAGTGGATCATCGAGCTCGAAGTACGCCGGCGGAACGATCGCGGAGGGCGAAGACGGCGAGCGCCTCGTTCGCTTCGAGCGCCCCGAGCTCGAACCGAGCCGCTAGCGGCCCGGTCTCCTACGCGTGCGCGAGCGTCCGATGCACGGCGCGGAGCTTCGGCTCGATGCGCCTGAAGGCCTGCACGACGACCGGGTCGAACTGACCGCCTGACTCGCGCTCGATCTCCTGCGCGGCGTGCGACCAGGGCTGCGCGCGGCGGTACGGCCGGTCGCTCGTCATCGCGTCGAGGGCATCGGCGACCGCGAAGACGCGCGCCGTGGTCGGGATCTCTTCCTGCTCGAGCTGATCCGGGTAGCCCGTTCCGTCCCAGCGCTCGTGGTGCGAGCGGACGATCTCGAGGCCCTTCCCCTGGAGAATCGGGATCCCGTGAAGCATCTGCTCCCCGAGCGTCGTGTGCGTCTGCATCAGTGCGCGCTCGTCGTCGTCGAGCGGGCCGGGCTTCTGCAGCACCGCGTCGGGGATGCCGATCTTGCCGACGTCATGGAGGAAGAAGCCGTACTCGACGCTGGGATCGTCGGCAAGGCTCGGCTCGACCGCACGCAGGAGCTCGAGGGCGTAGCGAGCCACCCGCTGCGAGTGCTCGCGCGTCCCGAGATCCTTCGACTCGAGCGCACCGGCGAGCGCGGTCACCGTCTCGCGGTAGGCGGATTCGAGCAGCGAGCGCTGGCGGCGCTCGATCTCGAGCAGATTGCGGAGGTCGCGGGCGTAGAGCAGGAGCTGGGCGTCGGCGCCGGCGGGGGCAACGCCGCCGAGCGGCACGGGGTCGAGCCCGCCGGCGAGGCGCTCGACGACGGCGAGCAGCTGCAAGGGGCTGAACGGCTTCGGGAGCGAAGCGTCGGCGCCGGCTTCGACAACGGCACGCGAGCCGGTGTCGACCGAGCCGGAGAGGATGACGACGGGAATCGCGCGCGTCTCCGGGTTCGCCTTCAACCGCCGGCAAAGCTCGAGCCCGGACTCGCCAGGCATGCGGACGTCGAGCACCACGACGTCGGGTCGGCGCTGCCAGAGAAGCAATTCCGCCTGCTGCGCGCTCTCGGCCTCGTCCACCTCGACATCGACGAGTTGGAAGGTCGTCCGGACCAGCTCACGCAGGCCGGCATCGTCGTCCACGAGCAACAGCCTCAAAGTGCGAACCCCCTTGCGGCGAGAGGCATTGTGTCAATTGTCGTCACACGAGCCTGATGGCTTTAGCCCCAAGTTGCGGCGAAGGGCGAGCCGGGCTTCGGACGCAGCATGGCACAAGATGCCTGCAAAAGGGCAAAACCTGCGCTTTGCCTCTCGTTCGCCCCTCTTTGTCTTTCAGTCGTACGAGTAGAAGCCGTGCCCGGATTTGCGGCCGAGACGCCCTGCCTGCACGTATTGGCGGAGCAACGGACAGGGCGCGTACTTCGGGTCGCCCAGCCCCGCGTGCAGGACGTCCATGATCGCAACGCAGGTGTCGAGCCCGATCAGATCGGCGAGCGCGAGCGGCCCCAGGGGATGTGCGAAGCCGAGCTTTGCGATCGTGTCGATCGCCTCCGCTTCCGCCACTCCTTCCATCAGGGCGTATGCCGCCTCGTTGATGAAGGGCATCAGGATCCGGTTCGAGACGAAACCGGGGAAGTCGTTCGCCTGAGCCGGGGTCTTGCCGAGATCCTCGGCGAGCCTGACGATCGCGGCCGCCGTCTCGTCCGAGGTCTGGACGGCGCGGATCACCTCGACGAGCTTCAACACCGGCACCGGGTTGAAGAAGTGCATGCCGATGACGCGGTCCGGGCGCTTCGTGACAGCCGCCAGCGACGTGATCGGAATCGAGGATGTGTTCGAGGCGAGCACGGCGCCCGGCGGGAGCGTCTCGTCGGCCCGGCGGAAGATCTCCTGCTTCACGTCTGCGTCCTCGACCACCGCCTCGATCATCAGATCGGCTGCGACGAGCTCGTCGACCGCAGTCACGCGCGCAAGCGTCTCGCCCGGATCGGCCCCGCCCTTCTCGGCCAGCCTCTCGAGGCTCTTCCGCATCGCCGCCAGCCCGCGGTCCGTCGCGCCCGGAAACGAGTCGTGGAGCGAGACGCGCCGTCCGGATGCGGCGACGACCTGCGCGATGCCAGCGCCCATCTGGCCCGCTCCGACGACGAGGACGTGCTCGAACTCCATGCGCCGGAAGCTATCCGAACCGCCGAGCCGGTCGGGGTTTGGAGGGTTTGGCGGAACTTCGCTCGTCGTCGAGGTGCGATGCTCGTTCCGAGGCAAGGACGCAGGGAGCGTTCGTGGCGGAGCCCTACGGGCGCAACCGAGGACGCCGCATCGGGGCGAGCAGCGCGGCCCGGCGGCACAGCGGCTGTTTCGCCAAGCCCTCCTACTGCGTGGACGCAGCCGCCGGCGCCTGCCCGCGCTGCGCTTCGAGCCGCTCCACCTCGACGAAGATCGCGGCCCCGGCGATGAGACCGATGACGAGACCGACGTCTCGCGCCCGGTCGACCGAGATCGCCCGCAGAGCGCCCCAGGCAACGACGTAGGTCCACGCGGCGAGCGCGGCGCCGAAGACGAGCGCAACGCCACGCCGTTGGGTGACGTGGAAGGCGCCGAAGAGCCGCAGCGCGGCGGGGGTGACGAGCGGTCCGTAGACCAGCAGCTGCGACTCCAGGATTCCGGCCCGTTGCGAGAGGGCGTTCTTCATCTCACCGGCCCGGAGCTCGTAGATGAGGATGCCGAGCGTCGCGCTCATGCCGACCGCGCCGAGTGCGAGCAGCTCGACCGCGGGGCGGTTCGCCGAAAGGAAGCCGACCGCGAGGCCCGCGATCGTCGGCACCAGGGCAAGCAGCTTGAAGCGCGTCTCGTTCAGCTCCTGGAGGAGCGCCAGGGTCTGTTCGTGGTCGAGCCGCAGACGGGCCTCTTGATCCATCCGGCGCATCGTACGATTCGGCGAACTCCGCGTCACGACCTCGCGACGAACTGGTGACAGTCCGGTAGACGGGCCACGAAGGGTCCAAATGCTCGTCACACTCCGCGCATGCGCTTCGCCGTGGTCGCGCACGAGGGGTCGAAGACGACCGCGAGGCTCGCGGCCCAACACCTTGCGGGCGTCGAGTCGTTGACCCTGACACCCGCTCGTGCGATCGCCCAGCTCGTGCGCGGCGACCTCGCTCTCGCACGGCTCGATGTCCTCCGCACGCTCGACGGCATCGAGCCGGGAGTCTGGGCGCTCGACGAGCTCGAAGCCGCCGGCATCCGCGTCCTCAACCGGTCGTTCACGCTCCGTGCGGCCCACGACAAGCTGATCACGGCTCGGGTGCTCCTCGAGGCGGGGCTGCCCCACCCTCGGACGGAGCACATCTGGCCGGGCGGACCGCTGCCGGAGCTCGAACTGCCCGCGGTCGTCAAGCCGCGCTTCGGCAGCTGGGGGCGCGACGTCCTTCTCTGCCGCAGCCTCAAGGAGCTCTCGCGCTCGCTCGACCGGGTTCGGCAGCGCCCCTGGTACAACTCGACGGGCGCTCTCGTCCAGGAGCTCGTACCGCCCGCGGGCCGGGACCTGCGGATCGTCGTCGCCGGTGGACGGGTCGTCGGCGCGATCAACCGCGTCGCCGCGCCCGGCGAGTGGCGGACGAACGTCGCGCTCGGCGCCACGCGCGTGCCCGTCGACCCGCCCGCCGACGCCTGCCGCCTCGCCCTGGCGGCGGCGCGCGCCGTGAAGGGCGATCTCGTCGGCGTCGACCTGCTGCCGGTCGGCGAAGGCTGGGTCGTGATCGAGGTGAACGGCGCCGTCGACTTCTCGCCCGACTACGCACCGGGTGCGGACGTCTACGCCCGCACCGTGACGGCACTCACCGGACGGCCGGTCCTGCCGCCGCTCGCCGTCTCGGCCGCGGCCGGCTAGACCTCGATCAGCAGCGCGTCGCCCTGGCCGCCGCCCGAGCAGATCGCGGCGAGGCCGAGCCCGCCGCCGTTGCGGCGCAGCTCGTGGATCATCGTGCCGAGGATGCGCCCGCCCGAGGCGCCGATCGGATGCCCGAGCGCGACGGCGCCACCGTTGACGTTCACCTTCTCCTCGTCGGCTCCGAGCAGCTTCGTCGAGTTCCATGCGACCGACGCGAACGCCTCGTTGATCTCGACGCGCTCGACGTCGCCGATCGACTTGCCCGCCCGCTCCAGCGCCATCGCGCCGGCCCGCGCCGGCGTGCGCGCGAGATAGGCGAACTCGTCGGCGACGTAGCCCTGGCTGAGCACGGTCGCGAGTGGCTCGAGCCCGCGCTTGCGCGCCCACTCCTCGCTCGCGACGACGACGCACGAGGCGCCGTCGTTGACGCCCGGCGCGTTGCCTGCGGTCGTCGTCCCTTCCGGATCGAAGACCGGCTTCAGGCTCGCGAGCCGCTCCAGCGTCGTGTCGCGCCGGACCGATTCGTCCACCGCCAGATCGCCGACCGCCACGATCTCGTCGTCGAAGCGCCCTGCGTCCTGTGCCGCCGCCGCGCGCTCGTGTGAGCGGAGCGCCCAGGCGTCCTGGATCTCGCGGGAGATGCCGAGCTCGCGCGCGACGAAGCTGGCCTGCGAGACCATGTGCATTCCGTCGAACGAGGACGTGAGCCCGTCGTGGGTCATCAGGTCGATCAGCGTCCCGTCGCCGAGGCGATAGCCGAAGCGGGCCTGCTTGAGGATGTAGGGCGCGTTCGACATCGACTCCATGCCGCCGGTGACGACGACCTCGACGTCGCCGGCGCGGATCATCGAGTCGGCGATCTCGACAGCGCGGAGCGACGACGCGCACACCTTGTTGATGGTGTCCGCGGGCACCTCGATCGGCAGCCCGGCGCCGACGGCCGCCTGGCGTGCGGGCGCCTGGCCCGCGCCACCCTGCAGCACCTGGCCCATGATCACGTACTGCACCTCGCTCGCCTCGACGCCGGACCGCTCGAGCCCGGCCGCGATCGCGAGCGCGCCGAGTTGCGTTGCCTCGTGGCCGGCGAGCCCGCCGCCGAGCTTCCCGAACGGCGTCCGGACCGCGGAGAGGATGACCGAGCGACTCATGCTCGCAGCGTACCGACGGGGGTCAGCGGGCCGTCACCGCGGAGCACGGCGATCACGTTCTCGGCCGCGAGGCGCGCCATCGCAGCCCGCGTCTCGCCGGTAGCGGAGGCGACGTGCGGAGTCATGACGGCGTTCGCCAGGCCGACGAGCGCCGGGTGCACCTTCGGCTCCTCCTCGAAGACGTCGAGCGCGGCCGCGGCGATCTCACCCGAGGCGAGTGCTGCTGCCAGCGCCGCCTCGTCCACGACCGAGCCGCGCGAGACGTTGACGAGGATCGCGGTCGGCTTCATCGCGCGCAGCTCCTCAGCACCGATCAGGTGCCGCGTCTCCTCGCGCAGCGGCACGTGCACCGAGACGACGTCCGCCTCCGCCAGGAGGTCGGCGAGCGGCAGTGGGCGCGACGAGATGACCCGCATGCCGAGCCCGTGCTCCGCCATCTGCGCCAGCGCCCGGCCCGTGCGCCCGAGTCCGACGATCCCAAGCGTTCGCCCGCCGAGCTCGAGCGTCTGAATCGGGTTGACGCTCCAGCCGTGCCACTCGCCGGCGCGGACGAGGCGGTCGCCCTCCGCGACGCGCTTCGCCGCGGCCAGCATCAACGCGAGCGCGTGCTCCGCGACGGCCTGAGTCAGGACGTCGGGTGTGTTCGTGACGATGACGCTGTGGCGGGCCGCCGCCTCGAAGTCGATGTTGTCGACGCCGACGGCGAAGTTCGCGACCACCTGCAGCTGCGGGCCTGCGCGCTCGAAGAACGGGCCGTCGATCGCGTCGGTGAGATGCGCGAGCACGCCGTCCGCACCGGCGACGTCCTCGCCGCTCCGAACGTCCCAGCCGGTCGCCCGCAAGAGCTCCTCGGCCGGAGCCGGAGTCGGGTGCGTGACGACGACGCGCGTCAGCGCGAGAAGTCGGTGTCGGCCGCGAGCCGCTGCGCGAACGCCGCGATCAGCCGAGCCGCACCCTCGACGTCACTCAGCTGGGCGAGCTCGATCGACGTGTGGGTGTAGCGGATCGGAACGGAGACGAGCCCGGTGGGCACTCCGCCGCGGCTCAGGTGCAGATAGTCGGCGTCCGTGTAGGTGTGCGCGGTCGTCACTTCGATCGAGTGCTCGATCTTCTCCGCCTCGGCCGTCTCGCGGAGCAGCTCGAAGACCCGCGGGTGCAGCGTCGACCCGCGTGCGATCGCCGGGCCTGCGCCGACCTCGATCTTGCCGCCGAGCTTCACGTCGCCGCCCGGGATATCCGTCGAGGGCGTGATGTCGACCGCGAGCGCGACCTGGGGCTCGAGCGAGAACGCGACTGTCCGCGCGCCGAAGACGCCGACCTCCTCCTGGACGGACGCAACGGCGACCACGTCACCGGGGGCGCCGCCCGCCTCGGACACGAGCCGAGCTGCTTCGAGCGCGACGTACGCGCCGAGCCGGTTGTCGAGCGAGCGTGACACGAAGCGGCCGTTCGGCAGCTCCTCGGGCGCGCCGGCTAGGACGCCGGGATCGCCGACCGACACGCGTGTGAGCGCGTCGTCGCGGTCGATGGCGCCGATGTCGACGTGCAGGTCGGAGAGCTCGCGGCTTCTTGCCGTCCTTGCGCTGCTCCGGCGAGAGCCGGCGCCGTGCGATCACACCAGGGATGACGCCGTCGCTCGTCATCAACTCGACTCTCTGCGCCACCAAAGTGGACGGCTCGTAGCCGCCGATCACCGAGAAGGCGAGGTTGCCGCTGTCGTCGACGTGGGTGATCGCGATCCCGATCTCGTCGATGTGGCCGAGGATCGCGAGCAAGGGACCGCCGCCCGTGCCGGCGACCTTCGCGTAGGACGAGCCCATCGCGTCCGACCAGACCTCGGCGAATGGCTCGGCCGCCGCGCGCCAGGCGGCCGCGGCCGCCGCCTCGTATCCGGACGGGCCCGGGGTCGTCAGCAGCTCGCGCAGCAGCGGCGGGATCGGCACCCGGCGGATTCAATCACTTGCGGCCCGCTCGAAGCTCGCTTACGCTGACGGCGATGTCCTTCCCGACTCTCTCCTGGTGGGCGTGGCGCCTCGAGCGGGGCGGGAGCCTGGCCTAGAGAGCCGCACGACCCTCCCCCGCTCGACCCGAAGACCCGCGAGGGTCTTTTTTCGTACCGATGACGATTTCCACTTCCATCGCAACCGACCTGATCACCCCGCTCGGGGCCTACCTCCGCCTGCGCGAGGCCGGCCGGGCGTCGTTCCTGCTCGAGTCCGTCGAGCGAGGCCGGCTCGGGCGCTTCTCGTTCGTCGGCTGCGGCTCGCAGCTCGTCGACTTCGACGAGGCGGAGGCCTCCAACCGGGCTGTCGTCGGCTATCTCGGCTACGACCACGTCGCCAAGCTCGAGCCGACCGTGCCGCTGCCGGCGACGGGGCCTGACCAGCCGGAGAGCCGCTTCGTGATCGCCGACGTACTCGTGCGCTTCGACCATGCGCGCGGGCTCGCGGAGGTGCTGGTCGGCGACCCGGGCGAGGCCGCGAAGCTCCTCGAACGCCACGTCGAGCCGCCCCCGCCGGGCAGCGCGGGCGCCGGCACGACACAGCGTTCCTCCCGGTCGGACTACGAGCGCTCGGTCGAGGTGGCAAAGGAGCACATTCGCGACGGCGACGCATTCCAGATCGTCCTCTCGCAGCGGGCCGAGCGACGAACCGGCGGTGACGCCGCTCGACGTCTACCGCTCGCTGCGGCGCGTCAACCCGTCGCCGTATCTCTTCCTGCTGGAGCTCGACGGGATCGCGCTCGTCGGCTCCTCGCCCGAGACGCTCGTCAAGGCGGACGGGACCGCGCGCCAGCCTCAACCCGATCGCCGGCACGACCCAGCCCGGCGAGGGAGACGCCGAACGGCTGCTCTCCTCCGAGAAGGACAGGTCGAGCACGTGATGCTCGTCGACCTCGGCCGCAACGACCTCTCGCGCGTCTGCAGGGCCGGGCACGGTCAAGGTCGAGCGCTTCCTCGAGCCGGAGCGGTTCTCGCACGTCACGCACCTCGTCTCGGAGGTCGCCGGCGAGCTGCAGCGACGGCGTCTCGCCGTTCGACCTGCTCCGCGCGTGCTTCCCGGCGGGCACCGTCAGCGGCGCTCCGAAGGTCCGCGCGATGCAGATCATCTCCGAGCTCGAGGGCTATCGGCGCGGGCGCGTACGCCGGCGCCGTCGGCTATGCGCTTCCCGGGCGAGCTCGTTCGACACGTGCATCGCGATCCGCACGTCGTGCTCGCAAGAGGGAGTCGCCTACCTTCAGGCTGGTGCCGGGCATCGTCGCCGACTCC
This sequence comes from uncultured Actinomycetes bacterium, assembly GCA_963718065.1. Taxonomy (GTDB): domain Bacteria; phylum Actinomycetota; class Thermoleophilia; order Gaiellales; family Gaiellaceae; genus CAVPGP01. The sequence continues at coordinate 33,021 of CAVQYE010000002.1, read as the reverse complement.
GATCCCCTGGCCGAGCACGAGGAGTGCCTGAGCAAGCTCGCGGCGCTCGAGACGGCGATCGAGCTCGCCGAGGGACAATGAGATTCTGCTGATCGACAACTACGACTCGTTCACCTACAACCTCGCCCACCTGTTCGGCGAGCTCGGCGCGGAGGTGATCGTCCGTCGCAACGACGCGATCACGCCGACGAGGCGGAGGCGCTCGCGCCGTCGACCTCGTCGATCTCCCCCGGTCCCGGGGCGCCCCGAGAACGCGGGCGTCGTCGCTCGAGATCGTCGACGCTGGCCGGCGGGTGCCGCATCGCTCGGCGTCTGCCTCGGCCACCAGGCGATCGTCGAGGCCTTCGGCGGCGAGGTCGGCCTGGCGCATGAGCTCGTCCACGGCAAGTCGACGAGCGTCGAGCACGACGGCGGCGGGCATCTTCGCCGGGCTGCGAGGCGGAGTTCCACGCGGGCCGTTACCACTCGCTCGCCGCGACGACGATCCCCGACTGGCTCGAGGTCTCGGCGACCGCCGCCGACGGCGAGGTGATGGCCGTGCGCCACCGCGAGCTCCCGGTCGACGGTCGTGCAGTTCCACCCTGAGTCGGTGCTGACGCCCCGCGGGCCGACGATCGCGAAGAACTTCCTGGAGGACGCCGCTGATCCAGCATGCACTCGCGCGGCTGCTCGACGGCCACGACCTCTCCCGCGACGGACGCGCGCGAGGTGATGGACGAGATCATGAGCGGCGAGGCGACCTCCGCGCAGATCGGCGGCTTCCTCGTCGCGCTGCGCGCTCAAGGGCGAGACCGCCGACGAGATCGCCGGCTGCGCCGAGGCGATGCGCGCGCACGTCGCTGCCGGTGCGGCCGACGCGCGCCGACCTCGTCGACACGGCGGGCACCGGCGGCGACGGCGCGCAAGACGTTCAACATCTCGACGGCCGCCGCGCTCGTCGCGGCCGCCGCCGGCGCGGGTGTCGCGAAGCACGGCAACCGCGCCGTCTCGTCGGCGTCCGGCTCGGCCGACGTGCTCGAGGCGCTCGGCTTCGCGCTCGAGCTGAGCGCCGGAGCAGATCGCCCGCTCGATCGACGAGCTCGGCTTCGGCTTCATGTTCGCGCCGACGCACCATCCGGCGATGCGGCACGCCGCGCCGGTGCGGCGCGAGCTCGCCACGCGCACGGTCTTCAACGTGCTCGGCCCGCTGACGAACCCGGCCGGGGCGCGCGCGCAGGTCGTCGGCGTCTACGCGCCGGACGCTCGTGCGCACGATCGCGGAGGTGCTCGCTGCGGCTCGGCGCGCGCGGCGCGTTCGTCGTGCACGGCGCCGTCGGCATCGACGAGCTCTCGCCCGCCGGGCCGAACCTCGTCTGCGAGGTCGTCGAGGGCAACGTGCATCGAGCGCGAGATCGACCCGGTCGAGCTCGGCGTCCCGCGCTGCGACTCCGCGGGAGCTCCGCGGCGGCATCGCCGAGCGAGAACGCGCGCGGATCCGCGAGGTCTTCGAGGGCGGAAACGGCGGCCCGCGCTGGCGCGATCCTGCTGAACGCCGCCGGGCGCGATCGCCGCGGGCGGGCATGCGACGGACCTGCACGAGGGCCTCGGCTACGCGCGCGAAGCCGTCGACTCGGGCGCGGCGGCGGCGACGGCTCGAGCGGCTGATCGCGTTCTCGCAGCGCGAGTCGGTGACGCATGAGGTTGCGCGAGGCGCTCGCGCGCGCCGGGCTCGGGGCGATCGCCGAGTTCAAGCGCCGCTCGCCGTCGGCGGGCGAGCTGCGTCCCGACGCCGACGCGGCGGCCTATGCTCGCGTCGCTACGAGCGCGGCCGGCGCGAGCGGCGATGTCGGTCCTCGTCGACGACCGCTTCGGCGGCTCGGTCGACGACCTCCGCGCCGCGCGCGCGGCGACCTCGCTGCCGCTCCTCGCGAAGGGCTTCTTCACCGAGGAGGCGCGACCTGCGCGAGCTGCGGAGCGCCGGCGCCGACGCCGTGCTGCTGATCCTGCGCGACCTCGACGACGCGCGCGCCGCGCGCGCTCCATGCGCGACGCCGCGCGAGCTCGGGCTCGACACGCTCGTCGAGGCGCACGACGCCGAGGAGCTCGAGCGCGCGATCGCGCCTCGGCGCCGATCCGATCGGGCTCAACGCCCGCGACCTCGGCGACGTTCGCGATCGACCGGCGCGCGCAGCTGCGACTGGTCGCGCGGGCGCCGCGCGACCGGGTCGTGATCGCCGAGAGCGGCGATGCACACGCGCGCCCAGGGCGCCGCGGCCGAGCTCGCCGGCGCCGACGCGATCCTCGTCGGCACCGCGCTGATGCGCGCGCCCGATCCGGGCGCAAGCTGCGCGAGCTGATCTCGCGGCCGCTCGTCAAGGTGTGCGGGCTGACCCGCCAGGAGGACGTCGACGTCGGCGGTCGAGGCGGGCGCCGACCTGGTCGGCTTCATCCTCGCCGCGAGAGAGCCCGCGCCGCGCCGAGGCGGTGCTCGACGTGCCCGACACGGTGCTCTCGGTCGCGGTCTTCGTCGAGGACGTCCACGAGACGCGGCGCCGACCTCGTCCAGCTCTACCGCCGCGAGAACGGGCACCGCGGCCGCGACGGCGTCCTCCTCCGCGACGACGAGCAGGTGGCGACCGGTCGTCGACCTGCCGTGGCGCAGCAGGACGACCCGACGCACCTCGAGCGCGCCCGCGGCAGCGACGGGCCGCGTGATGCTCGCCGGCGGCCTCGACCCGGACGAACGTCCGCGAGGCGATCGACGCCGTGCAGCCCGTGGGCGGTCGACGCCGCTCGCGCCTCGAGTCGCGAGCCCGGCATCAAGGACCACGACACGGTGCGCGCGTTCGTGGAGGCCGCGCGATGAGCCTGACCTACGGCGAGTACGGCGGGCCGCTACGTCCCCGAGACGCTGATCCCGGCGCTCGACGAGCTCGAGGCAGGCTGGCGCGGCGGCGCTCGCCGACGACGCGTTCCGCGCCGAGCTGCACGAGCTGCTCGCGACCTCTACGCGCGGCCGGCCGACGCCGCTCACCCGCGCCGAGCGGTTCGCGCCCGAGCCGGCGCGTGTACCTGAAGCGCGAGGACCTGCTCCACACCGGCGCGCACAAGCTCAACAACGCGCTCGGCCAGGCCGTGCTCGCGCGGCGGCTCGGCAAGCAGCGCATCGTCGCCGAGACGGGCGCCGGCCAGCACGGCGTCGCGACGGCGACCGTCTGCGCGCGCTTCGGCTTCGACTGCGTCGTCTACATGGGCTCCGAGGACATGCGCCGGCAGGCACCGAACGTCGAGCGGATGCACCTGCTCGGCGCCGAGGTGCGCCCGGTCGAGTTCGGCACGAAGACGCTGAAGGAGGCGACGAGCGAGGCGATCCGCGACTGGATCACGAACGTCGAGACGACGCACTACCTGATCGGCTCCTGCGTCGGCCCGGCGCCGTACCCGGAGATCGTGCGCGAGCTGCAGGCGGTGATCGGCCGCGAGGCGCGCGAGCAGATCCTCGCCGCCGAGGGACGGCTGCCCGAGGTCGGCGATCGCCTGCGTCGGCGGCGGCTCGAACGCGATCGGCCTCTTCGCAGGCTTCCTCGACGATCCGGAGGTGCGCCTCGTCGGCGTCGAGGCGGCCGGGCGCCGCGTCGCTCGGCACCGGGCGCACCGGCGTCCTGCACGGCGCGCGCTCGTCGCTCCTCGCCGACGACGACGGGCAGATCGCCGACGCGCACTCGATCTCGGCCGGGCTCGACTACCCCGGCGTCGGCCCGGAGCACGCCGCGCTGCGCGACTCGCGGGCGGGCCGCAGTACCTCGCCTGCACCGACGAGGAGGCGCTCGCCGCGTTCCAGCGCCTCGCCGGACGGAGGGCATCATCCCGGCGCTCGAGTCGTCGCACGCGCTCGCCCGCGCGCTCGACCTCGACGCGGAGCTGATCCTCGTCTGCCTCTCGGGCCGCGGCGACAAGGACCTCGCGGAGGTGCTGACGCAGTGATCCGCTCCGACCCGACGACCACCCGACTCTCCACCTATCGATTTCCCGACGAGGTCCGCGTCGACGAGTTGCTCGTCCGCGCTCCGCAGCTGGAGGACGTCGAGCCGATCGCACCCGCGTTCCTCGATCCCGACGTCGGCGGCGAGGCGGGACTGCCGCCGGTCGATGCCGACACGTTGCGCGCACTGCTGCGCGAACAGCTGCCGATGATGAAGGAGCGCGGCCTGCTCTCGCCGTACGTGATCGAGGACACGGCGACGCAGCGAGATCCTCGGCGGCTGTGCGCTGCACCACCTCGATCCGATGCGCGATGCGGTCGAGGTCGGCTACTGGCTCTTCGTCGAGGCGCGGGGGCGGGGCGTCGCGACGCGCGCGGTCGGCGCATTCGTCGAGCACGCCTTCGCCAACGGCATCCGCCGCGTCGACGCGCTCGTGCGCGCTCGAGAACACCGCCTCGGAGCGTGTGCTCGAACGGCTCGGCTTCGACGCGCGAAGGCGTCCGGCGCAGGTTCCTCCGGCACGGTGGCGACGACTCGGACGCGACGCTCTTCACCCTGCTCGCGCCGGACGCATGAGCAAGACGCTCGTCATCTACCTGATGGCGAGCCCGGGTACGCCGGAGCTCGCCGAGGCCGCCGTCGAGGGTGGAGCGGACATCGTCGAGATCGGCTTCCCGTTCTCCGACCCGCTCGCCGACGGGCCGGTGATCCGCGCGCGCCGGCGAGCGAGCGCTCGCGCAGGGCATGCGGACCGGCCGCTGCCTCGAATGCCTGGCGGAGATCCGCGCCCGCGTCGACGTGCCGCTCGTCCCGATGACCTACGCCTCGATCCTGGAGGCGTACGGCTGGGAGCGGTTCGAGTCCGATGCCGCGCTCCGCCGGCGCCACCAGCATGATCGTCGCCGACCTGCCGTGCGACGAGCGACCCCGGCGCTGCGGCGCGTGCAGCTCGTCGCGCCCGACCTCGACCGACGACCGGATCCGCGCTCGCCGCCGAGACGACCGACGGCTGGCTCTACGTCGTCAGCGTCGACCGGCACGACGGGTGCCCGCACCGGCCTCTCCCCCGCGCTCGCCCCGCTCGTCGAGCGCGCCCGCTCCGCGCACGGACGTGCCCGCTCTACGCCGGTTTTGGCATCTCGACGCCCGAGCACGCCCGCGAGGCGACCGAGCTCGCCGACGGGATCGCCGTCGGCACCCGGGCGGTCGAGATCGCCGAGCAGGGCCCGGCCGCGCTGCGCGAGTTCGTCCGCTCGCTCCGCGAGGCGATCGACGCACCGGTCGCGGTGTAGATTCGGCCGCATGAGGGCCGGATGAGCGAGTACGCGCCGTCCACGTATGGCGACGCCTGGGCGGAGATCTACGACGAGCGCACGCCAAGCTCGCCCGGAGAGATCGAGCTGCTCGCGGAGCTGGCGGGCGACGGGCCCGTGCTGGAGCTCGGCGTCGGCACCGGCCGGGTCGCAGTCCCGCTCGCCGAGCGCGGCCTCGAGGTCGTCGGCCTCGATCCTTCCCAGGGAATGCTCGATCGCCTGCGCGCGAAGTCGGACCGCATCGAGCTCGTCGACGGCGTCATGGACGACTTCGAACTGGGCCGCGAGTTCCGGCTCGTCTACGTCGTCGCGTCGACGATCTTCGCGCCGCTGACCCAGGCGGAGCAGGTCGCGACCTTCCGCTGCGTCGCCCGGCATCTGGAGCCGGGCGGCGTCTTCGTCGTGCAGGCGTTCGTCCCTGACCTGACGCGCTTCGACCGTGGCCAGCGCGTCGGCGCGGTGGACATCGCGCTCGACCGCGTGACGCTCGACGTGACGAAGGTCGACCGGGCACAGCAGCTGTTGACCGGCCAGCACATCGTGCTGTCGAGCGAGGGGACACGGCTCTATCCCGTGACGATCCGCCTCGCCTATCCGCCGGAGCTCGACCTGATGGCGGAGCTCGCCGGTCTGCGGCTGCGCGAGCGATTCGCCGACTACGAGCGGACGCCGTTCGACTCGTCCAGTCCGAGCCACGTCTCCGTCTACGAGAAGAGGGCCGCATGAACGAGCGCGTGAAGGTCGCGTGCATCCAGGCAGAGCCGGTCATCCTCGACCGTGAGGCGACGCTCGACAAGATGGCCGTCCTCGCAGCGGAGGCCGCCGGCGAAGGAGCACAACTGCTCGTCTATCCCGAGGCGTTCCTGCCTGCCTACCCGTCGTCGATCTGGGCGAGAGCCCTCGCCGGCTGGGCAACCGACGGAGCGAAGGAGGCGTTCGCGCTGCTCGCACGGGAGTCGGTGGAAGTCCCGGGCCCGGCGGTGCGAGCGGCTGGGCGCGATCGCCCGCGAGCACGGCGTCTGGATGGTCACCGGTGTCACCGAGGTCGACCCCGAGCGCCCCGCGACGCTCTACAACACGCTCCTCTACCACGCACCGGACGGCTCGCTCGCCTGCAAGCACCGCAAGCTCGTGCCGACCAATCACGAGCGCCTCGTCTGGGGCCAGGGCGACGGCGGCGGCCTGCGCGCCATCCCGACCGAGCTGGGACGCATCGGCGGGCTGATCTGCTGGGAGAACTACATGCCGCTCGCGCGCTTCGCCCTCTACGAGTCGGGCGTCGAGATCTACATCGCCTCGACCGCCGACGACGGCGACACCTGGCAGTCGACGCTCATTCACATCGCGCGCGAGTCACGCTGCTTCGTCGTCGCCCCGTCGCACTTCCAGCGGGCCTCGTCGTACCCGGACGACTTTCCGCTGCGCGAGCTGCTGGCCGGGGTCGAGATCATCGGCCGCGGCGGCTCCGCTGTCCTCGCACCCGACGGCTCCTACCTCGCCGGACCGTTGTACGACGAGGAGGGCATCCTCTACGCGGAGCTCGACCCGGCGCGGCTCTGGGAGGAGCGGCAGCGGTTCGACCCGGCGGGCCACTATCACCGGCCGGACGTGCTGCAGCTGACGGTGAACGCGCCCTGATGCGCGCGCTCGTCGTCGGCGCGGGTGTCTTCGGCGCCTCGACCGCGCACGAGCTGCGCGGGCGCGGCTGGGACGTGACTCTCGCCGAGCAGTACGTCCCCGGCAACGTGCGCTCGGCCTCGGGCGGCGACACGCGGCTGATCCGCTTCGCGCACGGCGAGGAGGAGTGGTACTCCCGGCTCGCGTGGCGCGCGCGGACGCTCTGGCTCGACCTGGAGCGCACAACGGGGACGCCGCTCTACGATCCGCGCGGGATCGCCTGGTTCGAGAGCGGCGGCGACTTCGAGGACCTGAGCGAGGCGACCCTCCGCCGGCTCGGACATCCCGGTCGAGCGGCTCGATCCGGCCGAGGCGGGAAGGCTCTTTCCCTCACTCGGCGGCGACGACCTCGTCTCGGTGCTCTTCGAGCCGGACGCCGGCGTCCTGCACGCACGCCGCGCCACGCAGGCGCTCGTCGAGAAGACGGTCGCGGAAGGGACGACGCTCGTCAGCGACCGCCTGTCGCCGTCCGAGCTCGAGACGCAGGAGTACGACCGCGTCGTCTGGGCGTGTGGCGCCTGGCTGCCGAAGCTCTTCCCCGACCTCGCCCGGATCAGGATCTCGCGGCGGGACGTCTTCTTCTTCGGCGGCGGCGCGCCGTGGACGCACGCGCCGGGCTGGTGCGACTATCACTCCGCGTTCTACGGCCACGGCGACGTCGGCGGGCTCGGGGTGAAGATCGCCCCGGACGGCCCGGGCGCAGGAGATCGACCCCGACACGCTCGAGCGGATCCCCGGCAAGGAGAACCTCGAGGTCGCGCGCGCCTACACGGCACGGCGCTTCCCGTCGCTCGCCGACGCGCCGCTGCTCGGGGCGCGGGTCTGCCAGTACGCCCTCACGCCCGACTCGCATTTCGTGATCGCCCCGCACCCCGAGCACGAGGGCTGGTGGCTGCTCGGCGGCGGCTCGGGCCACGGCTTCAAGCACGGCCCGGCGCTCGCGGAGCACGTCGCCGACCTGCTCGAGGACAAGGCCGACCCGGATCCGCGGCACGGACTCGCAGAGCGCAGTCCCGGCGCGGGCCTGCGAACCGCGACGATCGAGGTCTAGGAGGGTTTGGCGGAATATCGCTCGTCGCCGGGGTGCGATGCTCGTTCCGAGGCAAGGACGCAGGGAGCTTGCGTAGCGGTGCCTACGGATGCGACCGAGGACGCCGCATCGGGGCGAGCAGCGCGGCCCGGCGGCACAGCCGCTATTTCGTCGAACCCTCCTCTAGGCGGAGAGCGCGGCGTCGACGCCGGGCTCGAAGCACTCGGCGCAGCGGGCCTCGTACGAGTCGAGTGCGCCGATCTGCACCGTGTCGCCCGAGAACGGCGCCGGCGCGCCGAGGATCAGCCGCTGCGTGCGGGTCGCCGGACAGCCGCAGCGATGGCACACGGCCTGGAGCTTGTCGACGAACTCGGCCAGCGCCAGCAGCACCGGCATCGGCCCGAACGGCAGACCGCGGAAGTCCTGGTCGAGCCCCGCCACGATCACCCGTGCGCCCCGCGCGACGAGGCTCTCGACCACCGAGACGATCTCGTCGCCGAAGAACTGCGCCTCGTCGATTCCGATCGCCTCGTAGCCTTCGGCGAGGCGATGGATCTCGCCTGCCGAGCCGACGGCAACTGCGCGCATCTTCGCGCCCGCGTGACTGACCACGTGTGAGACGTCATAGCGGTCGTCGATCCGCGGCTTCACGATCAGCACCTTCTGGCCGGCGATCTCGGCGCGCCGAAGCCGGCGGATGAGCTCCTCGCTCTTGCCGCTGAACATCGGCCCGCAGACGACCTCGAACCAGCCGCCCCGTGGTGGTGTATTCCTGATCACGACCGCAACCCTAGTAGGCCCGTCTGACGGACACCTTCTAGCCCTTGTTGCCTAGCCCTTGTCGTGCTTCAGGGCCGACTCCCGCGTCTGCGCGTCGCGCAGGCTGATCCGGCCGGCGCAGAGCTGCTCATGCAGGTCGATCTCGAACTTGTCGACCTCCTCTGCGCGCGGGTGCGGCTCCGGCCAGAGGTTCCTCGGATCGGTCGGATGCCCGCCGAGCGAGAGGCTGATCAGATGATCCTCCTGGTAGTCCTCCGGCCCGCCTGGCAGGCCCCACTCGCGGATCTGCTTGCGTTTCAGCGCTCCGGTGTAGCTCGCGGGCGGACGAATCCGCTTCGAGTAGCCGGGGACGCAAACGGTCGAGCTCAGCGTCGCCTGCGTCACATCCGGGTTCAGCGCACCGGGGGAGCGAACCCAGTCCGCCGGCATCGCAGGCTGCGAGTCGTGTGAGCCGCCGCAGCCGGCAAGCAGGAGCCCGACGAGGATCAGGAGGACGGACGGGGCACGGCGTCGCATGCGATCGACCGTACCCCGCACTCCGGCTCACCGCGGTGCCGCGCGAGGTCTTGGAGCTCTTTCGTTCCAGGCCCGTGCGGCTACGCGGCCGCGAGGCCGGCGACCGTCGCGGGCAGCCCGTCCCATGAGCCGACCGGCTCGAGCGAGCCGTCGTCGCCGACGGCGAAGCCGAAGATTCGCCGTGCGTCGGCATCGACCGCGTAGAGATAGCGGCCGTCCGAGCTCAGATCCTCGTCGCGCACGCCGGCGCTGTTCTCGACCGTCACGCCCGCAGCGGGATCCTCCAGCGCGAGCGTCCCGTCGCGCTCGATCCGGTAGCGCGAAATCTTGCCGTCGGCGAAGTTCGTCGTGAACGCGTACCGGCCGTCCTTCGAGATGACGGCCCAGCAGATCTCGCTCAGCCCGTTTCCGGCCGAGCGCGTGCGCGGCTCGACGGAGCCTGCCGCGATGCGGTAGGACGAGGCGGCTGCCTTGCCGGCCTGCGCACCGAATGCCTCCGTGACGACCAGCGTGCCGTCGGCCGCGACGGCGAACCCGTACGGGGTCTGCCCGGACGACGGGTGGACGTGGGCCTCACCGAGAAGGCCGTCGGCGCCCACGGCGTAGGTGACGATCGAGTCGGTGCCGCGCTCGGTGACGACAAGCGTCGAGCCGTCGGGGGTGAAAGCAACCTGGGCGCCGTCGGCGTTGGGCGCCGAGAGGTGACGCCGGGAGCCCTCGATCGCGACGAGCTCGCCGCGCGCGATTCGGACGCCGGCCAGGTACGCGCCGCCGGTGTTGAGGACGTAGACGAGACCCTCGTGCTCGGCAACGCTCTTCGGCGCAACGCCTGTCTGGAGCCGGCTGACGAGCTCCAGGGATCGGCTGCGAACCGCGAAGAGCGACAGGTCGTCGCTCGCCGCGTTCGTGACGAGGAGGTGTGCGCCGTCGTTCGTCAGCACTACCGAGCCTTGCGAGGTGAGATGCGGGACACCGTCGCCCGTGCCGCCGGTCGCGAACGCTCCGAGCGGCTCCAACGTGCCGTCTGCGTTGCGGCCGAACGCGACGATCTCGTTGCGCTCGGCGTCGTTCGTCTGGACGTACACGCCTGCGGTGCCGTGTGGTGCCTGTTCCTTGTCCATCGTGGTCTCCTTTCGATTGCGTGACGGAGACCTGTCCCGGAAACAGGCGCGGCGTTACACCTCAGTGATGCGCGTGGACGACCGCGTGGCCACGGCCACGGCGGATCAGCCAGCGGTTCACCGGGAAGGCGGCGACGAACGCAATCGCGAGCCCGCCGGCGAGGCTCAGCCAGAAGAGCGCGTCCCCCAGGCCCGCGTCCATCGCGCCCGGAACGAGGAGCACGGTCGCGTTGTCGACGATCTCCATGACCGTGATCGACAGGGTGTCCGCCGCGAGTGCGAGACCGAGCGCGCGCCGCAGCGGCATCTGGCCGAGCAGCGGCTGCAGCGTCAGCGCATACCCGAAGACGAAGGCCAGCACGACGGCCAGGGCGATCGAGGCCGTGTTACTCCACCCGAGCGCGGTCGCGACGGCGAGACCGAGCACCTCGCCGATCCCGCAGCCCGTGAGGCAATGGGTGGTCGCGAGCAGCGCAAGGTGGTTCTCCGACTCAGTTTGTGCGTGCAAACCGGTGGACCGCCGCCAGGAGCTCCTCGCTCTTCTCGGCGGCGACGGCGGGGTCGTTCGAGGCCAGCGCGCCGGTCACGCAGTGCCTGACGTGCTCATCGAGGATCTTGAAGCCCACCGTCTCGAGCGCCGTCGAGACCGCCCCGATCTGGGTGAGGATGTCGATGCAGTAGCGGTCTTCCTCGAGCATCTTCTCGATTCCTCGCACCTGGCCCTCGATGCGGTGGAGGCGCTTGACGAGCGCCTCGCGATCCTTGGCGTATCCGTGAGTCATGCGTTCGCGCTCCTCTGCTCTCGGACGCTGCGGAACCGGCGGAGCCGCAGCGAGTTGGTGACGACGAAGATGCTGGAGAACCCCATCGCCGCCGCCGCGATGATCGGGTTCAGAAGGCCGGCGACGGCGAGCGGGATCGCCGCGACGTTGTAGGCGAAGGCCCAGAAGAGGTTCGCCTTGATCGTGCCGAGCGTCCGGCGAGCGAGCCGGATCGCGTCCGCAGCGGCCCGCAGGTCGCCGGAGACGAGCGTCAGGTCGCTGGCCTCGATCGCGACGTCGGTACCCGTTCCGATCGCGAGCCCGAGGTCTGCCTGGGCGAGCGCCGGTGCGTCGTTGACGCCGTCGCCGACCATCGCCACGACCTCGCCGGACTCCTGCAGGCGCCTGATCTCGGCGGCCTTCTCATCCGGCAGGACCTCTGCGAGCACGCGCTCGATCCCGACCTCGGCGGCCACCGCGCGCGCCGTCTCCTCGGCGTCGCCGGTGAGCAGGACCGGCGTCAGGCCCAGCTCCTTCAGCTGCCGTACGGCCTCGGCGCTCGTCTGCTTGACCCGGTCGCGGACGACGAGCCGGCCGCGATCGATGCCGTCCCACGAGACGATCAGCCGCTCGATCCTCACGGCCCGACCGTCGACGACGCCCTCGACGCCGCGCCCGGGCAAGTTGCGGAAGGACGTCACGGACGGCAGCGTCCCGAGCTCGCCGCGCGCGGCGGCGGCGACCGCCTGCGCGATCGGGTGCTCCGACGCGGCTTCGACCGCACCGGAGAGCCGCAGCACGTCCGGTCGGGACGCCCCGTTCAGAAGCACGACGTCGACGAGCTCCAGATTCCCTTCGGTGACGGTGCCCGTCTTGTCGAGCACGATCGTGCCGATGCGGCGCGTCTGCTCGAGGATCTCCGGGCCCTTGATCAGGATGCCGAGCTGCGCGCCTCGCCCGGTGCCCACCATCAGCGCCGTCGGCGTCGCCAGCCCCAGGGCGCAGGGACACGCGATGATCAGCACTGCCACGGCGCAGCCGAACGCGAACTCCGACGACGCGCCCGTGCCGAGCCAGAAGCCGAGCGTGCCGACGGCGACGGCGATCACGACCGGCACGAAGACACCGGAGACGCGGTCCGCGAGCCGCTGCACGGGCGCCTTGCCACCCTGAGCCTCGGCCACGAGCCGGGCGATCTGCGCCAGCGCCGTCTCCGCACCGACCTTCGCCGCCCGGACGACAAGCCTGCCGTAGGTGTTGATCGTCGCCCCCGCGACCTCGTCGCCGGCGGCGATCTCGACCGGAATCGACTCGCCCGTGAGCATCGAGGCGTCGACCGCCGACTCTCCCTCGACGACGACGCCGTCGGTGGCGATCTTCTCCCCCGGCCGCACGACGAAGAGCTCACCGACGCGCAACTCGTCGACGGGGACGAGCACCTCTTCGCCGTCCCGGAGCACGCGTGCCTCCTTCGCGCCGAGCTCGACCAGCGAGCGCAGAGCCTCGCCGGCGCGTCCCTTGGCGCGAGCCTCGAGATACCTCCCGAGGAGGATCAACACGGTCACGACCGAGGCGACCTCGAGATAGATGTCGCCGGAGCCGGTACGGACCCCGAGCGAGAGATCGAGCGGCATCCGCATCGAGGGGTCGCCGGCGCCGAGGAAGAAGAGGGCCGCCAGCGACCAGCCCCACGCCGCCAGCGTGCCGAGCGAGACCAGGGTGTCCATCGACGCGGTGCCGTGCCGGAGGTTGCGAAGCGCCACCCGGTGGAAGCTCCAGCCGCCCCAGAGCACGACGGGCGTCGCGAGCTGAAGCGACAGCCACTGCCAGTTGTCGAACTGCAGCCTCGGGACCATCGCGAGCGCGAGCACTGGGACGGTGAGCAGCGCGGAGACGATGAGCCTCAGGGCGTGCTCGTTCCGCCGCGGGGCCTCGTCCGCCTCGGTCTGTCCGGCCTTGGGGAGCGTCGCGTGATAGCCCGCCGACTCCACCGCTGCCACGAGCGCCGACGGTTCGGCCTGCGCAGGGTCGAACTCGACCGATGCCTTCTCGGTCGCGTAGTTGACCGTCGCGGTGACGCCCTCGAGCTTGTTCAGCTTCTTCTCGATCCGGACGGCGCACGAGGCACAGGTCATCCCCTCGATCGGCAGCTCCACGTGCTGTGCGCTCGACTGGGCGCTCACTTCGCGACCTGGAGGTCGAAGGCGGCCGTGCGGATCTGCCCGCCCGCGCGGAACTGGAGGAAGGCGCGATACCGGCCGGCGCTCGGGAACGTCGTCTCGAAGTCGAGCGCATCGTCGTCGGGATGCGTATGCAGATAGCCGAGGTCGCCGACCCGCAGGAGTACGAGGTGACCCTTGGCGCCGAGGTAGTCGGTGAGCGACGCCGCCGCGCCGTCCCGCGTCACAGCGAAGCGGAGCGTCGTCTCGTCTCCCGCGTGCACGGGGGTCGGCGCGAGCCGCACGCCGTAGGGCGCTCCGTGCGGCAGAGCCTGCCGCACGGGCGTGCCGGGGACGAGCAGGTCGACGCCGAGCGCGTACTTCTGGCCGCCGGTGACGAAGTCGGCGATCGCGCGATACACCCCCGGGGCAAGCGGCGCCGCAGTGACGCGCCAGACGCCGTCGGCGCCGAGCCGGGGGTGCAGGTGCTGGAACCCCGTGAGGTCGCGCCCGACGACGATCAGGTGCAGCAGGCGCTCGTGCTCGAGCTCGTAGTCACGCAGCGGCGTGCCGTCGTCGCGGACGATCCGGAACGCGAACTGCTGCGTCGCCCCCGGGCGCAGCGTCGTCGTGGCAGCGACGAGCCGAAATCCATCGGACGCCACCGACAGGCCGCCAGGCCCCGCCATCGCCATCGCAGGCTCGTGTCCGCCGCCGTCCCCGGCGCGGTCGATCGGCCCGGCGGCGTTGCCGACGGCCCAGGCGCCGCCGAAGACGGCCGCCGTCACGGCCGCGAAGAGCGCCAGCGAAGTGCACCGCTCATGCTGCCTCGTACCCGGCCTCGTCGATCGCGGCGCGGATGGCCGCGTCGTCGAGCGAGGCGCCGCGGACGACGGTCAGCTTCGCCTCGAGGTCGACTTCGACCGCCGAGACTCCCGGGACGGCGGACACCTGACCGGTGATCGCTGCCACGCAGTGGTCGCAGCTCACGCCCGGCACCGAGTAGGTGATCTCTTCCATGCTGCGCCACCATATACCCCATAGGGGTATATGTCAAAGACGGAGTCGTCAGCGCTCCTCGCGCACGTACGGCACGCCGAGCGCGCCGGGAGCGCCGAGCCGCCGGCGGGCGCCCGCTCGACGAGACGAGCGCGAGCACGACGACCGTCATCACGTACGGCAGCGCCTGGAAGAGCTCCGGCGGGACCTGATGCAGGATCGCGCCGCGCCTGGAACGCGAACGGCAGCGCCTGGAAGGCGCCGAAGAGGTACGCGCCGACGAGGCAGAGCGCCGGCGCGCCAGAAGGCGAAGATGACGAGCGCGATCGCGATCCAGCCCGCGCCGCCGGTGAGGCCGTCCACCCACTGACGGCGTGATCGCGAGCGAGAACGTGGCGCCGCCGACGCCGGCGAACGCGCCGCCGACCAGCGTGTGCGCGTAGCGGTACCGCGGTGACGTTGATCCCCATCGCGTCGGCGGCCGCCGGCGACTCGCCGACCGCGCGCACGTTCAGCCCCGGTCGCGTGTGCGAGAGGTACAGGCCGACGAGCGATCACGCAGACCCAGGAGGCGTAGACGAGCGCGGTCTGGTCGAACAGGATCGGCCCGACGACCGGCAGGTCGCGCCAGCCGAACGGCAGCGAACGGGCTTGAACGGCGTGCTTCGCCGGCGCGTCGCGCGAGGTTGAGGTCGTTGCCGAGGTAGGACGAGAGGCCGGCCGCACCGGCGAAGATCGTCAGCGCGAGCCCGGAGACGATCTGGTTCGCGCGCAGCGTGACGACGAGGAAGGCGTGGATCAGCGCCATCGACGCCCCGGCGAGCGCGGCGACGACCGCCACGGCGAGCGCGACAGGCGCGAGCCGCCGCGCTGCACCGCCCAGAAGCCCATCACGGCGCCGACGAGCATCATCCCCTCGACGCCGAGGTTGAGCACGCCGGAGCGCTCCGCGAGCAGCTCGCCGAGCGCCGCGTAGAGCAGCGGCGTGCCGTAGATGACCGCCGAGGCGAGCGACGACGACGAGCGATCGAGTTGTTCACGTCGCCGCCTCGACGGCCGCGCCGGCGCGGCGTCCGCCGGCCGAGCGGAGGCGGTAGCGGACGAGCAGCTCGCCGCCGAGCGCGCAGAAGAGGATCAGCCCCTGCATCACGCCGACGAGCCCGGACGGGAAGTCGGCGCCCTGCAGCGTGTAGCCCGCGTTCTGGAGCCCGCCGAGCAGGAACGCGACGAGCACGACGCGCGAACGGGTTGTAGCGGGCGAGCGCCGCGACGACGATGCCGGCGTAGCCGTAGCCCGCCGCGGTCAGCCCGCGCGGGTCGAGCAGGTGGCGGAAGTCGCCGTCCTGGCTCGCGCCGCCGATGCCGGCGATCGCGCCCGACAGGCCATGACCGCGAGGATCTTCCGCCGCGTGCGCATCCCTGCGTAGCGCGCCGCGCGCGGCGAGTCGCCGATCACCTGCACCTCGAAGCCGAAGCGCGTGCGCGTGTAGAGCACGTCCAGAGCAGCGTCGCCGATCACGATCGCCGAGCACGAAGCCGAGCGGGATGACGAGCCGGAATGCCCGCCAGGTGGGCCACGTGGCCGCGTCCGGGAGCGTCTTGCCCTGCGGGAAGACCTTCGCCTCGGGCGTCGACGTGTCGCGCCAGTACGACTGCGAGTCGAAGATCAGGTAGTTGAGGATCAGCGCCGCGACGTAGTTGAGCATCAGCGAGGTGATGATCTCGTTGGTCGAGAAGAACGCCCGCAGCACGGCCGGGATCGAGCGCCAGGCAGCGCCGCCCGCCGAGCCCGGCGGCGCATCATCGACCGCGATCGTGACGACCGTCGGCTGGCCGGCGAGGGCGATCCCGGCGGCCGCTGCGGCGATCGCGCCGACGTAGAGCTGCCCCTCGCCGCCGATGTTGAAGAGGCTCATGCGGAACGCGACCGCGGCGCAGAGCCCGGTGAAGGCGAGCGGCGTCGCCGAGACGAGCGTCGCCGAGAGCGCGCCGTTCGCGGTGAAGGCGGCGTCGAAGAGCCGGCGGTACGTGCGACCAGGGGTTGTGCCCGGTCGCGACGCAGGACGATCGCCACCGAGGAGCAGGGCGAGCACGAGCGACACGAGCGGCACGACGACCGACAGCCAGCGCGGCTGCTGCAGCCGCCGCTCGATCCGGATCGACGGCATCAACCGCTTGCCGCTCCGGCGTCGACGTGCCTCCGGCCATCAGCAGGCCGAGCTGCTCGACGGTCGCGATCGGCGCCGAGCTCGCCGACGACGGCCCTTCGTACATGACGACGATGCGATCGGCGAGCGCGCAGGATCTCGTCGAGGTCCTCGCTGATCAGCAGGATCGCCGACGCCGTCCGCAGCGGCCTCGCGCAGGAGTGCGTGCACCGTCTCGATCGCGCCGACGTCGAGCCCGCGCGTCGGCGAGGCGGCGATCAGCACGCGCGGCTCGCCGGAGAACTCGCGCGCGAGCACGACCTTCTGGAGGTTGCCGCCCGAGAGCAGGCGCGCCGGCGTCTGCGGGCCCGGCGCCTTGACGTCGTAGCGCGCGATCAGCTTCGCCGCCTGCTCGCGGATCGCGCCGCAGACGGAGCATCGGCCCGCGAGAGCCCTCGTGGCCGCGATACGACTTCAGCACCACGTTCGACGAGATGCTGAGGCTCGGCGCGACGCCGTGCCGAGCCGGTCCTCGGGGACGTGCGCGATGCCGGCGCCGATCGCGGCGCGCGGATCGCCGCCGCGCAGCGTGCTTTCCGGCGACGCGGATCGAGCCGCTCGCGGGTGCCCGCATGCCGTCACCACCTCGGCGAGCTCGCGCTGGCCGTTCCCGGCGACGCCTGCGACGCCCACGATCTCGCCCGCGCGGACCTCGAGCGTCACGTCGCGCAGCGCCGTCGTCGCCGCGGTCGCCCTGTGCCGAAATGCCGTCGACCTCGAGCACGACGTCGCCCAGGTCGCGCCCGTGCTCGCTCGCGCCGTGCGCTCTCGACCTCGCGTCCGACCATCAGCGAGGCGAGCGAGCTGCGGCGTCGAGTCCGCGGTCTGCGACGGTGGCGACGGACTTGCCGCCGCGCAGCACGGTCACGCGGTCGGCGACCGCCATCACCTCGTGCAGCTTGTGCGAGATGAAGACGATCGTGCGGCCCTCCGCGGCCATCGCGCGCAGCGTCTCGAAGAGCGACTCCGCCTCCTGCGGCGTCAGCACCGCGGTCGGCTCGTCGAGGATCAGGATCTTGCGCCTCGCGGTAGAGCGCCTTCAGGATCTCGACCCGCTGCTGCTCGCCGAGCGAGAGCTGCCACACCTGCGCGCGCGGGTCGACGGCGATGCCGTAGCGCGCGCCGAGCTCGGCGACCCGCTCGCTCGATCTCGCGCGGGTCGACCAGGACAGCTTCTTGCCGACGTCGCGGTGGTCGCCGAGGACGACGTTCTCGGCGACCGTGAACGGCGGCACGAGCCGGAAGTGCTGGTGGACCATGCAGATGCCGGCGTCGAGCGCGTCGCGCGGCGAGTGGAAGCGCACCGGCTCGCCGTAGAGGCGGATCTCGCCCTCGTCGGGCCGGTAGAGCCCGGTGAGGATGTTCGAGAGCGTGCTCTTGCCGGCGCCGTTCTCGCCGAGCAGCGCGTGCACCTCGCCCTCGGCGGCCTCGAAGTCGACGTCGTCGTTCGCGACGACGCCGGGGAAGCGCTTCGTGATCCCGCGGAGCGACACGGCCGCCCTGGCGGGGGCGGCCGTGGGCGCTACGTCATTCGGCCACTGCGGACGGTCTAGCCCTTGGCGCTGCCGACGACGCCCTTGACGAGCCAGTCCATCGCGTACAGGTCCTTGACCGTCATCCGCTTGCCCTTCGGGACGCGGAGCTTGCCGCTCTGGTCGTAGAGCGGGCCGGCGAACTCGTAGAAGGAGCCGGCCTTGATCGCCGCCTTCTTCGCCGCGATCGTCGACTTCGTCGCGGCCGAGACCTTCGGGCCGATACGGGGCGATGCTCGATGATCCCGTCCTTGATGCTCGCCGTAGTAGAAGCCGGTCTTCCAGGTGCCGTTCATCGCCGCCTTGACGCGCTTCGTGTAGTACGGGCCCCAGTTGTAGACCGCTGCCGTCAGCCACGACGTCGGCGCGAACTTCTTCGCGTTCGAGTCGTAGCCGACCCACGGAACGCCCTCCGACTGCGCGTACTGGCCGGCCGACGGGCTGTCGACGTTCTGCCCGATCACGTCGGCGCCGGCCGAGTACGAGGCTCTCGGCCGCCTTCTTCTCCTTGGCCGGGATCGAACCACGAGTTCGTCCAGATCGAGCTTCACCTTCGACGTTCGGACGGATCGCCTGCGCGCCGAGCGCGAACGCGTTCGCGTGCCGGATCACCTCGGGGATCGCGAACGGCACGATGTAGCCGATCGATGCCGTTCTTGGTCGCTGCGCCGGCGGCCATGCCCGGAGAGGTAGATCGCGTCCTCGCCGGCGCCGAAGTACTCCGCCATGTTCTTCGACGTGTAGGTGCCGGTCGCCATCTCGAACTTGACGTCCGGGTACTTCTTCGCGGCGGCCGCCTTCATCGCGCTCTGGAAGCCGAACGACGTCGCGAAGATGATCTTGTTGCCGTCACGGACGAGGCTGTCGATGACCTGCGAGACCTGCGGCCCCTCCGGCACGTTCTCCTTGTAGGTCGTCTGAACCTTCGACCCCAGCGCCTTGTTGACCGTAGAGCCGGCCCTGATCGTGCGCCTGCGACCAGCCGCCGTCGTTGTGCGGGCCGACGTAGATCCAGGCGGCCTTGAAAGCGGCCTGCTGCTTGGCCGAGCCGGTCGTCGCGCCGACGAGCATCATGGCGAAGGCGCCGATCGCCAAGAGCAGCGCAGCGAGCGCGTGCTTGCGTTTCTTCATGCGTCATTTTCCTCTCCTCCAGGGGGCGTTGCTCCGGCCCGCCCGCGTCGCCGGGCCGAACCGCGACTATACGAGACAGGTCGGCGGCCGACTAGGCGGGTTCGGTGAAACGCATGGGCTAGCCGAGAACGCTGGTGGCCCCGGCCTGCGTCACGGGTGCCTGAGCGCTCCAGGGGAAGTCGATCCAGCGGTCGGTGCGCCGCCAGACGTACTCGCATTTCACCATCGAGTGCGGCTTCTCGTAGAGGACGGCGGTACGCACCTCGGCGACCTTGCCGGCGCAGAAGTCGTGCACCGTGGCGAGCGTCTCTCCGGTGTCGGCGACGTCGTCGGCGATCAGGATCTTCGCCTCGTCGAGGTCGATCAGGTCGGGCACCGGCGGCAGGATCATCGGCACGGGCAGCCGCTCGTCGATGCCGGTGTAGAACTCGACGTTCATCGTGTACGTGTTCTTCACGTCGAGCGCGTAAGCCAGTGCGCCGGCGACGAGCAGGCCCCCGCGGGCGATCGCGAGCACCATGTCCGGGCGGTAGCCGTCGAGGTGGACCGCCTCGGCGAGCTCGCGGGCGCCGGAGCCGAGCTCGTCCCAGGTCATGATCTCGCGCTCGGGCTCCATCGGGGGATTCTAGGGGCCGGCCGGCGGCGCATAGGTACCTGTGTGCCGCTGGATAGGTACCTGTGTGTCGCCGGCGACACACCTGTGTGCATACCTCCTGAAAGGCCAGGTGGGGCTAGAGCTCGCCGAGCAGAGCGACCATTTCCAGGTCGCTGTGGACGAGATGCTGCAAAAAGATTCGCTCCACCCCGGCGTCCTCGTAATCCGCCAGCCGCTCGCGTACCTCCTCGAGCGTGCCGACGACGGTGTGCTCGGCTCGCTGCCGCAGGAACTCGCCGACGTCTCCGTCCGCGCCGGTGCGCTCCATGAGCCTGCGCCCGCGCTCCCGCACCTCGTCCCGGTCGCGGCCGACCACGCAGCCGGTCATCACCGAGAAGACGAGCGACGCAGGGTCGCGCCCCGCCCGCTCGCACGCCTCCGTGATCCGCTCCCGCCGCCGTCCCGCTTCGGCCGGCCCGGCGAACGTCGTGTCGTACTCGTCCGCGAAGCGGACAGCGGGCTCCACCGTGCCGCGTTTCGCCGAGCCGCCGACGATCAAAGGCGGCCGTGGTCGTTGCACCGGCTTCGGAAGCGCGCGTACCGCGTCGAGCCGGTAGTGCGCGCCCTCGAAGCTGAAGACCTGCTCCGTCCAGGAGTGATGCACGATCTCCAGCTGCTCCGCGAACATCGCCAAGCGCACCGAGAGCTCCGGGAACGGAAAGCCGTACGCAGCGTGCTCGCGCTCGTTCCAGCCGGCGCCGAGCCCGAGCTCGACGCGGCCACCCGAGACATGATCCGCGGTCGCCACGACCTTGGCGAGCTCCGATGGATGGCGAAACGTCGCCGGCGAGACCATCGAGCCGAGCCGGATGCGCTCCGTCACGCCGGCGAGGGCCGTCAGCGTCGCCCACGCGTCGAGCGAGCCGCGCTCCTCCTCACGCATCAGCGAGGCGTAGTGGTCGGAGCGGAAGAGCCCCTCGAGCCCGGCTTCCTCGCAGGCCCGAGCCAGAGCGACCCATTCCTCCCAGGAGACGCCCTCCTGGCCCTCGATCATCAGGCAAATGCGCACGCGGGCGTCATCCTTCCAGCAAATAACCCGTGGCGAGCATGGTCTCGGCGCGGGCGGCGAACGCCTCGGGAGACGGGACGTCCCAGCCGAGCGAGTCCGCCAGGCGGACGATCATGTTGAAGAGCGCACAGACGTGGATCGCGTCCTCGAGCGCCTCGTCGCTGACACCGGCCGCGCGCACCGCCCCGGCGTCCTCCGGCCCGAGCTCGTCGGGGCGAAGCGTCATCGTCTCGAGGAAGCCCAGCGTCGCGCGGAGCTGCGGCGAGACCGGCGCCGTCCGCCAGTCGCGCTTGACGCCCTCCCACACCTCCTCGCCGAGCACGTACGACGCGACCGCGCCGTGAGAGTTCGTTCAGAACGGACACTGGTTGAGGACCGACGTGAACGCGGCGAAGAGCTCACGCTCGCCCGGGCTCCACTCCGACGGCCCGCGGAGGGCTGCGTCCGTCGCATCCGAGAACGGGGCGCCGAAGATCTCCGAGCGGTACCGAAGCGTCCGTACGACGCCGAGCGGGACCTCGGGGAGTTCCGGTCGATGACCGCGAGCCTCAAGCGACCGCCCTCCGTGCCGCGGCGAGGCGTTCGAGCCCGGACGCGACGGCGACCGCGACCGTCTGCTCGAAGATCTCGTCCTCCGAGTAGCGGTCGCGGAGCGCGTCGATGTCCGCGTCGACGACCTCGTACGCGTGGAGGCGCACCTTCTCGAGGTACGCCTCCATTCCGTCGGGACAAGGCCCGCCGGGTTGCGCGGCGGCCTCGAGCTTGCCGATCAGCTCGTCGTAGCGCCCTGTCACTGCTGCTGCGGCTTGACCAATCCGACGAGGTGACCCTCGGGGTCCTTGAAGAGCGCGAAGGTGACCATGTCCGGGATCTCGGTGACGCCCATCACGGTCGTGCCGCCGAGCTGCTCGGCCTTGTCGAGCGCGCCCTGGAGGTCGTCGACGGAGATGTAGACGGTCAGGTGGCCGTCCTCGCCCGGCGGCACTTGCCCGACGCCGCCGCCGATGCCGCCCTCGCCGGCCTCGATCATCCCGTAGTTCATCTCGCCGGGATCGGTGAACTGCCAGCCGAAGAGCTGGGAGTAGAACTCGCGCAGCTTGTTGCCATCCTTGCCGACGATCTCGAACCAGGTGACTGGGTCCGCCATCTCGCCTCCTTCCGATTCGACTGTCCCGCCATTCTTCTACGACGACGAAGCGCCGCGCCGGTTGTCAGTCGATGTCGCGCCGCGCAAGCATCACGCCGCCGGCGATGTTGAGCAGGGCGGCCCACCCGGCGAGGACGATACCGCCGGTGAGCGGCTGCAGCAGATTGTCGTCCAGCCCGCCGGCGAGGGCCTGGGCGGCGGGGCCTGGCGAGTAGCGGCCCACACTTGGCACGAGGCCGAAGAGGATGTTCTCGCCCACAAGAAGCCACGCGAAGAGCGCGATGATCGCGCCGACCTGGCTGCGGATCAGCGCCCCGACCCCGACGCCGACCCCGGCCCAGAGCATCGAGGCGGCGGCCGTGCCGAAGACGAGCGCGGCGACGTCGCCGCCGTCGAGTGCGAATGGGATGCCGCGGGTCTGGAGCGGGATAACCCCGAAGAGGAAGCCGGCACCCTCGCCGACGAGGCCGAACAACAGTCCCATCAGCAGGCTCGCGAGCACCTTCGCCACGAGCAGCAGCGACCGTTGCGGTGCGAAGAGGAGCGTCGGCCGGATCGTCCCGTGCCTGAACTCGCTCGTCACGGCCATGACGCCGACGAGCGCGGCGAAGAGCGTCGAGACGCCGCCGATCCCGAAGAGACTGCGCTGCTCGCGTGCCTGCGAAAGCGAGAACTCCTGGTCGGTGTAGCCCTGGACGAGGGCGATGAAGATGATGAACGCGAGCATCCCGAGCGCGAGGCCAAGCGTGGTCCGCGTCGAGCGGAGCTTCAGGAACTCCGAGCGCAGGCGGTCGATCACCGGGGCTCCGAGCCGCCCGTCAGCTCGAGGAAGACGTCCTCCAGCGAGCTCGCAGCCGGTGACAGCTCGTGCAGGACGATGCCGGCGGCGGCCGCGGCCTCGCCGATCTGTTCGCTCGAGGCGCCGCGCACGGTGAGCGTGTTGCCGGCCCGGTCGATCTCGACCCCGTCGCGCGCGAGCGCTTGGGCGAGCTGCTCGCGCCTGTGGCGAACGGACGTGGACGCCGCCAGAGACCTGGGCCGTCAGTTCCGCGAGCGGCCCTTCGGTGACCAGCCGGCCCCGGTTGATGATCAGGACCCGGTCGACGACCTGTGCGACCTCGGCGAGGACGTGGCTCGAGACGAAAACGGTCTTCCCCTCCGCGGCGAACCGCCGCAGAAACTCGCGCAGCCAGCGAACGCCCTCAGGGTCGAGCCCGTTCGCGGGCTCGTCGAGGATCAGCAGCTCCGGGTCTCCGAGGAGCGCGGCGGCGAGGCCGAGACGCTGGCGCATGCCGAGCGAATAGGTCTTCACGCGGCGCTTCGCGGCGCTCGTGAGCTCGACTAGCGAGAGAACCTCGTCGGCGCGCGACGACGGCAGCCCGGCCGCATAGGCCAGCGAGCGCAGATGGTTGCGGCCGTTCCGCCCGGGATGAAAGTCGGTCGCTTCGAGCACGGCGCCGATGCGCAGCGCGGGGCGGTCGATCTCCGCGTACCGCTGTCCGAACACCTGCGCCGTGCCGGTCGTCGGCGCCGCCAGGCCGAGCAGCATGCGCAGGGTCGTCGTCTTGCCCGCGCCGTTCGGGCCGAGGAAGCCGGTAATCGTGCCGGCCTCGAGCCGGAAGGAAAGGTCGTCGACGGCGCGCAGCTTCCCGAACTCCTTCGAGAGCCGCTCGGCGACGACAACCGTTGAGTTGCCGCTCTCCAAGCCGACATCTTCGCTGAGGCGCGGCAGGGAGGCGGAATCGAACCGCTGACCGCTAGCGCGGCGCGGCGAAGAGCGTCTGAGCCGCGACCCCGATGAAGCCGCGCTCGTCGTAGAGCGTCGTGTGCGTGAGGCCGACGCTGGACGGGCCGACGATCGTCCGGGCGTCGAGACAGACCCACTCGGACTCGGGTGCCCGGTGCAGGTGCACGGTCAGGTCGACGTTCGGGAACGCGTAGTCGCCCCACGAGACTGCGGCGCTGATTCCACTCGCGGCGTCGACCGGGATCAGGACACGCTGCAACCCGGTCGGCTCCTCGCCTGCGACGACGGGACCGTCGAACCGGCACCAGGCGACGGCCGGCCCCGGTGCATCGAACTCGCCCGCGACGAACCGCCATTCGGTGGCGCGGCCGTAGCCGAAGGCGGTGATGCTCGACTCGCCGGCGACGTCCGGCAGCGGCGGTGACGGCTCCGGCGCGGCTGCCTCGGTGCCGAGCTCGTGCGCGCGCAGGCGCCAGGCCGTCGCGCGCAGGCACACCCGCCCCTCCACCGTGAGCTCACCGGCCAGCAGTTGGACGTTACGCCCGTCGCGGACGACCTCGGCGGACACGTCAACCTCGCCGACGGGCACCGCGGCGAGAAAGTCGAGCGAGATGCGGACGACGGACATTCCCTCCTGCGGCGCCGTCTGCTCGATCACTCCCGCGACGAGCGCCGACGGCGGCCCGCCGTGCTGCTGCTCAGCGCTCCACGGCCCCTCGGTCGACCCCGTCGCGCGATACCGGCTCTCGCCGACGCGTTCGTAGAACGGCTCCGTCATCGCTGCGCAGGCTAACCCGCCACCGGGACGCACCCGAGCGCGTCGGCCGTACAGGTCGCATGACACGCATGCGCTCCATCCCACTCGCGGCGCTCGCCGTCTGCGCCGCCGCCGCCGTGCCCGCCGCACTAGCCGACGGCCTACCGGTGCTCGGCATCGACGTCGGCACGCAGGGCGTTGCGTCGGACTCGGCACCCGTGCGCTACGTCACCGTGCCCGCCGCCGGCCGCACGATTGTTGCCCGAACGGCGACCAAAGGTGGCCGTGTCCTTCGCCATGTCTCAATCGCCGGCAACTTCACGATTCCGGCCGTTGCCTACGACGGCTCGGCGAGCGGTCTGTCCGCCGACGGCAGCCGCCTCGTCCTGATCCAGCCGCGACTCGGGTTTCCGCGCGCCCGCACCACCTTCGCGGTCCTCGACGCGCGGCAACTGAAGCTGCAGCGCGTGATCAAGCTCCGTGGCGACTTCAGCTTCGACGCGATCTCGACGAAGGGACGGACGATGTTCCTGATCCACTACACCGACGTCGGCGATCCGACGAAGTACGAGGTGCGCGCCTTCGACCTGCGGTTCGGACGCCTGCTCCCGAAGCCCGTCGTCGACCCGCACGACGCGGGCGAGGCGATGCGCGGCTCACCGATCTCACGCGCGACGAGCGGTGACGGGCGCTGGGCCTACACGCTCTACGACGGCGCCGGCGCCACGCCATTCGTGCACGCGCTCGACACGAAGCGGCGCGGCGCACGCTGCATCGACCTCGACCTGCTCGCCGGACGGCAGGACCTCTGGGGCTTCCGGCTGCACGTCACCGCCGGCAAGCTGACGATCGGCGCGGCGGGACATGCGACCGCCGCCGTCGTCGACACCGCGACCTTCCGCGTCTCGCTGGCCGAATAGAAGCGCCGTCCGCCGTGCGCCGGGAGGATGAGCGGCGCACGGCGGCTGCGCGCTTAGCGGCTCTCGACGCCGACGAACTTGAAGTCGCTGTCGACATACACCGTCACCGGCGTCCCGTCGGCCTTGGCCATGTGCGCCTCGTAAGCGGCATTGCCGTCGGCGTCCGTCTCGACGCGCGAGATCGTGCCGCCGCTGACCTTCTCGAGCGCGATCGCCTTCACCTTCGCGAGCGCGTCGCCGGTGAGCAGCGTCTCGTCACTCCGCTGCCCACCCCAGGGTTGACCCGCGGCCGGAGCCGCTGTGGGGGCGGCCGCCGCAGCCGCGTTGCCACCGGAGCTCGAGCCCGAGCCCGTCGCCGCTGCGGCGATCCCGTAGCTGCCGGCGGCGAGCCCGAAGGCGATTGCGGCGGTCGCCATCACCTTCATGAGCCGGTTCTGCCTCATCTCCTTGGTCATATGTCTTGCTCCTTTCGGTTGAGTGCCGTTCGCGTCTTCGTGACGCACCTCAACCGTCGCGCAGAGCCTTAAGACCCGGGACAGAGGGGCGTAAGAGTTGCTTGAGAGCGACGCCGCCCCGAGAAGCGCGAGGGCCCCGTCGGTGGGGCCCTCGCCGTGCCTGCCTCGATCGTCGAGCGCTACCGCTGACCGCGCTTCGAGCCGGGGCCGATCTTGTCGAAGCCGCCGTAGACGACGACGCTGTTCCGGGTGCTCCGCCCGTGCGTCTTCACCTTCGGCAGCACGGCCCAGCCGTTGTGGCTCGCGGTCACCCTGACGTCCGCGCGATCGGCGGCGCGCAGCACCGACTCGTAGGCTGCGCGGGCAGCGAACCAGGCGGCGTTGTAGTCGTGCCCCGCCATGGCCGCCTTCGCCTGACCGACGCGGCGTCGGCGGCCCCCAGATCGCTCGCCGCCTTGCGGGAGTCGCGGCTCTGCAGGATCCGTCCCGCGATCACGTTCGCGTTGACGATGTAGCCGGCTGCCTGCTGGCGTGCCGCGTTGTCGCGGTCGAACTGGCTGAAGTCCCAGTTCAGATCGATGTAGCTCATCATCGAGTTGCTCTCGTCGCCGGCCCAGGCCAGGAAGAACGGCCCGGTCGGCTCGTAGTCGATTCCCGTCTCCGGGTCGAAGCCGTCGTGCGGGTGGCTCATCCCGAAGTGGTGTCCGAACTCATGGATCTCGGTCGTCGTCAGCCCGTAGCCCAGGTCGACGACGCCTTGCGAGACGAAGCTGAAGACGAAGCTCTGCGTCCCGTCGACCCAGTTGTCGTCCGCGAAGCCGAGGAAGCCCGAAGCGAGATCGTCGGTCGTCGCGTAGCTCGCCCCGAGCGCCGGATACGTGCGGCTCGAATCGCTGTCGCCCGAGCCTCCCCGCGCGAGGTCGTTGTTCCCGGCGTCGAAGTGCCGGCCGACAGATCGCCCCTCGAGGTTGAGCGCGTTGTAGAGGAAGAGGTTCGCGTCACCCGGATACTGCGGCCGGTTGTCGTAGCACGGCGTCGGGACGAGCCACAGCTCGTAGCAGCGTCGGGCCTTGCCGGTGAACGAGAGATCGTTCTGGTGCGCCGACATCGTCACGTCCGGGAAGAGCTGGCGCTCCTCGCTCAGGAAGTACGCCGGCTTCTCGTAGTTCGCCGACGCGTTGACGCCGGGCCAGCCCTCGTAGGTGTTCAGGCGGACGTCGATCGCGTTCGGCAGGAGCTCCGGCGTCAGGTAGGGCGGGTAGAGCGGCGACGACGTGAACAGCAGATTGATCGCCGCGTACCGGGCCACCTTCGAGAGGTCGCTCGAGAGCGCCGACGGGGCGCGGTAGCCCGTGGGCCGCTGTACTCCCACGCCGCCGGCAGGCGATAGTCGGGCTCGCCGTCGCCGTCGAGGTCCGCGTTGGTGATGTCGTAGCTCCCGCCCCAGGACTCGGGCCCGGCCGAGAGGTCGAAGAACCAGACCCGGTTGACGCCGCGCTTGCCGAGCCCTGTCTCCTCGTCGTCCGGCGTCGTGCCGCCCCACGCGATGATCTTGCGGCTGTCGCGGTTGAGGCCGAAGTCGTAGCCGGTGTCGGGATCGGGCTCGCCGATCTTGGTGTAGACGTGGTCGATGAAGTCCGACCGTCCCCACCAGTTGACGAAGAAAATCGTGTCCTTCCGGGTGTCGACGCCGGACGGGGCGTGGTCGATCAGCCACTTCTCGACGGTCGGCGCGTCGATGAAGTTGTTCTGGCCGACGTCGCGCGTCCCGGCCTGGTCGTTGTAGAGATCCTGGAACGCCGTCCGCGCGCGCCGGCTTCGCGAGCCCCTTGAGCGCCGAGAAGAACGAGGCGTCCCACGCGCGCGCTCGTGAACGTCGTCGCGTAGTCGTAGGAGTAGTCGATCCCCAGCTCCTCCGTGACGCCGTAGAACAGCCGCGAGCGGACGATCGGCTTCGACCGCTGCGGCAGCCCGGCGAGGAACTGCTGCGTGTTGATCTGGCCGGGCTTGAGCCCGACGAAGACCACGTTGACGCGCACGCGCTCGCTGAGGCCCGCGCTCGGCACGCCGGGCTGCAGGTTCGAGAAACCGCCATTTGCAAGAGCGCCTGGCGCCGCGAGCAGAGCCGCGACTGCGGCGGTGCCGCAAGCGAGAACCGTTCTGGCAGACATCGTTCTCCCCTCTGTCGTCCCGGGTTGAGACTGGCGCGAGGCTAACGCCCGCCGCGCCGCGACTCAAGGTCAGGGACTCAAGGTCAGCGACTCAAGATCAGCTGCCTTCGCTGGTCCAGCCCTTGGCGACGGCGAGCGCGATCATCAGCGACGCAATCGTGCCGATCGAGATTCCGATCGGGATCGCGTAGATCGCATCGAGGCCCTGATCCGCAAGCAGCGCGACGGCGCCGATGCTCAGGCCGGCCCACCATGACGCGAGGTAGATCACAATCCCGATCTGCCTTCCGCGCGAAAGCTGCGAGAACCCCTGCTGCTGCTCCCCCGCCTGATCGTTCTCTTCCGCAGACATCAACACATTGTCCGGCGCGCCGGAGGGAAGCGCCTCACCCCTCTGGTTGAGGCGCGTTTCCACGTTTGACAATACGACGGCGCGTTGCAGCCGGTTTGACTCGGCGTGTGGACAACGGTTTGATCCAGGCGTAAGGACGAACCGGCCGGCGTCGTACCGGAAGGAGACGCCACCGCGCGTGGGGCGCGGGCTGCGGAGGACGGGGCTGTCATGACGCCGTCGCGTGGAAGGATCTCCTGATGGGCCAATCGCTCTTGTCGCGGCTCTACAGCTCGGCTACGGAAGCCGTCGACCACCGCATCCGCTGGGACCGGCTGCCGAAGCCGGTGGCGATGCTGACGCTGATCGGCATCCGCGACCGCCTGCGGGCGAAGAACCTGTACGACACCGGCCGCGGCGCCGCTGACCGGCCGCCCCCGGGCGGCGACGGCGAAACGTTGCCCGCCACCTGACCGCACGGACTCTGGACGGCACGTACAACGACCTCGACGACCCCCTGATGGGGAGCGCTCAACAGCCGCTTCGGGCGCAACGTCCCGCTCGAGCACGCGTACCCGGATCCAGCCGGAGAAGCTGCCTGACGCCGAACCCGCGCCCATCAGCCGGCGGCTCCTCACGCGCGACGAGTTCCAGCCGGCGACGACGCTCAACCTGCTGGCGGCCGTCTGGATCCAGTTCGAGGTGCACGACTGGTTCAGCCACGGCCAGAGCGAGACCGCGGACCCGTGGACGATCCCGCTCGCCGACGACGACCCGTGGCCGCAGCACCCGATGAAGATCCCTGCGGACAAGGCGCGACCCGAGCGCGGACGCGACGGGCCGCCGACCTTCGTCACCGGCGACACCCACTGGTGGGACGGATCGCAGATCTACGGCAGCGATCCCGACTTCGCCGCACGCGCTGCGCATCCGACGAGAACGGCACGCTCCGCTCGACGCGCGGGCTCTCCCGGCCGAGACTCGAAGCGCACGTCGACCTGACCGGCGTCGCCGGCAACTTCTGGGTCGGCCTCGCCCTCCTGCACTCCTCTTCATGCGCGAGCACAACGCGATCTGCGACCGCCTCGCACGCGGAGTATCCGGAGATCGTCCGACGACGACCTCTACGACAAGGCGCGGCTCGTGAACGCCGCGCTGATGGCCAAGATCCACACCGTCGACTGGACGCCGGCGATCATCGCCCACCCGACCACCGTGACGGCGTTGCGCGCCAACTGGTGGGGGCTGCTCGGCGAGCGCTTCGACGAGCGCTTCGGCCGCCGTCACCGGCATCGAGGTGCTCCACGGCATCCCCGGCTCGCAGACGGCCCTCCACGGCGTGCCCTACTCGCTGACCGAGGAGTTCGTCGCCGTCTACCGCATGCACCCGCTGATCCCCGACGACTTCATTTTCCGCTCGGTCGAGGACGATCGCGTCCTGCTCGAGCGGACCTGCCGGAGATCGGCGCGCTGCACGTCCGCGAGACGATCGATCAGGTGCCGCTCGCCGACCTGATCTACTCGTTCGGGATCGCCATCCCGGCGCGATCACGCTGCACAACTACCCGCGCTTCCTGCAGAAGCTCGAGCGCGCGGACGGCGAGGTGCTCGACCTCGCGGCGCTGGACATCGTGCGCACCCGCGAGCGCGGCGTCCCCCGCTACAACGAGTTCAGGCGCCTCTTCCACCTCGAGCCGGTGAAGACGTTCGAGGAGCTGACCGACAACCCCGAGTGGGCCGCCGAGATCAAGCGGGTCTACGGCGGCGACATCGAGGCGGTCGACCTGATGGTGGGCCTGTACGCGGAGCCGGTCCCGAAGGGGTTCGGCTTCAGCGACACGGCCTTTCGCGTCTTCATCCTGATGGCCTCGCGCCGGCTCGAGGCGCGACCGGTTCTTCACCGACGACTATCGCCCCGAGGTCTACACGCAGACCGGGATCGACTGGGTCGAGTCGAACGACATGCGCTCAGTCCTGCTCCGGCACTTCCCGCAGCTCGAGCCGTCGCTCGAAGGCGTCGCCAATCCGTTCGCACCCTGGAAGACGGTCGGCTCGTGATGGTCGGCTCGTGACTGAGCTCGCACCCGGCATCCACAGCCTCGGCCACGGCAAGGGCGGGCACGTGCACGCGTTCCTGATCGACGACGGCGGCGAGCTGACCCTGGTCGACACGCTGTTCGAAGGCGACGCCAGGCTCGTGCTGCAGGCGATCGACGGCCTCGGCCGCTCGGTCACCGACCTGAAGCGGATCGCGATTACGCACGGCCACCGCTCGCACCTCGGCGGCCTCGCCGCGCTGAAGCGCGCCAGCGGCGCGACCGTCTACGCGCACGAGTACGAGGCCGACATCGTCGCGGGCGAGCGGCGCGCCCAGCCGGTGACGATCCTGCCGAAGCAGTCGCTGCGCCTCATTCCGTTCCAGCTCGGGCTGCGGCTAAACCGCCCGAAGCACAAGCCGGTGCCGGTGGACGAGACGCTCTCGGAAGGCGATGCGCTCGGCCCGCTCCAGGTGCTCGCCGCGCCGGGCCACACGCCCGGCCACCTGGCGTTCTCCTGGCCCGAGCGCAAGTTCCTGATCGTCGGCGATGCCGTCGCCACGTGGCCGGAGCTCTGCGCCGGCTGGCATGCCTTCAACCTCAACAAGACGGTGCATCACGGGACGATGCAGAGGCTCGCCGCCCTCGACGCGGAGATCGTCGGCGTCGGGCACGGCGACCCGATCACGAAGAACGCTGCCGACGTCGTGCACGGGCTCGTCGAGCACGCCCGGGACTAGCTCGTCCGCGTCGCCTCCGGCGGAGCAGCTGCCGGCGAGTCGATGAGCTCCAGCAACGCCGTCGCGATCGCCTCGGGCGTGGGCGGGCAGCCGGGGATGCGAAGGTCGACCGGCAGGACCGCCTCGACGGGCCCCACGATGTCCTCCGCCGTGCCGAGCAGGTTGCAGCCGAGCGCGCAGTCGCCGAGTGCGACGACCCGCCGCGGTTCGGGCATGGCGGCGTACGCGATCAGCAGCGGCTCGCGCATGCGGCTCGTCACGGCCCCGGCGACGAGGAGCACGTCGGCGTGGCGCGGCGAGGCGACGATCCCGAGCCCGAACCGCTGCAGGTCGTAGTACGGGCTCGAGAGGAGCGTGAGCTCGTGCTCGCAGCCGTTGCAGGAGCCCGCGTCGACGTGGCGGATCGTGAGGCTTCGGCCGCGCCCGGCCCGTGGAAGGTCGATCTTCTGACGGAGGTGGCGGAGGTCGCGGAGCAGCGTCAGCATCAGCGGTCCACGCAGGCGTAGCAGAGCTCGAAGCTCTTGTTGATCAGGGGGAAGTCCGGCAGCAAATTGTCCGCGGCGGCGAAGGCGACGACCGGCCAGTTGGCGTACGAGCCGGTGCGGAGCCGCAGTCGCTCGATCCGGTCCCGGCGCCGCTCGACGACGCAGCTCGTGGCGCCGCGCGGGCTCTCGACCAGGCCGACGCCGATCGCACGCTCCTCCCGCTTCGACTCCGCGACGGCGGGCACCACGGGGCGGTCGAGCAGCGCATCGAGGATGTCGAGCGTCTGCCACAGCTCGAGCGCACGCTGCTCGAGCCGCGCCTGCACGTCGCCGGCCGCGCGAGCCGGGACGGCTGCCACGAAGCCGTCGTACGAGAGCAGTGGACTCCGCGCGCGGACGTCCTCGCCGAGCCCCGCCGCACGGGCCGCCGGTCCGACGGCGCCCAGCCGTTCGGCCTTCGCCGCGGTGACGATGCCGATGCCGGGGAGGCGATTCTGGAACGACGTGTTGAAGAGAAGCTCGCGCCAGCTGCGAACCGCGCCCACGCGCAACGCGGCGAGCTCGACCCGGGCGGCTCCGATCTGCTCGCCGTCGAGTGCGAGCTCGCTGCCGCCGACGCGGATCGACTCGAAGAGGAAGCGGTGCCCGGTCAGCAGAGCGTTCAGCCGTCGCGCCTGCTCGGCGAGCGCGGCGAAGCTGGTGTTGCCGGCGGCCAGGCTCACGCCGGCGCAGATCGCTGCGATGTCGTTCAGGTGACTCCACGCCCGCTCGAGCTCGAGCAGGATCGTCCGGGCGCGGCCGAGCTCCACTGTCGGGACGAGGCCCAGCGCGTTTTCGCACGCGGTGGCGTAGGCAACGCCGTTGGCGACGTTGCAGGCGGCGCAGGCGCGGGAGGCGTATGCGATGCCCTCGTCGAACGTCTTTCCCTCCGCTGCCTGCTCGAGGCCCCGGTGTTTGTAGAAGAGCTGGGCGTCGAGCTGGAGGATGCGGTCGCCGACGAGATGAAAGCGGAAGTGGCCGGACTCGATGATGCCCGCGTGGATCGGCCCGACGGCGACCTGGTAGGCGTCGTCGCCGCGAATCGGCACCCAGCGGTCGCGTTCCTGATCGTGGTCGGCCAGCGGCCGGAGCGGCTCGTGGCCTGCGAAGCGGACGCCCTGGAGATCGTGGGCCTCGCGCTCGTCCCAGCCGGCTGCGGACACGAGATCGACGATCGACGGTGCAACCCCGTCCTCACTCGCGATCGTCTCGAACCGGGTCTCTCCGTGCGTGTCGGCAAGGAGCGTGCGCACGAGCTTCCCGTCCGAGGTCGCGTGCAGGCCGGCAAACCTCCAGCCGTCGGCGACCGCGGCGGCGATCCGCTCGCGGTACGACGCGAAG
>CAVQYE010000001.1:0-63993 GCA_963718065.1 uncultured Actinomycetes bacterium | reverse complement strand
CCGGAGTAAACGCGGAAGCGCGCTCGAGCGGGTGGTCGAGCAAGGGGAAGGAGATTGGCTCATGGACTCTCCGGTATAGCAAAGGCGTGGAAAGTATTCAAGTGTTCGATTGAGTACCTGGTAGACGTGGCCTATACTCAAGCAAACGATTGAATATCGCCATGGCTGAGACAAGTCTGAAAAAAGCCGTGTATGAGCAACTTGCCCGGATTGGGAAAGCAGTGGCGAGTCCTCCCAGGCTGGAGTTGCTCGACCTATTGTGCCAGGGTCCGCGAACCGTGGAGGCGCTCGCACGGGAGGCCGGATTGAGCGTGGCCAACACGTCGCAACATCTGCAAATCCTGCACGCGGCGCGATTGGTGGAGGCGCGCAAGGAGGGTCTGTTTGTGACCTACCGACTGGCGGACCAGCAGGTTTGCGAGTTTTACCGGACGCTACGCACGCTGGCCGAGAGCCGCCTTGCTGAAATCGAAGCCATCGTCCGGCGGTTCAACAACGGCCGCGAGTCGATGGAACCGGTCGAGAAGCAGGCCCTGCTGGAGCGCGTACGGAGCGCGGAGGTGACCGTGCTGGACGTGCGCCCGCCAGAGGAGTATCGCGCCGGCCACATTCCGGGCGCTGTCTCAATTCCGCTGAAGGAACTGGAATCCCAGCTATCCACACTGCCACGTGACCGGATGATTGTCGCTTATTGCCGCGGCCCGTACTGCGTGCTCGCGGTCGAGGCCGTGAAACTGTTGCGAGCCCGGGGCTTTCAGGCTGTCCGCTGGAGGACGGAATACCCGAATGGCGTGCGGGGGGCTTGCCGGTCGCGGTAGGCGAGGAGTCGAGATGAAGTCCGGAGAAGACGTTGAGGCAGGAGTTTGGAAATCATGAGCATCGGCCGCAAGAGAGTTGTGGTTGTGGGCGGCTCGTTTGGCGGGATCAATGCGGCCTACGAACTCCACCGAAGGCTGCGGCAAGACGCCGAGATCACGGTGATTTCGCGGGACGCGGAGTTTACGTTCATCCCCTCGCTGCCTTGGGTGGTGATGGGCTGGCGCGATCCATCGCGGCTCCAGGTTCGCCTGGATGCGCCACTCCAGCGCCGGGGAATCCGGTTTGTTCATGGAGAGGTTCAGGAACTCGACCCTCAGGCGTGTGAAGTCCGAACGGCAAGCCAGACGTATCCGTACGACGCTCTGGTCATCGCTTCGGGCGCGGAACTCGACTATGCGGCCGTGCCGGGCCTGGGTCCTCAGGCGGGGCATACCTATTCCACCTTTACCTGTGCCGAAGCGGCGGCTTCGAGGGACGCGCTGGCGCGGGTGCTTGCCGGCGATAAGGGGCGCATCGTCATCGGAGCCGCCGCCGGAGCGAGTTGCGTCGGCCCGGCTTACGAGATCGCGATGATGATCGATACCGTGCTGAAGAGGGCCAGAAAGCGTCATCGTTTCTCGATCACGTTCGTCACGCCCGAGCCGTTTCTGGGGCATTTTGGCGTTGGAGGCATTGGCGCCGCACCTCGCATGGTCCAGGATGACGTTCGCCGAACGCCATATCGACTCCGTGGTGAGCGCCAGGATTGCGGAAGCCGGTCCTGGCCGCGCTGACTCTGGGGGACGGGTCCGAACATCCGTTCGACTTTTCCCTGATCATCCCGGCATTTCTTGGGAGCCGGTTTGTTCGCGGGGTGGACGGGCTGGCCAACCCGAAAGGATTCATCGCAGTCACGCCTCATCTGGCAAGTACGAAATTCGCAAACGTCTACGCAGCGGGCGTTGCGGTAGCGATCGCTCCTCCGGGGCCCACGCCAGTTCCGGTGGCGGTGCCGAAGACCGGGCACATGACGGAACTGATGGCTCAGGCCGCGGCGCGCAATATCGCGGCCGAGTTCAGGGGCGGCGTGAAAGTCGATGGGATGACGCTGCCTTCCACTTGCATCGCCGACGCCGGCGATACGGCGTTTTACATGTCCGCCGATCCGTTCCTGCCTCCGCGCAACAAGGTGATTGTGAAACGGGGTAAGTGGGCCAGGTATTTGAAACTGACCTTTGAACGATACTACCTGGCGCGCATCCGGCACGATCTGCCGTCGATGGACTTCGGGTGGTAAACGAGTTCCGACCCACAAGGAGCAGTATGCGCATCTACCTTGATTTCAATGCGAGCACGCCGCTGGCGCCCGAGGTTTCCGCCGCAATGCAGGCGGTGCTGGATGCGCCGTTCGGCAATCCGTCGAGCGACCACTGGGCGGGGAAGCCGGCGCGGGAAGCGGTTGCGAAGGCGCGGGCGCAGGTTGCCGGCCTGCTGGGGTGCGAAGACGGCGAGGTTGTTTTCACAAGCGGCGGAAGCGAGGCGAACAACCACGCCCTGAAAGGAGTCTTTTTCGCCACGGCGACTGCCCACCCGCACATCATCACGACGCAGGTCGAGCACCCGGCGATCATCAATCCCTGCCGGTTTCTGGAACGGCTCGGGGCCAGGGTCACGTACCTGCCGGTGGATGGCTTCGGCCGCGTCGACCCCGAAAGTGTGCGCCGCGCGGTGACACCGGACACGATCCTGATTTCGGTGATGCACGCCAACAACGAGGTTGGCACGATTCAGCCCATTACGGATATCGGCCGTATCGCTCGCGAGCATGGAATCATCCTCCACACCGATGCCGCCCAGTCCGTGGGGAAAATCCCCACGAATGTTGGAGAGCTTGGTGTCGATCTGTTGTCCGTAGCGGGGCACAAACTCTACGGCCCGAAAGGCGCCGGCGCGCTCTATATCCGCGCGGGTGTTCCACTGGAGCCGCTCGTCCATGGCGCGGGTCATGAAGGAGGCCGGCGCGCGGGTACGGAGAACGTGCTGCTCGACGTGGGCCTTGGCGCGGCTTGCGAACTGGCCGGGTCCTGGACCGGCAGGCAGTCCATTCAGGAACTGCGAGACCTGCTTTGGGGCCGGTTGACCGAGGAGTTCGACGATCACGTAGTTTTGAACGGGCATCCAACTGAACGTTTGCCGAACACTCTGAACGTCAGTTTCCCCGGCAAGGTTGGGACGGAGATTCTGCAAGCGTTGGATGGCGTGGCTGCCTCAACGGGCTCGGCCTGCCACTCCGGTTCGATCGAGCTATCACCCGTTCTGAAGGCGATGCGAGTTCCCCTGGAGATTGGCATGGGCGCGATCCGGTTCAGCCTGGGCCGCACGACGACGGAGGAGGAAATCGACACGGTTGTGAAACGATTGAAAGCGATTTTTGCCTGATTGCCGGAGCCCGAAAGGAAATCGATGAAATATCTCCTGATTCTTAACGGTCCCCCGTACGGCACGGAACGCAGTTACAACGGCCTGCGGTTGGCGAGTTCGCTGGCCAAAGACGAAAAGAACAGCGTGACGGTGTTTCTGATGGGCGATGCCGCGTCCTGCGGCGTTGCCGGCCAAACAACCCCAAACGGGTATTACAACATCGAGCGCATGCTGAAGAGTGTTGCCTCAAAAGGAGGAAAGATCGGGGTCTGTGGAACATGCATGGATGCCCGCGGCATGAAACCCGACAACCTCGTTGAAGGCGCGCGTCGAAGCTCGATGGACGAACTGACCTGCTGGACCCAGGAGGCCGATAAGGTTATCGTCTTCTGAGCCTGCACACGGTCGCCCAACCTTGCCTGCTTCGTCCGGATCCAGCGTCCGGATCCAGCGTTCGCGCTGCGCCGCGCAACGTGAGACGATACGGCAATGCCAACTGACCCAGTCGTGTCCGGCGCCGTTCCGCCGCCGGACACGCGCGGGATTCGCGGACAGCCTGCCGGGCTAACCACGCTCTTCCTCACCGAACTATGGGAGCGTTTCAGCTATTACGGCATGCGCGCGATTCTCGTATTGTTCATGGTCGCGCCCGCCGTGGAAGGGGGGCTGGGCTTCGACACGAAGCAGGCGACTTCGCTCTATGGCACGTACACCATGGCGGTGTATCTGCTCGCACTGCCCGGCGGTCTGCTGGCGGACCGGTGGCTGCAGCCGCGGCGCGCCATCATTTTGGGCGGGCTGCTCATGGCGGCCGGAGAGTTTCTGATGGCGGTGCACTCGCTGCCGACTTTCTACGGCGGTCTGTCGATCATCGCGATCGGCACCGGCCTGCTCAAACCGAGCGTGAGCACGATGGTCGGCAGCCTGTACGGTCCGGGCGACGTGCGCCGCGACAGCGGCTTTTCCATCTTTTATATGGGGATCAACATCGGCGCGCTGATGGCGCCCCTGGTCTGCGGCTGGCTGGCGGAGAGCGGCGCGTTCAAGAGCGCGCTGGCGAACGCCGGCTTCGACCCGATGCATAGCTGGCATTGGGCGTTCGCCACCGCGGGCGTCGGGATGCTGGTCGGGCTGTCGGTATTCGTGATGCAGAGCGGCCGCCTGCCGAAAGCAGCGGCGGGGCAGGGAAGCGGCAAATCGAAGGCAGGCACTCCGGCCGCCGTGCTCACGCGTGAGGAGTGGAAGCGGATGGCCGCGATCGGCGTGCTGTTCGCGTTCACCATCATGTTCTGGGCGGCGTACGAGCAGAAGGGCGCGAGCCTGAATCTCTTCGCCAAGAAGCTGGTCAGCACCACGGTGTTCGGGTGGACCTTTCCGGCGAGCTGGCTGCAATCGCTGACGCCGTGTTACGTGATTCTGCTGGCGCCGGTATTCGCCAAACTGTGGGTGCACCTGGGGCAGCGGCAGCCATCCAGCCCGCGGAAGTTCGCGCTTGGCCTGTTCGGCATAGGTACGGCGTTCTGTATTCTGACGGGCGCATCGGCGCTGACGGGGAGCGGGAAGATCAGCCCGCTCTGGCTGGCCGGCGTCTACCTGTTCGACGTAATTGGCGAACTCTGTTTGAGTCCGGTAGGGCTGAGCACGGTGACGAAACTCGCGCCGGCGCGCTTTGTCGGGGTGATGATGGGGCTCTGGTTTTTCGCCACGTCCCTGGGCAATAAGCTGGCGGGCTTCCTCTCCGGCTTCTTCGTTCCGGATAACCCGGCGACGCTGGTGCGCCTCTACGGCGGAATCGCCGCCGGCTTGATCGCGTCGGGCGTGCTGCTATTGCTGCTTACGCCGACGATCCGGCGATGGTCGGGGGAGATCCGGGGGCCCGGTGTATGAACGGTCACGGCACGCGCGCCAGAAAGATGGTGTGCCGCGCGCCCGCGGCGAGCTCGCGGAGCGCCGTGGCGAGCCCCGCGACGTGCTCGTTGACGTCGTGCGGGGAAGACCAGGCGAAGGGCGTGACGAGGCAGATCCTCATCTCTTGCGAGTCTAGCCCCGGCGTCCTGACGGACACGGCCGCGAAACGCGAAGGGCGCCCTCGCTGGAGCGCCCTTCGCCTGCACGTTCGCTTGCGTGGCGACCTATGCCTTCGACTTCTTCTTCGCCTTCTTGACGGTCTTGCGGCCGTACTTGGCGATGAAGTCCTCGACCTGCTGGTACGCGTCGTCGTCCGGGATCTGCGTGTGCGGCGACTTCATCAGGTACGAGCTCGGGCCTTCCAGCGCGCCGGCGACGCCGTTGTTCAGCGCCAGCTTCGCGAGGCGGACGGCGTCGATGACGATGCCGGCCGAGTTCGGCGAGTCCCACACCTCGAGCTTCAGCTCGATGTTCAACGGCACGTCGCCGAACGACGAGCCCTCGAGACGGATGAACGCCCATTTGCGGTCGGTGAGCCACGGCACGTAGTCCGACGGCCCGACGTGGACGTTGTCGGCGCCCATGTCGTAGTCGAGCATCGACGTGACCGCGTTCGTCTTCGAGATCTTCTTGGACTCGAGGCGCTCCCGCTCCAGCATGTTCAGGAAGTCGGAGTTGCCGCCCACGTTCAGCTGCATCGTCTTGTCGAGGTGGACGCCGCGCTCCCGGAAGAGCGAGGTGAGCACGCGGTGCGTGATCGTGGCGCCGACCTGCGACTTGATGTCGTCGCCGATGATCGGCACGCCGCGCTCCTCGAAGCGCTTGCCCCAGTAGTCCTCGCGGGCGATGAACACGGGCATGCAGTTCACCATCGCGCAGCCCGCCTCGAGGATCTGCTCGGCGTACCACTTGGTGGCCGCCTCGGAGCCGACGGGGAGGTAGTTGACGACGACGTCGACCTGGCGCTCCTTGAGGATCTTGACGATGTCGGCCGTCGGGCCGGGCGCCTTCTTCACCTTCTGCGAGATGTACTTGCCGAGCCCGTCGTGCGTCATGCCGCGTTCGACGGTGACACCGGTCTTCTGCACCTCGGCGAACTTGATCGTGTCGTTGGGGAAGGCCCAGATCGCCTCCGAGAGATCCTTGCCGACCTTGCCCTGGACGACGTCGAAGGCGGCGACGAACTCGATGTCGCTGACGTGGTAGCCGCCGAGGTTGACGTGCATCAGGCCCGGGACGAACTGGTCGTCGGGGGCGTCCTTGTAGTACTCGCGGCCCTGGAGCAGCGAGTTGGCGCAGTTGCCGACGCCGATGATCGCGACGCGGACCTTGTCGTCGTCGCGGACGTTGCCGTTCGACGAGCCGTTGTCAGTCGTTGCCATTCAGATCTCCTTGGAGAAGTTGCTTGCGAACGTGCAGGACGCGCTGTGCGACGGTGATCCAGACAGCCGCCGCGAGCAGGTAGATCGCCCAGGACAGAAGCCCCCACGGCGCGAGGACGAGGCCGCCCGTGATGATCGCGACGCGCTCGGCGCGGCTGCCCACGCCGACGTCTCCCGTGAGCCCGAGGCCCTCGGCCTTCGAGCGTGTGTAGGAGACGAGGAAGGAGCCGACGAGCGCGGCGACGACGAACGCCAGCGCGAGCGCGTTCCCGTCACGGTGCAGGACGAGCGCGATCGCTCCGAGCATGAAGCCCTCGGAGACGCGGTCGGTCGTGGAGTCGATGAACGCGCCGAAGGGCGTCGACTTGCCGCCGACGCGCGCGAGCGCTCCGTCGAGGATGTCCAGCACCGAGCCTGCGACGAAGACGAAGGCGCCGAGCCAGAAGAAGAGCAATTCGTTCCGGTACTCGAAGTAGACGAGCACCGAGGCGACCGCACACAGGGTCACCCCGGCTGCGGTGAGGGCGTTCGGCGTCACGCGGGTCCGGGCGAGCCCGGAGATCGACTGCGTCGCCAGGCGCCGGGCGCCGGTCGTATAGCCGTGCTTGATCGCGGCTGCGCGGTTCATGCGGGCCACGCTACCCCCGCTCTTGCGCGCGCGACAAGCAAGCAGTCGACGGGCGGCAGGTCAGAGCCGACGAACGGCGAGACGGAGCTCATGCCGGAACGTGACGGCCAGGGCGAGCAGGCCGACGACGATGCCGGCCACGACGTCGAGCCAGAAGTGGTTGCCGGTGGCCATGACGCAGAACCAGACCCAGGCCGGCCAGGCCGCCCACAGCACTTTCGCCCACCAGCTGCGGCACGCGAGGCCCATCAGGAGCCCGACGATGAGCGCGTCGGCCGCATGCAGCGACGGCATCGCGGCGTAGGGATTCGCGGCCAGCTCGATCAGCCCGCTGCCATGGTTGAGGCCGCCGATGGTCGCGAGCGTGTCGACGTAGCCCGCGGTCGGAAACATCCGCGGCGGCGCGGTCGGCATCAGCACGTAGCCGATGAGGCCGATCACGTTCGCGAGCAGGATCGTGTTCCGGTACCGGATGAACGCCTCGTGCCGGCGCAGGTAGACGAAGAGCAGCGTCAGGCCGATGACCGTGAACTCGGAGTTCCAGTACGTCCACGAGGCGAGCGTCTCGAGCACCTGGTTGGAGGCCAGCCAGCCCTGCAGCGTCAGCTCCCAGAGCCCGGACGCGCCGCGCTCGAAGTCGATCACGCGAGCACCGTTCCTGAGCGCCTCCGCCGGGCTGCGGTCGGCGACGCCGCGGACGACCTGGTAGACGAGCAGGAACCCGAACCAGATCGCGAGTTGGCGTCCGAGATCACTCCAGCCTCGCGGCAAGCGGCGCCCGGCTGCGATCACT
This sequence comes from uncultured Actinomycetes bacterium, assembly GCA_963718065.1. GTDB lineage: Bacteria > Actinomycetota > Thermoleophilia > Gaiellales > Gaiellaceae > CAVPGP01. The sequence goes on along the minus strand of CAVQYE010000001.1, from coordinate 56,063 downwards.
GCGGCAGTCACAAGACCAATTCTAGCCCCCTTCCCGGCCGTCCCGCGCTCGCTCGATCGAGGGTGCGCCCTCCTAAGAAGGGGGCCGGCGGCCACGGGCGGGGAGGGGCAGAGCGTCACCCGCGGCCACCGGACGTCCTCCTCGAGTGTGCCGAAGGCGATGCGGGTCGCAGAGCGATCTTTTCCGCCTGCTTACGAGCCTTAACCTGCCCTCAATGAGGCCGGCGAGGCGGTCAGCCGCCGATGTACGACATCTCGACCTTCGGCAGGTCGGTCGTCGCGGCGGAGCGGAGCTCGGAATAGCGGTCTGTTCGCGCACCCCACAGCCGGCCGACCGCGGCCACGAGCTCCTCGTCGCTCGCGCCGCCGCGGACGAGTGCCCGCAGGTCGTGGCCCTTGACGCCGAAGAGGCACGTGAAGAGCCGTCCTTCCGGCGAGAGACGCGCCCGGGTGCAGTCGCCGCAGAAGGGCTGCGTCACCGATGCGATGACGCCGATCTCGCCCTCGCCGTCGACGTAGCGCCAGCGCTTGGCGACCTCGCCACGGTATGACGCCTCGACCGGCTCGAGCGGGAACTCCGCCTCGATGGCGGCGACGATCTCCGCGGCCGGGAACACCTCGTCGAGCCGCCAGCCGTTCGTGTGGCCGACGTCCATGTACTCGATGAATCGCAGCGTATGGCCTGTGCCCCGGAAGCGGCGCGCCATCGCCACGAGCGACTTGTCGTTGACACCGCGCTTGACGACCATGTTCACCTTCACGGGCAGGCCGGCCGCCGCCGCCGCGTCGATGCCGGTGAGCACCTTCGAGACGGGGAAATCGACGTCGTTCATGGCGCGGAAGACCTCGTCGTCGAGCGAGTCGAGGCTGACGGTCACCCGGTCGAGGCCGGCCGCCTTCAGGCTTTCCGCCTTGGCCGGCAGGAGCGAGCCGTTGGTCGTCAGCGTCAGGTCGAGCCCTTCGCCGAGCCCGCGCAGCATCTCGATCAGCTGCTCCAGGTTCCGGCGCGCGAGCGGCTCGCCGCCGGTGATCCGCAGCTTGTTGACGCCGCGCGCGACGAACGCGCGGGCGAGTCGCTCGATCTCCTCGAAGGTGAGCAGCTCCTTGCGCTCAAGGAAGACGTAGTCGCGGCCGAAGACCTCCTTCGGCATGCAGTAGACGCAGCGGAAGTTGCAGCGATCCGTGACAGAGATGCGCAGGTCGCGCACCGGCCGCCCGAGCTTGTCCAGCACTTCCATGCCAAGAGCCTAGCCCGCCGTTTGGCTCTCGGACCTCGCGCAGCGGCCGCGAGCGCGCAGGCGGCGCGGTCCTTACAGTCGCGCGATGCGCTCGATCGACCGCGTGCTGCCGGACTACGACGTGAACGAGGTGCATCGACGTCGACCTGCCGGTCCCGCCCGAGCGGGCCGTCGAGCTGGCCCTCGCGCTGCCGCTCGCGAGCGACCCGGTCGTCCGCCGGCTGCTGCGCCTGCGCGGGCTCGGCACGAGCGGGACGATCGGCTCGGCGCTCGCAAGCATGCGCTTCGAGGAGCTCGCGCGGACGCCGACCGAGATCGTGGTCGGCTTCGCCGGCCGGCCGTGGCGCCCACGCGGCGGCGTGCGGCCGTTTGCCGAGGTGGGGCCGGGAATGGTCCGGGTCGTCACGGACTTCCGCGCCGAGCCGACGCCACGCGGGTCGCGGCTGACGACCGAGACGAGGATCGCCGCGTCGGACGCCGCCGCCCGCCGCGCGTTCCACCGCTACTGGCTCGTCGTCGGCCCGTTCTCGGCGTTGATCCGCCGGCGCTGGCTCGCCGCGCTCGCCCGGGCGGCCTCGTGAAGGCCCTGCTCGCGCTCGTCGCGGTGACGGCTGTCTGGGGCGTGACGTTCGTCCAGGTGAAGGACGCCGTCGAGCTCTATCCGCTCTTCGCGTTCCTCGGCATCCGCTTCGCGATCGCGACCCTGACGCTGGCCGTGCCGGCGGCCGGGCGGCTCCGTTCGCTGGATCGCGGCGGCTGGTCGGCGGGAGTGCTGCTCGGCAGCCTGCTCGCTGCGGGCTACGTGCTGCAGACGGCAGGGCTCGAGCGGACGACCGTCTCCAGCACGGGCTTCATCACCGGCATGTACGTCGTGCTGACGCCGCTGATCGCGCTCCTTGCCTTCCGGATGAACGTGACGCGCGCGGCGTGGATCGGCGTCGTGCTCGCGACGGTGGGGCTCGCGATGCTCGCGGGGATCCACGCGAGCTCGGCCGCCGGCGACCTGCTCGTGCTCGCGGCGTCGGCCGTCTACTCGCTGCAGATCGTGCTGATGGAGCGGTACGCGCCGCGCTACGACGCTGTCGCCTTCACGACCGTCGAGATGCTCGCCGCGTGTGTCGGGCTCCTCGCGATCGCGGTCGCCCGCGGCGAGCTGTCGGTTCCGCACGGCTGGACGGTGTGGGGCGCGCTGCTCGTCACCGGTGTCTTCGCGAGCGCCCTCGCCTTCCTCGTCCAGACCTGGGCGCAGCGGCGCACGAGTGCCACGCGCACGGCGCTCGCCTTCGCCCTCGAGCCGGTGTTCGCGGGCATCTTCGGCTTTGCGCTCGCCGGCGACCGGCTCGGCGCCGTCGGCTGGGCGGGCTGCGCCGTGATCATGGCCGGGATCGTGGTCAGCGAGCCCGCCGCGGCCGAGGCGCTCTCCCGTCTCGTCCGCCGCCCGCGGCCGGCCTGAGCGTCGCGTGCTCGCGGTCGTCCTCGCTCTCGTCTCGGCCGCGCTCTTCGGGGGCATGACCGTGGCGCTGCGCTTCGGCCTGCGCCGCTACGACGACGCCGACGTGGCGACGCTCGCGACGGTGCTCGTGGCGTTCGCGGTCGCGCTCGTTGCGGCTCTGGTCGAGGCGGGTGTGCGCGGGGTGGACGGCGGCAGCATCTGGCCGTACCTGCTCACCGGACTGCTCGCGCCCGGCGGCTCTCAGGTCTTCTTCACGCTCGCGGTGCGGGAGGCCGGTCCGTCGCGGACGTCGGTGGCGGTCGGTGCGGCACCGCTCGTCTCGGTCGGGATCGCGCTCGCCGTGCTCCACGAGCCGCTCCGCGGGCCGCTCCTCCTCGGCGCCGCGCTGATCGTCGCCGGCGGCTTCGCGCTCGCCTGGGAGCGCGTCCGCCCCGATCACTTCCGCGGCGTCGGCCTCGCCTTCGCCCTCGCAGCCGCGACGCTCTTTGCGACCCGCGACAACATCGTCCGCGGCCTGGATCCGTCGCAGCCGATGGCGGCGCTGCGGCGACGCTCTTCACCGGCACCGTCGTCGCGGCACTCTGGGCGCGCCGCGTGCCGCGGCTGCGGCCGTTCGCGCTCGCAGGTGTCTGCTTCGGGCTCTCGTACGTCTCGCTCTTCGAGGCGTTCCACCACGGTCCCGTGTCCGTCGTCTCGCCGCTCGTCGCGACGGAGTCGCTCTGGGGCGTCGGGCTCTCGGTGCTGCTGCTCCGGCGGTCGGAGCTCGTGGGGCGGAGGCTCGTGCTCGGCGCGGCGCTGATCGTCGCGGGCGGCGCGCTGATCGGCGCGTTCCGCTGAGCGGTGCTCAGCCCCGGCGGACGACGACGTTCAGCAGCACGAGCGCGATGCAGACGGCGATCACGCCGGCGAGACCTGCCGTGCCGCCTGCGATCCCCAGCAGCGGGATCGAGATCCCGAGCGTGACGAGCGTGATCACGAACGTCTCGTGATCGCGTCCCCCTCGCCGGCTCGCGGTGCCGGCGTGGATCCGCTCGTCGATCCGCTTCTCGATCCGCTCCACGAAGCGGTCGACGAGCTCCGCCTCGTGCGCCATGCCGAGCTCTCGGCGAGCCTCGATCGTCGCGTGCAGGTCGTCGCGTGGCACTACCGGTTCGCTCATGGCCGCATTGTGTCCGCAGCACGCCCTGGTGCCAAATCTGCTACTGTCCCGCTTAGATTTTCTTTCCACAGGAGGCTAAACACGCGATGGCGAAGACAATTGGTATCGACCTCGGCACGACCAACTCTGCGATGGCCGTGCTCGAGGGCGGCGAGCCGACCGTGATTCCGAACGCGGAAGGCGGGCGGACGACTCCGTCCGTCGTCGCGTTCACGAAGGACGGCCAGCGGCTCGTCGGGGCGCCCGCGAAGCGCCAGCAGGTGACGAACCCGACGAACACGATCTTCTCGATCAAGCGGTTCATGGGCCGCAAGTTCGAGGAGGTCAACGAGGAGATGACGATCGTCCCCTACGCGGTCGAGCAGGGCCCGGGCGGCGACGTGCGCGTCAAGGCGGAGAGCAAGGACTACGCCCCGCCGGAGATCAGCGCCATGATCCTCCAGAAGCTGCGCTCCGACGCCGAGGCGTATCTCGGCGAGCCGGTGACCGACGCGGTGATCACCGTGCCGGCCTACTTCAACAACGCGCAGCGCGAGGCGACGAAGGACGCCGGCAAGATCGCCGGCCTCAACGTCCTGCGGATCATCAACGAGCCGACCGCGGCTGCGCTCGCCTACGGGCTCGACAAGGAAGGCCCGGACCAGATGATCCTCGTCTTCGACCTCGGCGGCGGCACGTTCGACGTGTCGGTGCTCGAGCTCGGTGACGATGGCTCCGGCGGTCGCGTCTTCGAGGTCAAGTCGACGAACGGCGACAACCACCTCGGCGGCGATAACTTCGACAAGGCGATCGTCGACTGGATGGCCGCCGAGTTCAAGCGCGACCAGGGCATCGACCTGTCGGCCGACAGGATGGCGCTCCAGCGGCTCTACGAGGCGGCCGAGAAGGCGAAGATCGAGCTGTCGTCGACGATGACGACGCAGATCAACCTGCCCTTCATCACCGCCACGGCCGAGGGCCCGAAGCACCTCGACCTGCAGCTGACGCGGGCGAAGCTCGAGGAGCTCGTCCACGCGCTGCTCGAGCGCACGGTCGGGCCGACCAAGCAGGCGCTCGCCGACGCAGGGCTCGACAACTCGAAGATCGACCACGTCATCCTCGTCGGCGGCATGACCCGCATGCCCGCCGTGCAGGAGAAGGTCAAGCAGCTGATCGGCAAGGAGCCGCACAAGGGCGTCAACCCGGACGAGGTCGTCGCAGTCGGCGCCGCCATTCAGGCAGGCGTGCTCAAGGGCGAGGTCAAGAGCGTCCTGCTCCTCGACGTGACGCCGCTGTCGCTCGGCATCGAGACCAAGGGTGGCGTCTTCACGAAGCTGATCGAGCGGAACACGACGATCCCGACCCGGCGCTCCGAGACGTTCACGACGGCCGAGGACAACCAGCCGGCCGTCGAGGTGCACGTCCTCCAGGGCGAGTCGGAGATGGTGCTCTACAACAAGACGCTCGGGAAGTTCCAGCTCGTCGGCATTCCGCCGGCGCCGCGGGGCATGCCCCAGGTCGAGGTCACGTTCGACATCGACGCAAACGGGATCATCAACGTCTCCGCGAAGGATCTCGGCACGGGCAACGTGCAGCAGATCCGGATCGAGGGCGGCTCCGGCCTCCAGCAGGAGGAGATCGAGAAGATGGTCAAGGAGGCCGAGGCGCACGCCGACGAGGCGCGCCGCCTGCGCGAGGTCGTGGACACGAAGAACATGGCCGAGTCGCTCGCCTACCAGACCGAGAAGTCGCTCAAGGAGCACCGCGACAAGCTCGACGAGGCGGACGCCGCCACGATCGAGGGTCGCGTCATGGAGCTGAAGCAGGCACTCGAGGGCGACGACGTCGCCGAGATCAAGGCGAAGACGGAGGCTCTCCAGGAGGCCACGCAGAAGCTGGCCGAGGCGGTCTATGCACAGGCGTCCGCGCAGCAGGCCCAGTCGGCGCAGGCCGACGGCGCCTCGGCCTCGGACGACGAGGTGATCGAGGACGCCGAGATCGTCGAAGAGGACGAAACGGCACGCACGTGAACGAGGAGCGCGTCAGTTCCGAGGCCATGCCGGAGGCCAACACCGAGCGCGTTGAGGACTCCGTAGCCGACGAGGCTGCGGAGTCCGCGGCCGAGGTGTCGCCGGAGGCCGAGGTCGAAGTCGTGCCCGAGCCCGAGATCGTCGAGGACGAGCTGACGATGCTCGCGCGCGAGCGCGACGAGTACCTCGACTCGCTCCAGCGCCTGAAGGCGGAGTTCGACAACTACCGCAAGCGCGCGGCGCGCGAGCAGGAGTCGCTGATGGCGCGTGCGTCCGAGCGGCTCGTGACGGCGCTCTTGCCGGTGCTCGACGATCTCGGTCGCGCGCTCGAGGCGGCCGAGTCGCACGAGGAGGCAAAGCTCGAAGAGGGAGTGCGCCTCGTCCAGCGCGCGCTCGCCGACGCCCTCGCCCGCGAGGGCCTGGCGGAGATCGAGGCGGACGGGATCTTCGACCCGAACATCCATGAGGCGCTCCTGGCGCAGCCGTCCGACTCGCCGTCGGGCACCGTGATCGACGTCGTCCAGAAGGGCTATCGCCTCGGCGACCGAGTCCTGCGGCCCGCCCGGGTGGTCGTGGCCGAGTAGATGGCGACGCTCTACGACACGCTCGGGGTCAAGAAGTCGTCCTCGCAGGACGAGATCCGCAAGGCGTACCGCAAGCTCGCCCGCGAGTACCACCCGGACCACAACCCGGGCGACACGGCGGCCGAGGAGCGCTTCAAGGAGGTCCAGCAGGCCTACGACGTCCTCTCGGACGACGACAAGCGCAAGCAGTACGACACGTTTGGCTCGGCGAATGGACGCCGCGGTCCCGGTCCCGCCGGTGGCGATGGCTTCACGACGACGTTCGACTTCGGCGACCTCTCCGATCTCTTCGGCGGCATCTTCAACCGCGGTGGCGGCGCCGCGGGCCGGCCGCAGGAGCGCGGCCAGCGCGGCAACGACGTCGAGGTCGCGGTCAACATCTCCTTCGAGGACTCGCTCCAGGGTCTCGAGACGACGATCCCCGTCGAGCTCGAGACGTCGTGCCGCGAGTGCGGCGGCTCGGGGGCGAAGCCCGGCACCGCGCCGACGATCTGCCCCGAGTGCAAGGGCCGCGGCGTCAAGGCGGAGTCGCAGGGCCTCTTCGCGCTGCAGTCGCCGTGCCCGCGCTGCCGCGGCAACGGCACCGTGATCGAGTCGCCGTGCGACCGCTGCCACGGCGCAGGACGCGAGCGGCGGACGAAGCGCTACACCGTCAAAATCCCGGCCGGCGTCAAGGACGGGACCCGCATCAAGCTGAAGGCGAAGGGCGAGGCCGGCTACGGCGGCGCCGAGGCGGGCGATCTCTATGTCGTCTCGCGCGTCGCGCCGTCGAAGCTGTATCGCCGGCGCGGGGAGGCCGATCTCGAGGTCGACGTCCCCGTGACGTATCCGGAGGCCGCGCTCGGCGCGACCGTCTCCGTGCCGACGCCGAACGGCTCGGTGTCGCTGAAGGTCCCCGCCGGCTCGGAGACCGGCAAGCTCCTGAAGATCAAGGGCCGTGGCGCGCCGCGCCTGAAGGGCAGCGGCCGCGGCGACCTCGTCGCCCGGTTGAACGTGACCGTGCCGAAGAAGTTGACGAAGCAGGAGCGCAAGGCGCTCGAGGAGCTGCAGAAGGTGTCGCGCGAGGATCCACGCGAGGGGCTGGCGCCGTGATCGAGGTTCTGGCCGCCGTCACCGGCGTTCTTGCCGCGGTCTCGCTCTGGAGCTACCGTCGGTCGCCGAACGCTTCCGAGCGGATCATGCGGGCGTGGCTGGCCCCGTGGACGACGTTCCTCGTCGTCGCGTTCCTCGTGCTGGTTGTCTGGGGCGTTCTCGGAGTCGATCCCAATCGAGCGCTCTTCTGGATTCTCGTCTTGCCGTTCGCGGTGCCGCTCTTGACGGCCGACGCGTTCAACCAAGTTCGCAGTCTCCGGGGAACCGACGTCGCGGCCGAACGCCGTCGTGTCGCGTCGGCGACGGCCGCTGAGATGTGGCGCCGCCGGAAGGATCGCTCGTGAGCGAGCCGGCCACGAACGACCGCGACTATCCGCGCTACATGATCAGCGTCGCCGCCGAGCTCGTCGGCATGCACCCGCAGACGCTGCGGATCTACGAAGGCAAGGGCCTGATCCGCCCCAAGCGGACGCGCGGCAACACGCGTCTCTATTCCGAGGCGGACGTCGACCGGCTGCGCCTCATCCAGCGCCTGACGACCGAGCTCGGGCTCAACCTGGCCGGCGTCGAGCGCGTGCTCGCGCTCGAGGACGAGCTGCAGCGCCTCCGCTCCCGCATGAACCAGCTGCAGGGCGAGATGCGCAACGCGGTCGAGCAGGTCCACCGCCAGTACCGCCGCGAGCTCGTCCTCTACGAGCCGGCAAAGCACCCCGTTCCCAGAAGCAGATAGGAGACCTTTGGACTTCCAGAAGCTGACGATCAAGGCCCAGGAGGCCGTCGCCGCTGCCCAGGAGCTGGCGCGCCGCCGGGGCAACCCGGAGATCTACCCCGAGCACCTGCTGCTCTCGCTGCTCGACCAGGAGCTCTTCGCCGACTGGCAGGGGCTGCGCGCGGAGGCCGAGCAGGCGCTTGCCCAGAAGCCCTCGACGCAAGGGGCACAGCAGCAGCCGCAGGTCGGCGCGTCGTTCGGCCGCGTGCTCGATCGCGCCGACGAGGAGCGCGCCAAGCTCGAAGACGACTACGTCTCGACCGAGCATCTCTTCCTCGCGCTCGACGCGATCCCCCGTGACGAGGCGCTCGCCTGGATCAAGAAGGTCCGCGGCGGGCAGCGCGTCACGAGCCAGGACCCCGAGGGCAGCTACCAGGCGCTCGAGAAGTTCGGCCGCGACCTGACGGAGGCAGCCGAGCAGGGCAAGCTCGACCCCGTGATCGGCCGCGACGAGGAGATCCGGCGCGTCATCCAGGTGCTCTCGCGCCGCACGAAGAACAACCCCGTCCTGATCGGCGACCCCGGCGTCGGCAAGACGGCGATCGTCGAAGGGCTCGCGCAGCGCATCGTCGCCGGCGACGTCCCGGAAGGGCTCAAGGGACGCCGCGTCTGGGCACTCGACATCGGTGCGCTGCTCGCGGGCTCGAAGTACCGCGGCGAGTTCGAGGAGCGCCTGAAGGCGGTCCTGAAGGAGATCCAGACCGCCGAGGGCCGCATCGTCCTCTTCGTCGACGAGCTGCACACGATCGTCGGCGCGGGAGCCGCCGAAGGCGCCGTCTCGGCCGGCAACCTGCTGAAGCCGATGCTCGCCCGCGGCGAGCTGCGTCTCGTCGGCGCGACGACCCTCGACGAGTACCGCAAGCAGATCGAGAAGGACGCAGCGCTCGAGCGCCGCTTCGCGCCGATCGTGGTCGGCGAGCCGTCCGTCGCCGAGACGATCGCGATCCTGCGCGGCCTGAAGGAGCGCTACGAGGCTCATCACGGCGTCCGCATCCGCGACGCGGCGCTCGTCGCAGCCGCGGTGCTCTCGGATCGCTACATCACCGACCGGTTCCTGCCTGACAAGGCGATCGACCTCGTCGACGAGTCGGCGTCGCGCCTGCGTATGGAGATCGACTCCTCGCCCCTCGAGCTCGACGAGGCCGAGCGCCGCGTGCGCCAGCTGGAGATCGAGCTCGCCGCGATGACAAAGGAGTCGGCCGAGGTGCGCGCGCCCGTGGAGCGCGAGCTCGCCGAGGCACAGGAAGCTCGTAACTCGCTGGCTGCGCGCTGGGCGAAGGAGAAAGAGCAACTCGATCGCGTCAAGGAGATCACGCAGCGGATCGACGACCTGCGCTCCGAGGCGGAGCGCTCCGAGCGCGAGGGGAACCTGCAGCGCGTGGCCGAGATCCGCTACGGCGACCTGCCCGCGCTCGAGCAGGAGCTCGCCGGCCGCGAGACGCCCGAGACCCCGATGGTCAAGGAAGAGGTCGACGAGGACGACGTGGCGACCGTCGTCGCCCGCTGGACAGGCATTCCGGTCGAGCGGCTGCTCGAGGGCGAGACCGAGAAGCTGATCCACATGGAGGAGCGCCTCCACCAACGGCTCGTCGGCCAGGAAGAAGCGGTCTCGGCCGTCGCGAACGCCTTGCGGCGCGCGCGCACCGGGCTCCAGGATCCGGATCGCCCGATCGGCTCGTTCGTCTTCCTCGGCCCGACCGGTGTTGGCAAGACCGAGCTCGCCCGCGCGCTCGCCGAGTTCATGTTCGACGACGAGCGCGCGATGGTGCGCCTAGACATGAGCGAGTACCAGGAGCGGCACACGGTCGCGCGGCTGGTCGGCGCCCCGCCCGGGTACGTCGGCTACGAGGAGGGCGGCCAGCTGACCGAGGCGGTCCGCCGCCGGCCCTACGCGGTGATCCTCCTCGACGAGATCGAGAAGGCGCACAGCGAGGTCTTCGACGTGCTCTTGCAGATTCTCGACGACGGCCGCCTGACAGACGGCCAGGGCCGCACCGTCGACTTCCGGAACACGGTGCTGATCATGACCTCGAACATCCGCTCCGCCGACGCGCTGCGCGAGTTCTTCCGGCCGGAGTTCCTGAACCGGATCGACGAGATCGTCGAGTTCGCGGCGCTGACACGCGACCAGCTCGGAGAGATCGTCGAGCTGCAGCTGACCCGGTTGCGGGAGCGCCTCGCCCAGCGCGGGCTCGCGATCGAGCTCACCGCGGCCGCGAAGGAAGCTGTCACCGAGGCGGGCTGGGATCCGACCTATGGCGCCCGGCCGCTCAAGCGCGCGTTGCAGCGCCAGGTCGAGAACCCCCTTGCGCTGCGGTTGCTCGAAGGTGACTTCGAGGAGGGCGACACGATCCTCGTCGACTCCCAAGACGGCGAACTGGTGTTCACGAAGACGGGCGCGCCGGTCGCCGCTTAGCTGACTTCTGTGACGGCCCCTGTCACGATTGGGCCGGAGATGTCAGCCCTCATCGGCAGGGACGAGGAGCTTCGCTCGCTGAGCGAGTTCCTCGACGGCCACGTGGCCGGTGGTGCGGGCCCGGCCGCTTTCGTCTGGGAAGGCGAGGCCGGGATCGGCAAATCGACGCTCTGGCTCGCGGCGGTCGAGGCGGCGCGCGAGCGGGAGCTGCGCGTCCTCGTGTCGCGGCCGGGTGAGGCGGAGCGCGGGCTCGCGCACGCCGGGCTGGGCGATCTGTTCGACGACGTGCTCGACGACGTCCTGCCGGAGTTGCCGGCGCCTCGACGGCGAGCGCTCGAGGTTGCGCTCCTCGTCGGCGACGCGACCGGTGCGCCGGTGGACGCGCGCGCTCTCGGCGTCGCAGTACGCAGCTCGCTCCAGCTGCTCGCCGCGGACGAGCCCGTCGTGATCGCTATCGACGACGTGCAGTGGCTCGACCCGTCGTCGGCGAGCGCGCTCGCGTTCGCGTTGCGCCGGCTTGCCGAGGAGGACATCTCGCTGCTGCTCTCCCGCCGGCTCGGGGAAGGAGCGCTCACGTCGGCGGTCGAGGAAGCGGTCGAGCCGGATCGGATCGAGCGGGTGCGGGTCAACCCGCTCAGCGTGGGCGCGATCGACCAGCTCGTGCGCGACCGGCTCAGGCGGACGTTCGCGCGGCCGGCGCAGCTCCGGCTCCACGAGGGCTCGGGGGGCAACCCGTTCTATGCGCTCGAGCTCGCGCGGTCGTTCCCCGACGACGACGGCGCCGGCGTTGACCCGACCCAGCCGCTGCGCGTGCCGGAGACACTCGAGGAGCTCGTCCACGCCCGGCTCGAAGGGTTTACCGGCCCGACGCACGAGGCGCTCGTGCTCGCGTCGGCGGATGGGCGGCTGACCCCGGCCCAGCTCGGGGTTGCGGGGATCGAGCAGAGCGCGCTCGACCCGGCGCTCGAGGAGCGCGTGCTCGAGCTCTCGAACGGCACCGTGCGGTTCACGCACCCGTTGCTCGGATCGGTGCTCTACCAGCGACTGGCCGCAGGTGAGCGGCAGCGAGTGCACGGCCTGCTCGCCGAGGTCGTCGACGAGCCGATCGGCCGGGCTCGCCACCTCGCCCTCTCGACCGACGAGCCGGACGCCGGGATCGCCGCGGCGCTGGAGCAGGCCGCAGCGGTCGCGAACGACCACGGAGCGCCGATCGTCGCCGCCGAGCTCGGCGAGCACGCGGTCCGCCTGACGCCGCCCGACGCGCCCGAAGACGCCCGCCGCCGGCTGATCGCCGCGGCGCGCGCTCATCTCGCAGCCGGCGATTCCGGGCGCGCCCGGATCCTCGCGGGCGATCTGGTCGCAACCGCGCCGCCCGGAGCGGCGCGGGCCGAGGCGCTCCTCCTCTCGGCCGAGCTCGAGACGGACGACCTGCGCCACGCGATCCCGCTACTCCGGGAGGCGCTGCTCGAAGCGGCGGAGCGCCCCGCGTTGCAGGTCGCCATCCACCAGCAGCTGAGCCTGCGCGTGCGCTTCAGCGAGGGCCTGGCCGCCGCCGAGCTCCACGCGCGCGCAGCCGTCGATCTCGCCGATGCGCTCGGAGACGACGCGCTCCGGAGCGTGGCGCTGACCGGGCTCGCGATCACGAGCTTCAACAGAGGCTTCGAGGACGCGCTTCGACTCGCCGAGCAGGCGACCGAGCTCGCGTCGAACGACGTCGAGCGCCAGTCTGCGGAGTGCGCCCTCGCCCACGTCCTCGTCTGGTCGTTCGAGCTCGGAAGGGCGCGTGACGTGCTCGAGCGTCTCCGCCGGGAGGCGGCCGAGCGGGACGAGCGGATGACGGCGAACGCGCTCTGGTACCTCGCGCTCGCCGAGTTTCACTCCGGGCAGCTCTCGCTTGCGGCCGGGTACGCCCGGCAGGCGAGGGAGCTGAGCCTCCAGTACGGCCGAAACGAGCTCGAGGCGCCGATGAACCTCTTTCCGATTGCGCTCATCGCGGCCCGCCGGGGCGAACTGGAGCGCGCCCGCGAGGTGGCGGACGAAGGCTGCCGGCTGGCGGAGCTGCACGGGGCGCTGCTCCCAGGGCTCGTCGCGATGACCGGGCTGGTGGAGCTCTGGAGCGGCGACGCGGCCGCGGCGGCGGAGCGGTTCGCGGCGGCCGAGCTGACCTCGGCGAGGGCCGAGTTCGCGGAGCCGGCTATGTACTCCTGGCGCGCCGACGGCGTCGAGGCGTTGCTCGAGCTCGGGCGCATCGACGAGGCGGAGGCGATTCTCGACGAGTGGGAGGCCGACGCGCGCAGGCTCGGCCGCGGCTGGGTGCTCGCGGAGGCGGCGCGCGCGCGAGGGCTCGTCGCGGCAGCGCGGGGGGACGTCGAGGTGGCGCTGTCCCGGCTTGCCGAAGCGGCGGGCGCGTCCGAGGCGGTCGGGGATCCCTACGGGCGGGGGCGGGCGCTGCTCGCGCTCGGGACCGTTCGCCGGCGGGCCAAGCAGAAGCGCGCCGCCCGCGAGGCGATCCAGGCGGCGCTCGCGGTGTTCGACGAGATCGGCGCCGCCGGTTGGGCAGAGCGCGCCCGGGCCGAGCTGGGAAAGGTCGGCGGTCGCACGAAGGTGGAGGGCCTGACCCCGGCGGAGCGTCGCGTCGCGGACCTCGTAGCGCAGGGACGGACGAATCCCGAGGTTGCGAGGGCGCTCTTCCTCGCTGAGCGCACCGTGGCGAGCCATCTGACCCGCATCTACGCGAAGCTGGGCGTGCGCTCGCGGACGGAGCTCGCCCGCAGACTTCAGTAGCCGTCGGAGCAAAGTCCAGACGTTCTGACGTTTTCGGCGGCTCGGCCCCGTCGTACCGTCGAGTGCATGCCGAGCTACCTCGTCGAGACATTCCTCGCCCGCGCAAACGCGGGAGAACGAGTTGCCTGCGAGGGACGTTTGCGCTCGGCCGCCGAGGAGCTGACGCGCTGTGGCAGCTGCGTCCGCTTCGACGGCGCCATCCATGTTCCCGAGGACGAGATCTGCTTCTTCGTCTTTGGCGCAGCGTCGGGCGAGGAGGTCGCGCTGGTCGCCCAGCGGGCCGGGCTCGACCCGCTCCGCGTCGTCGAAGCGGTCACGTCCCGAAAGGAGTAAGCAGATGCACGAGAAGCACTTCTCATTGGGCCGCGCGCGCGTCGCCGCGCTCGTGGTGGCGGTCGCGTCGGCGATTGCGCTCGGCGCGCCGGCGCTCGCGCGCGCCGACGCGGTGACGACGTGGAACACGTACGCCACGGGCGCCTTGATCGGCACCGCGGCTCAGCCTCCGACCGTGGCCGCGATCCACCTGGCGATGGTGCAGGGTGCGGTCTACGACGCCGTGAACGCGATCGACGGCGGGCACGAGGGCTACCTGATCTCGTCGCGGCTCGCGACGCCGTTCGACTCGAAGGACGCCGCGGCTGCGGCGGCGGCGCACCGCCTGCTGTTGAACATCGTCCCCGCGCAGCAGTCCGTGCTCGACGCGCAATACGCGGCGTCGCTCGCCGGGATCCCTGACGGTTCGTCGAAGGCGCGCGGGATCGCGGTGGGCGAGGCGGCGGCGGCGGCGATGATCGCGGCGCGCACCGACGACGGCCGCTTCGGGCCGTTCCGGTTCGTGACCGGATCCGGGCCGGGCGTGTGGAAGCCGGTCCTGCCGGCCTTCGCGAGCGACCCGAACGCGTGGGTCAAGGACGTGAAGCCGTTCATGATCCGCAGCGCGTCGCAGTTCCGCTCCGACGGGCCGCTGCGGCTCACGAGCCACAAGTACGCGAAGGAGTTCGACGAGGTGAAGTCCGTGGGCTCGGCGACGAGCACGACGCGGACAGACGACCAGACCTTCGCCGCGCGTTACTGGAACGAGCAGCCGGTGGGAACGTGGAGCCGGATCGCCCGCACGATCTCGGCCGCGCAACGGCTGAGCGTCACGGACAACGCCCGTCTCTTCGCGGAGCTCTACATGACCGCGGCTGACGCGTTCATCACGGTCTGGGACAGCAAGGCGCACTGGTCGTTCTGGCGGCCGATCACGGCGATCCGCGAAGCGGACACCGACGACAACTCCCGCACCGTCGCCGACCCGAACTGGCTGCCGCTGATCCCGACGCCGCCCTACCCGGAGGAGCCGTCCGGCCACCTCGGGCTCAGCACCTCGTTCGTGACGACGCTGCAGGACTTCCTCGGGACGGATCACGTGGCGTGGACCGACACCAACAACGCCGGGATGACGCGCAGCTACACGCGCCTCTCGGACGCGCTCGACGAGATCGTCGACGTGCGGGTGTGGTCGGGCATCCACTTCCGGACCGCGGACGAGCACAGCGTGCGGATCGGCCAACAGGTCGAGAAGTACCGGGAGCGGCACTTCTTCAAGGCCGTTCGCTACCACGGAGACGACGACGACTGACGCGGCCAACCCCGGGCGGTGCTTCGGCGCCGCCCGGGGTTGTCCGCGCGGGTTTGGCCGCCGGCCCGCTTACCGGCGCGGCGGCAGCTCGACGTCGTCGAGGAAGTCGGCGCCCTCCTGAATGGGCGGGGCGCCGTAGACGAAGCAGACGAGCTCCTCGTCCGACTCATTTCGCATCTGGAGCGGCGTCATCGGCTCGACGGCGACGACGTCGCCCGGCCCGAGGTCGACGCGCTCCACGGGGTCGTCGCCGAGGAGCATCGTCAGCGTCCCGGAGACGACGACGAAGACCTCCTCCTGGATGTGGTCGCGGTGGCGGCGGCCCGTGGAGTGGGGCGGATACCGCCAGAGCCGGGCGCGCGACTGCTGCAGGCTCGCGGCGGTCGTGATCTCGGCGGTGCTGCGTGCGGCCTCGCCCTCCTTGGGCGGGCGCTCCACAAACTCCAGGTCCTCGACTCGCGCGACGTGGTAGCCCACACGCCGATTCTTGCAGCCGCGGTGGGTCCTGCGCTCAGTCCGAGAGCGAGAGCACGTCGCCGAGGTGCGTTACCTCGATCATCCGCCTCACCGGCCAGCCGGTGTCGGGGCCGATCCGCAGCGAGAACGCGAGCCCACGCGCCGCGGAGCGCTGGTGCAGGTCGATCAGGACGCCGACCGTCGTCGAGTCGATGAACTCTGCGTGCCTGAGGTCGACCTGGATCGCCCGGCCTTCCTCGAGCAACGTGTCGAGCTCGGTCCGGAGCCGCTCGGCGGTCATCGCCTCGTGCTCGCCGCGCAGCGCGACGACGGCACGGTCGTTACGGCGGGTGACGGTGACTCGAGTCGGGCTCATGCAGATCCAGAGAGACGCGCGCTACCGCACGTCTCAATGCCCCAACGGCGAAGGCGGCGCATTCGTTACGGATAGCGTGCGCCCGTGCTGCTGGTCGTCGCCGCTACCGAGCGCGAGCTCGACTCCGCCCGAGGTGTTCCCGGTGCGTGGACGCTCGCGTGCGGGATCGGCCCCGTCGAGGCCGCTGCACGCACCGCCGCGGCCCTGGCGGCCGAGCGGCCGGCCGCCGTCCTCCACGTCGGCATCGCCGGCGCGCGCGGCATCGAGCCGCCGACGGTCGTGATCGGCTCGGAGTCCGTCTACGACGACAGCGATTCGCCGCTTGTCCTCTCGCGCGCGATGCCCGACGCCGGACTGCTCGCGGCGGCACGCCGTGCGCTCCCCGCTGCACCTGTGCTCCCGATCGGGACGAGCGCTCGGGTCGGCGGCTCCACCGGCTCCCCGGTCGAGGCGATGGAGGGCTTCGCCGTTCTGCGCGCCTCCGAGCTCGCGGGCATCCCGGCGGTCGAGGTGCGCGCGATCTCGAACTCGATCGACGAGCCGGACAGGGCGAAGTGGCGGTTCGACGACGCGCTCGCCGCGCTGGCCGAGGCCGTGCCGGTCCTGCTCGAGGAGCTCCGTGCCGCGGACGCGTGAGCTGCCGCCGCCGCTGCCGCACGCGGAGCGGACGATCGGCCAGCTCGTCGCCGAGTCGATCCGGCTCTACGGCGACCGGTTCTGGCGTGTGCTGCCGCTCGGCCTGCCGCTTGCGATCCTCGACCAGCTCGCCCAGCTGGACGTCCTGCCGGCGACGCTCTGGTTCTTGCTGTTCGGGCCGTTGATCACCGCGGCGTACCTGTGGGCCGTGACCCTCGTCACAGGCGCCCGGCCGACCTGGACCGCCTACCTGGTCGGACTGCTCGTGTACGCCCCGTTTCCGGCGCTCCGCCTGATCTACGTCCTACCGGCGCTCGCGTGGTTCGCGCTGCTCGGTCTCGCCGTGCCCGCCGCCATGGTCGAGCGGCTGCCCTTCCGCGCGGCCCTGATCCGCGGCCGGGAGCTCGCAGTCGCGGACTACGTCCACGCCCTCGGCTCGTTGTGCGCGCTTGCCGTGGTGCTCGGCCTCTCCGAGCTGACGCTCGTGCTCCTCTTGCGGACGCAGGGCGAGGCGGGCCAGCACGTCGCCGCGTTCCTCGCCGATCTCGTCCTGTCGCCGCTGCTCTTCGTGGGCGGTGCGCTCCTCTATCTCGACCAGAAGGCGCGGGTCGGCCGCAGGCACTCACGGCGGCCCGCGGTGGAATAGGCTCGCGCTTCCACCACGAGAGGAGTGCACATGCCGATCTACGTCATGCTCTCGCGCCTGAGCCAGCAGGGCGTCCAGACGCTGAAGTCGAATCCCGATCGCCTGCGTGAAGTCAACAAGGACGTCGAGGAGCTCGGTTGCAAGATCCTCCACCAGTGGGCGACGCTCGGCGAGTTCGACTTCATCAGCATCGTCGAGGCGCCCGACACGGCCACGATCGCGCGGGTCTCGAGTCGGGCTCGCGGCGCGGGGGAGCACGAAGATCGAGACGCTGCCGGCACTCGAGGTCGACGAGCTGTTCGACGCCCTCGCCAAGTAGCCGGTCGCCCGGGTTAGACGTTCGCGAAGGCCGCGGCGATCTCGCCCGCGAGCCCGGCGTTCGCGACGACAGCTCGCGGTTCGCGCGCAGCGTGCGCCCCTCGCTTCGCTCGTGCAGGCGCGAGAGCACGTACGGCGTCACGCCCGGCCGGCATCCCCTCGGCGTCTGCGGCGCGCAGAAGCGACTCGGCGATCAGTGGCTCCACGTCGTCGAGGCTCACGTCCGGCGGGCGCGCGACGGCGACGCCAGCGCCGCCGAGCTCCCAGTGCGCCCGCGCGACCGGCAGCCGCCTCGGCTGCTGATTCGACCCGTGCCGAGACCGGCGGCCCGCCGCGCGCCGCGTAGAAGAGCGGCAGCGTCGTCGGTGCGGAAGCCGAGCACCGGCACGCCGAGCGTCTCGAGCGCCTCGGCGGTCGCGGGCACGTCGAGCAGCGACTTGACGCCGGACGAGACGACGACGACCTGCGTCCGGGCCAGCGCGCCGAGATCCGCCGAGACGTCGGGGATGCGTCGCCCAGTTGCGGTGGACGCCGCCGATGCCGCCGGTGCCCATGAAGCGAATGCCCGCCGCCCGGCAGACGACGAGCGTCCCGCCGACCGTGGTCGCCCCGACTGCCCCCTGCGCCACGCAGGCCGCGAGGTCGCGCTGGCCCGAGCTTGCGCGCATCGGCGTCGAAGCGCCCCAGCTCCTCGGCGGTCAGCCCGACGACGATCTCGCCGTCGAGCACGCCGATCGTCGCCGGCACGGCCCCGCCGTCGCGCACCGCCCGTTCCGAGCCGAGGCCGACCGCGACTCCCTCGCCGGGCGGGAACCCGTGTGCGATGAGCGTCGTCTCGAGCGCGACCACCGCACCACCGCCGGCGAGCGCGTCCCGCACCTCGTCGGCGACCCGGATCACGGCATCGACCCTACCGAGGCGACACACCGCGCGGCCGCCTGCAGGCCGAGCTCGGGCCCGCCGACGAGAAATCCCGCCGCGAGCGCGTCGCCCGCGCCGGTCGTGTCGACGACCTCGGCGGGCAGCGCGGCGTACGGCCGCCCGTCGACGTCGATCCCGGCGGCGCCTCGCTTGACCACCCAGCTCGCGTCGAGCTCGCCGAACGCCTCGCGCTCGTGCTCGGTCGCGAAGACGACAGCCGGTGCGAGCCGCCGTGCGCGAGCGCGAAACGCGTCGTCGATCAACGAGACCGCCGAGAGGTCGAGGCTGACGCGCGGCGCCCGGACCGCGGCGGCAGCGTCGGTCAGTGCGTAGCCCGATATGTGCACCGCGTCGGCGCCTGCGAGCCAGGCCGGGTCGATCGAGTCGAGGTCGTCCGCCCGGTCCGAGGCCATCGTCCGCGCGCCGTCGACGGCCACGAGCGAGACGACGACGCCTGTCCGGCCGGCCTCGGCGCCGACGAGCTCGACCCCCCGCGCGCGCGAGCTCCTCGCGAACGAGCTTCCCGGCCGCGTCTGCTCCGAGCCGGCCGACGAAGCGTGCCTCCGCGCCGAGCGACGTCGCCCAGGCAGCGACGTTCGCCGCCTGGCCGCCGGGACGGAGCACCGTGCGTGCGCGTCGTGTCGTCCCCGGCCGCGAGCGGAGCGTCGAGGCGCACGATCACGTCGAGCACCAGGTCGCCGAGGCAGCAGACGAGCATCCGGCAAACCTACAATCGAGCCATGGAAGACGACGGCCGCCGCCGCAAGCTCCGTTCCTTCGCCCTCGGCGGGCTCGTCGGGATCTCCGCCGGTGTCGCGGCGGCGCGGCGCGTGGGACGGCGGCGTCCGGCCGAGAAGAAGCGCCTGCAGGCGGGCCTTGCGGCCTTCGAAGACGCACCCTGCTTCCACGAGCGCGTCGAGCGCCACCCCCGCGACACCCGCCGCCGCGGCTAGCTAGCGAGGCGGAAAGATCTGCCGCGGCGTCCCATAGGCGCTGTAGCGGTCGGTCATGAAATGGGCGGGCGCCGTCATGTGCATGACGAGCGGCCGGTGCGTGCGCCGTTCGATCCGGATCTCGAACCAGGCCTGCTGGGACGGGTCGAGCAGCGCCACGGTCTGCGTCTGCCTGTCCTGGCGGATCACGAACGCGTTCCGCGACCGGAGGCCCCAGATCGGGGCCGGCACGGCGACCGGGGGGTTCTGCACGCCTGGCGTCCACGGGCCGGACGCGCGGTTGCGATCCCAGCGGCGGGTGCCGATGAGGATCCCCTGCGGGCCGTTCGTGATCCGGTACTCGAACCGGTCGGGGTCCTCGGCGCGCTGTATGGACCGCTGCGGCTCCTCAGGCCCCGACGCGAGCGACTCCGCGGTGGACACCGAACCCGATTCGCGGAACGCCGTCCACGCCGCGCGGACGAGCGCGTCGGCCGGCGGCCCCTGAGCCGGCATCTCGAACGTCACGGACGGCAGTCCGCCCACCTGCACCACGACGGTGCCGCCGGGGACAGAGGCGGGCCGCCAGCAGCCCGGGCCGCACGCCGTTGCATCGATGCCGTCGACGCGCACCGAGTCGGCGGGATAGGCGTTGCCGTCTTGCCCGATCAGGGTCACCCGCGGCGCGGCGCCGGCCGTCAGCGCGACGACCACGGCGCCCGCCTGCTTCGCAAGCGTGAGCGCCCCAGGCGGCGGCATGGCCGCCTGCTGTGGCGCCGAGACAGCGCCGGCCGACGCGGCACGCGCCGTCTGGCGGCCGGGCTTCAGCTCCGTCAGCACCGAGGCGGCGACGACCACCGCCAGGAGCAGCACGAGCTCGACGGCGATGCTCCGCCGCAGGCGCGAAAACGTCCCGAGGAGCCGAGTCCGGTTCAGCCAGCCGATGCCGATCAGGACGAGGAAGATCGATGTCTTGACGAGAATCGTCTGCCCGTAGCCGGTCGTCCACAGCTGGCGCACCGCGGTCAGCTCGATCAACGCGCTGCCGATGCCCGCCGCCCCGAGCACCGCGACCGAGACGAGGGCCAGCCTCGAGAACCGCTGCACGACCCCCTGCGGCGCCGAGCGATGCGCTGCGAGCACCGCCAGGCCGCCGAGCCAGGCGGCGACGCCCGTCATGTGTGTGAGATCGATTGCCGCCGCGAGCACGCGTGGCCGTCCCGGATCGAGCGCATGCCCGGCGAGCGTGGGGAGCGGCAGGAGCGCGAACGCCGCCAGCGTGGCCGGGATCCGGAGTCGGCGTTCCACGGGGGCCAGCGCAGCGAGCGCGCCACCGATGAGGGCGATCGTCGCGGCGATTTGGGTCATCAGGCCGAAGCGCGTCCCCGAGGCGTCGTGGGCGAGCGAGCTGGCGCCGAGGAACGTGAGCAGGAAGCCGGCGAAGAGCTGGCGCCCCTCGGGCAGCTGCCGCATCACGAGCGCGAAGATCGCCGCGCCCGCGGCCAGCAGCACGCCGAGGAGCCACAGCGTCCGGCCGATCACGCTCGCCGCATCGACCGACGACGACGCGGTCAGCTGCGCCGTCGGCGGCGGCCGGCCCGCGCCGACCCCGAAGGCGAGCACGCCCTGCTCGACGTGCCCGTCGTCCGAGAGCACGCTCCAGCGAACCGAGTAGTCCGCGATCGCGAGCCCGGCCCGCAGCGGCAGGACGAGCGTCCGGCTGTCCTCGATCCTCGGCTTGCCGTCCAGGACAGAGCCGCCGCCGTTCCTGATCGCCTCGTTGCCGCCCGCCACCTTGACGACGTCGTCGAAGACGACACGCACCTCCGCCGGACCTTTCGGCAGCACCGCCCCGTCCTCCGGAGTCGAACGGACGAAGCGGGCGTGCGCCGACGCCGCGGCCGGGAACGCCGCGGCGAGCAGGGCTACCGCGGCGACGAGCGCCGGAGCAGCTGTTGTGCGCGCCAAACCGTGTCGTAGTTCACGTCGGCGTCCCCGAGATACAGGCGCTTGCCGACGAGTTGGGCATCCCGGGCACGTTCGAGATACGTCGAGACGGTGCGGGTCGGTTCGGCGGTGCGCAGGATCAGGAACGGGCCGAACGTCCATGCCTCCCAATGCCCGGCACCGCCGGGGAACTGCAGCGAGATCCGCATCCGCGGCGAGATGTTGTTGTTGTCGCTCGCGTCGAAGACGAAGAGGCCCCGTCCGAGCGGCTTCGACGTGGACTCGAGCACCGACAGGGCGAGCTTCGGATCGGCGCGCGGCACGACGATCTGCGAGACGTCGCCGCCGCGCTCCCACGCGCCGAGGAACAGCGGGTCGAAGCCGAAGAGCACGTCGTCCGGCCTGCTGATCGAGGCGAGCAGCGCCGAGGCGTCGTGCCGGGCGGCGACCCTGACGGAGCGCTCGCCGTCGTAGAGCGTCGGCGTCTTCGAGTGCCCCCACTGGAGCTCGAGCGGGACGAGCGCGAGCACCGCCGCCGCGCCGACGAGCTGCCAACGTCCCGGCCGCGAGAGGGCGCCGACGCCGACGCAGAGCGCAAAGAGCGGCGCGGCGAAGATCAGATGGCGCGTCTCGGGTGAGGTCGAGTTGCCGAAGCGCCCGACGAGAAACATCAGGGTCGGGACGCCGAACATGCAGCCGATGAAGAGCGCGCTCCGCGGCCGCTCGCGCGCGAGTCGCCAGAGCCCGAACGCGGCGCCGGCGATCACGAGCGCCAGGACGAGGTGATATCCGGCGGTGAAGTCGGCCGCGATCTGCCGCAGGTAGGCGAGCACCGAGAGCGGGCCGTGCAGCTTCGCGCCGCCGCGCCCGACGCCGACGTCGAAGCGCTCGGCGAGCACGAAGTCCGACCGCCACATCGGGATGCCGAGCACGACGACGATCAGTCCGTGCACCGCCGCCTCCCGCACGCGCGTGCGGGTGAGGAGCACGTAGAGGCCGTGCGACGCGAGCACCAGCGCGCCGTAGGTGTGGCTGCCGACCATCAGCAGCGTCGCGAGCGTCCAGAGCCACCACCAGCGCCCGCTACGGTCGAGCGCACGCAGCAGCGCGAGGCTCGAAAGCAGGCTCGTGAAGAGGAAGAGCGAGTACATCCGGCCGTAGACGCCGTGGAAGAGCATGACCCAGCTGGCCGAGACGATCACCGTCGCGAGGAGCGCCGGCCCGCGGCCGGCGAGCCGGGCGCCGAGAACCGCAATCAGCGGCACGCTCGCCACCGCGAAGAGCGCCGAGAAGAGGCGCAGCGTCCCGAGACCGCCGCCGGAGTGGGCGACCGCCCAGGCGATCAGGAAATGGAGCGGCGCACCGCCGCGGTGCCCGAGCACGGTGTCGAAGACGCCGCCGAGCGATTTCCGGCCGACGAAGAGCGCCAGCGTCTCGTCCTCGTGCGGCGCCCAGGCCGAGAGCCGGAAGGTGAGAAAGAGCGCGACGCCGAGCGTGCAGGCTGCGACCCCGGCGGCGAACCAGCGGCCGGGCAACGGGTCCGGCGCGGTCCGTGGCGTGCGCGTCGGCGGCGCCTCCGTCCTCCGCGCCGGCCGCGTGCTCTGGGGGCGGGGGACAGTCGTGCTCACCGGCCGCGCAAGGCTACCAGCGCAAGGTGTTCCCAGGAACCTCCCTGGTAGCCTTGCGCACCCGATGCCGATCCCCGCGTAAATGCCGATCTACGAGTACAAGTGCCCGAACGGTCATCTCTTCGAGGCGCGGCACGGGATGATGGAGCCCTCGCCCGAGGTCTGCGAGGTGTGCGGCGAGGGGCCGCTCGTTCGCGTCCTGCACCCGGTCGCGGTGCACTACAAGGGCTCCGGGTTCTACTCGACCGACTACGGCAAGGGCTCGCGCAAGGGCGCCAAGGACGGCGGGAAGGACGGAGGCTCCGACGGCGGCTCGGGGGGAAGCTCCGAGAAGTCCGACAAGGGCTCCAGCTCGTCCGACTCAGGCTCGGGATCCGGGTCCGGCTCGTCCGAGTCGG
Organism: uncultured Actinomycetes bacterium; assembly: GCA_963718065.1. Taxonomy (GTDB): domain Bacteria; phylum Actinomycetota; class Thermoleophilia; order Gaiellales; family Gaiellaceae; genus CAVPGP01. Next base: position 32,678 of record CAVQYE010000001.1, on the reverse strand, counting down.
GCTCCGGCTCGGGGGGCTCCAGCTCGGGATCCGGCTCCTCCGACGGCGGCTCGGGGGGCAACAAAGGCGGCGACAGCTAGAGAATTCGCAGTTCTCGCTTGACATGACATCAGTCTGATGTCAGAGTCGCAGCATGGAACTGTCGCCCCTGCGTCAACGTAGCGTCCGCGCCCTGCTGGTCGCCGAGGTGGTGTCGAAGACCGGCACCCAGATGACCTGGCTCGCGCTGCCGTGGTTCGTGCTCGTCACCTCCGGCTCGGCCAAGAAGATGACGGCCGTCCTCGCCGTCGAGCTGATCGCCGCAGGGCTCGCCGGTCCGCTCAGCGGGCGCTTCGCCGACCGTTTCGGCCTGCGCGGCACGATGCTGATCTGCGACCTCGTGCGCGCCCCGCTGATGGCGGCGATCCCGACGCTCCACCTGCTCGACGCACTCTCGTTCCCCGCCCTGCTGGCGCTCGTCTTCCTCTACGGCGCGTTCTCGATGCCCTCGTTCGCGGCCCAGGAGGCACTCGTGCCGGCGCTCGTCGGCGACGACGAGACCCGGCTCGGCCAGGCCGCGGCGCTCTTCCAGGGCGCGAACCGGCTGACGATCCTGCTCGGGCCGCCCGCGGCCGGGATCCTGATCGGCGTCTTCGGCGCCACGGGCGTCCTCTACATCGACGCGGCCACGTACCTCGTCTCGGTCGCGCTCGTCCTCGCCTGGGTGCCGGCGGTCGCCGTGACGCACGAGTCCGACGAAACGCGTGGCCTCAAGGCCGCGCTGCGCTTCATCTCAGGCGAGCGGCTGATCCGGACGTGGCTCGTATCGTTCGTCTGGATCGACGTCGCGTGGCAGGGCATCTTCGCCGCGCTGCCGGTGCTCGTCTACGAGAGCTACGGCAAGGACGCGAAGGTGCTCGGCTGGATGCTCGCCGGCTTCGGCGCCGGGGCCTTCCTCGGCAGCGCCGTCGCGTTCCGGCTCGTCCGGTCGGCCGACGCGCTGCTGCTGGCCAGCGTCGCGATCCTCTGCCAGACGGCGCCGACGTGGCTGATCCCGTTCGACCTCCCGGCCTGGGCGATCGTCGCCGCCTTCTTCGCGGCGGGCGTCTTCAACCCGATCGTGAACGCGCCGTCGCGCGCGGTGATGGCGATGCGCGTCCCCGCGGCGCTCCGGCCGAACGTCTTCAGCATCTCCGTCACGTCGACGGCGGTGCTCGCCCCGATCGCGCTGCTCGTGATCGGCCCGCTGCTCGCGTCCGTCGGGCCGAGGCCGGTGCTTCTCGCCCTGATCGGCATTCAGACGGGCGGCTGCCTGCTGTTTTTCGCCGCCGGCATGCGGGCGCGCTCGGAGATCGGCCCGGTCGTGCTCGAGGAACCGGCCGCAGCCGCCTGAGCGTCCCGCTCAGCCCTCGATGCAGCCGGGAAGGTTCGGCTGGCCCGGCGGCGAGGGCTGCGGAGCGGAGAGGCCGAGGAACATCGCGATCACGTTCCGGTTCTCCTCCGCCGGCTCGATGACCGAGCCGCTCGCCGACGATCCGAAGGTGCCGCCGAGATGGCAGCGGATCGTGCGCTGCGAGCGAAACTTCATCCAGCCGAGCTGCATGAACTCGCCGGGCGAGAGGTCGGTGGCGACTGGCTTGAGCAGATCGCCGCCCACGAAGGGCATCTTCACGAGCGTCGTCGGCGAGATGAGCTTCGACTGGATCGCCTCCACCACCGACTGCTGGCGGTTGGTGCGCGTCAGGTCGTTCTCGGACGGGTCGAGCCGGTTCTCGCGGATCCGCGAGTAGATCAGCGCCCGCTGGCCGTTCATCTTCTGCGACCCCTTCTGGAACCGCCACCCCTCCCATTGCCGGCAGCGCGCGTCGGTCGAATACGGGCAGTCGAAGCGGTTCGAGAGGATCGGCTTCGGCACGTCCACCGTCACGCCTCCGATCGAGTCGATCAGATCCTTGAAGTTGGCGAAGTCGACGAGGACGACGTGGTTGATGTCGAGCCCGGTGTAGGCGCGGATCGTCTTCATCGCGAGCGCGGCGCCGCCGATCTGGAACGCGGCATTGATCTTCATCTGGCCCTGTCCGGGGACCTCGACGTACAGGTCGCGGGGGATCGAGAGGTACGTCAGCCGGTGCTTCCCGGGATCGATCCGGATCAGCATCACGGAGTCGGAATGGTTGTCGCCCTCGCGGCCGCCGACGGCGGCGTGGTCGGTTCCGAGCAGCAGAAGCGTCGTCGGATGTGAGAGCAGCAGCCCGGACTGGTCGTTCAGTGCCGCCTTGCTGCTCGGGTCGAGCCGCTTGTTCGCGTCGGAGACGCCGCCGCGGAACGCGAGGAAGCTGGCGATCCCCCAGACGATGAGCAGGACGAAGAGGATGGCGACGCCCAGCAGGATGCGGCGGCGACGGCTCCCCGGCCGCTTAGTGCCCGGCCGGGTCGGGCCGGCTGGACCGCGGTACCGGTCGCCTCCGTCGGCGCCGTCGCCGTCGGTGCGCTTCGCCGCGCGCTGTGGGCGGGCGGGCGCCGGCACCTTGCCCTTCGTGCGTCCGCCTTTGTAGACGCGGTAGGGCTTCTCCTCGCGGGCCATCGGGCGTTAGCGTAGCCAGGGGCCATGGACGGCAATCGCGTCATCGGCGTCGACCTCGGCGGCACGAAGATCCTTGCGGGCGTGATCGACGCCGAGGGGCGGGTTCACGAGACGGTCGAGCATCCGACGCCGACGGCGTCGCAGGAGGCGCTGCTCGAGGGGCTGGTCGCCGCGGTCTCGGAGCTGCACTCGGACGGCGTCGTCGCGGTCGGCTTCGGCGTCCCGTCGCAGATCGACCAGCGCACGGGCACGACGGGCCGGGCGGTCAACATCCCGCTCGCGGACATCAAGTTTCGCGACGTGATGGAGCAGCGGCTCGGTCTGCCGGTCGCGCTCGACAACGACGCGAACGTCGCCGCGCTCGCGGAATGGCACGCCGGCGCCGGGCGCGGCGCGGACACGCTCGTGATGCTGACGCTCGGGACCGGCGTCGGGGGCGGCGTGGTCATCGACGGCCGCCTTTACCAGGGGTGGGCGGAGTTCGGCCACATCGTCATCGTCGAGGACGGGCCTCCATGCCAGGGGACGTGCACCGGCCATGGCCATCTCGAGTCGCTCTGTACGGGCCTGGCGGCGAACGCGCTCGCCGTGAAGGTGCTCGGCGCGGGCGCCACGGCGCACGACCTGATCGAGCAGCGCCACGAGGCGCTCGGCTCGATCGGCCACCATCTGGGGACGGGGATCGGGACGCTCGTGAACATCTTCAACCCGGAGGTGGTCGTGATCGGAGGCGGCTTCGGCACCGCTGCGTTCGAGCTGCTGCTGCCGGCCGCGCGCGAGGTCGTGGAGCGCGAGGCGCTCTGGCCCGCCGGCGACGTCCGGATCGTGGTCGCCGAGCTCGGCGCCGACGCGGGCCTGATCGGGGCGGGACTGCTCGCGCTCCAGCTGGCCGCCTGATGCCGCTCGCCGTCTGTGCGACACCGATCGGGAATCTCGAGGACGTGACGCTGCGCGTTCTGCGCGAGCTTCGCGAGGCCGACGTCGTCCTCTGCGAGGACACCCGACGGACGAGGATCCTCTTGGCCCGCCACGAGATCCGCGCGCGGCTCCTCAGCTATCACGAGCACAACGAGGCGCAGCGGGCGGCCGAGCTCTTGCCCCGCCTCGAGGCGGGCGAGCGGATCGCGCTCGTGACGGACGCAGGGATGCCGGGCGTCTCCGATCCCGGAGCCCGGCTCGTCGCGGCTGCGCTCGAGGCCGGCCTCGAGGTCACGGTCCTGCCGGGGCCGTCGGCCGTCGAGACGGCGCTCGTCGCAAGCGGGTTCGTCGCCGAGGCGGGCTTCGTCTTCCTCGGCTTCCTGCCACGTGCAGACGGTGCGCTGCGGGGCATGCTGCGCGGCCTCGGCGAGCGGCCGGCGGTGGCGTTTGAGTCGGCGCAGCGGCTACCGGCGACGCTTGGTGTGCTGGCCGAGGAGGCGGGCGAGCGGCGGGTGGCCGTGTGCCGCGAGCTGACGAAGCGCTTCGAGGAGGTCGTGCGCGGGCCGGCCGCCGAGGTGCGCGAGCGCTTTCTCGAGCCGCCGAAGGGTGAGATCACGCTGGTGGTCGAGGGCGGCGCCGAGGCCGCGCCTGACGAGGCGGCTGCATTCGAGGCCGTGGCCGAGCTCGTCGCGGCGGGGGCGCAGCGCCGTGCGGCCGCCAAGGCCGTCGGGCGGCTGACGGGCGTGGCGCCGAACCGCCTCTACCGCACGTCTTTGTAACAAGTCTGCAACGAAAGCGTCGCCTACCCTGGCAACAGCGACCGGCTCCGGCTAGCTTGGCCGAACCCCCGCGCAACCGACAATCCGGAGGTGGCGACATGCGACTCTCGTCGCGCTGGCTGGTGCAGCTGCACCGAGTGCTGCTCGTGATGTTCGCCGCGCTCGCGGTCGTGCCGGCCGGCCGCGCCTGGACATGGCCCGTCGACGGGCCCGTCCTGCGGCCGTTCGATCTCAGCGACAACCCCTATCTCGGCGGCCAGCATCGTGGCATCGACATCGGCGCGCCCGTGGGCTCGTTGGTAAGGGCACCGGTCTCGGGCACCGTGTCGTTCGCCGGCACCATCCCGGCGAGCGGCAAGACCGTGACGATCGAGATGCCCGACGCACTCTCCGTGACGCTCGTCCACCTGGGCTCGACGGCGGTCGCCAGGGGCGCCGCAATCGCCGAGGGCGATGCCGTCGGGACCGTTGGACCGTCCGGCGAGCCCGAGGTGGACGGCCCGTACGTGCATCTCGGCGTTCGCGTCACCGCCGACGCGCAGGGCTACGTCGACCCGCTTCGGTTTCTGCCGCCGCTGGTCCCGCCCTCGGAGCCTGTGCCGGCTCCGCCTCCGGCGACTGGGCCTGCGCCTGCACCGGCTACGCCGCCGCATACCGCCGCGATCCCTGCCGCGCCCCTGGGGCAGCCAGCGGAGCCGGACGCCCTCCCGGCTCCGCCGGCTCCTGAGCCACAGGCCGACGCGCCCGGGAGGGCTGAGGCTCGGGGACGTGAGCCGTTCCGGCCGAACCGAATCGCCCGGCCGGCGGCCTTGGCGCGTGCGTCACACCATCGAGCCAGCGTGGCCGGCCACGCTTCCGCCGCCCCGGCGGCGCCCCACTACGCCGCTGACACGGCGACCCGTCTGGCGATTCCCGACCGGAAGAGGCTGTCGCATGCCCACGCGACGGATGTGCAGGCGCACGGCCGTGCATCCGCTCCGAGTAACTCGCTCACGACCCGCCACGTTGTCGATCATCGAGCCGTGGCGCCTCAGACTCCGGCGCCGCGCCACACACCCTCCGTCGCCCCGACGCATGGCGGCGGACCTGGCGCGAGGCTCCTGCTGGTCGTCGAGGCGCTGCTCTTCACGGGCCTGCTCGCACCCGTTCTGATCGTTCGGCGTCGACGCCACCGAGCCGGCGTGGAGGCGACTCGTATCATTGACCGCCATGGCAGCAGAGCGGATTCTGGTGGCCCCGGCTTGGCCGTATGCGGCGGGACCGCGGCATCTCGGCCACGTGTCGGGCTTCGCCGTGCCGGCGGATGTCTTCGCCCGCTATCACCGGCTCAAGGGCAACGACGTGCTCATGGTCAGCGGAACCGACGAGCACGGCACGCCGGTGATGGTGCAGGCAGACAAGGAAGGCAGCTCATACGGTGAGACTGCGGCCCGATACAACCTCAGCATCCGCGAGGACCTCCGTGGGCTCGGGATCAGCTACGACTGCTTCAGCCGCACCACGACGCCGAATCACGCGCGGGTCACCCAGGACATCTTCAAGACACTCTACGAGCACGGCTGTCTCATCGAGCAAGAGGCACTCGGCGCGTTCTCCTCCGCAACGGGAAACACGCTTCCGGACCGTTACATCGAGGGGACGTGCCCGCACTGCGGGTACGAGCATGCCCGGGGCGACCAGTGCGACAACTGCGGGCGCCAGCTCGACCCGATCGACCTGATCAACCCGCGGTCGCGAATCGACGGCTCGACGCCGGAGTTCCGAACCGAGAAGCACCTGTTCCTCGACCTGCCTCAGTTCGCCGAACGGCTTGAGAAATGGGTCTCGGAGCAGACTCACTGGCGCCCGAACGTCCGCAACTTCTCGCTCGGCGTGATCCGCGACCTGAAGCCCCGGCCGATCACGCGCGATCTGGACTGGGGTGTCCCGATCCCGGTGCCCGGCTACGAAGATCGGGAGAACAAGCGCATCTACGTGTGGTTCGACGCAGTGATCGGCTACCTGTCGGCGAGCATCGAATGGGCGGAGAACGAGGGCCGGCCGGACGCCTGGCGTGAGTGGTGGCAGAACCCGGAGTCGCGGCACTTCTACTTCCAGGGCAAGGACAACATCGTCTTCCACACGGTCATCTGGCCGGCGAACTTGATGGGCTACGGTTCCGGCGGCGAGTACGGCGCAGGCAAGGGCGACCTGCAACTCCCCTACAACGTCGTCGCGAGCGAGTACCTGACCATGGAGGGAAAGCAGTTCTCGTCGAGCCGGAGCGTCGGCATCCTCATCAAGGACGTCCTCGAGCGATACGACCCTGATCCGATCCGCTACTACCTCACGGCGGCCGGTCCGGAGTCGCAGGACACCGATTTCACCTGGGCCGAGTTCGTGCGCCGCAACAACGACGAGCTGCTCGCGAACTGGGGCAACCTGGTGAACCGCACGCTCACGATCGCGCACCGCAACTTCGGCGAGATCCCGCAGCCGGGCATCCTGACCGCCGAGGACAAAGCCCTGATCGACTCCATCGAAGCCGGGTTCGGGATCGTGGGCGAGCAGATCGAGCTGACCCGCTTCCGGTCAGGGCTCGCCGAGGCGATGCGGCTCGCCACGTTGGTGAACCAGTACCTGAACGAGCAGGCTCCGTGGCAGCTGCTTCCGGACGACCGGGACCGCGCGGCGACGGTCCTCTACGTCTGCCTGCGCTGCATCGACAACTTGAAGCTGATCTTCGCGCCGTTCCTCCCATTCACCTCGCAGACCGTGCACGAGCTGCTCGGCTACGACGGCTGGATTGCCGGTCCGCTCGAGTTCCAGACCCACGAGGACGGCGAGACGACGCATGAGGTCCTCACCGGTGACTACGACTCGTGGGTCGGCGGCTGGGCTCCGGTCGATCCGTCGCCGGGCCAGAAGCTTCCTGAGCCGCGGCCGCTCTACCGCAAGCTCGAGCCGTCGGTCGTCGAGGAAGAGCTCGAGCGCATGCGCCTCGCCGCCGACGAGTGATCGACACGCACGCCCATCTCGAGGCGGGCGACGCAGAGGACCAGCTCGCGCGCGCCGAGACGGCGGGCGTGACGCGCGTGCTTGTCGTCGGCACGACGATCGACACCTGCCGCGCTGCGCTCGAGCTCGCGGATGCCCATGACGGTGTCTTCGCCGTGCTCGGGATCCACCCGCACGAGGCCGGCGGCGACGAGGCGGGACGACTCGATGCGCTTCGGCGATTACACGAGCACGAGCGGGCAGTCGCGGTGGGGGAGACGGGCCTCGACTTCTTCCGCGACTACGCCCCGCACGACGACCAGCGCCGGCTCTTCGAGCAGCAGCTGACGCTGGCCCGCGAGCTCGGCAAGCCTGTCGTGATCCACACCCGCGACGCCGACGAGGCGACGCTGGAGCTGCTCGTCGGCCATGAAGGGACGGTTGTCCTCCACTGCTTCTCCTCGCCCGCACTTCTCGAGCCGGCGCTCGAGCACGGCTGGTACGTGTCGTTTGCCGGCAACGTCACCTATCCCAAGGCGGAGGAGCTCCGCGAGGCAGCCGCGCGTGTCCCGGACGAGTTGCTGCTCGCGGAGACGGATGCGCCCTATCTCTCACCCCAGGCCGTCCGTGGCCGGCGAAACGAGCCGGCGAACGTCGTGCACACGCTCGCGACGCTGGCCGAGGTTCGCGGCGTCTCGCCCGCAGAGCTGGCCGTTCGGATCGACGCGAACGCCGCCGCCTGCTTCGACCTCCCGTGAGCGCCGGCCCCAAGAAGGAGCTCGGCCAGCACTTCCTGGTCGACGACAACATCCTGCGCGTGATCGAGCGGCTCGCGGAGCTCGGCTCCGACGACGTCGTGCTCGAGATCGGCGCCGGCCCAGGCGTGCTGACGCGCTTCCTGGCCGAGCGGACCCGCCTCGTTCACGCCGTCGAGATCGACCGCTCGTTCGAGTCGCAGCTGCCGCAGGACGACCGAGTGCAAGTCCATTTCGGCGACGCCCTCCGGCTCGACCTCGGCGCGCTCGACCCCGCGCCGGACAAGCTCGTCGCGAACCTGCCGTACAACGTCGCGACGCCGATCGTCGTCGAGAGCCTCGGCGGGCTGCCGTCGGTCGAGCGCTGGTGCGTGATGGTGCAGCGCGAGGTCGCCGACCGCTTCTTCGCCGGCCCCGGAACGAAGGCGTACGGCGCCGTCTCGGTGTTGCTGCGCCTCGGTGCCGAGCGCACCGGCTTCCACCCGGTCTCCCGCGAGGTTTTCCGGCCTCGCCCGAACGTCGAATCGGCGCTGGTCGCCTTCAGGCGCGTCCCTCTGCCCGACGACTTCCCACACGTCAAGCGGGTCGTCGAGTCGGCCTTCGCGTATCGCCGCAAGACGCTGCCCAACTCGGTCGCTCTCAGCGGGCTCGCAACGCGCGAGGAAGCAGCGGACGCGTTGACGGCGATCGGACAGCCGCCGACGGTCCGCGCCGAGGCGCTCGAGCCGCCGGAGTTCGTCGCCCTCGCCGAGGCGCTCCGGTGAGACGCCCCGCCACCGCGAAGCTGAACCTCTCGCTGGTCGTCGGCCCACGCCGCGACGACGGCAAGCACGACGTCGCGACTGTGCTCCAGCGCGTCGACCTCGCTGACCGCGTCGCCGTCGAGCCCGCCTCCGCGCTCCGCGTCGACGGCTTCGCCGAGGACACGCTCGTCCGCCGCGCGTTGGAGACCCTCGCCGAGGCGGCCGGCGTTCAGCCGCGGTGGCGCGCGCGGATCACGAAGAAGATTCCCGTCGCAGCCGGGCTCGGCGGCGGCAGCTCCGACGCCGCGACGGCGCTCCGGCTTGCGAACGCCACGCTCGACAGCCCGCTCGACGCGCCGGCGCTGCACGAGCTCGCCCGGCCGCTCGGCGCAGACGTGCCCTTCTTCCTCACCGACGGACCGCGGCTCGGCGAGGGCGACGGCTCGGAGCTGACACCGCTCGAGCTGCCGCAGGACTACTTCGTCCTGCTGCTGCTCCCGCACGGTGCCGCCAAGGAGTCGACGGCGTCCGTCTACCAGCGCTTCGACGCCCGCGGTGGCGAGGCAGGCTGGCCGGAGCGGCGCCGTGCCCTCGACGAATCGCTCGCCGCGGTCAGGCGTCCCCGGGACCTCGCGATGCTGCCTCCGAACGACCTTTGCGCCTCGCCGTTCGCAGATGAGCTCCGCTCTCGGGGCGCGTTCCGAGCGGACGTCACGGGCGCCGGTCCGGTGGTCTACGGGCTCTTCCATCACCGGCCCCAAGCCACCGCCGCGAAGCGTGCGCTGAAGCGCCGTGGGCGCCTTTGGCTCACCGTTCCGTGCTGGTACGGTTGAATCGATGACCGACCTGCCGATGATCGAGCACGGCTCGACCCGCACGGGGCGCTGGCTGCGCGAGCGCCGGCTGCGGATCGCTCTCTGGATCGCCGTGGTCGAGGGGCTGCTGGTCGTGCTCCACGCGGTGCCGCGCTGGCCGTCCATCTTCGTCGCCGCAATCGTCGTCGTGGTCTACCTGGCCTGGGGCAGGCACGCCCGGTCGGACACCTTCCGGCACACCAGCTGGATCCTCGCCGCCTCGCAGGCGCTGGTCGCGCTCGTGCCGATCATCTTCATCTTCGTCAGCACGTTGGCGCTGATCGCCGTCGGCGTCCTCGCCGTCGTTGCTCTCATCGTCCTGTTCACCGAACGCTCCTGAGGCCCGGCGCACGGGATCGCCGAGGGACGTTTCACCAACGTCTCGTAGGCGCGATACCCTCCGCATCGCAGTGGGGCGTGGCCAAGTGGTAAGGCAACGGGTTTTGGTCCCGTGATCCCAGGTTCGAATCCTGGCGCCCCAGCCATCTCCCTCTCATGACCGATACCCAGCTGGCAGCCGTCGTGATGGCGGGAGGACTCGGGACTCGCATGAAGTCCAGCCTCCCGAAGCACTTCCACCCGCTGCTGGGGCGGCGGATGGTCGACTGGATCCTTGCCGCCGCGGACGAGGTCGGTGCGGAACGCGTGGTCGTCGTCGCCTCGCCCGCGGGCGCGACGGAGTTCCACGGCCGCACCGTCGCGGTCCAGGAGCCGGCGCTCGGCACGGGCGACGCCGTCCGCACAGCCCGCCCTGAGCTCGAAGACTTCGCCGGCGACGTGCTGATCCTCTCGGGCGACACGCCGCTCCTCACCGCCGAGCTCCTGCGCAAGCTGGTCGCCGAGCATCGCGAAAGCGGCGACGCGGCGACAATCCTCTCCGCGAAGCCCGCCGATCCGCGGCTCTACGGCCGCATCGTCCGCGACGCCGACGGGCGCGTGCTGCGAGTCGCCGAGGGCACCGACGCCTCCGACGAGGAGCTTGCGATCGGCGAGATCAACTCGTCGATCTACGTCTTCCGCTCCGAGGCTCTCTGGCCCGCGCTCGACAAGCTGGAGCCGCAGAACATCCAGGGAGAGCTCTACCTCACCGACACGATCCAGCATCTCGTCGAGGCGGGCGAGCGCGTCGGCGCGTACGTGGCGCCGGACGATCGCGAGACCGACGGGATCAACACGCGTGCCGAGCTCGCCGCCGCTGCGGCGGTGCTGCGCGACCGGATCAACGAGGCGCACATGCTCGCCGGCGTCACGATCGTCGACCCGGCGACGGCGTGGATCGAGCCCGGGGTGGAGCTTGAGCCGGACACGACAGTTCATCCCTTCGTGGTGCTCCGCGGGAAGACGCACGTCTCCACCGGCGCCGAGATCCACCCGCACACGGTCGCGATCGACGCCCGCATCGGGCCCGCTGCATCCGTGGGGCCCTTCTGTTACCTTCGCCCCGGCACGGTCCTCGGCGAGCGCGCGAAGGCGGGCACTTTCGTGGAGATCAAGAACTCGCAGGTGGGGAACGACTCGAAGATCCCGCATCTGTCCTATATCGGGGACGCCGACATCGGCACGGGCACGAACGTCGCCGCCGGGAACATCACGGCGAACTTCCCGCACAAGCCGGGAGAGCCGAAGGGCCGGACGACGATCGGCAGCAACGTCAGGACCGGGATTCAGAATGGCTTCGTTGCGCCAATCACGGTGGGAGACGGTGCTTGGATCGCTGCTGGGTCGGTCGTCACGCGAGACGTCCCGGGCGGAGCGCTCGCGTTCGCGCGGGCGAAGCAGGTCAACAAGGAGGGGTATGTCGATGGACGCCGGAACGACTGAGCTCGTCATTCCGGGCCTCGAGGTGCCCCGGGTGGAGGCGGAGATGAGGCCGGAGCACTGGCTCGAGCGCGGGACGCAGAAGCGCCTGATGCTCTTCTCGGGCCGTTCGAACCCGGAGCTCGCCGCGAAGATCGCCGACCGCCTGCACCTCGAGCTCGGCCACGTGACGCTGAAGACGTTCGCCGACGGCGAGACCTACTGCCGCTACGAGGAATCGATCCGCGGCGCGGACATGTTCATCGTCCAGACCGCCGCGAAGCCGGTCGACCAGCACCTGATGGAGCTCCTGATCATGGTCAACGCCGCGAAGCTCGCCTCGGCGAAGCGGATCACCGTCGTCATCCCGTGGTTCTTCTACTCGCGCCAGGACAAGAAGTCGAAGCCGCGCGAGCCGATCACGGCCAAGCTCGTCGCCGACATGCTCCAGGGCGCCGGCGCCGACCGCGTTCTGACGATGGACCTGCACGCGGGCCAGGTGCAGGGATTCTTCGCCATCCCCGTCGACCATATGACCGCGGTGCCGATGTTCGCCCAGTACGTGCGCGACCTGAACATCCAGGGCGAGGTCGCCGCAGTCGCTCCCGACACCGGCCGCGCGAAGCTCGCAGGCAAGTTCGCCGAGATGATCGGCGGCGACCTGGTGATCCTCAACAAGGAGCGGCCGAACCACAACGAGGCGAACGTCACCGCGGTCATCGGCGACGTCGCCGGCAAGACGGCCGTGATGACCGACGACGTGATCGACACCGCCGGAACGATCTGCGCGGGCGCCCTCGCCCTCAAGGAGTCCGGCGCGACGAGGGTGTACGGCTGCGCCACGCACGCGCTCCTGAATGACCCGGCGCTGGAGCGGATCCAGTCGAGCGTCTTCGACAAGCTCGTCGTCACCGACACGGTCCCGATCGACCCGCTGAACAAGCCGGACAACCTCGAGGTGATCTCCGTCTCGGGCCTGCTCGCCGAGACGATCTTCAACGTCTTCGCCGACGACTCGGTCTCCGCGATCTTCGCGGGCGAGAACCAGCTCTTCTAGCTCGCGGGGCGAGTTCTCTGGCCCACGCGGACGAGCAGTCCGACGAGGAAATCTGTACGGACGAGAAGGCGCCTGCCGGCGCCTTCTCGTTATTCGCTGAGGCGCTGACCGATTCGTTGGGTCAGATGCCCGCCGTCGTGCGGAAGAGGTTTCCGAGCCATTGGTTTGCATGCGGCGCGTTCTCGTCGCGTGCGTCGTAGCTCGTGTTCCATCCAGCGGCGTTGGCCTTGAAGGTGTTCGTGACTGCGCCGAGCGACGCGAGGAAGCCGTAGGCGCCGTTGAAGGCGGCGACATTCCGCGCTACCGAATTGCCCGAACCGCCGACTACGAACCCGCTCTGCCCGTTCGCCACGCCGATGTTTGCGACGAGTGCGTTGGCGGCGAAGTCGGCAGCGAGGACGTATCCGGACCCACCGTTGCCGACGCTCGAGTTGCGGGTGACGGTGTTCGAGTTGCCGTTGGAGAATGAAAAGCCGGTCCCGCCGCTGTCCCGCGCCACGTTCGCGACGATCTCGTTCGAGGACGCGCCGGGTCCGGTCTTGCCGAGCGTGAACCCGTCGAGGTCGGTTCCGATGGCGGTGTTCCCGCTGATGACGTTCGACGAGAAGCTTCGGATCACGCCGAACTCTGACCCCGTCGCCCACAGGCCGAGGTGGTTCCCGATCATCACGTTGTGAGAGAACGTGCCGTCGCGCGAGCCGTTGAGGTAGATCGCGACGGTGTTGCTGCCGGTGATCGTGTTGCCGACGAACGTCGTCGACGAGTCCCACATCCCCGCGAAGCCGTACGGGACTCCGTCGATACGACAGCGGCGAATCGTCACGTTCGTCCTCCCGACGACCGTCACCCCGACGCCGGCCGGCGCCGGGCCTGTGACGAGATGGCCGGCGCAATCGAGGGTGACGCCGTCGGCCGCGAAGCCGATCGGCCCGTGATGATCCTCGGTCAGCACCGTGTCGGTGGTGATCGTCATCACCCCAGTCGACGCACGCGCCGACGAAGCGACGGCGAGAAATGCCACCAACGCTCCCGCGAGCACGAGGGCGAACTCGAGTCGCCTCATGATCGCCTCCTTTCGATTGTGTCGCCGCCGAGGCGGCTCGTTCGGATCCCCCAAGACGAGCCAGGCCCTGATCGGTGCGAAGTGGCGAGTCGCCTTCGGGAAACTACCGAGCCAGGCGGGAACCTCATGGGCGGCTACGCAGGCGAGTGGCGGAGAAGGAGGCTGCGTCAGGCATGAATGTCGACTCGCAAGGTCGGCAGCGAGGCTAAGCCCGCGGTCGAGCCGACCAGGAGGCTCTCCATCACACCTGCCTACGACCAGATGCTCCCGCCGGCGAGGTGGATGTCGAGCGTGCCGCCCGGTCTGCATTCCGAGGACCAGTACAGCGGCGTGGCCTTGTAGAGCGGGAAGATCCGCGCGTATGTGAAGCGGGCGATCGCGAGCGCGTCGTCGGGTGTTGCCCCGAGCTGCTGTGCGACGTAGGGCATCCACTGCATCCCGTAGCACTGCGCTCGCGCTTCGGCGTCTGCGTATCCGGCCGGGGTTCCGTTCGACAGCATGCCGCCGACGAAGCCGCCGAGGTGGATCGACTCATGGGCGAGCGTCAGGATTCCGAGCGCATAGCGCTTGTACTCGCTCCAGTAGGCGGCGTCCTGCGCGTTGCCGAGGGTGCCCGCAGCGTCGTAGCACGGTGCGAGCGGGCCGGGCGTCGAGGTCGTCTTCGACGTCGACACGCTCTCGGACACCGTCTTCCAGCGAGTCGTCCAGACCTTCGTCCGGACGCCGTGAACGAGTCGCGTTACCCGGGCACGGACGCTGACGCGCTTCGGGCGAGACGAGGTCGTGGTCGTGGTCTGTACGACCGCGACCGAGCACTTCGTCGGCTTCGTGGGCGCGATCGCAAACTGCTGCAGTGTCGAGCAGATCGTCGGAGAGAGCTCCGTGAAGCTCGCGACGTCGTAGACGGAACCGGTGTTCGTGAACCGGGCGGAGACGTAGCCGAGCACGGAACCCGGCTCGAACGCGCTCACGCTTGCGAGCGTGCTCCAGTCGAAATCGCCCTCGCACCTGACGCCGACCGATCGCGCGGCGACGGTCGAAGCGATCGGGCCGGCAAGAGCCTCGAGCGGGGAGCGATGAGCGGGATCGATCCACGGCAGCGGCGCGTCGGGAGCGAGCGTGGACGTGTCTGCACGGGCCGGCGCCGCGAGGGCGCCGAGCAGAGCAAAAAAGACGAGCAAGCCGAGGAGATACCGCACCGCACGGAGTTCATCGGCGCACGCTCGGATCGGCATGACCCCCGCGACGGGGGATCCGGTGCGGGCAGGAGCTCGGCTTGTCCTTTGCAACCCGGAGAGAACGGTACAAACTTAGGGAGTGGCTGCCGAGGCTGATTCGCTCCGCGCCGTGCGGTGCCCGAGTTGCGACGAGGAGAACACCAGGGGCTCGCGTTTCTGCAGCAGCTGCGGTGCGCCACTCGACGGGGCGGAGGAGCGCGGGGAGGAGCGCAAGCTGGTCTCGGTGCTCTTCGTCGACCTCGTGGGCTTCACGTCGCAGTCCGATCGCGCCGATCCCGAGGACGTGCGCGACGCGCTGCGGGTCTACCACGACGAGGCGAAGCAGCGGGTGGAGCAGCACGGCGGCACGCTCGAGAAGTTCATCGGCGACGCGATCATGGCCGTGTTCGGCGCCCCGATCACGTACGGCGACGACGCGGAGCGCGCGGTGCGCTCGGGGCTCAGCGTCCTCGAGGGCATAGAGCATCTGAACGGGTTGCACGGCCTCGATCTGGCGGCGCGAGCGGCCGTCAACACCGGTGAGGCGATCGTCGCCGTCGGCGCCGACCACCGTCGCGAGGCCCTGGCGATCGGCGACGTCGTCAACACGGCGTCGCGGCTCCAGTCCGCTGCGCCGGCCGGCCGCCTGCTCGTCGGCGAGGCGACGCATCGCGCCACGCGCCACGCGATCCGCTACGAGGCGCTAGCTCCCATCGACGCAAAGGGCAAGGCCGATGCGGTGCCCGCCTGGCTCGCCGTCGAGCCGGTCGGCGCCCCGGCCGAGCGCCCGCTGGCGGCGCATCCGCTCGTCGGCCGCGACCGTGAGGTCGAACTGATCAAGTCGCTGTGGGCCGGGGTCGTCACCGAGCGTCGGCCGCACCTCGTGACCGTGCTGGGACCGCCCGGCATCGGCAAGTCGAGGCTCTGCCACGAAGTCTCCGTGCTCGTGACCCGAGACGGCGGCCGGATCCTGCGCGGCCGCTGCCTGCCCTACGGAGCGCAGACCGGATACCAGGCCTTCCCGCAGCTCGTCCGCGGCGCGAGCGGCATCCTCGAGTCGGATTCGGCGAACGTTGCCCGCGAGAAGCTGCGCAGTGTCGTCGACGGGATGCTGCCGCCGGCCGAGGCCGCCGACACGAGCCGCTATCTCGCGCTTCTGCTCGGGCTCGGACAGGACGACAGCGTCGCCGAGCCCAGGCTGCTCTTCTTCGCCGCGCGGCGCTTCGTCGAGTGCGCGGGCATCGCCCAGCCGACGCTCTTCGTGTTCGAGGACATCCACTGGGCGCGGCGCAGCGAGCTCGAGCTCCTGGAGTACCTCGCGAAGTACATTCGCGATTCCCCGATCATGCTCGTCGCGCCGGCTCGGCCCGAGCTTCTCGATGCGCATCCGACCTGGGGAAGCGGTCTCGTCGCCCAGACGATGATCCCGCTCGACCCCCTGCAGGAGGTGGACGCCGCCGCACTCGCTTCGCACCTCGTCTCCTCGCTGGCGGGGCACACGGTCGATGTCGCCCGCCTCGTCGAGGTCGCCGAAGGCAACCCGCTCTTCCTCGAAGAGCTCGCCGCGTCGATCCACGAGGTGGGGGACGACGGCGCGCTGCCGGTGACGGTGAGGGAGGCGATCGCCTCTCGCATCGACGCGATGCCGCCCGACACACGGGCGACGCTTCTCTCGGCCGCGGTCGTCGGCAAGACGTTCTGGCGCGGCGTCGTCGCCGCGGTCGGCGGCGCGGACGTCGACGTCGACGAGGCGCTGGCCGCACTGGAGGCGCGCGACCTCGTCAGGCGCGAGCCGACCAGCCAGCTCGGCGGCGACGTGGAGTTCACGTTCAAGCACATGCTGATCCGCGAGGTGGCCTACGCGACGGTGGCGCGAGCGCCGCGGCGGCAGCGCCACGCCGCGGTCGCCCTGTACGTGGAGGAGACGATCGAGGGCTCGAGCGAGACGCTGGCCTGGGTGCTCGCCCACCACTGGCGCGAGGCGGGGGAGCCCTCCCGGGCGATCCCGTACCTGCTCGGCGCGGCCGAAGCGGCGTTTCGGGGCTGGGCGCAAGGCGCCGTCGTCGATCTGTACACGGAGGCGCTGGAGCTGGCCGAGGACGAGGAGCTGCGCCGCGAGATTCGCCTGCGGCGCGGCATCGCCCTGGCGAGGCTCGGCGAGCACACGGCGGCGGCGGCAGAGCTTGGTGAGCTGCTGCCGGAGCTCACGGGCGAGGAGCGGCTCGAGGCGCTGCTCGCTCGCGGCCGCGCGACGCTCTGGTCGGAGCGGCACGCCGAGACGATCGAGATCGCGGCGACGGCTGCCGACCTCGCGGCAGAGCTCGGCAACGGCGAGGCGATGCCCGCCGCGCTCGCCCTGCAGAGCCAGGGCTACGGCATGCGAGGAGCCGAAGGCGACCTCGACCGGGCGCTCGAGCTGGGTGAGCGAGCGCTCGTCGAGTGGGTGCCCGGCACGCGGGCGTTCGACTACGCGGAGCACCTCCACCTGCATGCGGACGCCACCTACTGGACCGGCAACTACGCGCGGTGCACCGAGCTCTCCCGTCAGGCCCGTGCGCTCGCCGCCGACATCCACGTCGCCGAGGCGCTTCTCCGCGGCGGCGGCACGGAGGCGCTCGGCCTGGCAGGGCTCGGCCGGCACGAGGAGGCGATCCAGATCTGGGACGAGCTGTTCGAGATCGCCGGCGAGCTCGGGCGCAGCCGGGCCGGTCTCCTCAACTATTCGTCGCTCGCCTTTCGGGAGGTGCTCGACCTCGACGAGGCGCGCCGCCGTAGCGAGGAGGCGCGCGAGCTGTCGGCCGAGATGACGTTTCGCATGCCCAACGCGTTCGCCAACTCGGATCTCCTCTTCACCGACCTGCTCGCAGACGATGTCGGCCGCGCGCAGGCGGCCTGGCCGGAGCAGTGGGAGATCGCGGGCAGCGCGAGCGGCTGGACGATCTGGCTCATCTACGGCCGGCTCGCTGCGGCGCGCGCCGAGATCGCGCTTCGCGCCGAGACGCCCGAATTGGCACTCGACTGGGCGCAGCAGGCGGTCGAGATCGCGCGCCGGACGCGGCGCCGCAAGTACGAGGCCCGGTCGCTGTCGATCCTCGGCGAGGCGCAGGCCAAGGTTGGCCGTCGCGACGAGGCGCTCAGGGCTCTGCGTGGCGCGGTCACGCTCGCCGACGAGCTGGTCGGTCCGCCCGCACGGTGGGACGCCCGGGCGGCACTTGGGCGGGTCGCGTACTCGCTCGGCGACGACGACACCGCCAGTGTCGCCTACTGCGAGGCGGCCGAGCTCGCGCACGCCTTCGCTGCCGACCTGGCGCCTGAGCGCGGGACGCGTCTGCTCGCGGCGCCGCGGGTCGCGGAGATCCTGACGCTCGGCGGACGCGCGGTCCGCGGCAGCTGAGCGCGTTGCCCGGCCGGCCCGCGGTGCGCTTCGTCGCCGTCGGCGACGTGATGGTCGACGTAATGACCGGCCAGCTGCCTCGCCCGGGGTCACGGGCGCACGCGCCCGTGCACATCGGCGCGGGAGGATCGGCCGCAAACGCGGCGGTGTGGGCTGCCGCGCTGGGCGCGTCGGCCGTCGTCGTCGGCAGGGTCGGCTCCGATCCCGCCGGAGAGCTCGTGGCGAGCGCGCTCGCCGGCCGCGGCATCGAGGCGCTGCTCGCGCGGGACCCCGAACTGCCGACCGGTGCGGCGGTCGCGGCGGGCGGGGGCGTGTCAGCGGGCGTCGTCGCTTCGCCGGGAGCGGGTGCGCGGCTCCACCCGGGCGACGTCCCAGACCCGCTCGCCGGCGACGCGCTGCTCGTCTCGGGATTCAGCCTCTTCCAGAGCACCTCGGCCGCCGGCGCCCGTGCCGCTCTAGCGCGCTTCTCCGGAAGCTGGGCCGCGGTCGATCTCGCCTCGCCGGGCCTCGCCGCGGCGGCGGCCGGCAAGCTGGACGAGACCGCCGCCGGCGCGAACGTGCTCCTGGCGACCGCCGACGAGGCGCGGGCGGTCACGGGCGCCGAGCCGGAGGAAGCCGCGCGTGCGCTCGCGACGCGCTACACCGTCGTCTGCGTCAAGCTCGGCGACCAGGGCGCCGTCGCGTGTCAGGGCACGCAGCTTGTGCGCGCGGCGGCCGAGCCGGTCGTGCGCCGCTCGCGCTTCGGCGCGGGCGACGCCTTCGCCGCCGCGTTTCTCGTCGCCCTCGCCGGCGGCGACCCGCTCGAGCGGGCGCTCGGCCTGGCGTGCGAGACCGGCGCGCGCGCCGCCGCGTCTGACGACGGCTGGCCGCCCTCGTAGCGGCGTCGTACGGGTAGTCCCGCGGGCAGGCAAGGTCTTCTCGCGAGACAACGCAGAGTGGTCAGACCAACGCTCAAGGAAGTGTGACGTTCTTTCCACATTTGAAGCAGCATGCGCTCTGGCGCCGCGTTCGCTGGTCAGACCAAGTGCAACAGAAGTGAGACGAGGAATCCACAGCGAGGCGTGCCTGAGCGGTTCGCCGCGTCGTTGCTTACTCGGCGCTGCCGGCGTTCTAGCGGTCGCGGTTGAAGCGCCCGCGGCTCCAGGCCTCGATCTGCGGGCCGCCGACCCCGACGCCGACCGCGGTCGCGACGACGACCAGGACCAGGAAGCCGTAGAGCCACAGGCCGTTCGCGCCGAACGCGACGGCGATGACGATGCCGAGGCCGACGATGGCCGCGAGCGCCACGGCGAGGCGGATCCGCGCCCCGCGCTCTAGCACCGTCGCGCTCCGTCCTGGAGCCTGCCACGCATGATTCGAGGCTAGTCGATCATCTGCAGGAAGTCCTCGACCCGGGTCAGGAACGCCTCCGGCTCCTCGACGTGCGGCATGTGGCTCGACTCCTCGAAGATCGTCCACTGCGCGCCGGGGATGCGCTCGTGGATCTGGCCGACGATCAGCGGCGTCGCCTCGTCGTGCGCGGCCCGAGACGAGGAGCGTCGGCGTCGTGATCTCGTGCAGCCGCCCGGTGATGTCCCAGTTCTTCAGCGAGCCGATGACGTGGAACTCGCTCGGGCCGTTCATCGTGTGGTAGACGGTCGGGTCGACGGCCATCTGGGCGAAGCTGCGCTCGACGCAGTCGGGCCACGGGACACGGCACAGGTGGCGGTCGTAGAAGACGCGCACCGCCGCCTCGTAGGCCGGATCGTCCGTCGTGCCCTCCGCCTCGTGTCTGCGTCAGCGCCTCCTGCACCTCGGCGGGCAGGTCCTCGCGGAGGCGGTTCGCCTCGGACACCCAGAGGATCATGCTCGCCGGCGAGTCGGCGACGACGATTGCGCGCAGCCCGGCAGGATGGTCGAGCGCGTACTCCATGGCGAGCATGCCGCCCCACGACTGGCCGACGACGGCGTGGCGATCGTCGATCCCGAGGTGCTGCGTCAGCGCGACGAGCTCGTCCTTGAAGAGCTGCGGAGTCCAGAAGTCGGCCGGCGCGTCGGGCAGGTGCTCGCTCTTGCCGCAGCCGAGCTGGTCGTAGAGCACGCACCCGCGGCCGAACCGGCTCAGCTCCGCGATCGGCTCGGTGTAGTCGTGCGCGGCGCCCGGGCCGCCGTGGCAGATGACGACCGGCGTCGAGTCGCCGCCGAGCTCGCCGACGACGCGGTACCAGGTCTCGTGCCCGTTCCAGGTGAAGCGTGCTTCGCGGTCGGCCATTTTCATGCTCCTTCGCTTGCGAGGGGAACCGCTCCGCCGAGCGGGTGATGGCACGCCGCCACGCGTCCGTTCCCGAAGTCGGCGAGCGGCGGCTGCTCGACCTGGCAGATCTCGGTGGCGAACGGGCAGCGGGGATGGAAGCGGCAGCCGCCGGGCGGCGAGATCGGGCTCGGCACCTCGCCCTCGAGCACGATCCGCTCGCGCCGGATGTCGTTCTCGCCCGTGTCGATGTCCGGGATCGCGGAGAGCAGTGCCTCGCGTGTACGGATGGATCGGCTGCGCGTAGAGCTCGTCGGACGGCGCCAGCTCGACGATCACGCCGAGGTACATGACCGCGATCCGGTCGGAGACGTGGTGCACGACGCCGAGGTCGTGCGCGATGAAGACATACGTGAGCTCGAACTCGTCCTGCAGGTCGTCGAGCAGGTTCACGACCTGCGCCTGGATCGAGACGTCGAGCGCCGAGACCGGCTCGTCCGCGACGATCAGCTGCGGGCTCGAGCGCCAGCGCGCGGGCGACGCCGATGCGCTGCCGCTGGCCGCCCGAGAACTCGTGCGGATAGCGGTTGACGTGCTGCGCCGAGAGGCCGACGACCTCGAGCAGCGCCCGCACGCGCGCGCGGATCTCCGCGGTGCGTGCCGACGCCGTGGATCTCGAGCGGGTCGGCGATGATCTGCCCGACGCGCTTGCGCGGGTTCAGCGACGCGTACGGGTCCTGGAAGATCATCTGCAGCTCACGCCGGTACGGGCGCAGGTCGTTGCGCGAGAGCCTCGTGATGTCGTCGCCGTCGAACCGGATCGTGCCGCTCGTCGGCTCGAGCAGCCGGACGAAGAGGCGGCCGAGGGTCGACTTGCCGCAACCCGACTCCCCGACGATCCCCGAGCGTCTCGCCGCGGCGAACCTTCAGCGAGACGCCGTCGACCGCGTGGACGAATTCGTTGGCGGCGGCCCGGCGGAACGCGGTCGAGCGCACCGGGAAGTGCTTGACGAGGTCGACCGCCTCGAGCAGCACCGGATCGGCGCCGTTCGCACTCATGCGCTCTGACGCCGCAGCGCGGGCACGCGCGGCCGGGTCGAGATGGCAGGCGTCGCGCCGGTCCGGCGCGACGCGTTCCTCGAGCTCCGGGCGGATCGCGCAGCGGGCGAAGCGATAGGGGCAACGAGGCTCGAACCGGCAGCCCGCGGGCGGCGCCAGCAGCGAGGGCGGGGAGCCGGGGATCGCCGCGAGCCGCTTGACGCGCGGCCTGCCGACCCGCGGGATCGAGCCGAGCAGTCCCCAGGTGTACGGGTGCTGCGGATCGCGGAAGACGGCGGACTTCGGCCCTTCCTCGACGACGCCGCCGGCGTACATGACGATGATCCGCTCGGCGAGATCCGAGACGACGCCCATGTCGTGCGTGATCAACAGGATCGACGAGCCGTGGTCACGCCTGAGCTGCTTCATCAGCTCCAGGATCTGAGCCTGGATCGTCACGTCGAGCGCGGTCGTCGGCTCGTCGGCGATCAGCAGCGACGGGTTGCACGACAGCGCCATCGCGATCATCACGCGCTGGCGCATTCCACCCGAGAACTGGTGCGGATACTCGTCGATCCGCCGCCCCGGGTTCGAGATGCCGACCTCGGCCAGGAGCTCGACCGTGCGTGCGCGCGCCTGCCGCTTGGTCAGGGTCTGGTGTGCCTGGAGCTGCTCGGCGATCTGCCAGCCGACGGTGTAGACCGGCGTCAGCGCCGTCATCGGGTCCTGGAAGATCATCGCGATCTCGCTGCCGCGAACCTCGCGCATCTCCTTCTGGCTGATCTGCATCAGGTCCCGCCCGCGGTAGAGCACCTGGCCCTCGATGATCGCGTTCGGATCGCGGATCAGCCGCATCACCGCCATCATCGAAACGGTCTTGCCGGAGCCCGACTCGCCGACGATCCCGAGCACGTCGCCGGAGGCGATCGCGAACGAGAGGTTGTCGACGGCGTGGACGACCCCGTCCTCGGTGCGGAACGAGACGCTCAGATCGCGAACGTCGAGGAGCGGCCCAGTGCCGGTGTCGCCTGTCCCGAGGTCGGGCTGCAGCTTGTCAAGCATGGCGCACCCGCGGGTCGAGGAAGGCGTACACGAAGTCGACGATGGCGTTGGCGACCACGACGAAGAACGCGGCGTACATCACCGTCGCCATGATCACCGGCAGGTCGAGGTTCTGCAGCGAGTCGTAGGTCAGCTTGCCGATCCCGTGCAGGCCGAACACCACCTCGGTGAGCAGTGCGCTGCCGCCGACGAGCGCGCCGAAGTCGAGCCCGAACAGGCTGACGAAGACGACCAGCGAGGTGCGGAGCGCATGCCGGAGGAGCACGCGTCGCTCGGTCAGTCCCTTGGCGCGCGCAGTGCGGACGTAGTCCTCCTCCTGCGCCTCGATGAGCGAGGACCGGAGCACGCGCGCGTAGAGGCCGATGTAGAGCACGGAGAGCGTCAGCCAGGGCAGGATCAGCGCCTTGAACCAGCCGCTGGGGGACTCGGTGAACGGGACGTAGCCGAGCGGCGGCACCCAGGAGAAGAAGATCGTGTCGTGGAACCGGCTCTGGGTGACGCAGGTTCACGACCTCGCCCAGCCAGAAGACGGGCATCGAGATTCCGATCAGCCCGACGATCATCACCGTCGTGTCGACCGGCGTGCCTCGGAAGACGGCCGCCAGCAGGCCCATCCCGATCCAGAAGAACACCCAGATCACCGAGGCGCCGATGACGAGGCTGAACGTCACCGGTGCGGCCTGCATCGACCTGGGGAATCACCTGCGCGCCGCGGTTCACGAACGACGTCAGGTCACGCGAGATGAAGAGCTTCTTCATCATCAGCGCGTACTGGACGGGCATCGGCTTGTCGAGCCCGAAGTCCTTCCGGACTGCGCGCCAGCGTCTGCTGGTCGGCGTTTCTTCCCGCGATCCGCGCCGCCGGGTCGACACCGGGCGTCGCGAAGAAGATCAGGAAGACGAGGACGCTGATCGAGAACATGACGAGGAGCGTCGATGCGAGGCGGCGGGCCATGAACCGCACCATCAGGGGTCGACCTCCTCTGAGCTTGGCGCGCGGGTCGAGCGCGTCGCGGATGCCGTCGCCGAGCACGTTGAGCGCGAGGACCGTGACGGCGATCGCGATCCCCGGCGCGAGCGCGACCGCCGGCCGCGTGTAGATCAGCCCGTCGCCGTCCTGGATGATCGTTCCCCAGCTCGCGTCCGGAGGCTGGACGCCGATCGAGAGGAACGAGAGCGCCGCCTCGGTCAGCATCGTCGATCGCCATCACGAGCGGGAAGAAGACGATCACCGTCGTGATGACGTTCGGGAGGATGTCGCTCCAGAGCAGACGCCGCGACGAGGCGCCCAGCCCGATCGCCGCCTCGACGAACTCCCGCCGGCGGAGCGACAGCACCTCGCCGCGGATCGGGCGGGCGACGTACGGGATGTAGACGAGGCCGATGATCCCGATCGGGAGCAGCAGGCTGCCCGCCTCGAGCCTGAACGGGCCGACCGCGACACCCGACGTCAGCAGGACCGTCGAGAGGCTGATCGCGAGCAGGTAGACGGGGAACGCCCAGACGATGTCCAGCGCGCGGGAGAGGATGCCGTCCACGGGGCCGCCGAAGAACCCGGCCACGAGCCCGATCAGCGTCGCGATCAGGCAGGTGATCAGCGTCGCGAAGAAGCCGATCAGCAGCGAGTTGCGGCCGCCGTAGAGGAGCCGAGCGGCAACGTCCCGCCCCTGGTTGTCGGCGCCGAGAAAGTAGTGCGCCGGGTCCCAGGTCGGCCCGATCGGCGTCACGCCGAGACCCAGCCCGCCGGTCTCCTCGTGCATCACCGGGACCGTCTTGCCGTTGACGACCGTTGTCGCGTCGAGCTGCGAGCGGAACGGGTCGGTGTGCGCGACGTGCTTCGCGTACAGCGGCGCGGCGAGGCACGCCGCGACGATGATGACGAGGACGAACAGCATCGTCATCGCGACCTTGTTCCGTAGCAGCCTGCGGCGGGCGAGCGCCCAGGGGCTCGCCCCGCTCGGGAGCGCGCCCACGACGGCGGGCGCGCCTCCCGCGACGGTGTCGCTCATCGCCTCCCGGCCCAGCGGCGGGCCGGACCTGCGTCCGGCCCGCGCTGGCTGCCTACTGCACCCATGAGTTGGCGACGAGCCAGTAGAACTGCTTGCTGAACATGAAGTTGCCGACGCGCTTCGACACGAAGTCGATGTGCTTCGGGTTGAAGAGCGTCGCCATCGGCGCCTTGTCGGTCACCTGCCGGTCGATCTGCGCCCAGAGCTTGTTGGCACCGGGCTCGTCGTTCACGGCGAGCGTTCAGCGCCTTGTGCATCTGCGCGTTGATCTTCTTGTCGCAGAAGCCGGCGATGTTGATGCTCGAGTCGCTGCCGGGGTGGAAGGACTCGCAGCCGAACAGCACGTAGAGGAAGTCCGAGGCGGCGGGGTAGTCCTGGTACCACTGCTGGACGTTGATCTGCACCTTGTTCTTCGTGTTCTGCGCGTAGGTGAAGAAGATGTTGCCGGAGATCGGCTTCACGCTCGCCTTGTAGCCGATCGAGTTGAGCACGCTCTGCAGGTAGACGGCCATCGCCTTGTTCACCTCGTCGTCGGACGAGACGACGGCGACCTTCTGGCCCGCCGTGCCCGACGCTTTGACGAGCGCCTTCGCCTTCGCCAGGTCGGGAGCCGACCAGCGGGTGCCCGGGTTCTTCGTGTACGGGCAGTAGTCCTCGTGGCCGGGGAAGGCGGGCGGCAGCACCTGGCACGACGGCGCCGCGAGCTTCGCGCCGCCGAAGATCTTCACGGCGGCGTTGCGGTCGATCGCGTAGTTGACGGCCTGCCGCGCCTTGACGTTGTTGAACGGCGCGAGGTTCGTGTTCATCGGCGCGTACCAGAACGCCGTCAGCGTGATTCACGTGCGCCTGGTTCGCGTACTTCGTCCCGATCTCGCTCAGCCGGTCCGCCGGGGGCGCCTCGAGCGTCCAGTCGGCCTGCCCGTTCTCGATCGCCGTGATCTGCGCCTCGACGGTCAGCCCGAAGGACTGCACGATCTGGTCGGGGTACCCATCGGGCTGGGCGTCCTTCGACCACTCCTTGAAGTACGGGTTCCGCTTCATCACGAGCTGCTTGTTCGTGTCATAGGACGCGAAGTAGTAGGCGCCCGTGCTGGGGATCGGCTTGGTGCCGACGTCCTTCGGCGGCGTGCTCGCCGGCAGGATGCTGGCGTGAGGTACCGCCAGGCGGTACTTGAACTCCGGATCCGGGGCGATCAGGTTGAACGTCACCGTGCCCGCCTTGTCGTTCGCGATCACGCCGCCCTTCAGCGTGCAGCCGGCCGGCTTCGCGAGGCAGGCCTTGGCGCCGACGATGCCGGCGTAGAACGCGCCGGAGGTCGGGCTCTTGACCTTGAAGATCCGCCGGAACGAAGCCGCCACGTCGGTCGGCGTCACGGTCTTGCCGTTCGAGAACTTGATCCCCTTGCGGAGCTTGAACACCCAGGTCTTGCCGCCGTTCGTCAGCGTCGGCAGGCTCTGGGCGAGATCCGGGACGACCTGGAAGGCGGCGTCGCCACCGGCCTTCTTGAAGCCGAGTAGCCCGTCGTAGCTCGCCTGGTAGAGCTGCCAGTACTGCAGCGTGTAGTTGACCTGCGGATCGATCGTGCCGCCGGCCGCCTTCGCGAGCAGCTTCAACGTGCCGCCCCGATGCGCCGCCATCAGCTTGTCGCGGCTGCTGGTGGCGCCTCCGGCCGAGCCCACGGCGACCGCGACGGTCGCGAACAGGGCGAGAACCAACAAACTTCCGGTGAACCGCCTCACTTTGTCTCCTTCCGGGAAGTGGCCCCTTCCCTCGGTCGGGGCGCAAGACAGGTGCGCTGCTGATCGACCTGCGCAGTGACATCCCCTACGCGGGCGATCGTAACGCGGTCGCGGAGCGGTTACAACGTGAGGCTTGCGACAGGCCCTGTGGCGCCCTGCTTCTGGCGGGCGTCGAGCTCGCGGACGAGCTTGCGTGCATAGAAGCGCTCGCTCGCCGCGCGGTACAGGGAGAGTGCGTTGTCGCCGTCGCCGGGGTAGCAGGCCCACCCGAAGGTGAGCTGCCCGGGCGACCACGCCTCGAGCTTGCCGGCGAGCCGGCCGGCGTGGCTGGGGCTCTGGCGGACGAGGACGGCGAACTCCCGGTCGCCGAGCCGGGCGATCTCGTCGGTCGGGTCGAGGGAGACGAGCAGGCGGTCGGCGAGCGGGCGCAGCGCGTCGTCGGGGACCGACTGCGGGCTCGACTCGGCGTGGGGGCCGAGCTCGCCGACGAAGAGGGTGAACGCGTGCCCCGCCTCGAAGCGCCGGTTGATGGCAGCCTCGAAGGCGCGGGTGTTCGGCAATCCCGTCAGGACGTCTCGGTCCGCGAGCACGCTGAGCTCGCCGACAAGCTGGCGGTGGCGGTCGGCGAACCAGCCGACGAGCGCACCCATCGTGATCAGCGTCGTCGCGCGGACGAGCGTTCCGAAGGTGAGCGCCGTCGCGGACGAGAGGTGCGAATTGACGACGATGCCCACCGGGTACAGTGCGCTTGCGAGCGCACCCGCGCAGGCTCCCACCTGCAGGCCGCCGGCGAGAGCGGCGAGCGCGACGGCGACGTAGTAGTAGTGGCCGAGCCCGAGGCCGTTCCGATCGACCACGAAGAAGAGCGCTGAGACCCAGGCGAACGCGAGGACGGACAGGAGCGCGAGGACGCGCCGGGACGGAAGAGCCGCAGGCATTCCTTTGTAAATCGAGCCGCGGGGCCTCGTGCCGCAGCCCCGAAACGGGGGATCCGTGAGGCGGGCACGGTTCTCCCGTTTGGCGTCCGGCGGCCGTGGTGCGTGCGGTGCTGCTCTGGCCGCTCGTCCTGCTGGGCATCGACCTGCACATCAAGAAGTAACGCGCCCTTCCGCTACAATCCGCCGCCGTGGCTGGAGAGCGCGTCAAACTCGTGGTCCAAGAGCGTGATCAGCTCGGCAGCGCCGAGTCGCGCCGCCTGCGCAAGCAAGGTCTGATCCCGGGTGTCCTCTACGGCCGCTCGGAGCCGCATGCGATCAGCGTGCGCGAGCGTGAGCTGCGCCGCGTGCTGACCACGTCGGCCGGCCTGCACGCGATCCTCGACGTCGTGCTCGAGGGCCAGAAGTCGACGCACCCGTCGGTGCTCAAGGAGTACCAGCTCGACCCGGTCCGCGGGAAGCTGACGCATATCGACCTGCAGGAAGTCCGGCTCGACCAGCCGATCTCGGCGGCGGTGACCGTCAACCTGATCGGCGAGTCCGCCGGCGTCAAAGAGGGCGGCGTGCTCTCGCAGGTCTCGCGTGAGGTCAACATCGAGGCGCTGCCGATGGAGATTCCGGAGCACTTCGACATCGACGTCAGCGGGATGCAGATCGGCGACACGCTTCGCCTGACGGAGCTGACGGTGCCGGACAACGTGAAGCTGCTCGACGATCCGGAAGAGACCGTGCTCGCGACGGTGACGCTGCCGACGCGCGAGGAGGAGCCCGAGGAAGTCGTCGAGGAAGGCGAGGAGGGCGCCGAGCTCGAGGGCGAGGCTGCCGAGGGCGAAGGCGAGTCCGAGGGCGAGGCTGCCGAAGGCTCGTCCGACGGCGGCGACGGCGGATCCGGCTCGTCCGAAGGGTAGGTCCGCGGAATGCGGCTGTGGCCGCGCCGCCAGGGCACGTCGCTCGACCTGCTGGTCGTCGGTCTCGGGAACCCGGGCCGCGAGTACGCGCGCAACCGGCACAACGTCGGCTGGCTCGTGGTCGACGAGCTGGCGCGCCGTCACGGCGCCTCGTGGAAGAGCAAGTTCTCCGGCCAGCTGGCCGAGCTGCGCCTCGACGGGCACAAGGTCGCGCTGCTGAAGCCGGAGACGTACATGAACGAGTCCGGCCGGTCAGTCAGCGCGGCGGCGCGTTTCTACAAGGTCGAGCCGGACGCGGTGCTCGTCGTCCATGACGAGGGCGACCTCGATCGTGGTCGGCTGCAGGCGCGCAAGGGGGGAGGGCTCGGGGGTCACAACGGCCTGCGCTCGGTCGCGCAGCATCTGGGCACGCAGGACTTTCTCCGCCTCCGCGTCGGTGTCGGCCGGCCCGAGCGCGGCGATCCCCGTCCGCTGGCCGACTTCGTGCTCTCGGATTTCGAGCCGCATGACGACGCCGAGGCGGTCGTCGCACGCGCTGCAGACGCGGTCGAGACGCTCGATGCCGAGGGTCTCGATTCGGCGCAACGCCGCTTCAACTAACGGCTAGGTCCTAGTCCGAGCGGACGCGTGGCACCCCTCAATCGGGGGAGGGCGGCACCCACACATGGGTCATTGCGACTCCGGCGCTTCGCTGCTGGACTATCGCTTACAAACCCGACAGCAGCGCTGCGCCCTTGGGGTCTCTTGGGCCGGTGCGCGCTCCGAAAGGGCCTTTCTCTGCGTTCCCGTCTCCTGCTCATCATGCTCGCGTTCGCTCTTGCAGCCGCCGTCCTCGGTGCCAAGTCGCGCACCGCCGTCGCCGCGATGGCGAAGCCCATCTCCACCAAGAAATCCGCCGCTGCCAGGAAGTCCGCCTCCGCCGTGCGCGCCCGCTTCAGGGTCGTGCGGTATGCAAAGCGCTTCCTCGGCGTCCGCTATGTCTACGGCGGCACGTCCCCGCGCACCGGCTTCGACTGCTCCGGCTTCGTCGCCTACGTGTACCGGCACTTCGGACGCGAGCTGCCGCACTACTCGGTCGCCCAGTTCGGGATCGGCCGGCACATCGCCCGCAAGCGCCTCCGCCCGGGGGACCTTCTCTTCTTCGACGGTCTCGGGCACGTCGGGATCTACGTCGGCAAGGGACGGTTCATCCACGCCCCGCGCAGTGGCACGAGGGTCTCGATCACACCCCTGGCCGGCTGGTACAACGCCCGGTACGACGGCGCGCGGCGCCTGCGGATCGCCTCTGCTTAGCTGCTAGAACCTGACCGTGGGCGACTTCGTCGCCGTGAATCTCGACCCGTCCGACGAGCGGCCGCAGCGGCGGCGCTCCCGCACGATGTGGGAGCTCATGCACCCGGACGACGTCAAGCCGACCTGGCGCGACCTGCCCGGGCTCATCCGCAGTTCGCTCCGGCTCGTCTGGGAGGCGGGACGCGGTGTCTTCCTGCTCACGGCGACGCTCCAGCTGCTGACGGCGATCGCCGCCGGCCTCCAGCTCTTCGCCACGAAGTACGCACTCGACTCGGTGCTGGCCGCGGGCGGCGGTGACTCCTTTACGACCGTCGTGCCGTCGATCGCGATCCTCGTCGGCCTCACCGTCGTCATGGAGGTCGCGGGCTCCGTGCAGAGCGAGCAGAGCCGGGTCCTCGGCGAGCTCGTCGCGCGCCGCGCCTACGACCGGGTGCTGGACGTCTCGACGAAGATCGACCTGATCGCCTACGAGTCGCCGGACTTCTATGACCGGCTGCGCCGCGCGAACATGCAGGGACAGTTCCGCTCGCTCCAGACGGTGCAGAGCCTGCTCGGCCTGGTCGGCGCCACGATTGCGGCTGTGGGGATCGTGGTCGCGCTCACGTCGATGCAGCCGTGGCTGCTGCCGATCGTGACGCTGGGCTACGTGCCGGTCTGGCTCGTCTCGAGGAAGAACACGCGCGACACGTACCGCTTCGCGTTCGGCATGACGCCGAACGACCGGCAGCGCAACTACCTCCAGAACCTGCTGCTCAGCCGCGACAACGCAAAGGAGGTGCGTGCCTTCAACCTCGGGCCGTTTCTGCGCGCGCGCTACGACCGCCTCTACGACGAGCGGCTGAAGGAGCTCCGCGCGCTCGCGCGCCGGCGGACGTTCCGCACGCTCGTCGGCTCGCTGACCTCCTCCGGGGTCGCGGCCTGCGCGGCTGCGGCGCTGGCCTATCTGTACGCGAGCGGCCGCCTCTCGCTGGCCGCGACCGGCGCCTCGGTGTTCGGCCTCTATCAGCTGCGCGGCCGGCTGCAGGCGATGCACTTCTCCGTCGCCGGCCTGTACGAGTCGACGCTCTTCATCAGGGACTACACGTCGTTTCTCCAGCTCGAGCCCCGGCTCGAGCCGTCGGGCCGCGAGGCGCCGAAGAGCTTTGGCCGGCTCGAGGTGGACGGCGTCACGTTCGTCTACCCGGAGGCGGACCGGCCGGCGCTCGACGACGTGACGCTCGAGATCGGCGCCGGCGAGATCGTGGCGCTCGTCGGCGAGAACGGCTCCGGCAAGACGACGCTCGCGAAGCTCGTCGCCGGCCTGTACCGCCCCGAGCGCGGCAGTGTCCGCTGGGACGGAATCGACACGCGGGAGCTCGACGCCGAGGAGCTGCGCGGCTCGGTCGCCGTCATCTTCCAGGACTTTGCGCGCTTCCTCCTGCCGGCGAGGGAGAACGTCGGCCTCGGCCGGCACGAGCAGATCGACGACACCGACGCCGGTGATCGCGGCAGCGCAGCGCGCCGGTGCGCACGAGTTCCTCGATTCGCTGCCCGAGGGATACGACACGATGCTCGGCCGCGAGTTCCACGGCGGCTGGGATCTCTCGATCGGCCAGTGGCAGCGCGTCGCGCTCGCGCGGGCGTTCTTCCGCGATGCGCCGTTCGTGATCCTCGACGAGCCGACGGCTGCGCTCGACGCCCGGGCCGAGAGCGATCTCTTCGAGCGGATGCGCGAGCTGCTGGCCGGGCGTGCCGTGCTGCTGATCTCACACCGCTTCTCGAGCGTGCGCTCGGCCGACCGGATCTACGTGCTCCGCCACGGGCAGGTCGTCGAGCACGGCCGCCACGAGGAGCTGATGGCGCTCGACGGCCTCTACGCCGAGCTCTTCACCCTCCAGGCGAAGCAGTACGTCGACGTCTCGCCGACGCCGCCGAGGTACGGTGGGGCCGTGTCGCCGCTCGGCCCCCTGGAGCCCGATGCGGACGGAATTTTTACAGTCCGTGGCAACACTCTTGGGAGTTTTCCGGGTAGCCTCGACAGCGAGGGCGGAGGGGATGCGACCCCACCCTAGGGTGGGGGTCTGGCTTCGCGGCCTGTCTGTTTCAGACCTGTCCGTTCGAGGCTCCCAGCCGGGCATCCCATCGCGGATCTCGAGTGCGTGCGTCCCCGGTGCCCGGGCTCGTACTGCCCGTGCGAAGTTAGACTGGCCCGCGCGGAACCGCCCGGTTTCGCCTTTCGTCATGGACCGGCCGGTACTTCACCCCTTCGTCGACGAGCTTGCCGCGAGCGAGTCGTTCCAGCGCTTCGCCGAGGCGCTGCCCGCCCGTGCGCGCGTCTCCGAGCCGGCGCTGCCGCTGCTGCTCGCGGCGCTCTTCGAGCAACTCGCCGGGCCGCTGGTGATCGCCCTGCCCGAGGACGCCGACGCGCGCGACGCCGCCGAAGGCGCGTCGTGGTTCATCGGCGAGGACGACGTCGCGCTCCTTCCCTCGCGCGGCGTCCGCTGGGACTCCGGGCTCGAGCCGCCGCCGCACCTCGTCGGCGAGCGGGCGCGCGCGCTCGACGTGCTTGCCCGCGGCGGGCTCGTTTGCGCCTCGGCGAAGGCTCTCGGCGAGCTGATGCCGCCGGCCGACGCCCGGCCGGAGCCCGTGCACGTCGCGCCGGGGCAGGAGCCAGGCATCGAGGCCCTTGCCGAAGAGCTCGCCCTCGCAGGTTACGAGCGCGTCGAGCGCGTCGAAGAGCGTGGGCAGTTCGCCGTCCGCGGCGGGATCGTCGACGTCTTCCCGACCACGGGCCGCGAGCCGCTGCGGATCGAGCTCTTCGGCGACGAGATCGAGCAGATCCGCGCCTTCTCCGCCTTCACCCAGCGGGCACTCCATCCGGTCGAGTCGGCGACGATCTACCCGGCGGCGGAGCGGCGCCTCGACCTGGTCGAGATCGAGCTCACCCCGGAACAAGGAGATGACGCACCGCCGGAGATCCCCGACGACCTTGTGCCGGTGCTGCCGCAGGGGCCGGATCTCGTCTGGCAGGCCGAGGACGTGCGCGGCGTCTGGGACGAGGAGGGGCTTGACCCGGTGCCGCTCGACCGCGCGTCCGAGCTTGACCCGTTTCCCTTCGGACAACCGCACTCGTTCGAGGCGCAGCGTCCCGCGATCGCAGCCCGCGGGCTGGGCGAGGCGGAGAACGAGCTCGCCGCGTTCGTGCGTGCCGGCAACCGCGTGGTGGTCGCGTTCCCGCACCGTGGCGAGGCGATGCGGACGCAGAACATGCTCCGCCGCGTCGAGGCGAAGCTGCTCGAGCCGGGGCAGAGGCTCCCCGGGCAGCCCGAGCTCCGCTTCGCCGTCGCCCCGGCGCGGCGCGGCTTCGT